>CBDATI010000028.1:0-322049 GCA_965199675.1 Vicinamibacterales bacterium | reverse complement strand
CCGTCGCGGCCGAGCGCCCCGCTGGGCGGCCCCCGGCCGCTGCCCTCGCAGGCCGGTCCGCTCCCCCGGGGCCCGGCCGCCGCTGGGATATCGGCCCGCGTACCGGCCGCCGCCACGGCCCCCCGGTGGCAAGAAGCGGCGGTCGCAGCGTCCGTCGACCCCGTTCACGCCGGCCCCGCCGCCGCCGATCACGCGCACCATCTCGCTCGCCGAGGGCATGACCGTCAAGGGACCTCGCCGAGAAGCTGGAGCTGCGGGCCAAGGACGTCCTCAAGAAGCTCATCGAGCGCCGGTTGATGATGACCATCAACACGACGCTCGACACCGAGACGGCGACGATGGTCGCGCGCGAGTTCGGCGCCGACGTCGAGATGCGGTCCTTCGAAGAGGAGATGCTGGAGGTCGAGACCACCGCCGCCCAGGACGAGGACTTCTCCTCCCGGGCGCCCGTCGTCACCGTGATGGGGCACGTCGACCACGGCAAGACGACCCTGCTCGACGCGATCCGCGATTCGCGGGTGGCCGAGCGGGAGGCCGGCGGCATCACCCAGCACATCGGCGCCTACGCGGTGGAGATCAACGAGCGGAAGATCGTCTTCCTCGACACGCCCGGCCACGAGGCGTTCACCCTGATGCGGGCGCGCGGCGCGCGGGTCACCGACATCGTCATCCTCGTGGTCGCGGCCGACGACGGGGTGATGCCCCAGACGCGTGAGGCCATCGACCACGCCAAGGCCGCCGACGTGCCCCTCATCGTCGCCATCAACAAGATCGACAAGGCGAACGCCAACACCGACCGCGTCAAGACGGAACTGTCCGAGCTCGGGCTGACGGCGGAGGACTGGGGCGGATCGACGGTCACCGTCGAGGTGTCGGCGAAGCAGCAGAAGAACCTCGAGCTGCTGCTGGAGATGATCCTGCTCGTCACCGACCTCGGCGAACTCAAGGCCAATCCGAAGCGGAGCGCGAGCGGCACCGTGCTGGAAGCCAAGATCGACCGCGGCCGGGGGCCGGTGGCGACGATTCTCGTCAAGGACGGCACCCTCCGCATCGGCGACAACTTCATCGCCGGTCCCATCGTCGGCAAGGTCCGCGCCCTCATCGACGATCGCGGTCAGCCGCAGAAGGAGGCCGGTCCCTCGAGCCCCATCGAGGTCCTGGGGCTGACGGGGCTGCCGCAGCCCGGAGACACGTTCCAGGCGGTGGCCGACGCCGCCAAGGCGCGACAGATCGCGATGCTGCGCCAGGGCCAGGCCAAGGAGAAGACCCTCGGCGAGAAGGGCGGCCGCCTGACCCTCGAGTCGCTCCAGCAGCAGATTGCCGAGGGCGGCGCGCGGGAGCTGCCGATTATCGTCAAGGCCGACGTCCAGGGCTCGGCCGAGGTCCTCGCCGACGCCCTCGGCAAGCTCGGCGACGAACGCGTCAAGGTTCGCCTGCTCAGCAGCGGGGCCGGGGCCATCAACGAGGGCGACGTCGTCTTCGCGGCGGCGTCGAACGCCGTCATCGTCGGCTTCAACGTCCGCCCCGACCGCAACGCGGCGGCGATGGCCGAGCGGGAGCGCATCGACATCCGCCTCCACCGCGTCATCTACGACATCACCGAGGAGATCAAGAAGGCCATGGCCGGCCTCCTCGAGCCGACCATCAAAGAGGTGCAGATCGGCCAGGCGGAGGTGCGGGACGTCTTCAAGGTACCCAAGTTCGGGGCGGCGGCCGGCTGCCTCGTGGTCGAGGGCAAGATCAGCCGGTCGGGCGAGACGCAGGCGCGGCTGCTCCGCGACAACGTCGTCATCCACGAGGGCCGCATCGGGTCCCTCCGCCGGTTCAAGGACGACGTGAACGAAGTCAAGAACGGCCTGGAATGCGGGATCGCCTTCGAACGCTACGCCGACGTCAAGGTCGGCGACGTGATCGAGGTGTTCTCGACGGAGACCGTCGCGGCCACGGTGTAGCCGCCCGCGGCGGGACGTCGCGTCTCGCCGCGGCGCCCGGGACCCGCACCGCCATCCATGATCGTCGGACTCCTCTCCATCGAGCTGCATCTGGCCGGCGCGCGCTCGTTGAAGGACAAGCGCGCCACGCTCCGGCGGATCAAGGACCGGGTGCGGCGCCTCAACGTCGGGCTCGCCGAAATCGACCACCACGATCTGCACCAGCGTGCGGGTCTCGGCGCGGTCGCCGTCGGCGTAGACCGGGAGGTCGCCGAGCGCACGCTCGAAGGAGTCCTCAACGAGATCGATCGCATCGAGCCGGGCCTGGTCATACGCAGCGACGTGGAGTGGCTGCTCTGAGAGACGCGGCCCTCGAAGCAGCGGCCGCGACGGCCGAAACGCCATGCCATCTTCCCGCCCCGAACGCGTCGGCGAACAGGTTCGCGCCGAGCTGTGCGCGCTGCTTCGGACGTCGGCCTCCGACCCCGCGCTCGCGCTCGTCACGGTGACCCACGTGCGGATGACCCGTGATCTGCAGCACGCGCGCGTCTACTACACGTCCTCCGGCGACGCGGCGGCGCGCCGCCAGGCCGACCGCGGCCTGCGGCGCGCCGCATCGTTCCTGCGCGGCAGGCTCGGCCGGCGGCTCCGCCTCCGCCACGTCCCGGATCTGACCTTCGTGCATGACGACTCGATCGACCGGGAGCAGCGGATCGCACACGTGCTCGCGGAGCTGCGCCTCGACGGGCCGGCGACCCCGACGCCCGAGTCGTCTGACGTCACCGAATGACCAGACTCGCTGCTGAACGCGCCCGGGACCGTCTGCGCGACGGCACCCGCTTTCTCGTCACCTCGCACGCGCGGCCCGACGGCGACTCGCTCGGTTCCCAGCTCGCGCTGGCGGAGGCGCTGACTCGGCTCGGCAAGCAGGTCCGGCTCGTCAACGCCGACCCGCCGCCGGCCCGCTACGCGTTCCTCCCGGGGGCGTCCACGATCGAGGTCGCCGGGTCGGTGGAGGACGACGCAGACACCGTCGTCGCCCTCGAGTGCGGCAGCCTCGGCCGGACCGAGGTGTCCGGCCTCGCCGGCCGCTTCATCGTCAACATCGATCACCACGCCGGCAACACCGGGTACGGGACCGTCAACTGGTGCGACGAATCGGCGTGCGCGTGCGGCGAGCTGGTGTTCGAGCTGATCGAGGCCCTGGGGGCGACGCTGACGCCGTCCATCGCCACGAACCTCTACGTCGCCATCCTCACCGACACCGGGTCCTTTCGGCACGCCAACATCACGGCGCGGACGTTCGACATCTGCCGCCGCATCGCCGACACCGGCGTCGACGCGGCGGCGGTCGCCGCGCGCGTGTTCAACAACGGCACCCTGGGACGGCTGCGGCTGACGGGGCGGGTACTCGACCGAATGCAGCTCGAGGCCAGCGGCCGCATCGCGGTCCTCGCCGTCGACGAGGCGATGCTGCAGGAGACCGGCTGCGACGCGGACGACCTGGAGGGCATCGTCAACCTGCCCCTGGCCGCCGGCGATGTCAAGGCGGTTGTCCTGCTGAAGTCGTTCGGCGCCGGCCTCCGCGTCAGCCTGCGGTCGAAGGACGAGATCGACGTCCGGCGCGTCGCGGTGTCGTTCGGCGGCGGCGGACACCGCAACGCCGCGGGGCTGACCGTCGAAGATCCCGCGCCGGACGTCAGGGCTCGACTCGTGACCCGGGTGGCCGCGGCGATCGCGGAGTCGCAGCCGGCGTGAGCACCGCGCAGGCGCCCGCCGGCATCCTGATCGTCGACAAGCCGGCCGGCCCGACGTCGCACGACGTCGTGGCGGTGGCGCGGCGGGTCCTCGCTTGCCGGAAGGTGGGCCATCTCGGCACCCTCGACCCGCAGGCCACGGGGGTGCTGCCTCTCGCAGTGGGACGGGCGACCCGGCTCGCGTCGTTGTTCTCCAGCGCCACGAAGCAGTACGACGCGGTCATTCGGCTGGGTCTGACGACCGACACCGACGACATCGGCGGCTCCGTCATCGGGGGACGCGACGCCGCGACCGGTCCGACGCCAACGGCCGGGGCCATCGAGGAGACCGCCGCCGGCTTCGTCGGATCCCATCTGCAACGCCCGCCGGCGGTATCGGCCAAGAAAATCGCGGGCGTGCGCGCCTACGATCTCGCGAGACGGCGGCGCCCCGCCGACCCCGCGCCGGTCCGCGTCACCGTCGACGCGTTGACGGTGCTGTCGGTCGACGGTGCGCGGGTGCAGTGCCGCATCGCCTGCTCGAGCGGCTTCTACGTGCGCGCGCTGGCCCGCGACCTCGGCGATGCGCTGGGCTGCGGGGGCTGCCTCGAGGCCCTGCGGCGCGAACGGCACGGCCGGTTCACCCTGGCCGACGCGACGCCGCTGGCGCGCCTCGTCGACGAAGGAGCGGCCGCGGCGGCTTCTCTGATCCCCCTCGACGACCTGCTTCCGGAGCTGCCCGGCGTGGTCGTCAATGAACGCGGGGCGCGCCGGGCCGCGCACGGCAACCCCCTTGGCCCCCCGGACATCGAGCCGGCGCGGAACGGGACGCTCCCGGCGCCGGCGGAGCGAATCAGAGTGCTCGACGCCGGCGGGCGGCTCCTGGCCATCGCCGAGCTCCGCGCCGGCGGGGCTTTGCATCCCAAGATCGTTCTAGTGTAGGATCGCTCGGTTGACCAGAGGGATGAAATCGTCGAGGCCGATTGCGGCTTGGAGCACGGGACTGCTGAGCCATTTCCTGCATCGTTGGCATCTCGACCCCAGACCGGAGTGATCGGCAGTGGTGCTACAGAAGGATCAGAAGACCGAGCTCATCGGTTCGTATCGAGTTCACCAGACGGACACCGGCTCGCCCGAAGTGCAGGTTGCGCTGTTGAGCCAGCGCATCAGCTATCTGACCGAACACTTCAAGATCCACGCCAAGGACCACCACTCGCGCCGTGGGCTGCTGAAGCTGGTCGGACGGCGGCGGCGGCTCCTCGACTACCTCAAGTCGAAGGACTCGGGCCGGTACACCGACCTGATTCGTCGGCTGGGACTTCGCAAGTAGTCGTCAACGGCCCTGGTCTCGCTGTCGGTTCTTCCCCCTCGCTCGTCCCCTCGCCGTTCGGTACGTACTGGAGTGGATCATGTTTACAGGCGAAGTGAATGTCGGCGGTCATCCCCTGACCCTCGAGACCGGCCGGTTGGCCAGGCAGGCGAACGGCGCCGTGGTCGTGCGGTACGGCGACACCATGGTCCTCGTCACCGCGTGCTACGCGCCCAACGAGCGCGAGGGCATCGACTTCCTTCCCCTGACCGTCGACTACCGGGAGAACACCTACGCCTCGGGGCGCATTCCCGGGGGGTTCTTCAAGCGTGAGGGCAAGCCGCCCGAGAAGGAGGTGTTGACGAGCCGGCTCATCGACCGGCCGATCCGGCCCCTCTTCCCTGCCGGCTGGCGCCGCGAGACGCAGGTGGTGGCCTTCGTCATCTCGGCCGACACCGACAACGACTCGGACGTGCTCGCCCTGACCGGGGCCTCGGCCGCCCTCGCCACTTCCGAGATTCCGATGGCGGCGACCATCGCGGCGGTCCGCGTCGGCATGCTCGACGGCCAGATCATCATCAACCCGACCTACGACCAGCGGCGGCGGGGCCGGCTGGACCTGGTGGTGGCGGGCAGCCGGGACGCCCTCGTCATGGTCGAGGCCGGGGCGCAGCAACTGTCGGAAGCGGAGATGATTGACGCCCTCGACGCCGGTCACGAGGCCATTCGCGGCATCATCGACGAGATCGACAAGCTGGCCGAGGCCGCGGGCAAGTCGAAGCTCGACGTGCAGACCAGGGCGTTGCCCCCCGAGACCGTCAGCGAGACGGAGAACGCGCTGCTCGGCCCCTTGGCGGAGGCCATGCGCATCCGCGACAAGCTCGAGAACTACGCCGCCGTGGACCGCGTACTCGACGACCACCTGGCGACCCTGCCGGACGACGGCGCCGAGCAGCGCGGCGCCGTCAAGACCATCTTCAAGGACCTGAAGGAGCGGGTGCTCCGGGACGAGATCCTCGAGCGGGGCCGGCGGCTGGACGGCCGCGCCTTCGACGAAATCCGCACCATCACCGCGGACGTCGGCCTCCTGCCGCGGACGCACGGCTCGGCCGTGTTCACCCGCGGCGAGACCCAGGCCCTCGTCACCGCGACCCTCGGCACCGCCGACGACAAGCAGAAGGTCGAGCTGGTCGACGGCGAGATGTACCGCCGGTTCATGTTGCACTACAACTTCCCGCCCTTCTCGGTGGGCGAGGTCAAGTTCCTCCGGGGTCCCGGCCGGCGCGAGATCGGCCACGGCAACCTCGCCGAGCGCAGCCTGCTGCCGGTGCTGCCCAGCGAAGAGGCGTTCCCCTACACGGTACGGGTGGTGTCGGACATCCTGGAGTCGAACGGGTCGTCGTCGATGGCCTCGGTGTGCGGAGGCACACTGGCGATGATGGACGCCGGCGTCCCCCTCGCGGCGCCGGTGGCGGGCGTGGCCATGGGTCTGATCGTCGACGAGGCCACGGGACGCCACGCCGTGCTCAGCGACATCGCCGGGGCCGAGGACCACTACGGCGACATGGACTTCAAGGTCGCCGGCACCGCGGAGGGCATCACCGCCCTGCAGATGGACATCAAGATCGGCGGCGTCACCCCCGCCATCATGCGGGAGGCGCTCGAGCAGGCGCGGGCGGGCCGGCTGCACATCCTCGAGCGCATGCGCGCCACCCTCCCCGACCCCCGCTCGAACATCTCGACCCACGCCCCCCGCATCGTCACCCTCAAGATTCCCGTCGACAAGATCCGCGACGTCATCGGGCCCGGCGGCAAGACCATCCGCAGCATCATCGAGCGCACCGGGGTGCGCATCGACGTCGAGGACGACGGCCAGGTCAACGTCGCCTCGAGCGACGACGCGTCGGCCCAGCGCGCCATCTCGATCATCGAGGAGCTCACCGCCACCCCCGAGCTCAACAAGTCGTACCTCGGCACGGTGCAGCGCATCACCGACTTCGGCGCCTTCGTCGAGGTGCTGCCGGGCGTCGACGGCCTCCTGCACGTCTCCGAGATCGCGCACTACCGCGTCAAGGACGTGCGCGACGAGCTCAAGGAAGGCGAGCAGGTGCTCGTGAAGGTGATCAACGTCGACCCGTCGGGCAAGATCCGGCTGAGCCGCAAGGCCCTGCTCGACAAGCCCGCGGCGGCGGGTGCCGACAAGAGGCGGGAGCGCCAGCCGAGCAGTTAGAGCGGCAAGGGCCGGCGCCGTTGGAACGGCGTGGAAAGCTGGCGGGCT
Organism: Vicinamibacterales bacterium; assembly: GCA_965199675.1. Taxonomy (GTDB): domain Bacteria; phylum Acidobacteriota; class Vicinamibacteria; order Vicinamibacterales; family UBA8438; genus JAJEEA01. Next base: position 314,795 of record CBDATI010000028.1, on the reverse strand, counting down.
GGTTCTATACCTGCAACTGCACCGAGACCAGCTTCGAGACTCCCGGCTCCTCCATCGTCACCCCGTACAGCCGATCGGCGATCTCCATCGTCTTGCGGTTGTGAGTGACGAGAATGAACTGCGTCTCCGACTGCATGCCCCGCAGCATCTCGACGAAGCGGCCGATGTTGGCCTCGTCGAGAGGCGCGTCGATCTCGTCGAGCAGACAGAAGGGGCTCGGCTTGAACTTGAAGATCGCGAACATCAGGGCCATCGCGGTCAGCGCCTTCTCGCCCCCCGACAGAAGCTGGATGCTCTGCAGGCGCTTGCCGGGCGGCTGGGCGATGATGTCGATGCCGCTCTCCAGCAGATCGGTCTCGTCGAGGAGGACGAGCCCCGCCCGGCCGCCGCCGAACAGGGTGGAGAAGGTCTGCTGAAAGTGGGTGTTGATGGCGTCGAACGCCGCGCGGAACCGCTCGCGGGTCGTCTTGTTGATGCGGGCGATGGCATCGACGATCGCGTCGATCGACTCCACCAGGTCCTTCCGCTGCCCAGTCAGGAAGTCATAACGCTCGTCGAGTTCGTCGAACTCCTCGATGGCCATCATGTTCACGGGCCCGAGGCGCTCGATCTTCTCCCGCAGGCGCGCCGTGGTCTCCTCGATGTCGACCGCCGGCTCGTCCGCGCCGGCTGACCCGGCTTCCGGGGCCGTCGAGATCGCCGCCGCGACGGCCGCGTCACCGCTTTCCCCGGCCTCGTCCGTCTCCGGCTCGCCCTCCTCCTCCGGCGCGAGCTGGCCGGCGACCGGGGCCTCCTCCTGCGCGATCTGCTCCGCCCGCGCCGATACCTCGTCGAGGGTCAACTGGAGCGTGTCCCGGCACGTCTCCGCCAGGTGGTCGAGATCGCGCTCGGCGGTGGCGCGGGCGACATCGATCGCCGCCGTCTCGCCACGCCGCTCATCGAGGGTGGCGCGAGCGACCCGCGCCGCGCCGTCCTCGGTCTCCAGGCGGCCGCGCAGGTCGAGAACCCGCTCGTCGGCCGCACGCACGTCCTCCCGCAGATCGGCCAGGGTCACGACCTCGCCGTCCAACTGCCCCTCCGACTCGGCCACCGAAGCGATCAGCGCTTCGCGCGCGGCGGCGATCCGCGACCGCTCGGCGGTGCGCTGATCGAGCCGCTCCTCGAGCTCGCGGTTGGCGCGTTCGATGCGCGCGACGCCGGTCTCGAGCGCGGAGGCCCGCTCAATCAGCGCCGCGTGCCCGGCCTTCACCTCGGCCACGTCGCGCCGCAGGTGCTCGATCGACGCCCGCCCGTCGAAGACCTGGCGCTGCGCCGCGGCCAGCCGTTCGTCGGCGACGCGCTGCTCGCCCTCGATCCGCTCGATCGACGCCCGCGCCTCGTCGCGGCGCGCCTCCAGGCCGGCGCGCTCCTCGCTCAGCGTGCGTCGCTCGGTGTGGACGAGCTCCTGCTTCCGGCCGACGCGCTGCGCCGCCGCCACCGCCGCCGTCCGCTGCATGTCCTGGCCCAGCAACGTCTTCTCGTGCTGGTGCCGCCGTTGCTGCAGTTCGCCGAGGGCGGTCTCGGCCGCCGCCGCGGCGGCGTCGCGCTCGGCGATGGTGGCGGCCAGTTCCTCCACCGCGGCTTCTTCGACCGCCATCTGCGCCTCGATCTCCCGGATCTCGCGCTTCGTGGCCAGAATGCCGAGCGCCTCCGCCTTGGCGCCGCCGTCGACGCGCCACGTCCCGTGGAACACGTCGCCCTCGGGGGTGGCCACCGGCGCGTCGGTCAGTGCGGCGGCCGCCGCCGCCTCGTCGACCGAGGGCGCCAACCAGTGACCGGAGATCGCGGCGCCGACGGCGTCCGCCCCCGGACCGACGACCTCGACCACGCCGGCCACCGACTCGACAGAAGCCGTGGGGGCGTCGAGAACGCGGGCCGCCCGGTCGACGGCGTCCGCGACCAGGAAGCCGACGCGGCCGACGCCCCGGCTGCGCACGAACGAGAGACCCGCCTCGGCATCGGACCACGACGGGACGACGACGTGCTGCAGCAGGTCGCCGAGGCAGGCTTCGACCGCCCGCTCGCGGCCCGGCGCCACCTCCAGGTGGTCGGCCACCGAACCGAGGTGCCGCACCCCGGCCTCGTCGGCCGACAGCAGCAGCCGCGCCGCTTCGGTATAGCCGGCGCGCGTAGCCGCGAGCTCGCGCAGGGTGGTCAGCCGGCCCGTCAAGCCCGCCAGCCCCTGTTCCCGCCCGCGGAGATCGCGTCCGATCGCCTCGCGGTCGCGGCGCAGGGAGGCGAGCTCCGCCTCGCGCTCGTCGCAAGCCGAGCGGTCCCGTTCGAGGGCCGCCTTCGTCTCCTGCTCCGCGGCGACGAGGCGCGCCCGGTCGGCCTCGATCTCCCGAGACTCGATGGCGAGATCCGCGACCTCGGCGTCGAGCTTGGCCAGGGACTCCCCCAGCTTGTCATGGCTGGCCGTCGCGTGCTCGATGGCGTGCTGCAGCGCGCTCGCCGCGTTGACCGCCGCGAACACCTCGCTCCGCGCCGCCTCGACGTCGCCCTCGAGCCCGTCCAGGGCGCGCTGGGCCTGCGTCAGCTCGTCTTCTCTGGCCTGCAGGCCCGCCCCGACCTCGTCGCGCTCGGCGCCGCAACGGCGCGCCTCTTCGATCTGGGCCTCGAGCTCGTTCCGAGCCGGGTCCCGCCGCGCCCGCAACGCCTCGATCTCGTCCGCGATCTCGCCGAGCGAGTCGGCCTGCGTCTCGATCTGCCGGCGGTCGAACGTCAACTGCTGCTGGCGCCGCTCGACCGCGAGGTCGAGCGTGTGGGCGGCGTCGCGGGTGCGCGTGGCCGCGCTCTCGGCTTCCGCAAGCTCGATCTGGCAGCGCTCGCGGTTCCCCTCGACCGTCGCGACCCGCGCCGCCGCCCCCGCCTCGACCTCGCGCGCGGCCTCGAGTCGGGTGCGAGCAGACGAGAGGTCCGCAACGAGCACTCGGCGCCGACGCGCGAACCCCAGCGTCTCCCACCGGCGAAGCTCCTCGCGCAGCCGACGGTAACGCCGGGCCCTGGACGCCTGTCGCTTCAGCGATCGCCGCTGCTTCTCGACCTCGTGGATGATGTCGTCGACCCGGGTCAGGTTCTGGCGAGCCGCGTCGAGCTTGAACTCGGCCGCCCGCCGCCGGCTCTTGTACTTGGTGACGCCGGCCGCCTCTTCGAGGAGCTGCCGCCGTTCCGTCGGCCGGGCCCCCAGGATCTGGCCGATCTTGCCCTGCTCGATCACGGCGTAGGCCTTGACGCCGACGCCCGAGTCCATGAGCAGGTCCTGGATGTCCCTCAGCCGGCAGGCCCGGCCGTCGATCAGGTACTCGCTCTCGCCCGACCGGTAGAGGCGACGCCCGACCTCGATGTCTCGGGTGATGAGCGGCAGGAGGTCGTCGATGTCCGCGTCGTCCGAAGGCGAGTCGGCGGCGGGCGACGTATCGGCGGGCTCGGGGACCGGACGCGCGTCCGGATCGGGGCCCCCGACCTGTCCCGGCGCGGCCGCCACCTGGGCGAGGTACAGCTTGACCTCGGCCGTGCCGATGGGCTTGCGGGCGTCGCTTCCCGCGAAGATGACGTCCTCCATGCGCTCGCCTCGCAAGCTCTTGGCGCTCTGCTCGCCGAGAACCCACGTGATGGCGTCGATGACGTTGCTCTTGCCGCAGCCGTTGGGGCCGACGATGGCGGTCACGCCGTCGTCGAACACCAGATTGGCCCGTTCGGGGAAGCTCTTGAACCCGGAGATGGCGAGCTGCTGCAGTCGCATGGAAAATGCCGCCGTACACGGGAACAGCCGCCCGAAACGGGGCACGGACATCACCCCTTTTCGAGCGGCTGGGAACGCTGCGAAAAGTCCGACGCTCTGCGAACGCCGTCACGAACCGCCCGCACTGTCTCACCGGACGGACGGCCTGCCGGCAGTTTAGCAGGCGGGCGCCCGGCGGGCAAGCGGGTTCACACGCCCGGCGCCTGGGCGCAGGCCGCTGCGCCTATTGGCCCGCCGCCACCGCGGCGCCGCCTCGCCGCGACCTCCGCAGCAGGCGCTCCGCCTCGGGGAACAGGCTCAGGGCCAACTGCGCCTGGGGATCGGCGTCGACCAGGTTGCGCCGCGCCTCCTCGACGCTGAAGAGGGCCAGATCGATCTCGTACCGCATCATCGCCGTGATGAACACGATGTCCTCGTCGAACGCCTCGTCGCCGATGGTCAGTCCTCGCTGCTCGAGCTGGGCGCGGAACGCGCCCAGCATGGTGTCGTCGATCGCGTAGCCCGGCGCGAGCCGCTGCCGGCCCTCGCCCTGGTCCTCGATGCGCGTGTCACCCTCGGCCGAGAAGCGCTCGGCGAACGTGGCGAACTCCTGCCGCGCGAACAGCAGGCGTCCGAACCGCGTGGGATCGAACCCTTCGATGGGCCCGGCCAAGTGGTAGTCGGGCTCGATGCCGCCGCCGCCGTACACCTCGCGTCCGCCGGCGGTCAGCCGCCGCTCGCTCAAGGCGGGCTCGGCTCGCTCCTGATCGCGCAACGCGTAGGTCAGGTACTCGTCGAAGGTCCCGTCCCAGGGCCGCTGGATCATGCGCCCGCTCGGCGTGTAGTAGCGCGCGGTCGTCAACGCGAGGCCGGCCTCGCGGCCCACCCGGTAGACCGACTGCACCAGCGCCTTCCCGAACGTCGTCTCGCCGACGATGAGCCCGCGGTCATGGTCCTGAACCGCCCCGGACACTATCTCGGCCGCGCTCGCGCTCTCGCGGTTGACCAGGACCACGAGGGGGATGTCGACATGACCGCCGTCCTCGCGCGCGTTGTAGTCCTGGTCGGAGTTCTGTATCCGGCCTCGGGTATAGACGATGAGCTCGCCCCGCGGCAGGAACTGGTTCGACACCCGGATGGCCTGGTCGAGCGGCCCGCCCGGGTTTCTCCGCAGGTCGAGCAGCAACTGCTCCATGCCGAGATCGTCCAGCTTCCGGAGCGCCTGCCGCAGCTCGCGTGAACTGGTCTCCGAGAAATCGCCGAGAAGCACGTACCCGGTGGCGTCGTCGATCATGAACGCGGCCGTTACCGTGGGTATGTGGATCTCGTCCCGCTCGACCTCGAGATCGATCAGCTCGTCGTAGCCCCGCCGCCGGATGGACACGGTGACGGTACTGCCTTTCGGGCCGCGGAGCTGCCTGACGGCGTCGTCGCTGGTGATGCCGCTGGCGTCCTCGCCCTCGATGCGCGCGATGACGTCCCCGCGCCGGATGCCCCGGCGGTACGCGGGCGACCCCTCGAAGAGGCGCATCACCGTGATGTCGCCGTTGAAGACCTGGATCGAGATGCCGAGCCCGTAGTAGCGCCCGCCCTGCCGCTCGCGGAGGCGAGCGTAGTTGCGCGGATCCATGAAATTGGAGTGCGGGTCGAGCCGCTGCAGCATGCCCGCCGTCGCCCGGTAGACGAGCTGCTCGGAATCGACCTCGCCGACGTACGTGGATTCGACCGCCGCGAGGGCGGTCGAGAACACCTCGTACTGCTCATCGAGGCGATCCTGCCCCGCGAGCACGCGCCCCCCGAAGAATCCGCCCAGCGCCGCGGACCCGACCACGACCGCCACCGCCATCGTGAGAGTTCGCCTTCCAGTCATGGCTATGATGCTAACAGAATCCGGCCGGGATGCCGCCACCAATCATCGCCCTGGCCGCGAGCCGGGGCGGGGCGTCGCGCCCCCGTCGCCCGCGGGTTTCCGTCGTGGACGGCTAACACGCTGTACAGGAATGACTTGCGCCATGAGCCGGAAGGTCCGCGCCTTGACCATCCGGCCGGCTCGTTCCTATAATGACGAGGTTGGGATTTGTGTCACGCCGTCGCCATCCCACGGCATGACCACCGTGCCGGCCGTCGTCCGGCGCACCCGAACAAGGAGTGCGAATCATGATCGGTTCGATCGGGACGATGGAGTTGATCGTCATTCTGGTCATCGCCCTGATGGTGTTCGGGCCGCGCAAGCTGCCGGAGCTCGGCCGATCCATCGGCAAGAGCCTCGGTGAATTCAAGCGCGCGTCGAACGATCTTCGCCACACCCTCGAGGACGAGATCCACGTGGAGGAGCAGGCCCGGCGCGAAGCCGCGAAGCCCGCGCCCGCCCCGGCCAGCGCGTCCACCCCGGCCAGCGCGTCCGCCCCGGCCAGTGAGCCGGTGCCCAATACGCTGGGACAGGAGTTCGACCCCGAAGCGCCGGCGGCGAGTGAAGTCGCCGGGACCGCGCCCGCCCAGACTTCGGCCGAGGCCGCCAGCGATCCGCACCAGAATCAGCCCGGCGCGGTCTGATCGAATCGAAACCCATGGCCACGTCCGCGGTCCCTGTTCCCGACCCCCGGGAGACGGACGCCGAAACCCAGCTCGCGACCCTGCCCGACCCCGACGCCGAGCACGACGACGACGAGCGCGACGGCGCCGGCGGCCGGATGTCCTTTCTCGACCACCTCGACGAGTTGCGCCGGCGGCTCATCACCTCGGTCAGCGCCATCTTCATCGCGTTCATCGCCGCGTACTTCTTCCACCGAGAGCTCACCGCGTTCATCATGGTGCCGCTGAACGGGATCCTCCCCGAGGAGGGCGAGTTCATCTTCACCGAGCCGACAGAGGCGTTCTTCCTCTCCATCAAGGTGGCGGCCCTCGTCGGGTTGATCCTCGCGATGCCGGTCGTGCTCACGCAGTTCTGGCTCTTCGTCGCCCCCGGCCTGTACGCCCACGAGAAGCGGTTCGCGATTCCCTTCGTCAGCCTGTCCACGCTCTTCTTCACCGGGGGATGCCTCTTCTCGCACTACCTCCTGTTCCGGGTGGCGTGGATCTTCCTGGGCAGCTTCTCTACCGAGTACGTCACGTTCATGCCGCGGCTGCAGCCCACGTTCTCGCTCTACGTGCGGCTGATGCTCGCCTGCGGCGTCGTCTTCCAGATGCCGACGCTGGTGTTCTTCCTCGCCCGGATCGGGCTGCTGACCGCGCGCTACCTGATACGCAACACGAAGTACGCCATCCTCATCATCTTCATCGTCGCGGCGGTGCTGACTCCGACCGGCGACCCCGCCACCCTGACGATGATGGCGGCGCCGATGACGGCGCTCTACGGTCTGAGCATCGGGATCGCCTGGCTGGTGGCGCCCAGGAACCGGGGCGGCGACGACGTCTGACGCCTCCCGGGGTGAATCGGAGCGCGCGCCGCCGCCGGAGACGCGCACGAGCCGCGGCTCACCCACCGGGGAACGTGGACCGAACGCTCGGCTTCGAACCGGGCGCTCCCGCCGCGGGCGCTTGGCCGTCGGCGAACTCCCAGGCAGCCGCAGGGTCGCGCGAGCCGCGCGAGCACGGACCGGGCCAGCGGGCTCAGCGCGGCGCGGGCGCGAGAACGTCAGAAGCTCAACGTTCAGGTGCTTCGGAACATCCAGGGCCAGCGGGCTCAGCGCGGCGCGGGCGCGAGAACAGCAAGGACGAGGAGCCGGGCCGGCCCCGGGTTGCGGATGCCGTGGGGCTCGCCGGCCGGCGCCACGAGGAGCGAGCCGGCCTGCATCGGCACCTCGCGACCCTGGAGGAGGAACACGCCCCGGCCCTCGACGACGTGGTAGATCTTGTCCATGTCCTCGTGGGCGTGGAGCGCGTGGGACTGGCCGGGTTCGAACGCGTTCAGGCCCACCATCACGCGTTCCGAGCGGAACAGCGTGCTCTTGCCCATCTTGTCGGGAGCATAGACGGCATGCTCGCGCGGGTCGATCGCGGTCGGGTGCTCCATGGCCAATATCCACCTCAGTACGACTTGGCGAAGCAGGCGTCCACCCCGCCCGGCTTGCCGCACTGTATGCAGCCGCCCGAGGCGGGCGGCGGATCGAGCGGAAGGTTGCGAATCGTCGCCTGGGTGGCGGTCTTGATCTGCGCCTCGCAGCCGGCGTCGCCGCACCACGGCGCGATCACGTAACCGGGGCGGCCGCCCAGGATCTCGTCGAACTCGGCCCGGTCGGCGGTCCTGAAGGTGTGCTCGTCCCGGAACGCGACGGCCCGGTCGAACAACGCCTGCTGGACCGCGGCCAGCAGCTCATCGATCCGACCGGCGAGGCCGTCCATGGGGGTCGGCGTCTTGTCCCGGGTGTCGCGGCGGACGAGCATGACCTGCTCGTTCCTGATGTCCCGGGGACCGATCTCGAGGCGCAACGGCACCCCGCGCATCTCCCACTCGGCATACTTCCAGCCGGGCGAGTGCTCCTCGCGGTCGTCGAGCATGACGCGGACGCCCCGGGCCTCGAGCTCGTCCCGGATGCGCTCGGCGTGCGGCAGCACCGTCTCGCGCCAGTCGCCCCGCGGGATTGGCACGATGACCACCTGGTGCGGCGCGATGCGCGGGGGCAGAATCAGCCCGCTGTCGTCGCCGTGGGTCATGATGACCCCGCCGATGAGCCGCGTCGTCATTCCCCACGACGTCTGCCACCCGTGCTGCACGGTCTTGTCACGTCCCTGGAACGTGATGTCGAAGACCTTGGCGAAGTTCTGCCCGAGGTTGTGGGACGTGCCCGCCTGCAGGGCCCGCCCGTCGCCCATCAGGGCCTCGATCGAGTAGGTCTTGTCCGCCCCCGCGAACTTCTCGCTCTCGGTCTTGCGGCCCTCCAGCACCGGCATCGCCAGCTCGGTCTCGCAGAAGTCCTTGTACACCCCGAGCATCTTCAGCGTCTCGGCCTGGGCCTCCGCCTCGGTCTCGTGCACGGTGTGGCCCTCCTGCCACAGGAACTCGGTGGTGCGGAGGAAGAGCCGGGTCACCTTCTCCCACCGCACGACGTTGGCCCACTGGTTGATGAGCACCGGCAGGTCGCGCCAGGACTGGATCCACTTCGAGTACATCGTGCCGATGATCGCCTCGGAGGTCGGACGCACCACCAGCCGCTCCTCGAGCCTCTCGTCCCCGCCATGGGTCACCCAGGCCACCTGCGGGGCGAACCCCTCGACATGGGCGGCCTCTTTCTTGAGCAGCCCCTCGGGGATGAACAGGGGGAAGTACGCATTGACGTGCCCCGTCGCCTTGATGCGCCGGTCGAGGGCCTGCTGCATGAACTCCCACATGGCGTAGCCGTACGGGCGGATGACCATGCTGCCCTTGACCGGCGAGTAGTCGGCGAGCTCGGCGCGGCGGATGACGTCCGTGTACCAGCGGGAAAAATCCTCGGATCTGGGGGTGATCTCCTTGACGAACGCGGCGTCCTTGTCCGGCATCGGGGGCGGGTCCTCCGGGCAAAACTGCTATCCTACCATTCCGCCCCCGGCGGGCTCGGCCGCAGCGCCGCACGCCCGGCTACGACGGACCCTCCATGGAACCGACCCGCATCGACGTCGCCAGCGCAACACGCACCTATCCCGTCTTCGTCGCCCACGGCCTCGCCGCGGGGATGGACCGGTGGCTCTCGGAGGCGGGAATCGGCGAGCGTCGATTCCTCGTCTCCAGCCCGACGGTGTGGTCCCGGCACGGCAAGACGGTCAAGGAGGCGCTGCCGGCCGCCGAACCCCTCCTCGTTCCCGACGGCGAGCGCTCGAAGACCCTGCACACCGTGTCGCGCATCTACGAGGCCCTGATCCGCGCCGGGGCGGACCGGCAGTCGACGATCGTCGCGGTGGGGGGCGGGGTGCTCGGCGACACCGTCGGGTTCGCGGCCGCGACCTATCTGCGCGGTGTCGACCTCGTGCACGTGCCGACCACCCTCCTCGCCCAGGTGGACAGCGCCGTCGGCGGCAAGGTCGGGGTCAACCACACGCTCGGCAAGAACCTCATCGGCGCCTTTCATCCGCCCGCCGCGGTCATCGCCGACCCACAGCTCCTCGACACCCTGCCCCGCCGCGAGCTGCGGGCCGGCCTCTACGAAGTCGTCAAGTACGGGGTCATCGCCGACCGACCGCTCTTCGACCGGCTCGGGGACGGTCTGCCGCAGATCTTCGATCGGGAGCCTGAGATCCTGGTGGACATCGTCGCCGCCTCGTGCCGCATCAAGGCGGAAGTGGTCGCCGCCGACGAGCGCGAAGGAGGGCGGCGGCGCATCCTGAACTTCGGGCACACGGCGGGCCACGCCCTCGAGGCGGTCACCCGGTACCGGCGTCTCCGGCACGGCGAGGCAGTGGCCTACGGCATGCTGGTCGCGGCCCGACTCGCGGCTGACCGCCGCCTGATGAGCAAGGGCGACCATGCCGCCCTGACCGAACTCGTCGGGCGGATGGGACCGCTGCCGTCGGTGACGGACCTGTCGCCGGAAGACCTGCTCGCGGCCATGCAGCGGGACAAGAAGGTCGTCGCGGGACGCCTGCACTTCGTGCTCCCGCGCGGCATCGGCGACACCGTCATCGTCGACGACGTGACCGAGAAGGACATCCGCCGCGCCCTGGGCACGATCGGGATCCGGGGACGCGCCTGACCTGGCCGGATAATCCAACTGGCGCTGCGTCATGGCTGAACGTTCGGGTTCGAGGGGCAGACCAAGACCAAGCTGGGCAACACCGAGGTGAAGGGCATCGTCGAGGCGATCGTGAACAACCGCCGCTCCCCCGATTCTCGTTGAGGTACTGCACGAACGGATGACTGCGGTCAGCCCCTCGCGGATGTCTGCCGAGGCCGCCCATCGTCGCCTGCGGCTCCGCTGGCCGCCCAACCGCCCCCCGGCAGGAGTCAGCGCCGTTCCACCGCACAGACTGACCAACCAGCCAACCGACGCCGCCCGGAGTCCGCGCCGGCCTATCGCGCCGACTCCGGGCGCACGACGTTCCACGCGGCCACCCGAACCACGCCCGTATCCAGATCTCGGACCAGGGTCGCCTCGACGGCCCGCTCGACGCGGAAGGGGCCGAAGGCGGCCGCCCGTACGACGAGGCGGTTGGTCTCGCCCCCGGGAGGGTCGACGTCGGGATCGGCGGGGCCTCGGCGAAGCCACGCCAGCAGGTAGAGCCGCGGAACCCGGTTCGGCCCACCGGCGATGTCACCGAACCATCCCCGCGCAACCAGGCGCCACCCCGGGTCGTCGGGTCGCTCGCGGGCCGGCCCCAAGGTCCGGGTTTCCGCCTCGGCATCGACGACCGCTCCGTCCGGCAGGGTCGCCACGGCCGGCCCGGCCGGCAACCCGAGGCCGCCCGGGCCCGACGGCAGCGAGCTCCAGTCGGAGGCGCGGAGCAGCGCCGCGACCACGGTGGTGAGCAGGCCGTCGGCGGCGTACAGCGCCTGCACCCCGCGCCGGTGGTTCGCCTCGACCGCCTCCTCGATCATGACGACGGCAACGATGGCGCCGGCCAGCGCGGACACGAGGGCGCCCGCCGCCATCGTCACCAGGAGCGCACTCCCTGTCTCACCGCGGCGCACGGTTCCCCGCCATCCGCAGGTTGAGGGGCGCCACCACGAAGGCGGCGCGGTAGTCGGCGGCGCCGCCGGAAGCAGGCGGCCGCGGCGTCGAGACGGAACCGTCGGGTGCTCCCTCGATGCGAATGTCGAGACCGAGCGCCCGCACCCGCAGCAGGTCCCCGTCGAACGGCGACCACGCCGGCCCGCACCAGGGTCCGTCCGCGAAGCGATCCAGGGGAATCTCCTCCAGCCGACCCTGCGGCGCCCCCGACTCCTCGCCCCGACACTGGTCGCCGCCCCCCGCCGCGACCCCGAAGAACCGGAACTCCAGGGCCGCCACGCCGTCGAGCAGCGGGAAGTCCCCCCGCCACCCGTCGTAGCGCCTGAGCTGCCGTTGCTGCCGGTCGAGATAGTAGTGGCGGACGTCGATCGGCGCGACGACCGCCCCCGCCTCGAAGGCGGCCGCGCTCGGGCCCGCCGGCTCGAGCCAGAGCATCGTCTCGCCGACTTCCCGCACCCGGAACAGACCCCACGCGGGGCGGTCATCGAAGATCAGCACGAGGTCGCCGGCGCGATAGCCGCAGCCGCCTCCCGCACAACCCGGCCCCGGGGCCAACCGCGACTCGAGAACCGAGCCGCCCACGGCATCGAGCAGCCGGGTCTCGGCCCCACCGTCCGGAGAAACCGACAGCACCGTGATCGCGTCGGGTCGGACCTGGCGATGCTCGCCGTCGCGAGCCCGGCGTCCCACGCGGTAGGGCACGACGGCGGGAAGCACCCGCAGGAGGGGCCCGGGCTGCACCCGTGCGGTCCCCCGGCCCGCCGCCGCCAGCTCCGCGTGCAGCCGATCGAACGCATGCCGCATGCGCTGTTGCGCATCGGCCATGGCCGGGAGCGACCGATTCAGCACGAGCGCGGGGCGCACCGTGTCATAGAGCCCCGCCACCACGACGAGGGTCAGCGCCAGGGCGACGATCGCCTCGAGGAGCGACAGCCCCGCCTCGGATGGGACGGACCGGCCGTGGCGGGGGACGCTGGAGGCGGCGTCTCCCGCGGGGCCGGTCGGCGCTCCCGTCACGACCCCTCCCGGGCCGGCAACAGCGTGACCAGCACGACCTCGTGGGGCGTGGGCGCCACGGAGGCGGCATCGTCTTCCCCGCGACCGGCGACGACCCGGACCTCCACGATCAGCGTCCCCGGCCGAGCGCTCGCGCGAACCAACGTCGAGCGCCGGTACACGCCACCGGACGGCAGAGCCCCGCCACGGCCGGGCGGACGGCCCTCGGCGCTCAGGATCTCGGTCTGCGCCGTTCCCGCCGCGGGCGGCGGCCCCCACGGGCCGCCACCCGCGCGGAGCTGCTCGATCCGATCGACCGCGAGCATGAGCGACGACGTCCGATGCCGAGCCAGCACGAGCGATCGCGCCGACGTCGCGAACAGATGGGCGACGCCGGCCGCCAACGCCGCGAACAGGCCCGCCGCCACCACGACCTCGACCAGGCCGACGCCGCGCGCGGCGTCAGCGCGAGCGGCCCGGCGACCAGCCCGCGATCCGCCGAACGGTCGTGGCCGACCGCGACGTTTGTCCATGCCAAGTTGATGAAGCAAGATCCGCACCACGCCGGGGCCCCCGCCCGGCGGGCACCCCGCCGGGGTCGACCCGATCGACGAGGTCGGTCCCGGCGCTCGCGCCGCGGATCTCGCGCGACCGCCAACCCCGGGCCGACCAGGTCGCGCGGCACGCCTGCGCGTCGGAGCTCGCCGCAGCGAAAATCCGAACGCGACCGCCAGGTCTGGCGCCCGGGCGCCGGCGTCTCGCGCAGCGAAAATCCCCGACGCGAGCACCGGTCGCGCAGTCACCAGAAGCGTCCGAGGTACCAGTGGATGAATGGATCGGCAACGTGGGTGGACAGCAGGGCCCCGAACGCCAGGAACGACCCGAACGGCAGGGGGAAACTCAGGTTGTCACGACTCGCGAGCACCATCGCCCCGCCGACCAGCGAACCCGCCGCCGAGGCGGCGAACAACGTGACGAGCATGTGAGGCCACCCGAGGAAGGCCCCGACCATGGCGAGCATCTTCACGTCCCCGAGGCCCATCCCCTCACGGCCCCGCAGGCGGAAGTAGGCTTCGCCGACCCCCCGGAGAATCGTCCAGCCCGCGGCCGCGCCGACCACCGACGCCTGCCACCCCGGCTCCCACCACAGGCTGCACGCCAGCCCGGCCCCGAGCCCTGGCAGGGTGATGGCGTTGGGCAGGACCCGATGCCGCAGGTCGATCGCCGCCAGCACGATCATCGATGCCGCGAAGAAGAGACGGACCACGAGCAGCGGCTGCCATCCGAGCTGCCAGTACTGAAGGACGAAGACGAGCGCGGTGACGACCTCCACCGCGGGATAGAGCGGCGACACCACGGCCCGGCAGGTCCGACAGCGGCCGCGCAGGGCCATCCAGCTCAGCAACGGCACGTTCTCGAACCACCGCAGACGGCGGCCGCAGGCAGGACACCGGGAGGGGGGCGAGACGACCGACTCGCCACGAGGAACGCGATGAATGCAGACGTTGAGAAAGCTGCCGACGGCCAGTCCGGCGGCGACCATCAGCCCGACCGCCGGGGATCCGGTCATCGGCGGGACAACCCGGACAACCGGTTGCGGCTGTCCACGCCGCCGGACCGGACGAGCCGCGCGAGGGTTGCAAACGCCGCGTGGCGCACCGGACCGCGCCCGGAAACCCCGAGAGCCCGTCGCAACGAGGCCCGTGAGGCGCTCATGGCAACGGCCGGCGCCGCCCCCTGGGGCGCGATGCACGTCCTGCGTCGCAACGAGGCCCGTGAGGCGCTCACGGCAACGCTTGCGCCTCGGCGGCGATCTCGAGCTCGAGTGCGATCGCCGCGTCGAGGATGTTCGGCGGCAGCGCCGCGTTGATCACGATGCCGTTGACGACGTACGTCGGGGTCGCCTCGATGCCGATCAGCGGCCCCAGCGCGATGTCGGCGCGGACATCGTCGAGAACGGCTTCGTACATCTCGTCGAAGTCGGTCATGCCCGCCACATCCGCGAGTCCCTCGCTGACCGTCTCCCGCGACATGGCTGCCTGATTCTCATAGAGCCAGCGCGCCATCTCTTCGCCACGCCCTTCGCGCCGGGCGAGGCGGACGGCGACCGCTGCCTCGCACGCCCCCATGTGTCCGGCGAACGGCGTCTGCTCGTTGCACTCGGGGTCGAGCGGATAATCGATGCTGACCTGCCTGACCGCACCGGGATGGCTCGATTCGTAGCGCGCGAAGATCGGCGCGTACAGGAAGTGGCTCCTCGCGCACGACGGGCACTGGTAGTCGTTGAACTTCAGTACCAGCACCTGCTCTCCCTCCCGCGGCACCGGAAGGTCGACGCGCGGCTGGGCCTTCCAGAACCGCACGAACTCGGATTCGGCGTCGCCGGCACCGGACGCCGCCGCGATCGGAGACGTCGAGGACGCCACCGGCAGGACGGGCCCGGACGGCTCGACGAGAAACGGCAGCACCGCGGCCACGGTGACCGCGAGGTACGCGCCGGCGACACCCAGCGCCGTCGGATTCCTGGCGAGCTGCCCTGCGTCGGCGATCAGGCGGCCCGGGATCGAGACCGGCGGTACTCCCTCGATGGTGCTCACGGCCAGGAAGATGCCGACGACGGCGATGTGGGCGGTGACGCAGAGCAGGCAGAGGGTCCCGAGTACGAAGAACGACTCGTAGGCGAGGAACAGTATCGCCGCGAGACCGACCGTCGACAGCACCAGCAGGTATCCGCCCACATTGCGGGCGAGCTCGCTCGAGCCCCGGCCCGCGGCCACCGTCAGCAGCGCCGCGAGGCCGAACCAGAACGCCCCGAACACGGCGACCGGAATGCGGCCGACCGACCCGAAGCGGCTCTGGTAGACGTCTCGGCAGCTCACGGTGGTGTTGACATCGCAGAAGCTCACGTAGGCGGGATCGTGCGCGATCCGGTAGTGCACGTAGGCCGACGCCGCGGCCGCGGCGAAACCGACGAGGGCAAGTGCGATGATGACGCGGCGAACGGTTGGGCTCATGGTGCAACTCCGGTTGTCGAGCAAGGCCGCGACGGGTCTGTCGCGGCCGACCGGACGATCGCGCGGCACAGCGCGCGCCGGCGGTTACTGGATCGGCGTGGCCGCCGGCGGCGCGCCGTTCTGGGTGGCCGCCACCGCCGAGGTCGACTGGTAGATCGTGCCTCCCTGATTCGTGCCGAAGAAGCGCACGCCGCCGCCCGCCGCGGGAGACGCCCCGACGAAGTAGGTCGACACCACCCCGCCGGCGGGTATGCCGTTGCAGGACGGCGGCGCTCCCGCCGCCGGAGGACCTGGGGTCAGCTCCACGGAATAGCTGCTCTTCATGGACGGGTCCGCGGCGAGATCCGTCCCGATGAACCCGTCGCCGCCGCCCACTGTCGGCGGGGTCGCCAACAGCGCCAGGCTCGGCGCGTAGAAGCCGCTGCCGCAACTGGCCGCGAACGTCGCCTGGGCGCTGTTGATGGCCCGCAGCGATCCGATGGCCGACGCCTCGTTGGCGGACATTCGGGCGCGCATCAATCCCGGCGCCGCGATGGCGGTGATGATGCCGATGATGGCAACCACCATCAGTAGTTCGATCAGAGTGAAGCCGCTGCTGCCACTGGTCTTCATTGGTGCCTCTCCTTCGTCGTCGTTCACCGGGCGGTCTCAGTGATCCGCCGCGGTCGATCCACCCGCCGTCGTCGCCGCCGGGCCGGGAATTTCTGCAATGCCCGCGACGGATGTGTTCGGCTCCCGACGGCGTCCATCGCCCAGGACCTTCCTGACCTTCCTCGAAGCACCGTTGCAAACATCGATCCGCCCGAACCGCTCGGCGACGAGCCGGCGGCCACGCCGCGGCCCCCCCCCGGACGCCGCGGGCCTGGGCGGCACGCCCCGACAACGCCGATCTCGCGCGACTCCGCCGATCGCCCGACCGGCACGCCGACCCACCAATCGGCTGGAGAAACTGACCACGAGCTCATTCTACGCCGCCGGATTCGAGAGCGCACCGACCACCCTCCGGGAAACGACAACCCGCGTTCCCCCCGAGGGACCGACGATGCCGACAGTCACCCCAGATCGTACTTCTTCGCGTAGTAGCGGAACGAACGAAAGGTCATGCCCAGCAATCCCGCGGCCCTGACCTTGACGCCGCCGGCCTGGTGAAGCGCCCGCGCGAGATAGTCCCGCTCGAGGTCGCGGACGTGCTGCTCGAGCACGAAACCGGACTCCGGCAGCGGCTCCACCGCGGCCCGAGACGGTCGCGGGTCGCCGGCCGCCTCGCCGCGCGGTAATGGCTCGCGGCCCCGATCCGGACCGGGAGCATCGTCCAGCTCCAGGCTCGCTGCCTGCACCCGGTTCGACGCCTCGAGAACGGCGGCACGCTCGACGACGTTCTCGAGCTCGGCGACGTTGCCCGGCCATGCGTGGGCCTCGAGAATCCGATCAGCCCCCGGAGCGAGCCCTCGGAGGTCCCGGCCCGTCTCCCGGGCGAACCGGTCGACGAAGTGACGGGCCAACGTCGCGATGTCCTGCCGCCGAGCGTTCAGCGGGGGCACGTGGATGGGGAAGACGTTGACGCAGTAGAAGAGATCGCGCCGGAATCCGCCGTCCTCGACCATCGTGGCGAGGTTCCGGGTCGTCGCCATGACGACGCGTGCCGCGGCGGCCCGCCCGGCTCCACCGCCGGTTCCGTCGCCCGCGCGCCGGAACCGGCGCTCCTTGAGGAACGACAGCAACGCCGCCTGACTCGCCTGACTCGCCTCGCCGATGTCCGCCAGAAAGAGCGTCCCAGGTTCGGCGGCCGCAACCGGTCCCGGCCGCCCCTCGCGGCAGAAGTCCGGATCGCAAATCGCCTCGGCCAGCGCGTCGGCAGTCAGCCCGACGAACGGGAGGGCGGCCCGTCCCGAACCGCGGTGAATCGCCCGCGCCACCAGCTCCTTGCCGACGCCGACGTCGCCGGTGACGAGGACCGTGGCGTCCGTGGACGCGACCCGCGCGACCCGTTCCCGGATACTCCGTATCTGCGGGCTGTCGCCCACGATCTCGTACGCACCCCGGGGCGCGGCGCCGTGCGGGTCTTGCCTCGACATGTCGCTCTCGAACGGCAGGGCGGAGACTCGCAGGCGGCCGGGGAGCACAGGCGAGCCGAGACCCGATCCCGCCAATCGTCGCCTGCGGCTCCCTTGCGCCCGACCAGGGACGCTGATCGATACAGGGTCTGCCCACTACGCCCCGACAGAGCCGGTCTCTCGCGGCTCCGCCGGCTCGGTGCGCGGCAGGCGATTCCCGTCAGCATTCCCGACGCGGCCGGGGTCCGCGCCGCTCTGCGGCGGCAGACTCCTGCCAGTGCTGCGTCACGGCTGAATGCTCGGGTTCGCGGGCGCTGCCTTCCTCAACGATTGCAGGACCATCAACCCATGTCCGTAGCCGAAGATTGACATGTGACGGACCACTAGACCGCCATGCGCCCGATCAGATCGAAGATCGGCAGGTACATGGCGATCACGATGCCGCCGATAACGAGCCCCAGCAACGCGATCATGACGGGTTCCAGCAGCGTCAGCAATCCGGCCACGGCCGCGTCGACCTCATCCTCGCAGAAATCGGCGACCTTGGCGAGCATGGTGTCCAACGCCCCGCTCGCCTCGCCCACGCCGATCATCTGGATCACCATGGGCGGGAACATCCCCGCCCGCCGCAGGGGCGCGGCCACCGTCTCGCCCCGTTCGATGGCCGCCCGGGAAACCAGGACCGCGTCCTCGATGACCAGGTTGCCGGCGGTCCTGGCGGTAATCTCGAGCCCCGCGAGCAGGGGCACGCCGGAGCCGAGCAACGTGGCCAGGGTCCGGCAGAAGCGGGCGGCGGCCACCTTGCGCAGCATGATCCCCAGCACCGGGAGCCTGAGCATCAGGGCGTCAACGGCCCGCCCGCCTCGCGGAGTGGCCCGGTACCACCGGAACGCGACGGCCAGGACGACCGCGGCGAGGAAGACCAGGGGCGAGTACGACACGAGCGCATCGCTCGACGCGATGACGACCCGCGTCGGCAGCGGCAAGGCGGCCCCCAGCCCCTCGAACAGTTCGTCGAAGGTCGGAATCACCTTCCAGAGGATGACCCCGACGACGGCGGCGGCAATCGTGACGACCGCGATCGGATAGGTCATGGCGGACTTGACCTGCGCCCTCAGCTTGACACTCTTCTCGATGTGGGTCGCCAACCGCCCCAGAATGCTATCGAGGATGCCGCCCGCCTCGCCCGCCGCGACCATGTTGGTATAGAGAGGACCGAACGCCCCCGGGTGCGCCCGCATCGCGTCGGCCAGGCCCGAACCGCCTTCGACGGCGCTCCGGGTCTGCCGAATGGCCTCGCGAAAGGGCTGGTGGGCCTGCTGCCGCCCCAGGGTATCGAGGCACTCCACAAGCGGCATGCCGGCGTCGATCATCACCGAGAGCTGTCGCGTGAAGACGGCCAGGTTGCGGGCCGGCACCGTCCCGCCCCGACGCCACTTCCCCGCCCGCCTCGCGCCGCCCCGCTTCGGCGCCGTTCCGGTAACGTGGACGCCTTCGCGGCGCACGGCGGTCGCCGCCTCACCGGTGGGGGCGGCGCGCTCACCCCGACCCCGGCCGTCACCGGGGCGTCCCGAATGGCGGAAGGTCGGCGTCACTCGACCGCCCCCCCACCCGGAAGCTGCATCGGCCGGGGGCCCCTGGCCCCGACCCGCGAGAGCAGCGTCCGCAACTCGTCCGGCATCGACGACGCGGCCAACGCCGTTTCCGCCGAGATGCTCCCCCGGCCGACCAGCGCCGCCAGCGACTGGTTCATCGTCTGCATGCCGTGCCGCCCCTGTCCCGCCTGCATCGCGGAGTACATCTGGTGCACCTTGTTCTCGCGAATCAGGTTGCGAACCGCGGGAGTCGGGCTCAGCACTTCAGCCGCGACCACGCGCCCCCGGCCGTCCACGCCGGGCAGCAGCGTCTGACACACGACGCCCTCGAGCAGGAGCGCGAGCTGGCCGCGCGCCTGGTCCTGCCGGCTGTCGGGGAAGGCGTCGACGAGCCGGTTGATCGTCTGGTAGGCGGAGTTGGTGTGGACGGTCGCGAGGGTCAGGTGGCCGGTCTCGGCGATGCGGAACGCCGCTTCGATGGTCTCGAAATCTCGGAGCTCGCCGATGAGGACGACGTCGGGGTCCTCGCGGAGAGCGGCCCGCAAGGCCGCCGAGAAGCTGGCCGTATCGTTGTGGATCTCCCGCTGATTCACGAGCGAGCGCTTGTGAAGGTGCACGTACTCGATCGGGTCCTCGATGGTCAGGATGTGCGCGTGGCGCTCGGTGTTGACGCGATCGATCAGGGCTGCCAGCGTCGCGCTCTTCCCCGACCCGGTCGGCCCCGTCACCAGCACGAGGCCGCGGGGCCGCTCGGCCCAGCGGTCGATCACGAGCGGCAACCCCAGCTCGCCGAGGCCCCGTATCTTCTCCGGCACCCGCCGGTAGACGGCCGCGACAGCTCCCGACTGCCTGAAGACATTGCAGCGAAACCGTCCGATCCCCCGGACCCCGAACGAACAGTCGAGCTCGAGTGTCTCCTCGAACCGCCTCCGCTGGCTGTCGCTCAAGGCGCTGTACGCGAGCGCCTGGGTGTCGTCGGCGCCCAGCCGCGGCAGGTCGAGCGCTCTGAGCTCACCGTGGACCCGGACCTGCGGCGAAGAAGCGGCGGTCACGTGGAGATCCGAGCCGTCGAGCTCCACCGTCAGTCTCAGCAGGTCCTCCAACGTCGGCATCGGCGCTGTCATCCTGTTCCTCCGCCCGCGCGGGCATCGCGCGGGACGTCGCCCGGCCGACCGGCCGGGGGGCCGCCGCCTGCGGAAGGCGCGTGTCGGGAGGCGGATCCCTGCCGCCGCCCGCCGCCGGGTCACGTCTCCTTCAGCACCTCTTCCATGCTCGTGAGCCCGGACGCTACCTTCCGCAGTCCGCTGGCGCGCAGCGTCACCATACCGCCCTCGACGGCGTGGCGCCGGAGATCCGCCGTCGACGCGCCTCCCCGGACCATGTCGCCGAACCGCTCGGTCACCGCCATCACCTCGTAGAGCCCGATCCGCCCCCGGTAGCCGCGTCCATTGCACCGCTCACACCCCGCTCCCTTGCGCGGCACGACCCGGGCGGCCTCGTCGGCGCCGAACCCGATCGCTTCGAGCACCGGCGGCGGGGTCGGCTCGTCCTCGGCGCATCCGGCGCAGATTCGCCGCACGAGCCGCTGCGCGCAGACCAGGCTGACCGCGCCGGCGACCAGGAACGGCTCGACGCCCATGTTCACGAGCCGGTGAATCGTGCCGGCGGCATCGTTGGTGTGCAGGGTCGAGAGCACCAGATGACCGGTCAGCGCCGCCTTGATCGCGATCTCCGCCGTTTCGAGGTCGCGGATCTCGCCGACCAGGATCACGTTCGGGTCCTGACGCAGGAACGAACGCAACGCGACCGCAAAGGTGAGACCCGTGTTCTCGCGCGTCTGCACCTGGTTGACCCCGGCGAGGTTGAACTCGACCGGGTCCTCCGCCGTCATGATGTTCGCAGCCGGGGTGTTGAGCCGGGAGATGGCCGAGTAGAGCGTGCTGGTCTTGCCGCTGCCGGTCGGCCCGGTCACGAGCACGAGCCCCCAGGGCCGGCGAATCGCTTCTTCGAGCCGTCTCAACGACTCCGGCTCCAGGCCCAGTCGGGTCATGTCGAGCATGAGCTTGCCGCGATCGAGCAGTCGCAACACGATCTTCTCGCCGTGCAGGGTCGGCAGCGAGGACACACGGAAGTCGATCTCCCGGGCGGCGCCGTCGGCGTTCAACCGCAACTTGATGCGGCCGTCCTGGGGAAGCCGCCTCTCGGCGATGTCGAGCTTCGCCATCACCTTGAGTCGTGAGGTGATGGTGTCCCGATACTTCAACGGAGGCTCCATGACCTCGTACAGCACACCGTCGATCCGGAACCGGATTCGGTACTGTTTCTCGTACGGCTCGAAGTGGACGTCGCTGGCCCCCTTCTGAATCGCGGACGCCAGCACCGCGTTGACGAGCCGGACGACCGGCGTCTTGCCGCTCTGCGTCTCGAGGGCGGTGACGTCGACCTCTTCCGCCGCCTCGATGACCTCGAGGCCGGCGCCGCCGCCGGGAACCGCCTCGAGAGCCTTCGCGGCGAGGGCGATCCGGCTCTCGCCGAGGTCCGGCGCGCCGGCCCGGTTCGGCCCCTCGCCGTAGTACCGCTCGACCGCCGCCGCGATGGCGGCCTGCGTCGCAACCACCGGCTCCACGCGGCATCCGGTCATGAACTCGATGTCGTCGACCGCGAAGACGTTGGCCGGATCGGACATCGCCACGGCGAGGGCGGCCCCGCTTCGGCTCAACGGAACCGTCTCGTACTTCCGGGCGGTCGCCGCCGGGAGGAGCGCGACCGCGGCGGGGTCGATGTCGAACCGGCCGAGCTCGATGAACGGCACACAGAATTGCCGGCTCAGCAACGCCGCGACGTCGGCGTCGCGCGCGAGACCGAGCCGCACGAGGTGAGAGCCCAGCCTGCCGCCGGCGGTCCTCTGGCCGGCCAGCGCCTCGTCGATGCCGGCCTGCGTGGCGCCACCGGTCTCGACGAGCAATTCACCGATGCGAGCAGCCATGATCTTCGAAACCTCGCAATGGAAGTGTCGGCCTGCCGACTGACAACCATCTTACAGAACTGACATAATATGTCAATACCTGTCTGGCTTCGTGGGTTGAATTGACCATTTATTGTCATGCTGCCGCCACGTCCGACGTGCAGGACCGACGCGGATCGAACGGCCGGCAGTCGGGCGAGCCCGTGAGCGGCGTACGCGGAAGGGAAGGCGAGGGAAGCGGCGGGAGCGGTCGGAATCCGGGGACGAAGCGGGCCGCGGACGGTCGCCCGCCGCAGGCCGTCAACCGACGATGACGGCGACCGCGATCACGGTCGTCCAGAGCCCCTGCTTGTCACCCACCGCAGTCTGGGTGACGTTCTGGGTCCGGACGATCTTGTTGGAGAGCCGGTAGACTTCCTTCTTCTCGTCCCAGCTCTTGTCGGGGTCGAACTCGAGACCCAGGGTGGTGGCGAGCATTTCCGCCGCCAGCTCCTCGGCGTAGTCGCCGGCGGTCTCCTCGTTCTCGCCGAAGCTGTGGTGCTCGGACAGGTACCCGAAGAGCCGCTCGTCGCGCGGGATCGCGACGCCGATGGTCGCCGCCACGAGCCGGTGGGGCTCGCGGGTGGCCGCCTCGGACATCACCACGAACGCGATCTGGCCCGGCTTGAGCCTCCGGACCCCGGTGGACCTCGGCAGGATGCGGCAACCGGGCGGGAAGATGCTCGACACCCGCACGAGATTGCAGGCCGCGATGTCGGCCGACCGCAGCGCCAGCTCGAACGAGGTCAACTTCTCGCGGTGCTTGCCGACGCCCTTGGTGAAGAAGAGCTCCTTGGGAACGAGTTCGATCACGTGGCTCTGCCGGGGAGGTGTCGTGGGCGACCAGGGACGCTGGCGGGGATCCGCCGGAACGCGTTCAAGACGCAGTGTTCGACCGTAGTGCAACCGGCCGTACGCTGTCAAGGACGGGCGGGGAAACCATGCGGGAGGCTCCGGCGGAACGGCCGGAGTGAACAATTCGCCGGTCCGCCGCGTATACGATACAACGGCCCGCCGCGACGAGGGCCCGCCGGAGGATTGAACCGGCCGACGAGAGCGCGCGAGGGCTGGCGAGAAGCGAGAGCACGCCAGAGGCTGGCGAGAGTAGAATGCGAGTTTCCGTCGGCGTTCGAACGGGCCTCTGAAGACACGAGTCGAACCATGACCGAAGAGATCGACGCGGCGCGACCCGAGGCGGAACCGTCCCCGAATCTCGTCGCGCGCCTGGTCGGGGTGCTCCTGTCGCCGCGATCCACGTTCGCCGCGATCGTCCGTCGGCCGCGGCCGTTCGGGGCTCTCGCGGTCGTGTGTCTCTGCGCCGCCATCGGCAACGGCTGGCTGCTGAGCACCGAGCGCGGCCAACAGATGATCTTCGATCAGCAGGTCGACAGCATGCAGTCTTTCGGCATGACGGTGACCGACGAGATGGTCGACCAGTTGACCCGGAGTCTCGAGAACGCGGCCTACTGGAGCGCCACGGGCGCCTTCGTCGCCCTGCCGATCATCACGCTCGTCATCGCCGGCCTCGTGTGGACCGCGTGCTATGTGATTCTGGGCGCACAAGCGCCCTTCAAGGCGATGTACGCCGTCGTCACCCACGTGGGGGCCGTCACCCTCGTCCAGCAGCTCTTCACGATACCGCTGAACTACGCGCGCGGCGCCATGACCGCGCCCACGACGCTGGCCGCGCTGCTGCCGATGCTGGAGGAAGGCACCTTCGTCCAGCGGACGCTGGGCCTCGTCGAGCTCTTCACCGCATGGCAACTGTTTCTGCTCGCGGTCGGCACCGGGGTGCTCTACACGCGGCGCACGCGCCCCATCGCAACCACGTTCTACAGCCTGTACGCGGTAATCGCGATCGCGGCCGGTGTCTTCCTGTCGCGCCTGGGAGGGTGATCCGTTGACCGCTTCTCGCAAGGCCGTCCTCATCGCGGCGATCGTGGTCCTCGGGGCCGCGGTGGTGTACGTCAATCTCACGTTCGAGCGCGCGACCGGGCCCGAGGTGGAGGTCGAGGCGGTCGAACGCCGCTACCTCGAGGCCATCGTGTCCGCCCCGGGCACCATCGTCCCCCAGCTCACCGTCGACATCAGCGCCAACACCATGGGCCAGGTGACGCGGCTCGAGTTCGACGAGGGCGACCGCGTCGCGATCGGCGACTTCCTTCTCGAGATAGACCCCGAGACGCTGCGCGCGGCCGTCGACCGGGGCGAGGCGGCGCTGAGGGCGTCCCGCTCGTCCCAGCGGCAGGCCGAGGTCGGGGTGGAGACGGCGCGGGTCAACCTCGAGCTGGCGCGGGACAACCTCGAGCGCCAGGAACACCTGTGGGGACTGCGACTGGTCTCGCGCGAGGCCTACGAGCGCGCAGTGAACGACGTCGCCCTGCGGCAGACGGAGCTGCAGGCGCGGGAGGTGGAGGTCGCCACCCAGGCCCAGCGCATCCGCCAGGAGGAGGCCAACCTGGAGAGCGCGCGGTACGAGCTGACCAAGGTGACCATCACCGCGCCCATCTCCGGCGTGGTCACCCGGCGCAACATCGAGGAGGGCGAGACCGTCGTCGTCGGCACCATGAACAACCAGGGCACGGTGCTGGCGACAATCGCCGACCTCTCGGTCATCGAGGCCGAGGTGGAGGTGGACGAGACCGACATTCCCAGCGTGGAGCTCGGCCAGCTTGCGACGGTCACCATCGACGCCTTCCCCGACGAGGAGTTCTCCGGCGTCGTCACCGAGATCGGCAACAGCCCCATCAACCCCGTCGGCGCCGGGACCGGCGGCGCGGGCAGCCAAGCGACGACGTTCAAGGTCGTCGTGACCCTCGACGACGCGATTGCCGGCGTGAGGCCGGGCTTCACCTGCACCGCGGACATCACCACCGCGATACGCGCCGACTCGCTGGCGATACCGATACAGGCGTCCACGGTACGCGAAGTAGTGCTGGACGCAAACGGGAACGTGACGCCGCGCGAGACGGGACCGCGGCGCCGGAGCGTCGTCTCGGCCGCCGAGGCGGCCGATCCCGGGACGGGAGAAACCGAAGAGGAGCTCGAGGGCGTGTTCGTGGCGCGCCAGGGCCACGCGGCGTTCGTGCCCGTCGACACCGGCATCGCCGGCGAGCGCTATTTCGAGGCCCTCTCCGGCGTGGCCGAAGGCGACCTCATCGTCACCGGGCCGTTCAGCGAGGTGCGCAACCTCGCCGACGGTGACTCCATCCGGGTGGTGGAGCGTGCGCCGCGCCGCTGACCTCACGGGCATCGCCCTCCGCGCCATCTGGGCCAACAAGCTCAGGTCCACCCTCACGATCCTCGGGAACATCGTGGCGGTGGCCTCGATTATCGCGGTGGTGTCGCTGATTCAGGGCGTCAACGCCGAGGTCGGCAGCGCCATCGTCTCGCAGTTCGGCCCGGACTCGTTCGTCATCGAGCGCACGCCGATGGTCATGACCGAGGCCGACATCGAGGCGACCAGGAACAACCCCCGCGTGTCGCTCGACGACGCCGAGGCCATCCGCCGCTTCAGCCCCAGCGTCGGGGCGGTCATGGCCCAGTCGCAGCGCAGCGGCGAGGTCCGCTACCGCGACCGCGTGCTCGAGAACGTCCGCATCCAGGGCGTGACACGCGACTACGGCGAATTCCCGACGTTCACGGCCGAGCGCGGGCGCCTCCTCAACCGCACCGAGGTCGACCGCAACCGCGGCGTCGCGCTGCTGGGGGCGGAGACCGCCGACCGGCTCTTCGATCAGCTCGATCCGCTGGACCGCCGCATCAAGGTTCAGGGCGTGAACTTCCGGGTCGTCGGGGTCAGCGAGCCGACCCTCGCGGCGTTCGGACAGTCGCAGGACGAGTTCGTCGTGATTCCGATGGGCCAGTTCCGCAAGCTGTTCGGGGCGCGTCCGTCGCTCTTCCTGCGAGTCCGCTCGGAGACCCCGGAGGAGTTCGACCGCGCCGTCGACGAGGCGACGGTGGCCCTGCGCATCGAACGCCAGTTGCGGGCCACCGAACGGGACGACTTCGGGCTGTTCACGTCGGACGCGGTGCTGGGGCTCTACCAGCAGGCCACCACCGGCATCTTCGCGGTACTGGTGGGCATCGTCAGCCTGTCGCTGGTGGTGGGGGGCATCGTCATCATGAACATCATGCTGATGGTGGTCTCCGAGCGCACGCGGGAGATCGGGCTGCGCAAGGCGCTGGGGGCCCGACGCATCGACCTCCTCTGGCAGATCCTCGCCGAGTCGGTAGTACTGTCCGTCGCCGGCGGCCTCATCGGGACCGTGTTCGGGTTCGGGGTGGCTGTCGGCCTGAGCTCGATGACGCCCATCACCGCCGTCGTGCACCCGTGGTCGGTGGTGCTGGGCATCGGGATGACGGCGGCGGTGGGCCTGTTCTTCGGACTCTACCCGGCATCGCGGGCGGCGGCGCTGGACCCCATCACGGCGCTGGGCCGCGCCTGATTCGACGACGTCCTCCGAACGACGAATCCAATGGCCAAGCACTCCTACGGCGGTCTCTTCAGCGAGATCGTGACCATGGCGGTGGCCACCCTGCGCGACCAGAAGGCGCGGTCGGGGCTGACGATTCTCGGTGTCGTCATCGGCATCATGTCCATCGTCGGCAGCACGTCGCTGATCCGCGGGCTCGACCAGTCGCTGCGCGACACCATCGAGACGATGGGGCCGGACACCATCATCCTGACGAAGTTCTCGGCCATCAGCCTGGGCTCGGGCGAAGAGTTCATGGAGCTGATCCGCCGCCCCAACCTCACGACCGCAGACGCCGACGCCATCTCGCGCCAGGCCGACTCGCTCGCTTCGGTGGCCATCGTGCTCGGACAGGGGGGCCCCCCCACCCAGGAGCGCGTCTACCACCGGTCGGAGCGGACGAAGCCGATCATGATCTTCGGCACCACCTCCGATTATCCGGATGTACAACCCGTGGATCTGGTGGAGGGCCGTTTCTTCACGCCGGGCGAGACCCGCCGGCGGACGCGGGTCGCGGTACTGGGATATACGCCGGCCCAGGCCCTCTTCCCGAACACCGATCCCATCGGGAAACGCGTCCGCATCGGGACCAGCCGCTACACCGTGATCGGGGTGGCCGGGGAGACCCCGAGCCCCGGCGGCTTCAACATGGGGCAGGACGACTTCGTCCTCGTTCCCCACACCACCTATCAGAAGCAGTTCGGGATCAGGGCGGAGCGGATGTTCGGGGGCGAGATGCGCTCGGTCGCCATCATGGCGGCCCCGCGCGAGGGCGTCGACCCGGAAGTCGCCATGCGGGACATCGAGCGTGTCATGCGCATCCGGCACGGGCTGCGCCTCGACGAGCCGAACGACTTCGAGTTCATCACCCAGGACGCGATGCTGGCGCTGTGGGACCAGATCAGCGGCGCCACGTTCCTGTCGCTGATCGTCATCTCCTCCATCGCCCTGATGGTCGGGGGCATCGGGGTCATGGCGATCATGACGATCTCGGTGACCGACCGCACCCGCGAGATCGGCACCCGCCGGGCCATCGGAGCCAGGCGGAAGGAGATCCTCTGGCAGTTCCTGCTCGAAGCCGCCTGCCTGACCGGCATCGGCGGGGTCATCGGCATCCTCCTCGGCAGCGGCATCGGCGTCGGCATCCACTGGGCGACGGGGTTCCCGGTCTCGCTGCCCTGGTGGTCGTTCGCCCTCGGCCTGGGGTTCTCCTGCGGCGTCGGCATCGTCTTCGGCATGTATCCCGCCATCAAGGCTTCCAGCCTCGACCCCATCGAAGCCCTGCGCTACGAATAGGCAGCGCGATCCACGGACCGCGAGCGCTTGAGCGGATGCCCGGACTGGCGTAGCATGTAGGTTTGCGCCGGTCGCGGTCGCAGAACACGGGCGCCCGGGTTGCCGGAGACTGCGGCCTCGACGAGTGCGTTTGCGGACCACCAGGAGTCTGCGCGGCGTGAAACGGCCGGCTCCTGGCAGGGTTGGTTGGGCGCCAACCGGAGCCCGAGGCGACGATTGGCGGACCGGGAGGATACCCGAGTCATGAAAGTTTACGATGCGGACCAGATCCGTAATGTCGCGTTGGTGGGACACAGCGGCGCCGGCAAGACGCAGCTCGCCTCGGCCCTCCTGTTCGACGCCGGCGCCGTGAACCGCCTCGGCGCCGTCGACGACGGCACCGCCGTCACTGACTACGACGACGAGGAGATCGCGCGCAAGCACACGCTCTCGTCGAGCACCGCGTTCGCGGAGTGGAAGAAGACGAAGATCAATGTCGTCGACACGCCGGGCATGGCGAACTTCTTCAGCGACGCCTGCTGCGCCCTGCGGGTGGCCGACGCCGCCCTCGTGGTGGTGGACGCGGTGGCGGGCTCGGAGGTGCTGACCGAGAAGGTGTGGGGCGTCGCCGAGGAGCTGAGCCTGCCCTGCGTGGTCGTGCTGAACCGCCTCGACCGGGAGCGGGCGAGCCTGTCCCGCTCGCTCGAGTCGCTGCACGAGGCCCTGGGCCGCACGGTAGTCCCCATCCACCTGCCCATCGGCGAGGAGAAGGACTTCCGGGGCGTGGTCGACCTCGTCGCCATGAAGGCGCTGACCTTCGACGGCGACGGTCGGACGGTGTCCGCCGGCGACGTGCCGCCGGAGCTGGCCGACGAGGCCAACGCGGCGCGCGAGGCGCTCATCGAGCTCGTCGCCGAGGCGGACGACGCCCTCATGGAGCAGTTCTTCGAGTCGGGCACCCTGACCCAGGAGCAGTTGGAGGCGGGGCTCAAGACGGCCACCGCGGAGCGGCAGGTGTTTCCCCTGGTGTGCACGTCGGCCACCGCCAACATCGGCATTCAGCCCCTGCTCGACGCCGTCCTCGCGTATCTTCCGTCTCCGACGCAACGAACCCTGCCCGTGGTGGACGCCGAGGGGAACCCGGCGACGGCCGACTCGTCCGACGACGCCGCTCTGGTATGGAAGACCGTGGCCGACCCCTTCGCGGGGCGGATCACGATGTTCCGGGTGGTGGGCGGCTCGATCGCCGCTGACTCGACGGTGCAGAACGTCAGCCGGGGAATCGGCGAACGCATCGGCGCCATCACCCTCATGCAGGGCAAGACCCAGACCGGCGTTCCCGAGATACGGGCGGGCGACCTCGGCGCGGTCGCCAAGCTGAAGGAGACCCGCACCGGGGACACGTTGGCGCCGAAGGATGCGGCGTGGCGGTTCCCGCCGTTCCAGTTCACCGCGCCGGTGCTCTCCTACGCCATCGAACCGAAGAGCCGGGGCGACGAGGAGAAGATCAGCACCGCCCTCCAGCGGCTGCAGGAAGAGGATCCCACCATCCGCTATGCGCGCGACGCCCAGACCTCGCAGCTTCTGCTCTCGGGGCAGGGACAGCTTCATATCGAGGTGACCGTCGCCAAGCTCAAGCGCCGCTTCGGCGTCGAGGTGAACCTCAAGCTGCCGAGGATCCCGTATCGCGAGACCATCAAGGCGTCCACCGAGGCGCACGGCCGCCACAAGAAGCAGACCGGCGGGCATGGCCAGTTCGGCGACTGCAAGATCAAGGTCGCGCCGCTGCCGCGGGGAGATGACTTCCAGTTCGTGGACGAGATCTTCGGGGGAGCGATTCCGCGCGGGTTCATCCCCGCCGTCGAGAAGGGCATCCAGGAAGCGCGGACGCGGGGCTATCTCGCGGGCTACCCGATGGTGGACTTCCAGGTCACCCTCTACGATGGGTCGTTCCATCCCGTCGACTCGAACGAGATGTCGTTCAAGATGGCGGGACGGCTGGCATTCCGCGACGCCATGTCGCGCGCGAAGCCCACCCTGCTCGAGCCCGTCATGAACGTCGAGGTCTATGCCCCCAGCGACTACGCCGGCGACCTCATGGGGGACCTGAACGGCCGCCGCGGCAAGATCGGCGGCATGGAGACCCGCGGCTCCTCGACGTCAATCAAGGCCGAGGTCCCGATGGCCGAGATGCTGACCTACGAGCAGCAACTGACCTCGGCGACGGGCGGCCGCGGGTCGTACCACATGGAGTTCTCGCACTACGAAGAGGTGCCGGCGCACATCGTGCCAAAGGTGATTGCGGAGGCCAAGGCGGAACGGGGCGAGGAGGAAGCCAAGGACGGCTAGCCAGCCGTCGGCGCGCACAGGGAGAGAGCAGCTCGCGGAGGCCAGGGCGGAACGGACCGAAGCGAAGGCAAGAACCCGAGCAAGGGCAGCGCCGATTGCGAGCCGAAGCGAACGCGGAGGAAGGACGGCAGGGTCTGCCGAGCTCCCTGGCGTCAAGCCGTGTCGTCTGACTTCTCGTCCTGCCCGCGCCGCAGGCGCTTCGCGGCAGCGCGCAGACGACCGCCCATCCCCTTCTTCTTCGAGGCCGCCGGCGCCGCGTCATCGGCATCCTGATCCTGGCTCGGATCGTACTCGCTGCCCACCAGCTCGATTTGCGCGACCTCGGCCGCGTCGCCCTGGCGACGGCCGAGACGCAGCACCCGCGTATACCCGCCGGGCCGTTCGGCGAAGCGGTGCGCAATGTCGCCGAACAGCTTGCCGGCGATCTGCTTGTCGGCGATGTCCCGCGCCACGAGCCGTCGCGCGTGCAGGGCGCGCGTGGTCTCCGCACCGTCCACGAGGCCGCGCTTGGCCACCGTGATGAGACGCTCGACGAACGGACGCAACTCCTTCGCCTTGGCGAGGGTCGTGTCGATCCGCTCGTGGCGCAACAGCATCGTGGCCTGGTTGCGCAACGTGGCGAGTCGATGCTCGGTCACCCGACCCAGCTTCCTGTGCGCTACTCGATGACGCATGCTTCCGTTTCCTCTCGTCCACCGGCCGACGTCGGCCGGTCCCGGGCCGGCGGCGCAGACTCCTGGCCCGCCCAGTCGCCGCTTGCGGCGACTCTCAGCCTTCGACCTCGGCGTCGGGCGTCGGCGGTTCGAATCGCATCCCCAGACCGAGACCCATCTGCTGCAGTATCTCCTTGATCTCGTTGAGCGACTTGCGGCCGAAGTTCTTCGTGCGGAGCATCTCCGCCTCGGTCTTCTGAACGAGCTCGCGAATGGTCCGAATGTTGGCGTTCTTCAGGCAGTTGTAGGACCGGACCGAGAGCTCGAGCTCCTCGACGCTCTTGTCGAGATGCTCGTTGGCCACCGCCATCCGCTCGCTTTCCGGCTCGGTCGGCGCGTCGCCGGACTCGTCGAGATTGATGAAGATGCTCAGGTGGTCGCGAACCAGCTTCGCGCCCAGCGAGATCGCCTCGCGGGCGGTCACCGAGCCGTCCGTCCACACGTCCACGGTGAGCTTGTCGTAGTCCGTCGTCTGGCCGAGACGAGCCGCCTCGACCAGATAGTTGACCTTGCGCACCGGGGAGTGA
This sequence comes from Vicinamibacterales bacterium, assembly GCA_965199675.1. GTDB lineage: Bacteria > Acidobacteriota > Vicinamibacteria > Vicinamibacterales > UBA8438 > JAJEEA01. Next base: position 283,393 of record CBDATI010000028.1, on the reverse strand, counting down.
ACCGAGTCGATGGGGATCCAGCCGATGCCGAGATCCTCGTCGAAGTTCTTCTCCGCGGAAACGTAACCGCGCCCCTGCTTGACGCGCATCTCCATGTGCAGGGAGCCGCCGTCGGCCACGGTCGCGACGTGCAGATCGGGGTCGAGTATTTCCAGCGCGGCGTCGACCTCGAGATCCGCCGCCTTGACCGAGCCCGGTTTGTCGGCTCGCAGATACAACGTCTTCGTCTCGTCGCCGTGCAGCTTGATGGGGATCTGCTTCAGGTTCAGGATGATGTCGGTCGCATCCTCCACGACGCCCGGAATCGGAGAGAACTCGTGGAGCACGTTGTCGATCTTGACGCTCGTGACGGCGGCGCCCTCGATGGCCGACAAGAGCACGCGACGCAACGCGTTGCCGATCGTGGTCCCGAAACCGCGCTCGAACGGCTGGGCGGAGAACCTCCCGAACCGATCGGTCAGGGTCTCCGCATCGAACTCCAGCCGTTTCGGTCGCTGGAAGCCTTTCCACAACATCAAGTCAGTCCTTTCTGTCACCGGGACCGCTTCTCTTACTTCGAGTACAGCTCGACGATCAGTTGTTCCTGCACCGGCAGGTTGATCTGCTCGCGCGTCGGGAGCGCGGCGACCCGCCCGGTCATGGTGGACGCGTCGAACTCCAGCCAGTCGGGGATCCCCCGTCCCTTGACCTCCTCCATGGCGTAGAGAATCGCCGGCCGCTTGGCGCTGCGCTGCCTGACGCTGACGGCGTCGCCGGCTTTCAGCGAGAGCGACGGGATGTCGGCCCGCCTGCCGTTCACCCGCACGTGGCCGTGCCGGACGAGTTGCCGGGCCTGAGGCCGGGACGTCGCGAGCCCGAGACGGTAGACGACGTTGTCGAGCCGACGCTCGAGCAACTGCAGCAGCGTCTCGCCGGTGATGCCCCGCTGCCGTTCGGCCGCCGCGAAGTAGCGGCGGAACTGGTTCTCGAGCACGCCGTAGGTGCGCTTGACCTTCTGCTTCTCGCGAAGCTGTGAGCCGTAGCCCATGACCTTGCTGGGACGACGGCGCCGCCCCTGCTGCCCGGGGGGGACGTTGCGCTTCTCGATGGCGCACCTCTCCGCGTAGCACCGCTCGCCCTTCAGGAAGAGCTTCATGCCCTCGCGGCGGCAGAGCCGGCAAACGGGTCCTGCATATCGTGCCATGCTGATTCTCTGCTCCTGGCCCGCCAATCGTCGCCTGCGGCTCCGCTTGGCGCCCAACCAACCCTGGAGGAGTCCACGCCGTTCCCCGGCGCCGACTCCCGGCGTCTACGTCGGTCCTACACGCGCCGCCGCTTGGGCGGACGGCACCCGTTGTGAGGAATGGGCGTCACGTCGCGAATCGACTTCACGCTGAGGCCTGCCGACGCTTGCAGCGCGCGAATGGCCGACTCGCGGCCGCCGCCCGGGCCCTTGACGCGCACGTCCACGGTGCGCATGCCGACCGCCTTGGCTCCGTGCCCGGCCCGTATCGCCGCCTGGGTGGCCGCGAACGGCGTGCCCTTCCGCGAGCCGCGGAAACCGATGCCGCCGGCGCTCGACCACGCCACGACGTTCCCCTCGGTATCGGCGATCGTGATGATCGTGTTGTTGAACGACGCCTGGATGTGCACGATGCCGTGGTGCACCACCCGCTTGTCGCGCTTCTTCTTGAAGGTCTTCTTGCGCTTGGCCGGCCGCTTGCTCGGCGTCGGAACCGAGGCGTCGACGGTCTCCAGCTTAGCCATTCGCGAACAGTCCTTTCGCTCGCCCGCCAATCGTCGCCTGCGGCTCCGCTCGGCGCCCAACCAACCCTGCCAGAAGTCTGCACCGTCCGCGACGCAGACTCCTGGTCAACTCGTCCGCTTCTTCGCCACTGCGCCCCGGCGCGGTCCCTTCCGCGTACGGGCGTTCGTCTGCGTCCGCTGACCGCGGGTGGGGAGGTTGCGGCGATGGCGCATCCCGCGAAACGACCCCACCTCCATCAACCGCTTGATGTTCAGGGTGATCTCCTTGCGCAGATCGCCCTCCACCCGTCCCTGCTCCTCGATGACCCGGCTGATCTTCCGAACGTCGTCCTCGGAGAGATCCTTGATCCGGATACCGGGATCGACGCCGGCCTCCTGCAGGATCAACCGGGATCGGTGGTCACCGATCCCGAAGATGTACGTCAGCCCGGTCTCGATGCGCTTGCTTCTTGGTAGATCGACACCCGCGATTCGAGCCATGGTCCGGCCTCACCCCTGTCGCTGCTTGTGCTTTGGATTCGAGCAGATCACGCGCACGACGCCGGAGCGGCGCACGACCTTGCACTTGTCACAAATGCGTTTCACCGATGTTCGCACCTTCATTTCACGTCCTCGAACCGACCGTCTGACCAGGCTCGCCGGCATGCGGGAAGCCGCCGCGGCGGCCGCGGGTTCCGTCGACCGACCGTCAGTGGACCGAGGCCGGCCCCGCCGTCCGGCTCGCGGCCGGGTCCTGCACCGCACCTGTGCCGCCCACGCGGGTCAGCACGTCCGGACCGCCCTCGGTAATCGCCACCGTGTGCTCGAAGTGCGCCGCGAGGCTGCCGTCACGGGTCACCGCGGTCCAGCCGTCGCCCAGCACCTTGACGGCCGGCCGCCCCAGGGTGACCATCGGCTCGATGGCGAGGACCATGCCGGTCTCCAGCCTCGGCCCCTGGCCCGGCTCGCCGTAGTTCGGAATCTGTGGCTCCTCGTGCAGAGCGACCCCGATGCCATGGCCGACGAACTCCCGCACCACCGAGAACCCGTGCGCCTCCACGTGCCGCTGCACGTGATGTCCGATGTCGGAGACGTGTCCGCCGACGCGGACCTGCGCGATGCCGCGCTCCAGTGCCTCCCGGGTCACCCGAAGCAGCTCCGAGACTCGGTGCGGAACCCCGCCGACAGGCACGGTGACGGCCGAGTCGCCGTAGTAACCGTCGAGCACCACGCCCATGTCGAGCGACACGATGTCGCCGTCGACCAGCGGCGCCGACGACGGAATGCCATGCACCACGGCCTCGTTCACCGATGCGCACAACGTCGCCGGATAGCCCTGGTACCCCTTGAACGCGGGCACCGCGCCGGCCGCCCGAATCTGCCGCTCCGCCACCACGTCGAGCTCCAGGGTCGAGACCCCGGGCGCCACCATCTCGCGCAGCGCCGACAACACCTGCGCCACCAGGGCGTTGGCCGCGCGCATGTGCTCGATCTGGGCTGGCGACTTGCGGACGATCATGCGCGGGCCTCCCCCGTCGCGACGCGCCTCGCCGCCCGTTCTGCGAGCACCGCGTCCACGGCGGCGGCGAGCGCCGCCCCCACCTCGGCCGGGCTCCGGTCGCCGTCGACGGCGCGGAACGCGGGGCGCTGCGAATAGTAGTCGACGAGCGGCCGGGTCGCATCGGCGTAGACCCGCAACCGCTCCCGCACCACCGACTCGGTGTCGTCGCTCCGCAGAAGCAGTTCGCCGCCGCACCGGCCGCAACGCGCACCCGGCGACAGATCGACGCTTGTCGCCTGCCCGCACGCCCCGCAGACCCGCCGTCGCGCGAGCCGGGCCACGAGCGCGTCGTCCGGCACGGCGATATCGATGACGATCAGGGGCGGACGCCCGCTCATGATCTCGTCGAGGGCCACCGCCTGAGCCACCGTGCGGGGAAAGCCGTCGAGCACGAAGCCGCCCGCGACATCCTCCCGGTCCAGGCGCTCCCGCACGATGGCGATCATCAGATCGTCGTCGACGAGGCGCCCCGCCTCCATCGTCGCCTTGGCCCGGCGGCCGAGCTCTGAGCCGGACCTGACCGCGTCCCGCAGGATGTCTCCCGTCGAGATCTGCGGAATGCCGTGCTCGCGGGCGAACTCGACGCCCTGCGTGCCCTTGCCGGCGCCGGGCGGCCCCAGCACGACGAGGTTGATCGCGGACCCTTCGGAGACGGCCACCCTCGGACTCCCAACCCTACCCACGACGACCCCGGATGCGGGTCTTGCGCATGAAACCGTCGTAGTGACGCATGATCAACTGCGACTCGACCTGCTGCACGGTGTCCATCGACACGCCGACGATGATCAGCAGCGAAGTCCCGCCGAAGTAGAACGTGACGTTGAGGCCGTCGGTGATCCACCGCGGCGTGACCGCATCGAGGGAGTCGCCGATGAAGGGAATCGCGGCCACGCGGAACCCGACGATCATCAAGTCGGGCAGTATCGCCACGATGGCCAGGTAGATGGCTCCCACCAGCGTGATTCGGGTGAGGATGGTGTCGATGTACTCCGCGGTCCGCTTGCCGGGCCTGATCCCCGGCACGAACCCGCCGTACTTGCGCATGTTCTCGGCGACGTCGTCCGGATTGAAGATGATCGCCGTGTAGAAGTAGGCGAAGAAGATGATGCCCCCCATGTACAGCAGGTAATAGAGGGGCATGCCGTTCGCCAAGTTCTCGGTGATGCCCTGCGCCCACGCGGTCTCGGGCATCGCGGACGTGATGGTCGCGGGGAACGCGAGGAGCGACGAGGCGAAGATGACGGGAATGACCCCGCCCGTGTTCACCTTCAGGGGAATGTGGGTGCTCGTGCCGCCGTACATCCGCCGTCCCACGACCCGCTTCGCGTACTGCACGGTGACCCGGCGCTGCCCGCGCTCGATGAACACCACCGCGCCGATGACGAGGATCATCAGGATGGACAGCATCAGCAGGCGGAACAGCCCCATCTGGCCGGTGCGCAACTGATCGAGGGTGTTCAGGACCGCCGCGGGCAGGTTCACGACGATGCCCGCGAAGATGATGAGCGACATGCCGTTGCCGATTCCCCGCTCGGTGACCTGCTCCCCCAGCCACATGATGAAGCACGTGCCGGTGGTGAGGGTCAGGACCACGAGGAGGCGGAAACCCCAGCCGGGCTCGTACACCAGGGGCAGGCCGCCGGCGATGTTGGTCTGGCTCTCGAGCCAGAAGGCGATGGCGAACGCCTGCACCACGCACAGCAACAGCGTGCCGTAGCGGGTGTACTGCGTGATCTTCCGGCGCCCGAGCTCTCCTTCCTTCGACAACCGCTCCAGGTAGGGCCAAACGACGGTCAGGAGCTGCAGAATGATGGACGCGCTGATGTACGGCATGATGCCCAGCGCGAAGATGGTCACCTGGGCGAGGTTGCCGCCCGAGAACATGTTGTAGAGCCCGAACATGGTCCCGGCCGCCTGCTCGGCGAGAATCGCGAGCGCGTCGGTGTTCACGCCCGGGGTCGGGATGACGCTGCCGAGGCGGTAGACCGCGAGAATGGACAGCGTGAACAACACCCGGGTCCGCAGATCCGAGATTGCGAAGACGTTCCGCAGGCTGTCAAACATCGATGCGCCCCTTGCCGGTCAGGTTCCGATCCGTACCGACGCTCACCCCGTCACGACCTCCGTTCGGCCGCCGGCCCCGGCGATGAGCTCGGCCGCCCTGCGGCTGAACTTGTGCGCCTTCACCGTCAACGCGACGTCCAGGCCTCCCCGCGCCAGAACCTTGACGAGCCTGGCGTTCGAGCGCACGAGACCCGACTCCCGCAACAGGTCGGGGGTCACCTCGGTGTCGGCCTCGAACCGCTCGGCCAGTGCGTCCACATTGACGACGGCATACTCCACCCGAAACGGATTGAAGAACCCCCGTTTCGGCACGCGGCGGTGCAATGGCATCTGGCCGCCCTCGAAGCCGCGCTTCCGGCGGTATCCCGACCGGGACTTCTGCCCCTTGTGCCCCCGCCCCGACGTCACCCCGGTACCGGAGCCATAGCCCCGGCCCACGCGCTTCTTCCGACGGCGGGCGCCGGCGGGCGGTCTCAGATCGTTCAAGCTCATCGTCAGCCCTCGGTCACGCGGACGAGATGCCGGACCTTCCGGATCATGCCGCGGATGGACGGCAGGTCCTGCACTTCAACGGTGTGGTTCAACCGCCGCAACCCCAGCCCCCGCACCACCTTCGCCTGGCGCCTGTCGAAGCCGATCGTGCTCCGCACCAGCGTCACGCGCACTCGCCCGGCCTCCGGCGCCTTCGTATTCGTCGTCTCCATCTGCCCCAGCCCGTCAATCTTCGCCGGACGGCTCCACCCGGTGCCGCGACCAACCCGCAGGGTGGCGCGGCGGCGGGTGGCGCCGCTCCAACGGCGCAGACTCCTAGACCGCCGTCAGCTCCTCGAGATCGATTCCGCGCAACCGCGCCACCGAGACCGGGTCCTTCAACTCCATGAGTCCGGTGAAGGTGGCTCGCACGACGTTGTGCGGATTCTGCGTTCCCAGAGACTTGGTCAGGATGTTCTGCACGCCGGCCGACTCCAGGACCGCGCGCACGGCGCCGCCCGCGATGATGCCGGTGCCTTCGGGAGCCGGCTTCAACAACACCCGGCCGGCTCCGAAGCGTCCGACCACCATGTGCGGTATCGTCGTGCCGGCGAGGGGCACCCGGAGCAGCGCCTTCTTGGCCGCTTCGATGCCCTTCTTGATGGCCGACGGCACCTCCTTGGCCTTGCCGACGCCGAACCCGACCACGCCGTGGCCGTCGCCCACGACCACGAGGGCGCTGAAGCTCAGGTTCTTGCCGCCCTTCACCACCTTCGTGACGCGGTTGATCGAGACGACCGTGTCCTTGAGGTCGAAATCGTTGGGATCGATCTTGACTCGCATCTGGCTCATGTCGTTTCCCGGCAGCCTGTGTCATCCCGGCGACGGCGGCATCATGCCACCTTCAGCGCGGGTTCTCGCCGCGGGCTCCTAGAATCGCAGGCCGGCCTCTCTCGCCGCGTCCGCGACCTTGCGGACCCGGCCGTGATACAGGAACCCGCCCCGATCGAAGACCACGCTCCGGATGCCCTTCTCCAGCGTCCGCTCCGCGATCAGCCGTCCGACGACCTCGGCGCCCGCCACGTTTCCGCCGGAGGCTCCATCCGTGAAGCTCGCCCTGATCGCGGGCTCGGTGCTCGACGCGGACGCCAACGTCGTGCCGTTCGAGTCGTCGATGACCTGGACCGCGATGTGCCCCAGGCTCCGAAAGACCGACATCCTCGGGCAGTGCGACGTCCCCTTGATCTTCTTGCGCTGGCGCAGTGCAATCCGCCGGCGCCGATCCTTCTTCGTCTTGACCTTCATGACACGTTCGATCCCGGGCCGCCGGCCCGCCTAGGCTCCCGTCTTGCCGACCTTCTTCTTGAGCACCTCGCCCGTGTAGCGAATCCCCTTCTGCTTGTAGGGATCCGGCTTGCGGAGGCTCCGGATGTCGGCGGCGACCTGCCCTACGGCCTGGCGGTCCACGCCCGACACCACCAGGTGCGTCTGGTTCTCCACCGCCACCGAGATGCCGTCGGGCACCTCGAACACCACCGGGTGCGAGTATCCGAGCGACAACGTGAGCCGCTGGCCGGCCACTTCGGCGCGGTAGCCGATGCCCACGATGTCGAGCTCTTTCTTGAACCCCGAAGACACGCCGGTCACGGCATTCGCGACGAGACTGCGCCCGAGCCCGTGGAACTTGGCCATCGCGCGGCTCTCGCGCTCGGGCCGCGCACGCAGCACCCCGTCCTCCATCTCGACCACGATCCCCGGCGGCAGCGGTTGCCGCATGGTCCCCTTCGGCCCCTTCGCCTCCACCGCGTCCGCGGTGATCTGCACACTGACTCCGGCCGGAATCGGGATCGGCTGTTTGCCCACTCGCGACATTTCGTCACTCCACCGCCCGGCTCACCAGACGTTGCACAACACTTCGCCGCCCACGCCCATCTTCACCGCTTCGCGCCCCGTCATGACCCCGCGCGAGGTGGTGAGAATGCTGGTGCCGAGGCCGGCGAGAACCGGGGGCACGCTGTTCCGGCCGCAGTAGACGCGTCGGCCGGGCCGGCTGACCCGCTGAATTCCCGAGATGACGTTCTCGCCGCGCGATCCGTACTTCAACTGGATGCGAATCATCTGCCGCGCCTGCTGCCCCCGTTCGACGACGACGTCCACCGTCTTGAACGACTGGATGTACCCCTCGCTCTGCAGAATCCTCGCGATCTCCGTCTTGAGCCGCGATGCCGGGATGTCCACGCGCCGCCGGTGTGCGGCGGTCCCGTTGCGGATTCTCGTCAACATATCGGCGATCGGATCAGTCATGTCTCTCTTGTCTGTCGACGCCGCGCCCCGGGCGACGCAGCGCCTGACATCGTCACCAACTGCTCTTGGTCACTCCCGCGATGTCGCCCTCGAGCGCGAGCCGCCGGAAACACAGGCGACACAGCGCGAACTTGCGGATGAACCCCCGCGGCCGCCCGCAGAGGCGGCACCGGTTGCGAAGCCGCACCTTGAACTTCGGCGGCTTTTCCTCCTTGACCATCTTCGCAATCGTCGCCATCGAGCTCCCCTCACCCGCCGATCGTCGCCGGCGGATCCACTCGGCGCCCAGCCAACCCCAGCAGAAGCGCGCCGGTCCACGGCGCGCCGCCTAATTCGTCCGGAACGGCATCCCCATGAGCTGGAGCAGCCGGCGCCCCTCTTCGTCGGTCCTGGCGGTGGTCACCACCGAGATGTTCATCCCGCGCGACTTGTCGACCTTCATGTAGTCGATCTCGATGAACATCAACTGGTCCGGAAGCCCCAGGGTGTAGTTGCCGCGGCCGTCGAACCCCTTGGGGGAAACGCCGCGGAAGTCTCTGACGCGGGGCAGCGCGATGGAGATCAGCCGGTCGAGAAACTCGTACATGCGATCCCGGCGCAGCGTGACCATCGAGCCAATCGGCATGCCCTGACGGAGCTTGAACTGGGCTATCGATTTCCGGGCCCGAGTCGTCATCGGCTTCTGGCCGGTGATGCGCGTGAGATCGTCGCTGCCCGCGTCGATCAGCTTCACGTTCTGCGTGGCCTCGCCGAGGCCCATGTTCACGACGATCCGCTGGATCCTGGGCACCGCCATGACGTTGGTGTACCCGAACTCCTTCGTGAGCGCGGGAACCACGCTCTCCTGATAGCGCGCTCTCAGTCGACTAGTCATCGATCCACGACCCCGTCGCACTTCCGGCAGATCCGAACCTTGCGGCCGTCACCGAGGAGGCGCTTTCCGATACGCGTCGGCGCACCGCACTCCGGGCAGACAATCTGCACGTTCGACGCGTGCAGCGGCGCCTCGCGCTCCACGATGCCGCCCTTCACGTTCTGCCTCGGGTTCGGGCGGGTATGGCGCTTGACGATGTTCACGCCCTCGACGATCAGCCGGTTCTTGGCCGGCACGAGCTGCAGGACGCGCCCCCGCTTCCCCCGGTCCCTTCCCGTGATGACGACGACGTTGTCGTTCTTCCGGATGGGGGTCTGTAGTCTCGACATGGTTCACACGCTCGCGGCTTCAGAGTACTTCCGGCGCCAGAGAGATGATTCTCATGAACTTGCGTTCCCGAAGCTCGCGCGCCACGGGCCCGAAGACCCGGGTCCCGATGGGTTCGCCCTGCTCGTTGACCAGCACCGCCGCGTTCCGATCGAAACGAATGTAGCTGCCGTCGCGCCGGCGATGCTCCTTCGCCGTCCGCACGATGACGGCCCGGACGACCTGACCCTTCTTGACCGCGGCACGCGGAGCCGCCTCCTTCACCGAAGCCGTGACGAGATCGCCCAGCTTCGCGAAGCGACCGGTCGACCCGCCGAGCGGGTTGATGACCGCGATCTTCCGGGCCCCGGAGTTGTCCGCGACCTCGAGGATCGATTGCATCTGGATCATGGTTCTGTGCTCGCTTCGCCGGGGGCGTCTCCCGGCCCGCCCGCCGCCTTCGACGCGCCCGACGCCCGGCGGAGCCGCCGGAAACCGGCCCGCGCGGCGGCGAGTGCGCCTCAGACGGTCTTCGCCCGTTCGACCACCCGGACGACCGCCCAGCGCTTGCGCCGACTGAGAGGCCGGGTCTCGACGATGGCGACGACGTCGCCCTCTCTCGCGTAGTTGCCCGGATCGTGCGCCATGAACTTCGACGTCCGGCGCTGAATCTTGCCGTACAGACCGTGGCGCACCCGGCGCTCGACGGCCACGACGACACTCTTGTCCATCTTGCCCTTGACGACGACGCCCTGGATTTCTGCCTTAGTCCCCATCCGCTGCTTCTTTCGTCTCGCTCGCCGGCGCCTCGATGCCGAGCGCATAGCCGCGCAGGAGCGTCTTGACCCGGGCCAGGTCCTGCCGGGTCCGACGCAGCTTGTTGGCCGCCTCCTGCTGCCCCATCGACTTCTGGAGCCGAAGGCGGAACACCTCCTCGGCCAGCTCCCGCTCGCGCTGTTCGAGGTCCGACACGCCGAGCTCGCGGAGTTCCGTGATCGCCGTCATGATGCCTCGGCTCCCCCGAACCGGGTGGCGAACCTGGTGTGAATGGGCAGCTTGGCTGCGGCCAGGCGCATCGCCTCGCGCGCGACCGTCGCGTCGACCCCTTCCATCTCGAAGAGAATGCGGCCCGACTTCACCACCGCGACCCACTGCTCGGGCGCGCCCTTGCCCTTGCCCATCCGCGTTTCCTGGGGCTTCTTGGTGATCGGCTTGTCCGGAAACACCCGAATCCAGATCTTGCCGCCGCGCTTGATCGAACGGGTCATCGCCACTCGTGCGGCCTCGATTTGGCGATCCGTCAGCCAGCACGGCTCCATCGCCCGCAGGCCGTAGTCGCCGAACGACACGGTCGAGCCTCGCCACGCCTTGCCGGTCATGCGCCCGCGGTGCTGCTTCCGGTGTTTGACTTTCTTCGGCATCAACATGACTGCTACCTCGCAGGCGCCCGAAAATCCGAGCTCCTACCCCCGGGCTCCGCGGCGCGGCACCCGGTACTCTTCGTCGCGGGCCAGCCGTGGCTCGTGGCGATCGCCCCTGTACAGCCACACCTTCACGCCGATCTGGCCGTAGGTGGTGTTGGCTTCGGCGAATCCGTAGTCGATGTCCGCCCGCAGGGTCTGCAGCGGCAACTGGCCGTGCAGATACCACTCCGTGCGCGCGATCTCCGCGCCGTTGAGGCGCCCCCCCACGCGCACCTTGATCCCGCGCCCCCCGAACCGCAGGGCCGACTCGACCGCCTTGCGCATCGCGCGGCGGAAGGCGACGCGCTTCTCGAGCTGCAGGGCTACCGACTCGCTGATCAACTGCGCATCGAGCTCGGGCTTCTGAATCTCCTGGATGTTGATGAAGACCTCGCGCTTGGTCCGACGCTGGATCTCGGTCTTGAGCTTGTCGACCTCGGTCCCCTTGCGCCCGATGATGATGCCCGGCCGCGACGTGCAGATGTCGATCTTCAACTTGTTGGCGGCGCGCTCGATCTCGATCTTCGATACGCCGGCGTGCTTGAAGCGTTTCTTCAGATCGGACCGCAGCGAGAGATCTTCGTGCAGGAGCTTGGCGTAGTCGCGGTCGGCGTACCAGCGCGACCGCCACGTCTTGTTGAAGCCAAGCCTGAACCCGTACGGGTGTACCTTCTGCCCCATCTCGTCAACCTCTGGCCGCGCGTGCGGCACCAACGCCTAGTCGCCGGACCGCTTCCTCGGCCGCCGCTTCGAGCGCCGCTCGCCCGCGCCGCCCGCCGAAGCGACGCCATCCTCCCGCTCCGAAACGTGCACGGTCAGGTGCGCGGTCCGCTTGACGATGCGGAACGCACGACCCATCGGAGCGGGTCGGATGCGCTTCATCGACGGCCCCTGATCCGCGTAGCACCTGGACACGAACATGCGGTCGACGTCGCCGGCCGCGCCATCCTTCTGCTCCACGTTCGCCACCGCCGAGCGGAGCACCTTGGCGATGTCGCCGGCGATGCGCTTCTGCGAGAAACGCAGCGTGGCCAGCGCCCGATCCACGCTCTGGCCGCGAATCAGGTCCATCACCAGCTTGGCCTTCTGGGCCGAGGTCCGGACATATCGCGCCGTGGCACGCCCTTCGATCATCGTCATTTGCCCTTGCCGACGGAAGCGGCCTTGTCGCGCTTGCTCGTATGCCCCCGAAACAACCGGGTCGGCGAGAACTCGCCGAGCTTGTGCCCGACCATGTTCTCGGTCAGATAAACGGGGATGAACTTCTTGCCGTTGTGCACCGCGATGGTGTGCCCGACCATCTCGGGTATGACCGTCGACCGTCGAGACCAGGTCTTGATGACCCGGCGGTCTCCGCTGTTGTTCATGCGTTCGACCTTCTCGAGCAGCGGTATGTCGACGAACGGTCCCTTCTTCAGCGATCGACTCATTGACGCCTCGTCTCAATCCCCGCCCGCGAACGGCTGCCTCGCGAACCCCCCGACCGACCGTCGCGTGCGGCGTCCGGCCGGCCCGCCGCCGCGCCCCTCACTTCCGCCGCCGGCGCTGGACGATGAACTTGTCCGACGGCTTGCGGCTTCGGGTCTTGTACCCCTTGGTCGGCACGCCCCACGGCGATACGGGGTGGCGGCCGCCCGCGGCCTTGCCCTCGCCGCCGCCGAGCGGGTGATCGACGGGGTTCATCGCAACCCCGCGGACGTTGGGCCGGCGCCCGAGCCAGCGCTTGCGGCCCGCCTTGCCCAGCGACACGTTCTCGTGATCGACGTTGCCGACCTGGCCGATGGTGGCCACGCACTCCTTCAGAATCCGGCGAACCTCGCCCGACGGCAGCCGGACCGACACGTACTCGCCTTCCTTGGCCACGAGCTGCACGCTCGCCCCCGCGCTGCGGGCGAGCTGGCCACCCTTGCCCGGCTTCAGCTCGACGTTGTGCATCTGGGTGCCGAGCGGGATGTTCTTGAGGGGGAGGGTGTTGCCGGGAAGGATGTCGACACGGTTTCCCGCCACGACGGTGTCGTTCACGGCGACGCCGGCCGGGTGCAGGATGTAGCGCTTCTCGCCGTCGGCGTAGGTCACGAGCGCGATGCGCGCGGACCGGTTCGGGTCGTACTCGATGGTCGTCACCCGCCCCGGCACGTCGTGCTTGTCGCGCTTGAAGTCGATGATGCGGTACGTGCGCTTGTGCCCTCCGCCCCGCTGCCAAATCGTGATGCGGCCCCGATTGTTGCGGCCGCCGGACTTGGGCAACGGCTCGGTCAGGGGCTTGTACGGCTTCGTCTCGGTGATCTCTTCGAAAGTCTGCACCGTCTGGAAGCGCCGCCCCGCCGACGTCGGCTTGTACTTGCGTATGGTCATCGTCTTGCCCAGCCCGCCAACCGTCGCCTCCGCGGCTCCGCTCGGGCGCCCAACCAACCCTCCAGAGGTCCGAGCCGTTCTGCGGCGCAGACGCCTCGACCGCCAATCGCCGCCGCAAGGCGCCGCGTGGCGCCCAACCAATCCCCCACGAGTCCGAGCCGCGCGTGGCGCAGACTGCTACGCGCCTTCCAGGAACTCGGGCACGCTCTCGCCGTCGCGCAGCCGGACGTAAGCCTTCTTCCAGTCCGGACGCTGGCCCGAGAAGCGCCCCTGCCGCTTGATCTTCCCGTGGTTGATGGACGTGCGGACGCTGGCCACCTTCGACCCGAGCAGTCGCTCGACCGCCTGCCTGATCTCGACCTTCGTCGCCCGCATCGCCACCTCGAGAACGATGGTGCCCGTGTCCTCGCGCTGGATGGTGGTCTTCTCGGTAACGAGGGCCCGCCGGATGACTTCGGTCTCTCTCATGACGCCAGCACCTGAGTGAGTTTCTCGATTGCGGCGCGCGTCATCACCACCTGCCGCGCGTCAACGACATCCCTCGCGCCGAGGCGCCCCGTCGCCACAAGACTGACGTCGCCGAGGTTGCGCACGGCCAGCACGAGCTTCTCATCCGGCTGCACGTCGACCAGCAACGCCTTGGACGCCACATCGAGGCGGTCGAGCAGCTCGACCGCGAGCCGGGTTCGCGGCTCGTCGACCCCGAGCTGATCGACGACGAGGACGCCGCCGCCCGCGAACTTCTCCGTCAACGCAGCCCGCAAGGCGCCGCGCACGACCTTCTTCGGCAGGCGATACGCGTAGCTCCGTGGCTGGGGGCCGAACACCGCGCCGCCGGTGCGCCAGAGCGGATTGCGGCTCTCGCCGACCCGCGCGCGGCCGGTGCCCTTCTGGCGCCACGGCTTCTTGCCGGTGCCGCTCACCTGCCCCCGCGTCTTCGTCGCATGGGTGCCGCGTCGCTCGCTGGCCGATTGGTGCACCACCGATTCCCAGATGACGTCCTGGTTCGGCCGGCCGCCGAACACGGCGTCACTGACCTCGACCGAGCCGATCTTCTCGTTCCGCAAATCAACGACATCCAGCGTCATGGCGCAACCCAGGCTACTTCTTACGCTTCTTCACCGGCGCCTCGGCCGGCAGCGCGGGCTCCGGCTTGGCGGCGACCGCCTTCCTGATCATGACCACGCCGCCCGGCGCGCCCGGAACCGCTCCCTTGACCACGAGCACGTGCTGCTCGGCATCCACCCGCAGCACCTTCAGGTTCCGTGTCGTGACCCGGTCGCCGCCCATTCGCCCCGGTCCCCGCATGCCCTTGATGACCCGGGAAGGATAGGACGACGCCCCGATCGAGCCCGGCGCGCGGTGGAACATGGAGCCGTGCGTCGCGCGGCCGCCACCGAAACCGTGGCGCTTCATGACGCCCTGGAACCCCTTGCCGCGGCTGACCCCCACCACATCGACGCGATCGCCGTCCGCGAACACCGACGCCACCACCTGCTCGCCTTCCGCCGGCCCGTCACCGTCCACACCGACCTCCCGTCGAATCCGGGTCGGGGGCACGTTGGCCTTCCGGTAATGGCCGGCGATGGGCCGGTTCGCGTTGGCTGGCGTGTCGTCGACGAGCCCGAGCTGCACCGCGGCATAGCCGTCACGCTCGACCGTCTTCCGCTGCACGACGACACACGGGCCGGCCTTGATGACCGTCGCGGGCATAATCGCGCCGTCGTCGCCGAACAACTGGGTCATTCCGATCTTCCGCCCGAGGATTCCGGTCACCATGATCGTCTGCGTCCGTGCTGCCGAGCTCCACCGGGCCCCGGCCCGCCAATCGTCGCCGCTCGGCGCCCAACCAACCCTCCAGGCGTCCGCACCGCTCCGCGGCGCCTAGTCGTTGCCGTCCTTGCCGAATGCCTTGATTTCGACGTCGACTCCCGCCGGGAGATCGAGCTTCATCAGCGCATCGACGGTCTGGGAGGTCGGCTCGAAGATGTCGATCAGCCGCTTGTGAGTGCGGATCTCGAACTGCTCGCGCGATTTCTTGTCGACGTGCGGCGATCTCAGGACCGTCCACTTGTTCAGATCCGTGGGCAGCGGTATCGGTCCGGCAAGGCGCGCGCCCGTCCGCCGGGCGGTGTCGGCGATCTCATGGGTCGACTGATCGAGCACCCGGTGATCGTAGGCCTTCAGGCGTATCCGAATCTTGTCGCTGAACATGACTTCTCACTGAGCCCGGAGCCCGCCAATCGTCGCCGTCAGGCGCCCAACCAACCCTGCAGGAGTCCGCACCGTTCCGCGGCGCAGACGCCCGGCCCCGTGGTACCGCTACTCGACGATCTCCGTGATCGCCCCCGACCCCACCGTGCGGCCGCCTTCCCGAATCGCGAAGCGAAGGCCCTTCTCGAGCGCCACCGGCGTGATCAGCTCGACCTCCATCGCCACGTTGTCACCGGGCATCACCATCTCGACACCCTCAGGCAACGTCGCCACCCCGGTCACGTCCGTCGTCCGAAGGTAGAACTGCGGGCGATAACCGTTGAAGAACGGCGTGTGACGACCACCCTCGTCCTTCGTCAACACGTAAACCTCGCCCTTGAACTTCGTGTGAGGAGTGATCGACTTCGGCTTCGCCAACACCTGACCACGCTCGACATCGTCCTTCTCCAGACCGCGCAGAAGAACACCGATGTTGTCGCCAGCCACGCCCTCGTCCAGCAGCTTGCGGAACATCTCGACGCCGGTCACGACCTTCTTCTGCGTCTCCTGGAAACCGACAATCTCGATCTCGTCGCTCACCTTCACCACACCGCGATCGACTCGGCCCGTCACAACCGTACCCCGGCCCGATATCGAGAACACGTCCTCGATCGGCATCAGGAACGGCTTGTCCACGTCCCGAACAGGAAGCGGAACGTAGTCGTCGACCGCAGACATCAACTCCGATACCGTCGACACATACTCGCCGTCACCCTCCAGCGCCTTCAGGGCAGAACCCCGAACCACCGGAAGATCGTCGCCGGGAAACTCATACGACGACAGAAGCTCGCGAACCTCCAGCTCCACGAGGTCCAGAAGCTCCTCGTCGTCAACCATGTCGACCTTGTTCATGAACACGACCAGAGACGGAACCCCAACCTGACGCGCAAGAAGAATGTGCTCACGGGTCTGCGGCATCACGCCGTCCGTCGCTGCAACCACGAGGATCGCGCCGTCCATCTGCGCCGCACCCGTGATCATGTTCTTGATGTAGTCCGCGTGACCGGGGCAGTCCACGTGCGCGTAGTGACGGTTCTCCGTCGTGTACTCCACGTGCGCCGTCGCGATCGTGATCCCACGCTCCCGTTCCTCGGGTGCGTTGTCGATCGAGTCGAACGAACGAACCACGTTCTTCGCATCGTGCTCCGCCAGCACCGACGTGATCGCCGCCGTCAGCGTCGTCTTCCCGTGGTCGATGTGCCCGATCGTCCCGATGTTCACGTGCGGTTTCGACCGGTCGAACTTCTCCTTCGCCATGCGATAGCCTCTTCTATCTGCCCTGAATGCGCGCGACGATCTCTTCGCTGACCGCCTGCGGGACCTGATCGTAGCGTTCGAAGTGCATCGTGTAGGTGGCGCGCCCCTGCGTGCGCGAGCGCAGCTCGGTCGCGTAGCCGAACATCTCCGCCAAGGGCACGCGGGCGTTGACGATCTGCGTGCCGCCGTGGGCTTCCATCGACTTCACCTTGCCGCGGCGGCTGTTGATGTCGGCGATGATGTCGCCCATGTACACCTCCGGCACCACGACCTCCACCTTCATGATCGGCTCCAGCAGCACCGGGGCGGCGCGGCGGGCAGCCTCGCGGAACGCCATGGACGCCGCGATCTTGAAGGCCACCTCCGACGAGTCGACATCGTGCGACGAACCGTCGAGCAGGGTGACGGTGACGTCCTCGATCGGGTAGCCGGCGAGGATGCCGGTCGTCACCGCCTCGCGCACCCCCGCCTCGACCGACGGAATGAACTCCTTCGGAATCGCGCCGCCGAATATCCGGTTCTCGAAGACGAACCCGTCCCCCGACTGCCCCGGCACGACGCTGAGCTTGACGTGACCGTACTGACCGCGCCCGCCGGTCTGCTTGACGTGCCGACCCTCGGCCTCCGCCGACCGCCTGAGGGTCTCGCGGTAGGCCACCTGCGGGCGGCCGACCGTCGCCGCCACCCCGAACTCGCGCCGAAGCCGGTCGACGATGATCTCCAGATGGAGCTCGCCCATGCCGGAAACGACCACCTGGCCGGTCTCGACGTCGGTCCGCACCTGGAACGTCGGGTCCTCGTTGGTGAGCTTCGCCAACCCCTGGCCGAGCTTCTCCTGGTCGGCCTTCGTCTTCGGCTCGATGGCCAGCGTGATGACGGGAGTCGGGAACTCCATGGCCTCGAGCACGACCGGATGCGCGCGATCGCAGATCGTGTCGCCGGTGGCCACGGTCTTCAGTCCGACCGCGGCGGCGATGTCGCCGGCGTAGACCTGCTCGATCTCCTCTCGCTTGTTGGCGTGCATCTTCAGCAGGCGGCCGATCCGCTCCCGGCGGCCCAGCCGCGGGTTGTAGATCGTCGCTCCGCTGGCCATCACGCCGGAGTACACGCGGATGAAGGCGAGCTGACCGACATACGCATCGGTCATGATCTTGAAGGCGAGGGCCGAGAACGGCGCGGCGTCGTGCGCCGGCCGCTCGAGCACCGCGTCGCCGTCCGGCTCCGTGCCCGTCACGGCGGGAATATCGGCCGGCGACGGCAGATAGTCGACCACCGCATCGATCAGCGGCTGCACGCCCTTGTTCTTGAAGGCGCTGCCGCACAGTACCGGCACGAACGGGGCTTTCTCCTCGCGCACGGACTCGACGGTGCGCCGACGCAGAATCGGGATGATCTCGTCGGCCGCAATCGGCTCCCCGTGCAGATACTTCTCGAGCAGGCGGTCGTCCACCTCGCAGACCTTCTCGATCAACGCCTCGCGCGCCGCCGTCGCCTCCTCGAGGCGGTCCGCCGGAATCTCTTCGAGCAACGACTCGGCGCCGAGCGATTCGTCCTGGTACCGGACCGCCTTCATCGCGACCAGATCGATCACGCCGGCGAAGCCGTCCTCGGCGCCGAGCGGCAACTGGACGGCCACCGGATTGGCCTGGAGCTTCTCGCGAATCTGGGTCAGCGTGCGCTGAAAGTCGGCCCCGACACGGTCCATCTTGTTGACGAAGCAGATGCGCGGCACCCGGTACTTGTCGGCTTGGCGCCAGACCGTCTCGGACTGCGGCTCCACGCCGCCGACCGCGTCGAACACCGCTACCGCCCCGTCCAGCACCCGCAGAGATCGTTCGACCTCGGCCGTGAAGTCCACGTGCCCCGGCGTGTCGATGATGTTGATGCGGTGGTCGCGCCACATGCACGTGGTCGCGGCGGAGGTGATGGTGATGCCCCGTTCCTGCTCCTGGGCCATCCAGTCCATCACCGCGGTGCCGTCGTGGACTTCGCCGATCTTGTAGGTGATGCCGGTGTAGAACAGCACCCGCTCGGTGGTCGTCGTCTTGCCGGCATCGATATGGGCCATGATGCCGATGTTCCGCGTCCGCTCGAGCGGCACCTGTCTCGACATCGCCTTGCCCGTTCGTGACTGCCTGCTTCGCGCGACCCCTCGGTCCGCGATCGCGGGGGCGATCTCCAACTCGGCTCCAACCACTGGTCTGCTTCCGCCTGCGCTTTTCCGCGCTCTCACCAACGATAGTGTGCGAACGCCTTGTTCGCTTCGGCCATGCGGTGCGTGTCTTCGCGCTTCTTCACCGACCCGCCCCGCAGATTCGATGCGTCGATGAACTCATTCGCGAGCTTCTCACGCATCGTCTTGCCGTCGCTGCGGGATCGCGCGTAACCCGACAGCCACCGCAGGCTCAGCGAGAGACGGCGGTTCGGGTTGACCTCGATGGGCACCTGGTAGTTCGAGCCGCCGACGCGCCGCGACTTGACTTCGAGGCTGGGCTTCACGTTGTCGACCGCCTTCTTGAACACCTTGAGCGGATCGTCGCCGGTCCGCTCGCGGATGATGTCGAGGCTCCCGTACAGCAACCCCTCGGCCGTGCTCCGCTTGCCGCTCTTCATGATGGTCCGCACGAACTTGGTCACGAGCGTGCTGTTGTAGAGCGGATCCGGCGGAACCTCGCGCTTCGGAACTTCGCGTCTGCGTGGCATGGCAATTCCCTTCTCGACTACCCCGCGCGACGCGGAGCATTCACCACGGGCTCCTACGCCTTCGGCCGCTTCGCCCCGTACTTCGAACGGCTCTGCTTCCGTCCCTGCACACCGGTGGTGTCCAACGTCCCTCGCACCACGTGGTAGCGGACCCCGGGCAGGTCCTTCACACGGCCGCCGCGAATGAGCACCAACGAGTGCTCCTGGAGGTTGTGGCCCTCGCCGGGAATGTACGTGGTCACCTCGATCTGATTGGTCAGCCGGACGCGGGCGACCTTCCGCAACGCGGAGTTCGGCTTCTTCGGCGTCTGCGTGAACACCCGCACGCAAACGCCCCGGCGCTGGGGAGAACGCTGCAAGGCGGGGCTCTTCGTCTTGCTCTCGCTCCGGTAACGGCCCTTCCTCACGAGCTGACTGATCGTCGGCACGAACCCGCTCCTTGCGTCGAATGCGTCACGACACCCCGGCCGGCGGCAGGGACGCCCGCGACAGTTGCGTCGGGCCTGAAAGCAGCAGCTTGGCACCCGACGCGATTGACCCTATTTGTATGTGCGCGCCGCGAAGAAGAGCCCGGCCGCCCCACGAGAGCGAACCGAGGCCTGCTCCGTACGAAAAAGAGGCGAGTCGCGCAAGACCCGCGAATGCTCCGCCGGGGCTCACTGGCCCCGACGGCTCACACGCCCTCTCCGACGGTCGGAGCCGGATAGGGTGTCCCAACTCCGGCCACAACCCTGCGAGATTAACACGGAAGTCGCGCCGGCGCAAGAACCACGTGCGCGACACCCCGCCGCCGAGTCCGACCGCGCTCCTCCTATTCGACCGCCTGGTCGCGGCCTGCCGTCTCCGGCTCCACGAGATACTCCATCTCCCGCTCGAGATCGAGTTCATCGAGGCTCGGCGGCGGGGGCGGCGGCGGCTCGTCAGCCTCGATCTGCACTCCACGGTAGAAGTCGTACCCGGTGCCGGCGGGAATCAGCCGGCCCATCGTCACGTTCTCCTTCAGCCCCCGGAGATGATCCACCTTTCCGGAGATCGAGGCTTCCGTCAGCACCCGGGTCGTCTCCTGGAACGAGGCGGCCGAGATGAACGAGTCGGTGGACAGCGAGGCCTTGGTGATCCCGAGCAGCAGGGGCCGCCCCGTGGCGGGCTGGCCGCCCTCGGCGATGACCCGCTCGTTCTCGGTGAGAAACCGCGACCGGTCCACCTGCTCGTCGATCAGGAAGTCGGTGCTCCCCACGTCCTCGATCTTCACCCACCGCATCATCTGCCGGGCCACGACCTCGATGTGCTTGTCGTTGATGGTCACGCCCTGGAGGCGGTAGACCTCCTGAATCTCGTTCACGAGGTAGCTCTGCAGGGCCTTCGGACCCAGGACGCTGAGGATGTCGTGAGGATTGCTGGGACCGTCCATGAGCTGCTCGCCGGCGCGGACGCGGTCCCCATCCTGCACGTTGACGTGGACGCCGCGCGGCAGCGAGTACTCGCGCGGCTCCGCCCCGGGCTCGTCCGGCACGATGATGATCTTCCGCATCCCCTTGACGATGCTGCCGATCTTGACGGTGCCGTCGATCTCGCTGATGACCGCGGTCTCGCGCGGCTTCCGCGCCTCGAACAGCTCCTGAACGCGAGGCAGGCCGCCGGTGATGTCCTTGGTCTTGGTCGTCTCCCTCGGGATCTTGGCGAGAACTTCGCCCGCCGTCACCTCCTGCCCGTCCGCCACCATCAGGTGCGCATGCGACGGCATGTTGTACTTGCGGAGGACCTCCACCTCGCTCGCGCCCTCGGGCGGAAGGAGCGCCAGCAGTTGGCCCTTGTGGACGCGATCGTTTGGCCGGCGGGTGACCCAATGCCCTTCCGGCAACGGGTAATCCGCCTGTCGGTCGTCCGCGGAATCCGGTACGACGGAGATCCGCTTCTTGCCAATCCTGACGGCTCCCTCGATCTCGCTACGGATCGGAGTCCCCCGGACGATCTCCACCGCCGGCTGCTTCTTCTCGTCCGGCGAGTCCATGATGATCAGGCGGGACAGTCCCGTGGCTTCATCCACTTCTTCGCGCGCCGTCAGGCCTTCGGTGATGTCCTTGAAGCGCACGACGCCGGCCGTCTCGGTGATGATCGAGAACGTATAGGGATCCCATTCGACCAGCACCTTGCCCGGCTCGACGGACTCGCCGTCCGCCACCTTCAGATGGGCGCCGTACACCACCGAGTACCGCTCCGGAGCCCTGCCGTGCTCGTCTTGCACAACCAGCGATCCGGTCCGGTTCATCACGACCAGCGCGCCGTCCTGCGCCTTGACCCACTGGATCCCTTCGAACCGCGCCGTCCCCACGTGCTTCGCTTCCAGGGTCGACTGGGCCGACACCCGCGACGCGGTGCCGCCGATGTGGAAGGTCCGCATCGTGAGCTGAGTGCCGGGCTCGCCGATCGACTGGGCGGCGACGACGCCCACGGCCAGCCCCAACTCGACCAGTTCGCCGGTGCCGAGGTCCCGGCCGTAGCACCTGGCGCACACCCCGCGCCGGGCCGCGCAGGTCAGCACCGACCTGATCTTGACCTTCTCGACGCCCGCGTCCTCGATCTTCGACGCGAGCTCCTCGACGATCAGCGCGTTGCCACGCACGAGGACGTCGCTGTTGAGCGGATCGATGACGTCTTCCAGCGCCACGCGGCCGACGATGCGGTCCCGCAACGGCTCGATGATCTCGCCGCTCTCCACGATGGCCTGCGACTCGATCCCGTCCGGCGTGCCACAGTCTTCCTCTGAAATGATGACGTCCTGGGCCACGTCCACGAGCCGCCGCGTGAGGTAGCCGGAGTCGGCCGTCTTCAGCGCGGTGTCCGCCAGCCCCTTTCGGGCGCCGTGGGTCGAGATGAAGTACTGCTGCACGGTGAGCCCCTCACGGAAGTTCGACGTGATGGGCACCTCGATGATCTCGCCGGACGGCTTCGCCATCAGACCGCGCATGCCCGCGAGCTGGCGAATCTGCTGCTTGCTCCCCCGGGCCCCGGAGTCGGCCATGACGTAGACGGCGTTGAAGTCCCCGTGGCCGTCGTCGAGACCCTCCATTTCGCCGAACATCTCGTCGGCGACCTTCTCGGTGACGTCCGACCAGATGGCGATGACCTTGTTGTACCGCTCGCCGTTCGTGATCGCCCCCTCCAGGTACTGCTGCTCGACTCGAATGACCTCGTCGTTGGCCTTCTTGATCATCGACGCCTTCTGGGCGGGCACGATGAGGTCGTCGATGCCGATCGACAGGCCGGAACGGGTGGCATAACCGAAGCCGAGCTGCTTCAGCCGGTCCAGCATCTCGACCGTCTTGGCGACGCCGTGCTTCAGGTAGCAGTACTGGACGAGCTGGCCGAGCCCCTTCTTCTTCAGAACGCCGTTCACGAAGGGAATCTCGTCCGGCAGCGCGCTGTTGAACACCACTCGGCCGGCGGTGGTGTCGATGATCTTGCCGTCGACGTTCTGGACCGGCGATCTCAGCACGTCCTGATCGTCCCGGGCCACGGCCAGGTCCATGAGCGCTCCGGTGAGCCGCAGCCGAATCGGGCTCAGGGTCTCGATCTCTCCGGCCACCAGCGCCAGTTGGACCTCGGCGACGGAACCGAATTCCCGCGCTCGGACCTTGACCCGGTCGCAGCCCGCAGCCCGAAGACGCTCGACCAGATCCGCGGAGATCCGCTGATTGGCCTGCACGATCACGTCATCCGAGGCCGGGTCGGCGACGTCCTCCACCGCCACCCGGCCGACCAGCCGACGCGAGGGTTCGAGCGACTCGCAACGCACCCGCACCTTGACCCGGTCGCAACCCGCCGCCCGGAGGCGCTCGGCCAGATCCGCGGAGATCCGCTGATTGGCCTGCACGATCACGTCATCCGAGGCCGGGTCGGCGACGTCCTCCACCGCCACCCGGCCGACCAGCCGACGCGAGGGTTCGAGCGACTCGCAACCCCAGGCGCCCTTGACCTTGGTCACGTAGTAGCACCCCAGCACGATGTCCTGCGAGGGCACCGTGATCGGGGCGCCGTTGGCCGGGGACAGGATGTTCTTCGAGGCCTTCATCAACACCGAGGCCTCGATCTGGGCCTCGGGCGCGAGCGGAATGTGCACGGCCATCTGGTCGCCGTCGAAGTCGGCGTTGAAGGCCGTGCACACCAGGGGATGAATCCGGATCGCCTTGCCCTCGACGAGGACCGGCTCGAAGGCCTGTATCCCCAGCCGGTGGAGCGTCGGCGCCCGGTTGAGCAGCACGGGATGCTCGCGGATCACCTCTTCGAGGATGTCCCACACCTCGGGAAGCTGCTGGTCGACCATCTCCTTCGCCTGCTTGATGGTCGACACCAGTCCGCGGCCCTCGAGCTTGTTGTAGATGAACGGCTTGAACAGCTCCAGGGCCATCTTCTTGGGAAGGCCGCACTGGTGGAGCTGGAGCTCCGGCCCCACGACGATGACCGACCTGCCCGAGTAGTCCACCCGCTTGCC
Source organism: Vicinamibacterales bacterium (assembly GCA_965199675.1). Taxonomy (GTDB): domain Bacteria; phylum Acidobacteriota; class Vicinamibacteria; order Vicinamibacterales; family UBA8438; genus JAJEEA01. Next base: position 259,565 of record CBDATI010000028.1, on the reverse strand, counting down.
GAGGAGATTCTGGCGAAACCGCCCCTGCTTGCCCTTCAGCGTGTCCGACAGCGACTTGAGGGGACGGTTGTTCGCGCCGCGCAGCACCCGGCCGCGCCGCCCGTTGTCGAACAACGCGTCGACCGCTTCCTGCAGCATCCGCTTCTCGTTGCGGATGATCACGTCGGGCGCCTTGAGCTCCATGAGCTTCTTCAGGCGGTTGTTCCGGTTGATGACCCGACGGTAGAGATCGTTGAGATCGGAGGTCGCGAAGCGGCCGCCGTCGAGGGGGACGAGGGGGCGCAGCTCCGGCGGAATGACCGGAATCACGTCGAGAATCATCCATTCCGGACGATTGGTCGACTTCTGGAACGCGCCGACGACCTTCAGGCGCTTGGCGTACTTGAGCTTCTTCTGCACCGAGTTCTCACGGCGCATGTCCACCCGCAACTGCTCCGCGAGGTCGTGGATGTCGGCCCGCTTGAGCAGCTCCTTGATCGCCGCGGCCCCCATCTGTGCGCGGAACTTCGGGCCATGCTCCTCCAGCGTCTTCCGGTACTGTTCCTCCGTGAGAAGCTGATGCGGTTCGAACTCGCTGTCGCCGGGATCGATGACCACGAACGCCTCGAAGTAGAGAATGCGCTCGAGGTCGCGCAGGGAGATGTCGAGCAGGTGACCGATGCGGCTCGGGAGCCCCTTGAAGAACCAGACATGGCTGACCGGGGTGGCCAGCGTGATGTGACCGAGGCGCTCGCGCCTCACCTTGGCCTGGGTCACCTCGACGCCGCACTTGTCGCAGATCACGCCCCGGTGCTTCATGCGCTTGTACTTCCCGCAGAGGCACTCCCAGTCGGTCACCGGGCCGAAGATCTTGGCGCAGAACAACCCGTCCCGCTCCGGCTTGAACGTCCGGTAGTTGATGGTCTCGGGCTTGGCCACTTCACCGTGCGACCAGGACCGGATGGTCTCCGGCGAGGCGAGGCTGATCCGAATGGCGTCGAAGTCGGCCGTCAGCGAGCTGCGGTCCGCGAAACTGGATCTCATGAGATGCTCCTCGCTACGCCTAGTCGAGAGCGGGAACCGCCGTGGTCTCCCCCGTTTCCGAAGGCTCGGTCGCCGCCTGCTCCTCCTCGACGGCGGGTTCCGTCAGGGCGGGTATCGGTGATGCTGCCCGTGTCTTCAGCAGCTCGACATCGAGGCACAGCGCCTGAAGCTCGCGGATCAGCACGTTGAACGACTCCGGCAACCCCGGCGTGAACGACGCGTCGCCCTTGACGATCGCTTCGTAGATCTTGGAGCGTCCCGTCACGTCGTCCGACTTGGCGGTCAGCAGCTCCTGCAACGTGTGCGCGGCCCCGTACGCCTCGAGCGCCCAGACCTCCATCTCCCCGAAACGCTGCCCCCCGAACTGCGCCTTGCCGCCCAGCGGCTGCTGCGTGATCAGCGAGTACGGCCCGATGGACCGCGCGTGGATCTTGTCGTCGACGAGGTGGGACAGCTTCAGCATGTAGATGTAGCCGACGGTCACGTCCTGCTCGAACTCCTCGCCGGTCATGCCGTCGATCAGCCGGCTCTTGCCGCTCTTCGGCAGCCCCGCCTTGTCGAGCCATTTCTTGATCTCGACCTCGGTCGCGCCGTCGAAGACCGGCGTCGCGAAATGGAGCCCGAGGGCGGCGGCGGCCCAGCCGAGGTGGGTCTCGAGGATCTGCCCGACGTTCATGCGCGACGGCACGCCGAGGGGGTTCAGGACGATCTCGACCGGCGTGCCGTCGGGCAGATGCGGCATGTCCTCTTCCGGCAGCACCCGCGCGATGACCCCCTTGTTGCCGTGACGGCCGGCCATCTTGTCGCCGACGGAGAGCTTCCGCTTCATGGCGACGTAGACCTTCACGAGCTTGATGACCCCCGGAGGCAGCTCGTCACCCCGGCGGATCTTCTCCTTCTTCTCCTCGAACATCTGGCGGATCACCTCCACCTGACGCTCGGTGCGCTCCTCCAGGGTCCGCAGCTCTTCGTCGAGCTGCCGATCGGACCCGGCGAGCCGAGTGCGGGTCACCGCCTGATAGGACAGCGCGAGGACGGTCTCGGGGGTCAGCACCGTGCCCGCCGCCAGCAGCACCTCCTGTCCGTGGTCGTCGAACAGATCGCTCGCGAGCGTCTGGCCGTCGAGCTTCGCCGATACCCGCTTCTTGACCTCCTCGTGCAGGATCCGAATCTCGTCCTCGAGATTCTTCTCCATCATCTCGAGCTCCTCGGCCTCGATGGCCTTGGCCCGGTCGTCCTTCTCGATGCCCTTGCGCGAGAAGATCTTGACCCCCACGATGATGCCGTCGATACCGGGGGGGCAGAGCAACGACGCATCGCGCACGTCGCCCGCCTTCTCGCCGAAGATGGCCCGCAGCAGCTTCTCCTCCGGGGTCAGTTGCGTCTCCCCTTTCGGGGTGACCTTGCCCACGAGGATGTCGCCGGGCTTGACGTAGGCGCCTATCCGGATGATGCCGCTGTCGTCCAGGTCGGCGAGGAAGCCCTCGGACACGTTGGGAATGTCCCGGGTGATCTCCTCGGGTCCGAGCTTCGTGTCGCGCGACTCCGTCTCGAACTCCTCGATGTGGATCGACGTGTAGTAGTCGTCCTTGACCATCCGCTCGGACACGAGGATGGCGTCCTCGAAGTTGTATCCACGCCAGGGCATGAATGCGACGAGCACGTTCCGGCCGAGGGCGAGCTCGCCGAGCTCGGTGCAGGGCCCGTCGGCGAGCACCTGGTCTCGGGCGACCCTCTGGCCCACATGCACGATCGGCTTCTGGTTGATGCATGTGTTCTGGTTGGACCGGCGGAACTTGGTCAGGGTGTAGATGTCGGCGCCCATCTCGCGCGACATCTCGCCGGACTCTCCCTCGACCCGCACGACGACCCGCTGCGAATCGACATAGTCGACGGTGCCGCTGCGCCGCGCGACGACGACGGCGCCGGAATCGTGGGCGGTGATGTGCTCCATCCCCGTGCCCACGAACGGCGCCCGCGCCTGCAGCAGCGGCACGCCCTGCCGCTGCATGTTCGACCCCATCAGCGCCCGATTGGCGTCGTCGTGCTCGAGGAACGGAATGAGGGACGCGGCCACCGAGACGAGTTGCTTCGGCGACACATCGATGAACTCGACCTTGTCGCGCGGCGCGAGAATGAACTCGCCGGCCTTCCTCGAGTTGACCCGGGAGTCGATCAGGTTGCCCCCGTCGTCGAGGCGGGCGTTCGCCTGCGCGATGATGTACCGGTCCTCCTCCCACGCCGAGAGGTAGAAGGAGTACGGCTCGTACTCGGCCGCCTTCTTCTTCTTCTCCCGGGCCGTCTCGTTCTCCTTCTCGGCCTCGACGACATCGACAACGTCGCCGACCTGGAAACGGGTCGCGCCGGCGTTGGCGATCTGCACGAAGTCGGCGGCGCGATCATCCCTGATGCGGCGATAGGGAGACTCGATGAAGCCGAACTCGTTGATCCGGGCGTAGCAGGACAACGACGAGATCAACCCGATGTTCGGTCCCTCCGGCGTTTCGATGGGGCAGATACGCCCGTAGTGGGTCGGGTGGACGTCGCGCACCTCGAAACCCGCCCGCTCCCGCGAGAGACCGCCCGGCCCCAGGGCCGACAAGCGGCGCTTGTGGGTGATCTCGGAGAGGGGGTTGGTCTGATCCATGAACTGCGAAAGCTGGGACGAGCCGAAGAACTCCCGGATCGCCGCCATCACCGGCTTGGCGTTGATCAGGTCGTGCGGCATCGCCGTCGCCATCTCCTGGTAGACCGACATCTTCTCCTTGATCGCCCGCTCCATCCGCACCAGGCCGATGCGGAACTGGTTCTCGAGAAGCTCACCCACCGAGCGGACGCGCCGGTTGCCGAGGTGATCGATGTCGTCGGCGTTCGTCGGGTTCCGCCGCAGCGCCAGCAGGTACTTGATGACCGCGTAGAAGTCGGGCGGATGCAGGATCTTCTCGTCGAGCGGGGTGTCGAGCCCGAGCTTCGTGTTCAGCTTCAACCGCCCGACTCGCGAGAAGTCGTATTTCTGCGCGTTGAAAAACATGCTCTCGAACAGCGAGCGCGAGCTGTCGAGGGTCGGCGGATCCCCGGGGCGGAGGCGCCGGTAGATCTCGATGAGGGCCTCTTCGTGGGTTCGGATCGTGTCCTTGCGCAGCGTCGTCGACAGGACGTTCCCGATGTCGTCCCGTTCGGGCCAGAAGACCTCGATCTCCTCGACCCGCTTCTCCTGCCCCTCCGACACCTTGCGGGGAATCACCTCGTCGTTGGCCTCGAGGATCACCTCGCCGGTGGACGGATCGACGACATCGGCCGCCGCATACGCGCCCTCGAGCTCGGTCTCGGCCACCTCGATCCACTCGATGCCGGCCTTCTGCAGGGCCGCGACCATGGACGCGCCGATCTTCCTGCCCGCGCCGATCTTGCGGGTGGCGTCGATCGGCACCTCGGCGGCCGTGCGCCGGCCGATCAGGTTGCGGCTCACCTGCCACCGCGGCGCACCCTCGCGCAGCGAGATCCGGTCCACGGTGTAGAAGGTCCTGATGATCTCGTCGGCGCCGCGCAGACCGAGAGCGCGCAGAAAGACGGTGGCGAGGAACTTCCGCTTTCGATCGATGCGCACGTACAGCAGGTTCTTGGCGTCGTACTCGAACTCGACCCACGACCCGCGGTACGGGATGATCTGCGCGACGTGGAGCTGCCGGTCCTCGGAGTGGAAGAAGGCCCCGGGCGACCGGTGAAGCTGGGAGACCACGACCCGTTCGGTGCCGTTGATGATGAACGTGCCGTTGTCGGTCATGAGCGGCACGTCGCCGAAATAGACCTCCTGCTCCTTGATGTCCCGGATCGTCTTCGCGCCGGTGTCCGGGTCCTTGTTCCAGACCACCAGGCGAATGGTGACCTTGAGCGGCACGGCGTAGGTGACGCCCCGTTCTTGACACTCCTCGACGTCGTACTTGAGCTTCAGGTCGACGGTGTTCTCGCAGACGTCGCAGACCACCCCCCGGGCGTGGTTGGCGGCCCCGCACTTGGGGCAGAGCACCTCATGCTGCCCGTAGGGTTCGGCGACGAGGGTGGCGTCGCAGGCCGAGCAGGGCTGCCGGAGATGGTGCAGGCCCGAGAGCCGCCCGCACTTGCATTCCCAGTTGCCGATCGAGTATTCGATGAACTCCAGGGACGAGTTCTCCCTGAAGTCGCTGATCGGAAAGACCGACTTGAACACCGACTGCAGGCCCGCATCCTCCCGTTCCGACGGGAGCCGGGTCATCTGCAGAAAGCGCTCGTACGATTTCTTCTGGATCTCGATGAGGTTGGGAATCGGGATCGTCGTCCGGATCTTCGAGAATCCGATGCGCTTCCGGTAGACGTTGTTGGGCTGGCTCTGCATTCTGCATCCTCGGACTGGCGGCCAGGACGGGATGATTCAGGACTCGCTCGCTGCGTCGTCTATCGGCTCCGGTCACGCCGCCCGAGGAACGGCCGTCGCGGCCGGGACGAGAACCCGCGGCCTCGGGTCGCGCGGCGCCGGGCTGCCGGCGCAACATCGTTCCCGCTCGCCGGCCGGGGGACGCAGAGGCACGCCGCCTCGGTCCGACCGTCCGCGTCGTGAACCGGCGCGCCCCTGCCCCCGAGCGAGGCCCTTACTTGATCTCGGCCTTGGCGCCCACATCCTCGAACTTCTTCACGATGGCTTCCGCCTCGTCCTTGGGAATGTCCTCCTTGACCGCCTTCGGCGCGCTCTCGACGAGGTCCTTGGCCTCCTTGAGGCCAAGGCTCGTCACTTCGCGGACCGCCTTGATCACGTTGATCTTCTTGGGACCGACCTCCATGAGGGTGACCGTGAACTCGGTCTGCTCCTCGGCCGCCTCGGCCGCGGCGCCCGGGGCGGCGGCGCCCGCCACCGCGACCGGCATCGCCGCCGCAGCGGAAACACCGAGCTCCTCTTCGAGGGTCTTGACGAGCTGCGAGAGTTCGAGTACTGAAATTCCCTTGATGTAATCGACAACCTGTTCCTGCGTCACTTCGGCCATGACCAAACTCCTCGCACTGAAACCCCGGCGGCAGCCAGCCGCCGCCCGGCCCGCCAATCGTCGCCCGACGGATCCGCTGGACGCCCCACCAAACTGCAGGGGGAATCCGCGCCGTTGCTACGGCGCAGGCTCCTGTCCCTGTTCTTCTGATTCCTTCCGCTTCTTCTCCGCCTGCACGAGCACACCGAGGAGATCGCGCGGCACCGCACCCAACACGCTGACGAGCTGGCTCATGGGAGCCTGCAGCGTCCCGAGCAGGATCGCCCTCAGCTCGTCCTCGCCGGGCAGCGTCGCGAGGCTCTCGACCTCGGCCGGGGCCATGGGCTGCCCCGACACCATGCCCGTCTTCACCTTGAGCTCGGGCGTCGTCTTGGCGAAGGTCACGAGCGCCTTCGCCAGCCCCACCGGATCGTCTTCGGTGAACGCGACCGCGGTGGTCCCGCGGAACGCGTCCTGCAGCGGTTCGTAGGCGGTTCCGGCCACGGCGCGCCGGGCCAGCGTGTTCTTGACCACGCGATACCGCCCCCCCGCCGCGCGAACCTGGCGCCGCAGCTCGGTGACCTTCGGCACGTCCAATCCGCTGAAGTCGACGAGAACCACGCTCTCGGCGCTGGCCAGGGCCTCGTTCAACCCCCCGATCTGCTCGCTCTTGGCGCTTCTACTGACCGGCATCTCTCTCCCCGCCGCTCTGCGGCGCAGCCTCCCGACGCTCCCCGACCGAGGGCCGACGGCCCCCCGGCACGCCCGACGCCCCGAGCCGTCGGGCGGCGCCATCAGGCCGCCACGTCACCGACCCAGGGTATCGACTTTCGACGCGTCGATCCTGACCCCGGGCCCCATGGTCGACGACACGGTCACGCTTCGTACGTACTTGCCCCGCGCCGCCGCCGGCTTCGCGCGGATGACGCTGGCCATCAGCGCCTCGGCATTCTCCACGAGGGCGCCCGCATCGAAGGAGCGCCGGCCGACCGGCGCATGCACGACACCGGCCTTGTCCACGCGGTAGTTGACCTTGCCGGCCTTGATCTCCTTGATCGCCTGGGCCACTTCGAACGTCACCGTTCCGGTCTTCGGATTCGGCATCAGGCCCCGCGGTCCCAGCACCTTGCCGAGCCTGCCGACCGCGCGCATCATGTCGGGCGTGGCGACCACCGCATCGAACTCCAGCCACCCGTCCTGGATGCGCGCGACGATCTCCTCGCCGGCGACGATGTCCGCGCCCGCCTCTTCGGCTTCCTTCTGCTTCTCGCCGCCGGCGATCACCAGCACCCGCTTGGATCGGCCCAGCCCATGCGGCAGCACCACCGTGCCCCGGACCATCTGGTCGGCGTGCTTCGGGTTCACGCCCAACCGGAGCGCCACCTCGACCGACTCGTCGAAGCCCACGTAGCCGACCTTCTGGAGAAGCGGCATCGCCTCGGTCAGGCTGTACAGCCGATCTTCGACCTGCTCGGCCGCCGCCCTGAACTTCCTGCTCTTTCTCGCCATCTCTGCCTCTCCGCCGCCCGCGGCGCGCGCCGGCGCCGCGCCGAGACACGGGCGCTACCCCGCGACCTCGAGCCCCATGGAGCGGGCCGTTCCCGACACCACCTTCACCGCCCCGGCCAGATCGTTGGTGTTCAGGTCGGGCATTTTGGTCTTCGCAATCTCCTCGACCTGCGCCATGGTCACCGTGCCGACCTTGTTGCGATTCGGTTCGGCCGAGCCCTTGGCGATGTTGGCGGCCCGCTTGAGCAACACCGCGGCGGGAGGCGTCTTGGTGATGAAGCTGAGGGTCCGATCGGCGTAGATCGTCACCACCGCCGGAATGATGAGCCCCTCCTGACTGGCGGTCCTGGCGTTGAAGGCCTTGCAGAAGTCCATGATGTTGACCCCGTGCGGACCGAGAGCGGTCCCGACCGGAGGCGCCGGCGTCGCCTTGCCGGCCGCTATCTGGAGCTTGACCATCCCGATCACCTTCTTCGCCATGTCCCGTCCAACCTCCGATCGCCGCGCCCCGCGCGACCGACCTCTACAGCTTCTCGACCTGCAGGAAATCGAGCTCCACCGGCGTCGATCGCCCGAAGATGGTCACCAGGACCCTCAGCGTGTTCCGATCCAGATTGACATCGTCGACGACGCCGTTGAAGCTGTTGAACGGCCCCTCGTTGATGCGCACCTGGTCACCCTTCTCGAACGTGTACTTCGGTTTCGGCTTCTCCGCCGCGACCGTCACCTGGTGGATGATCTGGTCCACTTCCTCGCGCGTCAGCGGTGTCGGCTTCGAGCCGGCGCCGACGAACCCGGTCACCTTCGGCGTGTTCCTGACCACATGCCACGCGTTGTCGGACATGTTCATCTCGATCAGGATGTAGCCCGGGAAGAAACGCTTCGAGCTGACGACGCGCTTGCCTCCCCGCATCTCGACGACGTCCTCGGTCGGGATGAGGACCTCACCGATGTCCGACTGCAGACCGTAGGCCTGCACCCGTTGCCGGAGCGACTCGGAGACCTTCTTCTCGAAGCCCGAGTAGGTGTGCACGATGTACCACTGCCGGGTGCTGACGTCGGTCATTGCGCTCCGAAGGTCTCGAAGATGAACCTGGCGACCCGGGTCAGGACCAGATCGATGCTCCAGAGGTAGATTCCGAAGAACACCGAGGTCAGGATGACGACCAGGGTGGTGGCGTAGACCTCCTTGCGGGTCGGCCACGTCACCCGCTCCATCTCGTTCTTGACCTGGGCGAGAAAGACCCGGGCCCGACCGAACCACCCCGTGACGGGAATCGAGTCCCTGACGTTGTCGAGTCGTGCTGACTTCACGAAGTGCCCGAATCCTTCCTGCGTGCGTGCGCCCCGGACGCGCCGCGCCGGCCGCTCCGAACGCGTGTGGCAGGCCAGGAGGGAATCGAACCCCCAACCCCCGGTTTTGGAGACCGGTGCTCTGCCAATTGAGCTACTGGCCTGTGTTCCTGGTGTCCGGCCCGGAACTCCGCGGCCCGACGCGCGCCCCGCCCGCGGTCCGGCGCCGCGTCGCGGGAACCGAACATGGCCCGCCAATCGCCGCCTCCGGCTCCGCCCGACGCCCAACCAACCCTGCAGGAGTCCGCACCGTCACACGGTGGACTCCTGGTACGCCGATCGCTATTTCGACTCCCGGTGAACGGTGTGCGAGCGGCACCAGCGGCAGTATTTCTTGAACTCGAGCCGCCCGGAGGTCTTCCGCTTGTTCTTCGTTGTACTGTAGTTGCGGCGCTTGCAGTCGGTGCACGCCAACAAGATGATGTCCCGCATGGCTCAGGCCACTCCAAACCAGAAGCGCGCGTCACTGAACGCGGCGCGTCTCTCTCGGGCTCCGGCGCAAGCACCGCCGCCAGCCCGGCAATCGCCTACTCGACGATCTCCGTGATCGCCCCCGACCCCACCGTGCGGCCGCCTTCCCGAATCGCGAAGCGAAGGCCCTTCTCGAGCGCCACCGGCGTGATCAGCTCGACCTCCATCGCCACGTTGTCACCGGGCATCACCATCTCGACACCCTCGGGCAACGTCGCCACCCCGGTCACGTCCGTCGTCCGAAGGTAGAACTGCGGGCGATAGCCGTTGAAGAACGGCGTGTGACGACCACCCTCGTCCTTCGTCAACACGTAAACCTCGCCCTTGAACTTCGTGTGAGGAGTGATCGACTTCGGCTTCGCCAACACCTGACCACGCTCGACATCGTCCTTCTCCAGACCGCGCAGAAGAACACCGATGTTGTCGCCAGCCACGCCCTCGTCCAGCAGCTTGCGGAACATCTCGACTCCGGTCACGACCTTCTTCTGCGTCTCCTGGAAACCAACAATCTCGATCTCGTCGCTAACCTTCACCACACCGCGATCGACTCGGCCCGTCACAACCGTACCCCGGCCCGATATCGAGAACACGTCCTCGATCGGCATCAGGAACGGCTTGTCCACGTCCCGAACAGGAAGCGGAACGTAGTCGTCGACCGCAGACATCAACTCCGATACCGTCGACACATACTCGCCGTCACCCTCCAGCGCCTTCAGGGCAGAACCCCGAACCACCGGAAGGTCGTCGCCGGGAAACTCATACGACGACAGAAGCTCGCGAACCTCCAGCTCCACGAGGTCCAGAAGCTCCTCGTCGTCGACCATGTCGACCTTGTTCATGAACACGACCAGAGACGGAACCCCAACCTGACGCGCAAGAAGAATGTGCTCACGGGTCTGCGGCATCACGCCGTCCGTCGCCGCAACCACGAGGATCGCCCCGTCCATCTGCGCCGCACCCGTGATCATGTTCTTGATGTAGTCCGCGTGACCGGGGCAGTCAACGTGCGCGTAGTGACGGTTCTCCGTCGTGTACTCCACGTGCGCCGTCGCGATCGTGATCCCACGCTCCCGTTCCTCGGGTGCGTTGTCGATCGAGTCGAACGAACGAACCACGTTCTTCGAATCGTGCTCCGCCAGCACCGACGTGATCGCCGCCGTCAGCGTCGTCTTCCCGTGGTCGATGTGCCCGATCGTCCCGATGTTCACGTGCGGTTTCGACCGGTCGAACTTCTCCTTCGCCATTTGTCCGCTCGCTCTCGAAGTGATGCCCCGCGCCCCGTGGTTCGCGCCGGACGCGAACCACCCTTGCGGCTCCCGCGCCGCCCCGGCCCCGCCGCGCCGACCCTGCCGGAGACCCGCCGCGCCGCGGGGCCGCCGCCCCCGAACGACGAGCGCTGCCTCGCGAAGCTGGAGCCGATGACCGGACTCGAACCGGTGACCTCGTCCTTACCAAGGACGCGCTCTACCTCCTGAGCTACATCGGCGCCGTCGCACGCCCGCCGCCCGACCCGGTCGCGGCCGGCCGCCCCTCGCCGGCCCGGAAGACCTCGGCGCCCGCGCGCGCCGCACGGGCCTCGCAAGAGCGAGCCCCCCGACGACGCGACCGCCGGGCCGAGCCGCCGCGCGTGAAGAACTGGAGCGGGAGACGGGGATCGAACCCGCGACCAACAGCTTGGAAGGCTGTGACTCTACCACTGAGTTACTCCCGCCTTCGCGGTCCCTGCCGTCGTGAGCACGCACCATCGCGGTCCGCTGCCCCCCGGCCGGGCGAAGCTGGTGGCGAGGGGAGGATTCGAACCTCCGAAGCCTCTAGGGCGACAGATTTACAGTCTGTTGCGTTTGACCGCTCCGCAACCTCGCCGTGTCCCACAACCTTCAGCCCGGCAGCCCGCGGCGAAGTCCCCGCCGCATTCGAGCGACGATGCAACGCGGGGCTCCACCTCGAACTCCCACAGCCGCGACGCACGCTCCAGGCCGGCGGGCGCGGCGGACTCTCACACCGTGGTCACCTTCACCAACGGGAGATCACGCCGACCGCCGAGACCCACCTGTCACGTGGAAGCAATCCGCTGGAGCTGGCGAAGGGATTCGAACCCCCGACCCGCTGATTACAAATCAGCTGCTCTACCGGACTGAGCTACGCCAGCCGGACCAAACGGAGAATTTAGCATGACTCGCCCCTTCGGTGCAAGGCGCATCTCCGCGCACCGGCGCGGCCCCACCCTCGGGGGAGTCTCACGCCGACGCCGGATCCGGCGGAACGCCGCGTGATCGCGCCCCGCCGGCGGAACCGCCGCGGCGCTGCCGCACCGCCTCGAAGAGCGCGATGCCGGCCGCGACCGAGACGTTGAGGCTGTTGACCCGCCCGAGCATCGGTATCGAGGCCACTCGATCGCACCGCTCCCGGACGAGTCGCCGCAGCCCGCGCCCTTCGCTGCCGACGACGAAGGCGGTGGGCAGGGTCAGGTCGATGTCTCGGTACAGGTCGTCGCCGTCCGCCTCGAGCCCTACCGCCCACACCCCCGCGGCCCGCAGGGCCGCCACCGCCCGGGCGATGTTGACGACGGATACGATCCGAACGTGCGACGCCGCGCCGGCGGATGCCTTCTCGACCGGCCCGAGGGGGGCGGCCCGCCGCGTCTGCCGGATGACGCCGTCGACCCCGGCCGCCTCGGCGCTGCGGATGATCGCCCCGAGATTCCCGGGGTCCTCGATGCCGTCGAGCACGAGCAGCAGCGCCGGCTCGCGAACTCCCTCGAGCAACGCGTCCAGGCTGACGGCCTCCGGCGGAGCGACGTCCGCCGCCACACCCTGGTGCGCCGCGCCTCCCGCCATCCGGTCGAGCGCGGCCGCTGACACCCGGATCACCGGAATTCCGCTCTCTTGCGCGAACCGGCGAATCTCGGCCGTCTTGCGGGAGACGGCGGCGAGGCGGACGGTCCGGACGCGCTCCGCCCGCAACGCCTCCAACACCGGATTGACGCCGTAGACGATCACGATGCCCGGCCCCCCGCCACGCGACGTGGCCGACTCCCGTCATTCGCCGGCCAGCATGGCCACCGCGTGCACTTCCAGGGCCTCGCCGCGCCCCGTCGCCCCGACGCCCTCCGCCGTCTTGCCCTTGATGCTGACGGCCGACGGCTCGATCCCGACGGCGGCGGCCAGCGCCTCCCGCATTCGCTCGACGTGAGGAGCGATGCGCGGGTGCTCGGTCACCACCACCGCGTCGACGTTGACGACCACGAAACCGCGGGAGCGCACCAGGTCGGCCGCCGACCGGAGCAACGCGATGCTCGAGGCTCCCTTCCATCGGGGATCGGTGTCCGGAAAGTGACGGCCGATGTCGCCCGCGGCGGCGGCGCCGAGAATCGCGTCGGTCACCGCATGGCAGACCGCGTCGGCATCGGAATGCCCCACCAGCCCCCGGTCGTGCGGAATCAGGACGCCACCGAGCCGGAGCGGCCCCCCGTCCTCGAAACGATGCAGGTCGTACCCGAGCCCGACGCGGCCGGTCGCCATGGTCTCCTCCACGAACCGCCGCGCGACGGCGAGGTCCCGCTCCGTGGTGATCTTGATGTTCGAGGCGTCGCCCTCGACGAGCGCCACCCGATGCCCGGCCCGTTCCGCGAGCCCCGCCTCGTCGGTCGCCTCCACGCCGGCCCGGCCCAGGCGAATCGCCTCGGCGAGGACGTCGGCGCGAAACGCCTGCGGGGTCTGCGCCAGCACGATCCGGTCACGCGCGAGGGTGCGGCCCACGAACCGGCCCTCCCCCACCGAGCGTTGCTTGAGGGTGTCCTGAACCGGAAGCGCAGCCACCGCGGCGCCATGCCGGCGCGCGGCGTCGATGGTCCTCAAGATCAAGGCGGAGGAACAGAACGGCCTCGCCGCATCGTGCACGACGACGATCTGGCTCCCCCTCCCGGTCGCCGCCTCGAATCCCCGCGCGACGGAGTCCTGCCGCCGCGCTCCCCCGGCCACGACGCACAGCGGCGTGCCGGCCGGCGTCGCGGCGAGCGCCGGCCCCCCGGCGAGCGCCGGCGGCAGCACGAGCACAATCTCGTCGACGCGGTCGCAGCGGTCGAACGCATCCACCGCGCGCTGCAGGATGGTGACCCCGCCGAGACGCAGGAGCTGCTTGGGTCGACCCGCGCCGAGACGGGTCCCCGCCCCGCCCGCGGCGATGATCGCGGTCACCATGACACCCCTCCCCGGTGGCGCACGAACGCCCGCCGACAGGCAACACTCACGCGAACAGTCCCTCCAGGGCCTGACCGACGTGGTCTACCGGAATCAGATCGCAACCCGGCGCGGACACGCCGTCCTCCCGGTCGCCCTTCGGCATGAAGCAACGCGTGAATCCCATCTGCGCCGCCTCGCGGACCCGCAGCCCGGGCTGCGTCGCGCCCCGGATCTCTCCCGCCAACCCGACCTCGCCGAACAGGGCGGCGCCGGCCGGGACCGGCTGGTTGCGCAGGCTCGACGCCACCGCCGCGACCACCGCGAGATCGCCGGCAGGCTCGTGCACCGGAATGCCCCCCGGGACGTTCACGAACACGTCCTCGCCGGCGAGCGACAGGCCCGCGCGCTTCTCGAGCACCGTCAGCAGCAGCGACAGCCGCCGGCGGTCGACGCCGTTCGCCACCCGTTGAGCGTTGCCGTAGACTCCCGCGCCGACGAGGGCCTGCACCTCGACGAGAATGGGCCGCGAACCCTCGAGCGAGCACAGCACGACCGAGCCCGGCACATCCGTCCTGCGTTGCGACAGGAACTGCGCCGACGGGTTGGCGACCGGACGCAGACCCCCGCGCGTCATCTCGAACACCCCGACCTCGCTCACCGCCCCGAAGCGGTTCTTGACCGCCCGCACGATACGGTGCGCGTGATAGCGGTCCCCTTCGAAGTAGAGCACGGTGTCGACGACGTGCTCCAGCACCTTGGGACCGGCCAGGCCGCCGTCCTTCGTCACGTGCCCGACGACGAGGACCGGCACGTTGCGGCCCTTGGCCACGAACAGGAGGCGGTTCGCCGCGTCGCGCACCTGGGCGACGGTGCCCGGGGCCGATTCGAGGTCGACCGAGTACAGCGTCTGGACGGAATCGACGATGACCAGGTCCGGCGACAGCCGCGACACCTCGTCGACCACGCGCTCCAGGCATGTCTCGGCCAGCACGTGCAGCCGCGGCGGCGAGAGACCGAGGCGCTCTCCTCGCCGGCGCAGTTGATGCGGCGACTCTTCGCCCGAGCAATAGAGGACGGCGCGCCCCCCCGACGCGACCTCGGCCGCCGCCTGCAGCAACAACGTCGACTTCCCGATGCCCGGCTCGCCCCCGAGCAGGACCAGCGACCCCGGGACGAGGCCCCCGCCCAGCACCCGGTCGAGTTCGCTGACCCCGGTCGAGACCCGGTCCGCCTCGGACGCCTCGATGTCGGCGAAGAGCCGCGCTCCCGCGCTGGTGAGCGTCGGCCGCGAACCAGAGCCGGCCCGTTTCGCCGCGGTCTCCTCGACCAGCGAGTTCCACTCGCCGCAGTCGGGGCACCGGCCCAGCCACTTCCGCGCCTGGGCGCCGCACGCCTGGCAGACGAAGACGGTGTTGGGTGACTTCACGGCGGCGATGCCCGACCGGCATAGGTGCGGACAATCCGGCTCCCCGTCCGACACAGGACCTCGTGCGGCACGGTGCCGAGCGCCGTCGCGATATCACCGGCGCCGATGCGGCGGCCCGACTGCTCACCCACCAGAACCACCTCGTCGCCGGGGGCGACTTCGAGGCCGGTCACGTCGATGGTGATCGAGTCCATCGACACCGCGCCGACCACCGGCGCCCGCCGCCCGCCGACGAGCACCGAGCCGCGGCCAGCCATTCGCACGTCCAGGCCGTCAGCGTAGCCGGCCGGCACGACCGCGATTGTCGCCGGGCGATCGACCGGGGCCCGCGCGCCGTAGCCCGTCGTCTCGCCCACCCGCATGCCCTTCACGGCGACCACCCGGCTGCGCATGGTCATCGCCGGCGCCACCGCGACCGACGCCTCCATCCCGGAAGGCACGAGGCCGTAGAGCAGCAGTCCCGGCCGGACCGCGTCGTACCAGGTGTTGCGGTCGCGCAGCAGGGCGGCGCTGTTCGCCGCATGCCTCAGGCCGGGGCGGATCCCCATCTCGGCGAGGCGCCGCAGCGACTCGTCGAAGCGCTTCCGCTGCAGGTCGAACAGCGGATGCGCCGGCTCGTCGGCGGTGGCGAAGTGCGTGTACGCCGCCGCGATCTCGATCCCGGGGCGGCCGAGGACGTCCCGGATGGTGTGCCCGAGATTGTCGAAGCGGAATCCGAGGCGGTTCATGCCGGTGTCGATCTTGAGGTGGCACGACACGGTCACGCCGCGCCGCGCCGCGGCGTCACTCAACGCGCGGGCGGCGAACGGCGACGAAACGGTCGGGGTCAGCCCGTGGGTGAACACGCCGTCGAGGTCGCTGACGCTCAGGGCCCCGAAGACGAGAATCGGGGCCCTGATCCCGCCGTCGCGCAAGGTCACCGCCTCCTCGATGTCGGCGCAGGCGAGCATGGCCGCGCCGGCCTGCTCGAGGGCCCGCGCCACCGGGACGGCCCCGTGCCCGTAAGCATTGGCCTTGACGACCGCGATCACCAGGGGCGTCTTCGGGCCCGACACGTGACGGGCCACCGCCGCGTAGTTGGCCCGCACCGCGTCCAGGTCGACCCGGGCGAACGTCGGCCGGACGGCGACGGAGTCCGGCGCCGGTCGGTCAGGACTCGTAGGCATCGGCGGCGAGGTTGGCGAACTTCGTGCACTGCTTGAGGAACGCGAGCCTGACGACCCCCGTCGGGCCGTTCCTCTGCTTGCCGATGATGATCTCGGCCAGGTTCTCGTTCTCCGGCGTCGGGTCGTACTGCTCCTCCCGATAGATGAAGATAACGAGGTCGGCGTCCTGCTCCAGTGCGCCCGACTCCCGCAGATCCGAGAGCTGGGGGCGACGGTCGGACCGGCTCTCGGGGGCACGGCTCAACTGGGACAGCGCCACCACCGGCACGTCGAGCTCCTTGGCGAGACCCTTCAGCGCCCGCGAGATCGAGGCGAGCTCCTGGGTGCGGTTGTCGAACCGGCCGCGCCCCGTCATGAGCTGCAGGTAGTCGATCACGACGAGGTGAAGCCCGTGCTCGGCCTTCAGCCGGCGCGCCTTCGCCCGCATCTCCAGGACCCCGATGGAGGGGCTGTCGTCGATGAACACGTTCGCGCCGTCCAGGCGGGTGAGCGCCTCGGCCAGCGCGTCGTAGTCGCGCTGGCCGAGGAAGCCCCCGCGGAACTTGTGCGAGTCGACCGACGCCTCGCTCGTCAACATGCGCATGAACAACTGCTCCTTGGACATCTCCAGGCTGAAGACGCCGACCGTCTTGTCGGTGTTCACGCCGAGATGCTGCGCGATGTTGAGGACGAGGGCGGTCTTGCCCATGGAGGGCCGCGCCGCGACGAGAACGAGGTCCGACGCCTGGAACCCCCGGGTCAGCTTGTCCAGATCGACGAACCCGCTGGGGACGCCGGTGACGGCGCCCTCGCCGGACTGCAGCTTGTCGATGGTCGTATGGCTCGACTCGACGAGGTCGTGCAGCGCCACGAACCCGGTGTGCACGCTGTCGTCGGCGATGCGGAAGATCGCCTGTTCCGCCTGGTCGAGAACGGTGTCCGCCCCGCCTTCTGCGGTATGGGCGGTCTCGCGAATCTCGTTCGCGGCGAAGATGATCTTCCGGCGCGTCGACTTCTCCTTGACGATGTGGGCGTAGTACTCGACGTGGGTGGAGCGGGGCACCCCGTCGACCAGCCCCGCGATGTACGCCGGCCCGCCGACGCCGTCGAGCTCACCCGACCGTTCGAGCTCGTTCTTCAGGGTGACGAGATCGATCACCTCGCCGCGCTCGTTGAGGTCGACCATCTTGTCGAACACGCGGCGGTGGGCGTCCCGGAAGAAGTCGTTGGCGTCGATCAGCTCGGCCGCCTGGTTGAAGGCGTCGTTGTGGATGAGGACGGCGCCGAGGACGCAGCGCTCCGCCTCGAGGTTGTGGGGAAGCGACCGCTCGGAGGGAGGGGAAACGACGTCGGCCATGACCATCTGGACCGGATCGGGGGTGACGCGACGTCACCGCCCCGACCAACCCGCCGGAGTCCCGACCGCGCCCGGGCCCGGACCCTCGACCGCCAATCGCGGCCCGCGGCTCCGTTTGGCGCCCAACCAATCGCGCATGGCCACGCTTCGCGCGGCCGCCCCGACGCACGACGAGACCGTGCGATGCCGGCGGCTTCGGCGTTCACCCGTCGAGGCCGGTTGGGGCTGCCCCAGGAGAGCGACCGACGCTCGCGGTCACGAACCGCCGTCCATTTCCGCGACATCCCGCCGTTGCGGGTCTCGTGCGCCTTCGTCGCTCATTCGGGCACGGAATCCGGCTCGGCGGAGGCGTTCGACGGCGACGCATCGGGCGCTGCCTCGTCGCCCGCTGCCTCGTCGCCCGCTGCCTCGTCGTCGGCCCCCTCCTTGACGATGCGAACCGTCACCTCGGCCGTCACCTCGCGGTGAACCTTGACGCCCACCGCATGTTCTCCGAGCCGCTTCAACGGTTCGGCGAGCTGGATCTTGCGCCGGTCGATCTCGAACGAGTGCTCGCTCAGCGCCGCCGCGACGTCGGCTGCGGTGACCGATCCGTACATGGTCTCGGTCTCGCCCACGCGACGCGCGATGACGCAGACTACCTGGCTCAGCCGCGCCGCGAACGCTTCTGCGCTCTCCTTCTCGGCCGCGTCACGGGCATCGGCGACGACCCGCTCGCGGTCGACCTGCCGCCGGTTGGCCTCGGTCACCGGCAGCGCCAACCGGCGCGGAAGGAGGTAGTTCCGGGCGTATCCGGGGGCGACCTTCACGATGTCGCCCCGGCGCCCGAGATGATCCACCGGCTCTCTCAGAATGACCTGTACTGCCATGGCTTCACCGCGGGCCCTAGTCGGTCACGTACGGGATCAAGGCCAGTTGCCGGGCGCGCTTGATTGCCGTTTGCAGCTTGCGCTGGTGGCGCGCGCAGGTTCCCGACAGGCGACGGGGCTGTATCTTCCCCCGTTCTGGAATGCTCGCGATCAGCATCCGAACGTCCTTGTAGTCGATATAGGGGACCTTGTCGACGCAGAACCGGCAGACACGCTTCCGCCGGAACATGCCTCGCCGAGGCCGATCGAACCTGGGTTTGCGGGCGGCGCCGCGATCGTTCTTCATCCTTCCACCTCCGGGAAGCGCGCCTCACGGCGCGCGGCGAGCATCGTCCCCCTGTCAGGCGCCGGCCGGTTTCTCCGGCTCCGCGGCCGGGGGCGGCTCCACCGCCGCTTGCGACTCCGGCGCCGCCGCCGCCTCCCCGGCGGGAGAAGACTCCGCCGCCGGCGCATCGTCCGCCGCCGGCGCAGACGGCTGGGCCGGCGGGGCCTCCGCCTTCGGCTCGCCCGCCGCCGACGCGACACTCTCCGCCGGGGACCCGGACGCGGGCGCCGGCGGTGCCGGGGACCCGGACACGGGCGCCGGCGGTGCCGGGGCCTCCCCCGATCCGCGGGCGGCGCGGCGCCTCTGGGCGTCCGCCTTGCGCTTCTCGGCCGCCCGCCGAGCCTTGCGCAGGTCGTCGTCGACCCGCACCGTAAGATATCGCAGGACGTCGTCGTGGACGCGCATCCGGCGTTCGAGCTCGGTCACCATCGTGCCCGGCCCGCGAATGAGCTGGACGACGTAGATGCCCTCCGTGAAGTTGCCGATGGGGTAGGCGAGCTTCCGGCGCCCCCACAGGTCGGTGTTCTCCACCGCCCCGCCGAGCTTGTCGATCTGGTTCTCCAGCTCGCGCTGAAGCGCCTCCACCGCGGCGTTGGCAACGGTGGGTGCGAGGACGTACACGAACTCGTATTGTCGATCGCTGGGCATGCGGCTCCTTCTGGACTGACGGCCACCCCCGGGTGGCAAGGAGTGAACGGGCCGGCGCGAACGCACCGCCTCCGGACTCACCAGATTAGCGGACAGGGACAGTCGCCGTCAACCACGCGGACCGGCGCCGGCGGCCGACTCCTCGTCACCCTTCTCGGCTTCCCGTCGATTGAACGCATTCATGACCGGGCCGATGCCGGTCTCCACGAACATCTCCACCGCATCGGCCGCCCGCCGCACGCTGTCGTCCATGGCCGGCCGCTCGTCGCGGCCGAACCGGGACAGCACCCGCCCGGACAGCCTCTGCCTCGGGTCGCCGCGCCCCACCCCGACACGAAGACGGGGAAACCCCTCTCCGGCAACGGCTTCGATTATCGAGCGCAGGCCGTTGTGTCCGCCGGACGAGCCCTGACGGCGCGCCCGCAAGCGGCCGAGGGAGAGATTCACGTCCTCGGTGACCACCAGCAGGTCGTCCGGCTCGATACGGTAGTAGCGCAGCAACGCGCCGACCGCGAACCCGCTGCGGTTCATGTAGGTCAGCGGCTTCGCCAGCAGCACCGCGCCGCGTCCCCCCGGCGCCGCCGGGGCGTTGGCGAGCAGAGCGTCGGCAGGAGCGGACCGGAACGTGAGGTCCCACCGCCGGGCGGTCTCGTCGACGACCTCGAAGCCGACGTTGTGCCGGGTCCCCCGGTACTGCTCGCCGGGGTTGCCCAGTCCCACAATCAGCTTCACGGTCGTGCACGCAGGAAGCCCGCGACCGCCGAGGATTCCACCGGCGGGAGCATCAACCCTCCGCCTTGCTCCCCGCCTCGGCCTCCGCCTCCGCCTCCGCCTCGGCCTCCGCCTCGGCCTCCGCCTCATCCTCTTCCGCATCGAGCCGCGGCGCGATGACGTGGACGATGAGGGTGTCGAGGTCGCTCACCGGCTGCCACGACGCGCCGGTGAGGAGGTCCCTGAGACGGATGCCCTGGCCGATCATCAACGGGGAGACGTCCGCCTCGATGTGCTCGGGAATCTCGGACGGCAGGCAGGCGACGTCCACCTCCCGCTGCACGAAGTCGATCAGGCCGCCCTGCACCTTGACCCCTTCCGCCTCTCCCGTCAGCTCGATGCGCACGGTGACGGTGATGACCTGGTCCATGGCCACCCGATAGAAGTCGACGTGCAGGAGCCGGTGCGAAACCGGATCGACCTGGTAGTCCTTGATCAATGCCTTGCTCGCGTCGCCGTCGCCGACGCTGAGGTCGATCAGGGTGTTGGCGCCGGCCTCCGAGTGGAGCACCCGCGACACCTCCTCGGGCCCGACGCTCACCGCAACCGCGCTCGACCCGTCCGACCCTCCCGCCTCGCCGTAGACGACACCGGGAATCCGGCCGGCGCGCCGCAGCCGGCGGGCGAAGTTCTTGCCGCGTTCGGACCGCAAGTCCGCGTTCAACGTGGTTTCCATGAATGACCTTGTCTGGCAAGCGAGTCGACCCGCCTCGCCGCCCAGCCCGCCAATCGTCGCCTTCGGCTCCGCTTGGCGCCCAACAACCCTCCAGGCGTCCGCGCCGTTCTGCGGCGCAGACTCTCCTGGTCTAGACGAACAGCGACGACACGGACGTCTCCTGGTGGATGCTCTGAATCGCCTTCCCCAGCAGCGGGGCGACGGACAGCACCTCGATTCTGTCCGATGCGGCGACCTCCGGCCGGGGGGGAATGGTGTTCGTGACCACCAGCTTCTCGAGCGCCGACCCCTCGATGCGCTCCAGCGCCGGTCCCGAGAGCACGCCGTGCACCGCGCACGCGATCACCCGCTCGGCGCCGTTCTCCCGCAGCGCCGACACCGTCTGGACGAGCGTTCCCGCCGTGTCGACGATGTCGTCCTGAATGATGCACACACGGTCGCGCACCTCGCCCACGACGTGCATCACCTCGGCCCGGCCGTCGTCGGAGCGACGCTTGTCGATGATCGCCAGGTCCGCGCCGAGCCGCTTGGCGTAGGCGCGCGCGCGCTCGACACCACCGGCGTCGGGCGAGACGAACACCACGCACTGATCCTGATAGGCGGCCAGGTGTTGCATGAACACCGGCGCGGCGAACAGGTGATCGACCGGGATGTCGAAGAACCCCTGGATCTGCGCCTTGTGCAGGTCCATGGTGAGCACCCGGTTGGCCCCGGCCGCGCACAGCAGGTTCGCCACCAGCTTCGCGGAGATCGGGACTCGCGGCTTGTCCTTCCGGTCCTGCCGCGCGTAACCGTAGTACGGCATCACGGCGGTGATGCGCGCCGCCGACGACCGCCGGAACGCGTCGATCATGACGCAAAGCTCGACCAGATGCGCATCGACCGGCGTGCACGTCGGCTGGAGGATGAACACGTCCGCGCCGCGGATGTTCTCGTCTATCCGGAACGAGACCTCCGTATCGGCGAACCGCCTCAGGTTCGCGCGACCCAGCGGGCTGCCGAGGTAGTCGGCGATCTCCTGCGCCAACCGCGTGTGCGCGCTGCCCGAAAACAGTTTGAGTTGCCCGTTCAACATCGCCGTCGATCCGACCCGGCAGGCCGTTCACGGGGGCGCCGGTTTGGCTGGGGCGGAAGGATTCGAACCTTCGAATACGGGATCCAAAGTCCCGCGCCTTACCACTTGGCCACGCCCCATCGAACGAAGGCCCGTCCCGTGCGAACCCGTAATTCTATCCTTCCGCCTTCGCCCCCATCAAGGCGCGGCAGGCGCGGCCGTTCCGCGGTCAGACCACGAGCCGGCGTTCGAGCCGCGCCCGGTCCATCGTCCGGGTGATCCACGCCGTCCAGCCCTCCGGCCGGGCGCACAGACGCCGGCCCGCCTCGACGGCGACTCCCCGGCGCTCGAAGAGGCCGAACACGGCGGAGCCGCTGCCGGTCATGGCGGCCCGGCAGGCTCCGGCGTCCGACAGCAGCCCGATCGCCGCGCCGACGGCCTCCCGGCGCCGCGCCACGGGCTCCTCGAGGTCGTTCCGCAGACCGTCGAGCACGAGCGCCGCCCCCGCGAACCGCGCCGGCGGCGGGACCGTCCCCCGCACCGCCCGCCCCCGACCCTCGGCGGCCCGGTCCTCGTCGAGCCAGCCGTAGGCGGCGGCAGTCGAGATGCCGTACGGGGGGACCGCCACGACCACCCACCGCCGCGCCTGCTCGGCGAGCGGGTAGACGTCGTCGCCGCGTCCCACCCCGAGCGCCGTGCCGCCGACCAGGAAGAAGGGTCCGTCCGCCCCGATCTCGGCGGCCAGCGCGTGGAGCCGGGCCGGGGACGGCGTCCGTCCCCACAGAAGGCACAAGCCCCGCAGCGCAGCCACCGCGTCCGCGGTCCCCCCCCCCAGCCCCGCTGCGATGGGGATCCGCTTGCGGATGGTCACCGCGACGCCCCGAACGTCGCCGGCCTCGCCCAGCTCGGTCCAGAGGCGCTGGGCGGCGCGGTGCACGAGGTTGTCCTTCCCCGAAGGTACGCCGGGGGCGGAGCAGCCGATGCGATAGTCCCCCTCGACCGCCCGCAGCGTCAGCGTGTCGTGCAATTCGATGGACTGCAGGATGGTCCGCAGGTCATGGAAGCCGTCGCGACGGCGGCCGCCGACCCGCAGATCGAGGTTGATCTTGGCGTGGGCTCGCAGCGTCACCCGCCGGGGGCGTCCGGGAGCCGGCAGGGCGCTCATCTCGGTTCGACCGGGATCTCCAGCGGACCCGCTCCGCGCAGCTCCTCCAGGGTCGCCGGTGCGACGTCGGCGGGAACGGCGAGGGAGAACACCTCGGGGCCGAGCATCACGTTGAGGCTGACCTGCGACAACCGGGCCGTCAGATCGGTGAGGGGTTCGACCCCGCCCCCTGGTGCGGCGGACGAGACGCGCACCAGCCGCGGGAGGCGGCGGCTGAACTCGCCGTACTCGATCGTCAGCCCGTCCCGCGTGCCCGCGGCCAGATGGTGCTCGCCCTCGATCTCGCGCAGCCACGCGACCGCGCCGCCGGCCAGATCGATCGCGACCCAGTCGCCGAGGCGCCGCCCCGCGATCGGTCGCGGATCGGTCACGAGACAACCCGTCAGCACCGCCCGCAGATCGTCTGGCCCGAACGGGATGCCGGTCAGGCTCGCGAAGAGCTCTCGGGCGGGCACTCCGGTCACGACCCGAGCCTCCCGGGTCAGCCACAACGTGGCGTCCCCCGGCGACGCCACGAGGTAGAACACCGGCGCGCCGAACGGGGCCAGTCCTTCGAGCCGCATCGACGCGGGCGCGGCCAGCCCGGCCCGCACCCGCCCCCGCAGCGCGGCTCCCCCACCGCGGCCGCTGAGCCGGATCATGGTCTCGATGGACCTCACGGTCCGACATTCCGAAACCACGGAGCCGAAGAGACCTTGGAACCCGGGATAGGGGGTACCGGGTCCGTCCGGAAGGATCAGCCGGGTCGAACCGCAGCCCGCCGCCACCACGGCGGCCGAGCAGATCCACAGGGCGCGAAGACCGCTCATCGTTCGCCGAAACCGTCCGACCCCGCCGGCAGGGGCCCATCGCCCCGACACCCAGCCCCTCGCCGCCCGACGGTTCCGCTCGGCGCTCAACCAACCCGGCGAGAGTCGGCACCGTTCCACGGAGACTCGGACTCGGACATGGGTTCACGGCGCGCCATCGTTGAGGAAATCGGCGCCGCCGACCCCGACGTTCAGCCGTGACGCCGCCGCTAGGGCTTCGAGTCCAGGCGGGCTCGTGCGTCGCGAATCTTGGCCTCCAACGCCTCCGCGTCGACCCCCTCGCGGTCGCCCGCGAGGGCGCGCTCCCACGCGTCGATGGCTTCCGCGTAGCGCCCGAATCGGAACAGCAGGTCGCCCATGTGGTCCTGCACAACCGAGTTCCGCGGCAACTGATCGCTCGCCTCGCGCAGGGGCGATTCGGCGAGTTCGAGCTCGTCCTGCTTGAAGTAGGCCCATCCGAGGCTGTCGAGGTACGCCCCGTTGTGGGGGTCGATCTCGAGGGCGCGGCGGATGAGATCGACCGACTCGTCGAGCCTCTCGCCCCGCTCGGCCAGCATGTAGCCCAGGTAGTTGAGTGTCTGCGCGTCGTCGGGGTCCTGCTCGAGCACGCGGCGGAACGCGCCCTCCGCCTCCTCGAACCGCCTGCCGCGCTCGAAGACGGCACCGAGCTGGAACAGGATCAGGGTGTGGCCGGGAAACCGCTCTTCGGCCGCCCGCAGGACCCCCACCGCCTCGTCGACCCGGTCGTGCTGACTGTAGAGCCCGGCCAGGGCCACGTGCGCGATGGGCTGGTCCTCGTAGCGGGCACGCGCCCGCTCGAGCAGCGAGACCGCGTCGTCGACCGACCCGCGGGCGGACCGTACCTGGGCGTCGAGCCGCATCAGGGCGAGATTGTCGGGCCGCGACCCCCGGATCTCGGCCACCAGGTCACCCGCCTCGTCGAGGCGCGCCGCTTCCAGATACACCTGAACGAGCTGCGCCTGCAGCCCGAGAACGAGCTGCGCCTGCAGCCTGAGATTGGACGGCACGAGCTCGAGGGCATCAGTCAGAGACTCGGCCGCGGCGTCGAAGTCGCCGACGCTCTGTTGAGCGAACCCCAGTTGCTGCAGGAGTCCGGCCACCTGGCGGGGATCGACGCCGCCCGCCCTCGCCCGCTCCACCACCGGGGCCAGGACCTCCGCCATCTCGCGATAGCGGCGCTTGCCGCCAAGGGCGCGGGACAACAGGTAGGCGCCCCGCAACTCCCCCGGCTCGAGCTCGACCACCCGCCGGGCCGCGGTCTCGGCGGCGTCGAAGTTTCCGGCTTCGAGCTCGAGGCCGGCAAGCCGATACCAGCCCTCGGTGTCGTCCCGCCGGAGCCGGACGAGCTCCTCCAGCACCTCGATGGCCCGATCCGTCCGCCCCGCGTTCGCCAGCGCATTGGCGAGCGCGCGGCGGTACCGGGCCCGCCGGGGGCTGTAGAGCACCGCTCGCTCGTAGGCGGCGGCGGCCTCGTCCCACTGGTCGAGGGCCTCGTGCGCGCGGGCCAGCAGCACCTGACCGTCGGCGAACCGCGGCTCGAAGTCGAGCATCTCGGTCAGCACCTCGACGGCCGGCGCCGGCTGCCGCGTGGAGAGATAGAGCCGCCCCAGGGTGATGGCCAGCATCACGTCGGGCGACTGTGGATTGCGCGCCTGCGCGAGGTGGTCGATGGCGAGGTCCACGTCGGACTGTGCGGGGGCCTCCCGGGACTCCACGCGGGCCGCGTAGACGAGGCCCAGCGTGCGGTGGGCCTCGCGGTCTTCCGGATTCCGATCGAGCGCCTCGTTCCCGGCCTCGATGGCCTCGTCGGGCTGGTTGCGTCGTGCGTGGAGGCCCGCCAGCTCGGTCCAGATGCCCGAAGACGCGGGATCGAGCCCGGCTGCCCGCCGGTAGGCGTCGATCGCCTCCTCGACCCGCCCCTCCCGCTCGAGGGTTCGTCCCTGCATGAAGGCATGGTACGCGGCGGCGCGATCGTCCAGGCCCGGGGGCTCGGGCGCCGGCGCTTGGGCTCGGGCGATGGCTCCAGGCGCCAGAACGCCCACGACGAAGAGAGCGCTGATTGAAAACCGCATAAGGGCCGCATTGTTCCACAAGGACACGACTGTGAACAACCCGGTCGACGCCCGGACGCCCCTCGCCCATGCGAGACCGTCCCCCCCTCCCCGAACCGCCCGGCGCAAACGAGCGCGGCCGGACGCGGGTTGGGGGACGGAGCCGGCAGCGAGCGGCCCCCCGGGGCCGTCCTGCGCCGTCCGGAAGCGGCCAGAGCGGTCTGTTGTATAGTCTGATCTTCCTGGGGGGAGGGTGCGATGATGGCGGTCGACGCGGAGCTGCTCGAGATCCTCGCATGTCCGAAATGCAAGACACCCGTCGCGCCGGTGCACGACGGCGCCGGCCTGAAGTGCGCGGCCTGTCATCGGGTGTATCCGATCATCGACGACATTCCGGTCATGCTCATCGACGAGGCCGCCATCGAAGAACCGCCTGAGATCCCGGAACCGCGCACGCTCGAAGAACCGCCCGCAACAGCCGAATGACCACCCCCAGACTGCCGGGACTGGAAACTGCGGCCTTCGTGGCGCTCCTGGGGTTCGTGGCCGCGCTGCAGATCTCCATCGCCGCCGCCGGCATCCTCCTCACGGCCACCATCGGGTTCTGGATCGCGTTGCTGGCGAGAGACCGCGAGGGACCGGCGGGACCGCC
Source organism: Vicinamibacterales bacterium (assembly GCA_965199675.1). Lineage (GTDB taxonomy): Bacteria > Acidobacteriota > Vicinamibacteria > Vicinamibacterales > UBA8438 > JAJEEA01. The sequence goes on along the minus strand of CBDATI010000028.1, from coordinate 233,065 downwards.
TTTCCTGCCCCCCCTGCTCGTCTACGCGGCCGCGACCCTCGTCTCGACGGCGTTCTCCCTCGACCCGGCCGCCAGCCTCGTCGACTCGCGGGAAGTGCTGCTCTTCGTCGTGGTGCCGATCGTGCATCGGCTGGCCCGGCACGAGCGGGCGCAGACCCTGGCGACCCTCGTCGTGACGGTCGGGGCCACCACCGCGGTATGGGGGGTGGTGCAGTACGGGGTTCTCGAGTACGACAACCTCGGACGACGGCCGGACGGCATGATGGGACACTACATGACGTATTCCGGGCTGCTGGTGCTGACCATCGCTCTCGCCGCCGCCCGCGTCCTGTTCGATCGCCGCCGCCGCCTGTGGTCCGCCCTCGTGATGCCCGCCCTGCTCGTCGCCCTGGCGGTGACGCTGACCCGAAGCTACTGGGTCGGCGCGGGAACCGCCGTGGTCGTCCTCTGCCTGCTGAAGGACCTGCGGCTGGCGGCGGTGGCCCCGGTGCTGGCGGCCCTGGCGCTGGTCCTGGCTCCCCCGCAGATCACCAACCGCGTGTACTCGGCCTTCGACCTCGAGGATCCGACGGTCCGCGACCGGCTGGCGATGGCGCGGGCGGGGGTGAGGATCATCCGCGACCATCCCTGGACCGGGGTGGGTCCGGACATGGTGCAGCAGGTGTACCCGCGGTACCGCGACGCGGGGGCCGTGCAGGACGAGAACCCGCACCTGCACAACGTGCCGGTGCATATCGCAGCCGAACGGGGGCTCCCCGCCCTCGCCGTCTGGGGCCTGTTCGTGATCGCGGCGGTCCGCCACCTGTTCCGCCTGCTCGAAGACGAAGCGGTCCGCCCCCTCGCCGCGGCCGGTCTCGCGGCGGTCGCGGCCATGCTCACCGGCGGCCTGTTCGAGTACAACTTCGGAGACTCGGAGTTCCTCATGTTGTTCCTCGTCATTCTCACCCTGCCGCAGGCGGCCGCCCTGCGGTCCGCATCGACGGGCCCGACGCCGCCCGCGGCCGACAGCCGCCGCGACTCACCGTCCGCGCTCAGTGCCGGAAGTGCCTCCGTCCCGTGAACACCATCGCGAGCCCGTGCTCGTCGGCGGCCGCGACGACCTCCTCGTCCCGCACCGACCCCCCGGGCTGAACCACCGCGGTAGCGCCGGCCTCAGCGATGGCGTCGAGTCCGTCGCGGAACGGGAAGAACGCATCCGAGGCGGCCACCGTGCCGGTCAGCCCCGCCGCTTTCATCACCGCCACCTTCACCGCATCGACCCGGCTCATCTGGCCGGCGCCGATGGCGGCGAGGCGATCCGCACGCGCGAACACCACTGCGTTCGACTTCACGTGGGCCGAGACGCGCCAGGCGAGGCGGAGGGCGGCCCACTCCTCCGCGGCCGGCCGCCGCCGGGTGACCACGCGAACGCCGGACGCCGACCGCCCCGCCATCTCCGCGGTCCACGGCGCGAGCGCCTCGATCACGCGGTCACCGCTCTGCACGAGAAGCCCCCCGAGAATGGACCGGACATCGCGATCCGGCCGGACGTCGTCGGCCGACGAGCAGTCTGCGAGGACCAGCCGGAGGTTCTTCTTCGCCGAGAGGACGACGCGGGCCTCGTCGTCGGCGTCGGGCGCCACCACCGCCTCGATGAACGTGGAGGCGATGGCTTCCGCCGTCCCGCGGTCGATGCAGCGGTTCACCCCCACTATCCCGCCGAACGCGGACAGGGCATCGACCTCTCGCGCCGACACGTAGGCGTCACGCAACACGGCGGCGGTCGCCACCCCGCAGGGATTCGTGTGCTTCACGACCACCGCGGCCGGCTCGTCGAACTCGCGCACGAGCCGGGCCGCCGCGTCGAGATCCAGCAGGTTCGTGAACGACAGGGGCTTGCCCTGCACCACCCGGGCGCCGCCGAAACCGGCGTCGCCGGTGGCGTAGAGCGCCGCCGCCTGATGGGGATTCTCCCCGTAGCGGAGGGTCCGCCGGCGCTCCGCTCTCACCTCGAGGACGTCCGGGGCGAGCTCCTCCGCGCCCCCCACGCCCCGGATGAAGCCGCCGTCCGCGATCCCCACCGCCGACAGGGTGGAGGCGATGGCGCCGTCGTACGAGCCGGTGTGCCGAAACGCCTTGCGCGCGAGGGCCAGCCGGAAGTCCGGGCCCGGTCCGCCGGCGCGCCGCAGCGCCTCGAGGGCCTCGGGGTAGTCGCCGGGATCGACGACCACGACGACGTCGCGGAAGTTCTTCGCGGCCGCGCGCACCAACGTCGGCCCACCGATGTCGATCTCCTCCACCAGCGCCTCGACGCCGGCGTCGGGGTCCGCGGCGACCCGGGCGAAGGGATAGAGGTTGACGGCCACGACGTCGACCGGCCGGATGCCGTGGTCATCGAGGGCGCGCAGGTCGCCGGGCTCGTGGCGGCGCGCGAGAATGCCCGCGTGGACGGCGGGATGCAGGGTCTTGACCCGACCGTTCATCATCTCGGGGAACCCCGTCACCGACGACACCTGGGTGACGGCGACCCCTGCATCCGCCAGCACCCGCGCGGTGCCGCCGGTAGACACGATCTCGAAGCCGGCGGCGGCGAGACCGCGGGCGAAGTCGACGATGCCGGTCTTGTCGGATACGCTCAGCAGCGCTCGTCTCAACTGCTCACACTCCTCTCCGTCCTGTCGGCTCCTCACGGAGCGCCGCCGGGTTCTCGACCGGCGACGCAACCGCCCGGGACCGGGCCGCACCGTTCGACCCGGCCGGCGCAACCGCCGCACGCTCCCCGCCGGGGGCGGCGGCGGAGCCCGCGTCCATCCCGCGGGCGACAAGCCGCCTTGACAACGCCGGACGCGCTAACTACGATGGCTCTTCGGCTCAAGGGTCGAGATCGCCTGTGTTCAGTACAGCGGTTCGACCCGCAGACCGCTCGCGCGGTCTTTTTTTGTGCACCCATGACGCCAACGTCTTCATGGGTCTGGAAGTCGGGGCGTGGCTCGTCGCGCCCGTCCAAAAAACAGAGGAAGCACGATGCGCATCACCGGCAAGGTCAAATGGTTCAACAACGCCAAGGGGTACGGGTTCATCGAACGTGAGGGCGGAAGCGACGTCTTCGTGCACTTCTCGGCGATTCAAGGCAACGGTTTTCGCACGCTGGAAGAAGGTCAGGCCGTGGAGTTCGAGATCGTCGACGGACCCAAGGGTCCCCAGGCAGGCAGCGTGACCCGAGGCGACTAGGTCCGACCGGCCCGGACGCGCCGCGTCCGGGCCGTCTCTCCCGCGCATCCCACTCCGACACCTCATCCAGAACGCGGCCGTCGCCACACCGGGGCGGTGGTAGACTGAACCCGGAAATCGTCGCCGGCGGCCTCCACTTGCCGCCCCGCCGTCCCTGCCGGGCATCTGCATCGTCTGGTCGCAGCCGCCCCGGCTGGAGAGGCCGTCGTCGCCGCGCGGGAGGCGATGGTATCCGAATCGGGGCGGAGCGGCAAACACGGCGTTCCCTCCCCGGCGGGCCGGCCATGACCACCCCTCGTATCCTGCCATCCATCGACAGCGTGCGGCGGCGGCCCCTCGTCCGCGCCCTCGAGGCCGAGTACGGCCGCGAAGCCGCCATGGATGCGTTGCGCCGGGCCGCCGATCGCGTGCGGAAGGACCTGGGTGGCGCGGAGACGCCGTCCATCCGGGACCGCGAGCAGGCGGCGGCGGCAATCGAGCGGCGCGCGGCGGCGGCGCTGGCGAAGCGCCTCGAACCGTCCCTCACCACCGTGATCAACGCGACCGGGGTGGTCGTGCACACCAACCTCGGACGCGCCCCCCTGGCGGGGACGGCGGCGGCGCGGGTGGCGGAGCTGGCGACGGGCTACACGAACCTGGAGTACGACCTCGCCGGGGGTGGGCGCGGCGCCCGTCACCTCCATGCCGCCCGGCTCCTGACCCAGGTGACGGGTGCGCCCGCGGCGGTGGTCGTCAACAACAACGCCGCGGCGGTCCTCCTGGTCCTCGCCGCGCTGGCGAACGGGAGGGAAGCCGTCGTCTCCCGGGGCGAGCTCGTCGAGATCGGCGGCGGCTTCCGCATTCCCGACATCCTGCGTCAATCGGGGGCGGAACTCCGCGAGGTCGGCACCACGAACCGGACGCGCATCGCCGACTATGCCGCGGCCGTCAACGACCGGACCGCGCTCATCCTGCGCGTCCACCCGTCGAACTTCCGCATCGAGGGGTTCACCGCCCGGCCCGGGCTCGAGGAGCTCGTGGCGCTGGGACGGCGCTTCGATGTGCCCGTGGTCGAAGATCTCGGCAGCGGTCAACTGACGGAGGTCCCGACCGGCGGGGTCGAGGAGCCGTCGGTGGCGGCGAGCGTGCGGGCCGGCGCCGCGGTCTGCTGCTTCAGCGGCGACAAGCTCCTCGGCGGCCCCCAGGCCGGGATCATCGTCGGCGAGGAGGAGCCGCTGTCACGGGTGCGCAGTCATCCCCTGATGCGGGCGCTGCGGGTCGACAAGATGACCTACGCGGCCCTCGAGGCCACGCTGACGGAGCACGCGCGGGACCGCGCGCACACGACCGTGCCCGTGGTCCGCATGCTCGCCGCCTCGATCGACGAGATCGACGCGCGGGCCCGGGCGCTGGCGGGCCGGCTCGCGGGCCATGCCCGGTTCGAGGTGGATGTCGTCGACGGGCTGTCGACGGTCGGGGGCGGCGGCGCGCCGGGATCCGCGCTGCCGACGAGGCTGGCGCGGCTGACCCCGCGGGCCCAATCGGCGGCGCGTCTCGAGACGAGGCTCCGCGAGCTGCGCCCGCCGGTGATCGCGCGCATCGAGCAGGATCGCGTCCTCCTCGATCTGCGAACCGTGATGCCGGGGCAGGACGACCTGCTGGCCGCAGCCCTGCTCGGCATCACGTGAAGGCGGGCCCTGCGTGAAGGCGGCCGGACGCTGCCGCGGGGAGCGCGTCACCCCTTCGCCGCCGTCGATTCGCTTCGGTGGGGGCAGGTGGCGCAGGCGAGCGACTCGCCGTCGGGACCGGGCACGTCCGGCCCGCCGCAGGAACCGCGCAGACAGCGGCCGTCGAGCATCACGCCTATCGCCATGATCGCCATGACGATCGCGATTGCGCCCAACGTCAGCAGGAACACCGCCATCGTTGTCATTCTAACCCGGCGGCCGGGAACGCGGCAGTGGCGCGCTCGCTGATCGCACCGTCCTCGCCGCGAACCAGAAAGAGGGCCGCCCAGCCCCGCTCGACGGCCAGCGCGTAGCCGTCGTCCGGACCCAGCACCTCGAGGGCCGTGGCCAGTCCGTCGGCCACCACGCAGCGATCGGCGATGACGCTGACCGAGGCGAGCCGATGCTCGACGGGCCGTCCCGTGCGGGGGTCGATGGTGTGAGACACCCAGCCGCCCTCGACCTCGCGCCGGTTGCGGTAGTCGCCCGATGTGGCCATCGCTCGGTCGCGCAGCGGGACGACGCGGTGGATGCCTCCCCCCGCCACGGGCGACTCGATGCCGATACGCCAGGGACGGTCGAGCTGATTGGTCCCCGCGGCAACGATTTCGCCCCCGACCTCGACCAGGTAGCGCCCGAAACCCGCCGCGCGCAGGGCCGCCGCCACGCGGTCGACACCGTATCCCTTGGCCACCGCCGACAGGTCGGCCTCTATCGCGGGATGCGCCTTGCGCAATGCCGAGGCCCCCGCGTCGAGCTCGATCCCCGCGTAGCCGACGCGCTCGCGCGCTCGCGACAACCGCTCGGCATCGGGAGGAAAGCGGTCGGGTTCGACGGGTCCGAAGCCCCAGGCGTTGACGAGCGGGGCCACCGTCACGTCCAGGGCCCCCGCCGTGAGCTCGCTGAGCCGCCGGGCCTGGCGAAAGACCTCGAACGTGTCCGCCGACACCGAGAACGGCCGGGTGGTCCGCTCCCGGTTGAAGCGCGAAAGCTCGGACGACGGATCGTAGTGGGACATGCTCGACTCGACGTGGTCGAGCGCCGCCTGCAGCTCCGCCCCCACCCGGTCGTGCTCGGCCTGCGGCCACGCGTCGGCCGTCACCACCCGGACGGCGTAGGTGGTGCCCATCGTGGCCCCGTCGAAGGCGTGGACGACGGGGCCGGAATCGGCGGGGGCGCAGGCGCACGCCGCCAGCAGCAGTCCGCCCGCCGATGCGAGCGGGAACGCGGCCGCGGGGCGGTCCTGGTCGCGGGACGCCGCCGTCCGTCGGGCACCAGGCATGGAGCGCCTAGCCGAAGTCGTCGAAGAGGATGTTCTCCGGCTCGACCCCCAGCGAGTCGAGCATGTCCATGCAGGCCTTGAGCATCATCGGAGGGCCGCACAGGTAGTACTCGACGTCCTCCGGCGCGGGATGGGTCTTCAGGTAGTTGTCGAGCACGACCTGATGGATGAAGCCGGTGTATCCGGTCCAGTTGTCCTCGGGCAACGGCTCGGACAGCGCGAGGTGCCACTCGAAGTTGTCGTGGTCGGCCGCGATGGCGTCGAAGTCGTCGAGGTAGAACGCCTCGCGCAGGCTGCGGGCGCCGTACCAGAACGAGACCTTCCGGGGCGTCCGCAGCCGGCGGAACTGATCGAAGATGTGCGAGCGCATCGGCGCCATGCCCGCGCCCCCCCCCACGAACAGCATCTCGGCGGCGGTCTCCTTCGCGAAGAACTCGCCGAAGGGCCCCGAGATGGTGACGTCGTCGCCGGGCTTGAGGTTGAAGATGTACGAGCTCATCTTCCCCGGCGGGGTCCCCTCCGGGGCCCGCGGCGGCGGCGACGCCACCCGCACGTTGAGCATGATGACGCCGCGCTCCTCGGGATAGTTGGCCATCGAGTAGGCGCGCGTCACCGGCTCCTCGACCGTCGACACGTAGCGCCACAGGTCGAACTTGTCCCAGTCCGCCCGGTACGCCTCCTCGATGTCGAAGTCCGAGTACTTCACGGTGCCCGGCGGCGCCTCGATCTGGATGTAGCCGCCGGCCCGGAACGGCACCGACTCGCCCGGGGGCAGCTCGAGCACCAGCTCCTTGATGAACGTGGCGACGTTGGCGTTCGACCGCACGCGGCAGCGCCACTGCCGGACGCTGAACACCTCGGGCGGCAGCTCGATGGCCATGTCCTGCTTCACCTTGACCTGGCAGGACAGACGCACCCCGCAGCGCGCCTCGCCGCGCGAGACGTGACTCAGCTCGGTCGGGAGGATGGCGCCGCCGCCGTCCTGCACCGTCACCGTGCACACCCCGCAGCTCCCCTTGCCGCCGCAGGCGGAGGGAATGAAGATGCGGTTGGCGGCGAGGGTGCCGAGCAGGGTGCCGCCCGCGCTGGTGGTGAGCGCCTTCTCCGGATCGCCGTTCACCGTAATCGTCACGTCCCCGGTCGCGACGAGCTGGCGCCGGGCCAGCATGAGCACCACCACCAGGGACAGGATGGTGCCGGTGAACATCCCCACGCCCAGCAGGACGGTGATCAAAGCTGCACCCCGGCGAAGGCCATGAAGCCGATGGCCATCAGGCCCACGATGATGAACGTCAGCCCCAGCCCCCGCAGCCCGGCCGGCGGATTGCTGTAGCGCAGCCGCTCGCGGATACCGGCCAGGGCCACGATGGCGAGGGCCCAGCCGACCCCCGACCCGAACCCGAACACCGCGCTCTCGACGAGGTTGTAGTTGCGCTCCATCATCCACAGCGAGGCGCCGAGGATGGCGCAGTTGACGGCGATCAGCGGCAGGAAGATGCCGAGGGCCGCATACAGGGCCGGCGCGAAGCGGTCGAGGGTCATCTCGACGATCTGGGTCATCGCCGCGATGGTCCCGATGAAGGTGAGGAACCCGAGGAACGACAGGTCGTACTCGGCCAGCGCGGGAGAGAGCCACGCCAGAGCCCCCGGCCTCAGGGCATAGGCGTACACGAGGTTGTTCATCGGCACCGTGACCGTCAGCACGAAGATCACGGCGGCGCCGAGGCCGAGGGCGGTCGAGACCCGCTTCGACACGGCGAGGAACGAGCACATGCCCAGGAAGAACGCGAGGGCCATGTTCTCGACGAAGATCGCCTTCACCGCGAGGTTCAGGTAGTGCTCCATGGCCCCGTCAGTCCTGCTCCACCTGCGCGGGCTTCCACACCCGGATCGCCCAGATGAAGAACCCGATGATGAAGAACGCCCCCGGCGACAGCACCATCAGTCCGTTCGGAGTGTACCAGCCGCCCTCGCCGGCAAGGGCCAGCACCTGCACCCCCATGAGCGACCCCGACCCGAACAGCTCGCGGATGACCGCGGTGCCGGCGAGGATCACCGCGTAGCCGAGCCCGTTGCCGATGCCGTCGATCATGCTCAGCCGGGGCGGGTTCTGCATGGCGTAGGCCTCGGCGCGGCCCATGATGATGCAGTTGGTGATGATGAGCCCCACGAACACCGAGAGCTGCTTGGAGATCTCGAACACGTACGCCTTCAGCACCTGGTCGACGACGATGACCAGCGACGCGATGATGGTGAGCTGAACGATGATGCGGATGTTGGTCGGAATCTGGTTGCGCAGCAGGCTGACGAACAGGTTCGAGAACAGGAGCACGAAGACCACCGCCGCGCACATGACGAGCGCGGTGTCCATCCGGGTCGTCACCGCGAGGGCCGAGCAGATGCCGAGCACCTGCAGCGCGATGGGGTTGTTGTTGAACAGCGGGTCGATCAGGGCCTCGCGTTGCTTCGACATCAGTCCGCGCCTCCCAGCCCGGAAATCGTCGCCTGCGGCTCCGATGGCCCCCCAGCCGACCCGGCGGGAGCCGGCGCCGCTCGCAGGGCGCCGACCCGTGCGCTCCGTAGCCGCGTCAGGTACGGCCCGAAGCCGTCGGGCCCCAGCCAGAACCGCAGCAGGTTCGTCACCCCGCGGCTGGTGATGGTCGCGCCCGACAGCCCGTCGACCGCGTACGGCGCCTCGTCCACGCTTCCCGCCGGTCCCTTGACGACGCCGATGGCGGGGCTCAGGTCGTCGTCGAAGGCGAGCCGGCCCGGCCACCGGGCCTTCCACCGCGGGTTGTCCACCTCGCCGCCGAGCCCCGGCGTCTCCTTGTGCTCGTAGAACGTCAGCCCGCGGATCGTGCGCAGGTCGCCGTCGAGGGCCACGAAGCCGTAGAGGGTGCCCCACAGCCCCAGCCCCTCGACGGGCAGCACGACGAGCTCGAGTCGCCCCGCCGCGTCGCGCACCTCGTAGACGAGGGCCTGGGTCGGCAGCCGCACGATGCCGGCGCCGTTGTCGGGAGCGGCGGCGCTCAGGGCGGGATCGATCGACGCGACCCGCTGATCGAAGCCGACCGGATCGACATCCGGCGCGACCTCGCCGGTCGAGAGGGTCAGGACCACGGGGGTGATGGGGGCGAACCGCTCCGCGACCCCCTCGGCGTCGATCGACTCGTCGTCGCCGGCGAGCCCCGCCGCCACCAGCACGTTGCGCTGCCGGTCGAGGGCCGCGTTGCGCGCCTGCCGGTCGGCCAGAATCTCGGCCGCCGACGAGACGACGATGGCGCAGACGAGGCAGACGGCCCCCGCGAACCCCAGGTTGTAGCCGACGCTACCCTGCATGACGGGCCCTCCTCCGCCGCACGTTGGCCTGGATGGCGACGTAGTCGATGAGGGGCGCGAACAGGTTCATGAAGAGGATGGCCAGCATCATGCCCTCGGGGTAGGCTGGATTCACCACTCGGATCAGCACCACGAGCACCCCGATCAGAAACCCGTACGCATAGTGGCCGCCGGGGGTGGACGGCCCGGACACGGGATCGGTGGCCATGTACACCGTCCCGAACGCCCACCCCCCCAGCAGGAAGTGCCAGAGAGGGGTCACCTCGAAGAAGGGGTTGGTCGCCGACCCGACGGCGTTGAGCAGCCAGGCGGCGGCCAGCGTGCCCGCCGTGACGCTGGCCATGATGCGCCACGACCCCACTCCCGTCCCGATCAGGACCGCGGCCCCGGCCAGGCACGCCAGCACCGACGTCTCGCCCATCGATCCCGGCACCCACCCCGCGAACGCCTGCCAGGGGCTCACGGTCTCCGTCACGCCGGGCAGCCCGCTCTCGGTCGCCAGCGCGAGGACCGTCGCCCCACTGACGCCGTCGGGGGCGGTGCCCGCCGCGATCCAGATGGCGTCCCCGGACATGTCGGCGGGATAGGCGAAGAACAGGAAGGCGCGGGCGGTCAGGGCGGGGTTCAGCACGTTCATGCCGGTCCCGCCGAAGATCTCCTTGCCCACGACCACGCCGAACGACACGCCGAGGGCCACCTGCCACAGCGGGATCGTGGCGGGCAGGGTCAGCGGCAGCAGCATCCCCGTGACGAGGAAGCCCTCGTTGATCTCGTGCCCGCGGACGCCGGCGAAGAGGGCCTCCCAGAGGCCGCCGACGGCGAAGGTCACGACCAGCACCGGCCCGAAGTAGAGGGCCCCGTGGACCATGCACGACCACGCGTCGTCGGGCGCGAAGGGCAGGCCCATCCACCGCATGACGTCGGTCTGCCAGACGTCGAGGGGCGGGGCCCCCGCGGCGATCGCCAGGTGGGCCTGGTACCCGGTGTTGTGGACGGCCATGTAGATGCACCCGGCGAGCGCGACGACCACGGTGATCATCAGGCGCTTCATGTCGAGGGCATCGCGCACGTGCGGCTCCGACCGCGTGACCTCGCCGGGCGTGAACAGAAAGGTGTCCTGCGCCTCCCAGAGCGGATACAGACGCTCGAGGCGCCCGCCCTTCTCGAAGTGGTGGGCCTGCCGGTCGAGCAGAGCGCGCAGGAACCTCATGTCAGCCCTCGGCCTCCAGGGTGGTGAGCACCCGGCGGAGCGCCGCCCCGTAGTCGAGCTTGCTCGGGCAGACGAACGAGCACAGCGCGAGATCGTCCTCCTCGAGCTCGAGGCAGCCCAGCTCCTCGGCCCGCTCGACGTCGTGCATGACGAGGGCCCGCAGCAGCGGCGTCGGCAGCAGGTCCATCGGCATCACGCGCTCGTAGAGGCCGATGGGCACGATGGCCCGCCGCGACCCGTGGGTCGTGGTCGTGAACGGGAACCGCCGCCCCCGCCACAGGGTCGACAGGAACGCCCGCGACGTCGAGAACTTTCCGAGCCCGGGCCGCAGCCAGCCCAGCAGCTCGCGCTCGCGGCCCTCCCGAATGAGGCAGATGTGCCGGTGATAGCGGCCCAGGTAGCCGGTGACCGCGCCCGACGCGGAACGCCCGGCGAGCAGAGACCCCGACACGACCCGCACCGCGTCGTCGAGCGACTCGTCGGCGAGCACGTCGGCGACCGCCGCCCCCAGCCGCGTCCGGACCAGCCGGGGACGCGACACGGCCGGCCCCGCCAGCGCCACCACGCGCTCGACCGCGAGCTCTCCCGTCTCGAACAACCGCCCCATGGCCACGACGTCCTGGTAGCCGACGTACCACACCGGCCGGTCGCGGCTCACCGGGTCCAGCCGGTGGATATGCAGGCCGGGGGCGCCGGCGGGATGGACGCCGGCGAACTCTTCCCGCCGGAACCGATCGCCCGCCGGAACCGGCACCCGGCCATCGGGCGCCGTGCACACGTAGACGGCGCCGTCGGTCATCCGCGCCAGGGCCTTCAGGCCGTTCTCGAAGGGCCCATGTGCGCCGTCCAGCACCACGTCGACGCTCGGAGCGAGGGGCTCGGTGTCGATGGCGGTCACGAAGATCGAGCGCGGCCGCACGTGGGGATCGGCAGCTCGCCCGAACGGCCGGGCCCGAATCGCCGACCACAGGCCGGACTCGAGCAGGAGCTCGCGCACGTCGTCGCCCCCGAGCCCGGCGGGATGTCGGCCCGAGAACGAGGAGAACCCGACCGAGACGCCGCCGCGACCCTCCTGCTCGTCGCGGCCGAGGGCGATGACGATGGACCGGAAGCTGCGGCGCTCACCCCGGTGGATCGCCTCGACGGTGCCGGCGGCCGGCGACGTGAACCGGACGCCGGGCCGCTTCTTGTCCTCGAACAGCAGCTCGCCGCGGCGGACATCGTCACCCTCCGAGACGTGCATGGTGGGCCGGAGGCCGATGTAGTCGTCGGCCAGCAGCGCCACGCGCCGCGCGGTGCGGGCGGGGCCAATCGCCTGGTCGGGCTCTCCCGCGACCGGCAGCCGCAATCCCTTGCGAATGGTGTGTCGCCCCATCACGGCATCAGCAGAGGGACCCCCGCCGGGGCGTCCCGCCCCCCCGCGACGGTTCCACGCGGTTCTTCCACGCAACGACGTCGTCTTCAAACCGGGGGCAGGTCCGGGCCGGGAGATTTTGTGAAGTTTTTCTCAAGCTGTCCCGGCGAGCCGAGGTGGCCGTCCGACGAGCAACCCGCATCCAGAGGGCTCCCGCGCAACCCGCATCGTACCAAGAGGGGCTGTACGAAGTCAATTTGGCGCCGCAGGCGGGTCTCCCGGCGGTCATAACTCCCGATTTGCCAGACAGTTACCCTTGACTTCACCGGCGTCGGGGCGGTAAGCTCCCGCCTGACCGGCCCCGTGACGGATCCGGCCACCGGCCAGCCCCGTTCATCCCGTGCGGATTACTCTGAACGGCGACCCGTACGAGCTCGGCGAACCCATGACCATCAGCCGCCTGCTGGCGCGGCTCGACATCGATCCGCGCCGGGTTGCGGTCGAGCACAATCTCGTCGTCGTGAAACGCGCCGCCTATTCGTCAACGACCGTGCAGGCGGACGACACGGTCGAAATCGTCAACTTCGTGGGCGGAGGGTGACCGGGCGGGCCGGTCCCGTCCGGCCCGGTTCCTGTCATACTCATGGACATGGGCAACGACGCGCTGGTCATCGCCGGAAAGGCCTTCTCGTCCCGACTCATCGTCGGTACCGGCAAGTACGCTTCCAACGAGGTCATGCAGCGGGCGCACGCCGCATCCGGGGCCGAGCTGGTGACGGTGGCGGTGCGCCGCGTCAACCTCAGCGACCGCAGCCGCGGGTCGCTGCTCGACTTCATCGACACCGGCCGGTACGCGCTGCTTCCCAACACCGCCGGCTGCTATACGGCGGAGGAGGCGATCAGGACCGCGCGGCTGGGACGGGAGGTCGGGTTGTCGGAGTGGGTCAAGCTCGAGGTCATCGGCGACGAGCGGACGCTGTTCCCCGACAACGACGGCCTGCTCGAGGCGACCCGGGTCCTCGTCGAGGAAGGGTTCGTCGTGCTGCCCTACACGAACGACGACCCCGTGGTGTGCCGCAAGCTGGAGGACGCGGGGGCGGCCGCGGTCATGCCCCTCGGCGCCCCCATCGGCTCCGGGCTGGGCATCCAGAACCTCAACAACATCCGGATCATCCGCGAGTTCGCGGGGGTCCCGGTCATCGTGGACGCCGGAGTCGGCACCGCTTCGGACGCCGCCATCGCGATGGAGCTCGGGGTGGACGGCGTGCTGATGAACACCGCCATCGCCGGCGCACGCGACCCCGTGGCCATGGCCGACGCCATGAAGCTCGCGGTGACGGCGGGCCGGCGGGCATACCTGGCCGGCCGCATCGAACGGCGGCGCTACGCCACCGCCAGCAGCCCCGCCGACGGCTTGCTGTCCGCGTAACCGCCGGTCCGTGTCAGGGTGCGACGTCGGACGGCGCCGGGTCGGGCGGCGCATCGTCCTGCGGCCCGCGCAGCACATCCACGCGGTACACCCGCGCCCCGAGGCTCCGGCGGTCGGAGGAGAGCCCCAGGGTCCGGGGCCGGAAGACCGTCGAGCGGATGGTCAACACGGTCGATGCGCCGCGTTCCGATGCCGGCAGGTCGAGGACGATCGTCTGCACATCGTTCGCGAGGACGACACCGTCCGCGACGACGTGCGGCCCCGCCGACACCGAGATCTCGGCCGGCTCCATCTCCGGCGGACGGGCGCCGGCCACCTCGAGGCTGACGCGGTCTCCGCCCGGAACCGCGACCGACGCCACCGCCTCGGTCCAGCGGAACGAGCGGCCGCGCCCGTCCCGCTCCGGTCCGTGGAAGCCGCGCAGACCCGCCACGAGGTCGTCCCGCACGTCGCCGATGTCCACCGCGTTCCTCGCGGCGGCCCCCGCACCCAGAGATGCCTGCAGGATGCGCAGTCCGATGGAGACGTCCACGAGCGCCCTCGGCGCCCGTCCCTGCGTCCGCTCCAGGGTGCGGAGGTCGATGCTCGCCTGGCCGACCTCCGACAGCACGAGCTCGGGGGCGTTCACCGAGAACCCGCTCCGGGCCAGCACGACGAACACCGGGCGGCCGCGCGCGAGCCAGTCGAGCATGACGTCACGCAGGACGTCTTCCGGCTCGTCCTGCTGCACGACCACGGTGTCGACGTCGTGAAGATAGGTCAGGGACGTCTGGACGTGGGTGCCCACCAGCTCCGGACTCACCAGCACCACGGCGTCGTCGGGAAACATCCGGGCCACGTCCGCGCTCTGATCCAGCACACCCCGCCACAGCGGCTCGCCGAGCACCGACGCGCTCGGTCCGCCCACGAAACCGACGAGGATCGCGGTCAATGCGGTCGTCGCCACGGCCCGGAACTCGAAGTAGACCCATTCCACGAGCCGACCGGCGGCCATCGCCGCGACGGCGAAAACTCCGGGCAGCACGACGGGCACGAACCGTCGCATGGACAGGATGTGGTCGCCGGGCTCGAGGGGGTCGTACAGGTAGTGCAGGCTGACGACGACGATCAGAATGAGGAAGAACGCCGGCCCCTGATGAGCCCGTCCCGCGCGGCCGGACGCCGCCAGCCACACGACGGCGGCGAGACCGAGGGTCAGTACCGGCCACGACACGTACCAGCTCAACCAGAACAGCGTATCCGGCCACCGGCCGGGGTTGGTCGTGGCATAGACGACAGCATAGGCGGCCAGCAACCCGACCACCCCCCACCCGATCACCTGCGGCCCCGCCGCACCGAGGCGCCCCCATTTCCCCCGGACCACCCACAGCGCGAGCCCGGCCGCCGCGAGCAGCAGCACGGTCAGACTGACCGTCCACATCCCCCAATCGGGAAGGACGGACTGCTCCAGCAGTCGCCGGACGTACAGCATGTAGTCCGACGGGTACGCCACGTAGTGCGCCGCATTGTGAAACAGCGCGAGTCCGAACGCGCCGAGCAGGAAGACGACGCACCGACCGCCACCCCGCGGCCGAGCGAGCAACCGCCACGCGAAGAACGCCGCGAAAGCGACGGACAACAGAACGAGCAGATCGATCTTGGCGAAACCGGCCAGCCCGAAGAATCCGCCGGCGGCCGCCGCCAGCCATGGCCGGTCGTCCCGCCATGCGGCGAGCAGCGCGAGCAGACCGGCCATGACGAAGAACTGCGCGACCATCTCCGGTATCGGGTACTTCGCGAACCAGATCTGCGGCAGCGACGCCGCGACGAGCAGCGCAGCCACGAGCCCGTTGCGAATGCCACCGAAGTGCGCGACCACGAGAAAGAGGCCGCCGACGCTCAGCACCGCGAACAGCGGCGCAACGAAGAGCGCCCCCCGGGGCGACGACACCTGCTGAAAGACGGCGGCCAGAACCGGGAACAACGGCGAGAACCCGCTCGAGACGTCCGGTTCCTCGATATCCGCGATCATGAATCCGCCGGGGAACCTCGCGTAGCGGCCAAATCCGAAATCCTGTGGCTGGCGGTTCAGGAACAGATACTCCCGCGCCTCGACAGGCAACTCCTGCAGCAGCGGGTCGTCGAAGACGAACCCGCCGGTCCGCGCGATCTCCCGGCTCAGATTGAGGTAGACGGTGGCGTCGCCCTCGCCGACCACGGTCTCGTACGGCGGGAAGAACAGGAAACCGGCCAGCACGGTGACGGCGCAGAACGCGAGGAGCCCCCTGCGCCCGACGCGGGGGGGCGGCGCCCCCGGACGCGACCGGCCGACGAAACGGGTGTGCGCCGCGAGGGCAATCGCGCCCGCCCCGAGCAGGGCGAGCAGGAGGCCCAGGCGCAGGCGTCCGAGCTCGGCGAGCAGCAGCGCCAGCCAGGCCGCGGCGCCGACGCCCAGCGCGACGCGGAGGAACCAGCGTTCGAGCCGGGCGGTGGCCACCGCGCCGACCGACACCGCCTCCGGCTCCGTCGTCGGCCGCCCGCGCTCAGTCATGAGGAATCAGCAGCGCGGTCGACCGCCCGGAACCCACGAAGGCAACGGCGCGCCCCAAGGTCGGTCAGGGGCAACGCGAGGGCCCCGTCCACGTTGCGTCGGGCAGGTGATCACGGTTCGGGCAGGGGACGCGTTTGTTGCAGCACGCCGGAGACGCCCTCGAGCACATCGAGCATCCGCCTCTAGTTCTCCTCCAGGGCATCGACCGCACGCGCCTCGATCGCGGCAGGGTCGTCCTGGGCCACGGCCGCCGACGTCAACAGGAACGAGAGCACCATCCACGTCTTCGCCGCCCCCATCATCCCCCGGCCTTTGGCCAAGCACTCCCGTGACCCAGCATAGGCCCCCCGCGCGAATGTCGTCAAGCTTCGGTCCGCCGGGCGCCGGCCGCCAGCAGGAGGTCGCACACCTCTCGCACCGCGCCGTCGCCGCCGCGACGCGCCGTGGTGTAACGCGCCGCGCGCCTGACCGCGGGCCAGGCGTCGGCGACGCAGATCGGGACGCCGACCAGCCCGAGGCACTCGATGTCGTTGAGGTCGTTGCCGACGTAGGCCAGCGCGGCCGGGTCGAGCCCCCGATCGCGGATGATCCTGCGCAGCGCCTCCCCCTTGGCGTCGATGCCAGGGACCTGCATGCATTCGACCCCGAGCTTCGCGGCGCGGACCGAGACGACGGGGTTCGTCTCCGTGGACAGGATGAGGCGACCGATGCCGGCCCGACCCAGCATCTGCAACCCCAGTCCGTCGGCGCGGGAGCAGAACACCGACTCGCGGCCGTCCTCGGCGACGAGCACGCGGTTGTCGGTCATGACGCCGTCGAAGTCGAACACGACGAACGTCACCGACTCGAGGTGGGCGCGCGCCAGTCGAACCGTCATGGCGTCCGCGTCACTCCGCCGGCGCCGGCGACGCCTGCACCGCGTACTCGGACTCCGGCACCGGCTCCTCCAGCGGCTCGCCCCGCAGGAACGCGACGACATTGCGGGCGGCGCCGCGTTCCATGCGCCGCCGGCAGTCGAGCGCCATCGACCCCATGTGCGCGGTCATCAGGCAGTTGTCCAGCCCGACGAGCTCCCCGTGGTAGGGCTCGTCGACGAACGTGTCGACGGCGGCGCCGGCGAGCGGCCCGGCTCGCAACGCCCGCGCCAACGCCGCTTCGTCGACGACGCCGCCCCGGCACGTGTTGACGAGGAAGGCGCCGGGCCGCATCTTCGCGAGCTGCCCGGGGCCAACGAGGCCGAGCGTCGACGGTGTGAGGGGCACGTGCAGGGTCACGAGGTCCGACTCGTGGAAGAGCGTCGGCTTGTCGACCCATTCGACGGGCTCTCCAAGGGGGGGCCGGACCAGGTCGTTGGCGAGGATCCGCGCGCCGAAGGCAGACAGCAGGCGGACCACGCGGCGCCCGATGCGCCCCACCCCGATCACGCCGACGGTCACCGCCCCCAGCCGCCGGCCCGGCAGCCGGGTCCACCCGCCGCCGCGTATCGCCGCGTTCGCGCGGTGGACACCCCGCAGCAGCGACAACGCCAGTCCGATGGTCAGCTCGGCCACCGCGTCGGCCGGCGCCTCCGGCGTATAGGCGACCGCGACCCCGTGCTCGCGCGCGGCCGCCAGGTCGACACTGTCCAGCCCCACCCCGACCCGCGAGATCAACCGCAGGCGGCGGGCGGCCCGGATCACGGTCCGGGTAATCGGTTCGGTCCCCGCGATGACGGCGTCGACCCCGGGGACGAGCGACGCGAGCTCCGACTCGGTCAGCCGCCGGCCGTGGGGGTTGCGGACGCAGTCGACACCCGCTTCCGCGAGCAGGTCGAGGCATCCGCGGTCGACTTCCCCGAACGGAGCGGCGGTGATGAGAACGCGGTTCATGAGCGGTTCGGAGAAACGGCGAGTCGAGGGTCAGGAACGCCGGCCGCGACCGCACCCGGACAGCGCCACGCCCCGGCCGGACCCGTTGCCGGGCGCCGCCCCGCGCCGGCGGTCTTCGGGCGCAGGGCAACGCGGCGCACCGCCACCCGCTACGGCGTGGCCGCCCCGACCGCGACCGGCGGCGTCAGGGCGCGGTGGCGCGCCAAGTCGGCGTCCACCATCATGCCGATCAGCCCCTCGAAGTCGACGGCCGGCGACCATCCGAGCTCGGCCCGCGCCTTCGACGCGTCGCCGATCAGGTGATCGACCTCGGCCGGCCGCAGCAGGTCCGGATCGGTGCGCACGTGTTCGCGCCAGTCGAGGCCGACATGCCCGAACGCGGTCTCGACCAGCTCGCGGACCGAGCGGCTGGCGCCGGTGGCGACGACATAGTCGCGCGGGACGTCCTGCTGCAGCATCATCCACATCGCCCGCACGTAGTCCCCCGCGAAGCCCCAGTCGCGGTGCGCATCGAGATTGCCGAGCGACAACTGGTCGGCGAGGCCGAGCTTGATGCGCGCCACCCCGTCGCTCACCTTCCGGGTCACGAACTCCAGGCCGCGACGGGGCGACTCGTGATTGAACAGGATGCCGGACACCGCGAAGAGATCGTAGCTCTCGCGGTAGTTCACGGTGATGTAGTGGGCGAACGCCTTCGACACCCCGTAGGGGCTGCGGGGATGGAACGGCGTCGCCTCGGTCTGCGGCGTCTCGCGCACCTTGCCGAACATCTCGCTCGACGAGGCCTGGTAGAAGCGAATCGAGGCATCGACGGTTCGAATCGCGTCGAGAATCCGGGTCACCGCCTGGGCGTTGTACTCGCCGGTCAGCACCGGCTGCGTCCACGACGCCGGCACGAACGACATCGCCGCGAGGTTGTAGAACTCGTGCGGCCGAACGTCATCGACCACGCTCAGCAGCGACATCTGGTCGAGCAGATCCGCCTGGCGCAGCCCGATGCGCTCCCGCAAGTGATCGATGCGCTCCAGGTTGGGGGCGCTCAGCCGCCGCGTCACGCCGACCACCTCGTAACCCTTCTCGAGCAGCAGCTCGGCCAGATAGGACCCGTCCTGGCCCGTGATCCCGGTGACGACGGCGCGCCTCGACATGACTCTCCTCGACGGCGGACAACTCCCGGCCACTCACCCTCGCCCGATCGTATGGGACCGGGCCGACCGGATCAACGTCATGGTAGGGTAGCGCACCCGCCGGCGCCTCCCGCGGCATTCGAGCGACGCCGCCCGGCGCGACCCGGTGTTTCGCCGGCGGGCCGGGCGGCCCGGGAGCGGCGCACAGCGATGGAAGCGATCGATCTGGTCGTGATCGGCGGCGGCGTCGTCGGCCTGTCGTGCGCGTACGAGGCCGCCCGCCCGGGACGGACGGTGTGCCTGCTCGAGCGGCGCCCGCGCTTCGGCGCCGAGACCAGCACCCACAACAGCGGCGTGATCCATGCGGGAATCTACTACCCGGCCGGTTCCCTCAAGGCGCGGCTCTGTGTCGAGGGCCGCGAGGCGCTCTACCGGTTCTGCGCCCGGCACGAAGTACCCCACCGGCGCTGCGGAAAACTGATCGTCGCGAGCGCCGAGGAAGAGCGGGCCGAGCTGGCGCGCCTGCGCGCGCGAGCCGAGGCCAACGGGGTCACCGACCTCGAGATCGTGGATGCCGCCGCCGTCCGCCGGATGGAGCCGCACGTGGCGGCCCGCGCCGCCCTGTGGTCACCCTCGACCGGCATCGTCGACCCCGAGGCCCTCGTCCGTGCGCTGCGGCACGAGGCGGCGCGGCGCGAGGTCATCCTGCTGCCGGGCACCCCGCTCGTCGCCGGCCGGGCCGACGCCGCGGGGATCGAGATCCGCACGCCGGCCGAGACCATCCGGGCCCGCGCGGTGGTGAACGCGGCCGGGCTCTACGCCGACGAGGTCTCGGCCCGGCTCGACGGGCGTCGTTTCCGCATCCATCCCTCCCGCGGCGAGTACGCGGAGCTCGTGGGGGCCGCCCGCACCCTGGTCGGCCGGCCCGTCTATCCCGTGCCCGCCCCCGCCGGCGAACACCTCGGCGTGCATCTCACGCCCACGACCTGGGGCAACGTCACGGTGGGGCCGACCGTGCACTATCAGGCGTCGAAGGAGGACCACGAGCGGGACCGGCTGCCGGTCGAGGCGTTCGTCGAGCCCACCCGGACGCTCCTGCCGGCGGTGCGACCCGCCGACCTGCGACTCGGCGGCACGGGAATCCGCGCCAAGCTCAGTCCCGACCCGGCCGCCTTCTCCGACTTCCTCATCGCGCGTGACGCGCGGCAGCCGCGGCTCGTCCACGCCGCGGGCATCGATTCGCCGGGGCTGACCGCGTGCCTGGCCATCGGCGCCCACGTCGCCCGGCTCGTCGACCAGTTGCTCGACCGCCAGTGACAGAGAGCCCCCCGCGGCACTCGAGGGGGGTGCGGGGCGCCGCCAGGGCGGTCACAACCGCTTGAGGGCGGCCCGTGCCTCGCGGTCGGCCTCGCGCCGCCGCAGCGTCTCGCGCTTGTCGTGCACGCGCTTCCCCTTGGCGAGGCTCACGGCGACCTTCACCCGCCCGCGCTTGAAGTACATGCGGACGGGGACCAGGGTCATGCCGCGCTCGACGACCTTGCCGATGAGCTTGCGGATCTCGCGCTTGTGGAGCAGGAGCTTGCGCCGGCGCATCGGCTCGTGGTCGGCGTAGCCCCGATGGCTGTAAGGACTGATGTGGACGTTGTGCAGGAAGACCTCGCCCCGCTCGATCCGCCCGAAGCTGTCGCGCAGGTTCACGCGACCCTCGCGGATCGCCTTGACCTCGGTGCCGAGCAGGGCGACGCCCGCCTCGAAGGTGTCGAAGAAGGTGTAGTCGTGCCGCGCCTTGCGGTTCTCGGCGATCGGCTTCTCACCCCGCTGCGGGTCGGCGGACATGTCGCGCTGTCTCCCCCTCGGAACCCGTGGCCAGCCGCGCCGCGAGCACCACCGCCCGCACGAGACTGGCGGCGTCGGCGACCCCGCGGCCGGCGATGTCGAACGCGGTGCCGTGGTCGACCGACGTGCGGATGATCGGCAGACCCAGGGTGACGTTGACGGCCTCACCGAACGCGGTGAGCTTGACGGGTATCAACCCCTGGTCGTGGTAGCAGGCCACCACCGCGTCGAAACGGCCGTCCACCGCCTGACGGAAGACGGCGTCGGCGGGAAGGGGCCCGGCGACGTCGACGCCGCGACCGCGCGCCGCCGCCGCCGCCGGCGCCAGCACGTCCCGGTCCTCGGTCCCGAGCAGTCCCCCTTCGCCGGCGTGCGGGTTGAGCCCGGCCAGCGCGAGACGGGGCCGGGCCACCCCGAACCGCGGCAGGTGGACCGCGGCGAGGTCGAGGACGGTCTCCACCCGGCCCCGCGTCAACAGTCCCGGCACCGCCGACAGGGGCACATGCACCGTCGCGAGCACCACGCACAGCCGCGGCGAGTGGAACATCATCGCGACGTCGCCGGCGCGCGTGAGGTGCGCGAGCAACTCGGTATGACCACGCCACGGGGAACCGGCCAGAGCCAGCGCCTCCTTGTTGATCGGTCCCGTCGCGATGGCGTCCAGCCGGCCCGCCAGCGCGTCGGCGGCCGCCCGCTCGACCGCATCGAGCGCGGCCCTCCCCGCCGCCGCCGACCGCTCCCCGGGGCGGAAACGCGCCCGCTCGGCCGCGGTCAGGGGACCGTACAGCACCGGCTCGCAGACCCCGGTGACCCGCCGATCGGCGGCCGCGGCGAGCGCGATCTCGGGGCCGATGCCGGCCGGATCGCCCATCGTCACGCCGATCCGCGGCCGCTCCGGACGCCGCGGCGGGCGGTCAGGCGCTGCTTCCACACGCACCGCACCCACCCGACGCACAATCGCCGCCACACCCGCTCCCGCTCCCGCACCCGCCGGCGCTCCGGCTGCAGCTCGATTCGTGGGCGCAACCCGCGTGCTGCTCGCCCTTGGCGTTGGGAAGCTCGTACCGCAGGCAGCACTTCAACCGGCCGCAGGCGCCAGACAGGCGTGACGGATTCAAGCTCAGGTTCTGGCGCTTGGCCATCTTGATCGAGATCGGCTCGAACGACTGCAGCCACGTCGTGCAGCACAGGGGCCGTCCGCAGGTGCCGTACCCGCCGAGCACCTTCGCTTCGTCGCGCGCCCCGATCTGCCGCATCTCGATCCGCGCCTTGAACTCGCCGGCGAGCTCGCGCACGAGGCCCCGGAAATCGACGCGCCCTTCCGCCGTGAAGCTGAAGATGAGCTTCGAGTCGTCGAACATCTGCTCGACCTTGACCAGCTTCATCTGCAGGCCGCGCTCACGGATCTTCAGCAGGCAGATGCGCCGGGCCTCTCGCTCTCGCTGCTCCTGGCGGAACCGGCGCAGCACGTCCTCGCGCGTGGCCCGGCGCACCACCCGCAGCGGCGATCCGGGCGGCGGCGCGGTACGTTCCGCCACCGGCGGGATCTTGGGCACCATGGTGCCGAGGGTCCGTCGCGCCCCCATCTGAACGACGACCTGATCGCCCGGCTTCGGCTGTGGATCGAAGTCCACCTCGGGCAGCAGGAAAGTGCGGGTCCGGCCGACAGGATCGAACTTCACGCTCATGCAGCGTGCGGGTTCGCGCTCACCGGAACTGTCCACGGCGTCCCCTCCCTCCCGGCGGGCGCGGCCGGCCGCCATCTCCACCCGCCCCACGCCGCGACCGGCCCAACCCGACGGCGGCGCCGAGCCTAGATCTGCAGGGTCAGCCAGTCGACGACGATCCGCGGACTGGCGTTCCGAGCCAACGCCGTCACCGCGCGGTCCACGGTCTCGAAACCCCGCCCGGCCCGTTCCGCGCCATAGGACGGCGACAGCGCCTCGATCTGGTCGGCGAGGTCGCCGTTCGCCAGCCACGCCCGGTCCCCGCCGGCCGCTACGACCTGCAGGTCGCGAAACAGCGTGCCGAGCGAGCGCAGGCGGCGGGTCACGGCCTCCCGCTCGGTCGCTGCGCTCGACTTGGCGCGGCGCGCACCGACAAGGTCCTTGCCTGCCTCGAGCCGACGTTTGGCCGGCGGCGCCGCCGCCAGGGCCCGCAGCACGGCGGCGGCCGACTCGCGCGCCTGGAGATGCTCTTCCGAGCCGGTCTCGAGCGCCCGCGCCACGCTCCCGGCCGCGGCCGCCGCGGCCGCCGGCGCCGACGACGGCGCGACACCGCACTCGCCCACCAGCACGTCCACCACCTCGTCGGTGGCGAGGCTGCCGAACCGCAATTCCGGGCACCGCGACCTCACCGTTGGCAGCAACAGGTGGGGACGGTGCGTCACGAGCAGGAACACCGAGGCCGGGGGCGGCTCCTCGAGGGTCTTGAGCAGCGCATTCTGCGCCTCGGCCACCAGCCGGTCGGCATCGTCGACGATGACCACCCGGCGGCGCCCCTCGAACGGACGGTACGCGGCCTGCTCGACCACCCCGCGCACCGCGTCGACCTTGATCGTCCCGGTGTCGCCGGGCGCGACCGCGAGCACATCGGCGTGCACCCCGCGGGCGATCCGCCGGCACTGGGGACATTCCCCGCAGCTCTCGGGAACATCGGCGCCGGCCCCGGCGTCGCGAACCGCCTCGCAGTTCAGCAGCTCGGCCAGACCCAACGCGACCTGCCGTTTACCGACGCCGTCGGGGCCCGACAGCACCAGGCTCGGCGGCAGCCGATCCCGGACCGCCGCCCGCGTCAGCAAACGGCGAACTGCGACATGGCCCCGGACCGCGCCGAGCCTCACGGCGCGCGCTCCCTGTCCATCGTAGCAGTCTACAACGCGGACGCGACGGCAATTCGAGAGCGCGCGAACAGGATTGTGAGACGCCACACGGCCGCTCGGGGCACCTTGGCGGGGATTCCCACGGGCGGACGCAGGTTCAGGCGAAAGAAGATGAGGGATGGCGGGGCCGACGAGACTCGAACTCGCGACCTCCGGCGTGACAGGCCGGCGTTCTAACCAACTGAACTACGACCCCGCGTCGTAGGCGCCCGAACCGCATGTCCGCCCGCCGGGGTGACGGCCAGACCGTGTATGCGGCGCCCACCCGGCCCGCGTCACCGGGCTGGCCGCCGCTCGCCGCCCGACAGGGGCGAGCGCCGGCTGGTGGGCGGTACAGGACTCGAACCTGTGACAACCGGCGTGTAAAGCCGGCGCTCTACCCACTGAGCTAACCGCCCGGCTCCCGGTTCTCGTCCCGCAACCCGACGCAACCGGAACATTATAGTGCAGAACGGCCTCGCCTGAAAACGCGCTTCGAGTCCAGCCCGGGGATCAGCCCGCCAGCAACGCCTTCAACCCCAGCAGGGCCAGCGCCGCGAGGGTCCCGGCCAGGGCCTGTCCCTCGCGGTTGCGGACGGCTCGGGCCAGCGACCACCGCCGGCCGCCGACCGCGGCCGCCCCGCGCGCGTAGCGGTCGTAGGCGTCGCCGAGCTCGGCCCGCAGCCTCGCCTCCTCGAAGCGCGCCGCCTGCGACAGCGACACCGCGAGGTAGAGGACGATGAGAAGCGCGGTGACGGGATGGCGCGCGGCCGCCGCGAAGCCGAGCCCCAGAAGGGCCGAGCCCACGTACAGCGGATGCCGCATCCACCGGTAGGGTCCCGACGTCGTCACCTCGACGCCCTTCTCGAGATGCCCGGCCGCCCATCCCCGCAGGCACGTCCCCGCGAGTCCGATCGCGGCGCCCAGACCGAGCGACCACAGAGACGGACGTGCGAGCCAGAACGCCGCCGCCGCCACCCCGAAGCCCGCGGCCACGCGGGAACGCGCCACGCGGAAGACCCAGCGCGGCGATACCTCGCCGCCGCCGCGAGACGGGGCCGGCGCTTCGCCCGTCATGACGCGTTCAGGAGTCTGGGCGACAGAACGGCGCGGACTCCCGGGGGGTTGGTTGGGCGCCCGGCGGAGCCGTCGGGCGACGATGGGCGGGCCAGCCTCAACGCGAGGGCGGCGGTGACTTCGTCCACCGTGATGTCGTCGAGGCACCGGCGCGCGGCCCGGCAGCGCCGCCGCCACCGGCAGCGACAGTCGGCGAAGCGCGACACCGCGGCGTCGCCCGGCGCCCAGGGCCCGTTGCGACGCGCATCGGTCGGACCGAAGAGGCCGATCACCGGGGTCCCCACCGCCGCGGCCAGATGCAGCGGCCCGGTGTCGCCGGACACGACCACCGACGCCGCCCGCAGGATGGCGGCCAGATCGGCCACGCGGGTCGGCGGGGCGAGCCGCGCGGCGCCGTGCGAGCCCTCGACGACGGCCGCGGCCAGCGCCTCGTCGCCGGGACCCCACGTCACCAGCGACGGCAGCCGGCGCGCCTCCCGCAACCACTCGGCGACCTTCGCCAGCCGGGCCGGGGCCCAGCGCTTGTTCGGCCAGGCGGCGCCGGGGTTGACGACCGCGAACGGCCCGTCTCCGACCCCGGGCAGCCGGCGCACGGCGTCGAGGGCGGTCGACGCCGGCGCCTCGATCGGAAAGCGCCGGCTGGACGTGGCGGCGCCCAGTCGACCGGCCAGGGCGAGGTTCTTGTCGGTGATGTGCACGACGCCCCCCGGAGAGCAGGTCTCCGTGTAGAGGAAACGGGCCGGCGGCTCGCGCAAATGCGGCGCCGCGAAGCCCAGCACCCGGGGCGCCCCGCTCGACCAGGCGACCACCGCCGACTTCAGCAGCCCCTGCACGTCGACGGCGACGTCCCACGCGCCGCCCGCGAGATCGCGGCGCAGCGCCGCGATCCGCCGCCAGGCCGGCAGCGACCGGGAACGGAGCACGATGCGCCGGTCCACGACCGGCGTCAGGTCCAGCACGTCCTGATACCGTTCATCGACGACCCAGTCAATGCGGGCGGCCGGGAACCGGTCGCGGAGCGCCGCCGCCACCGGCAACGCGTGCACGACGTCGCCCAGGGCCCCCAGGCGGACGATGAGGATGGCTCGCATGGCTGCTCCGGCGCCCGGCCCGGAAGATACACCACCGCGGCCCCGATCCGCGGTCGCGTTGGCGGCCCGGCTTGTCGCGGACCTCCGTCCGAGGTCGCCGGCCCTCGCATCCCGCAGCGCCGCCGGCCCCGCCGAGGCGGGTCCTACGACGCCGACTCCGGCGCCGTGCGAATCCGGGTCACGAGGTCGCGGGTCGAGTGTGTCTTGCCGCTTCCGACGATGACGGTGCGTCCACCGTAGGCGCGGACCACGTCACGCTCCGGCACGGTGTCGACCGTATAGTCCGGTCCCTTGCAGTGCACCTCGGGCTCGACGAGGGCCAGCAGCCGGCCGGCCGTCGCATCGGCGAACACGACGACGTAGTCCACGGCGGCGAACCCCGCCACCAGTTCGGCCCGGTCGGCCGCCGTCTGCACCGGCCGGCCCGGCCCCTTCAACGCGGTCACCGTGGCGTCGTCGTTGACCGCCACCACCAGACGGTCGGCCAGCGCGGCGGCGCCGGCGAGGTAGCGCGCGTGGCCGACGTGCAGGACGTCGAAGCAGCCGTTGGCGAACGCGATGGTGCGGCCGGCTGCGCGATCGGCGCGCACGCGCGCCATGAGCTCGGCCTCGGTGACGACGCCATCCGGCGCGCCCGGTCTCGCCGCGGTCACGACAGGTCGTCCTCCACCGCCCGCAGCAGTTCGCCCCCGGTGACCACCGCGGTGCCGCGCTTCATGACCACGAGCCCCCCCGCGTAGTTGGCGAGAAGCGCCCCCTCGAGGCACGAGGCGCCCGCGCTCAGGGCCGCCGCCAGGGTGGCGATCACCGTGTCGCCGGCGCCGGTGACGTCGGTCACCTCGTCCGGGCCGTAGATGGGGATGTGCTGGGTCGGGCGCCCCGGTTCGAACAGGGCCATCCCCCGGCTCCCGCGGGTGATGAGCACCGCCTGCATCCCCGTCCGCTCCAGGATGGCGCGCCCCGCCCGCTCGAGCGCCGGCGGGTCGTCGCCCACCGTCCACCCGAGGACCTGCTCGACCTCCGACTCGTTGGGAACCGCCACCGTCAGCCCGCGATGCTCCAGCACGCCGTACCGCGAGTCGAGCAGCACCGGCGCCGAAGGGCCGCGCTTCCGGCGCGGCAGGCGCCGCTTGAGGGCGGTCACGAACTCCGGCGTGATCAACCCGGTGCCGTAGTCGGACACCACCACCGCGTCGCATCCCGCGACCGCCTCCGCCGCGGTCCGCGCCACCGCGTCCCGCGCCTCCGAGGTGATGGGCGGCCCGTCCCGGTCGACCCGCACCACCTGCTGCCGGGCCGAGTGGATCCCCCCGGCGAGGATGCGGGTCTTCGTCGGCGTCCGATAACCCGGCAGGCGCACGAGACCGGTCTTCGCGAGGCCGCGCGGGAAGCTCCGGACGAGACGGCGGCCGGCATCGTCCCGCCCCACGAGACCCACGAGCAGGGCCTCCGCCCCGAGGGCGGCCACGTTGCGAGCGGCGTTGCCCGCGCCCCCCGGCCGCACCTCGGTGGCGTCGTACTTGAGGATGAGCACGGGGGCCTCGCGCGACACCCGGTCGATGCGGCCGTAGATGAACTCGTCGGCGATGAGATCGCCGACCACGAGGATGCGGGGCCGCCCGAACGACCCGACCAGATCGACGAGGCGCGTGCGCAACGCCTCGTCGCCGGACCCCGGATGAATGGAGGGCAGAATCATCGGACCGGCCGGCCGCGGACGTCGGACCGACTCGTCATGGCGCGCCCTCCCCGCGGCTCTCGGCCGGCGGCTCCGCACCGTCGGCGAGCCGGCTCGCGGCCGCGTGCAGGACCTCGGCCTCGGAGATGCGCGTCATGCAGCGATGGTCGATAGGGCAATCGCGGAAGAAGCAGGGGCGGCACCACACGGGATGCGACATCACCGCGTGCTCCCCGACCGGCGCGGTCAGGCGCTCGTCGGTGGGGCCGAAGATCGCGGTCACCGGCACTCCCAGCGCCGCCGCCAGGTGCATCGCCCCGGAGTCGCCGGCAATCAACGTCCGGCACGCGGCCAGGAGGCCGATCAACTGCGGAAGATCGGTCCGCCCGATCAGGTTCAGGAAGCCGGGGCCCCGCCGGACGTCGGCGGCAAGGGTGGATTCTATCGTATGGCCGGCGTCCCGGTCGTGCGTGCTCCCGACCAGCACGACACGCGCGTCGAAGTCCCGCACCAGACGGGCGGCGACGCCGGCGTAGCGATTCGGCGGCCACCGCTTGGCGTGGCCGTAGGCGGCCCCCGGCGCCATGCCCACGAGCGGCCGCCCATCGGCGACCCCGGCCAGGGCGAGCAACCTGCGGGCGCGGGCACGCACGGCCGCCGGCGCCTCGAGACGGGGCGCGGCGGCGACCGGCTCGACGCCCAGACCGCGGACCAGCGCCAGGTAGCGGTCCACCTGATGCACGGGACCGCCGCGTCGCCGCGGGGGCGTCACCGCCCGGGTCAGCAGGGGTCGGCGCCACTGCCCCGCAAACCCCCAGCGCTCGGGAATACCCGCCCGCCGGGCAATCCACGCCGACCCGAACGAGCCGGGCAGCAGCAGCGCCGCGTCGAACCCGCCGCGCCGTAGCGCTTCCGCCTCGCGGCGGCGCGCCCCCGCCCCGCCGCGCGGCACCCCCACCACCTCGTCAACGCTCGGCGCGGCCGAGAGCAGCGGCGCCAGCGGCCGGGGAGCCGCCGCCGCGAGCACCGCCGCCGGATAGTGCGCCCGCAGCGCCGCGAGCGTCGGCAACGCCATCACGACGTCGCCCAGCCAGTTCGGAGTCCGCACCACCAGGCGCATGGGCGTCAGGCTCCGTGGCCGAAACCCGTCTCGACATGAACGTCAGGGTCGCCGAAGCGCGCCCAGGACGCATCCGCGTCGAGCACCGTGGCCAGCCCCCCTCGGGAACTCGGCACACCAGAGCAGATTCCCATGTGCCACCCTTCCTACCCACGACCCAATGAAACGTGTGGCTGGCGTGATCGGCGTCATCGCTCTCAACGACAAGTTCAACCGTTTACAGGGCAGGACGGGCACTCTGGAAGCCGCCTTCAACGCCCACGTCGACCCGCCCGGATTGCACGGGCACTGGACTCTCCCCCGATCGGCGTTCCCCGGCCCGCGCCAACCCACCCTCGTCGGCAACGCTGGCGGCCGGGACCGAACCCCTCGCCCCCGATCACAGCGTTCCGGCCCGAGACCGCGGCAACAGCGGGGTCCGGTTCAACGGGACCGCTGTCTCCCAGGCACGGCAATCCCGCGAAACCCCCTGAACCCGATTGGGACGCGGCGGCCGATCATCCCCCGGCACCGCGCCAGCGCCGGTGCATCCAGAGGTACAGTTCGGGCCGACGCCGCACGTGGGACGCCAGCGCGTCGGTGCACCGCTGGGTCAGGACCTCGACCGCGTCGGGGCGGCGGGGGTCGGGGGTCTCGACCGGGGCCTCGTAGACCACGCGGTAGCGCCCGCCTTCGACCGGCAGCGTGAACACCGGAATCACCGGCGCCCCCGTGCGCAGGGCCAGCGCGGCGACGGCCGACGTCGTCGCGGCGGGCCGGCCGAGGAAGTCCACCGTCACCGCGCTGCGGTCCTGCATGTGCTGGTCGACCATCATGCCCACCGGGCGGCCTTCGCGCAGACCGCGCAACAGCCCCCGCACCGCCCCCCGCCGCGGCACCACCCGGGTCCCGACCCGCGTCCGCACGCGTTCAATCATCGCCTCGAGCCGCGGATTGTCCAACGTGCGGGCCACCATCACGATCGGCTCGAACCGCACCGCGTGGGCCATGACGTGCAGCTCCCAGAAACCGAAGTGCCCCGTGAAGAACATCGCGCCGCGGCCCGCCGCCGTCGCCCGCTCCACGTGCTCGGCCCCCTGGAACTCGACCAGCGCCATCATGTCCTCGACGCGCATGGCGTCGAACCGCAGCAGCTCGATCACGTGGCGGCCGACGCTGGCGAAAGCGCCCGCCACGACGGCGCGGCGCTCGGCTTCGGTCCGTTCTGACAGGGCCGCCCGCACGTTGTCCGTCGCCGTGTTCCGGCGGCGATGGTCCCAGCGGTGGAAGAGCCACCCGAGCGCGTCGCCCAATCCCGCCCCCCAGCGGCGCGGCATCGCCCGCACCGCCGACTGCACCGCCCGCACCGCCAGGTACTCCGCGCGATGACGGACCCGCCGCATCCGTCGCGGCCCTCCCGACATCACCGCGACGCGCTCCGCTCGGCCGCGAGCCGCCCGGCGACGAAAGCGCGGAACGGCGCTTCCGGGGTCACCGTGCAGGTCAGGGGCATCGTCGCCACGACGGGGTCCAGCGGCAGCCACGGCTCGAGCCGGACGAAGTCCTTGTCGGTCGTCACGATCGCCTCCGCCCCCGCTCGTCGGGCCTCCTCCTGGATACGGTCGACCTCGCGCCGCCGGTACCGATGATGGTCGGCGAAGGCCGCGGTGTGGACGACACGGAACCCCGCCGCGCACAGGTCGTCGAAGAACCGCTCGGGACGCGCGATGCCGGCCATCGCGGCGACCCGCGCCCCCGCGTCGAGCCCGCGCCCCCCGCCACCCGGCCGGCCGACCCGGACCGGGCCGGACCGGCGCCACACCTGGAACAGGCGGGCCGGCCGCAGCTCGGCCTCCACCCTGGCGCGGCCGTCTGCCGCCACGTCGATCAGGAGCAGGGCGTCGGCCAGGCGCGCCGTCTCCAGCCGCTCGCGCAACCGCCCCGCCGGCAACACGCGCGGGTCGTCCAGATCCGCGGCCGAGAGCAGGACGAGGTCGGTGCCGCGGGCCAGCCGCAGGTGCTGGAACCCGTCGTCGAGCACATGCACGGTGGCCCCGAGGCGGGTCTCGGCGAGGCGGCCGGCGAGGTGGCGGTCCTCCGCGACCACCACCGCGACCCCGTCGAGGGCCCGCGCGAGCATCCACGGCTCGTCGCCGGCGATGGCGAGGCTGCCCACGGTCCCCTCGAAGTCGCGTATCACCGCCGCCCCCTCGACCGGATCGGCGCGCCCGTAGCCGCGGCTGAGGATGGCGGGCCGCTCCCCCATCTCCACCAGCATGCGGGCCAGCGCGGCCACGAACGGGGTCTTGCCGCTGCCGCCGGCCGCGAGCCCCCCCACACTCACGACCGGCTTCGCCAGCCGGCGGCGGGTCTCCGGGCGGCGGCAGTACCAGCGCCGCCGCCGCCACGCGGCCTCGTCGTAGAGCCGGCTGAGCAGTCGCAGCAGGGTCCCGTCCTCGTCAGCGGGCCGGCGTTCCCGCCAGCGCGGGGCCGACCGGCGGCGGCAGCACCGCCGCGATCTCGGCGAGGCTGCGCGCGGCCGCGCCCCGGTTCGCCTCGACGAGCGACCGGGCGGCGGTCCCCAGCGCCGCGCATTGCCGCGGATCGGCCAGCAGCTCCGCCAGCACCGGCTCCAGCGCCCCGGCCCCCGAGACCCGGCGCGCAGCCCGGTGGGCGATGAACAGCTCGGCTATCTCGGCGAAGTTCTCCATGTGCGGCCCGAACACCACCGGCCGCCCCCACGCCGCCGGCTCAATCACGTTGTGCCCGCCCACCGGCGCCAGGCTCCCGCCGACGAAGACGACGGTGGCCGCGGGGAACAGCGCAGCCAGCTCGCCCACCGTGTCCAGCACGACGACGCCGGGCCGCCCCGCGCCGCCCTCGGGCAGGCGGCTGCGGCGCACCGCCGCGAGCCCCCGGTCCGCCGCGAGGCCGGCCACCTCGGCGCCGCGCTCGGGATGCCGCGGCGCGAGCACGAGGACGAGGTCGGGCACGCGGGACCGCAGCCGCCGGAACGCGTCGAGCACCGGCCCCTCCTCGCCGGTGTGGGTGCTCGCGGCCATGAGCACCGGCCGGTCCGGCGTGAGACCGAGCGAACGCAGGAGGTCGTGGTCCCCAGGCCGGGGCCGCGGCGGCGGCGCGTCGAACTTCAGGTTCCCCGTCGTGACGACCCGGTCGGCGGGCGCGCCCAGCGCGACGAGGCGCCGGGCCGACTCGTCGCTCTGGGCGCAGCAGCGGTCCACGTCGGCCAACACGCGCCGGAACCACCGCCGCACCAGCCGGTAGCGTGGATACGACCGATCGGAGATGCGTCCGTTGACGAGCACCGTTCTCACCCCGTGCCGGGCGCAACGCCGCAGCAGGTTGGGCCACAGCTCGGTGTCCACCGCGACGAACAGCACCGGCTGCACGCGGTTCAGCACGCGGTCGACGGCGGGCGGCAGATCGAGGGGAAAGTAGAACAGACCGTCCACCGCCTCGATGCCGGCCGCGACCGCCCGACCGGTCCGGGTGGTGGTCGACAGCCACAGCCGATGGCCGGGATAGCGGGCGCGCAGCCCCGGGATCAGGGTGCGGGCCGCCTGCACCTCGCCCACCGACACCGCGTGAATCCAGATCGACGGGCGCCCGCCCGCGTCGATGCCGTCCGGCAGATGCCCCCAGCGCTCCCGCAACGTTCCGACGTACTTGCCGTGGCGCACCGCCTCATACAGGAGGCGTGGGGACATCGACAGGGCGTAGCAGACGATGGCCGCGCTGTACAGGAGATGCATCGATGGCCGTTGACTCCCCCGCGCCGGGAGCCGCGACGAGGTCCCGCCGTCTCGCGCGGAGATGGCCGCGCCCCCGCTGTCACGCCGCCCCGCCGGTCCGGCGCGGCGGCCGCCATGCCCGCACGGGCCGCCCCGCCCGCGGCTCGGCGGATTGACCGGACCACCGCGCCATAACCTACAATAGATCGTTTGTGAACCGCGGTCAGGGGCGCGCCGTGTGGAGGCGCGCCGCACTGGAGGAAGTCGAGACAGGGGCATGGCGACACGAGTAGGCATCAACGGATTCGGCCGCATCGGCCGCAACATCATGCGGGCGTCTCGGAACGTGGACGGGGTCGAGGTCGTGGCGGTCAACGACATCACCGACGCCGGGACCCTCGCCCACCTGCTGAAGTACGACTCGGTGCTGGGCAACCTCAGCGACGAAGTGGCGGTCGACGGCGACGGCATCCGGGTGGGCGACCGGCGCTTCCGCGTCACCGCCGAGCGCGACCCCGCCAACCTGCCCTGGGGCGAGATGGGCGTCGAGGTCGCTCTCGAGTCGACCGGCCTCTTCACGAAGCGCGACGACGCCGCCAAGCACCTCGCGGCCGGCGCCAAGCGGGTCATCGTCACCGCCCCCGCCAAACAACCCGATCTGACCGTGGTGCTCGGCGTGAACCACGACCGCTACGACCCCGACCGCCACCGCATCATCTCGAACGCCTCGTGCACGACCAACTGCCTCGCCCCCGTCGCCAAGGTGCTGCACGAACAGTTCGGCCTGAAGCGCGGGTGGATGACGACGGTGCACGCGTACACCAACGACCAGAAACTCCTCGACCTCCCCCACAAGGACCTGCGCCGGGCCCGCTCGGCGGGGCTCTCGATGATTCCCACGACCACCGGCGCCGCCGTCGCGGTGGGCGAGGTGCTGCCCGAGCTCAAGGGCAGGCTCGACGGCATCGCCATGCGCGTGCCGACCCCGAACGTGTCGGTGATCGACCTCGTCGCCCAGACCGAGCGGCCCGCCACCGCCGAAACCGTCAACGCGGCCTTCACCGCCGCCGCCGACGGCCCCCTGAGCGGCATCCTCGCGGTGGCGACCGCCCCCCTCGTCTCGATCGACTTCAAGGGGAACCCCCACTCGTCCATCATCGACGGCTCGTACACGAGCGTGATGGAGGGTGACTTCGTCAAGCTGCTGTCCTGGTACGACAACGAGTGGGGCTACTCGTCACGGTGCGTCGACCTCATCGGGTTCCTGGCCGACAAGGGGCTGTAGCCGGCAGCCGCCCGACCGCAATCCGACCCGACCGACCCCAGGCTATCGTGGCCAAGAGAACCATCCGCGACCTCGCGATCGA
Source organism: Vicinamibacterales bacterium (assembly GCA_965199675.1). Taxonomy (GTDB): domain Bacteria; phylum Acidobacteriota; class Vicinamibacteria; order Vicinamibacterales; family UBA8438; genus JAJEEA01. Next base: position 199,250 of record CBDATI010000028.1, on the reverse strand, counting down.
CGGGCGCCGGCTGTTCGTGCGGGTCGACTTCAACGTCCCCCTGCGCGACGGCGCGATCGGAGACGACACCCGCATTCGCGCCGCCCTGCCCACCCTGAGGCTCGCCCTCGAACGGGGAGCGACGCTCGTCGTCGGCTCGCATCTCGGTCGCCCGAGGGGGAACCCGAATCCCGAGTTCACGCTGCGGCCGGTCGCGGCGCGCCTGTCCGAGCTGCTGGGACGCCCGGTGGTCTTCGCGCCCGACGCGATCGGAGAGCCCGTGACCACCGCCCTCGCCGAGGCCGGCCGGGGCGGCGTCGTGCTGCTCGAGAACCTGCGCTTCCACGCCGGGGAAGAGGCCAACGACCCCGCGTTCGCCGCTGCCCTGGCCGCCTCGAGCGACGCCTACGTCAACGACGCCTTCGGGGCCGCGCACCGGGCCCACGCTTCGACCGTGGGCGTGGCGGGTCTCGTCGCCGACGCCGCCGCCGGGCTGCTGATGATGAAGGAGATCGAGCATCTCGGGGCGCTCCTCGCCTCGCCCCCTCGGCCCTTCGTCGGCATCCTCGGGGGCGCCAAGGTCTCGGGCAAGCTGGAGGTCATCGAGAACCTGCTGCCCCGCCTCGACGCGCTTCTCGTCGGCGGCGCCATGGCCTACACGTTCCTGAAGGTCCGGCGGCACCCGGTGGGTCGATCGCTCGTCGAGGACGCCCTCGTGGACACCGTGCGCCACATCGAGCGGACCGCGGGCGCCGGCGACGTGCGGCTCGAGCTGCCGGGCGACCATGTCGTCGCCGACCGGCTCGACGCCGGCGCCAACATGGCCACCCTCGCCGTCGACGACCCCGCCATCGGCGACCGCCTCGGGGTGGACATCGGCCCCGAGACTGTCACCCGCTACCGCCAAGCGGTGGCCGCCGCCCGCACCATCGTCTGGAACGGACCGATGGGCGTGTTCGAGCTCCCCCCCTTCGCCGCCGGCACCCTCGCCGTCGCCCGGGCCGTCGCGGCCAGCCCCGCGACCTCCATCGTGGGGGGAGGAGACTCGGTCGCCGCCGTCCACCGCGCCGGAGTCGCCGAGCACATCACGCACGTTTCGACCGGGGGCGGCGCGTCGCTCGAGTTCCTCGGCGGCCGCACTCTGCCCGGCGTCGCCGCACTGCCCGACGCGGCCGGCCGGAGCACAAGCTGACCCATGGCCAGACGCCCCTTCGTCGCCGCCAACTGGAAGATGCACAAGACCGTCGGCGAGGCCGTCGCCTACGCGGGCGAGCTCGCCCCGCGCGTCCACGACGCCGCCGACGTGGACATCGTCCTCGCCCCGCCGTTCCCGGCCCTGACCACCCTGGTCGACGCGCTGGCCGGTCTCGGGGCCGGCGGCCGCATCGCGGTGGCCGCGCAGAACGTCCACGCCGAGGCGCAGGGCGCCTTCACCGGCGAGGTCAGCCTGCCCATGCTCCAGGCATGCGGCGTCGGTCTCGTCATCATCGGCCACTCAGAACGCCGCCAGCTCTTCGGCGAGACCGACGCCGGGGTCAACGCCAAGACCCGGGCCGCCGCCGCCGCGGGGCTGACGCCCATCGTCTGCGTCGGCGAGACCCTCGAGGAACGCGAGGCCGATCGCACCTTCGACGTGCTCGACCGCCAGCTTGAGGCGGGCCTCGCGGGCCTGTCGCCGACCCAGGCCGGCGCCGCCGTCGTCGCCTACGAGCCAGTCTGGGCCATCGGCACCGGCCGCGTCGCGACGCCCGACCAGGCCAACGCCGCCCACCGCCGCATCCGCACCCGGCTCGCCGCCCACTTCGGCGCCGACGCGGCCGGCGCCTGCCGCATCATCTACGGCGGCAGCGTCAAGCCCGGCAACGCCCCCGCGCTGATGGCGCAGCCCGACGTCGACGGCGCCCTCGTCGGCGGGGCCGGCCTCGACCCCGCCGCCTTTGCCGAAATCGTGGCCGCCAGCCGTCCGCTCCCCCCGCAATAGCCGTATAATGGAAAGACGATGCTGAGCATTCTCCTCACCGCGGTGCACGTGCTGGTCTGCCTGTTCCTGGTCGTCGTCGTGCTGATGCAGCAGGGCAAGGGCGGCGGGCTGCAGGCCGCCTTCGGCGGCAGCGGCAGCGACGCCGCGTTCGGCGCGCGCTCGAGCGCCACCGTGCTGACCCGCGCCACCACCGTGCTCGGCGCCCTGTTCATGGTCGGGTCGATGACCCTCGCCATCATCGGCCAGCGCGGCGAATCCTCGCTCCTGAGCGGCGTAGACGGCCCCGGCTTCCAGCCGGCGCCGGCGTCGGCCCCGGTCGACCCCGCCCCGGCCGCGCTCGCCGACGACGCGGCGGCGCCCGACGCCGACGCCGAGGAAGGCGCCGACGAGCCGGAAGAGCCTCGGTAGCACGAATCGCCGACGGCGCAGAACGGTCGCACCCACCCGATGCGGAAGTGGCGGAACTGGCAGACGCACTAGCTTGAGGGGCTAGCGAGCCAATGGCTCATGGGGGTTCAAATCCCCCCTTCCGCACCATCTCCTGCCGTCGTCCCACACAAATCAGCCCGGACTGGGCTGGTGTCGCCCAAGCAGGCAGGGCCCCGAGTCGGCGGCGCCTCCAACCACGGGGTCGGGCGAGTCGCGACGCCGGCAACCGGCTGCGGCAGCCCCCGGGCTTTGCGCCTCACTCGACCCGGCAGAGCACAGAGCGCAGAATCACGCCAGCGCCGACAGCGGCTCCGTCGCCGCCGACCCGCACCCATCCGCGAGATTCGACTGTCCGACGCCGCGCGCTGGATCATCGAGGGTAGACCCTGTGGATGCCGCCCTTCCCCCCATTTCTTCCGCCATCACGGGACCGCTTCAATGAAACCGCCGGGGTAGATTCCGCAGGTGCACGTAGGATGCGCCGCGGCTAACTTCTTCCCCTCATTTTTCCCCCCATTCAATGAGGCCGCAGGGGCTCGTGTGGCGTACGTGGAGAACTTACAGCCGCGGTCCGGCTCCCTTCAATGAGGCCGCAGGGGAAGACCCCGCGGAATCGCACTGGAGGAGGTGAGTGCGATGCTCGAAGAACGCGTACTTCAATGAGGCCGCGGGGGAAGACCCCGCGGAATCCTGCAGCACATGCCCGAGGGGCGGGACGTGAACGAGCTTCAATGAGGCCGCGGGGGAAGACCCCGCGAAATCTCCTGCGGCGAGCGAGGCAATGGACCTTTGGAGCTTCGTGCTTCAATGAGGCCGCGGGGGAAGACCCCGCGGAATCCTTGCGAACCCCGTAGTCCACCCAGCGACCGCCACTGTCGGCTTCAATGAGGCCGCGGGGGAAGACCCCGCGGAATCGAGCCCGGCGATCTCCACGAGCCGCGCGGGGTCGGTCACGCTTCAATGAGGCCGCGGGGGAAGACCCCGCGGAATCCTGCCGCGTTGCCGGCGCAAGTCACACCATCGGTCGGGCTTCAATGAGGCCGCGGGGGAAGACCCCGCGGAATCTGGCACGTCACCATCGGTGGCGCAGCGTTCGCGGGCGCGGCTTCAATGAGGCCGCGAGGGAAGACCCCGCGGAATCCGCCGACGGCACCGCCGCCGGGCCGGGGCTGGGCTGCGTGCTTCAATGAGGCCGCGGGGGAAGACCCCGCGGAATCACGTTCGCCGTGAACTGGTAGGCGAGGGTTCGGATCTGCGAGGCTTCAATGAGGCCGCGGGGGAAGACCCCGCGGAATCATGAGCCCCGCGAGGTAGGGCACGATCTCGCCCGGCCCCTGCTTCAATGAGGCCGCGGGGGAAGACCCCGCGGAATCAAGGTATACGGCTCTCCGAACGTGGGGTTGTCGACGAGCTTCAATGAGGCCGCGGGGGAAGACCCCGCGGAATCGCTGTGTTCTCTCGGTGACCAGTTCGCCGTTGACGTGCTTCAATGAGGCCGCGGGGGAAGACCCCGCGGAATCGCACCGTCGCCGAGGCTTTCCGACGAACCCTGCGGACGCTTCAATGAGGCCGCGGGGGAAGACCCCGCGGAATCTCTAGAGGATTTAGGAGAGCAGGCTGGCGATGGCGGGACCGCTTCAATGAGGCCGCGGGGGAAGACCCCGCGGAATCATGATATGCGATGCATGATTGTCTCGCCGGACGCCGAAGCGCTTCAATGAGGCCGCGGGGGAAGACCCCGCGGAATCGAGGATGCCATCGAGGATGGCGTCTACCGCAAGCGGAGGGCTTCAATGAGGCCGCGGGGGAAGACCCCGCGGAATCTCTCAAGAGCGCCGGCAGGCCCTTGAGGATGCCGACCTGCTTCAATGAGGCCGCGGGGGAAGACCCCGCGGAATCTTCCGCTAGGTTCCGTTCGGTCGGATACGAAGTGAACCGGCTTCAATGAGGCCGCGGGGGAAGACCCCGCGGAATCGCCACGCTGAGCGCGAAGACAAGACGCACGTCGGCGCGCTTCAATGAGGCCGCGGGGGAAGACCCCGCGGAATCAACTGTCCGACACCCTCGCCCTGCCGCCGGTTGCCTAGCTTCAATGAGGCCGCGGGGGAAGACCCCGCGGAATCGGAGTGGACGTTGACTACTTCGACCAGATCGAAATCGCTTCAATGAGGCCGCGGGGGAAGACCCCGCGGAATCAGCCGCCGGAACTCGCGCAGCCGGTTGACCAGCCGCTGCGACCTTCAATGAGGCCGCGGGGGAAGACCCCGCGGAATCCTCCGTCCGCGGGGACACCTCGGCCCAGGTCGAGGCGATGCTTCAATGAGGCCGCGGGGGAAGACCCCGCGGAATCGCCGGGCGGCGACGAGCAGTTGCTCGGCGTCGGAGCGGCTTCAATGAGGCCGCGGGGGAAGACCCCGCGGAATCGTAGTTTGGCCAGAGATTACGATCTCGTCGCCGGTATGCTTCAATGAGGCCGCGGGGGAAGACCCCGCGGAATCCCTGACCGCGCAGGAGATCACCGCGCTCGCGCATCTGGCGCTTCAATGAGGCCGCGGGGGAAGACCCCGCGGAATCCATGGACGCGCGAGAGAAGGAGCTCGAGGAGAGCACGCTTCAATGAGGCCGCGGGGGAAGACCCCGCGGAATCGGGAGAGCCTGGTCATGCTGGTCAACGCCGAGCACGAGCTTCAATGAGGCCGCGGGGGAAGACCCCGCGGAATCACCCGCCCTGGTCCCACCGGGTACCGCCGTCCGATGTCAGGCTTCAATGAGGCCGCGGGGGAAGACCCCGCGGAATCCCAGCGCCTTGACCGCGCCGATGAAGCCGCCGCCGCCCTCGCTTCAATGAGGCCGCGGGGGAAGACCCCGCGGAATCCGGGGGACGCCGACCGCACCGCCGACGACGAGCTCGAGCAGCTTCAATGAGGCCGCGGGGGAAGACCCCGCGGAATCGGACCGCTCGCAAGTGGTTGCGGGCAAACGCATTGGGGCGGCCTTTGCGAGCGGTGCGCAAATGCTGCGGCGCGACGCCCCAACGTGCGGCGACGTCGGCGATGCTCCAGAGCGACAACTATCCAGTTGTCAAGGATCTGCGGGGCCTGCGAGCCCTCTCCCGGCCGGCGACGGTACCGAAGCGCTCGATCCATGGCGGCGAAGACGGGCGTCACACGATCACGGGCTCCCGGCGCACGGGCTGAAACGTCTTCCCCAGGCTGACGACGCGGGGCTCTATGCCGTCCGCGCCGCCGACGTCGACCAGGACGACATGGTCGGTGTGATGATCGATCAGATCGTCAAGACGTGCAACCAGCTCGGCGTGCCGGCGGCGGCCGAGCCGGCACTGGAACACGGAGAGCTGCACCCACTCGCCGTAGCCCTGCATCAGCCTGAACACGCGGCGCCACCGCTTGGGCTGGGAGATGTCGTAGACGACGATGTAGAGGTGCTCCACGGCGTCATCGGGTGGTGAAGTTCGGATACTCGGGCAGCTCGCCGAGCAGGAAGCGGCCGAACAGCCGGGCCTGCATCTCCATGAGACGGCGGTAGCTGACGCGGTAGCCGAACAGGGGGTGCACGATTTCGTGGCCGAGGCGGCGCTCGTAGGTGGCGATGAACCGCCGCCGGCCGTGGGCGGTCAGGTTGACGCTGCCGGCGGCCGAGCGGAAGTCGGTGGGCCGGACCTCGCCGTTGTTGATGGCCTGCACGACCACCGAATCGGCGATGAGGGGGCGAAACGGCTCCATCAGGTCGAGGGCGAGCGCGGGCCGGCCGTACCGCGGCTGGTGATAGAGGCCGCGGAAGGGATCGAACCCGACGGCGGCGAGGGTGACGGTCCACGAGCGGACCAGCAGCGAGTAGGCGAACGACAGGAGCGCGTTGACCGGATCGGTCGGCGGACGGCGGTTTCGGGTCTCGAAGTCGAACCCCAACGGGGCGCCCGAGCCGTCGTCCTGCAGCATGGCGGTGAAGACGCGGAAGTAGCGGGCGGCGGCGGCGCCCTCCACGCCGAGGAGCTCGCCGAGGGAGGCGGCGCGGGCGGGGTGGCGGCTGTCGCTCTTCAGGTCGACCAGCACCGGCTGGCTGCTCTCGGCGCGCTTCCAGTTTCGGCGCAGCAGGGTGCGACAGTTCTGGATCTTGGCGCTCACCAGTCCCCGGGCGAACCGCAGACAGGTGGACTCGTCGAAGCTCGCCCGGTACTGGGCGGTCCGCAGCTCGACATTCTTGTGGCCGTTGCCGACCGTGTGTCCATAGAACCACCCGCCGTAGCTGTGCCAGGTCACCGGGATGCCCCGCCACATCAGCTCGTGCAGGCACGGCGTGGTGAGGCGCACGTTCCCCATCACGATGACCTGCGAGGTCTCCTGCAGCCGCGCCGTGGCCACCTTCTCGTCGTCAACGGTGACGACCAGCGTCTCGCCCGACTTCCCCACCCTTGCCTGTTGGGCCTGCACATAGAGCGGCAGCGAGTCGGTGGCCGCCACCGCGATGGGGCGCGGCGGGGCCGTCGCCCGCGTCAGGCGGTTGACCTCGTCGGGCAGGCAGATCTCGACGAGCGAGCAGCGCGGGCACTTCGGACTGTCCTCGAGCGGTGGCGGGATCGTGCCGTCGGCGGCAAGGCCGCGCAGCCCCCCGATGGCCTGGAGCGCAGTGGCGACGAGCTCGTCGTCGAAGCGGACCCGCACCCGTTCGCGGCTGCCGACGAAGTAGAGCACGCCCTCGGCGCAGTCGTAGCCGTGCTCGCGCAGCAGCAGGCCCTGGGCACAGAGCTGCACCCGTTCGGGCTCGTGGGCCCCGCTGCCCACGTGGGGACGCTTGCCGCGCTTGTAGTCGACGGGCACGACCTGGCCGCCGTCCGACTCGATGAGGTCCAGCCTCGCGATGAGTCCGAGGCGCTCCGATGAGAGCGTCACCGACCGCGCGTGCACCCTGGGGGCCTCGTCGACGTCGCCCGGCGGCGGCAGCGCCCCGCCGTCGCGGTTGACCCGACGATGCCCGTGGCGGCCCTCGACGGTGTCGGACGAGTCGGCCCACTCGCCCTGAACCCATTCCAGGTAGGCGAGCCGCGCGCAGTAGACGTACTCGTTGACCATGCGCGCCGGCACGAGGGGCGTGTCGGCGGGCGGTGCGGCATCGACGGCGGCGCCTGGATCGGGCACGGCGGCCTCCCGTGCGATGTTCGGTATCCGGTTGTTTCGGCTGTTCAGGCGGGAGCCCGTAGGGATTCGCCGGATGTTCGCAGGGAGACCGCGGCCGGCGGGGGCGAGACTTCGGGACAGCGAGTCGACCCGGCGATGCGTGGGTGGCGTCCCGTCAGGATGGTTCCACCGGGGTCACCAGCTTCACCGACGGGAAGCAGTGCGGTAAGGGTAGCGGCCGACGTCCCTGGTCACGAGGGTCTGGCCGTCAGCCGCCGCGTGAGCGCCGATGTAGAAGCCGGGAAGCGGCAAGGCGTCGTCGGTGAAGATGTCGAGCAGGACGTTCGTGTCGACCAGAAACACTCACTCGTCCCCGCGCGTCAGGCGCATCAACTCGTCGGTGCGGGGGCCGCCGGCGGCAACCCCGCGCGCGTCGCGCAACCGCGCCTCAACGAGCGCCCGCTTGGGCAGCACGGGGCGGAGCACGACGCCGCCGTCGGCCTCTTCGAAGACGACCTCGGTGTGCGGCAGTAGATCGAACTTCAGCCTGAGCCGCTGGGGAATGGTGACCTGTCCCTTGGTGGTGATCTTCATGGCTCTGGTATTACTTCACGAAGTAATACCAGAGCCCTTGACGCCCGTCAACGCCATCGGCTGGCGGGCTGCTCCCTGCCGGAACCCGGTCAACCGCCGGAACAACGCTGGTCTACTGTCACGATCTGACACTGCGGTGCCTCACACTATCGACCGGACCGCCGGACTGGCCGTTCCCGTAGAATCGACCTCGTCACGGAGTCGTGGCAAGGAGCACCGCTTGGACGTCACCACCCTCTATCGCATCGCTCTCGGAGACGAAGCCCGGGCCGACCCGTGGCAGCGAGCCCTCGCGACAGAGGCTTGGCCGCGCGTCCTGGTGGCGCCGACCGGGTCGGGCAAGACGGCCGCCGTGACCCTGGGATGGGCCGCACACCGGTTGCGGAACCCGGAAGACACGCCACGCCGACTTGTGTGGTGCCTGCCCATGCGGACGCTCGTCGACCAGACGGCCGAAGCCGTCGCGAGTTGGTTCGCCAAGCTGGCCTCCCAGGCCAACGTCAGCGACCGTCTGCCGGGATCGGACGACGTCCACGTGCTCATGGGCGGCGTCGACGCGGACGGCTGGCTCGAGACCCCGGAGAGCCCGGCGGTGCTCGTCGGCACACAGGACATGCTGTTGAGCCGGGCGCTGATGCGAGGCTACGCCTCATCCCGCGCCATCTGGCCGATGGAGTTCGCCCTTCTGCACGAGGACGCCCAGTGGGTGTTCGACGAAGTGCAGCTCATGGGCGCGGGACGGGCGACCTCCGCCCAGCTCGAAGCGTTCCGGCAGTCCGAGGCGACTCGCGCCGCGCGGGGCGACCGCCCGGCGGGAACGCCGGCCCGCAGCCTGTGGATCTCGGCCACGCTCGATCCGCGGTGGCTCGCCACCGTCGATCATCCCACCCCGCCCGCCGCGACGGTGACCCGGGTCGATCTGGCCGGGGCACTGGACGGAAGGCTCGCGCGTCTGGCGCACGCGGCCAAGAGAGTCGCTCGTTCGCCGGTGGCGCCGACTTCCCCGAAGAAAGCCGACCTCGGCGACTACATCGGCCGGCTCGCCGACGCGATCCTCGCCCATCCTCAGCGCTCACCTCGAAGGGCGGATGACCCTGGCCATCGTCAATCGCGTGGACCGCGCGCAGGCCCTCCGCCGGGCAATCCAGAAGCGACTCGCCAAGGGGCGGGCACCGACGCTGGCGCTGATCCACTCGCGCTTCCGCCCCGCCGACCGCGCGCGGGAGATGAAGAAGCTGCTCGGCGACGACCCGAATCCGCACGGCCGCATCCTGGTCGCTACCCAGGCGGTCGAGGCCGGCGTCGACATATCCGCCGCAGCCGCAGGCGCGGCGCGGACACTCGAAGGAGAAGCGCAGCGACTGTCCGCTGCTCACCTTGGGCCTCATGCTCGACGCTGGTCTTCGCCGGCAATGTCCGGGAACAGCGCACGCTGGCCGGCATGCTCGGGGCGCTCGGGGCGCCGGCCGGCGGCCTGGTCGTCGCTGGTGCAGCGCGTCGGTCGCGCCAACCGATACGCAGAGCTGCCCGACGGCCGCCGTACTGCGTCGCACTGCCACCCGATCGACCTGCGCGCCCCCGCACCCACAAGCGGCTCGACCAAGTGTGGCAGCGCATCGGGCGATTGAAGGCGAAGCACGCCCGCGTCGCCTCGCACTACCAGATCGGAGTCGCCGCCGACGAGACCGGCGAAAAGGCGGTCGCCGTCACGTGGACCCGCCGTCCCCGGGACGGCTCGATGGTCACCCACCCGGGGGTCTACTGCCTGCGCAGCAGCGAGACCGAGTGGGACGAAGACGCGCTGTGGCGCACCTACACCACCCTCACCGACGTGGAGGCCGTCTTCCGCTCGCTCAAGTCCGAGCTCGGCCTGCGCCCCATCTACCACCACAAGCCGCGCCGGGCCGACGGCCACCTGTTCATCACCGTCATCGCCTATCAGCTCGTGCAGGTCATCCGCACCCGGCTGCGCGCCCACGGCAACGCCGCCGGTTGGACGACGTTGCGCCGCATCCTGGACGGCCAGCAGCGCGTCACCGCCACGTTCCGGCGTCCTGACGGGCGCACACTGCACGTGCGCACGGCCACACAAGCCGAACCCGGGCAGCGGGACCTCTACGACGCGCTCGGCGCCGACCCGCACCCGGGGGGCGTCCGCAAGACCGTCGTCTGAACGCCACCTTCACCGGTTTGGGGCACGTTTGTAGTGCCACTCCGGGATTTTTGTCGCCGTAAGTCCCTTGCTTTCAATAGGTTGGTTTTTGAGTTGGTAAACTTGGGTCAGCGCTCACCTCGAAGGGCGGATGACCCTGGCCATCGTCAATCGCGTGGACCGCGCGCAGGCCCTCCGCCGGGCAATCCAGAAGCGACTCGCCAAGGGGCGGGCACCGACGCTGGCGCTGATCCACTCGCGCTTCCGCCCCGCCGACCGCGCGCGGGAGATGAAGAAGCTGCTCGGCGACGACCCGAATCCGCACGGCCGCATCCTGGTCGCTACCCAGGCGGTCGAGGCCGGCGTCGACATATCCGCCGCAGTGCTGTTCACCGAACTGGCGCCCTGGTCGTCGCTGGTGCAGCGCGTCGGTCGCGCCAACCGATACGCAGAGCTGCCCGACGGCGCCGCCGTGCACTGGATCGACCTGCTGCCGCCCGCCGACGGCACCGCATCGGACAAGGACGCCGAGGAGTTGGCGAGGCCCTACGAGATCGCAGCGCTCGAAGCCGCGCGGCAGCGATTGAGCGGACTGACGGATGCAGCGCCAGCGCGCCTCCCGCCCGCCGAAGACATCGAGCCGCCGCGGCAGGTCATCCGGCGCAAGGACCTCGACGACCTGTTCGACACCGATCCGGACCTGACCGGCTTCGACGTCGACGTCTCACCGTTCGTGCGCGACGCCGACGACACGGACATCCACGTCTTCTGGCGGACGCCCTCGGACCCCGGAGACGATCCGCCGCGCCCCGCACGCGACGAGATCTGCGCCGTCTCGATCGCCACGGCGCGGAGGTGGATCTCGAAGCTCCCCGGCAAGGGCAGGAACCTGCTGTTCCAGCGCGATCCGCAGTGGCGGCGCAGGGAAGGGCGGCGCGGTGCGGCCCCGCCCGGCTGGATGCCGCTGCAGGGCCAGCCCTGGCCCGGCCTGATGCTGCTGGCCGATCCGGAGGCGGGCGGCTACAGTGCGGCATCCGGATTCACCGGCGACCGGAAGGACGTGCCCGCACCGGTCTCCGAACCGGCGGCGTCACCTGGCGCCGGCCCCGCGACGGGTGGTTCCGCCACTCGGGCGCCACGCGAGGCCGAGGGGCACGACGAGGACCCGCTGAGCGGGATGGACGCCATCGTGCCGCTCAGCGATCATCTCCGGCACGTCGCCGCCGAGGCCGCGTCGTTGTGCGACGCCCTCGGCGTCGAGCCGGCCACGCGGGCGACCGTCGTGCGTGCGGCGCGCTGGCACGATCTCGGCAAGGCGCACGAGGTCTTCCAGGACACGATGCGCCGGGGCCTCGACGGCAGGACGGTTGCACCCGAGTCGCTGCTGGCCAAAACCGTCAGCCGATCCGTTCGACACGGGCGGCCCTACTTCCGACACGAGCTGGCTTCTGCGCTGGCGTTTCTGGCCAGCGAGCGCTGGGGGCGCGACGCCGATCTCGTCGCCTACCTGATCGCCGCCCACCACGGCAAGGTGCGGATGAACCTGCGCGCCCTGCCTCGTGAAATCGAGCCGAAGGACGGCCCGGCCGGCGTGCGTTTCGCCCGCGGCGTCTGGGAGGGCGACGAGCTGCCTCCCTTCGATCTGGAAGACGGCGAGCGTTGGCAGGGCGGCAGCCTGCGGCTGTCGGTCATGGAGATCGGCTGGGACGACGTCTCCCGCGAGAGCTGGACCGAACGCACCCGCGAGCTGCTGGCGGCGCTCGGGCCGTTCCGGCTCGCCTGGCTGGAGACCCTGCTGCGGGTGGCCGACTGGCAGGCATCCGCGAACGAGAGCAAGGGAGGCCGCGGTGACGGGTGAGCCCCTCGCACTGCCCGGATGCACGCCGACGCCGCTGGCGTCGTACCTCAAGGCGCTCGGGGTGCTGCGCCTCGTCTCCTCGCCCGCCAACCACGTCTCCGGCCAGCCGGCAGATGCGCACGCACGCGGCTGGTGGCAGGACGAGTGCTTCCACCTGCGGACGACACTCAGCCGCGACGCGCTGCTGCGGTTCTTCCTCCACGATTACGCGCCCAGCCCGATCATTGCGCCGTGGAATGGGGGCAGCGGCTTCTACGCGAAGGACAACAAGGACGGATTCGACCCGCTCGCAGGCGACCAGATAGCCGAGCGTTTCGGTCCTATCTCGTCGGCCATTCGCGATTCGGCTCGCGCCCTCACGCGTCTACACCTGACCGAACGGCCCGAGGGAAAGGCCAAGGTCGAGCTGGTGGCCGCTATCAGGGCCGAGGTGGCCGATACGGCGCTGCCTTGGCTCGACGCCGTCCTGGCCCTGTCACCGGGCGGCCTTGCATACCCCGAACTGCTCGGGACGGGCGGGAACGATGGGCGACTGGAATTCACCAACAACTTCGCCCGCCGCCTCGTTTCGCGAACAAAGCCGGCCGGTCTGTTCGAGGCGTCCTCGGGCGAGCCGTTGAACGACGCAGGGCGGCTTCTCGAAGAGAGTCTGCTCGCGGCACCGGTGTTGGGACTGTGCTCGGCGGCTGTAGGACAGTTCGCCCCCGGGGCCGCTGGCGGCCCGAACGCCTCGAACGGCTACGGTGCCGACAGCAACGTGAACCCATGGGACTTCGTGCTCATGCTCGAAGGAGCTACGGCCTTCGCCGGCGCCGCCACCCGGCGCCACCAACCCGCACGAGGAGGTAACACGTCGGGCACCACCACCCGGTCGGGCGCCAGCTTCCCCTTCACCGTCCGTCCGGTGGGCGCCGGGTGGGGCGGCGTCGAGGCCGCGGATGAGAACGACGCGCGCGCCGAGTTCTGGGCGCCGATCTGGACACGTCCGGCACGCGCGGTCGAAGTCGACTCCCTGCTCGGTGAAGGCCGAGCCATGCTCAACGCACGAACGGCCAAGGATGGCCTCGACTTTGCGCGGGCGGCAGCAAGTCTCGGCGTGAGCCGCGGCTTCCGCCAGTTCCAACGCTTCGGATTCCTGATGCGGGCCGGAAGGACATACCTGGCGACCCCCATCGGGCGCCATTCGGTGGCGTCTTCTTCCGGGGTACATCTCGTCGCCGATCTGGACGCCGGCGGCTGGCTCGATCGCATCCGCCGGGTCGGGCGCAACAACGAGGAGCCGGGTTCAGCCCGGCGAGCCATCAAGCGCCTCGAGGATGCCCTGTTCGGGCTCTCTGCGGCGACAGCAGAACCGCGAGAGGCAGAGCGAGCGATCGTCGCTCTGGGACAGGTCGCAGGCTGGCTGGCTCTCAGCCCGAGCGGGCGGAAGGCCATCGGCTCGCCACCGCCCGTACTGTCGTCCACGTGGATCCAGCGAGCCGACGACGGGAGTGCGGAGTTTCGCGTCGCGGTCGCGCTTGCAGCGATCGGGCTGCCGCCCCAGTTGCTTCCTGCGCGCCACTCGAACGCGGCGGGACTGGAAACTGCCGGACCTGGCGGGAGTGACGCCGACAGCGTGTCGCCAACGGCCCAAGAGACGCCGACCGCCGGAGAACCGTCACACGCCTCCGCCCAGGGCCGTTCGAACGCTGCACCACCGATGGCCGCGCACCTCGCGCCGCTCGACGAGCAGACCTTCTTCTATCGGCAGACCCTCAGCACACGCCGCGCATGGACCGACGGCGACTCTCCACCCACCATGGTCTGGGGCGCCGGCCCGCTCGTTCCGAACCTGATCGCCGTTCTCGAACGGCGGCTGGTGGAGGCGTCGACTCGCGGGCTGGAGGACAAGCCGCTGTCCGGCGCGACCAGCGCACGCCTCAGCGACATGGCGGCGTTCCTCTCCGACGATTTCGACGACGCGCGCTGCGCCGCGCTGCTCGCCGGTCTCGTATGGGCGAGGCCCACGTGGCTTCGCTCCGTGCCCCGGGACTCGGGGTCGGCGCCCGTTCCATTCGCCTACGCGGCGCTGAAGCCCGTGTTCACACCCGACGCCACGCTCCGAGCGGCACGCGCGTTGCCCCCAACCGCACGGCTGCCCGTTCCGCCCGGGCTGGTCGCGGGCCTGCGCGCCGGGGGCAGTCAGCGTGATGGACGGGCGAGCGACGCTGCGGTGCGGCTTGCCCTCGCGCGAGCCCGGGCATCGGGCCTGCCGACACCCTTCGGGCCAACGCGGCACGGCTCGCGGTCATCGACCATCGACCGCGGGCGGATGGGGGCGGGCATCCCGGCCGATCGCCTCGCTGCGGCGCTCCTGATCCCAATCGGCGACAGGGATTTGGCCGCTCTGATCGAGCGCGCCTATCCGGGCGCCCCGACCGACGACAACGTGACGACGGAGGATACGACGCATGCCGCTTGACCTCACCGCCCTCGACGAAGCGCCCCGACTGCTCATCCAGGCCAGGCTCAAGCCGGTGCAGGGCGCCAGATTCCAGCCCACGGGCTTCCCCAACCTCGGCCCCGCCGTCCACGACTCGCCGGACGGAAGGGGACGCATGGTGCTCGTCGAGAGCGCGCAGTCGATGGCGAACCGCCTCGAAACGGTCTGTTGGGACGATGCCACCGACGACTGGGTCGCACCGCTTCGGGGGCTGCCCGTCGTGAAGGTCGTGAACGGAGAAAACAAGCCGCTCACCAACTCCCTCATCGAAGCGCACCGGCTCAATTCGCCCTACATCCTGGAGGGCAAGGACAAGACGGTCGTCAACCTGCTGAAGCAGCGCCTGGCCGCCATGGAGGTGGGCCGGGTCGATCTGCGCGAGTTGGCGAAGGTGCTGCTGGAGTTCGACACCAACGCCCTTCTGCACGGGATCTTCCTCGCCAAGAAGGACCTGGCCGGCGGCCGGTTGCGGCTGCCGAGATCCCTTTCCGCCTTCATCGAGGCCGAGAACGCGACGGTGGCCGCGAGCGGCGGCGTCAAGAACGACACCGTGAACCCTTCGGGCGATACCGCCAAGGGATTCGGCAACGTGCCCTTCTCTCGCGACGAATGGGTCGCCGAGCAGATCACGGCCTACTTCAACCTCGACCTGCGCCAGATTCGCGCCTTCGGGTTGGGAGCCGAGGTCGAGCGGCTGCTCATCCTCCTCGCTCTCTTCAAGATCCGGAAGTTCCTCGCCGTCGGGTTGCGGCTGCGCACCGCCTGCGATCTCGACGCGAGCGGGGTCGCCGTCACCCGGCCCGACGGCTTCGACCTGCCGGCCCTCGACGACATCGAGGCCGAGCTGCCGGGGCTCATCGAGACCGTCGGCTCCAAGGGGCTCTTCGGCGAGAGCCGCGTGCTCACCGTGCGCTACGAGAAGTGAAGGCATGTTCGCACTCGCCTTCCGCTTCCCCGCCCGCCGCTACCACGCGACACCGTGGGGCCGCAACGTCAACGAGGCCGACGTGGCCTGGCCCCCCGAGCCCTGGCGCCTCCTGCGCGCGCTCGTCGCCACGTGGTGGCGCAAGGGCGACCGGGCGCGCTGGTCCGAGGACGACCTGGCGCGGCTCATCGACGCGCTCGCCGAGACGCTGCCGGAGTACAGCCTGCCGGTCGGCGCCATCCACGCCCACACCCGTCACTACATGCCGCTGGGCGCACTCGACAAGGGGCGGCCGAAGACCACGCTCGTCTTCGACGCCTTCCTGCGGCTTCCCGATGAATCGAAGCTCGTCGCCTCGTGGCCGTGCGTGACGTTGCCTCCGGACGCGTTCGCACTCGCCTCGGACCTCGCCCAGGCCGTCGGCTATCTCGGGCGCGCCGAGAGCTGGACCGAGTGCGAAGCGCTCGCAGACTGGCAGGGGGCCGTGAACTGCCGCGCGCTCGACGGCTCGGCCGACGGCGACCCCGTGCGACTGCTCGCGCCGCACACGCCCGACGCCTATGCTGCCGAACGGCGGCGGATCTTGGCCGACATGGAACGTGACGTAACGGCGGCGGCCCAGCGGCCGCCCACGCGCCGCGCGATAGACAAGCATCTCGACAAGGCGCTGCGGAGCAAGGGCCGGCGCGCGCATACGCTGCCCGAGCGCCTCGTCGACGCGCTCGTGCTCGACACCGCCGACTACCAGGACCGGGGCTGGAACCGCCCGCCGGCCGCTCGCGAGGTCGTCTATGCGCGCGCGGCGGACGCCGCCCCCGGCGTCCTCGCCCGCCCTCGCGGCCGACGGCGTCGGTCCTCAAGCCGCCGCGACCTGCCCACCGTCGCGCGCTTTCTGGTGGCCGGCCGGCCGTTGCCGCGAGTCGAAGACACCGTCAAGATCGGCGAGCTGATGCGCCGCGCGGCGCTGGCGCAATTCGGTTGGCAACGCGACGAGGCGACCGACCGCTGGATTCCGAAGGCGCCCTGGCAGGTTTCCGGCCGCGACGCCGACGGGCGCCCCTTGCGCAATCCGTCCCACCAGCACGCCTTCTGGCTACCCGAGGACGCGGACGACGACGGCTGGATCGACCACGTGTCGGTGTTCGTCGGCAGCGGGATGACCCGAGAGGTCCAGGCCGGCCTCGATCGCATCACCCGCCTCTGGCTGGCCCCGAAGCAGCGATCCGAAGACGTCGACGCCGAGCCGGGCAGCGTGAAGGAATGGCGGCTGGCGCTGGAGGGTTTCGGGCGACCCGCGGACTTCGCCGGCGGCGCTCGCATCTTTGGCACGTCCACACGCTGGCAAAGCCTGACGCCGTTCCTGGCGTCGGGACACCTGAAGGCGGCCGGCTACGAGGGCGAAGTACGCCGCCTGCTGAGGCTTCGCGGCCTGGACGCGGGCGGCGTCGAGGTCACGGTCCTGTGCGACATCGACGTCGGCAGTGCTCCGCGCCGCGCAATCCACTTCCACCGCTTCCGGTCGCGGGGCCGCGAAGCGCAACCCGACGCGGCCGGCGCCTTGCTGGAGGTCGTTCTGCCGGAACCGATCACGGGTCCGCTCGCGCTCGGGTACGGCAGCCACTTCGGACTGGGGCTGTTCGCCGCGTTGGAGTGAATCGCCTGCGGGAGGCGCCGCCCGGACCGCCCTTCACGCCGCTTCCACGTCGAACGCCGTCACGTTGCGCGTCTGCCGGCTGAATTCCACGCCCACCAGCAAGATGGGCTCGCCCCGCTCGCGGTACTTCTCCGCATAGCCGCGCGTCTTGAGCTGCGCCAGCGCCGCGCCGTCGCCGGCCTGCTCCACCACCTTGAACTCGAACAGGTACACACGGCCGCCCGTGCAGACCGCCATGTCCAGCCGCCCGCGGCTGGTGCTGTCCTCCACCGTCACGTCCACGCGCAGGCCGGCGAACCAGGCGTAGACGACGCTGGCGTAATAGCCCTCATACCGCGCGAGGTCGTTCCGCGTATGCCACTGGTGGGGAATGCCCGCGAAGAAGGCGTGGAAGAGTTCGCGCAGGCCAGCGGCGTCGCCGGCCTGCAGCAGGTCGTAGAGGCGGGCGGCGTTCGCCTGCTGACCCGCCGGGTCGTCGATCAGGTGGTCGAGCAGGCTCTCGTTCAGGCTCTCGCGAACCTCCCGGTTGGGGTAGCCCAGGCGGTAGACCGTCTTCCCGCCGCGCGCCTCGACGCCCGTGATGGTGAGGTAGCCGCTCTGGAACAGCAGCGCCTGCGGCACGATGCGGTCGACGTCGAAGGCCGCCAGCAGGTCGGCGCTGGCAATGGCGCCATCGAGGTCTGCGGCGCCGACGTTGCGCCGAATCAGGGTCTCGATGAGGAAGGCCGGGCGGCCGGTGGCGAACCAGTGGGCGCCGAACTCACGGGTATCGAAGAGCCGCAGAATGTCGTACGGGTTGTAGACCTTCTCGCCCAGCCAGTCGTAGCCGTTGTACCAGTCGCGGATGGCCGCGCGGTCGAAGCCGGCGAGTTCGGGTGCGAACACGGCGTCGAGGTCGGCGTCGGTGTAGCCGCAGACGGTCGCGTAGCGCCGGTCCAGGGTGATGTCGGTGAGGTTGTTGACGTCGGAGAACAGGTTGACCTTGCTGAACCGGCTCACGCCGGTGAGGAACGAGAAGGCGATGTCGGCGTCGCAGGCCTTGAGGTTGCCATAGACGCTACGCAGCAGGTCGCGGTTGCCGCGCGCCAACTCCGGCGTCCCGAGCGCATCGAGAATCGGCTTGTCGTACTCGTCCACCAGCACCGCCACCCGCTGACCGGCGCGCCGGTGCAGCGTCCGTATCAGGTGACGGAAGCGTCCCGGCACCGAGCCGTAGCGCGGCTCCACCGACATCTCCTGTTCGAGCGCGTCGAGCTGCTCGAACAGGTTCTCCTGCAGGCCGTCAGGCGTCGTGAAGTGCCCGCCGCTGAAGTCGAGCCACACGACGGGCCGCCGCACCGACCAGTCCCAGCCCTTGTGCACGGCCAGGCCCTCGAACAGCGCCTCGTTGCCCTCGAAGAGCTCCTTCAGGGTGTCGACGAACAGACTCTTGCCGAAGCGCCGCGGCCGCGACAGGAAGTAGTGCTTGCCTTCGGCGGCCAGCCGCCCGGCGAGGGCCGTCTTGTCGACGTAGTAATGCCCCCCCTCGCGGATCTGGCTGAACGTCTGGATGCCGAGGGGCAGCCTGGGTCTCATGGTCGCCACCGGGCGGATGGGGTCAGGTGTCCAGCAACAGGTTCATCCGGCCAGCGACCCGGACCCTCTGGACCGCGCCACCCCATGGGCTCGAGGCGCGCCTCAGCCCCGCTCGACCTCGAACCCCACGATGTTGCGCTCGTCCCGGCTGAACTCCACCCCAATCAGGTGGATCGGCTGTCCGAGACCCCGGTACTTGTCCGCGTAGCCCCGCGCCTTCAACTGCGCCATCGCCCCGCCCTCGGGCGCCAGCTCCACGACCTTGAACTCGAACAGGTACACCTGCCGGTTGAAACGCAGCGCCATGTCTACGCGCCCCCGGCGGCTGCTGTCCTCCACCGCGACGTCCAGGCCCAGCGCCGCGAAGTGCGAGTAGAACACGCTGGCGTAGTAGCCCTCGTACCGGGCAATCTTGTTCCTGCGATGCCAGTCGTGGGGAATGCCGGCGAACAGCGCCTCGAACAGCGCCCGCAGTCCGGCGAAGTCGTTGTCGCGCAGCAGGGCGTAGAGCCGGATCTCGCGCGCTCCCTGGCCCGACGCATCGGGCATGATGGCCCGCAGCAGACGCTCGTTCAGGCTCTGCCGCACCTCGCGGTTCGGGTACCCCAGCCGATAGAGTGTCTTCGCGCCGAGGTTCTCCGTACCGGTGATGGTGAGGTAGCCGGTCTGGAACAGCAGGGCCTCGGTGGCGATGTCGTCGACATCGAACGACGACAGCAGGTCGTCGCTGGCGACCATGTCGTCGAGGGCGACGGCGGCGACGCCGCGCTGCAGCAGGGTGTCGACGAGGAACTTCGGGGTGCCGGTCTCGAACCAGTGCGCGCCGAACTCGCGGCGGCGAAAGAGCAGGAGGATGTCGAAGGGGTTGTAGACCTTCTCCGCGCCTCGCCAACTGTAGCCGTTGTACCACGCGCGGATCTCGTCCCGGTCGAGGCCGGGAAGCTCGGGCGCGAACACGGTGTCGAGGTCCGCGTCCGTGTAGCCGCAGACGGCGGAGTACCGGGGGTCGAGGGTGATGTCGGTCAGGTTGTTGAGGCCCGAGAACAGGCTGACCTTCGAGAACTTGCTGACGCCGGTCAGGAACACGAATCCGACGTGCGCGTCGGCGTCCTTGATCATGGCGTAGAGACCGCGCAGCAGGTCACGGTTGGCGCGGGCCACGTCGGGCACGTCCAGCGCGTCGAGAATCGGCTTGTCGTACTCGTCCACGAGGACCGCCACCCGCTGCCCGGTATGCCGGTGCAGCAGCGCCAGCAGGTCGCGGAACCGCTCCGGCGCGCTCGCGTAACCGGAAGCGACGCCGGCCTCGCGCTCGACCCCGTCGAGTTGCGCCATCACGTTGGCGTGCAGGCGGCCGGATTCCCCGAAGACGCCGCCGCCGAAGCTGAGGCGCAACACGGGGCGGCGAAGGGACCAGTCCCAGCCGTCGTGGACCGCCAACCCCTCGAACAGCGGCTCGTTGCCCTCGAACAGCTCCTTCAGCGTGTCGACGAACAGGCTCTTGCCGAACCGCCGGGGACGCGAGAGGAAATAGTGCGTGCCTTCGTCCACCAGCCGACGAGCATAGGCCGTCTTGTCGACGTAGTAGCACTCCCCCTCGCGGATCTTCCGCAGGGTCTGGATGCCGATGGGCAGTCGGCGTCTGGTCACGGCCGGGGCCCGGATGGTGGCCGACGCGCGCACCCCCACGGCTGTGCGAACGTGGCCTGGAATACGTTCATCCGTCACGTCCCCGGCAGCCAGCTCGGCCCTGGTGAGAGATCGAACGCCGACTCCGGCCGTCGTCACGGTCGCACGAAATGACGTTGGGGGGACGCACGCCGGCGGCGTTCCAACCGCCGCGGGCGAGCAGGCGGCTCGCCCGCTCTCGCGGCAGCCAGCCACGACATGATCACGCCTATCCCCAGGCCCGCCATCAGCACCAGCTCCTGCGGGAGCATTCCCACCATTCCCACTTCCTCCGTCCCTCGCGCCGCCGCGGCGGCAGGACGCGCCGTACTCAGAACATCGCCGCGAGCGTGGCGACGAGAATCAGGGCGATGGCGGCCGGGCACACCCAGCGGAGCATGAACGACCAGAGCTCCGGCACCGGCATCCACCGTCCTTCCACCCGCAGCTCTGCCAGCGCCCGGTCGACGCCCCAGACCCGGCCGATGAAGACGGCGGTGAGGCACCCGCCGACAGGCAGGGCGAACTCGTTCCACAGGCTGACCATCAGGTCGAGGAACCCGATGCCGAGACCGGGCAGGCTGGTGAACACGCCGACCGCGCCGTTGCCGAGCGCCGACGGGATGGCGAGCACCGAGATGGCCCCGGCGACGACGGCCACGGCCTTCTGCCGCGACCAGCCGAGGGCGTCGACGCAGTGCGACACCGGCACCTCGAGGAGCGAGATGGTCGAGGTGAGGGCGGCGACGCTGAGCAGCAGGAAGAACGCGCCGCCGAACAGGGGGCCGCCGGGCATCTCGGCGAAGAGGCGCGGCAGCACCGTGAAGATGAGCCCCGGGCCGCTGGTGGTGGGGTCGAACCCGGCGATGGAGAAGCCGACGGGGAAGATGATGAACCCGGCGAGGAGCGCGATCGACGTGTCGAGGGCGACGATCCAGAGAGCCGAGGCGGCGATGCCGTCCTGGCGGCTGAGGTAGCTGCCGTAGGTGAGGATGCAGCCCATGCCGAGGCTCAGCGAGAAGAACGCCTGCCCGAGGGCCGACGTGAAGACCCCCACGTCGCCGAGCCGGCTCAGGTCCGGGCGCAGGTAGTAGGCCAAGCCCTCGCCCGCGCCGGGCAGGGTGACCGCCCGCACCGCCAGAGCCAGCAGCAGCAGGATGAGCAGCGGCATGAGCAGCTTCGTCACCCGCTCGATGCCGGCGCGGACCCCGCCGAGCAGCACGGCGGCGGTGACGCCGATCACGAACATGGCCAGAAACGCGCTGACGAAGCCGTTTGCCGTGAACTCGCCGAAGAAGCGACCGATGTCGTCGGGGCTCCCGCTCACCGCCCCCGTCGCCGTGAACCACACGTAGGCGACGGCCCAGCCCGCGATGACCGAGTAGAACGAGAGGATGCCGACGCCGGCCAGCACCCCGAGCGCCCCCACCAGCCACCATCGGCCGCCGGGGGCAAGGGCGGTGAACGCCTCGACCGGGCTCAGCCCCGTGCGGCGGCCGATGGCGATCTCGCCGGCCATGATCGGCGCGCAGATCAGGAAGATGCACGCCAGGTAGATGACCACGAACATGGCCCCGCCGCCCTGCCCCACCTGGGTCGGGAACCCCCAGACGTTGCCCAGCCCGACGGCCGAGCCGGCCGCCGCCAGGATGAAGCCGGCGCGAGAACTCCACATGCCGCGCGAAGAGGTCGGGCTCATCTCGATCGTGCCTCCTGCTGAGCGAACGGGCGTCTGCGGTCGGCTCGCATTGTACCCGCTGACCCATCCCGCCCCGAAGCGGTCCGGCCAGTCGTGCACGCGTCGACGGAGCGGCGGTCGGCGCAACAACCGGCAGGTCGTGCCAGAGGCGAGCGTTCGGTCAGGTCGTCCAGGCGTCGGCGGAACGGCGGTCGGCGCAACCGGCGCCGCATGGTGCCGACCCCGGCGCGGCGCCGGTCCCTACGCCCGCTCGACCTCGAACCCCACGATGTTGCGCTCGTCCCGGCTGAACTCCACCCCAATCAGGTGGATCGGCTGTCCGAGACCCCGGTACTTGTCCGCGTAGCCCCGCGCCTTCAACTGCGCCATCGCCCCGCCCTCGGGCGCCAGCTCCACGACCTTGAACTCGAACAGATACACCTGCCCGTTGAAACACAGCGCCATGTCCACGCGCCCCCGGCGGCTGCTGTCCTCCACCGCGACGTCCAGACCCAGCGCCGCGAAGTGCGAGTAGAACACGCTGGCGTAGTAGCCCTCGTACCGGGCGATCGCGTTCCTGCGATGCCAGTCGGGGGGAATGCCTGCGAACAGCGCCTCGAACAGCGCCCGCAGTCCGGCGAAGTCGTTGTCGCGCAGCAGGGCGTAGAGCCGGATCTCGCGCGTTCCCTGGCCCGACGCATCGGGCGTGACGGCGCGCAGCAGGCGCTCGTTCAGGCTCTGCCGCACCTCGCGGTTCGGATAGCCCAGCCGATAGAGCGTCTTCCCGCCGAGGCGCTCCGTACCGGTGATGGTGAGGTAGCCAGTCTGGAACAGCAGGGCCTCGGTCGCGACATCGTCGACATCGAACGACGACAGCAGGTCGCCGCTGGCGACCATGTCTTCGAGGGCGACGGCGCCGACGCCGCGCTGCAGCAGGGTGTCGACGAGGAACTTCGGGGTGCCGGTCTCGAACCAGTGCGCGCCGAACTCGCGGCGGCGAAAAAGCAGGAGGATGTCGAACGGGTTGTAGACCTCCTCCGCACCTCGCCAACTGTAGCCGTTGTACCAGGCGCGGATCTTGTCGCGGTCGAGGCCGGGCAGCTCGGGCGCGAACACCGTGTCGAGGTCCGCGGCCGTGTAGCCGCAGACGGCGGAGTACCGGGGGTCGAGGGTGATGTCGGTCAGGTTGTTGAGGCCCGAGAACAGGCTCACCTTGGAGAACTTGCTGACGCCGGTGAGAAAGGTGAACCGCACATGCGCATCCGCGTCCTTGATCGTCGCGTAGAGGCCGCGGAGCAAGTCGCGGTTGGCACGGGCCATCTCGGGAACGTCCAGCGCGTCCAGAATGGGCTTGTCGTACTCGTCCACCAGCACCGCCACGCGCCGTCCGGCGCGCCGATGCAGCGCCGCCAACAGGGCCCGGACCGCTCCGGCGCCGTGGTTAAGTCGGACACCGCACCAGCGTCGCGCTCGATGTCGCCGAGCTGCGCCATCGCGCTCGCGTGCAGCCCGCCCGGTTCCCGAAAGTACCCGCCGCCGAAACTCAGACGCAACACCGGATGACGCACCGACCAGTCCCAGCGGTCGTGGACGGCCAGCCCCCTGAACAGCGCCTCATTGCCCTCGAACAGGCTCTTGCCGAAGCGCCGGGGGCGCGACAGGAAGTAGCTTGCCCTCGTCGACCAGCCGTCGCGCGTAGCAGCCCGTGGACGAAGTCGGTTCGCTGAGCGGGCCTGTCAGCGAGCGGCTGAGCCCCAGAACGAGGCCCATTTGGCCCTCCAGAGGCCGTTCAGACGCCGAAGAGGCCCATCGAGGAACAGAGCTCTTGCCGAAGCGCCGGTCAACAGACCCAGGGCGCGACAGGAAGTAGTGCTTGCCCTCGTCGACCAGCCGTCGCGCGTAGGCGGTCTTGTCGACGTAGTAGCACGGATCTCGCGCGTTCCCTGGCCCGACGCTCATCCGTACACCAAGTCCCGGGCCACCACCTCTTCCGGAGGCTCGGTCCGCGCTCGTCGCATGCGCGATAGGCAGTCTGCTTGCCCTGGTCGACCACCAGTCCGCGATCTATGCGCGTAGTGAACGTCTTGTCGACGTCGAGTAGCCAGCCCCGTATCCCGATCGATGACTCCGCATCGGCTTCCAGCGTCTCCCGATCGCACCAGAGAGTCTGCATGCCGATAGGCAGTCTGCGTCTGGTCATCGGCTGCTATGCCCGGTGCTCCGACTCGGCTCAGCGCGGTGACCCGGCGCGGGGAGCATCGGCCGACTCGTCGCGCGTCGCCCGAGTCTTTGCCTCTGCCTCGGGCTCGTCGACCAATCGACTCGCCCCTCGTGAAGTTCATGAACTTGCCGACCGAGATCCGGCGGGCTCGCCGCAACTCAAACACCCCCAGTGCATCCCAGGCCGCCCGCTTGTCGAGCCCTGTGTGACCGAGCAGGGCTCGAATCGCGGCAAGACTGATCGGGTGACGCCAAATCGGCCACGTGAAGGCGAAACCACCCCGTCCACGATCGCCACCGATGACGGCGAGTTGAGCAGCCGCGCCGCGCAGCCGTGGAACGACGGTCAGGGCGGAGAGGCCGACGGCAGCCAGCCGGTTGGCTCCGTGCTGCGTCGTCTCCTTGGTCTTCGCATCGGTTGGGTCGGTGGCGCGCAGCGCGTAACGCACGTCCTCGTGCGGGTCCCATCGGAACGAGAACGTCGCGTCCGGGCGCGTCCAAGGCTCGAACAGCGCCTCGCGCAGGCAATCGGTTTCTCCGATGGTGGTCTTCCTGCGGCCGGTGCCCCTGGCCGGCGGCACGGACTCCCTCGGGACCGAGGCCAGGCGCGACATGAAGTGCATGTGTCCCTGGCCAAACAGCAGACAAAGAGGAGTCGGCTCGGCCTCTTGCGTCTTGTTCTTGACACGAACCACGGCATCGCTGGCCAGGGCCGCCCACAGGTCCGACGTGTACCGATCCGTGGTCACGGTTTCGCGGAGTCTCTCGGCCGTTTCCGCGGGAGACAGCTTCAGGTCCTTGAGTCCGCCGAAATCATGGCGGTCAGCCAAGTCGGCCAGCCCCTCTGCAACAGCGCCAATGACATCGTCCGGCGTCGTTCGCGCGACGACGGTCAACGTCGGGCGAACAGGCGGCGTGTCGACCGCCCAGGCGACGCGGGGCCGCCAGGCGGATCGCACGTGTTCGAGCGCCCGCAGCGTGCCCAGCAGAGCCAGGAAGGCCAACAGGTTGTCGGGTTCCAACCCCGCCAGACGATGGGAGCACCGTTCAGTCATCGTGTTGCCCGGACTCCGACGCGCGATGGTCTGCGAGACGCAGGACCGCTTCCAGGTGGGCCAATCCCCATGTTCCGTATCGCTGCTTGAGTTGTTCGTACATGGCGGCCCAGTCGGTGCCATCGAGGTCGAACGCCAACGACTGCGGCCCGGGGCGAGGAGCGAGCCGCCAGCGCTCCACGTCGAGACAAGCCCAGACTCCGTCGGGACCCGAACCGCTGTTGTGCGGGTCCACAAAGTCGAAGAACGGCCGCCCGAATCCATGGTGCGTACCGATCAACCACAGCACGAGAGCGGGGTCGTGGGCTTCCGCAAAACGCGGGTGTGCCTGCGCCATCCGCACCGACAGCGCCTCATGACGCCACCCTGTCGGAAGACCCGCCCGCTCCCAGGCGCCCTTCGGAGACTGCCTGCCGCTCTTGGCCATTGCGGGACCGTCCGGACGATTCCAGGGGTCGCCGCCCGACAGCAGGGTCTGGAACCGCGGATCCGCTTTCCCGGCATCATGCAGAAACGCGGCGAGCTTCAGGTCGCGGGCGACAAGCCGATCGGGATCCCAAAGCGTCCGCACGATGCGATTCACGTTCGCAACGACATCGGCGGTGTGAGCGTCGATGCTCACGGGGTTCCGTGCTGAACGAGAAAGCTGGTCGTCTTCAGTGACCGGGCGCCCATCGGGTTTCTGCGCTTGGATCTCTCCGGGCTCTCGCACGCCATGCGGGGCAACGAGCACGACTCCACCTCGATCGCCGAAGTACGGAAAGTGCGTGCTGATGTCGCTCCGACCCCGCCCCTTCAAGTGCCGTAAAGCCTCCAGCGGCTCGCGTACCGCGCGGGTGCGCGAGACGCTTTCGTTCCCGTCATCCGAGTCCGACGATGAGTCGGCCGGCAGTGTATCCAGTAGCCGTTCCACCAGATCGCGGCCGGCAAGACCATGATCGGAGAAGATCCCGCAGAGACGGTCCCAATCGCTCTCGTGCACCACTACGTCACGGGCAATCCGCACCGCGTGGCGCCGTCCGCGGAAAGGCAACGCCGCCTCGTCGGCTACGTCGGTGACCCACCTGGCCCCTCTGTCGGAAGCGGGGTCCTTCGGGTCGGAGGCCGGGGCCCACCCGAAGTCGTCGCAGCCCCCATAGTCGGCTGGCACCACCAGGACGTCACCAGGACGTAGCTCATCCGGCGCAACGCGCCCGTTGCGCGGATCGCCGCCGCCGGCCCAGCGGAACACCAACCGGTCGCTGCCGCCCGTCTCGTCCGTGACCTCGTCATCGCCACGTTCGGCCGTGTCCGACAAATTCGTCAGTCGCTCACCGCTCCGGCTCCCACCCAGCCACGCTCTCGCCGACCAGAGCGGAACTTCGATCATCTCGGCGGCACGGGGCGGAACGAGTTGGAGCAGGGGCGCCGGGTCCCAGTCGCCCTTCAAGTCATCAGAAGTGAAGTCGCTGCGCCAGACGAGCGACACGCCTGCCGAGGTCCGGTCGATGCCGTGCAGGAACAGCCCCACGTCGGGATCCGCGGACGGCGGCGGGGACGTCTGCGACCAGAGATCGACGTAGGCGGGCATCAATGTGGGCGCCGGCGCCCGGAGCATCGCCAGATCGGTCACGTCCGCCTCGATCTCCCCCAGCCTCCGTTCCAGCGCGGTGATGCCGAAGTCCACTTCGCCGTCACCTGCAAGCCGATGGAGAGTCTCCCAGGTTTTCGCTAACCGGTCGCCATAGACAGCGTCGTCGGCGTTCTTGGCGACATCGGCGGCGAGGGCGAGAATGACACCGATGGAGGACATCGGACGCCCAGCCCGATTCAGCCGGCCGAAGCGCTGCCGGAGCGCGTCGAACGAGGCAGCCTGCGTGACGAGCCCGTCCAGATCGAGATCGACCCCCACCTCGAGACACTGCGTGGCGACCACGAACAGCGGTCGAACCTGCGACTCACCGGCGTCTTCGTCCAGGAGCGAGAGCTGACGTTCGTCTGTGTCCGCACGCACCGTCGCGGACGCTGACGATTCGCGCGGTTCGCCGGTGCGAAAGGGTCTGAGCTTCTCGACGATCCGAGCCCGCCCGACATCACGCGAGCGGCCGATCAACAGCACCGTGTCGAACGCGTTGCCCTCATCGAGGGCCCTCAGCTTCTCGAAGATCTCGCGCGCGAGACCGACCCGGTTGACGATGACGCCGACGGCCGGAGCCGACACGCCCTGGCGCCGCAGCAGCGCCGCAGTCTCACGGGCCGCCTTGACGAAGGCTCCGCCCGGATCGCCATGGACGACACTCAGCCTGGCCGGCTTGGACGCTTCGAGTCGACGCATCAGGTCAGGGTTGGCGAGATCGTCTCGCGTCAACCCAAAGGGACGCTTGGGCTTGCCGCCCGGTGTCGCGGAGAGCAGGACCGTCTGTGTATTCGCCCCGCCGATCTCCCCCACGGCATGGAGAGTCTGCCGGAACGGTTCCGACAGATGGGCTTCGTCGAGCAGAATCAGGCTGTGCTTGCCGAACAGTCCGGCGTGAACCGGCTTCATGCGATCCGAGACACCGTAACCCCGGAACAACAGCCGCGAACCCACCTGATCGACGGTCGAGCAGAGAATGGTCGGCTGCGTCGGCGTTCGCGCCCAATCGGACTCCAGTGGCGCGCCCCCGCGGAGTCGACACGCGACGAGCGGCGGCTCCCCATCGCCGGCGAGACGTTGCAGACGCCGGGCCACCTCGACCACCACCCCACGCTCTGCTTCCGCCGCGCAAGTCGGATCGACGAGGGCCTTCTCGATCTTCTTCGCGCGTTCGTGCGCGTCGTCCACCACCAGGCGCCGATCGACGACCAGGGCAACCCTCAACGCAGCGCGCGCCGGGCACTCGAACCGCAACGCCAAGTGAAACACGGCCGCGTCCAGCGCGGCAGTCTTGCCCGAACCTGTGGGGAGATCCAGCACGTCGGGCCATTCATCGCCCTCCGCCAACCGCTCCACAAGACGCTGCTGCCACGGAAACGGCGGGTATCCGTGGATCGCACGAAAGAAGACCCCGAAGTCTGCGGCGCCAAGGTCCACGATCAGCTCCCGAGGCGGCGGCACAGACCAAGACCGGTGAACCGGCCAGCCCCCAGCAGCACCGGGCCGGCCGTGTCTCGTCCGAAATCGATGACCGCGTGAACGAGTGAGCGCGTGGCGAGCGATTCAGGGGTCTTCCAGCGGGTCCAGGGCGGCGCGCCAGCCGCCGGCCCCGCCGGCGGCGCACCCTCGATGGCGGAGTGCTTGCCGACCTGAATCCGATCCGGATCGGGACGCGGCAAGCCGACGTTCTCGCAGGCGCCGGCGATGAGCTCGCGGACCTCCCGATCGCCCTTCTGTTTCAGATGCCGGTCGAGCACAATCGGCGTAACGCTCGCCCACACCTGCGCCGCCTCCGTGTACGGGGCCGGCGAGAGCGACCGGATCGCGTGCGCGCCGGCGGGCGCAAGATGCAGCGGCTTGCTGAGCGGCGCCCCCTCCAGCGTCAGAACGCGACGCTCCCGGCCTGGATCGTAGGGCGCAACCCCTTCGAAGGCCTGCACGAAACCCGGGACGGCCCGAAGGTCAGTGCCGGCAGGCGGCACCAGAGCGAAACCGAACACGCGGCCGTCGGCATGTGGATAACCGGCGAACGCCAGCGGCACGATCGCCAGGTGTGGCAACCGGGTCGGACGGCGATCGACTGTGTGCCCCGAGACCATCTCCGGAATCGCATCACCCATTCCGGCGCGCCCATAGCCGCTCATCAGCACCCGGCGCAGCACGCGACACACCAACGCCGAAGCGCGAAGATCCGGCGTCTGCCCCTCGACCGCCTCGAGCACGAGCCACTCGGCCGATGGTCCTTGCGTCCGCGTCGCAGGCTCCCGAAGCGGCGAAGCGCCGGGCCGAATCACGGGGCGCACCGGATTCGCCCCATACGCCGCCTCCAACTCCGCCAGGCGCCCGGGGTAGACGGTGCGCCGCGCGAGTGCACCGGGGTGACTCGGCTCCGCCGAGTCGCCCGGCAGGAATCGGCAACGCACCAGGCTCGTCGAATGTCCGAGATAGGCCACGTCACGCGCAACTCCATCCAGTGACTCGCGCAAATCGGAACCAGGATCCTCCGGCCAGACGATGGCCATCATGGGATCGTCAGGCCGGGCGACGGGGAACCGGCGCGGCTGGCGCGGGCGGGAGTCCGGCATCACCTTGAGGTACGTCTTCACCGTTCTCGAGAACTTCAGATCATTGGGAGGCACGAAAACGTCGGGCGCGGTTCGGGCAGCGTGGCCGCTGGCATGGACAGTTGGCGGCGACTGTTCCTCCAGCCATTCGAGTGCCTGCCGCTCGTCCTGGCGGCTGCCTCGAAGGGCCCACGCACAGACCAGCGCCGAGAACACGCGGTCGGGTTGCGGGGGCCAATCGGGCGCCTCGCTCGCCGGACTGCGCGCCGCCCGGCACGCGCCGGTCAGAAACTCGATCTCGAGAACGAGACTCATGAATCGTTGGACTCCTCGCCACCCGCGCCTTCCAGCGCCAGCTCTCGGCTGCGCCGGACGATCTCGACCAGCTTGTCCTGCGGAGTCAACACGATTGACTCGAATCGAAAGCCCGCCGACTCGGCGCGCTGGTACGTGTCCCTGTACAGTGCCCGCGCCTCGCTGCGATCGAGCCCCACGGCCTCGGTCGAGCCGTCCGCTCTCACGAGCTCCAGCGGCGCAGACCCGTCGCAGACGAGATCGCAGCGCGACCGGAGTGCGTAGCCGCGGGCGTCCTGCTCGGTCAGTGCGACAAGACCGAGAGCGGCAATCAGCGCGCGTCCCGCGGCGTCCCGCTCGTCGCTCCCGAAACGCAGATGTCTGAGTCCCGCCAGCGTGATGACTGCACGGTGCTCGACGTAGGCGCACGTGACACCGAGCGGTTGGACCGTGGGAGCGATGTTGCCGTGGTTGATCTCGGAGGGACGCACCTTCTTCGCACGCTTTCCGGCTTCAGTCTGATCGGGACTCCAACCGTCCCCTCCCTTGAACACCTCTACCTTCTTGAGCACACCCAAGGGGTCGATCCGACTGCCGGTGCGCTGTCCCGCCGTCCTCGCTTCGGTCTCGCCAGTACGCGTATTGGGGATTTTGTCGACCGGCGTGTCGATTCCCATGATCTCGGAAACGAGCGCACGCGGGAACTTCGCACCCAGGCCGCCGCCCTCACCCTGGCTGTGCCATGCTCCGAACAACAGCGCCGTCGGCGACAGTTCCAGCAAGGCGGTGGCGTCGGCCGGCTTCGCCGCCGCTAGGCGCCGGCCCGCGCGACTCTGCATGAAGGGTTCACCGTCCATGAGACTGTCACGCAGGATGGCATCGTACACTCGGTGCGGGGCATCGAGCGACGTGATCCGCTCCAGGGGCTCGAGACCGGCGGCTCGAAAATCGACGGTAACGTAGGGGAGACGGACCTCGTCCTCGTTGGCCACCGCCAGCAGCGCTTCCTCCAGTCGGTTCGCCTGGCTCTGCACGCTGTCGATGAGCACGCACCAGACCTCGCGGTCGCTCACGCGCCTGCGTTCGAACACGTGCCGCGGCGGTGCATCCCGTCGGGCGCTCGATGGCGGCGGGTAGGTCGGCGGGAAGAGCTTGTCCCCGGCGCCGCCGATCGGCTGGAGACGTCGGAGCCGGCGAAACGCCGCGTGCTCGGCAATGGCCTCGGTCAACGACGAGGCGGTCAACGTCACGTTCATCGATTGTGCTCCGTGTCGGCGACGCTCGCCGACGAGTTGAGCCCAGGAACGAGTATTGTGCGGGCTGGCACCATCGGCGCCGTCGTGCGACCGTCGTGCGGCTGATCATCGATCAACAGCTCGAAGCGGCTCTGGAAGGTCCCCGAACGGGTTGCCGTTTGCTCGATGGTGAGGCGTGTCATGTGCCCTCCTGGTAGACATGATGGAGATCGCGAGTTGCCATGGTCGTTCGCCTGTTCAGCGGTATTGCTCACCGCAGCTTCGTCGAAGATGATAGCATGAAAGCTCGAAGTGCTACAGCAGAGAAGAAATTTTTTATCGCATACTCCGCATACGGCCGCATTGAAGGTCTGCGGTAGCCCTTCGTTCTGGAGTCCGCTCCAGACTGTTCCGCGGTCCTCCCAAGACCGCGGCCTCATTTCGCGCCCCTCCCGGCCGTCGGGTCAGCCGGGCGCTCGCGATCCCGACGGCGGGCAGCCCCTATCGACCCGGGGCGCGGGCGACAGAAGTCGACTCCTCGTGACGACGACTGCGAGCACGTCTGGCCGGGTTTATGGATGTAGACGAAGTGCCCGAAGCACGACGCGCACCGCGGGATCCGGCTCCTCGCGCAGCAGCTCGAACAGCGCCGGAAGGGCGGTAGCCGGCGAGAACGCAGGAGGTTCAGGGAACCGGCCAGCTTCTCGGACGGCGGCGTCATCCCGATGTCGTGCACAACGGCTCGGCGGCCGGGACCGCCTCGATGCGGTCGTCGATGGCGTAGCGACGGTCGCCGGGGTACACCACGTAGAGCGCGTCCAGCCGCAGGTCTTCGACGGCGACGGCCATCGAGCGCGTGCGGCGCGGCGCGTCGACGCGCTTGATCTCGACGCCGATCCGCCGCCCCGCCGTCAGGAGTAGCAGGTCGAGCTCGGCGCCGTTGTGGGTCGCCCAGAAGTAGACGTCGTCGGGGGCCGACTCGGCGATCACCTTCTCGAGGATGAACCCTTCCCAGGACGCGCCGATGCGCGGGTGGGTCTGCAGGGCGCCCATCGTCCCGACGCCGATCAGGTGGTGGTAGAGGCCGGCGTCGCGGATGTAGATCTTGGGACGTTTCACCTGGCGCTTGCGGAGGTTCTCGCGCCACGGGCGCAGTTGCCGGACGAGGAACAACTGCTCGAGCAGGTCGACGTAGCGCCGCACCGTCGCCTGCGCGACGTCCAGGGCGCCGGCCAGCTCCGCGACGTTGAGCATCTGGCCATGACAGTGCGCCAGCATGGCCAGCAGCCGATGCAGCGCGCGGATGGGCAGCCCTGCGCCGAACTGCGGCAAATCGCGCTCCACGAGCGTTCGGACGAACGCCCGCCGCCAGGCCAGACTGTCGGCGTCGGTGGCGGCGAGGAACGACCGCGGGAACCCGCCCCGCAGCCAGAGCCGCGACATCTCCGCCGGGCCGAGTTCGGCGACCTGGAAGCCGGTGAGCTCGATGTGCTCGATGCGCCCGGCCAGCGATTCGGCGGTCTGCCGCAACATGCTCGGACCGGCGCTGCCCAACACCAGGAATCGGGCAGGGTTGCGGTCCCGGTCGACGAGCACGCGCAGGACCGGAAACAGGTCGGGCCGGTGCTGGACCTCGTCGATCACGACGACGCCGGACAGATCCCCGAGCGCAGTCCGCGGCTGGTCGAGGCGCGCGAGGCTCGCCGGGTCCTCCAGGTCGAAGTAGTTCGGCGAGTCGGCGGCCACGAGCCGGCGCGCGAGGGTGGTCTTGCCGCATTGGCGGGGACCGACGACAGCCACCACGGGGCTGCGCGCGAGCGATTGGGCGACGAGGCTCTCCGCGGTGCGGCGAATCAGGACATCGGGCACGGATCCATGATAATACGCACGGGAGTTGGTATTTTCATGGATAGCGCGCGGTTCGCCCGCCTCGCCCGCGCCGCGCCACCTCCCCTCCGGAGGCCGGACGCGAGCACATCCACCAGGACCATCGGCTTCTGACAGAAGGCCACCGGCGCGCCCCTCCCCCGGCCCCCCCAGGCCGGTCCGCTAGCCTCGCCGCGGCGCGTCGCTTTCTGACGCCGGTCGCGGTCGAAGGCTCTCCGCCGCCCCGCCCGCAGTGTTTGCGGCTACCCAGGCCGCCGACGCGAGAGAGCGAAGGAAGGGACGTGCCGCCGCCCCGCCCGCGGTGCTTCCGGCTACCCAGGCCAAGAGCGCGAGAGCGCAGGAAGGACGTGGCCGCCGCGCTCGCCCGCGGTGTTTCCGGCTACCCAGGCCGCCGGCGCGCGAGAGCGCGTAAAGGCAGGACGTGGCCGCCGCTCGCCCGCGGTGCTTCCGGCTACAGCACGCGGGTCTTCCACCGCCCGCGCCGGAACGCGAGCACGCCCACCACGGCCATGAGCGTCTGGCAGACGGCCACCGTGGCGAACACGCCCGTGGGGCCGACCCCGGCCGGCCCCGCCAGCGTCCACGCCAGCGGCAACTGCACCACCCAGTAGACGAAGAAGTTGATCCAGGTGGGGGTGGTCGTGTCGCCGGCCCCGTTGAACGCGACGACGGTGACGAGGCCGAAGCCCCAGAACACGTAGCTGGCGGCGACGATGCGCAGGCAGGTGGCGGCGACCGTGACGACCTCCGGGTCGGCCGCCAGCAGCCCGACGATGGGCCGGGCGAACGCGGCGAAGACCAGGCCCACGAGGCCCAGGAACACTGTGTTGACCCGCGCCGTGAACCAGACCGCGCGCTCGGCCCGGTCTGGCCGGCCCGCGCCGAGGTTCTGCCCCACCAGCGTCGCCGCCGCGTTGCCGACGCCCCATGCCGGCAGCAGGACGAAGATGATGATGCGGACGGCCACCGTGTAGCCGGCCAGCACCGTGTCGCCGAACGGGGCGAGGATGCGGATGAGGCCGACGAAGCTCGCGGTGCCGACCAGGTACTGCACGATGCCGATGCCGCTGACCCGCAGCAGCCGCAGCAGGGTGTGCAGCTCGACGCGCGCCCGCCGCCAGTCGACCACCACGCGGCCGGTCCGGCGGCTCAGGACGCGAAGCTGGTAGGCGACGCCGATGGCGCGGCCCACCGTGGTGGCGATGGCCGCCCCTTCGAGGCCGAACGCCGGAATCGGTCCGAGGCCGAAGATCAGGATGGGGTCGAGCACGATGTTCACGAGGTTGGCCAGCCACAGCGCCCGCATCGCCAGCACGGGGTCGCCGGCGCCGCGGAAGATGCCGTTGATCAGGAAGAGCAGGGTCACGGTGACGCACCCGCCGAGCATGATGGCGGTGAACGTCCGGCCGTTCGCGGCCACCTCGGGGGTGGCGCCGAGCAGTAGGAGGAGGTCTGACGCCCAGACCACGCCGCCCGCCCCCAGCACCGCCGAGACGGCGCAGCCGCACACGATGGCCTGCACCGCCGCCGACGACGCGCGCTCGGGCTTCCCCTCGCCGATGCGCCGGGCCACCATCGCCGACGCGCCCATGGCGAGGCCGATGGAGACCGCGAACACGAGCGCAATCAGCGAGTCGGACAGGCCGAGAATGGCGACCGCCTCGGGACCGAGGCGGCCGACGAAGTAGACGTCGACGACCGAGAACACCGACTGCATCCCCATCTCGAGCACCATGGGGACGGCCAGCAGCAGCACCGCGCGGCCGAGGCTGCCGCTGGTGTAGTCGCGGGGCGCGGCACGGACGGCGGCGCGCACGTCGCGCCACAGACTGGCGCCGGGGCCCGCCGGCGTCGACGGGTCGTTGGACAGGACGTTGGAAAGCGGCATCGGTACACCACGAACGAGACACGAGAGACCACGAACGCCGCGCCGACCGGCGGCGGCACCACGAGCCGAAGCAACGGGAAGCAATCAGCTACGCCGCCGGGCGGAGACGACCAGCCGCCGCGAGCGGGCGGGGCCGGCCATCCCGAGACACCGGTGCCTGTCGCCTCGGTCCCGAGGTCCGAGCGAACGGCGGTGCTGTCGAGGAAGAGTGGAGGTTATCCGCGCAGGCGCGGCATGAAGAAGAGAATGCGCATCGGCTGGATTCCTGACCTTCGCGAACCAGTATAGCGCAGTCGGGCGGGCAGACGCCGTGCGCCGCGTACGCCCCGCCCTCCCGTGCGCCGGGAACATGACGGACGGCGCAGCCCTCACTCCGTGGCTCGGCCCCGCCCTCCGTGCGCCGGGAACATGACGGAACGGACGGCCGCGCGGGCGGCGGGGTCAGTCCTGCAGAATCTCGATCACCGACAGGGGGTCGACCCGCGCGCCGCTCATGCGCACGGTCCAGTGCAGGTGGGGGCCGGTCACGCGCCCGGTGGCGCCCGAGCGGGCGACCACGTCGCCCTTCTCGACCAGGTCTCCCTCGTCGACGAGGATCCGGGAGAGGTGGGCGAGGTAGGAGTAGAGGCCCCAGCCGTGGTCGAGGATGACGGACCCGCCCGAGAAGTAGGTGTCGCCGGCCAGGACCACGCGGCCGCGCGCGGGGGCGGCGACGGGGGTGCCCACCCCGGCCAGGAAGTCGGCGCCGCTGTGCGGGCTCCGGGGCTGGCCGTTGAAGACGCTGCGGCTGCCGAACCGGCTGTTCGCGCGCCCCGGCACGGGGCGGATCCACGGCCCGCGCCAGAGCCGTTCGGGGGTGTCGGTGGCGAAGATCGCCGTCTGCTGCAGGAATTCGCGCTCGATGCGGGCCGCGACCTCGGGGGGCGGCTCGACATAGCGCGGCTCCACCCTGAGATGACGGGTGGGGTACTGCTTGTCCGACACGGTCAGCCTGTGGATGCGGGTCAGGGCCGACCCGTCGGTCGCGGTGATGCGCAGCGTGAGGTCATGGTCGCCGGGCTCGACCATCAGGTCGATGCCGACGAGGCCCCGCCACGCGCCGTCCTCCCCGCGGTGGAAGTGGACGGTGCGGTCGAAGATGCTCCCCTCGACCGCGGCGAGCGATTCCGGCGACGAGACGGAGACCCGCACCGCCTCGCCGGGTTGCACGCCGCGGGCGCGCTGGGTGACGTCGACGTCGAACGGCTGCCCGGCCGCCGACACGGCGAGCGCGAGGCGCCCGCAGACCGCCACCGTCCACAGAATCACCGACGCTGCCCATCGCATGGTCTCGCCTCCAATCCCCGCCCATCGCCGCGTTCGGCTCCGTCGGCGCCCGACCAGCCTCTCAGGACCGCGCTCACGCGGCCACCCCGCCAGCATGAGAATCAGGGTGCACTTCGCGGCGATGTCGAGGAGCCGCGCCGCCGCGCGCACTCCCCCCTACCCGCCGAACAGGGTCACCCCGAACACCCGCGCCAGAATGATGACGATGGTCAGCGCCGTGAACACCGCGAGGCTGAACCAACTGAACCAGATGACCGGCTGCGACGGATAGAACCCCTTCTCGTTCTTCGGAATGACGGTCACGCAGTAGTAGATGTTGAGGAAGAAGATGACCGGCGCGACGAAGAACGCCAGCGCCGACGACACCAGCACCAGGAACACCGGCCGCGGCAGCCCCGCGATGATGAGCACCGCCGCGATGAGCGAGTAGAACATCGTGACGCGGTAGATGTTGTACTCGGACCACCACGAGGCCCGGTGCGCCGCCGTCACCCCCTCGGCCGCGACGCCGGAGAGCTCGGCCGTCTCGCGGAACAGGTTGCGGCAGCACGCGGCGACCACCCGCGGCCAGCCGTCGAAGTAGTTGAAGGCGGTGGAGAACGTCGCCGCGAACGCGCCGGCGAGGAACACCAGCATCATCCCCGGCCCCACGCTGTCGGTGAAGATGCGGGCGATCTCGCCGATCACCGCGTTGCCGGCCACCTCGCTGGGATAGAGCCACACCGCGGCCAGCAGCAGGAAGATGGTCGCGAGAATGAACGACACGACGTGCCCCATCGTGAAGTCCCAGATGCCGATGCGGAACCAGCGCCGGCAGTATTCCTGCGCATGGGCCGGCAGCTTCGAGATCTCGACGCGCAGGTCGTCAGCGGTCGACGAGAAGGCGTCGAACGGCCGGGCGTAACCCTCGCGCTCGAGCTGCTCGCGGATGCGTCCCATGCCCACCCGCTTCGCCTTGCCCCACTCCGAGGCCTGCAGCGAGACGTCGATGCCGGTCGGCAGCAGCCCGAGGAACGCGGCGATGATGAGCCAGGACCCGCCGGGGACCTCGACCGTGAAGAAGCGCCCCATCGCCGAGAACGGCGCCGGCTCGAACAGGTAGACCCCCACCGTCGAGACGAACAGGATGCCGGCCAGAATCTTGGTGGCGAGCTCGACGGCGGCGTAGCGGCCGTAGAGGATGATGCCCACCGAGAGCACCCCGAGGCCCAGCCCGTACAACCAGCTCGGCAGCCCCAGCCCGAAGTACTCCGAAAAGATGAAGAACAGCACCGCGGCCGCCGCCGCGAGCCGCCCCGCCTGCCCCAGGGCGCACTGGACCAGGGTCGTGATGAGCACGTACCAGACCGGCCACTTCCCCGGCGCGGTGGTGTAGGCGTCGAGCATGCTGCGCCCGGTGGCGTTGGTGAACCGGAACGCCATCTCGAAGCCGTAGTACTTGAAGACGTAAGCGACGGGGATGCACCAGAGCAGCGCGAACTCGAACCGCCCCCCCGCCGCCGGCGCGGTCACGAGGTGGCTCGTGCCGATACCCGTCATCATCAGGATGAGGCCGGGACCGAAGTGCCGGAGCAGCCCCCGGGGGCTCGTCTCGGGCAGGGGCAGCTTGTCGAACGCGTCGGGTTTGTCGGCCATGGCCCGCCATCCTACCAGACGCGCCCCACGGCGGCCGGCGCGCGCCGGCGCGTCCCCGCCGGACACGACATCTCTCGTTGCCGGAGCCCTCTCCGCCCGACGGCATCGACCATCCGCCCCCGCAC
The DNA here is from genome assembly GCA_965199675.1 of Vicinamibacterales bacterium. GTDB lineage: Bacteria > Acidobacteriota > Vicinamibacteria > Vicinamibacterales > UBA8438 > JAJEEA01. The sequence goes on along the minus strand of CBDATI010000028.1, from coordinate 161,296 downwards.
GGCCGGCGCGGCCCGGCGCCGGCTTCCGCCCAGCGGAATCGGCCGTCCGCCCCCCCGACGCCCCCCGAGCGGAATCCAGGCCGTGACGCGGCGCAAGGCGCTAGAATCGAAGTGACTGGACACATCTCGGGAGGATCTCATGACCGCACACTGCACCCGTCATCGCCCCCGGCGGCCAGCCGCGGCGGTCCTCGCCGCGATCGTCGCCGGCGTCGCCGCGGCCTGCTCCTCCCCCCTCTCCCGCGACGCCGAGCCGGGGCGCGACGCCCTCGGCACCGAGGCCGCGGTCACCGCCGGCCACCCCCTCGCGGCCGAGGCCGGCCTGCAGGTGCTGCGGAACGGCGGCCTCGCCATGGACGCCGCCATCACCGCGGCGGCGGTGCTCGCCGTCGCGCGCCCCCACATGAACGGGGTCGGCGGCGACACCTTCCTGCTCTACTGGGACTCCGCCACCCGGCTGACCTACGCCCTGAACGGTTCGGGCCGCTCGGGCAGCGCGAAGACCTTGGCGGAGCTGAAGGCCGAGGGCCACGAGCACATGCCGCGCACCGGCCCCCTCAGCGTCTCGGTCCCCGGCACCGTCGGGGCCTGGGCCGAGGGCCTGCGCCGCTTCGGGACGATCCCCCTCTCGCGCGCCCTGCAGCCCGCCGTCGATCTCGCCACCGCGGGGCTGCCCGTCTCGGAGACGCTCGCCGCCGACATCGCCGGCGCCGCCGACAAGCTGCGTCAGGACCCCGAGGCGTCGCGCGTTTTCCTGCCCGGCGGCGCCCCCCCGCGGGCGGGCGACGTGCTGCCGCGGCCCGACCTCGCGGCCACCCTCCGCACGCTGCAGGAAATGGGCTCGGAAGAGTTCTACACGGGTGCCCTGGGCCGCCGCATCGTCGGCTACGTGCAGGAGCAGGGCGGACTGCTCATGCCCAACGACCTCGCCGACTACCTCGCCGAGTGGACGCTGCCCATCACCACCCGCTACCAGAACCTCGAGGTGCACGCCTTCCCCCCGAACACCCAGGGGGTGACGCTGCTCCAGGAGCTGGCCCTGCTGCAGGAGGTCGACGCCGACATCGCCGCCCTCGGCCACAACTCGGCCGACTACCTGCACACGGTGTCGGAGGCGATTCGGCTCGCGTTCGACGACCGGGACCGCGAACTCGCCGACCCCGCCGCCATGCGCGTCTCCGTCGACGAACTGCTCGACCCCGCCCGCATCCGGCGGATGGCCGCCGCCATCGACCCCGCCGGCCCCGCGCCGGCCGTCCACGTCGAGCCCGCCCCCGACCATCCGAACACCGTCTACGTCATCGCGGTGGACCAGTACGGCAACGTGGTCTCGCTCATCCAGAGCCTGTTCGCCACCTTCGGATCCGGGCTCATGGTCCCCGGCACCGGCATCGTGCTGCACAACCGCGGGTCGCTGTTCAGGTTCGAAGAAGACCATCCGAACGTCTTCGCGCCCCGGCGGCGGCCGCTCCACACCCTGTGCCCGGTCATCATCCTCGACAACGACCTGCCGTGGCTCGCCGTCGGCACTCCCGGGGGCGACGGGCAGACGCACACCCTGGTGCAGGTCATCAACAACATGCAGCTCTTCGGCATGAACCCGCAGGAGGCCGTCGACGCGCCGCGGCTGCGCCGCCGGGGCGACGGCTCGCTCGCCATCGAGGATCGCGTGCCCCAGGAGGTCCGCGACGCCCTCGCCGGCCGCGGCTACACCGTGCACGCCCGCAGCGGCTGGACGGCCGAGTTCGGCGGGGCCCAGGCGGTGCTCATCGACCAGATCGCGGGCCGCCGCCACGCCGGCGCCGACCGCCGCCGCGAGGGGTGGGCGGTGGCGTACTGACGGCCGGCGGTCCGCACGCGGAATCGCCCGTTCAGGTCCAGCCCTCGCGTTCGATCAGCCGCTCGACGTGGGCCACGTGATGGCGGCCGTGCCAGGCGTAGGCGCCGACGGTGACGGCGAGGGTGGAAGCGCCCGACTCGGGGTGCACGAACTCGCGCTGCAGTTGCGGCCACGTCAGGCTCGACAGCAGGTTCACCCAGCGGCGATGCAGGGCGTCGAGCAGGTCGAGCGAAGGGGCCGGCGGGCTCCGGGCGTCGGGCAGCTCGGCCCTGCTCGTCGTAGGCCTTGATCACCGGCCGGTCCTCGGTCAGCGCCCACTTGAACCGGACGAGGCTGTTCATGTGACTGTCGGGCAGATGGTGCACCACCTGCCGGACCGTCCAGCCGCCCGGGCGGTAGGGCGTGTCGAGCTGGTCGTCGGCCAGGGACGAGACGGTTCGACGCAGGTCGGCGGGCAGCGCCGCGATGTCGGCGATCCAGGCGTCCACGCGATCCCGGGTGACGGGGCTCGGCGGCGAGAAACGGCCGATGGGATAACGGAGATCGGGCGTTGGTGCGGTCATGGGTTCGACGAGTAGTATGCACCGATGCCCCCGGCCGCGTTGTCGGGGCCGATACCGCAAGCAACGAATCGGACGCGCCGTCGTCCTGATCATAGGAACGGTGGCCGGCGAACGGCCCGCAGGAGAGGACGCGCCATGCATCGCCTTGTCGGAACCGCGGCGGCTCTGTCGCTGATCGTCGGATGGACCCTGCCGGCGGTCGCCCAACCCGCCGCGGCCGAGCGGTACTGGGGCCAGTGGCGCGGGCCCGAGGCGACCGGCGTCGCCCGGCACGCCGACCCGCCGCTCACCTGGAGCGAGTCCGAGAACGTGGCCTGGAAGGTCGAGGTGCCCGGACGCGGCGCCGCGTCGCCGATCGTGTGGGGCGACCGGGTGTTCCTGCTGACCGCGGTGCCCGTCGGCGACCCCGTGCCGGCGGCCGCGCCCGAGGCAGGGCGCCGCCCGGCGCCGCGAGAACGACCCGACGCGCGTCGCGGCCGCCGGGGTCGTCGCGGCCGGGGCGGGCAGGAGATCCGGCGGCACCGGTTCGTCGTCCTCGCTTTCGACCGAGAGACCGGCGAGGTCGCCTGGCGGCGGGTCGCGCGCGAGGCGGTGCCCCACGAGGGATACCAGCAGCCCAACGGCACCTACGCGTCGGGGTCGGCGGTCACCGACGGCGAGCGGCTCTACGCGTTCTTCGGCTCGTGGGGGCTGTACGCCTACGACCTCGACGGCGAGCTGCTGTGGGAAACCGACCTCGGCACCCGGTACATGCGCAACGCGTTCGGCGAGGGCACCACCCCGGCCCTGCACGGCGACACCCTGGTCGTCGCCTGGGACCACATCGGCGGCCAGTCGTTCGTCGCCGCCCTCGACGCCCGCACCGGCCGCGAGCGGTGGCGGTCGAACCGCGACGAGATCGACACCTGGGCCACCCCTCTCATCGTCGAGCACGAAGGCCGGGCCCAGGTCATCACCCCCGCCATGGACCACGTCTACGGCTACGACCTCGAGACCGGCGAGACGCTGTGGCGCAGCCGCGGCACCACCATGAACGCCATTCCCTCGCCGGTGCACGCCGACGGCATCGTCTACGTCACGAGCGGCTACCGCGGCAACAACCTGCAGGCCATCCGGCTCGTCGACGCCCGAGGCGACATCGCGGGCACCGGCGCCATCGTCTGGCAACTCGACCGCGACACCCCTTATGTGCCCTCGCCCCTGCTCTACGACGACGCCCTCTACGTGCTGAAGAGCAACGACGGCATCCTCTCCGTCTTCGCCCCCCTGACCGGCGAGCCCCACTACGCGCTGCAGCGCCTCGCGGGCGTCCCCAACGTCTTCGCCTCACCGGTCGGCGCCGCCGGGCGCGTCTACATCGCCGGCCGCGACGGCACCACTCTCGTCATCCGCCACGGCCCCCGCTACGAGGTGCTCGCCGCCAACACCCTCGACGACGGCTTCGACGCCTCGCCGGCCCTCGTCGACGGCGAGCTGTACCTGCGCGGCCACCGGCATCTCTACAAGATCGCCGACGACTGACCCAGCGATCGTCGCCTGCGGCTCCGCTGGGCGCAACCACCTCCAGGAGTCTCGCGGGTCGGCTGGCGCATTTGACGCGGGGGGCCCGAACCGTAGTACGCTTACCGCACACGCACCGGACGGGTGCCAGAGCCGGCTCGGCGCGCGCTCCGGCTGCCCGAGACGGTCGCCCGTGTTCGGTCGTCCGCAAGTTGCTGATCCAAGGACGCGCCCGTAGCTCAGCTGGATAGAGCGTCGGCCTCCGGAGCCGAAGGCCACAGGTTCGAATCCTGTCGGGCGCGCCATCTTCGCAGGGTCTTCCCCCGAGAAGACAGCCTTTCGTTTCGGTGTTTCCGGGGTCCACGGTGCGCCAGGCGCCAGCAGGTCAGAGCGACCAGGCGCCAAGGGTCACCGGCCGCATCGACTTCCCGCGAGCACGCGGTCTGGACGCCGACCAGTGCCGATCACCCGCGTGCTCGGCGAGTCCATGGTGGAGCTCGTACCGCCGGCAGGCCAGGCGCGCGACGGGGCCTCAGGGCAGAGGAACGCACGCCGGAGTGCGCAAAGCGGCTCCTCGAGGTGAGCGGGTCGTCCGCGTTCATCGGCCGGGCTCTGGTGCGGTCCGCACCACCATGCCCGGCGTGGCGACCTGGAGGCCGCCGACCACCGCCGCGTCGCCGGCCGCCAGGTCGCCGGTCACGTACACGTCCTCGTCGGCGCGCTGCAGGACGCGCACCGGCACGATGGAGACCCGGCCGCGGCGCACGACCCACACCTCGTTGCCGGGCCTCAGCGCCGGCTCGCGTATCTCGAAGTACTCGTCGGGTGCGGTCCCGGCAATCTCGACGTTCACGAACATCCCCAGCAGCAGCGGCGGCGGGGCGGCGGCGGCCAAGTCCCGGGATCGATCCCCGCCGTCGTCACCGTCGGTCTCGACCGCAGACCCGCTCGTGAACGGGGCGGGCACCCGCACGATCACGTCGAGGGTCCGTGTCTGCTCGTCGAGGGCGGTCTCGACCCGGTCGACGTATCCCGCCCAGGCGTAGCGCCGGGCGCCGTGGTCGGCGACGATGCGCGCGGCCACGCGCCGGCTGTCGTCGCCGGCGCGCAGGTCCCACAGCCCCGGAACGAGCGCCGCCCGCCCGTCCGAGAGCGGGACCACCACCTCGACGGCGTCGGCCGCATAGAACTTCCCGACGCCCTGGCCAGCCGCGACGAACTGTCCCAGGTCGAGCGACTCGACCCGCACCACGCCGTCGAACGGCGCGCGGACTTCGGTTCGCGACAACGCCAACTCCGCGTCCGCCAGCACCGACCGGTACCGGTCCAACACCGCCCGCGCCGCGTCGATCTGCGGCTGCCACAACGTCAACGGACCGGCGGCCGGCGCGTCGTCGTCGCGCCGGCGCCGGAACTGCTCGTACTGCTCGCGCGCGATGCGCGCCTCCTCCTCGACCCGCAGCACCTCCACGTGCTGCACCGCGATGTCCGAACGGGCCTGCGCAACCCGGTTGCGGTAGTCGGCGTCGTCGATCCGGAAGATCGCCTGCCCCTCGCGGATGCGGCCGCCGCTCTGGAAGGCTGGCCGCACCCAGACGACCCTGCCGCTCACTGCCGCGGCGATATCCACCTCGGCCCGCGCCCGCACCGTGCCGGCCCCCAGCACGGGTATGGCGCCCGCCCCGGCCACCACGGCCTCGGTAATCGCGAACGGCGCCTGCGCCGGCGGTTCCGCGCGCTCCGGTTGGGGACGCATCGAAACCATGTAGCCGGCGACGGCCAGCGAGCCCACCAGAATGGCGACCGCGACGACGGCGCTCCGTACCCGGCCCATCTGTTCCATCTCTAGCTCCCGGTCGGCGTGGACACCTCAACCAAGCCCACCGGCCGCGGTCGGTCACCCACGGATCGAGCCGGCTTCCGACGCCTCGCCCCGGTCAGCCTGCGCGCCAACCGCCCGCCGCCCCAGACCGCGACACCGCATCCGGGCGGCCTGAACCCGTCGCCTCACTCCGGAAGCCCGCGGGACAACAGCCCGTCGAGCGCGATGCCGAACCACGCGGTGAACGCGCGGGGGTCTCCCGCCAGCTCGGTGCGGATTGCCGGAACGTCGGCCCACCGCCAGTCCTCCACCTCACCGGCATCGGGCGCCGGAGTCCCCCCGAAACGGCCGACGACCACGTGATCGTATTCGTGCTCCTCGAGCCCGTGGTCCAGCTCGGCGCGGTACACGAAGCCGAACGCGACCTGCAGCGGACAGTCGAAACCCATTTCTTCGCGCAGCCGGCGGTGGGCGGCGTCGAGCAGGGCCTCCCCTGCCCGCGGGTGGCTGCAGCAGGTGTTGGACCAGAGCCCCCCCGAGTGGTACTTGCCGGTGGCGCGTCTCTGCAAGAGCAACCGGTCGGCGTCGTCGAAGACGAAGATGGAGAACGCGCGGTGCAGGATCCCCTTGCGGTGCGCCGCCATCTTCTCCACGACGCCGGTCTCGCGGTCATCGACGTCGACGGCGATGAGGAGCGTGTCAGAACCGCCAGCCACGGGTCGGCCCTCGGTAGACTGCAATCCAATCCATCAACCGCGCCATCCGCCGCGACGGAGCGTCGGCCGCATCGCGCAGGGAACCCGTCCGGCGATACGGGATGATAGCAGGAAGCGGATCGCACAGGAGATCGGATCCGCCGCGGCATCGATTCATCTCGGGTCCCCTCCCTGCCCCGGGAACGAGACGGCGGTCGGCGCCGCCGCCGCGGGGTCGGGGACGGTCCATGCGCCTCCCAGGGCGCGGTGGACCGCGAGGCGAGCCAGGGCCAGGCTGCGCTCGGCGTCGGCGACCGCCGACTCGACGTTCAGGAGCGTGCGCGACGCATCGAGCACGTCGGCGTAGCCGCCCAGCCCCGACGAATAGCGCCGGGATCGCAAGTTCAGCGTCGCCCGCGCCTCTTCCCGCCGCGCCGCCAGCAGGGCGTGGCGCCGACCCTCGTTCCGCTGTCCCGCCAGGGCCGCCTCCACCTCGTTGACTGCGGTCACCACGGTCCGCCCGTACTCGGCGGCCAGTTCGTTGAAGCGGGCGTGCGAGAGCGCGACGTTCCCCGCCCGCCGCCCGCCGTCGATCACGGGCGCGAACAGGTTGGAGAGCAGATTGGCGAACCACTGCTGCGGGTCGAAGAGCCGAGAGGCGTCGGTGGTCTGCAGTCCGATCGAGCCGGAGAACGACAACGACGGCAGCAGCTCGGCGCGGCGCGCGTCGATGTCGTGGCCGGCCGCCTGCAACCGCTGCCCGGCCGCCCGCACATCCGGCCGCTGGAGAAGCAGATCGGCCGGGATGCCCGGCGGTACGGACTCGGCCGCCGGCGTCGGAGCAAGCGCGTCGGGAAGAAGCTCGGCCACGTCTGCGCGGTAGCCGCCCAGCAGCACGGCCAGCCGCGCCTCCGCCCCGGCCAGCCGATTGCGCAGTTGCGGCAGACCCGACTGCGTGTTGCGCGCGTCCTCGCGCACCCGGTAGAGGTCCAGCGAGTCGGTCAGTCCGCGATCGTAACGCGTGGCGGCCAGCCGCTCGCGCTCCTCCAGCACGCCCAGGGTCTGTTGCGCGATCGCGATCTGCCGACGGAGGTCGACGATATCGAAATAGGCGGTGATGGTCTCGGTGAGCACGCCGATACGCGCTGCATGCGCGTCGGCCTCCGTGGCCAGCAGCTCGGCCCCCGCCGCGAGCGACGTGTGGCGCACGCGGTCCCAGAGGTCGAGTTCGTAGGCGAAGTCCGCGCCGATGGAGTACGTGGTGAGGCCCAGACGGTCTGGCAGCACGACGTTCCCGAACGCGTCGTCCAGACCCAGTTCGCGGAGCTGCGCGCCGACGCCGGCGTTGGTCGGGACGTCGAAAGTGTCGGCCCCGGCCCGCGCCCGGACCGTCGGCAGGACCACGGCATCGGCGAGGCGCCCCCGCACCCGCGCCTGCTGCACGCGCGCCAACCCCGCGGCGAGGTCGAAGTTGGAGGCCAGAACCGCCTCGACCACGCCGTCGAGCACCGGGTCGGCGAAGGCCCGCCACCAGGCCAGCGGTACGTGGGCGCCGTCCGCGACGTCGCCGTCGAAACGGGTCGGCACGTCGGGCAGCGGGTCGGGGGACAGCGCAGGCGCGCTCGGGTCGGCGGCCAGCGCGCAGGCGCTGCACAGACCCGCCGCCGCGATCAGGGCGAACCGGCACCCCATCGCGAATCGCGGCAGTCGAGCCATGAACCGACGACGGGTGCTCGGGCGTGGACGGGTCATCGCGTCATCATCGATCCCTTCAGTCGGCGGGACGAAGGCGCGGCACCCTACCACGCGTGCGATTCGTCGTCGAACACGGAACTGGGCAGGCTGTACGAATGCTCGTACCCTGCCCCTTCCAGCGACGCCGACTTCAACAACTCCTGGAAGCGGCGCCTCGAGCGGATCGCTCCATATTTCGGCACGACCGTCCGGAGCACTGCTTCCCCGTAATTCTTGAGCCGCAGAAACGGGAGCTCCTTCTTGAATTTGCCGGGAGGAAACCGGAACTTGTCGGCGAGCTCATTGCCAATCAGCTCTCGGGACACCTGGTAGACGAACTTGGCCAGGCTGCGGCGTTCCGCGGGATCCGTGACTCCGAGCACGAACGGGGCGCTGTTGACGATGCTGTTCGCCATGATGATGGCGTCGTCGTCGGGCTCCGGCTCGCACAACACGCCCACTTTGAATATCCGCAAGCACTCGGCGAAGTCGCGAAACATGATCTCCTCGGGTACGCCCAGGATCTGGCCGGCGTATCGCCAGACATGCACGTACCCCTCACGCTCCCGCTCGCTGAAGCGCGAGCCGAGGTTCGCGACGTGCTGCATCAACCGCCCCGAGAAGGAGGCCGCGCCCAGGAGCATGTGCGCGGTGCTGAGCGGCATGCCGTACACATCGTGGTCCCATTCGTTCCAGTCGTCCTGTCCGGCCCCTCTCTTGATCAGCATCCTCGCCTGCGCGTGCACGAGACGAATTCTGAGGCTGAGCTTCCATCCGTCGGCGCCGGTCTCCATGCCGCCCGGCAGGAACTGGTCCAGCAGTTGCAGCATGTTCTGTTTGAGCCGGCGGACGCCGTTCGTGGTGATTCGGCTCCGGATACGGAACGACTTGCTGATCAACGTCGAGAATCCCTCGATGATGGCGCCGCCGATCAGGCCGCCGAGGACCATGTCCGAGTGGCGCAGGAACCCCCGCGTGCCCTCCATGGCCAGCTCCCGGTCGAACCAGTCCGGCATCACGCTGGACGTGGCCACCAGTTGCCGCAGGGAGTCGGGCGTGCCTGCGGGCAGGTCGTCCCAATTGTCCAGGGTCGACGCGATGATGCCATGGACCTGCAGGGGCGTGGCGTTCTCCGCCAGTTCCTCCACCACGGCGTCGCCGACGGGGTCCCCCTGGGTCGTGTAACGGATGTACCGATCCGCCAACTCGGGCTCCACCCGGCGAGCGGCTTCGTATCCGTCGCGGTAACTAAGCGGGATGACTGTCGGAGTCTCTCCCCCTCCCTGCAGCTCTTCTTCGCTCGTCACTCTTGTATGCCCCCCACCGCGTGCGCCGTGTCACCGGTCCGCGGAGCGTTCGCGGACCGCCGTCCGGAAGCGTCCCACGCCGACGCCGATGTTGTTCTTCTTTGGCGGTTGGTCGCTTACGGGTTCGATGCGCAGCTTCTGCATGATAGCGGCCAGCGAGAAAACGAAGACCATTTCCGCCAGATACGGGCCGGAGCATTCGTGGGGTCCCGCGCCGAAGGGAATGGAGGCGTGCGCTGGGCAGGCTGGGCCGTCCTCAAGCCAGCGTTCCGGCTGGAAGGCTTCGGCGTCGCGCCAGTAGTCCGTTCGGCGGTGAATGGCCCGCCTGCCGACGTGCATCAGCGTGCCCTTGGGAATCCGGTAGCCGCCCACCACGCAATCCTCCACGGCGCCCTTCGGGAGCGTGACGTAGGGCTGCGGCTCGAGGCGCAGCGTCTCCTGGAAGACGGCGCGGGCGTACGTCAGCCGATGGAAATCGGCTGCCTCGGGGTCACGGCCGTTGAGCACTTCGGCGATTTCCCGCTCCACGCGATCCCGCACCGACGGGTTGTGCCCCATGTGGTGGAAGGCGAGGCATATGGCCGCCGTCGGGGCGTCGAAGAAGGCAATGTAGGTGATGATCTCGTCACGGAGCGCGCGGTCGCTGTCGTATTCATGGGCGGAGAGCCCTTGGGCCTTCGCCCTGACGAGATGCGCGATCAGATCCCGGCCGGGATGGGAGGCGTCTTCCCGGGCCCTGCGGATGGAGCTGTAGATGGCCTCGTCGATCTCCTTCGTGGGCGGCGTGAGGCCGAGATTCTTGACCACCCAGCCCAGCGGAATGAAATCCAACAAGATCCCGATCGCTAGCAACTTGCCGACCTGCAGCGTGTACTTGCTGGGCACCTCCTGGCCGAGCACGGCACTGACCACGGCTTCCACCGTGTACTTTTCCGCTTCGGTCCGCAAGTCCACGACCTTGCCCGCGGGCAGGCGGTCGCGCAGTTGCTTGGCATGCCGGCTGATCGCTTCGGCGTAGCCGTCCAGCCGGTCCTCGGTGAACGCGGTCGCCATCAGTTCCTTGCGCCAGCGGTGCTGTTCGCCGTGGTGTACCGCCAGACAGCCATGCTCCATCAGCTTGTTCGGCTCTTCGAGGCCCGGCGGCCAGGGCGGAAAGTTGCCGACTTGGGTGACCAGCACCTCCTGAGCCAGGTCGGCATCGAAGACGACGCAGCAGCGCAGGTTCATCGGCAGCTCGTAGTAGACGATGTGCCCGTACTGCTGCTCGAGCTGCTCCACGAACTCGGGATAGTGGAACATGCGCCGGTAGTAGTTGCGCAGCCTGCGCCCCCGTGGACCGGGAGGGAGCTGCGGTTCGCCGTTCGTGGACTGGGTCACCGGTCTCGTCCTTCCGCACCACGCTGCGAAGGGCGTTCGCAGATGCGCGCGTTGATCGGCCCCTTCACCGCCAGTCCCAGCTTCACGCGCTTGAACGGCGTGGCCGCCAGCAGCTCGAGCCGCATCCCCTGCGCGCAGCGCGCGAGCCCCAGAACCACGGCCATGGTCGCGAACTCCGACCCCAGACAAGTGTGCGGTCCGATGAAGAACGGCGTGTAGGCGTGCTCGCAACTGTGCGGCGGCGAGTCTGCCAGCCAGCGTTCCGGTCGAAATTCGTCCGCGCCGTCCCAGTGCGCCGGATCGCGTTGCGATTCGCCGAGACAGGTCTGGGCGATCGTGCCGGCCGGAATCCGGTACCCGCCGACCTCGCACTCCTCCTCCGCCTGACGCCAGTGGGAGGTGGCGGCGTACGACGGCGGCCGGAGGCGGGCGCTCTCCTTGAAGACGGCGCGTGTGTACGGCAGCCGGTAGTAGTCGGCGCCCTCGAGGGGACGATCGCCCACCACCGCGTCAATCTCCTGCTCGACCTTCTCGCGCACCGCAGGATGCGCGGCGAGCAGCTCGAGACTCCATACCAGCCCCATCATCGGCGAGTCGATCGAGCCCAGCACGATCATGTACAGTTCGTCGCGGAGCTCCAGATCGCCGCCCGAGAAGGGACCGCCGCCCTGCTGGTCCGCCGTGCGTACGACGTGAGACGCCATGTCCTCGCCGCGGTGGGACGGATCGCGGGCCTTCCGCATCGCGCCGTACACCGCGTCGTCCATCGCCTTGATGGCGTTCTCGGCTCGCCGCTTCCCGGGCAGGGGCAGACGCTTCAGCAGACTCGCACCCGGCAGATAGCTCATGCCCCAGTCGCGCTTGATCGCATCGGCGGCGTTCCACGCCACCTCGGGCGCGACCCGCGGCGTCTGTCCCAGCAGGGAGTCGAGCAGCGCAGCGCAGGTGAACCGCCCCATCTCCTTCTGATAGTCGATCACCTGCCCCGGGCGCCAACCCGCCGCCATGTCGTTGATGTTGCCCGCGATGATGTCGGCATAACGCGGCATGCGGTCTTCGCCGAACGCCCCTCCGAACACCTCGCGCACCTGCTGGTGGTGCTCGCCGTGATCGCGAGGCATGCAGGGGGTGCCGATGACCCCGAACCCCGCCGGGTCGTTGTACGCCCGGAAATTGGCGGCCTGCACCTCGAGGACCTCACGAACGGCGTCGGGGTCGAACAGTGCGCAGAAGTTCATCCCCGGCATCTGGTAGTAGACGATGCCGCCGTACTCTTCGTGCAGCCGCCTCATCATGGCGGGGAAGTCGCGTCCGCGCTCGAAGAAGTTGCGGAACTTCCGCCCTCTCGGGCCGGGGGGCAGCGGCAGGTCCTGGCTTGCGACGGGCATGGGCACGTTCTCTCCAGATACCGTCAACCCGCGGATTCAGTGGTCGCCAGGGGCGCGACGCCCCCGGACGGCCGGGCCGCAGCAAGACGAAAGTACACAGTCGCGAACGCGGGCAGAATCCACATCAGTATACCGGTGGCGAACAGCAGCCCGAAACCGACCGACACGCCCAGCGGATTGAGAAACTGGGCCTGCGTGCTGGATTCGAAGATCAGGGGCGCAAAGCCCAGGAACGTCGTCACGGAGGTCAGCACGATGGGGCGAAAACGCCCCTTGGCACCCGTGATGATCGCGGTCCGCACGGAATCGCCCGCTCTGAGCCGCTCGGCGATGAAGTCGATCATGACCAGGGAATCGTTGACGACCACGCCGCACAGTCCGATGATACCCCACATGGACGCCGTGCTCAGGGGAAAACCCATGATCCAGTGTCCCACGATGGCCCCGACCATGCCGAACGGGATGATCGCCATGACGATCAGGGGCATCGTATAGGAGCCGAAGGGGATCGCCAGCAGCGCGTACACGGCCAGCACCGCCAGGACCAGGCTGCGGTTCAGCGCCGCGAACGACTCTGCCTGCTGCTGCTGCGCACCGCCGAAACGGTAGCTCAGGCCGGGATGCGCGTCGGCCAGCTCGGCGAGGACGGTGTCTTCCAGGATGGCGCGGACTTCGCCTCCCGTGATCCGGGCGGCGTCGACATCCGCCGTGACCGAGACGACGCGCCGCCCGTCCTGGCGTCGAATGGCTGACGGGGACCGCCCCATGCCCACGGAGGCGGCGCGGCTCAAGGGCACTTCCGCGCCGTCGGGGGTGCGCACCAGATAGCCTTCGACATCCGCGACGGCGTTCCGCTCCGCCGCGGGCAGGCGCACGTACACCCGCACATCCTCGCGGCCCCGTTGCATGCGCAGGACCTCTTCCCCGAAGAACGCCGACCGCACCTGCCGCGCCAGCGCATCGAGCGTGAGCCCGAGCGTACGGGCGGCAGGCAGCATCTCGATCCGAATCTCGTCGATGCCGGCCGAATCATCCGAGCGGACGTCGAACACCCCCTGCAACTGCCGCAGGGCGGCGGCGACGGCATCGGAAATCGGGCCGAGACGCTGCGGATCCGGATGCGACAGCTCCACGTGGACCGGGGCGCCGAGGTTCAGCAGATCCGCACCGAAGGTGAGACTGCGCGCCTCGGGCACGGCGCCCATTTCCTCGCGCCAGGCCTCCACGAACGCCGCGGCGCCGATGTCCCGACCTTCCGCGCCCGCCAGCTTGAACTCCACTGCGGCGATGTGGGCCTGCGGGTTCAGGCGCGGTCCGGCGTTGATGGACCCGCCGAAGGTCCGGGCGCCTGCGCCGACGGTCAGGTTCACGCCCTGCAGCGGCGGCGGCGCGTCCGCAGGCCTGCCCGCGGACAGCCGGTCGATCGCACGACGCCCCGACGCCTCCAGCTCGGCCGCCAGTTCGCCCGTCCGCTGCGCGGGCGTGCCCTCCGGCATGACGAGATTGGCCGTGACGATGTCCGCCTCGACCTCCTCGATGAAGATGACGCCCACGGCGCCCGAGGCCACCAGCGCGACGGAAAGGATGAGCATCGCGACACCCGTCGCAATCACCACGAACGGCTGGCCGGTCGCGAGGCGCAGCCCCCAATCGAGAGGCCCCTCCATGAACCACCGGAACGCCCGGTTCACGCCGCCCTGCACCCGCACGAAGAAGCCCTCGACGGCGTTCGGAGGAGGCCTGTCGGGTCCCGGGAGATGGGAGAGGTGGTACGGCAGGATCAGCAGCGCCTCGACCAGCGAGATCAGGAGTACGGCAATCAGGATGATCGCGATCGGGCTCATCATCGTGCCGATGTAACCCGGCAGAAATGTCAGCGGCAGGAAGACGACGACGGTCGTCAGGACGGCGAAGATCACGGGGCGCTCGACCCGCTGCACCCCGCGAATGGCCGCGAGCCAGCCCGGCGTGCCTTTCTGACGCTCGGTGTAGATGTGCTCGGAGACGATGATCGCGTCATCGACCACGATGCCTATCCCGAGAATGAATCCGAACAGGGAGATCGTGTTGATCGAGAGGTCGAACGCCAGGGCGGCGGCGAGGGCGCCGATGAAGGAAATGGCGATCCCTGCGGCCGCCCACAGCGCCAGTCGAATCTCGAGGAACAGGGCCAGTGCGATCAGCACGAGCAGCAGTCCCAGGGCGCCGTTCTCGAGCAGCAGGTAGACCCGGCTCTCGTAGATTTCCGCGTCGTTGTTCCAGATCTCCACCTCGACGCCGGCCGGCAGCGAGGGGACGATGCGCTCGCGCAGGTGCTCCTCGACCGCCGCCACGACGCGCAACACCTGCTCCCCGGAGGACCGGTACACCTCGACGAATGCAGCCGGGTGTCCGTTGTAGCGCACAATCAGATCGACATCCTCGAAGTCGTCCCGCACCGCCGCGATGTCGCCCAGGCGCACGACCGTGCCATCGGCCCGGCTCAGCACGATGATGTCCTCGAAGCCCTGCTGGTCGTAGCTCTGGCCGACGGTGCGGACCCGAATCTGCGCGTCGCGGGTGTCGATGCGGCCGGCGGACAGGTCCAGGGAACCCCGGCGAACCGCGTCCGCCACGTCGGCGAGCGTGAGACCGAGCGCGCGCAGGCGCTGCAGCGGCACCTCGATCGAGATCTCGTAGTTGCGGACACCGCTCGTTTCGACGTACGAGACGTCGGGCAGGACGGCCAGCCGATCCTCGATGGAGTAGGCGAGCTCCTTCAGCGTCCGCTCCGACGCGGCGCCGTAGACCACCAGGCGCAACACGCTCTGCCGGCTCGACCGCTCCCGGATCTCGGCGCGCTCCGCCCCGGCGGGCAGGGACTCGATCCGGCCGACTGCGGCCTCGACGTCGCTCATCAACTGGCGGAGGTCGGCGCCCGACTGCGGCACGACCGTCACCGACGCCAGCCCTTCCGCCGCGACGGACGTGATCTCGTCCACCCCTTCGAGCGCCGCGATCTGCTGCTCGATCTTCAGGACGATGGACTCTTCCACCTCGCCCGGAGTCGCGCCCGGGTAGGGCATCGTCACTTCGACGGCGCCCAGCGAGAGGGTGGGAAGGGCCTCCTGCACCAGACCGGGCAGGGACACGAGGCCGCCCGCCAGGATGAACAGCATCAGGAGGTTGGCGGCCACGCCGTTGCGGGCCATGTAGGCGACCGGCCCGCGGAGTTCGGAGGCCGCCGCTTCGTCCCGGCTCACCGCAATCCTCCGTGCGCGGACCGCGCCTCCCGGATCCGGCCGTCGGATCCGCAGGCGCCAGCCGCCGCATGCCCGGCCAATGGCATCACGATGAGTTCCGCGCTTGTCGGCCCGCGCGCGCGAAGAAACGCTGCGGGGGGACCGGTTCCCGGATGTCCGCCAGCCGCTGCAGCCGGGGGGACACGCGCATCAGATCGGACACGAGCGTGATGGCCGCATCCAGCCAGCGTCGCCGCCGGAAATAGCCGACGTAGCTCTGCTCGCCGCTGTAGACGCTGCTGACCATCCGAAACAGAAAGGACGTCTGGCGCTCCGTCCAGAGGGCGATCTTCGGAGACACCGCCAGCGCGATGTGCAGCAGGTCGTGCAGCCGTCGGCAGACGTGCAGATCGGGCATGAGCTCGCCATCGATGTCGCGCTGGTAGCCGCCGAGATCCGCGGCGCGCCCGTCCACGTATTCGGCGAGGTGGCGGGCGGCGGCCCGGCCGCTCCAGATGGCGGCGTAGATCCCCTCGCCCATGAGCGGATCGAGCAGGCCGGCGGCATCGCCGACCAGGAGCACGTTGCCGTCCACCAGGGGGCTGACGCGCTGCCGGACCGGCAGGTTGTGCCCCCGCAGGTTCCTGAGGTCGGCCGGATCATAACCGAACGACCGGACGACGCGGGTCAGCCGATCGCGCAACGAGGGCCCTGCATGCCGGAAACCGCCGACCCCGAGATTCAGGTGGTCGCACTTGGGAAAGACCCAGCCGTAGCCCCCGGAGCAGACGCCGTAGTCGAAGGCGATCGTCTCTTTCCACTCGGGCGGGAAACCATTGGGCGTGGGCAGATTGCCCTCGAGCGCGACGCCGCGCGCGGTGCCCGAGGGAATGCCGGCCAGTTCGGCCGTGGTGCCGTTGGCGCCGTCCGCGGCGACCAGGGCGCCGCCGGTGAACGTCTCGTCCCGCGTGCGCACCACCACCTTCGACGCAAGCCTGTCGATTTCGCGGAGCTGCACCCGCTCGCGCAGGCGGACGCCGGCGTCGACGGCCCGCTCCACCAGAAAGGCATCGAGTCTCGTGCGCTGCGTGAGGTAGACCGAGAATTCGCAGTGCGGCTCGAACGCGCCGCCGCCGCGCAAGGAGATGCGGGCGTGATGCGCCGTTCGCTCCACGACGGGGTCGAGAGGGAACGGAAGGAGCGCCGCCGCGCGCTCGGCGACCGCGCCGCCGCACGGCTTGTCGCGGGGAAATTCCGCCCGGTCCAGCAGCAGCACCGACAGGCCGCGGCTGGCGCACTCGCGCGCCGCGGTGCTGCCCGCCGGACCCGCGCCCACGACAATCACGTCGTGGTGCGCCGAGGTCACGAGCCGCCTCCGGCTTCCGAACTCGCCTGCATGACTTGCTCGTCCTTTGCGGTGCGCAGCGTACGAGCCGCCCGGCCCCTCCGAGCCCCCGGCGAGTATCATACAGCCACGGTGACCAACGAGCTTCGAGCCGTTCGAGCCAGGCGCGATGAACGAGATGCAGGCGCGCGCCGGGCCGATGCAGCCAGCGGTCCGGCCGCCGGGGAGCGACGGTGAGCGACTTCGCAGAGATCGACGGGTTTCTCGCCGCGAGCCGCAAGCGCGTCGACGCGGGCCTGGACGCCGCGCTGCCGCCGGAGACCGAACCGCCCGCGCAACTCCACCGGGCCATGCGCTATGCGGTGTTTCCCGGCGGCAAGCGTCTGCGGCCGGCGCTGGCGTACGCCGCCGCAGCGGCCGCCGGCGCCGATCCCGAGTGCGCCACGCCCGTCGCCAGCGCGGTCGAACTCGCCCACGCCTGTTCACTCGTCCTCGACGATCTGCCCGCGCTGGACGACGACCGGGAGCGCCGGGGGCGCCCTGCGGTTCACGTGGCCTTCGGCCATTCCACCGCCATCCTGGCCGGAAATGCGCTGCTGGCGAGCGCGTTCGCCGCATGCGCGCGGCTGCCGGACCCCGCCGCCGCCGTTGCGGCGGGAGCGGGTCTGGCCCGTACGGTGGGGTCCCGGGGGCTCATCGGCGGCCAGGTCGACGATCTCGCCTTCACGCCTTCGGTGACGGGCATGGAGGACATCACCTCGATCCACCTGCGGAAGACCGCCGTGCTGTTCCAGTTCGCAACCTGGAGCGGCGGCGTTGCCGCCGGTCTCGGAACCGGCGAGATCGACCGCCTCGACGCGTTCGGCCGCGCCTACGGGCTGGCCTTCCAGGCCGTCGACGACCTGCTCGACGCGGATCCCGTCGGATGCTCCATCCTGCGGCTGCTGTCCCCGCAGCGGGCGCGGGCGCGGGCGCGCGACCTGCTCGCCCAGGCCGCGCGCGCCACCGAGCCGTTCGGAGCCGACGGGTGGGCGCTGGCCGGTCTCGCGAGGCAACTTGAAGGGCGGCTGCCGTAGCCCGCCCATCGTCGCCCGACGGCTCTCCCCGGCGCTACGACAGCGCTGCTTCCACAACCGGCCGGCCGGCCGCCACGTCGCTCCGGATGGCCGCGATCAGCGCCGCGACCTCGGGCCGCGTGACCTTCGCTCCCGGCCCCGACTCGTCGACGCGGTCGAGCGCCCGCAAGGCGAGGCGCACCGGTATGGCGGTCGCAACCTGGTAGTTGCGGGGAGCGCCGGCATTCTGCAGCAGGTTGACGTACTCGCCGCCGAGCCTCAGATCCTGGCGCGCAATCTCGAACGCCTTCGCGCGGTCCTGCGCGCTCGATACGAAGGTCCGCCCCTCGTCGGCGTCGGTGGCCGAGTCCTTCAGCACGTTCACGAGCTGGAGCCCTTCGCCATAGGCCGGGCCGCGGCGGCGCAACGCTTCCGCAATCGGCTCCAGGGGCGCCCCCAGCAGGAGCACTTCGGTCATCATTTCGCCGACGATGCCGGCCACGACGTAACAGTAGTCGCGCAGCTCGGTGATGCCCGTCAGCCGGAATTCACCGTCCTGGTCCGCGCGCTTGACGAAATACGCCATGCCCAGCGTGGTGCGCCGCACATGCACGCCGATGACGTTGCGCGCGGCGGGGCCCAGGTTCGCGTAGGCGTCGAGCACGCCGCCGGTCGCCTGCAGGAGCTCCAGGTACCCGTCGTGCGTGGTCGGGGGGTCCGCGAGCCAGGTCTCGACCTGAGCCGCCACCGACCCGTCGTCGACGGCCGGCGGGCCTTCGAGCAGATCGGTGACCATGTCGGCGAAACGGAACAACGCGGCGACGCGCCGCTCCCGAGGCCAGACCGCGGCGTCCTCGAAGGTGTCGGAGATGCGCAGCAGCAGATAGCCCAGGGTCATCGCGCGCCGCGTCTCGCCATCGAGCGGCGGGATCGCGAGCGCGAACGTCCGGCTGGTCTTGACCAGCAAATCGTCCAGATCCACCATCGTCGAGGCCCGAGTATACGGCATGGCGTCGCATGCGCCGCCGAAGGGCGCGGGGACGGCGCGCATGGATGAGGATCGATCAGGATCGGGGGAATCGGGAGGAAAAATGGCGGTAGCACCCATCGAGGCGGAGATCCCCTGGCGGATCCCGGCGCAACTGCGGGCCGCCTGTCGCGAGGGGCGGTTCACGGAGACGACCTCCGGCGTCTGCCCCGGCTTCGCGCAGGCGAACCTGCTCGTCCTGCCCGGTCCGCTCGCCGGCGACTTCCGGTCCTTCTGCGAACGGAACCCCCGTCCCTGCCCCCTGCTCGCGGTCAGCGAGCGTCCGGTGCTGGGCCCGCTCGCGCCGGGCGCCGACCTGCGGACCGATCTGCCCCGGTACCGGATTGCCCGCCCCGGAACGCCGGACCGCGAGCGCCGCGATGTGCGGGACGTGTGGAGGTCCGATCTCACCGCCTTCCTGCTCGGCTGCAGCTTCGGCTTCGAGGCGGGTCTGGTGGACGCGGGAATACGCCTCCGGCATCAGGACGAGGCGCGCGTCGTCCCCATGTACGTCACCCGCCGCGACTGCGAGCCGGCCGGCCCGTTCCGGGGGCGCCTCGTAGTCAGCATGAGACCGATTCCCGAATCGCGGGTGGACGAGGCCTTCCGCATCAGCGACGAGCACCCGCTGGCTCACGGCGCCCCGGTGCACGCCGGCGACCCAGCGGCGCTCGGCATCGCCGACCTCGACCGGCCCGACTGGGGGGAAGGCGGGGGGCTCCGGCCGGGAGAAGTGCCGGTCTTCTGGGCCTGCGGCGTGACCTCGCAGGTGGTGGCGCGGAACGCCCGGCCCGAGCTGATGATCTCGCACGCGCCGGGTTTCATGTTCGTCACCGACGTCCGGGTGGCCGAGCAGAAGCGCCGCGCCCGCGAGCGCGGGGCGGCGGACGCCCGGCGGTCCTGAGAACACCGCGTCGTCGGACGGGTCGGTCGAAGAAACCGGCTCCCGCGGCTCGGGATCCGAGAGGCGCCGGGCCACAATCCGGGTATGATGGCCGGGTCGAGGAGGTGCAGCATGAGACATGTCATCGCGATTCTCTCCGCCGTGGTCCTGTTGCCGGGGCTGGCCGACGCCCAGACCCCGGGACGCACGCCGTGGGGCGACCCCGACCTGCAGGGGATCTGGACGAACCGGACCACGACGCCGCTCGAGCGGCCGATCGAGCTCGGAGAGCGCACGGTACTCTCCGACGAGGAGCGCACGGCCCTCGACGCCGAGGCCGACGCCGCCCGCGACCAGCCGCCGCCGCCCGGCCGCACCGGCGGCTACAACGACTTCTGGCTCGACCGCGGCGTGCGGACCAGCCAGACATCGCTCATCGTCGACCCGCCCGACGGGCGGTATCCGGCGAAGACGGCGCGCGTGCGCGAGAGCGACGCGGCGTTCGCGGCGCTGCGCGACGGCACGCGCTTCGACACCTGGGAAGACCTGAACCTCTACGACCGCTGCATCACGCGGGGCATGCCCGGGGCCATGATCCCCGGCTTCTACAACCACAACTACCAGATCCTGCAGACGCCCGACCACGTCGTCATCTTCGTCGAGATGATCCACGACGCGCGCATCATCCCCCTCGACGGACGCGCCCACCTGCCGGCGCGCATCGGCCAGTGGATGGGCGACTCGCGCGCCCGCTGGGAGGGCGATACGCTCGTGGTCGAGACGACCAACCTCACCGCGAAGGGCGATCAACGCGTGCGCTATCTGGTGCAGGCGGGCAGCGCAGAGGCGAGCGTGGTCGAGCGGTTCACGCGGGTCGCGCCCGACCGCATCGACTACAGCTTCACGGTCAACGACGCCGCGACCTACGCGGGTCCGTGGACGGCCGACATTCCGATGGTCGCGCTCGGGGGCGAGCTCTTCGAGTACGCCTGCCACGAGGGAAACTACGGGCTGGAGAACATCCTCGCCGGCGCGCGCGCGGCGGAACGGGATGCCGCCGGCGCGGGTCAGCAGTAGGGGCGTCGTGCGCGCGGGCGCCGGCCCGCTTCGGGCGGTGTTCCCGTAAAGTGCTGCAGAACGGTTACTTGAGGCCTTTCCGGCCGCCTGATGCAGGGCGTGCCGGGCTGCCGGTCGACCTCGCCGGCGCGCTTTGACAGGCCGCCGCGGCGGGCGTATATTCGAACTCGACTCCAAGCCTCGCCCGCGGGCGGCGGAGTCGGTTTTCCCAGGGGGCTGCGCTCGCGCCCGGCCGTGCTGCTGTCAGGAGGTGCGGATTATGAAGCGACGACTGTTCGAGTCGCTCGGCGTGGCGACGACCATCGCCGCGGTCATGGTGCTGCTGCAGCCCGCGGCCGGCGGGCAGGGACCTGGCGAGACCCCGTGGGGGCATCCCGACCTCGAGGGCATCTGGCTCGACATCTATGCGACGCCGTTCGAGCGGCCCGCCGACGTCGGCGACCGCGAGATCTTCACTGCGGCCGAGCGCGAGGCGCGCGACCAGGCCCGCATGGTCAACCCGGGGCGCGACCGGCGCGGGACTGACGGCCGGACGGACGTCGCCGGGGCCTACAACGCCGTCTACACGTCGGCGAGGCCGGCCGGCCCGCGCACGTCGCTGGTCGTCGACCCGCCCGACGGGCGCATCCCCGCCCTCACGCCGGAGGCGCAGCGGCGGAACGAGGTGCAGCGCGACTGGCGCCTGATGCTGCTGCGCAGCACCGAGACCTGCCGCCTCGGGGGCGGGGGCTGCACCGGCGGCGAGTACGGGCCGCCGTCGCCGCGTCGGTTCGACGTCGTCCCCTTCTACAACACCGGCCGCATGAACCGCCACTTCGGCCCCGAAGATCAGAGCCTGGGCGACCGGTGCATGTCGGGGCGCACGCCCGACTTCAACGGGTTCCGCCGCATCGTGCAGGGCGAAGACGCCATCGCCATCGGCTACGACACGGGCCAGGGCCAGGGGTACCACCGCCTCGTCAACCTGGGCGGCGACCATCCGCCGAGCACCGTCCGGCTGCGGCACGGCGACTCGCGCGGCCGCTGGGAGGGCCGGACCCTCGTCGTCGAGACCACGAACTTCTCGCCCAAGTTCACCTACCGCGAGTCGGGCGGGAACCGGCGACTCGTCGAACGGTACACGCGCATCGACGAAGACACCTTGCAGTACGAGGTGACGGTGGAGGACCCGACGGTGTGGACGGCGCCGTGGACGGTCCGGCAGGAGTTGAAGCGGCAGAGCGACGAGCAGAACCGCATCTACTACGAGCCTCGATGCCACGAGGGGAACTACGGGCTGCCGGCGCTGCTCATCGGCGCCCGCGTGGACGATCAGGCGTTCGCGGAGGGGCGCGGCCCCGACCCGTTCTCGCGGGACACCGCCACATGCGTGACGGGCCTGCAGGACTGAGCGAAGCCGACCCGGCGGGGCCGCAACCGCCGCCGGACGCGCCGGCCACGAAGCCCGGCCCGCGCCGGGTCGGCTTCGTCACCAGGGAGCATCGATGATGGGAAACCGTTTCAGAGTCTCGACCGTTGTCGCCGTCCTCGCCGCCTTCAGCATCGGCGTCGTCGTCGCCGTCGGGGTGACCGGCGCGGCCAGCCAGGCCCCGGACCCGTCCGCGCGGCCCGCCCAGACCCCCGACGGGCGCCCGAACTTCAACGGCGTGTGGCAGGCCCTCAACGAGGCGCACTGGGACCTGGAGGCGCACGAGGCGCTGCCGGGCATGGTGATGCAGGAGGGCGTCTATCCGTACGAGTACGCCCGGGTGCCGGCGGCGCCGGTGGTGGCGCTGGGCGCCGCGGCCGGCGTGCCGGGCTCGATGGGGGTCGTGCAGGGCGACGGCCGCATCCCCTACACGCCGGAGGCGCTTCAGGTCAAGCAGGAGAACGGCGCGAACTGGATCGACCGCGACCCCGAGCTCAAGTGCTACCTGCCGGGCACGCCGCGGGCGATGTACATGCCCTATCCGTTCCAGATCGTGCAGGGCGACGACAAGATCCACATGAACTTCGCCTTCTCGAACGCGGCGCGCATCATCCACCTCGACGAGGTCGACCTGCCGCCCGACTACACCTACATGGGGCACTCGCTCGGCCGGTGGGAAGGCGACACGCTGGTTGTCGAGGTGACCGAGTTCAACGGCAAGAACTGGCTCGACCGGGCCGGGAACTTCCACAGCGAGGCCCTGCGCCTCACCGAGCGCTACACGCCGATGACGCCGGACGCCATCTGGTACGAGGCGACGATCGACGATCCGCAGACCTTCACCGAGCCGTGGACCATCGCCATGCCGCTCTACCGCCGCCTCGAGCCGAACGCCACGGTGCTCGACTATCCGTGCATCGAGTTCGCCGAGGAGTTCATGTACGGGAACTTGCGCCGCGAGCAGTTGGTCAGGCGCTGGGAGGGCGAGACGATAATCGTGGAGATCACGCGAAAGATTCCGCCCGGCGATGCGCTGCACGAGTGGTATCGGCGCTGACGGCGTCCGCGCCGTGTAACGGGGCCGGGTCGGTCGGGCGCCCAGCGGGGCCCGTCAGGCGCGACGGGCGAGCCAGGAGTCTGCGCCCGCAGAACGGCGCGGACTCCTGCACCGGGTTGGTTGGGGCGCCGAGCGGAGCCGCAGGCGACGATTTGGCGGGCCAGGTTCGGGAACGCAGTCGGATGCGAGACCGTTTGTGAAACACGAGCGGCAGGGAGGCCGAAGGCCATGAGGACGAAGCTGTTGATTGGGGTCTTGAGCGCGGTCGTCGGTATCGGTCTGGGGCTGGCGGGGACCGTCGAGCCGGTTGCGGCGCATCACGCGTTCGCGGCGGAGTTCGACGCGGACCGGCCGGTCGAGTTCAGCGGCAAGGTGACGCGGGTCGAGTGGGTCAACCCGCACGTCTGGATTCACATCGACGTCGAGCTCGACGACGGCACCACCGAGGTGTGGGCGTTCGAGGGAGGCACGCCGAACGTGCTGTTCAGGCGGGGCTTCACGCGCCGGTCGCTCCTGCCCGGGACCGACGTCCGGGTAGACGGCTATCAGGCGAAGGACGGCACGAACCGGGCCAACGGCCGCGACATCACGTTCCCCGACGGGACGCGGCTTTTCCTCGGGTCGTCGGGCACCGGCGCCCCCTACGAGCTGGCGCGCCCCGGCGTCGACACCGTGGCGCCTCCACGATAGACCCTCCGCTCCCCGTCGGATGTCCTCGACGCGACGGCGGTAAACGCCGGCGCCCCGGCCTCGCGAGTGCGGGGCCGGGCGCCGCACTCGCGAGTGCCTCACCGCTGGAGACGGTCGGCGTCATAGATGGAGAACGAGGCCGGATCCGGCCCGCGCCCCTCCGCAAACGCCTGGTCGTCCAGACGATAGCCGAGAAGCAAGGCCGGCAGGCCGTAGTTTCCTTCGTGGCACCGCGGCTCGTAGTAGATGCGGTTCTGCCCGTCGCTCTGCCGTTTCAGCTCCTGCCGGATGGTCCACGGCGCCACCCACACCGTCGGGTCCTCGATAGTCACTTCGTAGGCGAGCGTCTCCTCGTCGACCCGCGTGTACCGCTCGACGAGGCGGCGGTTCTCGGCCGAGCCCTGGTAGGGGAACTTGTGCGAGAAGTTCGTGGTCTCGACGACCAGCGTCTGGCCGTCCCAGTGGCCGCGCGAGTCGCCGTGCCGCAGGCGGATGTGGCCCGGCGGATGGCTGCCGCCCAGGTTGACGAGGCGCTGGAACCCCTGGCCCTGGCCGGTGTCGTAGGCGATGGAGATGGCGTTCTCGCCCTGGACGATGCGGCGGTGTCCGTTCAGGTCGGGCGTCCGCCCCGACATGCACCGGTCGCCGAGGCTCTGGTCCTCGGGCCCGTCGTGGCGGTTCATGCGGCCCCGGGTGTTGTAGTAGGGCGTGGTGTCGTAGCGCTGCGGCGCCGGCGGCCCGTACTCGC
The DNA here is from genome assembly GCA_965199675.1 of Vicinamibacterales bacterium. Lineage (GTDB taxonomy): Bacteria > Acidobacteriota > Vicinamibacteria > Vicinamibacterales > UBA8438 > JAJEEA01. The sequence continues at coordinate 136,559 of CBDATI010000028.1, read as the reverse complement.
CCCCGGCGCACTGCGGCGCCTGGTTCCGACACGTCTCGGTGTTGCGCAGGAGCATGACGCGCCACGCCTGCTCGATCTCGTTCCGCCTGACCTGCTCCGGCGTCAGGGCGGGAATGCGCCCGTTCGGCGGGTCGACGACCAGCGACGTGCGCGGGCCGGCCGGCCGCGCCGACGTGTACACGGTGTTGTAGGCCCCGCTCGGAAGTATCGGAGGGCGAGCGAGCGCGGCCTGGTCCCGTGCGGCCCGCTCCTCCTCGGTAGCGAACTCGCGCTCGCCGATCTCGGGCGCCCGCTCGAGGGGCGTGGAGTACACGTCGAGCCAGATGCCCTCCAGGTCCGGATGCCCCCACGGGGTCGTGCCCGGGGCCCGGCCCTGCCCGGAAACCGGAAGCTGGAGCAACACCGCCACCGCTGCGAGGACCGCCGTCACGCCGAGCAACTCGAGCAATCGTCGCCTCATGTCCACACCCCCTGAAATCGACCGTGCGCCTTCGGTCCGATCCTCGCGCCAAGGCGGCCCGGCGTCAACCCGTTTGTCGCCGCCGATTCGCCGCCACGGGGACCTCCAAGACCCGTGCAGGCAGCCGCGCTCTCCCCGGCCCGTTACGCACGTTGACCCCGACCTCCCCTTGGCGGAACATGACACTCGAAGAGAGGTGACGAGTGCCGACCACAGGGTTCCTCGGGACGCGGGCGGACGCCCTCATCGATGCCGCCATCGTGCTCCTCGTCGCGGCGCCGTTCCTGATGGCTTACGCACTGCGGCTGGCCGCGCGCCGGCGGCACCGCGCCCACCGGAACCTGCAGGCGGGCATCCTGGGGACCGCGGTCGTCGCGGTGCTGATGCTGGAGACCAGCATCCGGTTCGGCAGCGCCGGCGAAGCCTACCGCGCGAGTACGCTGTACGGGCCGGCGATGATCGGCCTCTTCGCCGTGCACCTCGCGGTGGCGGTACCCACGTTCATCCTCTGGTGTGCATTGGGGGTGCTCTCGTGGCGCCGCTTCACCCGCACGCTGCCGGGCTCCTTCGGCCCCGGGCATCGCCGGTGGGGCAGGCTCACGTTCGTGGGCCTGTGCCTCTCCTCGGCCACCGGCGCCGGCCTCTACATCATGGGCTTCGCGTTCTGACCCCGACCGCGTGCATCACGTCGCGGTTCGAGCCGGCCTTCCCGCGAGCCAGCTCGGCCATCGGCGCGACCACCGGCCCGCCGGGGGGCCGCGCACCGGCCGCAGGTTTTCGGTATGATCATGGTCGCGGGGTCGGCGATTTCCGCGCCCGGCCCGAAGCCCTGAATGGTCATCGAGACAGGTGAGGGGAATGAACCGAATACACTCGGTGTGCCTCGCGGTGCTGTTCGTCGCAGCCGCCTCCGGCGCCGCCGCCCAGTCGTTCGAGACCGACGTGGCGCCGCTCGTCGAGGCGTCCTGCCTGACGTGCCACGGACCGCGGACCGCGACCCCGCTCGACATCTCCCGCCTCGGCCACGACCTGGGCGACCGCGCCACCTTCCGCACGTGGGAGCGCATCTACGAACGGGTGGAGAACGGCGAGATGCCGCCCCGCGGGGTCCGGCGGCCGGACCCCGCGGTGGTCGAGACCGCCCTCGGCGCGCTGAAGCAGGCGCTGGTCACGGCGAACCTCGCGGCGCGGAACGGCCCCCGCACCCCGCTGCGGCGGCTCACCCGCCTGGAGTACGCGTACACCATCCAGGACCTGCTCGGCGTCGACGAGGCGGTCGGCCTCGACCTGTCGCAGACCCTGCCGGCGGAGGCCGACTCGGGCGGGTTCGACACGGTCTCGGCGAACCAGAGCATGTCGCCGCTCCACGTGCGGGCCTACCTCGAGGCGGCCGACCGGGCGCTGGACGCGGCGCTGCCGCCGGGCTCGCGCCCCGGCCCGTTCGCACACCGCATCGAGTACGTGAAGTCGCAGTACCTGCCGATCATCGAGCACGCCCAGGCCCTGGGGCTCGGCATCGTCAAGAAGCTCGACGACGCCTTCGCGGCGTTCTTCGACTTCGGCTCGACGTACACGTTCCACAGCGCGACCGAGGGCTTCGTAGCGTCTGCGCCGGGCCGCTACCGCGTCACCGTCGACGCCTATCCGTACCAGGCGGAGACACCGGTGACGGTCATGGTGTACCGCGGGAAGATGGCGGGGGTGGCGGCCTCGCTCGACGAGCTGATCGGCACCTTCGACCTGGAGGGCCCGCGCGCGTTGGAGCTGACGCCGTACCTCCGCCCCGGCGACCTCATCGGGCTCTCGGTGGCCGACCTCGACGTGCCGCCCGAGGCCGCTCCCTTCCTGGAACTCGACGATCCCTCCAAGGGCTTCGGCGGCATGAAGGACTACCCCGGCGAGGGCATCGCGTTCCGGACCCTCACCATCGAGGGGCCGCTGCTCGATCCCGAGGTGTGGCCGCCGGCGAGCGCGCGGGCGCTGCTGCCCGGCGTCGAGTTCGACGAGTTCGGCGACGTCCACCTCACCAGGGCGCCCTACGAGCACGTCGTCGACGTCGTGGCCCGGTTCGCGCCGCGCGCCTTCCGCCGGCCCCTCGAGGAGGGCGAGCTGGAGGCGTACGCCAGTCTCGCCAAGCCCCTGCTCGAAGCGGGGCGGCCGTTCCTCGAAGCGGTCCGCGTGCCCCTGCGGGCGATACTCAGCGCCCCGGCGTTCCTCTACCAGATGGGCGACGCGGGTTCCCTCGACGACTTCGCGCTCGCGTCGCGGCTCTCCTACTTCCTGTGGCGCAGCCTGCCCGACGAGCGGCTCTTCGACGCCGCGCGGGCGGGGCGGCTGTCAGACCCGGCGGTTCTCGCGGGGCACGTCGATCGGATGCTCGACGACCCCAGGGCCGAGCGGTTCGTGCGCGACTTCGCGGGCCAGGCGTTCCGCCTCTACGAGCTGCGGGCGACCACTCCCGACGCCGGGCTCTACCCCGAGTACGACGACCGGCTGGGGCAGGCGATGGCCCTCGAGACAGAGCTGTTCCTGCGCGAGCTGGTCGACGAGAACCACGGGGTCGACCACCTGATTGCGGCCGATTTCACGTTCGTGAACCGGCGGCTCGCCGAGCACTACGGCCTGCGGGGCGTCGCGGGACAGCAGATGCGCCGGGTGGCCCTGCCGAAGGACAGTCCCCGCGGCGGGCTGATGACCCACGCCAGCGTCCTCAAGGTGACCGCGAACGGCACCACGACGTCGCCGGTGCCCCGCGGCAACTTCGTGCTCGCGAACCTGCTCGGGCAACCCCCGGCCCCGCCCCCGCCCGGCATCGAGGGTCTCGAACCCGACACCCGGGGCACCACGACCATCCGCGAGCAGCTCACCGCGCACCGCGAGAACCCCGTCTGCGCGAGCTGCCACCGCGTCATCGACCCGCCGGGCTTCGCCCTCGAGTCGTTCGACCCCATCGGGGCGTTCCGGACCAACTATCGGGCGACCGGCGGCACGATGGAGTATGAAGGCTTCACGGTGCCCCTGCCGTTCAGGGACGGCCCGCCCGTCGACCCGAGCGGCGTCACCCCGGCCGGCGACGTCTTCGCGGACATCGAGGACTACAAGGCGCTGATGCTCCGGGACGACCTCGAGCAGGTGGCCCGCCATCTCGCCTCGCAGTTCCTGGTCTATTCGACCGGGGCCGAGATCGAGTTCGCGGACCGCGACGCGGTGGAGACCGTCGTGGCCCGGCTCGCCGACCGCGGCTACCCCGTCAGGAGCATGATTCACGAGGTCGTGCAGAGCGATCTCTTCAGGAGCCGATAGCCATGACGCTGACCCGCCCCCTCGACCGCCGCACCTTCCTGCGCGCCTCCGGCGTGGCCATGGCCCTGCCGCTGCTCGAATCGATGGCGCCGCCGCTGGCCCGCGCCGCCGCCGCGAACCCGAAGCGGCTCGTGACCGTCTGCAGCACCCTCGGGCTCTACTCGTCGTCGTGGTTCCCGAAGACGGCCGGGGCCGGCTACGAAGCATCCGAGTACCTGGCGCTGCTCGACGACCACCGGTCGCGCTACACGGTGTTCTCGGGCTTCTCGCACGAAGAGCAGAGCGGCCGCCAGCCCCACAACTCGGAGATCACGTGGCTGACGGCGGCGCGGCGCCCCGGGCTCGACGGGTTTCGCAACACCATCTCGCTCGACCAGGTCGCCGCGAACCATCTCGGCTACGTGACCCGGTTCCCGTCCGTGGTGCTGGGCACCCTGTCCGCCCAGAGCCAGTCGTTCACCTCGAGCGGGGCGATGGTGCCGGCCGAAACGAGCCCCGCCGCCCTGTTCGGCAGGCTGTTCTTGCAGGGCACCCCCGATGAGGTCGCGCGCGAGGCGCAGCGGCTGAACGACGGCGGCAGCATCCTCGACCGCCTGAAGTCGCAGGCGGCGGCCCTGCGCGGGCGCGTCGGCGCCGCCGACGGCCGCAAGCTCGACGCCTACTTCGATGCGGTGCGGGCGGCCGAGCAGGAGCTGACCGAGGTGCAGGCGTGGCTCGACCGGCCGAAGCCGGTGGTCGAAGCCGTGCCGCCCACCGACATCCCGAACCCCGCCGACCTCATCGGCCGCATCGGCCTCATGCTGCGGATGATCCCGCTGATTCTGGAGACCGACTCGTCGCGGGTCGTCAGCCTGATGATCCACGATCACGGGGTCGTCCCCCAGGTCCAGGGCGTCAGCGGCGACCAGCACAGCCTGTCGCACCACGGCCAGGACGAGGCCAAGATCGGGCAGCTCCAGAGGGTCGAGACCGAGATCGTCCAGGCCTTCCGCGGCCTCCTCGACGACCTCGCGGGACGCGACGACATGAACGGGTCGCTCCTCGACCACACCTCGGTCCTGTTCGGCAGCAACCTCGGCAACGCCAACGCGCACACGCCGGTCGACCTGCCGATTCTCGTCGCCGGAGGCGACTTCGCGCACGGCAAGCACGTCGTGCACGAGGGCGAGCACAACGCGCCGCTGTGCAACCTCTATGTGACCCTGCTGCAGAAGATGGGGGTCGAGACGGACTCGTTCGGCCAGAGCACCGGCACCCTCACCTGGGCGTAGGCACCGGCACGGAGGGAAGTGGTGCTGGCGTACCTCGTCGCGGGACTCACCGCGACCGTCCTGCTCACCGCCGTGGCACAGTTCTGGAGGCTGTGCTTCGAGCACGAGGGTCCCGCGGAGCCCCGTGCGCCCGTCGACGACCCGCAGGCGCCGGATTCAACAACCGACGCCAAACCCCCGTCGACGAATTCGCCGGGCGAGGCCGCGCCGACGGGGTCGGATTCGCCCGACAGCGACACACCGACGGATTCCGATTCCCTTCTCGACGATGCGCCGCCGGCGCCGGAGGCAGACGGCGCCCCGACGGCGTCAGATGCGCCAGCCGGGGACGCCCCGACAGCGCCAGATTCAACGACCGACGCCAAACCCCCGGCGACGGATTCGCCCGACAGCGATACCCCGACGGATTCCGATTCGCCCCGCGACGATGCACCGCCGGCGCCGGAGGCAGACGGCGCCCCGCCGGCGTCAGGCGCACCAGTCGGGGACGCCCCGACAGCGCCGGATTCAACAACCGACGCCAAACCCCCGGCGACGGATTCGCCCGACAGCGATACCCCGACGGATTCCGATTCCCTTCTCGACGACGCGACCCCGGCGCCGGAGGCAGACGGCGCCACGGCGCCGGATTCAACGACCGACGCCACCACGCCAGCCGGAGGCGCGCCCGGCGACGACGCGACGACAGCGACGGATTCAACAACCGACGCCACCACGCCAGCCGGAGGTGCGCCCGGCGACGGCGCGACGACAGTGCCGGATTCGCCCGGCAGCGACACGCCGACGGTTGCCGATTCCCCCCTCGACGATGCACCGCCGGCGCCGGTGAAGACGGACGCTCCCGCCACGCCACCGGGCGTGCGCTGGAGCTGGCGCAGCCACCGTCTGTCCGGGTTGGGTTTTCTCCGCGTCACCGTCACCAACCCGGGGCCGAACCCGCTGACCGTGACAGGCGTGCGGCTGAGGCCGAGCGACGAGCTCGCCCGCCACGCCGACCGGCCCGCCCTCCTGGACGCGTCCGACTACGCCGCCGAGCTGTTCCGACAGGCTCCTGAAGCCGCAAGGCTGCCGCGCACCCTGGAGCCGGAAGGCAGCACCGACGCCTACTTCCCGTGCCGCGACGTCGCGGACTGGCTCTACGAGGTCGCCGAGAGCCACAACATCGACCGCATCGAGTGCCACTTGACCCCCGAATGCGTCGACAGCGCCGGGAACGGTCATCCCGCGAGACGGAGGGTCGACTACGAGCGGTGGTTGCAGCACGGGCACGGGCCGTCACTGCGGGAGCACGCCGAGCAGCACGGCTCGCAGACTACTGACCAATAGAGCGTTACGGCTTCTCGTCACGTTCCTTCCCCTCGTTGCCCCTCTGCAGACAGAGTCAGGGAACACCCTCTCCGGACGGAAGCGGCGGCATCATGATCACGATCGGAATCAGACCCTCTCGGTACGCAGGCTCGGTCTTGTCGGTCTCGTCGGTTTTATTCCTGCTGGCCGCGGTGACGGCCGGCGCCCAGGACGGCACCCTGAGCGGGATGGTCACCGACGTCACCGGCTCCCGGCTCCCCGGCGTCACCGTCGAGGCCTCGAACCAGGACGCAGCCGGCGTCGCGGTCACCGACGGCGAGGGGCGGTTCGTCATCACCGGGCTGCCGCCGGGCGTGTACGCGGTGCTCTTCACCCAACCGGGGTTCGCCCCGGTGGTGCGCGCGGGCGTGACCGTGAGCGCAGCCTCGCCCGCCACCCTCGACGTGACCCTCGATCTCGGCGCGGTCACGGAGGACGTGACGGTGACCGCGCCCGCGACGGGATCGCTGATCGCGCCGCGGGCCGAGTTCGACGAGCGCGCTCCCGTGCGGACGCTGGCGGCGGACCAGCTCGCGCTCGGCGGCGCGGCGCAGGTGGTGGACGTGCTGCGGGACGTGACCGCCAACACCGGGTCCAACCTGGCCAACGAGCAGAGCTTCATGCAGGGCACGTCGCAGTTCAGCCTGCGGGGGCTCGGTCAGGCTTCCACGCTGACCCTGGTGAACGGCCGGCGGGCGGGCATCGCGCCCGTGGGCGACAACACCGCCAACGACTTCTTCGACATCAACACGCTGCCGTTCACCATGATCGAGCGCATCGACGTGCTGCTCGAAGGGGCGTCGTCGACGTACGGGTCGCAGGCGGTGGCCGGCGTCGCCAACATCGTGACCCGCAAGGGTTTCGAGGGCTTCGAGGTGGTGGGCGGGTTCCGCGACGCGTCCAACCGGGCGGCCGATGTCGGGTTCGCCCTCGGTCAGCGGTTCGGACGCGGCCAATTCAACCTGTACGGCGCCCATTATCGTCACGACGAGAACTTCCGCACCGACTTCGACTGGCTGGTCGACCGCGCCATCGATCCCGACGGCGACGGCAACATCGTCGACGGTTCGTTCGACACCGGCGTCGGGTCTCCCGGCAGCTACCGGCGCGCCGCGCGCGGCCCCGGCGACACCTACGCGCCGTACCGGGTGACGACCCCACAGGGCGAGTCGGTTCTGGCCGGCAGGCATCCCGATGCGGACTGTGCGGCGGCGGGCGGCCTTCTCGACGGCTTCGACTGCCGCATGGACTTCTCGGACCAGCGGACGGTGATCGCGGCAGAGAACCGCTACCAGTTGTTCGCCGAGGCGGACTACGCGCTGAACGACGCCGTGACGCTGTTCACCGAGCTCGGCGGCTCGGCCAACGTCGTCACCGATCGCCAGGGGGCGATGTGGTTCCGCAACGGCAATGTCGCGGGCACCGGCGAAGTGTTCATCCCCGCCAACCACCCCTTCAACTTCTGGACCGATCCGGACGGAGACGGCGTGCTGACGTACGTCAATCCCGACGACTGGAACCCGCTGACGCATGAAGCGGTGGACCTGGGCTGCATCTGCCGTCCCCTCGGCGCCGACGGCAACGGACGGGACGGGGGATTCGAGCGGCGTTCGTTCAACAACCTGCGGATGATGGGAGGGCTGAACGTCGATCTCGGTCCGCGCTGGCGCGGGACGGGCTACTTCTCGCACGCCAGCTCGAACTTCATCGCCACGTCGGAGCGGCGCTGGATCGGCGACGCCTTCAACGCCGTGGTGCTCGACGGCCGCTGGAATCCGTTCGGGACCCGGCTCGCCCGCCCGGGTCTGGTGACGCCCAAGACCGTGGAGGGCGACGGCCTCGACCCCGCGTCGGTCGGCCGGACGGCCGGCAACGCCCCCCAGACACAGGCCCTGTTCGACGGGACCGGCGTCGCCACCGCACGGACCGTCGAGCAGGTCGCCGAGTTCACCGCCGCCGGCGACGCCGGTGAACTGCGCGGACGTCCGGTGGGGTTGGCCCTCGGCGCACAGTACCGGTCGATCGAGTACGACCGGCGGCCCGACCCGCTGCAGGCGGCGGGCGAGGGACCACTGCCGACGCGCGACTTCCCGGCCGCCTCGAGCCAGCAGGCGTTCGCGCTGTTCGCCGAGACCATCGTGCCGGTGTCGGAGCGGCTCGACGTGCAGGTCCCTCTGCGTTACGAACGCTACGACGTGGCCGGCTCCACCGTCGACCCGAAGCTCGGCGCCCGGTTCAGGGCGGCCGACTGGCTGGCCCTCCGCGGCTCCGTCGGCACCGCGTTCCGGGCGCCCAGCCTTCTGCAGCTCGCGGGCAACACCACCACCATCAACCTGAACGATCCGTTCACGGAGGCGGGCGTCTGCAACGTCGTCGGGGGCAACATCGAGCCGACCGGTCTCAGCTTCCTGACGGTGTCGGTGCTCGAAGGCGGCGACCTCGAGCCCCAGACGGCGGGGGTCTACAACGTCGGCGCCGTGCTCACGCCGCGCCGGGGAGCGCGCGTGAACGTCGACTTCTGGTCTTTCGACTACCGGGACGTCATTGCGCAGGACCGGAGCTTCCAGGCGATCCTGGATGACGACTGCTACGACGACGGCATCCCCAACCACCCGCGGGTGCAGCGCGACGCGGCGGGCCAGTTGAGTGTGGTCACCGCCCAGTTCGCCAACGTCGGCGTCGTGCGGACCCACGGCGTCGACTTCGGGGGCGGCTTCGACGCCGAGTGGGGCCGCAGCCGCCTCAGCTTCGACGCCGGCATGACCCTGATCACCGGCTTCGACATCGATGACGGCAGCGGCGGCTTCACCGACCAGCTCGGCAACCGCAACTTCCGCAACGGTTTCGGACCGACGCCCCGCATACGGTACAACGCCGGCGTCACCTGGACGCGCGGGCCGCAGGCGGCCACCCTCACCACCCGGTACATCGACGCGTATCGCAACGACGCCGTCGGCACGCTGCCGTTCATCAACGACTGGACGACGGTCGACGCGTACTACGCTCGGCAACTCGACAACCGCTTGACGCTGGTGGTCGGCGCCAACAACCTGCTCGACGCCGACCCGCCGGGGCTGCCGAGCGGCCGGGAGGGCTCGCAAGCCTACAATCTGCGTCCGGCCTACGACGGGCTGGTGCACGACGTTCGCGGGCGCACGCTGTACGTCCGGTTCCGCTATCGCCTGTAGATGTCGGCCGCGCCATGGACGGCGGCCTGATCCCCGCCGGACAGGGACTCGCCCCGGACTCGCCACCCGCCGCCACCCGAGCAGACGCCGATAGTCGGCGGCATTCCTCGGTGAGGTGGCGCGCCGGCCGAAACACACCGGTCCACGGTGATCCCGGACACCTGTCTGCCTGCCAGCCAGGACGCGGGAAGGTGACTGCGCGCATCCGACCGCGCGGCGGCGCCTGGGCCGACGTAGTCGTCGTGGCTGAAAGACGAGGAACCCGCCCGCGAGCAGGCAGTCACCGGAGGCTGCACCCGGGCCGACGTAGTCGTCGTGGCTGAAAGACGAGGAACCCGCCCGCGAGCAGGCAGTCACCGGAGGCTGCACCCGGCCCGATGTAGTCGTCGTGGCTGAAGGGCCGCGGGGTCAGGTCGTCAGGACGATCTTGCCGACCACCTCGCGGCGAGCAAGCAGGCGCAGGGCCTCGGGCGCCCGCTGGAGGGGCAGGGTGCGCGACACGAGCGGCCGCAGGCGCCCCGCCTCGAACCACGCGAAGAGCTGGTCGAAGTTGGCGCGGTTCGCCTCGGGGTCACGGCGCGCGAAGGCGCCCCAGAAGACTCCCACGACCTGGCAGCCCTTGAGGAGAACGAGGTTGGCCCGGACGCCGGGAATGACGCCGCCGGCGAAGCCCACCACGAGGAGGCGGCCGTCCCAGTTGATGCAACGCAGCGACTGCTCGAAGATGTCGCCGCCGACGGGGTCGTAGATGACATCGGCGCCGGCACCCCCGGTCAGAGCCTTGACGCGGTCCTTCCACGCCGGATCCGTCCGGTAGTTGACGACGTCGGCCACGCCGTAGCGCTCGGCGACGGCGCGCAGCTTGTCGTCGCTGCCCCCCGACGCGATGACGCGGGCGCCGAGGCAACCGCCGATCTCGACGGCGGCCGAACCGACCCCACCCGATGCCCCGTGCACGAGCAGCGTCTCCCCGCTCTGCAGCCGGCCCCGCTGGACGAGGGCGTGGAAGCTGGTGCCGTAGGTCATGGGGAAGCCGGCCCCGATCTCGAAGGACATGCCGGCGGGGAGGCCGAGACAGCGCGCCTCGGGCACGGCCGCCTCCTCGGCGTAGCCGTTCCAGCGCGTCATCCCGATGACCCGGTCGCCGGGCGCGAACCGGGTCACGCGGGCGCCCACCTCGACGACCTCGCCCGCGACCTCCGCCCCCGGCGCGAACGGCATGTCCGGCTTGAACTGGTACTTGCCCTCGATGATCAGCAGGTCGGGGAAGTTGACGCCCGCCGCCCGGACGCGAATGCGCACCCCGTCGTCGTCGAGCACGGGCGGTTCGATCTCCTCCCACACGAGGCTCTCCGGCGGTCCGTACGCCTTGCAGAGCATGGCTCTCATGGCGGAGATTGTAGAACAAGCGACCGCCGGCGACGGCGGCCGGCGCGGGGCACCGCCCGACCGGTGATCTCCGGTGCTCCCTCGGGGCGCGGGTTGCGGTAAGCTCTCCGCGCCATGCCCGAGCCCCTGATCGCGCTCCGCAACATCGAGAAGAGCTTCAGCCACGGCATCAGCCAAACGTTCGTCCTGCGCCGCATCACCCTCGACATCGCCGAGGGCGAGTTCGTGTCCGTCATGGGGCCGTCCGGCGCCGGCAAGTCGACCCTCCTGCACATCCTGGGGATGCACGACGCCGCGTGGACCGGTGAGTACGACTTCCTGGGCCAACCCGTCCACGGCCTGCGGGCGAAGCACCGGCAGGCGCTCGGCCGCGCCAACATCGGGTTCGTCTTCCAGAGCTACCACCTGCTCGACGACCTCACCGTGGCCGAGAACCTCGACGTCCCCCTGTCGTATCGCAACGTGCCCCGGTCCGAGCGCCAGAGCCTGGTGGCCGACACCCTCGACCGCTTCCAGATCGTGGGCAAGAAGGACCTCTACCCGAGCCAGCTCTCGGGGGGGCAGCAGCAGCTCGTCGGCGTGGCCCGCGCCCTCATCGCCAAGCCGAAGCTGATACTGGCCGACGAGCCCACCGGCAACCTGCACTCCGACCAGGGCCGCGAGATCATGGAGCTGTTCACGAAGCTCAACGCCGAGGGCACGACCATCGTGCAGGTCACCCACTCGGACGTCAACGCCGCCTACGGAACGCGCATCATCCAGCTTCGCGACGGCTGGCTGGTGGACGACTGACACCACACCGCGGCGGCGCCGGCGGCCCCGATTCGCCCCGCCCGCGAACCGCGACGGCCGCGCATCGTGGCGTCAGGCGCGGCGCGCCGTGACCGTATCGGGGTCGTCGTCGCCGTAGCGTACGACGCGCGGCGGTGGACAGAAACGCGGCGGCGACTTATGGTGGTTCGCATGGAGACACACGCTCGCCGAGGGTTCGTCGCAGCGGCGCTGACGCTCAGCCTCGTCCTGGGGGGCGCCGTCGGGGTGGGATCGGCCCAGGAGCAGTCGCTCTACATCGCCTTCAGTGACTTCGGGGGCGCGCCCGTCACCGACGTGACGGCCGACGACATCGTCATCCAGTGGGACGGCGTCCCCTGCGAGATCGTCGAGATCGAGCCGATCAACTGGCCCATGCGGGTGACGGTGTTCGTCGACAACGCCACCGAGAGCCAGGCCGCGATACCCGACATCCGCGAGGGGCTGCGGCTCTTCCTGGAGGCGCTTCCGCCCGACATCGAGGTGGCGCTCGCCACCATCGGCGGGCGTCCGCAGTTCCGGGTACAGCACACCACGGACCGGGCGCGGCTGCTCGACGCGGTCGGCACGCTCGCCAGCGAGGGCGGCGCGGCGACCTTCTTCGACGCCCTCTACGAAGAAGCGGACCGGCTGGAGGACGATCGGGAACGGCAGTACGTGCCCGCCCTGGTGATGGTGGCGGTGGGAGGAGCCGAGGGCAGCCGCCGCGCGCGGGGCGACGCCGTGCAGAGGACCATGGACCGCCTGTACGACAGCGCGGCGGTCGTCCATACGCTGCTCTTCAGCTCCCCGTACGGCGTCGGACGCAACCTGGGCCGGGCGCAGGCGCAGTGGGGAACCGACATCGCGGCGGCGACCCGCGCCCGGTTCGAAGAGGTGCTCGTCTCGACGGCGTACCGCACCCTGTTGCCCGAGATCGCCGCCGACCTCGCCCGCAGGCACCGGCTGACGAGCCACCAGTACCGGGTGACCTACCGCCCGCCGGACGACGCTTCCGACCAGCCGCGCATTCAGGTGGGCTCGGCGCGCTCGGGCATCGCGGCCCTGCCGACCGACAACGGAAACGTCCCGTAGAGCTTCGCGGGCCGCAGCGCCCGGCAGGGCTTCGAACGCGGCGAGGCGGCGGCCGAGTCTGGCCGGAGTGGATTTCTGCAGGGTGGGTTGGGCGCCCAGCGGAGCCGTCAGGCGGCGATGCGCGGGGCCGAGCATGAAGCAGCGGCCCCGCGGACCGCACCGCGCCTCACCGCGGGGCCGGCCCCAGCAGCCCCGGCTCGACCACCGGCCCGGGCCGGTGTGCTGGGTCGTCGTCGCGCCAGGGGGTGCGACAGGGCCGCCCGAGCCGGTACAGGGCGAGGTTGGCGGCCATGCGTTGGGAGACCCCGGCCGCCCCGGCTGCCACCGCCCCCGCCATCGCCCTCCGCTGCCACTCCACCGCCTGCGCGAAATCACGAAGCTCGGCCAGGGCCATGGCCATGGTCTCGGCCACCGCCGTGGTGTTGTGCTCGGCCGCGAGGGCCTGCGCCAGGACCAGCGCCTCGCGCCCGTTCCGCACCTGCGGGTCGGGCGAGGCGGCGAGAAGGCGCGCGAGGGCCATCGCGAACCGCGGCGCCCCGGGATGGACCTCGACCGCCGCGCGCAACCGCGCCAGTGCTTCCGCGTGGCGCCCCAGCCGCACCAGGGCCATCGCCTCGCCGAAGCTCGCCTGCGCCCCCCAGTCGGGGTCGAGCGCCATCACCCGGCGGTACGGCCCGAGCGACGCTTCGAGCCGGTCGGTCCGCCGCAGCACGTCGGCGAGGCGGATGTGCGCCTCGGCGTGACCGGGGTCGTGGGTCACCGCGAGGGTGTAGCGGTCGACGGCCGCCTGGTCGCGGCCGGCCCGCTCCCAGAGCGTCCCCAGGGCGAAGTGGGCCGGGGCCAGGCGGGGATCGAGACGCACCGCCGTCTCGAACTGCTCGAAGGCCGCGGGCGCATCACCGGTACGATTCAGGGCGAGACCGAGGTTAAGGCGTACGACCGACAGGTCGGGAGCCAGTCGGGCCGCCTCGCGGAACTGCCGCACCGCCTCGCGCCAGTCGCCCCGGGCGCCCGCCTGGAGCCCGAGATCCCAATGCGCTTGCGGGCTCCGCAGGGCCGTGGTCACCGCCGCCATCAGGGGGTCGGGCAGGGCCACCCCGGCGCCGTCGCCCGAGGACGCACCGCCAGGTTGGAGGTACGACTGCGCCCGGTCGCGATCGCCGAGGCGGCGCCAGGCCATGGCGAGGGGGTAACGGATGACGGCGGCTCCGGGGGCGAGCCGCAGCGCGTGTTCGAAGCGCCTCACGGCGCTCGCGTAGTCGCGCCGGGCGACGGCGGCCCGGCCCTGCTGGAAGAGCACCGCCGGCGTGTCGGGATACCTGGCGAGGGCCCGGGCGAGGAGCGGCTCGGCCGCGTCGGGGCGGCCGGCGTCGATGTGGAGCTGCCCGAGCCACGTGAGCGCCGCGAGGTCGTCGGGGCGAAGCGCCAGGGCGCGGTCGAAGCGCGCGGCCGCCTCGGTCAGGCGCCCCTGGTGACGGAAGACGTGCCCGAGGTAGTAGGGCCAGCGGAAGTCGCGCGGGGCGAGCGCCTCCGCGTTCCGAAAGCAGCGCTCCGCCTCGGCGAGGTACTCGCCGGCCAGCAGCAGCACGCCCAACCGGCCGTAGGCGCCGCTGCGCCGGGCGGGCGCCAACGCGATCACCGCGTCGTACGCCGCGCCGAGCTGCTCGCGCACCGACGCGTGCGCGCGGCTCAGGTCGGGCAGCACCACCGGCAGGAGGGCCGCATCCGGCGCCGCCTGCGACACCGCGGCCATCGCCCGGTTCGGGCTGCCGCCGGGGTGACCGCCCGCCGCAGCCAGCAGCAGGCACACCGCCGCCAGGCCCTTCCGCCGTCTCTCCACCGTCATCCCGGCCCTCGCGAATGGTCGGCCGGCGGCCCCGAACGCCCTGGGGCACCGACGGCCGCCGACCACCGCGCCGCACCCCGGCGAGCGGGTCAAGACGGGCCGACGGCCATCGATGGTCGGCCGGCGAGGCCGAGCGCCCTGGGGCACGAACGGCCGCCGACCACGGCGCCACACCCCGACGAGCGGGTCACAACAGGCCGACGGCCATCACCGACAGCCTCTCACGGGCTCTCGCCCGAGCCCTCTTCGAGCGTCAGCCACCGGTCGAGCGGCAGGTCCGGCCAGTCTTCCGCTCGGCCGCTCGGCCAGACGACGCGGACCCGGCGCACCGCCGCGGCGCGGCCCAGACCCACGAGCACCCGCGGGTCGCTGGCCGAGGCGTAGCTGCCGTCGGCGCGGGCGCGACGCCACCGCGGGGGACCGTCGTCGCTGAACACGCCGACCCGCGCTCCCGTCACGTCGCCGCGGCCGGGGCCGCCGACCAGCCGCAGGCCGAGCCACCGATTGCGCCGGCCCACCTCGTTGACGAGCAGCCGGGCGGGACCGTCGTTGTTGGTGACCAGCACGTCCACGTCGCCGTCGTTGTCGATATCGCCGAAAGCGGCGCCCCGGCTGACCTCCGACCGCGCGAACTCCGGTCCCGCCTGCCCGCTCACATCCTCGAACCGCCCGTTCCCCCGGTTGCGGAAGAGCTGGTTGGGCTGGTCGAGGGGCGGCGGCGCGCCCGCCCGCGCCGAGGCGTCTGACGCCCCCGCCGACAACCGCCGGTGGCTGGCCTGCACTGCCCCGTTGACGACCAGCAAGTCGAGCCAGCCGTCGTTGTCGACGTCGAGCCACGCCGTCCCGAACCCCGTATAGGCCAGGCTCGGCGCCCCCAGCCCGGTCATCAGGGTCCGATCTTCGAAGAGCCCGAGGCCGTCGTTCACGTAGAGGGTGTTGGTCTCGCGCGTGAGGTGGGTCATGAAGAGGTCGTCGTCGCCGTCGCCGTCGAAGTCGCCGGCGTCGACCCCCATGCTGCCCTCCGTGCGGCCGTCGTCGTTGAGGGCCGCCCCCGCCAGGAGCGCCCCGTTGGTGAACGTGCCGTCCCGTGCGTTGAGCCACAGCAGGTTGGGCTCGCCGTCGTTGGCGACGTAGACGTCCGTCCAGCCGTCGCCGTCGGCATCGAAGGTCGCCACGCCCAGGGCCGGGGCGACCTCGCGCGCCACCCCCGCGGGGGCGGTGACGTCGGCGAACGTGCCGTCGCCCCGGTTGCGGTACAGCCGGTCGGGAACCGCCGCGAAGGCGCTCGGAGCGCAGTAGTCCTGTTCGCCCGTACGGGTGAAACACACCGGCTGCGGCGCGTCCAGGCGGTGGTCGACGTAGTTGCCGACGTAGAGGTCGAGCCAGCCGTCGCGGTCGAGGTCGGCGAACGAAGCCGACACGCTCCACCGGGGGTCGCCGACGCCGGCCCGGGCGGTGACGTCGGTGAAGCTGCCGTCGCCGTTGTTGCGGAAGAGCCGGTTGGGCCCGAGGGCGGTGCGGTACAGGTCGACCCAGCCGTCGTTGTCGACATCGCCGACCGCGACGCCCATGCCGTACGAACCCGCGCCGGGCGTGTCGAGGCCGCTGCCCGCGGTGACGTCGGTGAACCGCAGGGTGGGGACGCCGTCTGCGCCCACCCGCAGGTCGTTCCGATACAGGCGATCCCCCGGCGCCGGCGCGGCGGCGGCGTCATCGGCACGGGGAAGCCCCGGCGGTCGCTCCCCCGCCTGCTCCGCCGGCCGAGCCGCGGCGCCGTCCCGGGCCGCGCCCGGCCCCAACGCCCCGCCCTGCACGATGTAGACGTCGAGGTCGCCGTCGTTGTCGAAGTCGAACAAGGCCGCGCCGGGGCCGAGGATCTCGCTCACGTAGAGCTCGCCCGACGCTCCATTGACATGCACGAAATCGATGCCCGCCGCTTCGGCCCGGTCCGTGAACCAGACCTCGCCCGCGGGCGGCTGCGGCGCCGCGTCGATGCCGCACGAAGGAACGCCGGTCCCCGCAAGGAACAGAATCGCGACGAGCGAGCCGGCGGCGGCGCGGCCGTCGACGCACCGAGCCATCACGCGCACGTCACGATTATCACACGTCGAATCGACGCCGTCGGCGCGAGAGCTCTCGGCTCGGGGCAGGCGGCAAAGCCCAGGGCGTGAGGAGTCGGGGTGGACCTCGAAGTCGGACTTCGGCGCCTACGGCACCTTGCCGTCGCGGGTCGGCGTCATCCGTACCCCGGCCCGCGTGGTCAGCAGCCGGACCACCGACTGCGGAGTCGCGCCTTCGGGCGGCGTATACGTCAGGAGATACTGGTTGCTCATCAGCCGGTGCTTGCGACCGAGATCCTCGCCGAGCGCCTGCAACTGCGAGCGGAACCCGACGGCGGCGCTCAGCCCCTCGTAGCTGCCTCCCGTCACCCGGCCGATGTCCATGCCCCAGCGCATCTGGTCGCCGCCCTGCTTCACGCCGGTGATCGACGTGAAGGTGTACATCCTGGTGTGGAGGGCGGCGCGGTTGGCGATCAGGCGCTCCATCATCTCGCGGAAGGGCCGCTCGCGCACCCGGGTGCTTCCCTCGGGACCGTTGGTCGCCACCATCACCACGACCGGGAAGTACTCGGCCTCGCTGTCCTCGTGCAGCCGCTCCGCCTCTTCGTAGAGCGCGTCGAGAAAACTCGCCGCGCCGTCCATCTCCGGGGCGATCACGCCGATGGCGTCTTCGAGCTCCCGCCGGTCGGTGGTGTGCCTGGCCCAGAACTGCGGCCGTCCCCCGATGGTCGCAATCGCCACTTCGATGTCGACCGGCAGGGCGCCCACGAAGCGCCGCAGCCCCTCGCGCATGTGGTCGAGCACCGGCGGGCTCGCCAGCCCGTTGTCGACGAACACCGTCACCCGCAGCGGCCAGTCGATCGGCGCGAGGCTGAGGGCGACGCTGCGCTCGCCGTCGGTCTCGACGAACACCTCGGCCCGCTCCATGTCGGTGACCGGCGCGCCAGCGGCGTCGGTGAAGCTGACGAAGAACGACTGGGTCTGCGCCGATGCGGCCCGGTTCGTCCAGGGCGCCCCGAACACGAGCAGAGCGAGCGCAACGAGAACGCCGGCGAACGAGCGACGACGCGTGGTCTCGGCCGTCATGTCAGAACCTCCGGTTGCAGATGCGGTTCATTCCCCCAAGTCACCCGACGACATGTCCTTGTCCTCGTCACCCTGGCAGAACCGCGCCCACGACTGGCGCGGCTCGACGGCCGCTGACAACGTCAACACCTGGAAGTCAACATGCGTTCCCGCCGGCTGGAAGGCTCGCCCGGGAGAGGTCCACTTCGGGCCGGCGGTGGAGAGCTGCCGTGCAGCTACTCTCGGACCGCCCTCACGGCAGCGCCGACAGGATGCCCTGGGCCTGCGCCGCCTCGTCCGAGTCGGGGTCGATGTCGACCACCTGCTGGAACCGCGCCTTGGCGACGGCGATGTCTCCCCGGTTCAGCGCCACCATGCCGAGCTTGAAGACCGGGGGCGGCCACGCCGGATCGGCCGCGGCCGACTTCTCGTACCAGCCGGCGGCGGTGTCGACGTCGCCCTCGCTGAACGCCACCTCGCCGAGGTTGTAGAGGTCTTCGGGCGACGCGTCTCCCCCCGCCGCGGCGAGGTCGCGGGCCGCCGCGAGATCGCCCATCAGCAGTTGCGCCCGCGCAATCTTCCGCTCGACGGCCGCGTCGTCGGGCACCGCCGCCCGATAACGCTCGTAGGCGGCGATGGCCGCGTCGAACTCGGCCAACGCCCGGTGGGCGTCGCCGATGTCCTGGTGCAGGGTGGTCATCTGCGGCCACCGCGCGAGCAGCCGCGAGTAGCCGTCGATGGCGGTGCGGTAGTCCCGGCGGTTGTAGGCGTCGTCGGCCGCGCCGAGCGCGGCGACGGCCCGGTCCAGCTCCGTCTCCTCGATGGCCAGCCCGGCCAGCACCGACTCGATCTGCTCTGCCGCGTCCACCTTCAGGGGGACCATGTAGTACTCGATGGGCTGCACGCAGTTCTGCATCTTGGTCGGCGTGCACGCGTTCGACCGGCGCTGCGTCACCTCGATGCGCAGCATGGCGTCCTCGTAGCCCTCGGCCATGACCATCGTGTTCCAGATGCCGCTGCGCATCCACGTCAGGGCGAAGCGTCCGTCGTCGTCGGTGACGGACTCGAGCGGCTCGGCGAGTTGCAGCCGGTCGCCGTTGGGGCTGAAGAGGGGGGGATCGGCCCGGACGAAAGCCCCGACGACCGGGTCGCGGGTGCCCTCGATGAACACCCGGCCCTGGATGCGGCCCTCTTCCTGCTGGGCGAACGCCATCACGGGGAGACCGATCGCGAGGATGGCGACCGCGGACACTCCGGCGAGAAACCGGCAGGAACAATGCATGGCGACCTCGGAGGACAGTCCTGGAGCCAGTCGTTCGTTACGGGCTCGTCGACTCGACGGAACCGCCGACTCAATGCCTACATGCAGGCAACCGGGATTCGACCGGGCGAGCGCAAGGTTCGTCCGCCCCTGCCCACACGCCGCGGCAGGTCTACCCGCACCAAGCCTCGCCGGTCCGGGGGCGAGACTCGCTAGAAGTACATCTGCATGCCGAAGGACAGCCGGCGACCAGGCTCGATGGTGTTGATGCGGAGAAAGTCCGGATTCTTGACACCCCCGCCGCCGTAGAACCGGTTCCGACTCGTGACCCGGGCCCGGTTGGTGATGTTGGTCGCGTCCATGTAGAACCGCGTGCGGACATCGTTGATCGTAACCACCTTCGAGAACCGCAACTGCATCTCCGTCGTGTAGTCCTCGAACACCGTGCCGGGCTCGATCAGGTTGACCTCGAGATTCGGGTTCGCGTCATCGACGTCCCCGAGGTTCACGAGAGCAGGGAAATCGTCGGCGTTGATCTGATAGGTGGCCCGAATGGGGGCTCCCGGAAACACCTGGATGAGCCCCGAGATCATGGTGTCGAACGGAAGAGGCAGCGCACCCGACAGCTTGCCCATGGGCCGGTACGGCATGCGCGTCTCGCAGAACCGGAGCGCGTTGGGATTCTCGAACATGCCACTGTGGCACATGTGGTTCTTGTTGGTGCCGGCGGTGACGCTCGCGGTCATGAAGCCGCCGCGCGGAAGCTCACCGTCGAGAATCACTTCAAACCCGTTCCACGTCCGCCAGTTCTCCGACGCCACGGTATGGAGGTCATTACCGGTCTGGATGTCGAGGCTGGGATCGGTAATGTAGATCGGCACCTGCACGCCGCGGGCGCCCGCGGGCAGGTCGGGATCAGCCGGCCCCGTCCACGTTCCGGCGAGGTGCCAATCGTCGGCCGACGTGTTCAGGTTGTCCATCCAGTCGAAGTTGGTGTACGCACGGCGGTGCCACATCGCGCTCATCGCCCAGCCGTTGCCCAACTGCCGCTCCACGCCGCCCGAGAACTCCCAGTTGCTGGCCCGTGCCAGGTTCGGGTCGTACTGGGTCGTGATGGTCGACAACCCGTAATTCGGGTTGTTCGAAGGGCCGATCTCGTCGAGCTGCGGCGTGCCGTCGGGGTTGAGGACGGTCCCGTCGCCGTTGATATCGGTCCACGGCCGGTAGTCGAGCAGGTTGTAAGGATAGATGGGGTTGTACCCCTGGGTGACGCCCGTTCCTTCGTTGGCGATGTACCGGCCCGCAGAGATCTTCACCGCCGTCGAGCCGTCGCCCAACAGGTCGAACGCGGCGCCGAACCGGGCGTTGACATCCTGCCAGTTGGGAATGTTCTCGACGACGGGATCCGGCAGGGTCAACGCCGGTGCGAACCAGCCGGCTTCCCGGGTGCCTCCCGGCACCGAGCTCTGGAACCAGTCGTACCGGATGCCGGCGTTGAGAGTCAGACGGTCCATCGTCCACGCGTCCTGTGCGTAGACGCCACAGTCACAGTCCTGGATAATCCCCTGCCGCTGGTTGCTGTTGCCCGCAACCAGTACCCCGACCGGGAACCCGTTGAAGAAATAGCCCGTGTAGAGATCCCCCGGCCCCGTGAAGGCCAAGGCGGTCCGGTTGTTCGCGAAGTTGAGGCCGGCCTTGAAGTTGTGCGAGCCGGTCACGTAGGAGAGCGACGCGTTCAGGCGGCGGTGGAAGTCGTGGTTGTGGTGGTTCTGGAACGAGCTGCCGGTTATGGTGCCCAGCGCCCAGTCGATCTTGGGCAATCGCAACTCGCCGCCGTGATCCATGGGATAGGTGTTGACGTCGGCCTGCATGAACGAGCCGTGCGCCTCGAGGAGCAGTCGGTTCGTCACCGGCGCCGTCCAGCGGCCGGTCACCATGCGCGTCGGATTCCCGTCAAAGAGGTACCAGGCCTCGGGATTGGCGCGGCCTGCCCAGTCAAACTCCTGCGACGCGAGCGAGGACTTCGGCTCCTGGAAGTAGCTCCACGTGAACTTGTGGCGCTGCGTGACCTGGTGCGTGAGGCGAATGTTGTAGTTGCCTTGATTGTTCCAGGTGTACGCCCGGAGGTCGTCGTCGGTGACACCGTCAGGCGTCGACGGCTCGTCGAGGTCCCAGAACCGGTCGAGGACATACTGCCGGCTGCGCACTTCGATCATCGAGGCAAAGAACCACAGCTTGTCCTCGACGATCGGTCCCCCCACGGCGGGGTTGAAGCTGTAGCGGTAGTCGATGGGGGCGAACTCGAAGCCCTGGTCCTTCAGATCCTGGCTCTGGTTGTCCGACTGGAAGCCACCCGACGTGCCGCTCATGAAGAAGTTGTAGGAGAAGTCGTTGCCGCCGGCCTTGGGCACGACGTTGGTCCGCACCCCGCTCTGGGCGTACTCGGCCGACTGCGACGAGGTGTCGAAGACGACCTCGGTGACCATCGCCTCGTTCGTGACGCCCCCGACCCCGGCGCCCCACTCGTTCCGCCCCTGGAGCTGTCCGCCGGTCTTGATGCCGTCGATGGCGGGCTGGCCGTCGAGGGGGTCGGAGCCATGCAGGCTGGGCAGGTTGTTGTAGTTGTTGTCGCCGGGGACGAGAGTCTCGCCGAGGGTGGTCCCCGGCACGTAGGCGGCGGCGCTGGTGATGCCCGCCGCCCCCGGCAGCACATTGACGCGCTCGGCCGGCATGACCGTCTGCTGCCGCGTGGTCCTGACGTCGACCAGGGGCACGATGCCCTCGACGGTCACCGTCTCCTCGAGGCCGCCGACGGCCATGGCCGCGTCGACGTCGGCCACGAACGCGCCCTGCAGCAGGATGCCCTCGCGCACCACCACGCTGAAGCCGGGGAGGGTGAAGGACACCGAGTAGGTGCCCGACGGCAGGTTGGTGATGCGGTAGTTCCCGGCGCCGTCCGAGAAGACCGTGCGCACCTGCTCGATCAGGGCCGGGCTGCGCGCCTCGACGGTCACGCCGGGCAGGACACCCCCGACGTCGTCGACGACGGTGCCCGCGATGCCCGCCTCACCCTGGGCGAGGGCCGGGGGGGGGGGGGTGAGCAGCGCCAGCGCGAGACCGGCCACGCACAGAAGAACGAGGGAATACCGAGAGTCGTGCGCCTGCATTCCTGACAACCTCCTCTGCTGACTCGGCCGAGCGTCGCCCCCTCGGCGCCGCGCCCCATACGATAACACCATCGTCAGGGTCGCGCATCGGGCAATCCCGCGCCGGCCGGCGCGCAGGGGACGGCGGCCAGGGACGCCAGGGGACGGTAGCCGACGACGACCCGGGCGATGAGCGAATCGACGACACGACGACCGACACGCCGCCGCCACACGACCACCTGTTCCGCACCGTGTTCTCCGACCCGGAGGACGCCGCGGCCTCCCTGCGGGCGTACCTGCCCGTACCGGTCACGCAGACCCTCCGGTGGTCGAACCTCGCGGTGCACGACAGCCGGTTCGTCGACGACGACCTCCGGGAACGAGAATTCGACCTGCTGTTCGCAGTCGAACCGGAAGCTCGTCCAGCAGGGCAACAGCAGGCACAGGAAGAGATCTCGAAGACCTGCTCCGCCCCGGGATACCCCCGGACCGTCGTCGAGGCCGCACTGCGCGTTGCGCCGGCCGACCAACCGCCCCGGGGGCCGAAGAGCGTGACCTCCAAACTCGTTGTCGGCCGGCGGATGACCGGAACGCGTCACCGCTGGAACGCCCGCCGTATTTCGCGCGCCCAACTTCGGGCTTCCTGGAAGTCGTGCTCCGTCATCCGGGGGAGATCGCGAAACACGATCTGGGACACGCGCTTCTTCGTGCCGGAAGGAGACCTCTCGTAACCGATGACCCAACGGAAGATACTGCCGACCCGCATGTTGGCGACGTCGCAGTCGGCGATCTCCGCCAGCGGAATAACCGCTTCTTCCTCCTCATGAGCCGAGCCGGCGGTCAAGTCGACCAGCCGCGCGACGATCTCGTTGCCGTCCATGTCGACGACGTAACCCTCCCACTCCTGCAGGGCATGCAGTGTCGCCACCGGCTGTGGGGAAGGGACTCTCGGTGGGAAGGTCAGGATGGAACGCAACTCGATGCCCATCACCGTTCAAGGGTACCCCAGGTACCGCGGGGACCGCACGCAACCGCACGCTGGTCACGTTGCAGGAGACTGCGGATCGCGCCGAACGCACGCACGACGGCCGGGCGGGGCTTCGCGGCGGGCGCCTGCGGGGGGCTGAGCCGCCGCCGGGTCAGCCGCCGGTGTTCAGCCGCCACCGGATCTCTCCACCGCACTTCCGGCACCGCGCGCCGTGCCGCAGGCGGCGGCTCAGCCGCTGCCGCCGCCACTGCTTCCCGCAGCCGCACGCGCCCAGCCAGCGGGCCGGCGTGTGGTCCACGTCGTGGCAGCGGTCGGCGGTGCAGCCGATGGCCCGCGCGACGGCCCTCCAGACGTCGTCGTGATGATGCCGGTGACCGGCGATGGCGTGGGCGATCTCGTGCAGCAGGGTGTCCTCGATCTCGGCCCGCGTCGCCCGCAGGCAGTAGCTCACCGACAGGTCGATGCGCTCGACGTCGTAGCGGCAGACGCCGGCGCGGGCCGTGGACAGATCGAAGCCGAAGCTCCAGTCGGCGTCGAGCCCGCTGCCGGCCTTGTGGCGGGCGAGGAGCCGGTGGGCCAGCTCTTCGACATCGGCCAGGGTGCACTCCCGCTCGGGAACCCGCTCGACGACGGCGAGGAGGGCGTAGGGAACCTTCCACAGGGCGTCGTCGCCGGCCGCGACGACGGCGCGGGCGCGCTGCAGCTCGACGACGGTCCCGTCGATGGTCCGACCGCGCCCCGAAAACCGCACGCGGCTCCCGACCGGACAGGCGGCGCCGGGAAAGTCGGCAGTGATGGCGCCCGACCGCCGCGGGCGCGGCGCGAGGAGCGGCCGGCGCGGGGACCGGGAGCGGTAGTACAGGGCGCCCTTCGGCACGAGGCAATCTCCTGGCGCGCCGACCGGGCCGCGCGTCGACCCGAGGCGGTCCGTTCCGCTATCTCCGGCCGCCCGCCGCCTGCGCGGCCATCTCGCGCAGCATCTCGGCCGGGGAGATGCCGGTCCAGCAGTGGCCGCGCCCCGCTCCGTAGACGATGCGGGCCTCGATGGACGGCCGGTCCCGCAGGAAGGCGTCGAGCCGACGCACCGCGCCCTCGAGGAAGTAGTCGTCCATCTCGCCGACCCAGATGTTCAGCCGGCCCCGCAGCTTCGGAGCCAGGGTGTCCCACGCCCGCTCGAGCACGAGGCGCAGGTCGTACCGCTCCCAGTGGGCGGTCACCCCGGCGTCGATGTCGCCGGAGACGGGGTCCCAGAGGGGAACGGGGCGGCCGTCGGCGCCGCGCGGCCCGTAGACTGCGTTCCACGCCCCCCACTGACCGCCCGACCGGGCCCAACTGTCGCCGTGACCGAGCACGTTCTCCATCTGCAGCTCGTGGCGCATGGTGAACCGCGTGCCGCCGTCGAGATTGCGGGCGGCGGGCAGCTCGCGCCCCTCGCGGTCTGCGTAGGCGTTGCCGCCCCGGTAGACGTCGACGAGCTGGAAGGCGCGGAAGTCGACGCTGTCGGGACACGAGGCCCAGGCGCCGCCGAAGAAGTCGGGATGGAAGATCTGCAGGGCGAGGGCCACCCACCCGCCCGTCGACGCGCCGTCGAGCACCCGGGCCGACGCCGACCCGCCGGCCCGGAATCGTTCCTCGATGTACGGAATCAGCTCTTCGGTGACGGCGCCGCCGTAGGGGCCGTTGTTGGCAGAGTCGACCTGGTAGGGGTCGCCCCAGGGTCCCGCCCCGTCGAGGTGCAGGAGCACGAACCGCGGGGCGTCGGGGTCGAGCCACGCCGTCCGGAACGGGGAGCCGGGCCGCATCATCCGCTGCACCCCGGTGTACCGCGCGCCGTAACCGCCGATGCGGACCCGCAGCGGATAGCGTCGCGCCGGATCCTCGTCGTGGCCGGGCGGCAGGATCACGCCGGCCCGCAGGTGGATGGGGCGGCCGTGGAACGCGGAAAGCCGCTCGGAGCGGATGCGGACGAAGCGCAGGAGCCCGGTGTCGGGGGGCAGCCGTTCGTCGGGGATGCGGCGGTCCAGCCGCAGGTCGACGGCAGCCGGCCGCGCGGGGTCGAGGTCCACCCGCCGGACTTCGCCGTAGAGGTTGCCGGGCGCATCGACGCGGCGGATGTCGCGGTTGACGGCCAGTACCGCCTGCACGCGGTAGGCGCCGGTCGGCAGGTCGCGCAGAGTCGCCAGGGGGAACGCGGCCGCGGAGGCCCCGACGGTGATCGCGTCTCCCGGCTCGATGGGCGGCGTGTCGACGCCGAGGGTGGGCACGGCGCGGCGCCCCGTCGCTCCGATGAGAAGGCGCGGCTCCAGCCCCGGCCGGCCGGCGGGCGCCATCGCCACCAGCAGCCGTCCCCCGGGCTGGGCGGACAGCGAAGGGTCGAGGGTGACCACGAAGCGCAGCCCGGGATCGGCCTGGCCGGCCGAGGCCGGGGCGGCGGCAAGCGCCGCGGCGAGGACCCAGCCCACGAGCGAGGGCATCACCAATCGCATGGCATGAGCCGAGGGTACCCCGTTCGGGGGACGGCATCAACCGCGCGGTTGCGGCGGCGGAACGCCGTCGTCGCGTCACATGCCCCAGACGTCGATGGCGACGTCCTCGATGTCCACCCGGCCTGCGCTCCCCTCGTTACCGTCGTCGCGTCACATGCCCCAGACGTCGATGGCGACGCCCCCGCGCGACGCCATGCGGCGATGGAACACCCGCTCGTCCCAGCTCTTCCCCCCGACCGCGCGGTCGATGATCACGAGGTGCCCCTCGTGGGCCGCGCACCGGTCCATGTAGGCCGCCGTCTGGGCCAGGCCCTTCTCGATGGTCCGCTCCAGACTCCCGTGCCGCACCTTGCATTCGATCACGGTCCTGTCGATCTCCGCGGCGCCGCCGGCGGGGGCGCGCCCGTCACCCGGACCTCGGCGCGAACCGGAGCCGGCCCGCGGCCAGACGACCAGCAGGTCGGTGCGGCCCCGGCCCAGTCCGTACTCCCGTTCGATGCGCCCGCCGCTGTTGACCACGCGCTGCAGGAACGCCTGCAACAGCAACTGCGGCCACGCCTCCTGGTACAGGAATCGCTTCGACCAGTGCTCGGAGTGCTCGCGAAAGAACCTCTGGAACGCCGCCAGGAGGTCGTGCACGTTCAGCCCGCCGCGGGCATCCACATACCACGCGGTCTCCTGCTCCAACTCCTCCTGAACCACCCATGTCAGTTCGCGCGGCACCACCTCGGCGTAGATCGGGTTCGCGATGCGCACCGGTCCGTCCCGTGCGGCGAGCCCCAGGTCCCGGATGTACTCCAGGTCACGATCGGAGAAGGCGCGCTCGTCCGCCCCGCTCAACAGCGGCTCGACCACCCGCCGCACGCGCTCTTCTTTCAACTTGTCGGCCAACTGGTCCAGGTGGGTCTCGCGGCGGCGGACGATCCGCTCCTGCGCGACGCGGACGAGCTCGGCGGTGATGGACCGCGTCCGATCCCGGCCTCCCCGGTCTTCGAAGCACGCTTCGGCGGCCAGCGCGTTCACCAGCCACGGTTGCCCCCGCGTCCGCCCCCACATCGTCTCGAGCGCCTCGGACTCGAACACCTGCCCGGTCTCCGCGGTGTGCTGCCCGAGCAGCGCCGACACCTCGTCTCGGGAGAAATCGCCGAGCCGCAACGACTTCGCCTTGACGTTGAACGCGCTGCCCCCGGCGATGACCTCGTTCGCCGACCCGGAGTGGATGCGGTAGTCCCGTACGTCGCGCACCCCGCACAGGACGACGCTCTGGGGGAAACCGTGCGGGCGTTGGTGGTACCCCGTCCGCAACTGCCGCAGCACCGCCAGCAGCGAGTCGCCGATCAGCGAGTCGATCTCGTCGATCAACAGCACCAGCGGCGACGCGTCGGACTCGGCCCAGCGCGTCAACGCCTCGAGCAGCAGCTCGTCCGGCACGTACCGGACCGCGAGATCCCGATAGACTCCCTCCAGGAACTCGTCGCCGAGGGTCATCCGGGCCTGGGAGGCCAGCCGGCCCAGCACCGCGCGCATGGCCCGGTCCACGTCTTCGCGGGCCGTCTGCGCCACCTCGACGTTGGCGTACACGCACCGGTAGCCCGCGCCGTTCAGCCGTTCCCGCAACGCCAGCAGGGCCGAGGTCTTCCCCGTCTGCCGGGGTGCGTGCAGCACGAAGTACTGCTCGTCCCGGACGAGCGCGAGCATGTCGTCGAGATCGAGCCGGTCCAGCGGCGGAATGCAGTAGTGTCGGTCGGGCTTGACAGGACCGGCAGTGGTGAAGAAACGGAGACGGCGTTCCTCCCGGCGCAGGGCGTCCACGTACGGAACGTATCACGGGTTCACCGGCGGGGCCGTCCGGAAGCGTCGGCGCCCGGGAGCTCCCGGGCCGGCCGGCGCCAGCCGCCGGGGGAGACTCGCCACGACATGCCGCCGACGGCTGCTAGAATGGGGGCTCGCGGTTCCGGCCAGCCAGGGGTGTCACTGTGATGATCAACCGTTCGACGACCGTGTCACAATCCGTACTGCATGTGCTCGCCGCGCTGGCCGTCATCGCCGGCGGGGCGCTGGTCGCCTGCAGCCCGCAGGGCGCCGGCGGCCTCACCGAACGGCTCTCGGTCGCCACCGGCGGCACCGGAGGCGTCTACTACCCGTACGGGGGCGGCGTCGCCAAGGTCATCAGCGACCACCTCGAGGGGGTGGAGGCCACCGCCGAGGTCACCGCGGGGACCGTCGACAACCTGAAGTTCATCTCGAACCGCGGCGCCGACCTGGCCTTCGTGCTCGCCGACTCGCTCGACGACGCGGCCCAGGGCCGCGGCGCCTTCGCCGACTTCGGCACGGTGCCGGCGCGGGCCATCGCGGTGCTCTACGACAACCTGAACCAGCTCGTGACCCTCGAGGGCAAGGGCATCGAGACCGTCGCCGACCTCCGCGACCGCATCGTGTCCACGGGGGCGCCGGGCAGCGGCACCGAGATCACCGCCCTGCGCGTGCTCGAGGCGGTGGGCATCGACCCCGACGCCGACATCCGGAAGCAGAGCCTGGGGGCCGCCCAGTCGGTGGACGCCCTCAAGGACGACAAGATCGACGCGTTCTTCTGGAGCGGCGGCATCCCCACCGGCTCCGTCCTCGACCTCGCCTCGACCCCCGGCCGCACCGTCAAGCTGGTGCCCAACACCGACACCCTGCCGTTCCTGCACGAGAACTACGGCGGCACGGTGTACCACGGCGTCACCATTCCCAGCACCACCTACCCGGGCATGAGCGGGGACGTCGAGGCCGTGGGGGTGGCCAACGTGCTGGTGGTGCACGAGGAGATGGCCGACGATCTGGCCTACCGCATCACGAAGGCGCTGTTCGACCACCAGGCCGAGCTGGCCGCCATTCACCCCGAGGCCGAGAAGCTGTCGATGGAGAGCGCGGTGACGGGGTCGACGGTGCCGTTCCACGCGGGGGCGATCCGGTATTACCGCGAGCAGGGAGCCTGGCCGGAATCGTAGGCTGAATCCTGCGCGAGACTGCGAGCCTGCGCCCCGTCCGCTATCGGGTCGTGCGCGCCGAGGGGCGTACCCGTTCGCACGCTTCCCCTTTTCACCGGCGGCGTTAGCGAGTACGCTTGCCGTCGCCCCCGCGAGCCGGCGTGCTGGGCCGGACCCTGGCGGAGTGGCGGCGTTTACGCCAGAACCGGGAGGCTCCCCTGTCCGATCCAGCCGCTCCGCCGACCGCCCTGCGTGACGATCCCGACGCCGAGGTTCCGACCCGGCCCCTGAGCGGGCTTCCGGCGCGCCTGGTGACGGTGCTGGCGGCAGGCCTGTCGCTCTACGCGCTGTACTGGGTGGTCGGCATCGTCCAGCCGCAGATCTACCGGGTCAGCTTCCTCCTCGTCACCCTGGTCCTCACGTTCGTGCTGTACCCCGCCATTCCCGCGTGGCGCCGCCGGGTGGCGGCCGTCGACTGGACCCTCGCCGCGCTGTCCGTCCTCGTGCTGGCGTGGCCAATCGTCGACTTCGACGAGTTCGTCTATCGGGCCGCGACCCCCAGCGGACCCGACATCCTGTTCGGGACGATCACCACCCTGCTCGTCCTCGAGGCGACGCGGCGCACGGTGGGCTGGATTCTGCCCGCCACCGCCATCGCGTTCCTGCTCTACGGCTACTACGGCCCCCTGCTCGAGCTCATGGGGCTCGAGATCTTCGCGCACCGGGGCTACTCGATCGACCGGCTCGTGGGCACCCTCTACATGACCCTGGAGGGTATCTTCGGCGTGCCCCTGAACGTCGCCTCGAGCTACATCGTGCTGTTCACCATCTTCGGCGCGATGCTGCAGCACTCGGGCGCGGGCCAGTTCTTCATCACCTGGACCATGGCCGCGTTCGGCCGCTCGTCGAGCGGGGCGGGACCGGGGCGCACCGTCACCATGTCCGGCTTCCTGCTCGGCACCGTCTCGGGCAGCGGCGTCGCGACGACCGTGACCCTGGGGGCGGTGGCGTGGCCCATGCTGCGCCGCGCCGGCTTCTCGCCCGAGATCGGCGGGGGCATCCTGTCGGCGAGCGGCATCGGCGCCATCCTCGCCCCCCCGACGATGGGAGCGGCGGCGTTCCTCATCGCCGAATTCCTGCAGATTACCTACCTGCAGGTCATCGCCATGGCCATCGTGCCGGCGGTGCTCTACTACCTGTCGATCGTCCTCATGATCGAGGCCGACGCGCGGAGACTGGGCACGAAGGCGGTCGACGTTGACCTGCCGTCGGTGTGGACCCTCACTCGGCAGTCGGGCTACCAGTTCCTGCCCCTCCTCGCCATCGTCGCCCTCCTCGTCACCGGCATGACCCCGTTCCGGGCGGTGTTCCTGGCCACGATGCTGACCATCGTGCTGGCCATCGTGGCCAGCTTCGTGCGGGGCGAGACGCTGCGGCCGTCGCGGCTGACCGCCGCCCTGGAGACCGGCGGCCGGGCGGTGCTCGCGGTCGCCGCCACCACCGCGACGGCGGGCATCATCGTCGGCGTGGTGACCCTGACCGGCCTCGGTCTGAAGATATCGAGCATCATCGTCGACCTGGCCGGGGGCAACCTGTTCTTCACCGTGGTCTACGCGGCGGTGGCGGTGTGGATGCTGGGCCTCGCGGTGCCGGTCACCGCCTCGTACATCATCGCCGCGGTCATGATTGCACCGGCCCTGACGCTGGTCGGGGTGCCCGATGTCGCCGCCCACATGTTCATCTTCTATTACGCGGTGCTCTCCGAGGTCAGCCCGCCGACGGCGCTGTCGCCCTTCGCGGCGGCCGCCATCACCGGCGGCAACCCGTTCAAGACGATGATGCTGACCTGGAAGTACACCCTGCCGGCGTTCCTCGTGCCGTTCGCCTTCACCCTGAGCCCCGAGGGACTCGGGGTGCTGCTGCAGGCGCCCCTCGCCGACATCGCCCGCACCGTGCTCACGGCGGCGGTCGGCATCCTCGCCCTCGCCATGGGCCTCGGCGGCTGGCTGCGGCGGGCGGCCACGACGCCGGAACGCACCCTCGCCGTCGCGGGCGGCCTGCTACTGTTCTACGCCACCACCGCCACCGACCTCGTCGGCGCCGCCTGCTTCGCCGCCGCTATCGGCATGCACGTCTTCCGCACCCGCGGCTGAGGGGCGCTCTCGACCGCCGAAGTCCGCCCTGGGAGGCAGGCGATGCCCCGAGGCGTCACAAGAGCTGAGACAGAAACGTCCGCGCGGGTACGACGAGGGGGCCGCCGGGCGCCGTGAAACAGTCGGCATCGACGGTCTCCGCATCGACCACGACCTGAAAGGCGAACGGCGCCGCCAGCCGTTGCTGGAAATACTGCAGCGACGGTCCCATCGCCACGTCGCGGTACTTGACCTCGGCGAGAAACCAGGGACGCCCGTCTCGCACGACCACGAAGTCGACCTCGCGCTTTTCCTTGTCACGCAGATAGCCCAGATCGAACCGGCCGAGGCCGAGGTCGTTCCACCCGTCGACGGCCTTGAGCAGATGGCACGCGACGAAGGTCTCCGCCCTGGCGCCCACGTCGTCGATGTCCGACCAGTCTCGCAGGTACCACTTGGGCTCCTTCCGCAGGGAACGCGAGACGTTGCGGAACCAGGGGCGCACCAGAAACCCCAGGTGGAAGTCGCACAGGGCGGCGACCCAGCGCCGGATCGTGTCGGCCGATACCCGGATGTCCGCGGCGAGCGTGTCGTAGACGAGTTGGCGCGCCGACCGCCGGGCGAGAAGCTGGACCAGCACCTCCATCTGGTCGAGGTGCTGAACCCGCCCAACGTCCCTGATGTCCTCCCGCACGAGCTGCCTGAGCCGCAGCGACCGCCAGCGGCGGCTGAACCGGACATCTCGCTTGAGGAACGGTTCGGGATAGCCACCGTGGCGCCAGAGCGCATCGAAATCGCCGGCCTCCACCGCGCCCGGCGGGCGCACCACGCGGTCCGGGTCGGGGAGGTCCCGGCTCAGGGTCTCGGCGACCGAGAACGGGTGCATCCGGCACGAGAAGTACCGCCCCATCAGACTGTCGCCGCCGCCGCGGTAGACGTCCATGCGGCTGCTGCCGGTCACGACGATGCGGAGCCGATCCGCGGAGGTGTCGTACAGGCCCTTCAGCAGCAGCTTCCAGCGCGGAAACTTGTGCAGCTCGTCGAAGAGGGCCACCGGCGTCGAACCGGACAACCGATCTCCGCCGAGTCGGCGGACGAGGCGGGCGGGACCCGCGAGCAGAAGCTCCCGGTCGTCGAGGTTGTCCCAGTTGCGGTAGACGTCGGCGTGCCGTCGGCAGGTGGTGGTCTTGCCGACCTGCCGCGGACCACTGACGAACGCCATCTGCCGGTGGTTCGCCAGGTGCTCGGCGAGCACCGTATCGTAGACGCGTTCGGCCGTCTCCATATGCCCATTGTCTTCACCATCGTGTTTTGGTCAAGACCATTCCACGATATACCACCTCTCGGTCCACCTCGCGTTCGCCAGCCCTTCCGCCCCGTCCCGACATGGGGCTGGCCTCGAAGGCGAGCATCGACCTCCGAAGGACGGTCCTGCGAATGCGGTGGCTGTACTGCAAGCGCATGCTGGACGGAATGACCGATATTGGTGTTTTCGAGCCGTCTGGGCCTTCCGACGGTGCGTCGGCGCACTGACAGGGCCTCATCCTGTGTTCGTCGGCGCACGACCGATTCGACGAGAGGCAAGCTCGCCGGTCGTCACGCCCGCACGAGGCGGCGGTACTTGATGCGGTGGGGGCGGTCGGCGGCCGAGCCGAGGCGGCGGCGGCGGTCGGTCTCGTAGTCCTGATAGTTGCCCTGGAACCAGACGACCTGGCTGTCGCCCTCGAAGGCGAGGATGTGGGTGGCGATGCGGTCGAGGAACCACCGGTCGTGGCTGATGACGACCACGCAGCCGGCAAAGGCGACGAGCGCGTCCTCGAGGGCGCGGAGGGTGTCGACGTCGAGGTCGTTGGTGGGCTCGTCGAGCAGCAGCAGGTTGGCGCCGCCGCGCAGCAGCCGGGCGAGGTGCACCCGGTTGCGTTCGCCCCCCGAGAGGGCGCCGACGGCGCGCTGCTGGTCGCGGCCCTTGAAGTTGAACCACGAACAGTAGGCGCGCGAGGCCACGCGCCGCGATCCGAGCTGGATCTCGTCCTCGCCGTCCGAGACGGTCTCCCAGACCGTCCGGTCGGGGTCGAGCTCGCGGCTCTGGTCCACGTACCCGAGCTCGACGGTGTCGCCCACGGTCAGGACGCCGGCGTCGGGGGTCTCCTCGCCCGCGATCATCCGGAACAGGGTGGTCTTGCCGGCCCCGTTGGCGCCGATCACGCCGACGATGCCGGCCCGCGGCAGGGTGAACGTCAGGTCCTGGATGAGGCAGGCATCGCCGTAGCTCTTGCGCAGGTTCCGCGCCTCGACGACCACGTCCCCGAGCCGGGGGCCGGGGGGGATGTAGATCTCGGCCGACTCGATGCGCTCCGCCGCGTCCTGGTTCAGCAACTCCTCGTAGGCGTTGAGCCGGGCCTTGCCCTTGGCCTGCCGCGCGCGCGGCGACATGCGGATCCACTCGAGCTCGCGGGCCAGCGTGCGCCGACGCCGCGTCTCCTGCTTCTGCTCGATGTCGAGCCGCCGCTGCTTCTGTTCCAGCCACGACGAGTAGTTGCCCTCCCACGGGATGCCGGCGCCGCGGTCGAGCTCGAGAATCCAGCCCGCGACGTTGTCGAGGAAGTAGCGGTCGTGGGTGATGGCGACCACCGTGCCCTTGTACTGCTGCAGGTGCCGCTCGAGCCACGCCACCGTCTCGGCGTCGAGGTGGTTCGTGGGCTCGTCGAGGAGCAGCAGGTCGGGGGCCTGCAGCATCAGCCGGCACAGCGCGACGCGGCGCCGCTCGCCCCCCGACAGGTGGGTGACGGCCGAGCGCGGCGGCGGCAGGCGCAGCGCATCCATCGCCTGCTCGACCCGCGAGTCGAGGTCCCAGGCCCCGGCCGCCTCGATCTCGTCCTGCAGGCGCCCCTGCTCGTCCATCGCGTCCTGCAGCTCGTCGCCCGTCAACCCCTCGTTGAAGCTCGCGGTGACCGCGTCGTAGCGCTTGAGCAGCGACTTGTGCTCGGCCGCCCCCTCTTCCACGTTGCCCTTGACGGTCTTGTCCGGGTCGAGCCGCGGCTCCTGCGGCAGGTAGCCGACGCTGACGCCGTCGGAGACGAACGCGTCGCCGGTGAAGTCGCCGATCTCCCCGGCCATGATGCGGAGCAGGGTGCTCTTGCCCGCCCCGTTCAGCCCGAGCACCCCGATCTTGGCGCCGGGCAGGAACGCCAGCGAGATGTCCTTCAGCACCTCCTGTCCGGGGCCGTAGGCCTTGCCGAGCCGGTGCATCGTGTAGACGTATTGGTGGGCCATGCGTCGGTCCGTGTCTCGGTCGCGCCGCGGATCGTCACGTCCGGGCGAGGACGATCGCGACCTCGGTCGTCTCGCCGGCCCGGACGGTCACCGTCCGCGGCCCCGCGCCCAGCCGCTCGTGCCAGACGGTCAGCTCGTGGTCGCCGGCCGGCACGCCCTCGAGCACGAAGACGCCGTCGAGGCCGCTCACCGCGCCGCGGTCGTTGCTGACGACGATCCAGGCCCGCATCCAGCCGTGCGAGTCGCACTCGACGCGCACCACCCCGGGGCGGCGCAGGGGGCGGTTGACCTCGAGGCCCGGGAACGGCATGGCGATGTTGAAGCCGGTGCGGTTGCGGTCGTCGTAGGTGTGGGTCGAGTGCAGGGTGTCGTCCTGGCTCGTCACCAGCACCTGGCTGCGGGTGGGGGCGATCTGCACCCGCGGCACGAAGAGGCAGCCGGCGTTGTCGATGCGGGGCGAGGGGCGCTCGGCCGGCCACGGCACGCCGGTCAGCCGCACCACGGCGTTGGCGACGCGGCCGGCCGCGTCGGCGACGATGGCCTCGTCGGGCACGCGGTCGCCGCACACCGCCTGGTCGGTGTTCACCGCGAGAGTGGCGGGCGGCGGCGGGTCGGCCATCGTCACCACGCCGCGGATCGTCCCCGTCGCCTGCGCGCGGCCGGTGGTCTGGACGGCCACGGCGACCGCCAGCGCGGCGGCAAGGCCCGCGATACTGCCGGCGAGCAGTCGTCTCGTCATGGCTCTACTGTACCCCACCGGCGCTCGACGCGGCAGGACCGGCGTCGACCCGCGGGAGCCGGCCGGAGAAGGGCGGGGACGCGCGCCGGCTCGGCGGCCGCACCGAACCGCGGACAGCCGGCGGGGAACAGCGGGCAGGTGCGGAAGAAGAACCCACGCTGCCCATCCGCGCACCCCGGTGAGTGGATGGTCTCGGCCCGGCAACCGCCGCCCGGTGCGGAAGAAGAACGGCGCTACCCGGCCGCGCCCCCCCTTCCGTGCCCGCCGGAGGCGCCCACCAGCTCGGGCTCGGGCGTGAAGTCCTCGCCGGGATTGATGAAGCGGTCCTGCTCGAGCCGGTACTGCGTGTCGTGCAGATCGCGGTAGCGGCCGCCCGCCGCGTACAGCTCGGCATGGGTCCCCCGTTCGACGATCTCGCCCTGCTCGAGCACGAGAATCTGGTCGGCGCTGCGGATGGTCGAGAGCCGGTGGGCGATGACGAAGGTGGTGCGGCCCTGCCGCAGCGCCCGCAGCCCGTCCTGGATCAGCGCCTCGCTCTCGCTGTCGAGGCTGGAGGTCGCCTCGTCGAGGATGAGGATGCGGGGGTCGGCGAGAATCGCGCGAGCGATGGCCACCCGCTGGCGCTGCCCCCCCGACAGCTTGATGCCGCGCTCGCCGACGATGGTGTCGTACCCGTCGGGGAAGCCGCGGATGAACTCGTCGCAGTGGGCGATTCGGCTCACCGCCTCGATCTCGGCCCGGGTGGCGTGGCGGCGGACGAAGCTGATGTTCGAGGCCACCGACCCGTCGAAGAGGAAGTTCTCCTGCAGCACGACCCCGAGCTGACGCCGGTACTCGGCGAGTCTCAGATCGGCGAGATCGCGGCCGTCGACGAGCACCCGCCCCGACTGGGGGCGGTTGAAGGCGATGATCAGGCTGACCAGGGTGCTCTTGCCCGACCCGCTCGATCCGACCAGCGCCGTGGTGCTGCCGGCCGGCGCCGTCAGCGAGACGTCCCTGAGCACCGGCACGCCTTCGGTATAGGCGAACGTGACCCGATCGAGGGCGACGTCGCCGGCGACCCGCCCCACCGGCTGGCGGGCGGCGTCCTCGTCGATCTCGGTCGGAGTGCCGAGAATCTCGCGAATCCGGTCGAGGCCGGCGAACGCCTCGGTGATCTGGGTGCCGATGGACGCGATTTGCATCACCGGCGCGACCACCACCCCGGTGAACAGCAGGTAGCGCAACAGGTCGCCGACGGTCCAGTCGCCGGCGATGATGGCGCGGCCCCCCATGACGATCATCAGCGCCCCGATGCCGCCGATGACGAGCGACGCCGCCGACGTGGTGGCGGACACCCCGGTCACGGTGCTCGCCACGTTCCGCAACAGCCGGTGGACGCCATGGGCGAACACCCGCTGCTCGCGCTTCTCGACGTTGTAGGCCTTGACGATGCGCACCCCGCCGAGGGTCTCGGCGAGTCGTCCCGTCACCTCGGCGTTGATCTTCCCGCGTTCGCGGAACAGCGGGCGCAGCCGCGAGAACGCCATCGCCATCGCCAACCCGAAGACCGCGAGGAACGCGACGGTGACCGTGGTCAGTCGCCAGTTGAGGTAGAACAGCACCCCGAGGCCGACGGTGGCGGTCATGAACCCGCCGACGAGCTGGGTCAGCCCCGTCCCCACGAGGTTGCGGATGCCCTCGGCGTCGGTCATCACCCTCGAGATGAGGACGCCGGTCTGCGTCGCGTCGAAGTAGCCGATGGGCAACCGCGTCACGTGCCGCTGCACCCGCTTGCGCATCTCGGTGATGGCCCGCTGGGCCGCCACCCCGAGCACCTGCGACAGCGCGAACCCGGCGCCGGACTGGACCACGGTGGCCCCGCCCGCGAGCAGGGCCAGGGGCAGCAGAAGGTCGCCGCGGCCCTCGGCGATGACGTCGTCGACCACGTAGCCGGACATCCACGGGATCACCAGCCCGGCGAGGCGGCTGATCAGCATCAGCCCCAGCCCGAGCACGAGGCGGTAGCGGTGGGCGTACACCAGGGCCCGCGCCTCGTGCCAGGCGCCGGGCGAGGCCAGGGGTCTCTTGCCGGACGCTGGCTGGGCCTGGTCGTTCGTTCCGCCGCTGCCGTCGGCGCCGGCCGAATCGCCGGGGAGTCTCCTGCTGGACGTTCGTTGCGGGGTGTCGTCAGCCATGATTGAAGAGATCAAGTATAGACTTTCGCCGTGACTTCTCCCTTGCGCCGCATCCTCCACCTCGACATGGACGCCTTCTACGCGTCGGTGGAGCAGCGCGACGACCCGGCGTTGCGCGGCCGGCCGGTGGCGGTCGGGGGGCGGCCGGACCGGCGCGGGGTGGTCGCCGCCGCGAGCTACGAGGCGCGGAAGTTCGGCGTGCGTTCGGCGATGTCGATGGCGCGGGCGGTGCGGCTCTGCCCCGAGCTGGTGGTGGTGCCCCCCGACTTCGCCCGCTACCGGTCCATCTCGGACCGCATCTTCGACCTGTACCGCTCGGTCACTCCCCTCGTCGAGCCCCTCTCGCTCGACGAGGCGTACCTGGACGTGACGAGCAACAGTTGGGGCGAGCCGCTCGCCACAACGGTGGCGCGGCGGCTGAAGCAGTGGATCCGCGACGAGACGGCGCTGACCGTCTCGGCCGGAGCCGCGCCCAACAAGTTCCTCGCGAAGATCGCCTCGGACTGGGACAAGCCGGACGGCCTGACCGTCATTCCCGCCGAGCGGGTCGACGCCTTCCTGCGGCAGCTCCCGGTCGACGCGCTCTGGGGGGTCGGCCCGGTCACCGCGAAGCGGCTCCGGGCGGCGGGGGTCGTGAAGCTCGTCGACGTGCGCAGCGCCGACCCCCGCGTGCTCCGGCGCGCCGTCGGCAGCCGCATCGACTGGTTGCGCCGGCTCGCCGAGGGGCGGGACGATCGTCCGGTCAGCCCCGACCGCGTCGTCAAGTCGTCCGGCTCGGAGCACACCTACCCGACCGATCTCACCGACCCGGACGAGATACGCCGCGAGCTCGACGGGCTGGCGCGGCGCGGGGCGGCATGGCTCGAACGTCAGGGACTTGCGGCCCGCACCGTCACCATCAAGGTGCGCTACTCGGACTTCACCACCGTCACCCGCCGCCACAGCGCGGACCCCGCCACCCGCGACGCCGAGGAGATCGTTCGTCGGGCGCGGCGGCTGCTGGACCGGACCGAGGCCTGCACACGGCCCGTCCGCCTGCTCGGGGTGACCATGCACAACCTGTCGGCGGGCGACAACGCCCCGCCCGGCCCCGAGCATCCGACCCTGCCGCTCTCCGATGCGCTCCCGGCCGGTCTGGGGGTTCCCCCCCGCGAAACGGGCTTCGACGGGACCCGCTCAAGCCATCAGAGCCCGAGCCAAGGTAAAATCGAACCATGTTGAAGGGAACGCGTCCCGGCATCCTCCGCAAGATCCAGCCGATCAGCGTGCACGGCCAGGTGTCGTGGGACGTCTTCTTCAACGACACCGATGATCCGGACGGCCCCGTGCTGATGGCGCGGGTGGGGCCCGAGGCGGTGGATCAGACCCTGGAGCCGGGAGACCATATCGCCCTCGAGTACCTCCTCGGCAGCGTGACCAGCGTCACCCGCGACACCGGAAACGCGTAGGCCCATGGCGCTACGCGGGACTTCGCCACCAACGCCCGGAACACCGACGCGGCCGGACCAGGCCGCGGCCGCGCCGCCGCTCGAGGCCCTGGGGTGGGACGACCGGTTCGAGGCCGAGCTTCGCACCCACGGAGACGACGGTCTGCGTCCGGCCCGCGTCGCCGTCGCCCACAACGCTCTCTATCAGCTCAGCACCGCCGACGGCGAGATGATGGGAGAGGTCGCGGGTCGGCTGCGCCACCGCTCGGCCGGCGCCGACGCCCGTCCGGTGGTCGGCGACTGGGTCGCCGTCCGCCCCGGCGCGAACGGCAGCGCGACCATCGAGGCAGTGCTGCCGCGACGCCACTGCTTCTCGCGCAAGGCAGCCGGCGAGCCCACCCGCCGGCAGCTCGTCGCCGCCAACATCGATACCGTCCTGCTCGTGAGCGGCCTCGACGACGACTTCAACCTGCGGCGGATCGAGCGCTACCTCGCAGCCATCCGGAACAGCGGCGCCGCGCCGGTGCTCGTCCTGAACAAGGCGGACGTCTGCCCCGACCCCGAGACCCGCCGCGCCGCCGCCGCCGCCCTCGCCCCCGAAGCCCCCCTGCACGTCATCGAGGCGCAGCGCCCCGGCGGGGCCGAGCCCCTGCGGCCGCATCTGCCCCTGAGACGTACGGGCGCGCTGATCGGCTCGTCGGGCGCAGGGAAGTCGACGATCATCAACCGCCTGCTCGGCCGAGAACGGCAGCGGACCGCGGCGGTGCGCCGCCGCGACGGGCGGGGGCGGCACACGACGACGCAGCGCGAGCTGATACGCCTGCCGGACGGGGGCCTGATCATCGACACCCCCGGCATGCGCGAGCTGCAGCTCTGGGAAGACACGGACGCGCTCGACGACGCGTTCGACGACATTCAGGCGCTGGCCGCCGGGTGCCGTTTCCGCGACTGCGAACACGAGGGCGAGCCGCGGTGCGCGGTGCGGCGGGCGGTCGAGACGGGGCGCCTCGGTGCCGCCCGCCTCGACAGCTTCCACCGGCTGCGCCGGGAACGGGAGGCGTCGCGGCGACGCCGCGAAGAGCTGGCGCGGCTCGAGGAACAGCGACGGGGCAGGACCGCGCACCGTACGATGCGGGGGTTCCGCTCGAACCGGCTGACCGACGACGGCTAGACTGGGAGATCTGCGCCGTAGAACGCCGGACCCGTGCCGGGTTGCCGCGAAATGCCGGGGGGCGAAGACGACCACCCCCCGACGCGACGCAAGTCGCAAGGCGGGGACGATTGGTTGGGCGCCCGGCGGAGCCGCAGGCGACGATTGGGACTGGCAGCGGCACGGAGGAAACGGCAAATGAGAACGGCACTCGCGGCTATCGGCCTGACGCTGGCGGCGGTCGCCGCCCAGGCGCAGGAGGACACCATCACCATCCGGGCCGGCCGGCTCCTCGACGGGCTCGGCAACGCGCGCGAGAACGTGGTCGTGCACGTCACCGGATCGCGCATCAGCGCCGTCGAACCGGCGGCCGCCGGCGGAGAGGCCGACCCCGTCGACTACGACCTGTCCGGGCTCACCCTCATGCCGGGGCTCATCGACACCCATGTGCACCTGACCGCGCACTTCAACGCCGACGGCCGCGCCGACCCGGACCCGGACGAGACGCCGGCCCAGACCATCCTCTACGCGGCCGAGAACGCCTGGGCCACCCTGATGGCCGGCTTCACCACCGTGCAGAGCCTCGGCAGCCCCGCCGACCGCGACCTGCGCGACGCCATCGCCCGCGGCGTCCTGCCCGGCCCCCGCGTGCTCACCTCCCTGAGCGCGGTCAGGGCCGGCACGGGATCTCCCGAGGAGATCCGCGCGTTCGTGCGCCGCCTGAAGGACGACGGGGCGGACGTCGTCAAGGTGTTCGCGTCGGCGAGCATCCGCGAGGGGGGCGGACTGGTGATGACCCCCGAGCAGCTCGAGGCGGTGTGCGCGGAGGCGCAGGCGGTCGGGCTGCGCACGGTCGTCCACGCCTACGGCACCGACGGGCTGACCGCGACCATCGAGGCGGGCTGCGGCGGCATCGAGCACGGCAACCGTTACGACGACGCGGTCATCGAGCTCATGGCCGATCGCGGCACGTACCTCGACCCCCACGTCGGCTCGCTGTGGGCCAACTACTTCGAGAACCGCAACCGCTTCATCGGCCGCGGCAACTACACCGAGGAGGGCTTCGCGCTGATGGAGGAGGCGCGGACGACGGGCTACGAGACGTTCCGCCGCACCCTCGCCCACGGCGGCGTGAAGGTCGTCTACGGCACCGACGCGGTGGCCGGCGCGCACGGGCGCAACGCCGAAGAGCTCATCTACCGCGTGCGCGACGGCGGCCAGGACCCGATGGACGCCATCGTGTCGGCGACATCCCTCGCCGCCGAGTCTCTGGGGCTTTCGGACGCGATCGGCCGGATCCAGTCGGGATACGAGGCCGACCTCGCGGCCGTCGCCGGCAACCCCCTCGACGACGTCGCCGCCATGCGCGACGTGCGGTTCGTCATGAAGGGCGGCGTCGTCTACCGGAACTCGGCGCGCTGAGAAACACCTGCCCGGCGTCCCTCTTGCAGCGGCGCGCCGGGCAGGCAGCCGGGAGTCGGCAGACCGGGGGATGCGCGGTCGATCGGTGCGGACGCGGGAAGACCTGTGTCGGAACGCCGGGCGGAGCCGGGGTGACGACCGACGGCCAGGCCTAGCGCCAGAGACCCAGCACGACCGCCATCACGCCGATCGACGCGACCTGATAGCCGGCGTCGATGGCCCACAGGCTGAGGGGCTTGTCCGAGAAGCGGTTGTTGGTGAGGCCGACGGTGGCCGAGAACCCGAGCCAGAGGTGCAGCCCGACGTGGAACGTCGGACCGACCCCGTCGCCGAAGTGGCTGGCAACCACGGCCAGGATCGTCGCCATCACGAACCAGCAGACGAACGAGAGGGCATAGGTGGGCCCCATGCCGCGCTGCATCCGCTCGAGGTCCGCCTCGGTGTAGCCCTGGCCCGCCATCCACGGCTTCGCGAACAGCAGGGGCGAGTACCACAGCATGCCGAGCACGAACGACAGCGCGGCGGCCAGCCCGACCGCGAGATAGTTGACGTCGGCGAATCCCATCCGCTCCTCCCCTCGTCGTCCGAAATCCGGTAATCAGAACCCGCCCGCCGCGAGATCCGCCCCGCACGGCGGCTTGGCCAAGTGTGTCTGGCGGAGCGGGGAATCGTCAACGCGCGCGTGGGCCGGAGCGTGCCCGGATACACGGTGCCGGTGAAGTCGAAGAATCGTCAACGCGCGCGTGGGCCGGAGCGTGCAGACGACGCCGGTCCTGCCGGGACGCGGGTCAAGGCGACGGCGCGCACGGCGGGCGACGGCCCACCGCCGGCGGCCACCCATCCCGGCGACGCCGGCAGCGGGTCAAG
The DNA here is from genome assembly GCA_965199675.1 of Vicinamibacterales bacterium. Taxonomy (GTDB): domain Bacteria; phylum Acidobacteriota; class Vicinamibacteria; order Vicinamibacterales; family UBA8438; genus JAJEEA01. The sequence continues at coordinate 94,706 of CBDATI010000028.1, read as the reverse complement.
GCGGCGGCGCGCACGGCGGACGCGGCCAGGGGCGTTGACGGTGCTCGTGCATCGGCCATAGCATGCGGGCGTAGGGTACGAACGCCACGGCGTCGAACCTCGCCGGCGATGCCGGCGACCGTGGCGGTTCCCGGCCACCCCGGTCGTCGCCGTGACCCGGACGGGTCACGACGACTCACTGAAAGCAGGTTCACCATGCGATCTTCCCTGCTCGCGGCATTCACCGCAGCGTCACTGACCGCCACCGCGGCGGCGCAGTCGTCGGACCGCATCGCGGCCGAGGGCGGCGACGTCGTCATCACCCCCATCCTCCACTCGAGCGTGCAGATCGAGCACGGCGGCACGGTGGTGCACATCGACCCGTGGACGGCCGGCGACCTGTCGGGGGCGAGGCCCGCCGACCTGATTCTCGTGACCGACGATCCCGCGCACCATCTGGATCCGGCCGCCATCGAGCAGCTCCGCAAACCGGGGGCGCCGGTCGTGCTGACCGCGGCCGCGCATGCGCGGTTCGGCGACGGCGTGGTGCTCGCGAACGGCGAGCAGGGAGTGTTCGCCGGCGTGCCGGTGGAGGCGGTCCCCGCCTACGACATGACGCCCGGCCAGCCGTGGCACCCGAAGGGCGAGGCCAACGGCTACGTCATCACCCTGGGGGGAAAACGGCTCTTCTTCTCGGGCGTGGGCGAGTGCGTCCCCGAGATACAGGCGCTCGAAGGCATCGACGTGGCGTTCATGCCCATGAACCTGCCCGTCGACCGCATGCGTCCGATACCGGTGGCGGAGTGCGTGAAGACCTTCCGGCCCTCGGTCGTCTACCTCATCCACTACGACAACGCGACCGCGCGCTGGTTCGGCGCACCCGATCAGCCCCGGCCCGACAACGCGGCCGAGATCGAGGCCACGATCGAGTCCCTGCGGAACGCCCTCGACGGCGAACCCATCGAAGTGCGCGACGGCGACTGGTATCCGGCCCGGGCAGAGCAGTAGCGGCGCGCTCGACCTCGGGTCCGCCACCCTGCAGGCAGATCCTGGTCGACTACGACAACCTCCGCGTCGCCCGGCGGGGCGTGCGGTGAACGCCGCTGTCTGTCCGCAGGGTGGACGCGCCGGCCGGCTCAGTGAACGCCGCTGCCCATCTGCAGCATGGTGGGATCGGCGCCGAGGCGCCGGATGGCGGTCTCCCACATCTGCGCGGCGTGAACGTCGAAGATCAGGTCGAGCTGCACGTCGGCGATCAGCCACGCCGACGCCGACAGCTCGGCGTCGAGCTGGCCGGCCGCCCATCCGGCATAGCCGGTCAGGAGCCGGGTGCGGTCGGGGGGACGGTCTTCGAGGAGCCGCCGCAACAGGTTGGGGGACGTGGACAGGTAGAGGCCCTCGCAGACCTCGAACGCCTCGGCGTCGGCCGGTTCCTGCCCCATCAGAATCCAGCCCCGCTCGGGCTCGACGGGGCCGCCGATCCACAGTTGCAGGCCGTTGTCCACCTCGACCGGCGGGGTCAGCCGCACCACCGACGAGACCGGCGTGTCCGTCTTCCGGTTCAGCACGAGCCCGAAGGCGCCCTCCGCCCCGTGCTCGCAGAGCAGCACCACCGTCCGCCGGAAGTTCGGATCGTGGAGCTGGGGCATCGAGAGCAGCAGCCTCGGCGCCAGAGACTTGTTCTTGCCGTTCGTCACGAGTTGATCATAGTGCACGTGACGACGCGGGCGGGCGCCTGATTGCCCGGCCGGCGGCGGGTCCACCGGCGAGGCCGGCGGGGACCGCGACGCCGCCGCCCGACCACCCCGGGCGGGGAGCCCGACGAAGGGCCGCGATGCCCTGCGCCGCGGAGACGATCTGCCGTGGGGAGCCGCCGCCAGGCTACGGCGTGGGCTCGCGGCGCCGCCGCCCGAGCTCGGACCGCGCCCACTCGACGTGCTCCACCACCACCGGGTCGCGGATCGAGTCGGCGTCGGCCCGGCTCGCGCACCGCTCGGGGGCGAGCGCGCCGCGGGCGGCGGCGGCGCCGCTGTTCCCCATCGCCACCGCCACGTTCCGGCGCAGCCGCTTCACCCGGGCCCGGGTCATCGGCCCCTTGCGGATGGCCTGCCGCAGCGCCGCGTCGGACCGCGACCACAGCTCCACGAGGGAGGGCCGGTCGAGGGGCGGCCGGGCCTGCCACGCGGGGTCGTCGCTGACCGGCGCCGCCGCGTTGTAGGGGCAGACCTCCTGGCAGATGTCGCACCCGTAGACATGCGCCCCCAGGTCGGCGCGCTGCCCCGATGGAATGGCTCCCTTCGTCTCGATCGTCAGGTAGGACAGACAGCGGGTGGAGTCGAGCACCCCCGGCTCGGGGAAGGCGCCGGTGGGACACGCCTCGAGACACAGCGTGCACGCGCCGCACTGGTCGAAGGCCGGCGGGTCGGGCTCGAGGGCGATGCTGCACAGCACCTCGGACAGGAACAGCCACGATCCGACCTCCGGGTTGATGAGGCAGGTGTTCTTGCCGATCCACCCGAGGCCGGCATACTGCGCATACACGCGCTCCTGCACGGGTCCGGTGTCGACGTAGACGCGCGTCTCGCAGGGCCCGCCGTGCGACCCGCGCATCCACTCGCCGAGGGCCCTGGTGCGCTCGCCGAGGACGTCGTGATAGTCGTCGCCCCACGCGTAGCGGGAGATCAGCGCCGTGCCGGGGTCGGCGATCTCCGTCGAGCCCGGCCGGTCGGTGTTGTAGAGGGTGCCCAGGGCCACGACCGTGCGCGCCGAGGGCATCACCGCACGGACGTCGGCGCGGCGGTCGGCGGTGCGCGCCATGTACGCCATGTCGCCGGCGTAGCCCCGGTCGAGCCAGCCGCGCAGCGCGGCCAGCTCGGGGAACGCAGCGGCCGGGGCGACCCCGCACAGATCGAAACCCAGGTCGCGGGCCTTCGCCTTGACGGCGTCGGACGTCAGCATGACGTGTCAGCCCGGAATCGCCGCCGCGGCTCCACCGCCGCGTCGACGGCGGCGCCGCCCCGATCGACCCGGCCGTCCGGCGGGCCGGTCGAAGGAGACGACGGCGGCAGGCGGCGCAGACTATGGGCGGCAGGCGCGAGGCGCCGCGAGACGCCGGCCATGCACCGCCGAACGGGGGTGTCGTACACTGCGGGAGCATCATGCCACAACGACTGCTTCCGGTGCTGCCGATGCTCGTCCTTCCGCTTCTCGCGTGCGAGCGGGCGGAGAACACGGCGGTCAGCGGCGACGCCGCCACGCCCCCCGGGGAACCGACGGCTGCGCTGTCGTTCGCGGTCGACCCCTACTGGCCGCGGCCGCTTCCCGACGGCTGGCTCCTCGGCAACGTCGTCGGCGTGGCCACCGACTCGCAGGACAACGTGTGGATCATCCATCGGCCGAACAGTCAGCGCGGGGCCGAGACGACGCCGCCGGTCATCGCCTTCGACCCCGAAGGCCGCGTGGTGCACGGCTGGGGCGGGCCGGGCGACGGCTACGCGTGGGGAACGCAGACCCATGGCATCCACGTCGACCATCGGGACAACGTGTGGGTCGGCTTCGGCGGCGGGCTCCCCTACGACCTGAGCAGCCGCGCCACCACCGACAACGCCCACGTGCTCAAGTTCACCCCGGAAGGCGACTTCCTGCTGCAGATCGGCGAGTTCGGCCGCGGCACTGCGGGCAGCGGCAGCACCGGCCTGCTGGGCCAGCCGACGGACGTGTTCGTCGACCCCGAGACGGACGAGGTCTACATCAGCGACGGCTACACCAATCGGCGGGTGATCGTCTTCGACGCCGATACCGGCGAGTACCGGCGTCACTGGGGCGGCTACGGGGACCCGCCCGACGACGCCCCCCAGCCGGCGTTCACGCGGGACGGGCCGCTGCCGCGGCAGTTCGACACGCCGCACTGCGTTGGGCGATCAGCCGACGGCAGGATCTACGTCTGCGACCGCGGCAACCAGCGCCTGCAGGTGTTCGGGCCGGACGGCACGTTCGTGACCGAGGCGCTGATCGCAGCCCGGTTGGGGGACGACGCCGTCGGCGGGGCGCCCTGGGACCTCGCGTTCTCGCGCGACGCCGACCAGCAACTCGTGTACGTCGCCGACGGCGGGACCCACGCCGTCCACGTGCTGAACCGCGACACCCTGGAGGTGGCGGCCACGTTCGGACGCCGTGGGCGGTGGGCCGGACAGTTCGAGTCGCCCCACAGCCTCGCCGTCGACTCGCGGGGCAACCTGTTCGTGGGCGAGACCCTCGACGGACGCCGCGTCCAGAAGTTCGTGCCCGCCGAGCCGGGAATCCGGCCGGCAACGAGTTCCGCCCTGAGACATTTTCTCCCTCCCGGCGGCCGGACAACTCCCATGGTCGCAGGCCTTTACCTGTGGTCGAGACCCGCCGCCGGGTTGCAGACGCCAACTCCGGTGATAGGCTTGTAGCCGTGAGCGGAGACGTGCTCGCTACGTTGCTGACCGGCGCCGGGGTGCTGGTGGGCGTGTGGCGCATGTTGGAGGGAATGCGCCGAGACGTGAATGGGCGTCTCGACAGCCTGGCCGGCGAGGTTCGAGACGTGGATCGACGACTGGCCCGTCTGGAGGGCTGGCTGGCGCGGGACCTCGGCGGCCCGGCCCCGGCCCCCGAGACTCCGTGAGACGGATGATTTCATGATCATGCGGCCCCATGCGGCGGCCCTGGGCCTGATCGTCGCTCTCGCGGGGCCGGCCGCCTTCACCGGCGGTGCGGCATCCGGCGCCGCCGCCGCGGCCGGGCAGGCGGTCGGGCGCGCGACGGCTGACGACGCACTCGCCGACGCCGCCCGGCGCGGCGACATCGGTGCGGTGCGCGCCCTGCTCGACGCGGGGCACGAAGTCGACGCGCCCGAGGCCGACGGCGCGACGGCCCTGGCGTGGTCTGTCCACCGCGGCGACGCGGCGATGGCCGATCTGCTGCTGGAGGCCGGCGCCGATGCCGACGCCGCCAACGATCTCGGCGTGACCCCGCTGATGCTCGCGGCCGAGAACGGCAGCGCGCCGATGGTCGAGCGGCTTCTGCAAGCGGGGGCCGACCCCAACCTCTCTCGCCCCGCCGGCGGCACCGCCCTGATGATGGCGGCCCGCTCCGGCAGCGTCGCGGTGGTGCGCCGACTCATCGCGGCCGGCGCCAACGTCGACGCCGTGGCGAGGGGCGGGCAGACGGCGCTGATGTGGGCGGCGGCGGGCGGACACTCGGGCGTAGTGACGGTGCTCGCGGAGGTCGGCGCCGATGTCGACGCACGCACCGCGGTGCGCAGCCGCCCGGCCCGGACCATCGTGCGCGAGGCGAAGGTACTGAGCCGGTTCGAGGCGGTCAACCCGGCGTCCCTGCCCCGCGACGGCGACCGGGATCCGCCGCGGCCCGAAGGCGGGTTCACGCCGCTGCTCTACGCGGTCCTGGCCGGCGACCCCGAGTCGGTGGACATCCTGCTGGCGGCGGGGGCCGACGTCGACGACGCGGGACCCGACGGGGTGACCGCGCTGATGCTGTCCCTGACCAGGCGCCAACCCGTGATCGCGCTCCAGTTGCTGGCGGCGGGGGCCTCCCCGCATCCGGCCGAGGCGGGGTACACGGCGCTGCACTTGGCCGCGGCCACCGGCCAGCCGGCCGTGGCGGAGGCGCTGCTCGCGCGAGGAGCCGACCCGAACGTCCGCCTCGAGCGCCCGCAGCGTCTGACCAACGCGTTCGAGATCGGGGTCTTCGCGTCGCCCGGCTCCGGCCGCCTGACCCAGATCGGGTCGACCCCGTTCCTCGTCGCCGCCAAGTCTGCCGACGCCGGAATGATGCGCCGGCTCCGCCGAGGCCGGTGCCGACCCGCGGGCGACGACCGACGACGGCACCACCGCGCTGATGCTCGCGGCGGGGTTGGGCAAGCGCGCCGCCACCGACATCACCTACTACGACTGGACGGAGGAAAAGGCGGTAGAGGCTCTCGCGGCGGGCCTCGACCTCGGCCTCGACGTCGACGACGCCAACGCGCACGGCGAGACCGCCCTGCACGCGGCGGCGTACCACAACGCCAACCAGGTCATCGAGTTCCTCGCCGGCCGGGGCGCCGACATCGACGCGCTGAACGGGGCCGAGCAGAGCCCCCTGCGCATCGCCGAGGGGCACCTCATCTGCTGCACCACCTTCGTGCGCCACGGGGAGGCGGCGGCGCGGCTTCGCGCCCTCGGGGCCGACCCGGACGCGGGCATCCAACTGACGTTCGGGCTGACGAACTACGGCGACGAGGCGGCGGCCGAGCCGCGGCCCTGACCCGCGAGAAAACGGATGACGAGCAGCGCGGGACGGATCATCGGCATCGCGGGCCTCGCCGCTTTCGCGCTGGCTGAGGCTGGCGGAATCGTCGGGGCGCAGCCCCGGCCCGGCCCCACCGCCGAGGCGCCGCGCCCGGGCTTCGCCGCGCAGCCGGCGGCGGCCCCCGCCGAGGCAGCCTCCGTCCGCGCGGTCCTCGATCGCTACTGCGTCGCCTGTCACAACGCCCGCACCTTCACCGCCGGCCTCGCCCTCGACACCGCCGACCCCGCGCACGTCGCCGAAGATGCGGCGGTGTGGGAGAAGGTGCTGAGGAAACTGCGCACCGCGACAATGCCGCCCGCGCCGCGGCCGCGCCCCGACGACGCGACCTACGCCGCCCTCGCCGCGTATCTGGAGACCGCCCTCGACCGCGCGGCGGAGGCCGACCCCAATCCCGGCCGGCCCGCGCGTACAGCGGCTCAACCGGGCCGAGTACGTGAACGCCGTCCGCGACCTGCTGGCCCTCGACGTCGACGCCCAGGCCCTGCTGCCGGCCGACGAGTCGGGGTACGGCTTCGACAACATCGGCGACGTCCTCACCGTCTCGCCGGGACTGCTCGAGCGGTACCTGCTGGCCGCCGCCAAGATCAGCCGGCAGGCGGTCGGCGACCCGACGCTGCGCCCCACCACCGCGCTCTACCGAACGTCGCCGCTGCTCGCCCAGGACGGACGGGTCAGCGACGACCTGCCGTTCGGGTCGCGAGGCGGGCTCGCGGTGCGCCATCACTTCCCCCTCGACGCCGAGTACGTCATCCGGGTCGCCCTGCGGGGCCGGGCACGGGCCGGGCACGCGCTCGAGGTCCGGCTCGACCGCGAGCGGGCCGGGCGCTTCGACCTCGGCGAACGGACGCCGCTCGAGGTGCGCCTCCCCGTGGCCGCCGGCACACGGCTCGTCGGGGTCTCGTTCGTCGAGGCGCTGGAGCGGACGCTGCCCCTCGACGGGCGCCCGCCGCCGCCGCCCATCACCAGCTTCGCGTTCACCCTCTACCCGAACGATCCGTCGGTGGAGCGCGTCGAGATCGTCGGCCCCTACGCGGGAAGGACGCCGGTCGACACGCCGAGCCGTCGCGCCATCTTCACCTGCCATCCGGACACATCGGCGGCCGAGGCCGCATGCGCCGGGCGCATCGTCGCGCGGCTCGCGCGCCGAGCCTACCGGCGGCCGGTGACCGAAGCCGACACCGCCCCCCTGTTCGCCGCCTACGAAGCGGGGCGACAGGCAGGTGGCAGCTTCGAGGACGGCGTCCGGTGGGCGATCGAGGCGCTGCTCGTCTCGCCGAAGTTCCTGTTCCGGATCGAAGAGGCCCCGCCGGCGACCGCGCCCGGCGCGCCGTACCGCGTGGGTGACCTCGACCTCGCTTCGCGGCTCTCGTTCTTCCTCTGGAGCAGCATTCCCGACGACGAGCTCGTCGACCTCGCGGCGCGCGGGGGCCTGCGCGCGCCGGGCGTCCTCGAAGGGCAGGTCCGCCGCCTGCTCGCCGACCCCCGCGCACGAGCGCTGGTGGAGAACTTCGCGGGACAGTGGCTCTATCTGCGCAATCTGCCGAGCGTGGCCCCCGACACCGGCCGGTTCCCCGAGTTCGACGACAACCTGCGGCAGGCGCTCCGGCAGGAGACGGAGCTGTTCGTGGCCAGCCAGATCCGTGAGGACCGCGGCGTGCTCGATCTGCTGCGCGCCGACTACACGTTCATCAACGAGCGCCTGGCCCGGCACTACGGCATCCCCGGCGTCTACGGCAACCACTTCCGGCGGGTCTCGTACCGTGACGACCGCCGCGCCGGCCTGCTGGGACACGGCAGCCTGTTGACGGTGACCTCCTATCCCCACCGCACCTCGCCGGTGCTGCGCGGGAAGTGGCTGCTCGAGAACCTGCTGGGGGCGCCGCCGCCTCCGCCGCCGCCGGACATCCCCGAGCTGGACGAGCCCGACGGGCAGGCGGCGCCGGCCACCATGCGCGAGCGGATGGCGCGGCATCGGGCCAGTCCCGCCTGCGCGACCTGCCACGCCAAGATCGACCCCCTGGGCTTCGCGCTCGAGAACTTCGACGCGGTCGGGCGGTGGCGCGCGCGCGAGGACGGCGCCGGCGCGCCCATCGACGCCTCCGGCACGCTCCCCGACGGCGCCCCCTTCGACGGCCCCGCCGCGTTCCGCGAGGCCCTGCTGCGCGAGCCATGGGCCACCGAGTTCGCGGCCACGGTCACCGAGAAGCTGATGACCTATGCCCTCGGCCGGGGGCTCGAGCACTACGATGCGCCGGCCGTCCGCCGCATCCTGCGCGACGCCGAGCCCGACGGCTACCGCTGGTCGGCGCTCATTCGGGGAATCGTCGAGAGCGTCCCGTTTCAGATGCGGCGGGCTCCCGAAGCGGACGGCGCCCGCACGCAGTCGGCGTCGGTGCCGTAGCGCCGTGCCGCCTCCCCGACAGAGGCGCCACGCGCGGGGGGTATCGACTCGGCGGCCAGGAGAACCGCGGGCCGAACGAACGGTCAGCATCGGGGAACGGAGCGGACTGCTGTAGGATTGGTCGGGCGGCGCCGCCACCGCCGGCGACGGTTTCTCGGGCGAGGGAGCCTGGACCCATGACGATGATCACCAAGAAGACGCTGCCCCGCCGCACCGTGCTCCGCGGTCTCGGCGCCTCGCTCTCGCTGCCGCTGCTCGACGGCATGGTGCCCGCGCTCGCCGCGGCGCGCAACACTGCCGCGAGCCCGGTACGCCGCTTCGGCGCCATCTACGTGCCGAACGGGGTCGAGATGCGCGCGTGGACCCCGCCGGGCGGGGCCGGCGCGCTCGAGCTCACCCCCGTCCTCGCGCCGCTCGCCCCGGTGCGCGAGCACGTGAACGTACTGAGCGGCCTCGCCGACAAGGTGGCCATCCCGCGGGAGGGCGAGGGGGTCGGCGACCACGCCCGCGCCGCCTCGACGTGGCTGACCGGCGTGCACGTCAAGAAGACCGAGGGGCCCGACATCCAGGCCGGCACCTCGATGGACCAGATCGCGGCACGCGCGTTCGGGCGGGAGACGCAGCTCACGTCGCTCGAGCTCGCCATCGACTCGGTGGAAGTGCTCGGGGCCTGCGACCAGGGCTACAGTTGCGCCTACGTCAACACCATCGCGTGGCGCACGCCGACCACCCCGCTGCCGATGGAGAACAACCCCCGCGCGGTGTTCGAGCGCCTGTTCGGGGCCACCGACAGCACCGATGTCGAGGCGCGGCTCGCCCGACTGCGGCAGGACCGCAGCATCCTCGACTTCGTCACCGGCGAGGCCGACGCCCTCCGCCGCGCCCTCGGGGCCGGCGACCGGCTCAAGCTCGCGCAGTACCTCGACGCAGTGCGGGACGTCGAGCGCCGCATCCAGAAGGCCGAAGAGCAGAGCGACCGCGAGATCCCCGTCGTCGAGCAGCCGGTGGGCATCCCGGACACCTTCGAGGAGCACTGCCGGCTGATGTTCGACCTGCTGCTGCTCGCCTACCAGACCGATCTGACCCGCGTCAGCACGTTCATGTTCGGCAAGGAGGTCAGCGGGCGGTCGTTCCCCGAGATCGGCGTCCCCGGCGGCCATCACGGGTACTCGCACCACCAGAACGACCCCGAGAACCTCGAGATGCTCGCCCGCATCAACACCCACCACATCCGGCAGTTCGCGTACTTCCTGGAGAAGATGCAGGCGACCCCGGACGGCGACGGCTCGCTGCTCGACCATTCCCTGTTCATCTACGGGTCGGGCATCAGCGACGGCAATCTCCACTTCCACCTCGACCTGCCGACCCTGCTCGCGGGCGGCGCGGCGGGACGGGTGCGGGGCGGGCGCCATCTGCGCTACCCGTCCGACACCCCCGTCGCCAACCTGCACGTCGCGGTGCTCGACAAGCTGGGGCTGCCGGTGGAGACCTTCGGAGACAGCACCGGCGCGCTGGGGTACCTGTCGGACGTGTGACCCGGAAGCTGCGCCGCCCGCCGCCGTCGCACGTCGCCCGACTGGCCGGGCTCGTCTTCGTGTCCGGCGCGGTCAGCCTCGTCTACGAGGTGCTCTGGCTCAAGGAGTTGAGCCTGCTGTTCGGGAGCACCGCGTACGCGGCCTCGACGACCCTCGCCGTCTTCTTCCTCGGCCTCGCCGTCGGCAGCGCGGCGTTCGGACGCTGGTCGCCGCGACTGCGCTCGCCCCTGCGGGCCTATGCCTGGATCGAGCTGGGCATCGCGGTGTCGGCGGCGTTGTACTTCGCGCTTCTCGAGGTCTACTTCCGGCTCTACGGTCCCATCTACAGCGCGCTCGTCGACCAACCCGCCGCCTTCGACGCGTTCAGGGTGGCCTTGGCGACGCTCGTGCTGCTGCCGCCGGCCGCCCTGATGGGCGGCACGCTGCCGGTCCTGGGCCAGCACCTGGTCCGACAGCCGGACGAACTCGGCCGCTACGGCGCGCTGCTGTACGCGGTCAACACCATCGGCGCCGCGGCCGGCGCCTTCCTCGCGGGGTTCGTGCTGCCGCTCGCCCTCGGCTTCGACCGGGCGTATCTGGCGGCCATGGCCGTCAACGTGGCCATCGCCGGCCTCGCCTGGCGGCTGTCGCGAGTCGATGAGGGCCGTGCCGGACCCGAGCCGGCCGCCGCACCCGACCGGCGCTCCCGCATGTCCCGAAGCCGGCCGCCGGCCGCGGCCGGCGCCGCCGGCGGCGCGTGGCTCCTCGCCGCCGTCGCCGGTCTCTCCGGCCTGTTCGCGCTCGCGCTCGAGGTGCTCTGGACGCGGATGTTCGCCCAGGTCCTCCAGAACTCGGTCTACACCTTCTCGGCCGTGCTCGTGGTGTTCCTGGCCGGGCTGGCGACGGGCTCGGCCCTGGCGAACCGCCTCTGCCGCGCCCGGGCGGCGCCGGCGCGCGTGCTGTGGATGCTGCTGACGCTCTCGGGGCTCGGCGTCGCGGCCACGCCCTTCGCCTTTCACCACCTGACCGACGGGCTCAGCACCCTCGCCACCGGCGACGCCTGGCTTCCCTACGTCGTCTCGATCTTCGCGAACACGACGCTGTTGCTGTTCGTGCCCACGGCCCTGCTGGGCGCCGTCTTCCCCTACCTGCTGCGCGCCGCGGAAGGGTCGCCCGTCGCCCCGGGCGCCGTCATCGGCCGGCTCGGCGCTCTCAACACGGCGGGCGGGGTCGCGGGCGCCCTCGCCGCCGGCTTCGTGCTGCTCGGAGCCATCGGGCTCTGGAACAGCATCCGGCTCGTCGCCGCCGGCTACCTCGTCCTCGCCCTGGCGACCGCCTGGCGCGGCTGGCCGGCGCCTCGCGCGCGGCTCGCACCGACCGCGGCCGCCCTCGGCGCCCTCGCCCTGCTCGGCACGGTGCTCGACGCCTCGCGCCTGAGCGTCGTCGAGGTCAACGCGAGGCGCGGCGAAAGGCTCCTCGCCACCTGGGAGGGCCCCGACGGCGTCGTCGCCGTCATCGAGCGTGCCGGGAACCGCCGCATCGAGATGAACAACTTCTACACGCTGGGCGGGACGGGCTCCCTCGAGCAGGAGCAGAACCAGGCCCTGATTCCCCTGATGACCCACCCGGAGCCACGCGCGGTCTTCCTCCTCGGCCTCGGAACGGGCATCACCGCGGGGGCGGCGCTGCGGCACCCGGTCGAACGGCTCCTCGTCTGCGAGATCGCGCCGGACGTGATCGCGGCCGCCGAGACGTACTTCGACGGGCCGAGCGGCGGGCTCTTCACCGACCCCCGGGCGACGGTCCGCGCCTGCGACGCCCGCAATCACCTGCTGGGCACGGCGGAGCGCTACGACATGATCATCGCCGACCTGTTCGTCCCCTGGCGGGCCGGCGTCGGCAACCTCTACAGCCGCGAGCACTTCGAGGCGGCGCGCGACCGGCTCACGGCCGGGGGGCTCTTCGTCCAGTGGCTGCCGCTGTTCCAGGTGTCGCGCCGCGAGTTCGACCTCGTGGCTCGCACGATGCTCGGCGTCTTCGAGCAGGTGACGCTGTGGCGCGGCGCCTTCAGCGCGGAGACGCCGTTCGCGGCGTTGGTCGGCGCGACCGAACCGACCCGGCTCGATCCCGACGTGATCGAGCGCAACGGGCGGTACCTGAGCGGCGGGGCGCCGCTGCCCGACGCCGCCGCCCTCGCGGTCACGCTGCCGTTCTATGCGGGGAACCTGTCGGCGGCCGACGGGCTGATTCCGCCCGGTCCCATCAACACCGACGACCGGCCGCTCGTCGAGTACCTGGCTCCGGTGACCCAGCGCGAGGAGCGCGCGGGGACGAGGGGATGGTTCAACGGCCCCGAGCTCGCGACCTTCCTCCGCGAGCTGGCGGCGTCGGCGCCGCCCGCGCGCGACCCGCACCTGGCCCTGCTGACCGCCGCCGAACGAGACTTCGTGACGGCGGGCCTGAGCTACTACCAGGGCGCCGTCGCCGCACGACTCGGACGCGACGCCGAGGCCGACCGGCATTTCCGCGACTTCGCGCGGCGCGTCCCCATCGCGTTCCGACCCCCGATCGACGACGGGAACGGGGACAGCCACGCCGACGTCGTCCCGTAGCCCCGGGCGGCGCGTCTCCATCGCGTCCCGACCCCGAATGACGACGGGAGCCCCGACGCCGCCGGCGCCCCGTAGCCGCTGCCGGGACGCGACATCCTGTCACCGTCGGTCTGCCGACCGGCGTCCCGCGGGCGTCGTCGCGAAGAAGGGAACCGCGCCCCCAGGAACGCATCGACGCCCTTCATCCCCACGGCGGCGAGCCCGAGTCGCCGGTCTGCCGACCGCCCCGCCGCGGGCGTCTCGTGAAGGGGACCGCGCCCCGGGAACGCATCGCCCCCCGTCACCCGACCGCGTCGAGGAGAGCGGCGGCGTCGTCGGCGTCGTTGTAGAGGTGGGGCGCGACGCGGATGGCGTCGCCGCGGAACGACACCGCGACCTGCCGCTCTCGCAGGCGCTCGGCGAGTCGCGCGCGGTCGACGGACTCGCGCACCCGCACCCCGAACAGATGACCGCCGCGCCAACGCGGCTCCTCGACCCAGTGCCCGCGGTCGCGGAGGGTGCGGGCCAGGGGCTCCGTCAGTACGCGGCAGTAGGCCTGGATGGCGGGGACCGTCCACTCGAGGACGAGATCGAGGGCGGCGACGAGCATGGGCAGGAGCACGAAGTTCGAGCGCTCGCCGACGTCGTAACGGAGGGCCGCCGGCTGGTACTCGTCCCGATAGCGGACGAGCTCGGCGAACGCCTCGCTGCCGCGGCGGGTTATCCAGTTCTCCTCGATCGGCGTACCATGGTCGAAGGCCGGCCCGTAATAGGCGAGCCCCGTCGAGTAGGGGCCGAGGAGCCACTTGTAGCCGGCGCAGACGAGGGCGTCGGGTTGGATGCGCTGGACGTCGAACGGCATGGCCCCCACCGATTGGGTCCCGTCGACGACGAGGAGGGCGTCGCAGTCGCGGGCGCGCTCGCCGACCCGCTCGAGGTCGAACAGCGTGCCGTCGGCCCAGTGGACGTGGGGCACGGAGACGAGGGCGGTGCGCCGGTCGATGCTCGAGAGCAGCCGGATGTTCCATTCGAGGGCTCGGCCGCGGGCATCCGGCGGCGGCGCCACGGTGCGCAGCTCGAGGCCGCGTTCGGCGCACAGCCGGCGCCAGACGTAGACGTTGCTGGGGAACTGCTCTTCGAGGATGACGATGTTGTCGCCACGCGCGGCGGCGACGTTGCGGGCGACGGCGGCCAGCCCGTAGGACACCGACGGGACGATGGCCACGCGGTTCGCATCGGGGACGTTGACGACCCGGGAGAAGAGGCAGCGCAGGTGGTGGCTCTCGTCGAAGAAGTCCTCGGGGCGGATCAAGTGAGGAGCCGTCCGCCGGTCGATGCCCCGAACGCCGGCGGCCCGGACGGCGGCGGCGAGCGGCGCCATGTACGCGCAGTTGAGATAGTGGACGCCGTCGGGCAACGTGAAGGCGGAGCGTTGGCAGGAGAGCATGTGGCGTAGCCGGGAAAGCGTCGCGGGCGCACCCTGCCGTTCCGCGGCGCGGACGCGGGGCCGGTCGGCGGCGGCGAGGACGGCTGGCGACTCGCCGAGACGGGCCGTCGTTCCCCGGCCTGTGGACACGGCGGGGTATCGTCGTCAGAGTCGGAGCCCTGATCCGAGTATAGACAGGGCCGGCAGCCCCCACAAGGGCGGGACCGGTCCGAGAAGGAGGACGTCGATGACCACGCTCGCAGCCAGGTTCATTGGCCGGGGAGGCGGCGCGCGGTGCGGTCGTGCGGTGCTGGCGGCGCTGATGCTGCTCGGTGCCGGGACGGCGGCCCGGTCCGCCGCCCCGGTGCAGGAGACCGAGGAGGCGCTCGTCGCGCGGGCGCGCGCAATCCACGAGCGGGTGCTGACCATCGACACCCACGACGACATTCCCCTCGACTTCGCCACCGCGGATGTCGATCCCGGGGTGCGCGGCCGGCGTCAGCTCGACCTGCCGAAGATGGAGGAGGGGGGACTCGACGCCGGGTTCTTCGTCGTCTACGTCGGACAGACCGCGCGGACGCCGGAGAACGAGGCCCAGGCCAAGGCCGACGCGATGACGAAGTTCGAGGCCATCCGCCGCATGGCCGAGGAGATGTATCCAGACCGGATCGCGATCGCCTACACCGCCGACGACTTCGAGCGCATCGCCGCGAGCGGCCGGTCCATCGCGGCCATCGGCATCGAGAACGGCTACGTCATCGGCCGCGACCTGTCGCTCATGGAAACCTACCACGATCTGGGCGCCCGCTACTTCGGCCTCGTCCACAACGGGCACAACGACATCGCCGACTCGGCGAACCCGCGGCCGAACCTCGGCGACGCCCCGGCCGAGCACGGCGGCCTCAGCACCTTCGGGGCCGAGGTCGTCGCCGAGGCGAACCGGCTGGGCATGATGCTCGACGTTTCGCACGCCTCGAAGGCGGCGATGCTCGACACGGTGCGGCTGTCGCGGGCGCCCGTCATCGCCTCGCACTCCAGCGTCCGGGCCATCGCCGACACCCCGCGCAACCTCGACGACGAGCAGCTCCTCGCCCTGCGCGACAACGGCGGGGTCATGCAGACGGTCGCCCTCGGCGCCTTCGTCAGCAGTGCCGCGGCGTCCCGTGACGACGCCATCCGGGCCCTGCGGACGGACCTCGGGCTGCCGCGGTTCGGCCCGGCGGCTCCCGCCGGCCTCGACGAGGCGGCCCGCGCGGAGTACGACCGCCGGATGGCGGAGATCGACCGGCAGTGGCCGGCCGCCGATGTCGCCGACTTCGTCGACCACGTCGACTACGCGGTCGAGCTGATCGGCCTCGACCATGTCGGCATCAGCTCGGACTTCGACGGCGGCGGCGGCGTCGAGGGCTGGAACCACGCCGGCGAGACCTTCAACGTCACCCTCGAGCTGGTGCGGCGCGGCTACACCGAGGCCGAGATCGCCCAGCTCTGGGGCGGGAATCTGCTGCGGGTGCTGCGCGAGGTCGAGCGAGTCGCCGCGGCCAGCCGGTGACAGCCCGGTGAAGCTCTGGCATGTGCAGCCTCAGCCTGGTCGGACCGGCGCCTTCGCCACTCTCGGTGCAACGCGCGACTCCACCACGGCTGTCGAGCCCACTCGCTCATGCCCGACGAGCCGGGAGAGGACAATGCGATGCGGGAAACTGGTGACGCACATCCCGGAACCGGAACCGCGCCGACCGACCACGCCTCGGATCGCGCAGCCGGCCGCGAGGCGCTGAAGGCGGAAGACCGGCGGCTGCTGACCCTCGTCGAGGCCGCGACGGGCCGGGCGCGCGCGGCGGCCGGAACGCATCTGGCCTGTGAATCGGGCTGCACGCCCTGCTGCTTCGGCCCGTTCGCCATCACCCAGCTCGATGCCTGGCGCCTCCGGGAGGGGCTGCGCGCGCTGGCGGAGACCGAGCCCGACCGGGCCGCCGCCGTCCGCGGCCGGGCGGCGGCGGCGGTGGCGCGGCAGGCGCCGGCGTTCGGCGGCGGTGACGCGGGCCTCTTCGCGACCGAGGCCGAGGAAGAGCGGTTCTACGAGGCGTTCGCGTCGGAGCCGTGCCCCGCCCTCGATCCCGACAGCGGCGCCTGCACCGTCTACGCGTGGCGCCCGGTCGCCTGCCGCACCTACGGCCCCCCGGTTCGGCTCGGCGGTGACGACCTCCCCCCCTGCCCGCTCTGCTTCAAGGGGGCGGCCGCCGAAGAGATCGAAGCAGCGCGCGAGACCATCGACGTGGGGCGCGTGGAAGATCCGCTGACCGAGCGGCTGGAGCGGGAGACCGGCCGGCGGGGAATGACGACCGTCGCCTTCGCCATCGCCTCTGCCGACGACCCGCGGACCCGCCCGTGATTGCCGAGCATCGGGCCTCGACCGCGGGCGCCGGCAACCGGCATGGGCGGCGCGGGGTACATGCAGCGGTCCGGCGCATGCCGGTGCGCTTGAACCGGTTGCCGGCGACGTGCTTGCAGCCGGCCTCGACGACGCGTCGGACGGGTGAGACGGTCGGGCCGCCTTCTCGGCTCGGTGCTCCCGGCGCCCCGCGAAGCGGCTGCGACAGACCTCCCGTCACACGCTCGACGCGCGCCCGGCGGACCGCTACGCACGGAGGGTTGCCCGGTAGTACAATCGCCCCCCCGAGGACATCGTGGCCGATACCATCACCGGGAACGCGTATGCCTGGAGCCGCGACGCCTACGACCGCGCGGTCGACGCCGGCGTCTTCGGACCCGACGACCGCCTCGAGCTGATCGACGGACAGCTTCTCGCGATGACCCCCCAGGGCAGCCGGCACGCCGCGGTCGTCGGCCTCGCCGGCGCGATCCTGCGTGAGGCGTTCGGCGCCGGCTGCACGGTGCGCCTGCAGTGTCCCCTGGCCGTCGGCGACGACTCGGAGCCCGAGCCGGACCTCGCGGTGGTCACGGGGCGGGAGGTCGACTATCTCGCCGCCCACCCGACGACCGCGCTGCTCGTCGTCGAGGTGTCCGACGTTTCGCTGCTCCGCGACCGGACCGTCAAGCAGCGCCTCTATGCGCGCCACGGCATTCCCGAGTACTGGGTCATCGCCCTCCCCGACGCCCGTCTCGAAGTGCACCGCGACCCCGTCGAAACGGGGTACCGCACCGTTCTCGTGCGCGGCGCCGGCGAGACAATCGCACCGCTCGCCCGGCCGGCAGCGGCGATCGCCGTCCGCGACCTGATCCCGTAGGCGGCAGCCCACGCCGCCCGGGTCGATGGTGGCGTGCGCAAGGTCGTCGAGCGAACCCCGTCCCGAAGGCCCGGGCGGGAGTCGCGCGACGGTCCCGGGGGAACAGTTCGTGGCTCGCCGTCAGCGCGGTCGGCGCCCCACGAACGTCTCGTGCCGGCCCGGCTCCACGTCAGAGAGCACGAGCGGGGCGCAGCGGGCCTCGAACCCGACCTCGGCGAGGAGGTTCAGCCAGCGGTCGCGCGCGAACAGGCCCTCGACATGCCGCTCGTGCACGGAGCGGACCGATCCGTCGCGCTCGCGCAACAAGAAAGCGAAGTCGGCGAGATACTCCGTATCGCCCGGATCGGGATCCCAGACCCACTCCAGATAGCGCAACCCCCTCGCGCAGCCCCCGTCGGATCCGGGGGGCGGGGGCTCGTCGCAGCCGCCCGCGGACGCCGCCGCCCGGAAGTTCTCCCGGACGTAGTCGGGCTGGAACAGCGCGGCGCCGCCGGGGCGGCAGTGGTCCCACGCCGTCTCCATGGCGCGCCGCAGGTCGGCCTCGGTCGTCATGTAGCAGACGGCGTCGTGGACGAAGACGGCGTCGAACGTCCGGCCCACGCGCAGGGCGCGCATGTCCCCGACCTGGTGCTCGCACTCCGGGTTGAGGGCGCGGCTGACCGCGAGCATCTCGGGAGACACGTCGGTGAGCAGCAGGCGGGAGAACCGCCGTTTCAGGTGCGAGGCGGTGTTCCCGCCGCCGCAGCCCAGCTCCAGGAGAGACTCTATCGGTCCGTCGCACGCCTCCTGCAACCTGTCGGCGTAGACGTCGGCCTCCTCGGCATAGTCCGCCGGGTCGTCCACGAGCGGCCACCACGCCGCGAGCTCGCTGTAAAGACGCATCGATCTGCCCCCGACTGACGGCCCTCGGACACTCCCCCGACCGGGCTCGCCGGTCCCCGGTCGCATCGGTGGATTCGACCGGCCCTGGCCGCGCACCGGCCGCGCGGTTCGTCGGCCGGGCCGCGGGCGGGAAGGACGCGTCAATCGAGGCCGAAGGCCAGCAGGACGTTGCCGGGCCGGCCGCCGAACGCGGCGTAGCCCGAGTTGACGTAGACCATGCCCCCGACGACGACCGGGCCGGGGCCGTTGATCGACCCGCCCCGGGCCTCGACGCCGTTCACCGTCGCGTGCTCGCCGTTGGTGTCGAACGCCCAGAGGACCGACCCGTCGTCGGTGTCGTAGGCGCGGAAGAGGCCGTCGTGGGCGCCGGAGAAGACGGCCCCCGGCATGGCGGTGACGGCGGCCAGCAGCGCCGGGCTGCACCCCTCGCAGACCGGCTCGTGGGGCTCGGCGAACCACACCAGTTCGCCGGTGGTCAGGCGCACCGCGGCGAGGCCCCCCGGCTCCGGGGTCAGGTAGTCCGAGTTGGCGAAGTACGCCTTCTCGGCGTCGACCGCAAAGCCCCACTCGATGCCGCCGAGCAGGCTGCCCGCCCCGACCTGGTAGCGCCAGACGACGGCGCCGTCGCGGTCGGGGTCGAGGGCGTAGCCGACCCCCGACTTCTGGCCGATGACCACGAGGTCGCGGCCGTCCGCCGTCGTCACCAGCACCGGCGACGCGCCGAAGTCGAAGTCGGGGCCCTCCTCCTCGGGACAGTTGGGGTTGTCGCCGCCGCAGTTGAGGATGAAGGCGTCGCCCGGCGTGAACTGGTTGGCCCACCGGACCGCGCCGGTCTCGAGGTCCAATGCGATGATGGCGTCGCTGGTGGCGGCGGCGGGCTCCGTGTAGGCGTTGCCGGTGGCGACGTAGAGGAGCCCGCGTCTCGCGTCGACGGTCGGGGCCGACCACACCGCCGCACCCGACGGCCCCATGAGGTCGGTGCCGGCGGGGTTGCGTCCGCGCGGCCCCGGCGGCTCCTCGATGGTGTAGCTCTGCCAGACCAACTCGCCGGTCGCCGCGTCGAGGGCGGCGATGCTGCCGCGGAAGGTGCAGCACGGGTAGCGGGGGTTGGCGGCCAGCAGCTCCTCCAGCGACGACACCGGCACGTAGAGCCGGCCCTCGTGCTCGACCGGCGCCCCGGTGATGCGGGCCCCGGGGTGGCTGTCGACGTCGCGGCGCCAGATCTCGGCCCCGGTCGCGGCGTCGAGCGCGTAGACGTTGGCCGAGAAGTCGCCGAAGAAGAGCGCGTGCCGGCCGTCGGCGAGGCGGGTCACGGTCATGGCGCTGCGGACGCCGCCCGCCGCCTCGAACGTCCAGTGGGTGCAGCCGGTGGCGGCGTCGAGCGCGAAGACCTCGCCGCGCTCGCTGGCCACGAACAGGCGTCCCCCCACGACCGTGGGCTGCGACTGCGCGGTGGCCGTGCGCGGATAGCCGAACGCCCACTTGAGCCGCAGGCGCGGCACGTCAGCCGCCGTCAGCCCGGCCTGGTCCGCCGGCTGGAAGCGGGTGTTCGTCACCCCCGCCCCCCAGCCGTTCCACGCGGGGCCGCCGTCGAGACCGGGCCAGTCAGCCGGCGAAGCGGCGCAGGCGCCGGGCGGCGTCGCCGCGAGCTGGCCGACGGCGGGAGCCGTGGCCAGGAGGATCCATGCCCCGGCCAACGCCAGGACGGCCGCGAGAGACTTGCGCATCGGGACTCCTGTTCGTCGGATGTCGGAAGGCGGTCGAGTGAACGCGGCTGACGCCTGACGGCGGCGGGAACCTCGCGCCCTCGAATAGCATAGCCGACCGGGCTGCAAGCGCACCCAACCCGCCAAACCGCCGTCCCGCAGATCTGCCGACCGGCGCCGCCGGTCCGGCGAGACCATCAACCGGCCCTTGATGCGCCGCTTCACGGTCCCCAGACCTGCCGACCGGCGCCGCCGGTCCGGCGGATGGCTCCGGCTCACGCGGGACCGGGTCGCCACCCGCAGGGCACGACGCCGACCGGCGCCAGCAACGGTGGGCGAGCTGGTGCGGCTACTCGCTCGCATCGGCCACCCCAGTGACACACCGCGCCGCTCGGCACGGCAACGGACCTGACCGCCCGGGGCTGCTAGAATGGCGGCGCGGAAACCGCCGTTGCCTGGCCGCTCGATGCCGGCCCTCGACGAGAGACCCGACCCATGCGCGACTTCCTCGCCCAGACCCTTGCGGAAAGCCCGACCCGCGAGTGGATGGTGTACCTGCTCGGCAACGTGCCGGGCCTGCCCCCGATCGCCCAGTCGTTCCACATCATGGGCATCGCGGCGGTGGTCGGCTCCATCGTCATGGTCGACCTGCGGTTCCTGGGCCTCGCGCTGCGCGGCCACAACACCAGCGAGATGATCCGGCGGCTGCTGCCGTGGACGTGGTGCGCCCTCGCCGTCAACTTCGCCACCGGCATGCTCTTCGTCCTCGCGCGACCCGCCCGCTACATCTACAACCCCATCGCCGTCTCCAAGTTCTCGCTGCTGCTGCTGGCCGTCGCGCTGGCGTTCCTCGTCTACTGGAAGAACCGGAAGGAGCACGGCTACTGGGAGGAGTCGGAGGACCGCCTGCTGGTGGCGCGGCTCATCGCCGGCGTGTCGCTCCTGCTCTGGATCGGCATCATGCTGGCGGGGCGGTGGATCGCGTACTCCGAGTACATCACCGATCCTTTCCCGGTCCCCTTCCCCTGGGAGAGCCTGGAGGCGTACCCGTCCATCTGGCAGTGGATTCAGGACCACCCCCTGTCGCAGCACATCGGCTTCACCTGGTGGTTCCCCATGCTGGAGTCCATCCACGTGATCGGGATCGGCCTCGTCGTCGGGACCATCATGACCGTCGACCTGCGCCTGCTCGGCGTCGCCGCCCTCCGCTACCCCGTCAGCCAGCTCACCGGCAAGCTGCTCCCGTGGACGTGGGCGGCCTTCGTGGTCACGGCGGTCACCGGCTTCGGCATGTTCGTGACCCGCGCACCGGGATACGTGGAGAACACCGCCTTCCAGATCAAGTTCCTGCTGCTGCCGCTGGCGTTCGTCAACATGGCCATCTTCCACTTCCGGACGTTCCGCGGCATCGCGGCGTGGGACACGGCGGAAGAGCTGCCCCCGGCCGCCCGCATCGCCGGCGGCGCATCGCTGCTGCTGTGGGCCGGCATCGTGCTCGCCGGGCGCTGGACGGGCCACCTCATCTGACCGATTCGCCGCCCCCGCCACGCCGGTCGAGGCGCCGTGCGGCGGGCGCTCGCTGCGCAGACCGGCGAGAGGTCGGCCCACCGGGCGACGCCGAGCGCCTGCGCGTCCGTCCGGGGGCGTGGCGTCAGGCGACCGCGACCACCGCCTAGCCGCCCGGCTCTCGGACGGCCCCGGAGCGGCAAAAGTATTCGGTAAAATTATCTTCGGGCGAACTCGACAAACTACCCGAAATGTGTTCGGTAACTTTCAATTGCTCATGACGCAACAAAATGCTCGGGGTCGGGGCCGCCCGCGACGAGCGGACGTGTACCGCCAGCTCGCCATTCAGATCACCGAGCTGCGAGAACGGCTGGGCGGCCTGCCGACTCCGGTCGAGGCGGCGGGCACCTGGCGCAACATCTGGTACGAGGAAGCTCACCACTCCACCGCCATCGAGGGCAACACGCTGGTGCTGAAACAGGTCGAGCGGCTCCTCGACGAAGGCAGGGCGGTCGGCCACAAGGAACTCCGCGAGTACATGGAGGTGCGCGGCTACGCCGACGCCGCGGACTGGGTCTACCGTCAGGCCATCACCCCGAACGGATTCGCACATCCCGGAACGGTCCTGACGCTGCAGGAGGTGCGGCGCGTTCACCATACCGCGATGACGCCCGTCTGGCAGGTGGCGCCACATCCGGACGGAACCCCGCGCGAAGCACCCGGCCGTTTCCGCGAACACGAGATCCACCCCTTCCCCGGCGGCATGGTCCCGGTGTCGTGGCCGCTCGTACCGGCCGAGATGTCGACCTGGCTCGATCGCGTCAACGCCCTCGACGCCACCGATGCGAGGCTTCCCGACGCCCTCGCGACAGCCCACTGCCGGTTCGAGCAGATTCACCCCTTTCTCGACGGCAACGGGCGAGCGGGACGGCTGGTGCTCAACCTCATTCTGGTCCGGCTCGGTTATCCGCCGGTCATCATCTACAAGCGCGACCGCACCCGCTACCTTCAGGCGCTACGCAAGGCGGATGCGGGTGCGTCGGGCCCCCTCGGCGAGATGCTCGCGCGGGCAATGCTCGACAGCCTGCACCGGTTCGTGATGCCGGCCGTCGCCGGGCCGGCGAGGCTCGTGCCGCTGGCGGCGCTGGAGACGCCCGGCATGAAGGCCTCCGCGCTGCGGGCAGCGGCCGAACGGGGACGTCTCCGGGCCACCCGGGGGCCCGACGGTCGATGGCGGAGCTCTCGCCGCTGGGTGGACCGGTACAGGGAGAGCCGCTACCGCCGAGACGCTACCGCCCGCCGGAAGTCCGGGTCGTAGCCCGTGTCGCGCCAGTGGCGCTTGAGCCGGTCCGGTCATCCCATGCCGCCCCCGCTCGACGCAGCGGGCGTCGTAGCACCACGGGGTTGCGCCGGGAGCGCTCTGAGCCGACGTCGGTCACGACGCGGCTTCGAACTTCCGCCGGTAGTGCCGGGTCCAGATGATGATGGCGGGAACGCCGAGGGCCGTCGGCAGGATCCACGGCACGACGGCGAGCAGCCCCGCGAGCTCGTAGGCCCACAACTGCTGCGCCCCGAAGACCGCGAACGCGGTGTGGAATGCGATGCCGCCTCCCAGCATCGAGCCCAGATGGCTGTAGAACCAGCCCATGCGCCGCGCGCCGGGACGACGCATCAGCCGCAGCATGCCCGGCCCCGTGAAGAGGCCGATGGGGCTCAGCCCCAGCAGGATCGGCGAGACATCGGACCACACCGTCAGCGCGAACACGATGACGGTGACGCTGCCCGCGATCGAGGCCCAGGCGAGGGCTTCGTGGAACGGCGTCCGCAGCATCTCCGGCGCCTTCCTCGTCGCGACCACACGCATCGCGTGCCGCACCGTGGCGAACGTCACGACCCCGAGATAGCCGAGAAAGAGGGCGAAGCCGTACGCGTCGGGCCGGTCCGAGAGCCCGATGCCCTGCACCTGGAGGGCGGCGATGCGCCCCGCCGACACGGTGACCGCGGTCAGCGTCACGACGTAGGCGCACCAGGTGTACACACGGCCCGCCTGCACGTGCAGTCGACCGCCCTTCCTCACGAACAGCGGGATCCAGAACGCCGCGAGACCGACGAAACCGGCGGCGACGTGAGCCGGGATCAGAGTGCCTATCGCCAGGTCCAGGATGCTCGTCATAACAGGTGCTCCTTCTCCTTCCACGATTCGTCCCGAGGCACCGTCCCCGCGGCGCGCGAGGACGCCAGGCGCCGGTCGAGCGCGGCCAGCGTCTCGTCGCACCAGGCCACCTTCGACCCGATGGAGTGAATCCCCATCCGAAGCGCCGCGAAGTGGTGGAAGCCCGCATCGCTGTAGCGGACGGTGTCGTCGCCGTGGGTGGCGACGACCTCCTGTTCGACCGCCCGCAGTTGCGCGAGCCAGCGGACCAGATGTTCCCGGAGGGCGGTCATGAACGCGCGGGTCTCGCGCAGGTCGCCGAGCGCGTCCATGAAGTAGAGCTGGGCCAAGTAGGCGAACCGCTCCGTCCCCACCGCCGGACCGCCGCGCAGCCAGCGCAGCAGCTCGGCCCGACCCGCCTCCGTCAGCGCGTAGACCCGACGGTTCGGCCCCTTCGGCGAGGGCTCGAGCCGGCTGCCGAGCATCCCGCGCTGCTCGAGGCGCTTCAGGGCCGGGTAGATCTGGCTCAGCTCGGCCGACCAGAAGTGCCGCACGTTCTCGCTGAACGCCTTCCCGAGGTCGTAGCCGGCGCCCGGCTCGCGAAGCAGACCGAGGAGGATGTGGTCGAGGCTCATGTTGCTATATAAATGTCAGTATACAAATCACGTCATAGCAGATCAACCCGCCGCCCGGAGGCCGTGCCTGCACCAGACCCGGCCCCCGACGATCCCCGCTTCTGCCCGCCGACCTCCTGCCGGGCGGACAATCCTGCCCCCCTTCACCGGGCTGCGGGTGCTGTCGCGGCACTGACGCCGATGCGGTGGAGAGATGCCCAGACGCTCCTTGGACCCGGAATGCGCCCGCCGAGAGCGGCCGAGCGCCGCGGTGGTATGGCCTGAACGAACCTGCGGCGCCTCGACGGTCACGCGGCGGCCTGGGCGAGATCGGCAACCTGCGCCAGCGCCTCGACGGATTCAACGCCGGCGCACACCATTCCCCCTGGTTCGTGCTCTGCGACCTCGACCGTCACGACTGCGCCCCGAAGCTGCGCCACCGCCTCTTCAGAACCACGCAGGCCGAACGGATGGAGTTGCGAGTCGCGGTTCGGGCCGTGGAGGCGTGGCTGATGGCGGATCGGCAGGACTTCGCCCGTTTCTCGGCGTGCGGGTGAAGCGCATTCCTCGCGAGCCGGAACGGCCACGGCGCCGAAGCCCCGACCTGCCCGGCCTATCTCCAGAACCGCCGTCGCGGCTATCATTGGGAGGAGCAATTCGCTTCCCGTAACCCTGCCCGCTCAGATCGGAGAAGGTCGCGAGGTAACGCCATGAATTCACGCATTCGCCTGACGGCGCTCGCCGTCGTGTTCGCGCTGCTGCTCGTTCCCCAGGCATCGGCCGGCCAGGGGCTGGTCCGGGTCGAGCCGGAAGAGGTGGGGATGTCGTCGGAGCGGCTCGACCGCCTGAGCCTCGCCCTCGAGGGCCTCGTCGACGAGGGGCGGCTCGCCGGCGCCGTCACCATCGTCGTCCGCCGCGGCAAGATCGCCTACCGCGAGGGCATCGGCTACCGCGACGTGGAGGCCGAGGCGCCGATGCCGTCGGACGGCATCTTCCGCATCGCCTCGCAGACGAAGGCGCTGGCGAGCGTCGGGGTCATGCTGCTGCAGGAGGAGGGGAGGCTGCTCATCACCGACCCCGTCGGCAAGTACCTCCCCGCCTTCGCCGAGACGACGGTGGCGGAGCCGAACGACGAGGGCGGCTACGACGTCGTGCCGGCTCGCCGACCTGTCACCATCCGCGACCTGCTGACCCACACCGCCGGCATCAGCTACGGCATGGGCCTGCTCGCCAGCCGCGGGGCCGCGGCCGACGCGTGGGAAGAGGCGGGCATCACCGGCTGGTACTTCGCCGACCGCGAGGAGACGGTGGGCGAGACGATGGCGCGGCTCGCCGAGCTGCCGATGGACGCGCACCCCGGCGAGCAGTGGATCTACGGCTACAACACCGACATCCTCGGCGCGATGATCGAGAAGATCAGCGGCCAGACGCTGGGCGAGTTCCTGACCGAGCGCCTGTTCGAGCCGCTGGGGATGAACGACACCCACTTCTTCCTGCCCGACGGCAAGCTGGGCCGGCTCGCCACCGTCTACTCGTCGGTCGACGGCGGCAGCCGCTTCGAACGGGCCCCCGAGCCCGGCCACATGGTGGGCCAGGGACACTACGTGAACGGCCCCCGCAAGGCGTTCTCGGCCGGCGCGGGGCTGCTGTCGACGGCCACCGACTACGCCACGTTCCTGCAGATGATGCTGAACGGCGGCGAGTTCGAGGGCAAGCGCATCCTGTCGCGCAAGACCGTCGAGTCGATACTGAGCGACCACCTCGGGGGCATCCCGTTCCGTCCCGGCCAGGGCTTCGGGCTCGGCTTCTCGATTACCCACGACCCCGCCGCCGCCGGCCTGCCCGGCTCGGTCGGGGAATTCGGCTGGGGCGGCGCCTACCACTCCACCTACTGGGCCGACCCCGAGGAGGAGATGGTGGTGGTCTACCTGACGCAGATCATCCCCGCCATCGGCCTCGACGATCAGCAGAAGGTGCGGTCGCTCGTCTACCAGGCGATCATCGACTGACGGCGGGCGGCGACGGCGACGGCGCCCCCGGGGCGCCTGCAATCGGCCAGACGCCCCGGGGCGAACCCCGGGGCGTCTCCAACAACCGCACGATGCTCGAAGCCGCCCGTAGCGGTCCGTCCGCGGCGCTGTCGACCTGCCGCGGACGGGGCATCGATCACCTTCCCACCGGGCCGACGGTCGAGCCTCATCGGGGCGCGGCCTCCCGCACTCAGCCGCGCCTCGCTTCCCCCGACGGTCCCATGAGCCTCATCCGCCTGCGGCGGGTCTCCAAACGCTACGGGCGGAAGCAGGTGCTCCGCGACGTCTTCTACCGCCTCGCCCCCGGCGACCGGACGGGGCTGCTCGGGCGCAACGGGTCGGGCAAGACGACGGTGCTGAGGCTGATTCTGGGGCGGGAGGAACCGTCGGGGGGCGAGATCGAGGTGGCCGCCGACCTGCGCATCGGCTACTTCTCGCAGTTCTCGGCGTTGAGTGGCGAGGCGTCGATCGAGTCGGTGCTGCGGGAGGTGTTCGAGCCGATCCGGCGGATCGAGGCGGAGCTGGCGGACATCGCCCACGCCCTCGCGGAAGGCGCCCCGGGCGACGGTCAGGCCGGGCTGCTGAAGCGGTACGAGGCCCTGACGGCCGAGATGGAGCACGGGGACGGGTGGACCTGCGAGCACCGCATCGACACCGCGCTCAGCCGACTGGGCTTCAGCCCTCGGCATCGGACGATGCCCATCGATCATCTGTCCGGAGGCTGGCGGAACCGGGCGGCGCTGGCGAAGATTCTGCTCGAGGCGCCGGACGTCCTGCTGCTCGACGAGCCCACGAACTACCTCGACTTCGACGGGCTGGCGTGGCTCGAGAGCTGGCTCGCTCGGTTCCGGGGCGCCGCCCTCGTGGTCTCGCACGACCGGCACTTCCTCGACCGCGCCGTCAACCGCGTCGTCGAGATCGAGAACCACCGGTTTCACGAGTACGACTGCGGGTTCGTCGAGTTCGTACGACGCAAGCGGGGGAAGACGCGTCAGATCGAGCGGGAGTTCCGGCACGAGGAGGAGCTGCTCGCCTTCGAGGCCGAGGCAATTCAGGATCGGCGAGAGGCGGCCCGGAACCCGAGCCGGGCCCTCGCCCGCCGGCTCGCGAACATCCGCAAGCAGCAGACGCCGCGCGAGGTCGACACCATCGTGACTGGCATCTACCGGGGCATACGCACCGCCGACGAGCTCTGCGAGGTGACGCAGCTCTCGAAGCGCTACGGCGAGGAGGTCCTCTTCGACGGCCTCGACTTCACGCTGCACCGGGGAGACCGCCTGGTGGTCGTCGGCCCCAACGGCTGCGGCAAGACGACGCTGCTGCGCGTGCTGCGCAACGAGGAGGCGCCCGACGCGGGTCGCGTGGACTGGAAGCTCGGCGCCCCCTGGGTCGACTACAACGCCGTCCTCGACCGCCTCGATCCCAGGGGGACGGTGACCCGGACGGTCAACGTCGAGGGGCTCGCGCACCGGGCCCCGCGCAAGCAGGTCCACCGGTTCCTCGAGCTCCTGCAGTTCTCCGAGATGGACCTGCAGCAGGAGATCGGGACCCTGTCGGGGGGCCAGCGGGCCCGCATCGCCCTCGCTCTGGCGCTGCTGTCGGGGGCGCCGGTGGTGATTCTCGACGAGCCGACCAACCATCTCGACGTCACCGCCACGCAGGTGATGGAGCGGGCCCTCGTGAACTTCCCGGGCGCGGTCATCGCGGTGAGCCACGACCGCTTCTTCATCGACAAGGTGGGCACTCGCCTGCTCGTGTTCGAGGGCGCCGGACGCGCGTCGACCATCAACGCCAACTGGACCCTCTGGCAGGCGGGCATCGACGCCGGCGCCACCGCCTGACCCGACCGAGCGGCGGGCCGGGCCGAGCCTGCGCGGAAGCCGTCGGGACCCACGGAACCAGGCTCGACAGCATCAACGCCAGGACGAACAGCCGGCTGCCCACGCCCCCCGCGGTCCTCCAGGGGCCGCTCACAGCCGCCACATCAGCCACAACTGCGCCACGTTGTCGCCGTCGTCCACGCCGAGCTTGTTCCACCAGTACTGGTATTCCACGCCCAGGAAGAGCTGGCCGCCGTGGCCTGTTGCGGCCTTGCCGAGGTCCCAGCCGAGCTGTGGCTGGGCGAGCAGCGACGCCTTCACGCGCCGGCCCAGCTCGTCGGTCGCCGCCCCCATGTACTTGGTGTGGCCCGTGAACAGAAACGACTGCGCGCCGAGGTCGAAGGCGGCGCCCCAGTTGACGTCCGCGACGAAACTCGCGCCGGTCCGCGGCGCCCCGCCCCCCGCCACCCCGCTGCTCCTGTCGATGGTGACCCCGAAGTCGGTGTTGAGGAAGAAGAAGCCGGGCGCGTCCCAGGAGAGCCGCCCTCCGGGCACGACCTTGAAGATGTTCGCCTCGCTGCCGAAGTTGAGTCCGCCGATGAGGGCCACGTCCCGGATCGGCCCCGCCCCCACCGTGCGGTTCGACACCCGGCCCAGGCTCAGGGACGGGTACCACTCGCCGTACATGCCCTTCTCGTTGAACCCGTCCGCACCCCCGTCGTCGGTCCAGTCGAGGAAGATGAAGCTGTCGCCGAGCGACCAGCGCGACGCCTGCTGAAAGGTGAGGACCCGCGCGTAGCGCCGCTCTCCCGAGAACGGGTTGACGAACTTCCCGTACTGGAAATGGAACTCGGTCTGGGCCGCCGCTCCGCCCGGCGCGGCGAGCAGCAGCACGACGGCCGCCGCCCAGCGCTGCACCGGGTTGCGAACGCGGTGCAGCGAGGGGAATGACAGCCGCGCGGGGCGCCGACGCGGGTGGGGCACGACAGCAGGGGGTGAGAGGTTTGGCTCCTCAGGTTGGACTCGAACCAACAACCCTCCGGTTAACAGCCGGATGCTCTGCCAATTGAGCTACTGAGGAACATGGCAGCGCGCGTGCAGACCAACGTCATGGTGCGAGCGTCGAGCACCAGACGAAACCTCGATTTTAGAGCACCACGGCCGGCAGCGTCAAATGTCGGCGTCCGGCGGCGGCTTCCCCGACCGCGCGCCCAGCAACTGCCACAGCGCCGCGAGCAGTCCCAGGCTCAGCCACCCCACCGCGAACGGCACCTGCCCCCGGGCCGGCGCCAGGGGATACATCTGCCACACGTCGCCGTCCGTCACCGCCTGCGCGCCGGGGTGCCCCACGAGGGCGAGGGCACCCACGAGGGCGGTCCACGCGCCCCCGAAAGCGGTCCCCACGATGATGACGTAGCGTTGCAGCACGACGGCGAGGCTCGCGCCGATCAGACACGCGAGAATCACCATCCAGGCCTGCGGATCGCCGGAGGCCGGCGACCACGAGAGATTGAGGACGAGCACCCCGACCGCGGCGCCCGCCACCGCCACCACGGCCAGATAGAGCACCAGCGCCACCGCCGCCCCGGCCAGCCCGCCCAGGACGACCACCCCGGCCGCGACCCACGGCGACAACGCGCCGACGAACAGCGACGTGACGTAGGCCCCGCCGGCGAACCCGTACAGCACGAGCAGCCAACGAAACAACCGGTAGCCGAGGAAGCAAGCCGTCAGTCCGCCAGCGAGTAGAATGACCGCCGCCACGACCTGCGGCGACAGGAAGGCCATTGGCGCATTATGACGGGGCGTGACGAAAAGCCGCAACACACGATGCGCGGCCCGTCGGTCCCGGCCGGCCGCCGCGGGCGCTCCGTGCCGGGCCTGATCGCGGCGGCGGCGGGCGTCGTCCTGTTCGTCTGGTTCGTCCAGCGCACCGGGACCGCGGAGATCGCGGCGGGCATCGGCCGCCTCGGCTGGGCCTTCCCCGCCGTCGCCGCCATGGGCGGCCTCCGGCTCGCGGCGCGGGCCCTCGCCTGGCGCGGCTGCCTCGACCGACCGCACCGGCTGACCCGACGGCATGCATTCCACGCAATGGTCGCCGGCGATACGCTCGGCAACCTGACCCCGCTGGGACTCCTCGTCAGCGAGCCCGCGAAGACGCTGTTCGCGGGCGACCGCGAACCGGCGTCGCGCACCCTGCCCGCTCTCGCCGTCGAGAACCTCTTCTACACGCTGTCGGCCGCCCTCGTCGTCGCGGGCGGGGCAATGGCGCTGGCGTTCCGTCTCGGCCCAGCCGAGAGCTGGTGGACGGCCGGCGCGGCCCTGGTGGCTGCGCTGGTTCTGCTGACCGCCGCCGCGCACGGGGTCATCTGGCGGCGCCTGCACCCCGCCAGCGCCCTGCTGGACGCGGTCGCGCACCGCGCTCCGGCGGGCAGGCTCGCGGCCTGGGCCAACGGCGTGCGCCGGGCCGAAGATCGCGTCCACGACCTGTACCCCCGCGCGCCGCGGCGCCTCGCCGCCGTGGCCGGGTGGGAGCTGGGGTTCCACGCCCTCGCCGTCCTGGAGATCCACCTCGTGCTCGCGTTCGTCAGCGACGTGCCGCCGACCCTGCTCGACGCGTTGGTCCTCGAGGCGGCGAACCGTTTCCTCGCCGGCGCGTTCAAGTTCGTGCCCCTGCGCATCGGGGTGGACGAGGCGGGCACGGCCGCGGTGGCCGAGCTGTTGGGGTTCGGCGGCGTCGCCGGGGTCACCCTCGCCCTCGTACGCAAGGGGCGGATGCTGGTGTGGATGACCGCGGGGGTCCTGCTGCTGGCGCGTCGCGGTCTTGCCGCCCGCCGCGACGGCGCCGCCGCGGTGGCCGCGACGGCAGCGGGCGGCATGGCGGAGGAGCCGGCGGCGGGCCGCGCGGGGAAATCAGCGGCGGAGGAGCCGCCGGCGGACAGTGCGGGGAAATCCACGGCGGGCGACTTGGCGGCACGAACGCGCGATCGGTCCGAGCCGGCGGGCGGCCCCGAAGACCACGATGGCCCCGAACCGGCCGCCGGCCCCGAAGACCACGATGGCTCCGAGCCGGCCGCCGGCCCGGAGACGCCCGCACCCCGCGGCCCGGTGGTGGCGGTGATGGCGCGCTCGCCGAGCCGCGGGCGGGCGCCGAAGACGCGGCTGGCCGGCGTCGTCCCGGACGAACGGGACCGGCGGCGGCTGTACGCCGCCTTCCTCGCCGACGTCGTCTCGGCGTGCCGCACCGTGGAGGCAGCCACGCTCCGCGTGGCCTACACCCCGGACGGCGGGCCGCACGGGTTCGCCCCGGCCGGGGTCGCCCCCGACGAACTCATGCCGCAGCGGGGCGCCGACCTCGGCGAGCGCGAGCGCGCCATCTTCGAGGATCTGTTCGGGGACGGGTTCTCGCCGGTGGTGGTGATGGGCTCGGACCTGCCGGGGTTACCGCCGGCGCGCATCCGCGAAGCGCTAGCCCGCCTCGCAGCGGGACCAGACGCAGTGGTGCTGGGCCCGAGCGCCGACGGCGGCTACTACCTCATCGGCCTCGCCCGCCCCCGCGCCGGGGACCCGACACCGGACCTGTTCACCGGCATCCGCTGGAGCAGCCCGTGGACCCGCGCCGACACCGTGGCCGCGGCCGAGACGCGCGGACTGCGGGTCGAGCTGCTCGATTCGTGGCGCGACGTCGACGACGCGGCCGACCTCGCGGCGCTGCGCACGGCGCTGGCCGGCGGCGGCGCACACCGCGCTCCCGCCACCGCCGCCGTGCTCGACGAGCTGGCCGCGGGGGGCGCATCGTGAAGCCCGGGGCGACGCGGGGGGCCAACCCGACCCCCACGCTCACATCTCGCGGCGGCCCTCCATCGCCTTGAGCATGGTGATCTCGTCGGCGTACTCGAGGTCGCTGCCCACCGGCACCCCCATCGCGATGCGGCTGACGCGGACCCCGAGCGGCTTGAGCAGCCTCGCCAGGTAGATGGCCGTCGCCTCGCCCTCGACGTTGGGGTTGGTGGCGAGAATCACCTCGGCCACCTCACCTCCGCCGACCCGCTCGAGGAGGCCGGCGATCTGCAGGTCGTCGGGTCCGACGCCCTTCAGGGGCGACAGCGCCCCCATCAGCACGTGGTAGGCACCCCTGAAGTCGCCTGTCTTCTCGATCGCGTCAACGTTGTGGGGATCCTCGACCACGCACAGCACGCGCCGGTCGCGCCCCGCGTCGGTGCAATAGAAGCAGGGGTCGCAGTCGGTGATGTTCGAGCACACCGAGCAGTGGACGACCCGCTCCTTGACGTCGCGGATGGCGTCGCAGAGCTGGTCGGCCTCCTCGCGCGACCGCTTCAGGAGATGGAAGGCCAGCCGCTGGGCGCTCTTGGCCCCGATGCCCGGCAGCTTCTGGAGCTCGCCGGTCAGCCGCACGAGGGGCTCGATGCGGGTCATGGCGTCTCGGGCGGGGTTCAGGAGAGACCGGGAATCTTGAGCCCGCCCATCATGCCGCCCATGCGCTGCGAGGCGAGCTCGTCGACGCGGCGCTGAGCGTCGCTCACCGCGGCGACGATGAGGTCCTGCAGCATCTCCACGTCGTCGGGCGACACCACCTCGGGGTCGATGCGCAAGCGCTGGATCTCCTTGACCCCATTCATGACCACGGTCACCATGCCGCCCCCCGCCGTCGCCTCGACGTTGGCCTCCCTGAGCTGCTTTTGCAGGTTCTCCTGCATCTGCTGCGCCTGCTGCATCATCTTCTGAATGTTCATGGCGGTCACATCTCTTCGACTTCCTTGATCTCGGCCGGGAACACGTCGAGCATGGTCTGCACCGCGGGATCCTCCAAGGCCTTCGCGAGCAGATCGTCGGTCTCGCCGGACCCCGGCGCCGGGGTCCGGCGCTTCCCTTTCGAACCCCGGGGGACGCGGCCGCCGCTTGCCGAAGACTCGGACCGCCGCGGCGGCTCGGACCGCGCGGAGGACCCCGACGGCGCCAAGGCCGAGGCGGCCGGGGAATCGCCCGACTGCACCGGCGAACCGAGCGGCGAGTCGACGGAGTCCGACGAAGGCTCGGACTCCATGGGAGACCCGAGCGCCGGGGGCTCGGGGTCGGCAGGACGCGCGAGAGCCGGGGACGGCTCCCGTGCAGCCGGCGGCTCCGTCGGCGGCGGGACCGTCAGCGGCGGCTGATGCGGGTCCGCTCTCGTCTCCGCATCACCGGCTGCGGCTCCCGCGCCGGCGGCATCCGCCGCGGCGATCTGCCGGACGCCCACCGCCATCTTCCGCCCGGCCACTTCGCCGGCCAGCGGCTCGAGCCACCCGCGGGCCTTCTCCACATGCTGCGAGAGGGTGCGCCGGGCCGAGTCGAACACGAACGTGATTCGCCCGTCCTCCACCTCGACGTCCCGGGCCTGGGCGGCCACCGTCCCGTGAAAGAACTTCCGCCTCCGCTGGAGCTCGGCAAGAAACCGCTCCTTCAGACCGGCCGGCGAACCGGGAGCGGGGTCGGAAGCCGCGGCGGGCGGGACGCTGGCCGCCGCCGTGGCCGTTTCCGGCGAACCGGAGGTCGGACCCGCGGGCCGGCGCGCTTCCTCCGCCGGTCGGACGTGCGTGGGCGGCGACTCCACCGGCGCCGAGTTCCGCCGCGCCGGGGTCTGCCGCGCCGCCGCGGGTGTCGACCGCGCCGGATCGAGCCGACCCGCCCCGCCGAGCAGCTCGGCCAGCGGCACGAGCCGCCGCAGGTGGATCCAGCGCAGCATCGCCATCTCGAAATGGTAGCGGGGCTGCGTCGCGTTGCGGATGTCGAGCTCGGCCCGCGACAGCACGTCGAACCCGCGCAGCAGGTCCTCGCGCGAGAACCCGTCCAACAGCGCCTGCAGCCGCTCACGCTCGGCGTCG
Source organism: Vicinamibacterales bacterium (assembly GCA_965199675.1). Lineage (GTDB taxonomy): Bacteria > Acidobacteriota > Vicinamibacteria > Vicinamibacterales > UBA8438 > JAJEEA01. Next base: position 60,622 of record CBDATI010000028.1, on the reverse strand, counting down.
GCCGCGATCTCGGGGTCGGCGATGCGGCGCGCGTCCACCTTCAGCACCATCAGATCGCGCACCAGCCGGGCGAGCTCGCGGCACACCGAGCGCAGGTCGTACCCCGCCTCGACGAAGCGACCAGCCAGATCGAAGACCCCGTCGGCCGCCTCCGCCGCGACCGTCTCGGCCATGTCGAGCACGGCGTCGCGGCCCACCAGCCCGAGCACCGCCGACACGTCGTCGGCGCCGATCGACTCGCCCGCGAAGGCGATTACCTGGTCGAGCGCGCTCTGGGCGTCGCGCATGCTGCCGTTGGCGGTGCGGGCGACGAGGGCGAGCCCCGCGTCGTCGATGGCGACCCCCTCCGCCTCGACAATCCGCCGAAGCTGCTCGACGATGGCGGCGACGCCGATGGTGCGGAACTCGAAGACCTGCGAACGCGAGAGAATCGTGTCGGGTATCTTGTCGAGCAGCGTCGTCGCCATGATGAAGACCACGTGCGGCGGCGGCTCCTCGACCGACTTCAGCAGGGCGTTGAACGAGCTGGACGAGAGCTGGTGCACCTCGTCGATGATGAACACCTTGTGGCGATCGCGCACCGGGGCGATGGACAGCCCCGAGATGATCACCTCGCGGACATTGTCGACCTGGGTGTGGGTGGCGGCGTCGATCTCCAGCACATCGATGTCGCGCCCTTCGGCCACCTCGCGGCAGGCGTCGCATTCCCCGCACGGATCGGCCGTCGGCCCCTCGACGCAGTTCAGGGCGCGGGCCAGAATGCGCGCCGTCGTCGTCTTGCCGACGCCGCGCGGCCCCGCAAACACGAACGCCTGGGCCACCCGTCCGAGAGCGATGGCGTTGCGCAGCGTCTGGGTGACCCCGCGCTGGCCGACGACGTCATCGAACCGTTGGGGCCGCCACTTGCGGGCGATAACCTGATAGGCCATGCAGTGCGAGGGCGGCGGGCCCCAGCCGCGACCCGGAAGAGCCTGCGGCACATGTCAGTGACTACTTAGCGCTGCTGCCTTCCGGCCCTGACGCGGTTCGTAGGCTGAGATTGCACAGGGTCCGAGCCGCGCTGCGACCCGCCCGGCCGGCGCCCGCCGGCCCCGATTCGGCCGGCGACAGGTTCAGTGTACCGTCAGCCCCGAGGCCGATCAAGCTGCCGGCCTCGCCTTGCCGCCGCCCTCGCGCCGAATCGAGCGTCCGGCCTGCGCCGCCGCCGTCGGCCCCCGGCCGATGGCGTGGCCCGGCCCGCCCCGCGGCCGGCCGCAGGACGCCGAACGCCCGTGATAGACTGGTTCCCGGGACCGCGCGAGCCTCGTCTCCGGAGAGATGTCCGAGCGGTTGAAGGAGCACGCTTGGAAAGCGTGTGTAGGGGAAACTCTACCGTGGGTTCGAATCCCACTCTCTCCGCCACTCCATTTCCGCGAACTGTTCCATGCCGGGCGCTTGTGGGCGCGCAGCCCAGTTGCGGCCATCATTTCTGGAGAGCAGGGAGATCGGCGACTCGACACCGCACGATGGTCGCGACGGGCCGCAAGGCGAGCAGATCGAGAGAGCGCGAGGCACCCAAGCCCGACGATGGCGCCTGAACCCCCAATCTCGCAGAGCTCACGGAGAGCTACGAGACCGCCGTACCGCGCTGAGCACGCCATGCTCAGCCCGCCTCGACATCAGTAGTACTGCCGGATGTAGCCATAGGCCCGGTCGAACAGCTCCCGCTCCTGGTGCAGGCGGTACTTGAACAGCGTCCTCCGCAGCGCCTGCTTCACTTCCCGCTCGCCGGCGTGGGTGGTCTGCCAGCCCTCGAAGCGTACGGGCCGGACGATCTCGTCGATGTCGCCCACCAACCGCTGGTGGCGAGCCGCGGTCCGTTCGACCGCCAGCACATGTCGGAGGTCGGTCCGGCAGCGATGGCAGGACGGCCCCCCGGCATGCCGGGCTCCGCACGTCGGACAGCACTCCATGCCGGCTACTCCAGATAGAAGAGAATCTCGTCGAGCGCCTGCCGGAGATCGGACACCTGACCGGCGCGGCCCTCCTTGACGGCATCCCGCAGGTCCTCCATCAGGTCGATCATCTCTTCCCGGTCTTCCGCGGGCGCGGTGTCGAGCGCCTTCTCCGCCCGCGACAGGGTCTCGCGAATCTCTCGTTCCGCGTCCGATGAAGAGGCCGGCGGCGGTTCGACGGCCCGCTCCGGCGGCGGTTCGGCGGCCTCATCATCGCCCCAGAGCGTCGAGACCCGTTCCCGGGCGGCGTCGAGTTCCTCGTCGGTCGAGCGTCCGAGGGCGTTCTCGACGACACCCCTGATTTCGCGCCCGGTCGCCCGCTCGCGGGCGTGGACGTGCAGCAGACCGTCGAGGTCCAGGCTGTAGGTGAAGAGCAGCCCCTGCGCATGCGCGTCCTGCGTCTTGTTCAGGCCGGTGAACTGGAAGGTGCCGATCTCCACGTTCTTCAGGGCGTCCGGGTTCTCTCCCTGATAGACCTTGACCTCCACCTCTTCCTGATCCGGGAGCACCGTGAAGAACACCTCCGTCCGGGTGGCCGGCAGCTTGCTGTTGCGTCGGATGAGGGGCACGAACTCGTGGGCGCCGCTCTCGTAGCTGAGGGCGGCCGCCGTCGGTTCGTTGATGATGCGGACGACCTCCAGCCCGGCTATCTCTCCGGCCTCGCGCGTCGCCTGCCGTTGGGCGTCGGTGAAGTAGGCGGGCACGGTGATGACGGCCCTGCCGACGGTCCTGCCGAGCGCGCGCTCCGCACGCTCCTTGAGGGCCTTGAGGATGAACGCTCCTGCGGCGTGTAGTCACCGTCGCCCATCCGCACCCGCTCGCCCGAGCCCATCAGGCGCTTGACGGAGAGTACGGTGCGTTCGGGCGCGGCGGCGGCCTGGTTGCGGGCCTGCCGGCCGACGATGACGGCGCCCGCGTCGTCGAGCCCCACGCACGACGGCAGGATGGCGTCGTCGCGATCTCCGACCACAGACGGCCTCCCGCCCGAGATGATCGCCACCTCCGAGTTCGTCGTGCCCAGATCGATGCCGATGACGGCGTCGTCCGCACCGGCGTCGATTCCCATCGGCGTCACCCCCCCGACCGACTCCGGCTCCTCGGGGGTCGCGATGTCTCAGAGCGCCGCGTGCGTGTCCGCCGTCAGCTCGCTGAGCCCGCCGATGATCACCTGTTCTGTCGTCACGCCGACGTCCGGCCCCCAGCCACCCGGGCACGCCGGCGTTCAGTATATGCCCGATCCAGCCGAACGAGGCGGCGAGCCCGAGACGGTCGCCGGACGAGCCCCGTGCACGGGTTCAGGGTGACGTCGCCGAGGTCGTCGGGGTCGCCGTCGGCGTCAGTCGACGTGCAGGCCGGGCGCGGTCACGTGCGTGACGAGCAGCTCCTGAGACCGGACCAGGTCGGTGAGCTCGTCGACCTTGCTGTTGACGATGAGGACACCGATCGAGCCGAACGAGGCGGCGAGCCCGGTACTACTCACCCGCCGAAGCGCCAGCTCACCGCCGCCTTGATGCGCCGCCCCTTCGGGTCGTGGGTGAAGCCGTCGTAGGACTGCTCGACGTTGGCCCAGGGCGGGATCTGCCCGGTCAGGTTCATCCCGTAGATGGTGAGGTTCATCCCCGTGCCGGGGAAGCGGATCAGGAAGCTCATGTCCCAGGCGAGGAACGGGTCGATGCGGGGCGCGGTGGTGTTTTCGCCCCGGTCTTCATAGGCGGAGATGTAGCTGACGTAGTTGGCGAGGCTGTAGCGGCTCCAGTCGTAGGAGGCCGACCAGCGGCTCTTCCAGCGCGGCAGGGGCACCGCGATGGGGTGGGCGAAGTTCAGATAGCCCGCGGCTTCGCGCGGCTGGTAGAGGGTCAGGTCCGAGCCCTCCAGGAGCAGCCGCTTCGTGTCGTAGCCCACGGTCCAGGTCGAGTCCCAGCTCAGCGAGAGCCGCCCCGGCCCCGCGTCGGACCGCGCCGCGAGGTGGGTGTCGATGCCCGAGGTGGTGAGCCCCGGCCAGTTCACGAGGTCGATCTGGATGCGCTCGAGGTTCTGGGCCTCGCAACGGTCGGCCGGGGCCAGCTCCGAGGCGCGGCCGCCGGGACAGATGATGAACGGCGACACCGCGTCGCGGGTCGCCGCGTCGCCACTCGCGTAGAGGCTCGTGACGGCGTCGTAGGGCATCGACCCGATGACGTTCTCGAAGTCGTAGCGCCAGTAGTCGACGGTCGCCTCCACCCCCCCTTCGAGGAACAGCACCACGCCCCCGTTGTAGGTGAAGGCCCGCTCGGGCAGCAGATCGATGCGGCCGAAGCGGTCGACGGCCTGGTAGGCGCCGGTCTCGTTGATCCACTCCAGCGTCGTCAGGGGGCTGGTGTTCAGGTCGTCGAGCGACGGCGTCCGGAACGTCGTCTGCACCGAGCCGCGGAACGACAGCGAATAGTGCTCATTCTCGGCCGCCTGGAGCCGCCAGCCGATCTTCGGGTCGAAGCTGTTCACGCGGCGGCCGGCCACGTTGTAGAACTCGTAGTTGGCGGCGAGCTGGGTGTCAACGCGGGGGCCGATGCCCACGGCCAGCTCGCCAAACAGCCGCTGCACCTGCTGGTCGGCCGCGTAGGGCCGATGGACGTTGGTGAAGAGATACGGCCCGAACCGGTCGCCGGGTGAGCAGCCCATGTCGCCGGCCACGGGGCACGGGTTCACGGTGACGTCGCCGGGGTCGTTGGGGTTGCCGTCGGCGTTCACCCCGCGGAACTGGTAGCCGACCGCGAAGTCGGCCACGTTCGGCACGAGGTTGCCGCTCAGGGTGGCGTCGGCCACCACCATGTCGGTGGTGCTCAAGAGGTCCACCTCTTCGTTGAGCCAGAGCCGCAGGTCCTCGGGGTTGGCGAGCCCGGCGACGTAGTCCGGATTGTCGACGCTCGCAAACGTCGAGTTGGGCTGGCTGGAGCGCTGGATGGCGTTGCTGAACGGGTTGTAGTACATGCACGGCCCCTGGCCCGCCACCGCGCCGCCGAGGGGACCGAGCCGCATGCCAGCGGGGGAGTTGGGGTCGGCGACGACGCCGACGCCGCAGTCGGCGCCGCCGAAGCCGCGGAAGGCGCGGAAGGCGCGGTCGGTGTAGACGGCGGGCAGGTTCAGGTTGCCCCGCGCCCGCGAGTAGCTGACGCCGACGTCCCAGTGGGCGTCCCGCCCGCCGAGGAGGATGTCGCCGTCGACGGAAGCGGCGACCCGCTGGGTGCGCGACTCGCGCCGCAGCCGGCGGCCGGGACCGGAGTTGCCGAACGGGCGGCCGTTGAAGTACCACGGGTCGCCGCCGGCGCACGCGCTCATGGGATCGCCCTTGGGGTCCCCGGCGTAGCTGCCGCAGAACTGCTGGCGGCCGGGATGGTTCGCCGCCACCTCCATGACGGTGGTGCTCGTCAGCGGGAACGGCGGATACGACGGCGTCGTGTACCAGTTCGGGATCACGGCGTCGGACCACAGTCCCTCGACGTGGTAGCGGGTCCGCTCGTTCAGGGGGCCGTTGAGCTCGAGGAAGGCGCGGGTCTGCTGCTGCGCGTCGATGAGGTTGTCGTAGGGCGCGTAGCGGAACCGGCACGTCCAGCCCTCGTCCTGACCCCCGAACTCCTCGCAGCGGGGGTCGAACACATCAGCCGTCCACGGCGCCGGCGCCCCCACCGCGAACGTGCCGGGGTTGCCGAGGCTCGACCACCCGGCGCGGTTCCCCGAGACGTGCGTGCTCAGGCGGTCGAGGGCCCACGGGCGTTCCGCCATCTGCAGCTCCTGGCGGCCGACCCGCTCCATGGAGAGCACCGCGCTCGAGGCGCCGATGCGGCCGCCCCAGATGCCCGCGACGGTGGTGTCGCCGCCGCCGTCGAAGTAGTCGTGGGCGACGTTCATCTCGAAGCCGCGGAAGTCGTTGCGGGTGACGAAGTTGGCGACGCCGCCGACCGCATCCGACCCGTAGGTGGCGGACGCGCCCTCCTTCAGCACCTCGAGCCGGCCGACGGCGATAGCAGGGATGGTGTTGACGTCGACGAAGCGCCCGCCGATGAGGCGGGCGGGCACCGGCACGTGGCGGCGGCCGTTGATCAGCACCAGGGTGCGCGACGCGCCGAGGCCGCGCAGGTTCACGTTGGCGACGTTCTCGGTGAGGGTCGACGGCTGATTGGAGTTGTACCAACTGTTGCGCTCGCCGACGACGCCGTGACTGACGTTCAGGTTGCGAAAGAGGTCGACGAGCTGGGTCGTGCCCTGCTGCTCGAGCGTCTCGCGGCTGACCACGGTGACGGCGTGGGGCATGTTGATGGCCGGGGCGTCGATGGCGGTCCCGGTCACCGCCACCGTCACCTCCTCGAAGAGGCCGCCCAACTGCAGGTCGGCGTTGACCGTGGCCGTGACCCCGGCGGCCAGCTCGACCGCCCGCTCCTGGCGCTCGAAGCCGGCCAGGGTGAAGGTGACGACGTAGGCGCCGGGGGGGAGACCCGTGAGCGCGTAGCGGCCGTCGCCGTCGCTCACCGTGACGAGGGCGGCGGCCGGCGCGGCCCCGGAAGCCTCCACCGTCACGCCCGGCAGCACCCCCCCCGTGTCGTCGGTGACGGTTCCCGTGATGCCGCCGTCCTGAGCGGCGGCGGTCCACGGCGCGGCCAGCACGCATGCCAAGATCAGCGCCCTTCTCCTGAGGACGCGGCTCACGCTGACGAGCGAGAGACGAGGGAGGGTGAGCGCCCGAAAACACGGTCGGGGGGGGGGAGCGGGTATGTTACACTTCATTGACTTATGTTAACATCACCAACTTGAGTCGTCAACCGGTTCCCGATAACTTCCGGGGCGACTCCATGGCGGTCCCGCGACCCGACGGGACATGGTCCCCGGGCGGCAGGACGGCGGAATCGAGGAGGGACAGCGGATGACATCGGAGTTCGGCACCACCGAGTTGAAGGCCCAACCAATGGTGGGCATCCGGACGAAGACCACCATGGACAAGATTGCGGGCGTCATGGGTCCGCTCTTCGGCGAGCTGCACGGGTACGTGCAGCAGAGCGGGGGGACCCCGGCCGGGATGCCCTTCGCCATCTACCACGCGATGGACGGCGGAGCCGTCGATCTGGAGTGCGGGATGCCCGTCGCGTCGCCCCTGGACGGCACCGACCGCATCCGCGCCGGCGAGCTGCCCTGCGGTAAGGCAGCCACCGTCACCCACACCGGCCCCTACGACCAGCTCGGGCACACGTGGCAGGCGCTGACGGCGTGGATGAAGTCGGAGAGCCTCGAGCCTGCCGGCGCCCCCTGGGAGGTCTACGTCACCGACCCCGGCGCCGAGCCCGACTCGGCGAAGTGGCGCACCGATATCTTCTTCCCCGTTCGCTGACCCGGCGGCGGGAACCGGCCGGGGCGGCGGTGCGTGCGGCCAGCCGCCCCCACCGCCGGCCATCTCCGCCCGCGAAACGTCTGACAGATGGGCGGCCACAGTTGCCTACAATAGAGGGTCGAGCACGCGCGCAGACACCATGCATCACGACATCGAAGCGATTCAGCAACGCATCCACGCCGAGAGCGCCTTCGTCGAGCGGTTGCTCGACGCGGTGGGCCGGGTCATCGTCGGCCAGCGGACCATGATCGAGCGGTTGCTCATCGGGCTGCTCGCGGACGGCCACGTGCTGATGGAGGGGGTGCCCGGCCTCGCCAAGACGATGACCGTCCGAACCCTCGCCGACGCCATCGCCACCACGTTCCGGCGTATCCAGTTCACCCCGGACCTGCTGCCCGCGGACCTCATCGGCACCCTCGTGTACGACCCGCAGCAATCGGCGTTCAAGACCCGCAAGGGCCCGATCTTCGCGAACATCATCCTCGCCGACGAGATCAACCGGTCGCCGGCCAAGGTGCAGTCGGCCCTGCTCGAGGCGATGCAGGAGCGGACGGTCACCATCGGCGACGCCAGCTTCCCCCTCGACACGCCCTTCCTCGTCCTCGCCACCCAGAACCCCATCGAGCAGGAAGGCACCTATCCCCTGCCCGAGGCGCAGGTGGACCGGTTCATGCTGAAACTGGCCGTCACCTACCCCGACAAGGACGACGAGCTGGAGATCCTGCGGCGGATGGCCGGCGGCCCGGCCCCCGAGGTCGAGGCGGTGGTCGAGCCGGACGAGATTCTGCGGGCCCGGAAGGCGGTCGACCTGATCTACATGGACCCGCAGGTCGAGCGGTACATCGTCGACCTCGTCTTCGCGACGCGGACGCCGAAGGACTACGACCTCGCCGACCTCGCCGACCTGATCGCGTTCGGCGCCTCGCCCCGCGCCACCATCAACCTCGCGCGGGCGGCGCGCGCGCACGCCTTCCTGCGCCGGCGCGGCTACGTCACCCCCGAGGACGTCCGCTCGATTGGCCCCGACGTCCTGCGGCACCGGGTGCTGCTGACCTACGAGGCGGAGGCCGAGGAGGTGACGGCGGAGACGGTGGTCGACCGGGTGCTGAACAGCATCGAGGTGCCGTGATACCGCGGGAGATACTCAGGCAGGTCCGCCGGGTCGAGATCGCCACCCGGGGCCTCGTGAACGAGGTCTTCTCCGGCGAGTACCACTCGGTGTTCAAGGGCCGCGGCATGAACTTCGCCGAGGTGCGCGAGTACCACTACGGCGACGACATCCGCAACATCGACTGGAACGTCACGGCGCGGACCGGCGCGCCGTTCGTCAAGGTCTTCGACGAGGAGCGCGAACTGACGGTGATGCTCGTGGTCGACGTCAGCGCCTCGGGCGACTTCGGCTCGTCGGGGCGCATGAAGGGCGAGGTCGCAGTCGAGATCTGCGCGGTGCTCGCCTTCTCGGCCATCACCAACAACGACAAGGTGGGGCTGATCATCTTCAGCGACCGCATCGAGAAGTTCGTGCCGCCCCGCAAGGGACGCCGCCACGTGCTGCGGGTGCTGCGCGAGCTGCTCTACTTCGAGCCGGCGGGGCGCGGCACCGACATCGCCGGGGCGCTGGAGTACCTGGCCCGGGTGGTGCGGCGCCGTGCGGTGACGTTCGTGGTCTCCGACTTTCTCGCCGGCGGCTACCGGCGGGCCCTGGCGGTGGCCGGCCGCCGCCACGACACGGTCGTCATACGAATCAGCGACCCCCGCGAGCGCGAGCTGCCGCCGGTCGGCTACCTCGACCTGGAGGACGCCGAGACCGGCGACCGATTGACGGTGAACGTGTCGGACCCGGCGTTCCGCCGGGCGTTCGACCGCGAGGTGGCGGAGGCGCGGGAAGCCCGGGAGCGGGAGTTCCGGCAGACGGGGGTCGACGTGGTGGAGATCACGACGGACCGACCCTACGCCGACCGGCTCATGCGGTTCTTCCGGCAGCGCGCGAAACGGTTCAGATGACGAGCTGGGGGTTGGCGGCGGCGCTCGCGGCTGCCCTGGCCGCCCCGGCGGCCGCCCAGGAGGGTGCGCCGGCGGGCGGGGCGGTCGAGCCCGCGGTCGAGACCACCGTCTCGGCCGCGACGGCGGCGGTAGGCGACCCCGTCAGCGTGGTGGTGACGGTGCGCCATGCCGCGGACGCCGAGGTGCGGTGGCCCGACCCCGTCGAGGCGGCGCCGTTCGAGCTCCTCGATGCGCCGGTCGCGCAGTCGGCGGCGGGGGCGGACGGGAGCGTCGAGTCGCGCCTCGAGCTGCGGGTGGCGGCGTTCGAGCTCGGCGAGCTGTCGTTTCCGTCCCTCGAACTCGAGGTGGTGGACGCCGGGGGCGGCGCGACGGTCCTGGCGACGGCGGCGGCGGCGATCACCATCGAGAGCGTGGGGCGGGACGAGGGCGGCGACATCCGCGACATCAAGGGTCCGCTGGCCATCCCCTTCGCACTCGTCACCCTGCTGCCGTGGCTCGCGGCCCTGCTCGCCGTCGCGGCGGCGGCCGCCTGGTTCCACCGGCGCTACCGGCGGCGCACCCGGCCGGAGGCCGTGGTCCCGGCCATTCCCCCACGGCCCGCCCACGAGGTCGCCCTCGAGGCCCTGGCCGCCCTCGAGGCGGCGGGGCTGCTGGAGCGCGGCGAAATCAAGACCTACCATATCCGGTTGTCGGACATCCTGCGGGCCTACATCGAGGGACGCTTCGGCGTCGACGCGATGGAGATGACGACCGGCGAGGTGCTCGACGGCCTGCGCCGGGCCGACGCGAGCGCCGGGGTCGTCGCCGACGTCCGTCAACTGCTCGACCACTGCGACCTCGTGAAGTTCGCGAAGCTCCGACCCGCCGTGCCGCAGTGCCGCGAGCAGGCCCCGCTCGCGCGGCGGGTGGTGGAGGTCTCGACCCCTGTCGCGGCGGCCCCCGTCGCGCCGGCCCCGGTCCCCGCGGAGCAGACGACATGATCCTCCGGTTCGCGGATCCGGCGTACCTCCTCCTCCTGATCGGCGTGCCGCTCCTCGCCTGGTGGTACGTCGTGCGTGGCCGCAGCCGGACGGGGACGCTGCGCTACTCGTCTATCGCCGCCATCGCCCGGGCCGACCGGCGGCGCACCGGGCGCTACCGCCACGCCCTCTTCGTCCTCCGCAGCCTCGGCCTCGCCGCCCTCATCGTCGCCTTCGCCCGACCCCAGACCGGCGTCACGGCCGAGAACGTCACCACCGAGGGAATCGACATCGTGCTCGCTCTCGACCTGTCGACCTCGATGCTCGCCGAAGACCTCGAGCCGAACCGCATCGGGGCGGCCAAGGCGGTGGCCGCCGACTTCGTCGCGGGCCGCCGCAACGACCGCATCGGCCTCGTGGTGTTCGCCGGCGACGCGTTCACCCAGGTCCCCCTGACCCTCGACTACGGCATCGTGACCACCGTGCTCGGCGAGCTCGAGACGGGCATCATCGAGGACGGCACCGCCATCGGCATGGGGCTGGCCACTGCCGTCAAGCGGCTGCAGGGCTCGTCGGCCGAGTCGAAGGTGATCGTGCTGCTGACCGACGGCCAGAACAACCGGGGCGAGATCGACCCGGTCACCGCCGCCCAACTGGCGGCGGCGCTCGACATCCGCATCTACGCCGTCGGGGCCGGCACCCGCGGGGTAGCGCGGGTGCCCGTCGACGACCCCCGGTTCGGCCGCCGCTACGCGCAGATGCGGGTCGACATCGACGAGCCGACCTTGCAGGAGACGGCGGACCTCACCGACGGCCGCTACTTCCGGGCGACGGACCGGGAGAGCCTGGAGGCGATATACGCGGAAATCGACGCGCTGGAGACGACCGAGCTCGAGGTGGAGCAGTTCACCCGCTACGGCGAGCTGTTCCACTTCCCGCTCGCCGCGGGCCTCGTGCTTCTCGTGCTGGAGATGACGCTGGCCCGCACCGTGCTGAGGAAGCTGCCGTAGTGTTCAGGTTCGCCGCCGCCGACGTGCTGCTCGCCTGGCTGCTGGTCCCGACCCTCGCGGGGCTGGCGTGGTGGGCCCGTGCGCGCACACGCCGGGCGCTGGCCCTCGTCGGCGACCGCCACCTCCTCGACCGGCTGACCGCCACCGTCGACCGGCGAGGTCGGGCCGCGAAGCAGGCGGCCCTCCTGGCCGCGGTGGTCCTGCTCGTCACCGCGCTGGCCCGGCCGCAGTTCGGGAGCCGGATCGAGACGGTGCGGCGCGAGGGGCAGGACATCGTGGTCGCCCTCGACCTGTCCGCCTCGATGACGGCCGAGGACATCGCACCGAATCGGCTCGACCGCGCCAAGCTCGCCGTGGCGGACCTCATCGGTCGGCTGGAGGGAGACCGGGTGGGGCTGGTCGCCTTCGCGGGCGAGGCGTTCGTGCAGAGCCCCCTGACCGGCGACTACGGGGCGGCGACCCTCTTCCTGAACGCGATGGATCCGGACATGATCTCGGTGCAGGGCACCAATCTCGGTCAGGCCGTCGGGGTCGCCCTCGACGCATTCGCGGAGACCGAGCGCCGCCACCGGGTACTGGTCCTGATCACCGACGGCGAGGACCACGAGGGCGAGGTCGAGGAAGCCGTCGACCGGGCGGTCGAGGCGGGGGTCCGCATCTACACCGTGGGCATCGGATCGACCGAGGGGGTGCCGATTCCCGAGTTCGACGAAGCCGGCCGCCCCCGGGGGTTCCGGCGGGACGAGGACGGGACGGTGGTGACGACGCAGCTCGACGAGGCCGTCCTGCAGACGATGGCCGAGCGCACCGGCGGCCTCTACTACCGCGCGTCGCCGGGAGGAGCCGAGCTCGCGGCAGTGGCCGCCGAGGTGACGGGCGGCGAGGGCCGGGAGTTCGAGGCCGAGCAGGTGACCCTGTTCGACGAGCAGTATCAGGTCTTTCTCGGTCTCGCGCTGGCCCTGCTGGTCGCCGAGGTCCTGATACCGGACCGTCGGCGGGTGCGGGCCGAATGGTCGGGGAGGTTCAAGTGAGACACGGTCACACCCGGTGGTGGAACGCGTTGCCCGGCGCCCGGCAGGCGCCGGCGGACCGTCGAGTGCGCCAGCGGGCCCGAGAGCGCCCGCGCCTGACCAGGGCGGTGCACGTTGCGGCCGGACTCGCCTGTGCGGCCGGTCTCCTGCCGCCGGCCCTCGCCGCCGCGCAGCCCGGGCGGAGCGCGGTGGAGGCGGGCAACCGGCTCTACGTGGAGGGCCGGTTCGAAGAGGCCCACGAGCAGTACCTGGAGGCTCTGCGGGCGGCCCCCGACTCGCCGATCGTCCCGTTCAACAACGGGAACGCACTGTACCGGACCGAGGAGTTCCAGCGCGCGATGGAGGCCTACCGGCAGGCGGCCGAGAGCGGCGACCCCGCCGTCGAGGCGCAGGCCTGGTACAACCTCGGCAACGCCCTGTACCGCCAGCAGCAGCTCCAGCCGGCCCTCGAAGCCTACAAGCAGGCGCTGCGCCGGAACCCGACGGACGTCGACGCCAAGCACAACCTCGAGATGACCCTCGAGCAGATCCAGCAGCAACAGCAGCAACAGCAGCCGTCGGACCGGCAGGAGCAGCAGAACGACGACGAGAATCAGGAGAACCAGTCCGAGCAGCAAGAGCAGCAACAAGAGCAGCAGAACGAAGAGCAGCAGGAACAGAATCAGCAGAACGAAGAGCAGCAGAACGAAGAGCAGCAGAACGAAGAGCAGCAGGAACAGAATCAGCAGAATCAGCAGAACGAAGAGCAGCCGCCGAATCCGTCCGGCGAAGAGCCCCAGACCGAACCGCAACCGCAGCCCGGCGAACTGAGCCGGGAGGACGCGGAGCGCCTGCTCGAAGCCATCGACGAGGATCCCGACCAGATTCAGCGCCGCCGCCGGACCACCGCGCCGACGCGGCCGCCACGGAGGCCCTGGTGACCCCTCGACACCGGGGGGCCCCGTGGTCCACGCGCCAGCCTCCCGACCCGGCCGCCACGGAGGCCGCGGTGGCCCTGGCGCGCTTTCTCGCGGCGGCGATGCTGGTCGTGGCCTTCCCGGCGGCCGGCCTCGCCCAGTCGGCGCGGAGCTTCCTGAGCCAGAACCCGGTGCCCCTCAACGGCCAGTTCGCCCTGAACGTGGAGGTCTCCGGCAGCCAGAACGTCGATGCGGACCCCGACCTGCCGGACCTGTCGGGGTTCGCCGTCTACCTGGGCTCCAGCACCTCGACGTCGGTGCAGATCGTCAACGGTCGGACATCGACCACGGTCACGCTCCGGTACCGGTTCCAGGCGACCCAGGAGGGCACGTTCGAGATCGGGCCGGTGGCGGTGACGGTCGGCGGGCAGGACCTGCGCACCGATCCCCTGACCCTCGAGGTCTCCAGCCCGTCGGCGGCGGGCGCGAGAGCGCGCGGCGGGGCGGGCGGCCGCGGCGGCGACGGCATCGGCTCCGACGACCTGTTCGTCACCGCCACCCTGAGCGACGAGCAGGTCTACGTCAACCAGCCCGTCGTGGTGGAGTACCGCATCTTCACTCGGGTCGACGTCGACGGCGTCAGCGTCGTCCGGCAGCCCGGCACCGCCGGCTTCTGGGTCGAGGAGCTGTCCATCCCGCAGCGCCGGACGGAGCAGGTCGTCCGCAGCGGCGTCCAGTACGCCAGCAGCGTCATCCGACGCGCCGCCCTGTTCCCGACCAGCGCCGGCCCGAAGCGCATCGATCCGCTGGTGCTCGAAGCGCAGGTGCGCATGCAGAGGCGACGCGTGGGACGCGACCCGTTCGGAGACCCCTTCGGCGGCTTCTTCGGCGACAGCCTGTTCGGGCGACGCGTGCCGGTCTCGGTCGCGTCGAACGCCCTCGACCTCGACGTGCGTCCGGCGCCGCCCGGCGCCCCCGGCTCGTACTCGGGCTTCGTCGGCTCGCTCGCGATCTCGGCCGGCGTGGACCGCACCACCGTGGAAACCAACGACGCCCTGACCCTGCGGATCGACGTCGGCGGCGCCGGCAACATCCGGACCCTGCCCGAACCGAGCCTGGACCTCCCCCCCGCGTTCGAGGTCTACCCCCCGGAGATGCGCGAAGAGGTGGAACCGGCCGCGGACGGGGTCCGCGGCAGCCGGGTCTACGAGTACGTCATCGTGCCTCGCGAACCCGGCCGGATGACGATTCCTCCCGTCGAGCTCGTCTACTTCGACCCCGACCGCGACGCCTACGCGGTCGCGACTTCAGACCCGATAGACCTGACTGTCACCGGCGAACCGACCCCCGCCCCGATCCTGCCCGGGGGACGCACCCGCGCCTCGGTGGACCTCCAGCGCGAGGACATCCGCTTCATCCGCATCGCCGCTCCCGCCTTCCGGGCGCGGGGACGCTCGCTGGTGCGCTCGGCCGGGTTCTGGACGGTGGCGGTGCTGCCCCTCGTCGGCCTCGCCGGAGCCGTGGCGGTGCGCCGCCACCGGGACCGGCTCGCCGGCGACGTCGCCTGGGCTCGCAACCGGCGCGCCTCGAGGGTGGCCCGGCGCCGGCTCGCTCGGGCCGAGCCGCTGTGCGCCCCCGACCGGCGGCGCGAGTTCCACGCCGAGGTGGGCCGCGCCATGCAGGGGTTCCTCGGCGACAAGCTGAACGTCGCCGAGGCCGGCCTGATCCACGACGAGATACGCGCCGCCCTCGACGCCCGCGGGGTGGAGACATCCGTCGTCGACGCCTATCTCGACTGTCTGGAACGCTGCGACCGAGAGCGCTTCGCCCCCACCGAGCCGGACGCCGCCGCCATGCAGGCGATGCTCGCGGAGGCAGGGCGGGCGATGACCGAGCTCGACGCGGCGCTGACCGCCTCATGACCGAGAAGCACGCGACCTCCTTCACGACGGCGGCCTGCGCGCTCGCGCGCCCGGCCCGCCGGCCCGGCCGCGAGAGACGCCCGGTGTCTTCCACGGCGGCGATCCTCGGCGCCCTGTGGCTGCTCGTGCTCGCAGCGGCGCCGGCACAGACCCAGAGCGCGTTCTTCGACGAGGGCAACCGGCTCTACCAGGCCGGCGACTTCGAGGGCGCCCTCGATCGCTACCGGCGCATTCTCGACGAGGGGCTCGAGAGCGGCGAGCTCTACTACAACATCGGCAACGCTCACTTCCGGCTCGGCGAACTCGCCCCCGCCATCCTCAACTACGAACGCGCGCGACGCCTCATGCCCGGCGACGACGACCTCCTCGCCAACCTCGCCCTCGCCCGGTCGATGACCGCCGACGACATCACTCCTCGACCGCAGTTCTGGCTCTTCCGCATCGTCGACTGGTGGGTCGGGCTGCTGCCACGGGCGGGGCTGATCTGGCTGGTCGCACTGGCCTGGCTGACGACGGTCGCCGGCGCCGCCATCGTCGTGCTCCGACCCGCCCCGCGCTTCGCGGCCGGGACGCGTCGCATCGCGCTCGCCGCCGCGGCCCTGACCCTCGTCTTCGGCGTCAACCTCGTCGTCCGCGAGCTCGAACTCGGCGCTCCCGACGAGGCCGTCGTCATGGCCGCCGAGGCGCAGGTACAGAGCGCGCCCTCGGACGATCCCGCCCTGCATGTCTTCGCCGTCCACGCCGGCACGAAGGTCGTCGTGGACCGCCGCGCCGACGACTGGGTGGAGATCGTGCTCGAGGACGGCGCGGTGGGGTGGATGCGGGCCGCGCAACTGGAGCTGGTGCGGCAGTAGCGGGGGCCTGCCGGGGCAGTCGTCGCAGAGCCAGTGTACCATCCAGGCATGCCGCCGACGCCGCCCGACAGGGTCTCCGACGCGCTCGTCCCCGTCGCGCGGGCATGCCGGGGCCTCGGGCTGCTGATCCTGTTCGGCTCGCGGGCGCGCGGCGACGCGCGGCCGGGCGCAGACTGGGACTTCGGCTACCTCGCTGACGACACCGTCGACGTGCCGGCATTGCTGGCGGCACTGGTGGAAACGCTCGGGGACGATCGCATCGATCTCGTGGATCTGCGCAGGTCGGGCGGGCTGCTACGGTATCGGGCCGCGTGCGACGGGTGTCTGGTGCACGAGGCGTCCGTCGGCCTGTTCGATCGCTACCGGCTGGAGGCGGCGCGGTTCTGGTGCGAGAACGCGCCCGTCTTCGAGCGCGGATACGACGAGGTCCTGGCGTCCCTGCCGCGATGAGCGTCCTCGATGCGGCCGTGCTCGCCGAGCGCACGATGGCGGTCCAGCGCCATCTGGCGCGAGTGGCGGAGCGCCTGCCGCCTTCCCCCGCCGCCCTTCAACCCGCTACGGACGCCTCGGACGCCGTCGTGCTCCATCTTTGGCAGGCCACCCAGATCGTGATCGACGTCGCGATGGGGGCCTGTATCGCCTTGCGGTTGGGCACGCCCGCCAGCTACGCGGACGCCTTCCGACGTCTCGAGAAGGCGGGGATAGTCGACACCGCGCTCGCCGACCGCCTGGTGCGCGCGGCCGGATTCCGCAACGTCGTGGCCCACGCTTACGAATCGCCGGACATGGAGCGCGTCCGCCAGGCGGCCACCGACGGCCCGGCCGACCTCGTGCGGTTCCTGGCGCGCGTGGCGGACCACGCCCGGTAAGCCCTCCGGCCCCAGACATCGTTGTGCTTGTCGCCGGACCACAACGGCTACGGCAACGTGAAGATATCTGCAACCGGGATGGTCAGGTCAGGGAGCAGGACCGAGCGCGCGGTGTCTCCGGGCAACGCCGCCTGGACCTGCTCGTAGGCGCCGTCCGCGAGGACATGGACTTCGAGCTGCAGGCGGATCGGATCCGCGATCCAGCACTCGGGCACGCCGTGGCGCGCGAACAGGCGCATCTTGCGGCCGCGGTCGACGGCCGCGGTGGAGGGGAGACGACCTCGACGGCGATGTCCGGCGCCGCCCGCGTCACGGCGCGCGGCTGGACGAGATGGCGCCGTTCGGCCCGGAAGAACACGACGTCGGGCTGCACGACGTCGTGCTCGTCGAACACGATGTCGAGCGGCGCAACGAGCGCAATCCCTCCCGACCGGCGGCCGTAATCGTTCAACCGTGCGACGATCTGCACGACCGCAATCTGATGACCGGGCAACGGTGACGGGACCACGACGAGCTCCCCTGCATGGATCTCGTACCGGCGCCCGTCGTCCGGCATGCTCAGGAGGTCGGTGTAGCCGACGTGACGCTGCACGGCCCGCATGGCGTCCTCATGTGGATGCACGAGCGAGGTTCGCTCACCCCGTCACCGGCGCGTCGATGGCGTAGGGCGCGGCGAGCGCGTGACGGGGATGGGCGTCGAGATACGCGGCGATGCGGTCGCGGCGGGTCACCGCCGCGGCGATGAACGACACCGCCTCGACGAGCCGCTCGTCGGGCTGCGCACAGCTCAGCCGCAGGAAGCCGCCACCGGCCTCCCCGAAGCACTCGCCGCCGAGACACGCGACGCCGACCGCGTCGTCGGCCCCTTCGAGCAGGTACATCGCCAGACCGTGCGACGTGATACCGGCGCGGTTGCAGACCTCCGCCACCGACGGGAAGACGTAGAAGGTGCCCCCGGGCATGAGACAGCTCACGCCCTCGACCGTGTTCAGACCCGCGACCAGCAGTTCGACCTTGCGGTGGAAGTCGCGCATCCGCTCGTCGCGGTACTCGCGGCCCCGCTCGAGGGCGGCCGCCCCGGCGAGCTGCGTGAACGGAGACACGCACGAAAGGGCGACGTTCGTCAGCAGTTCGAGGACCTTGATCGTGTCCGGGCTCGACACCGCGTAGCCGAGACGCCACCCGCTCATGCTGAACGACTTGCTGAACGTGTAGGCGGCGACGGTCTGGTCGAGCATGCCGGGCTGGGCCAGCAGCGACCGGTGCCGGCCCTCCCACACCATGCAGTCGTAGGGCTCGTCGGCGAACACCGCCACGTTGCGGCCCCGGATCAGATCGGCCAGATCGCGGAGGTCGTCCTCGGTCGCCACCCCCCCGGTGGGGTTGTGGGGGCTGTTCAGGAAGATGGCCTTGGGGCGCGGGTCGTCCTCGAGGAACCGGCGCACGTCGTCGAGGTTGGGCCGGAACGCCCGCGACGCCCGCAGGTCGGAGAGCACCATCCGCGCCTCGCGCCGGCGGATGTTCGCCTCATAGGTCGGGAAGTACGGGCTGAACACGAGCACGCCGTCGTCCCGCTCGACGAACGCGTCGCAGAACAACTGCTCGAACGTCTTGGCGCCGGGGCCCGCGATGACGTGGTCGGCGGTCACCGACAGGCCGTGCTCCCGGTTGACGTAGGCGGCGGCGGCGGTTCGAAGCTCGGGCAGCCCGGCGGACGGACCGTAGGTCGTGCGACCGGCCCGGATCGCGTCTACCCCGGCGTCGACGGCGGCCTCCGGGGACGGGAACGGGCTGTCACCGATCTCGAGCTCGATGACGTCCTTCCCCGCCGCGGCGACGCGCCGGGCGGCGGCGAGCACCGTGAACGCCCCCTCGGGCTTCACGGTGGAAGAGAATCGCGTGAGGGACGGCGGCATGCGACGAAAGCTCCTTTCGAGGTCGAGGCCGTCCGTCGAGACGGCGGCGGCTGCCGGGGGCGTCGAGACGCCACCCGGCCAGCGGCCTCTCCTGAGTGTCGCACACTCGGCGCGGCGCTGTCTCCCGCCCTGAGCGCGCGGGGTCGGAGTCCGCCCGTTCCCGGAGAGCGCCCGGCTTCGCCGTGAGACCGCCGGCGAGACCTCGCGCCAGAGCGCGCAGACCGGAGCGCGCGTCACGCACCCATGGAATTGGGTTGCGAAACCCGCCCGGTAAACACTAGGATGCACCCGGTAATCCGCGGGTCGGCCCCGCTCTCCCGCCGGCGAGACGGCAGGCGCGGCCCCCCGACCGGCGGCGCGGCATCTTCCACCAGTCCAAGGAGCAGGTGTGTTTAACATGCAGGAACGGAAGACGAGAGTGTTCGGGGCGGCGGTGCTGGCCGGCGCGGCGGTGCTGGCGGCGTGGTCGATGACCGGCCAGGCGCAGGAGGGCCCGCGCGTGTTCTTCGTGTCGCCAGCCGACGGCGCCACCGTGTCGAGCCCGGTCCAGTTCGAGTTCGGCAGCGAGGGCTTCTCGCTGTTGCCGGTCCCCGAAGAGGTCGAGACGCCCCGCTGGGGGGTCGGTCACTTCCACATCGGCATCGCCACCGAGTGCCTGCCGGCCGGCGAGATCATCCCCCAGTCGAGCCCCTGGGTGCACTTCGGCGACGGCTCATCCGTGTTCGAGAGCCTGATGCCCCCGGGCGAGCACACCTTCGCCGTCCAGCTCGGCGACGACGAGCACCGCACCATCGAGGGTCTGTGCTCGACCATCACGGTCACCGTCGAGTAGGGAACCGGCCGGGGGTCGGCGCCACGAGCGGCGGCGCGGCCCCCGGCTGCCTGCCTCGCCCATCGTCGGCTTCGGCGCGGTCCCCACCAGGCGTCCGCGCCGGTCTCGAGCGCAGCCCCCCAGGTCGAGGGTCGGAGCCGGCCGGGGGCCTGTTCCGGCACGCCCCGCGTTACTGCGCCGGTCCCCCTCCCGCTCCCGCCGCCTTCGTCGGCGGCGACGTCGCGTCGGGCCCGGTTTCCTCTTCCCCGGTCTCCCGGTTCGCCGGCACGATGCACTCGGCCACGACCGCGAACGGTCCCCTGGCGTGGGATCTGCCCATGAAGCGGACCTCGCCCAGCGTCAGGCCCTCGTTGTCGAGAAAGTCCCGCAGGGTCCGCTCCCAGTCCGCCTCAAAGTCGAGTGCGAAGGCCAACGCCTCGTCCGTGTAGTCGAGAGTCTTCCTCACCGCCTTCCCGCGGGCCAGCCGCACGAAGCGCTCCGCGTAGATGTCGGCCACCAGCACGCTGCCCGGCGCCGACCGCTCGCGAACGCCCCGCAACGTCCGCCGCACGTCGTCCTCGCTCAGGTAGAGGGTCACCCCCTCCCAGAGGAACACCGTCTTGCGCCCCGGGCGGTAGCCGCCCGCGGCCAGCTCGTCGAACGCGTCGTCACGGCTGAAGTCCACGGGGACGAAGGCAACGCCCGCCGTCTCGATTCCCGCTTCACGGAGCTTGGACCGCTTCAGCGCCTGGACCCTCGGATGGTCCACCTCGAAGCGGGCCACGCCGTCGGGCATCATCGGGCCGTAGGCCCGGGTGTCGTGTCCGGCCCCCAGCAGCACGAACTGGTCGACCTCGGGCAGGACCCGTCCGAGGATCCGGTCGAAGTAGAGCGTCCGGGCGACGACGAGGTCGGCGATGGCCTCGGCCCCGTCCGGCGGCGGCAGGCGGGGGTACCCAAAATAGTCGCCGCTCAGCTTGTACTTGACCCACAGGGGGAACAGGAACAGTTGCAGCCCCACGATCGACGAGTTGGGCAGGACACCGAGAAGCCGAACCGTCGCCGGGTCCGGCCGCATGCCGAACCAGTCCATCGTCCAGCGGCCGTTGATGACCTCGATGGCCGTCGCCGAGCTGCCCAGCCGACGACTGACGACGAGCTGCCGGTAGGTGACCATGAGCGTCCCCACCACCGCCAGCGGCAGGAAGACCACCTGGAGGACGACGAACACGACCCACGCAATCACGCGCATGGGGAGAGCATAGCAGCCACGTGGCCGAGAACAGCCGCGGCACACCGCCGCAAGCCGGCCCGGCTTGCGCCCCACCACCCGTGCGGCTACGCCCGCGCCGCATGGACGACCTCCGACTCTCTCTCGCAGACGCCCGCGAGCTCCCGTCCCGCCCACGGCAGCAGCTACGCCGCGCCGCGTGGGGACCCCGAAGTCGGCCCGGACACCGGGGCGCGACACCGTGGACCGACGCTTCCCGCCTCGGCGCAACCCGGGTTCCGCCGGATTGCCACACCCACCGCGGGCGGCCGGACGCCGGGGCGCCCGAGAGAGCAGCGCCGCACATGTCTTGCGCCGGGGTACGACTACGACCCGCGGACGCCCTCCCCCCGGTCTCGCCCCGATGCAAACCCCAGTTGCCCCGCACCTTCCTTCAATGAGGCCGCGGGATGGACCCGACGGAGCAGCGCGCCGAGGACGGACGGTGAACGCGCCTCACGAAGCGCCCACCGCCCGCAAGTGCAACCCGAGTTGCCCGGTGCACGGGAGTTCCGCGGCGCCCCGGCCGCCGGCGGTGAACGTCCCCCGCTCGATTCGAACGCGGGGTCCGCCCAGACACCCGGCCGCGCCGGTCGGCGTGACGCGGAATCGCCATCGTGGATGACCCGGGGGCGCTGTGGGCGCCGACTGACGCGCCGCCGGACTCGCGGGACGCGGCGCACGGGACGGCTACGCCACGCCGAAGCGGCGTCGTCCTCCCCGTAACCCCGCTGTCGCCCGAAGCATCCGCGGCCGCGGCAAGCGGACCCACGCCGGTTCGTCCGGGCGAGGTTCGAGGCCGCGGCGGGCGAGCATGGACAGAACCTCGCCCACCCCCGCCTGCTCCTCGTGAGCGATGCACTGCGCTGCTTCCAACACGTCGTCGTCAATCCGCAGGGTGGTGCGTACGAGCCGAGCGTGCCGGCGAGCCGACGCCGGCCTGGGATGGCCTGTGCTCATCGATCGTTCCTCCGTCCCATCCATCCCATGCATCGACCGTGCCAGCGGCGCCGCCCCGCCCGCCGACGTTGGCGCCGCTCCACCTGACGGTGCTGTTCGTCCGATGCCAAGCCACACGCCGCGGAAGCATCACCCGCCCGCCGAATCGATGGAGATGCGGACCGTACCATTGGATCCCACCGCGCTTCCGGGTCTGCCATGAATCTGGCTCAGCCATCCTCGTCCGAAACTGGTGCTGTGCCGGTCACCCGACGGACAGTTGCCTTCAGCGGGTTCGCGGTTCGTTCCTCGAACCAGCCCGCGTCGTCCCTCAGGGCCCGGGCGCGGTCCCGCCCCAGGATGACCTGCGCCCAGCGGTAGAAGTGCGCGGTGACCGCGCCGCGGTCGGACAACTGGGTCGCGGCGATCTCGAAGACGGCGTAACCCGCGGCGCGGAGCTGCTCGCGGATCTGGCGATCGCGCGCGAACGTGGCCGCGTTGCCGTGGATGTGCCGGCTGAGACCGTCGAGGTAGATGCACACGCCGAGGTCGTGCGGGTCATCGGTCGCGAAGTAGCAATCGGGGCGTGTCGTACCCAGCGGTCGGCCCAGATCGATGCCCCGCTGCCACGCCGGTTCCGGGAACCCGGCCCGCGCGAGCAGCGTCCGCAGACGCGCCTCGGCCGCGTTGACCGACGTGGCGACGCACACCGTCTCGGAGGGCGAGCGCCCGCAGAAGCTCCGCAGCCGGCTGATGAGACAGGCCGTCTCCGCGCCCGCCGTCCCGCTGCAGGCTGCGCCAGTCGCGCCAGGTGCGGATGCAGCACGCCCTCGCGCACCAGCGCGGCCACCGGCGCGCCTCGCGGAACAGTCGCGACAGCGTCAGGTACGGCCCCTTCAGCAGCGGCGTCTGCCGCGTCTCGTCGAACGACAGCAGCCGCCGCATCTGGGCGTAGAGGCCGGGGTCGGCGAATGGATACGCGGTGAGCTGGCAGCGCAGGAAGCCGCCGACGACCTGCTCGGTGTACGCGATGGGGTTCATCACAGGCGCCGAACATTGGGCAGGGAGGCCATCTTCCGGTCCAGGGTCAGCACCGCCAGATCGGCGCGGGCGTAGTCGTCGGCGATCAGGCGGTCGAGCAGACCCGCGCCTCCCGCCGCGTCGAGGATGGCGAGCACGGCGCGGCCGTTCAGGGCCTCGACCAGCCCGCTCCGCAGCACATCGCGCAGCCCGGCCCTGGCGTCCGCCTTGGAGATCCCGTAGTGGTGCTGCATGGCGACGTACGCTTCGCCGATGACCTGGTTCGAAGCGGCGATCTCGACCCCGTCTTCGACCAGGGCGCACAACGCGCCGACACACCGCTCGAAGTCGGCTTCCGGGTCACCGGTGACCAGCCGCATCAGGATGGACGTGTCAATCCCGAAGTGCTGGGTCATGGGGCTCGTTCCGGAAGGACTGGAGGTCGAACGTGCCGCGGCCCCGCTGGATCTTGTCCCGCACCGGCGCCAACTTGGCGAGATCGATGCGCTGGGGACGGAGCAGGAAACCGTCAGCGCCCTCTTCGAGCGAGAGCCGGTCGCCGGGTCGCACGCCCATCGCATCCAGCACGCGCTTGGGGAAGGTCACCTGACGCTTCGACGTGATCTTGATGAGCATGGGTCAGGACTCCGAGTGCCTTACGGAAGTTTGCCGCAGGTAAGGCGATATATCAACTCCCGGTGCCTGACCCTCGAGCTTGTCGGTAACGCGCCGATCGGTCGTCTCAGAGCCTGCGAGAGCGCGGCGCGTCCGTGCGACGCTGGTGGCGCTTCCAGAGCCGCTCCCAGATGGCGACCTCGGTGTCGCCGCCGGTCAGGAATCGACACTTGTCGGGCGTTCCGCCACCGGGCAGGGAGGATCGTGCTTGAGTTGTTCTTCGAGGTATCCTTGTTGCAATGTCCGTATAAATGCTACTCAGACGACCCGCGTCAAGGGGGAAGGAGAACGCATGGCGGAGGGCGCGATCATCGCGGCGAACGTTGCGCGGTTGCGGGCGGACCGCGGGCTGACGCAGGCGGCTCTCGGGGCCAGAGCGGGGCTGTCCCGGGTGGCGGTAGGGAAGATCGAACGTGCGGTGGTTGTGCCGCGGGCGCGTACGCTTGCCGGTTTGGCGACCGCACTGGCAGTGCCGGTCGGGGAACTCGTCACGCCAGTCCGACCGCTGGAGAGCGTGCGGTTCCGGGCGCGGGCACGGGTGCATGCGCGCGAGCAGATTCTGGCCGAGGTGTCCAGGTGGCTGGAGGCCTACGCCGGGCTGGAGGAGGCGCTCGACGCGCGTGCGCCCTTCCGGTTCCGGGAGGTGGCGGCGCATCGGCCGCGGGATCCAGCGGCGACGGCGCGAGCGGCGCGCCGGTCCGTCGATATGCGTGGCGATCAGCCGGTTCGAGACATCTGCGGGCTGCTGGAGGAGAACGGGGTCAAGGTGCTGCTGCTCGACACGCGGCGCGACTCGTTCTTCGGACTGAGCGTCGGGGAGGTGGACGGCGGTCCGGCGGTCGTGGTGAACACATGGGAGCGGATCTCGGTGGAGCGCTGGATCTTCACCGCAGCCCATGAGCTCGGGCACCTGCTGCTGCACCCGGCGGAATACCGGCGCGAAGCCACCGAGCTTCCGAAGCAGACCGAACGCGAAGCAGACATCTTCGCCAGCGAGTTCCTGATGCCGGAGGCGGCGTTCCTGGCGGCCTGGAACGGAACGAGTGGACACCCGCTGCTGGTGCGTGTTCTCAAGATCAAGCGCATCTTCCGGGTCAGCTACCAGACCGTGCTTTACCGCCTCGTCGCGACGCGGCGTGAGACGGCCGACGTGTGGCCGCTGTTCCAGAGCCAGCACCGCACCCGCTTCGGCCGGACCCTGCAGAAGGCGGACGAACCCGAGCCGCTGCAGACGAGCGAGTTCGCGTGGAACTGGAATCGCGCCGGGGAACCGGCAGGGCTTTCGCGTCACGACTTCGTGGAGGATCGCCTGTCACGGCTCGTTCGACAGGCGGTCGAGGCGGAACGGATCTCGCTAGGCCGCGCTGCGGAGATCCTGCGCGTCACGCGCGACGAGATGCGGACCCTGGCGCGAACCTGGACGGGCTGACGCGGGATGCCGGCCGTCCGCACCGTTCTGTTGGCTGACGCCGACGTGCTCATCGACTATCGGGAGTCGGAGTTGTCGGTGTTGGAACTCGTGGGCCGGCACGTTGGGAAGGTGGTCATCATTCCGTCGGTGCTCGATGAGGTGCGCGGTGTCACTGCTGCGGCGTGTGCCGAACTCGGTATCGCGGTCGTCGACGTCGAGACCGAGCGCATGCTGCAGGCAGCCGCGATAGAGTCAAGCGTCTCATTCAACGACCGCCTCTGTCTGGTCGTCTGCGGCGCAGAGGGGTGGACCTGCGTCACGAACGATCGCGCGCTTCGGCGCCTCTGCGAACGGCACGGCGTGGAGACACGATATGGTCTCGGACTGATGGTCGATCTGGTCGCGGGCGGCGTGCTGACCCGTCAGCGCGCCGCCGCTATCGCGCGCCGGATGCAGGTGTCGAACCCGTTGCACATCAACGACCGCGTGATCGGCCTCTTCCTCGCCGCGCTCGACCGCAGCGCCCCATCGACCTGAATCATCGGCCGCTGCCCTGGTACGGTCATCGATCGCCTCCTCGCCCGCGGGAAGGCTACAGATGACGCTTCCGGCCCACGCACGCGAACCCGCCGCTCGTCCACAATCCAGAGCTGGCCGTCCACGGTGCGCTCGGGTCAACTCGTCGAGCGTGCGCGTGATACGCCTCCGCGACTGCGGCCGCCGACTCACCCGCGGCGAGGTTGTCGAGGATGACGGTGACGAGGACCCGTGTCCCGCGAACGCACGCCTTGCCGTGCCAGATGTGCGGATCGACGGCGATGTGATCGCGCCAGGTCATGGAACGTCCTCCCCGTCGGCCAGCCGTTGCGATTCTGCGGGCGGAGCCGTGATAATTCGGAAGGGTGGGGTGCGGGTGCGGGCGCGTGGACGGGCCGCCTCGAACCGACCTTCATTGGGGCTGGCCGGCGTCGCCGTCGTGACCGGATTTGCGGCTGCCCCCCGGTCGCCCTCAGAGGCCGAAGAAAGGACTCCCGTGGACGTATCCGTCACCGATGTCACGTCGCTGGTCTCAGCCGTCGGCGTGCTGTGGATCGCGCTTCGTCTCGAACGGCTGGCCGGCGGGCTCCAGGCGTTGCAGGCCGATGTGCGCGCTCATGTCAACGCGGCGGGATTGCACCAGACCCACACGACGCGGGTGTGAGCCGCCGCCAACTAGGCCTGGACGACGCGCCGCCTCGCCATCCGGGGAACGCGCCGGCCGGCGGGTGACGCTTGGCGCCCGTCGTGCCCCGCCCGGCGGGTAACGCCGGCGGGCGCCCGGTTCGCCGGCCAACGAGAGGGCTCACGTCGTCCGGCGGCGTCGCGCCCCGGCGTGTGACGCCGGCGGCCGCCCGTCCCGCTGGCGCCATCTGCGCCGCACTTCAGGGCAGGCGAATCTCGGGGTCGAGGGCATGCCGAGCGCCTTGAGCAGCGGGACCGACGACGACCTCGCCTTTCTCGCCTATGTGGTCGGCAAGGTCGACACCATCCTCGTCATCCTCGACGAAGCGCCGCTCGAAGGCGGCGTCGAACAGGTCGCCGGTGGCGCCGCTCGGGGGTCGGCCGCCGCTCGACGGAGACGACCGCCGCTCGCGGGGTCCACCGATCGGTGGACTCCGCGAGCGAGACACGGCGCCGCTTCTGCGGCGGAGATCCCGCCTGGTCAGTCGTTCGCCAGCTCCTCGCGCTCGGCGAGCATCTGCTCGTACTCGTCCTGCTCGAGGTAGGTGACGTCGACCCAGGCGTGGGCCATCTCGTCGACGGTGCGCGAGCCGTTGCCGACCCACTGGCGCGGGTCCGGGTTCTCGCGGTTGCCGGTGGAGTTGTCATGCCACGCGGTGACCACGATCATCGTGCCCCCGGGCAGCAGCGGCGCCACGTCCTCGTCGTAGACGTAGTTGATGTGCCAGTTCCACCGGAAGTTGTCGACGTTGCTGAGCATCCGGCGCGAGCCGTCGGGCAGCACCGCCTCCATCGACATCGCCTTGCCCCGCATGTGCATGTGCGGCTGGTAGTTCTCGAGGCGGGCGGGACCCTTGAGCATCGTGAAGCCCTGGCTCATGCCGATCTGGCCGGGGGCAATGTCGATGCCGCCCTGGTGCCCGCGCATGCCGTGCAGGATGGTCCGGTACTTCGGCGTGTAGCCCTTGTCGTAGAAGTAGACGCCCAGCTCGACGACATCGTCGGCGATCTCTTCGCCGATGGCGTGGTAGTGGATGTCCCACTGGATCTGGGCTCCCGGCAGCATCAGCTTGCCGGCATCGTCGGGGAAGATCTCGCCTTCCTTGCCGACGGCCCACTCCATGAACGTGCCGGGGCCGATGTCGTCGTCGAAGTTCACGCTGTTGGCCAGGCCCGTCACCCCCTCCTCTTCCTGGAGGAGCCGCGCGATGGCATGGTGCACGACCTTGCGGCCGCCGGGGAACGACGGCTTGATCTCGATGGCCTGCACCCAGCGCTCTTCGGTCAGGCCGGTCTCGGCCAGCGGCCGCCACCACTTGTCCTGGCCGTCGGCGGGCACGGTGTAGGGGGCCGAGGGGACGACGAGGTCGGGCTCGCCGAAGCGGTCCGACAGGCGCCACGCGGCGGGGTCGGGCCACTCGACGGGGGGCGGAAGGTCGGCGCGGTCGCCCAGGGGAGCGCCGCCGTCCACCCACTGCACGATGGTGTCGATCTGCGCCTGGTTCAGCGACCGGTCGTTCTTGAACGACTGGATGCCGACGGTCCGGTCGATGTGCCACGGCGGCATCTCGAGCGAGACCACGCGGTCGCGGATCGCCCGCGCCCACGGCCGCACCTCGCCGTAGGTCAGCAGCGACATCGGCGCGATGGAGTTCGGCTGATGGCACTCCTGGCACTTCTGCTGGAGAATCGGCGCGACGTCCTTGGCGAACGTGGGCTGGTAGTCGGCCTCGTTGGCCGCGGCCAGTCCGGGCGCGGCTGCGAGGGCGACGAGCACCCCGATGCCGAGCCACCGCCGGTACGACTTCGCATGCATGGCTTGCTCCTTGCCCCCTGGCGCCGGGCCGGCGCGGGGTTCATGTGACGTTGCCTGACGGTTGTATCACGGCCGGCCCCGGGGGTCCAGCGCCGGCCCCCCGCGAGTCGCCCTCCCTTACCGTTGACAACCTGTTCCCATCGATGTGACAACCTCGCTCACATCGATGACCCAGACTGCTCGGACAACCATCGAGTCCTTTCGGTGCTCGTCTTTGCGGCCTGGGGTGTGCTGCTTCCGCCTCCGTGCGATGGGCCGGACGAGGGCGGGGTCGGGGTCTTTCGCAAGAACCCGAACCGCGCCAGAGCCGCCCGCGTGAGGCTGGTCTCAGCCGTCGATACCGTCGATCATCAGCCGGCCGAGCCGGCCGCAACTCTGCGATGGCTCCAACTGATGCACTGCCGGCCGCGGGGCCCGCGCGGCACTCAGCCGAACGACGACCGCCGGCCCGCGGGACGCATCGACGCGCGGTCCCCGCCGGGGCCGGGCGTACAGCGCGGAGTCAGTCGCCGACCACCGCCTGGTACACGAGGCTGCGCGACAGCCGCTGCACTTCGTTGATGGCCCCGCCGTTGTTCTGGATCATCCCCACGAACGTCAGGTCCTCGGCCGGATCGACCCAGAACCACGTCCCCGCGATGCCGATCCAGTAGTACGAGCCGGTGGACCACGACTCGCCCGACATGGGGCCGTCGGTCACCACCGAGAAGTTGAGCCCCCATCCCTGCCCCGGCCGCCGATAGGTCGCCTGCTGAGCGTCGGTGAGGTGGTTGGCGGCCATCAGCTCTACCGAGCGGGGGGCGAGCAGCCGCACGCCGCCGAGCTCGCCGCCGTTCAGCAGCATCTGGGCGAAGCGCAGGTAGTCGGGCGCCGTCCCGTACAGTCCGCCGCCCCCGGACGGCCCCGCGAGCGGTGCATTCGGCGCCTGCGCCCCGCCCGGCGGAGCCATCAGCTTGCCGTCGGGACCCGGCGTGTGGCGCGCAGCCAGCCGGTGCATCTTGCCGGGGGGCACGTGAAACGCGGTGTCGACCATGCCCAGCGGCCCGAAGATGCGCTCCTGGAGGAACTCGTCCAACGGCTGGCCGGAGATCACCTCGACCAGGTACCCCTGCACGTCGACCGAGATGCTGTACGCCCACTCGGCACCCGGCTGCGACAGCAGGGGAATGCGCACCAGCTTGTCGATCATCGTCTCGAGCGGGGCCCCGGTATCGAGGACGCGGCCGTCGATGATGGCCCGGTTCACGGGGTGGCGCGGGTTGAGGACATAGCCCAGCCCCGCCGTGTGCCGCATGAGATCGCGCATGGTGATGCGCCGCCCGCGCTCGATGGGCTCGACCTGCATGACGCCGTCGCCGTCGACGCCCGTATAGACCTGCAGATCGGCGAACGCGGGGATGAACCGCGACACCGGGTCGTCGAGCTGCCACCGGCCCTCTTCGTGCAGCATCATGAGGGCGGCGCCGACGACCGGCTTGGTCATCGAGAAGATGCGGAAGATGGAGTCGAGCTCGACCGGGTCGTCGCTGCCGACGTCGAGCCTCCCCACCGTGTCGGTGAACACGACCTTGCCGTGCCGCGCCAGCATGGTGACGATGCCCGCGAGCTTTCCGTCGTCGACCATCGCCTGCATGCCCGCGTCGAGCCGTTCGAGGCGCTCGGCGGAGACCCCGACCGACGCAGGGTCGGCGACCGCGAGATCGCGCTCGGCCCTGACCGCGGCCGCCGGCGCGACATGAAGGGACTGATAGCCGACGACGAGGGCCACCGCCGCGGCGAGTCCGAACAGGAACGACCGCCACCGATTCAACCTGTGATTCACCGTGCTGCTCCTCCCATGCCGGAACCCGGCCCGCAACGTAATGGACGGCGCGCCCGCTCGTTCCGATCGCCGATGGCCGTGTCGTCCATGTGTCCTGGAACCCGGCCCGCACGACGGACGGTACGCCTCACTCACCTGGACGGCGCCGGCCGGATCCGTGCGGGGCGGACGTCCTTCTCGCGCATCGGGAACGGCGCCGGCGGCACGCCGGTTCGACGGCGGACCGCCGATGCGGACGTCAGTAGACGATCACGAACGAGCCGTCGGCCCGCGCGACCACCGTGGGCACGCTGCGGGCCGGAATCGGCGCCTGGGCGCGGCCGGTCTCACCGAGGGGCCGGCCGCGCGCATCGAACGCCTGCCAGTGCAGGTTCCCCCCCGACTGCCAGCCGGGGCCGTCCCCCCACGCGAGCAGGACATCACCGCGATGGTTGACGGCCACCGTCGCGTTCTTGCGCCGGAACTGCGCCTCGCCCGGCGGGGACCACGGCTCGTCGAGCTGCCCGGTGTTCGCGGCATAGACCTGCCCCTCGGTCTCCCACGCCACCAGGGCGCCGTCCGGTCCGCTGGCCAGGGTGGTGGTGGCGACCGGACACGCGCCGATGTCCCAGGGCTGGACCAACCGGTCGTCGAAGGTGCGGCCGCCGTCGGTGCTCGTGAGCAGCCGCATGCCGCGGCGCACGTTGTCGCCGGCGCCGCGGTACGACACGTGGACCGCGCCCGCCCCGTCGGCCGCCGCCCGCAGCCCGCAGCATCCGCACG
Source organism: Vicinamibacterales bacterium (assembly GCA_965199675.1). Classification (GTDB taxonomy): domain Bacteria; phylum Acidobacteriota; class Vicinamibacteria; order Vicinamibacterales; family UBA8438; genus JAJEEA01. The sequence continues at coordinate 30,064 of CBDATI010000028.1, read as the reverse complement.
CCCCCTCGGCGGCGGGACCCACGGGACGCGGCCGGTCGAAGTGCTTCCCGTTGTCGCGAGACGCCGCGAGGTAGACGCGGCGGTCGGCGTCGTGGACCGGACCGGCATGCCAGAAGACGTAGACGTTGCCGCCGTCCACCGCGACCGTCGAGCCGGCCTCCACACCGCCCTCCTCGTGGGCTGACAGCGTCCGCTGGGGTTCGAACGCTCCCTGCTCATCGGTGCGGCTGTAATGGAACCACGTGGGGTCGCGGTGGAACCACGTCACGTGGAGGCGGCCGTCGGGCCCGACCGCGAGCTGCCCGCCGTCGACGGGCCCGAGCCCCGTGACCGAGTGCGGCCGGCTGTTCACCCGCCGCCGCGCCGACCAGTCCGCCGCCCCCGCGGCCCGGGTGACGTGCCACAGGTCGCCGCTGCTCATCGATCCGGTGTAGTAGATGAGGTGCAGACGCCCTTCGGGATCGACCGCCGCCTGGGGCAGGCTGGCTCCCTCGGGGGCGCGCAGCACCTCGACGGTGGGCGCCCCGCCGCCGCAGGCTGCGCCGACGGCCGCCGCGAGAGCGAGCCCGAGGAGTCCGGCGTAGTTCGATTGGCTCATGTCATTTGTCCCGCGCCTGCCGATGCGGGGTCCCGCACCCTCTCGCCCCGGCCTTGCCTTGCCGCAAGGCCGGGCACGAACGGCGCCCGACGGCGGCGCGCCCGACAGCGGTGAACGACGCACCGGGCTTGCACGCGACCCGCCGCACCGCCAACCATAGACGCGTCCGCCCACCCGCGCAAGCGCCGGTTCAGCCTGCGACCTGCAGCCGCCGGCGCTTCCGCATCCACTTCACTGCGAGGAACACGAACACGGCCGCGGCCAGCACCGCACCGATGGTGGGATAGTGCTGCTGCAGGGCCTCGACCGCGCGGTCGCCGAGGCGAACGGCGAGGTACGCCTCGCCGGTGAACCTGATCATGCGGCCGACGAAGACGGCGCCGGCGAAGCGCGTCCACGACACGCCGACGATGCCGGCAACGAGCATGAACACCTTCGCCGGGAACGGCGGCGGCGCGAGGACCGCCACGAGCATGGCGACGATGTCGTTCTCGCGCACCTTGGCTGTGACCCACCGACGCTTTCCGGGGTCGAGGCGGCGGACCGCGCGCTCGCCGCCGGTGCGTCCGATGCGATAGAGCACCAGGCACCCCAGCGTCGATCCCACCGACGCGGCCAGCGCGATCCAGACGAACAGCGAGGGCTGCCGCCAGGCGAGCAGCAGCACCACCACGTCGACGCCGCCGGGGAGGGGAACGCCGGCCGAGTCGAGGAAGGCGATGAGAAAGAGGCCGGGGATTCCCAGGGCCAGGAGACTGTCGCGGAGTCCGTCCATGACTGGCGGGTGGCTGTCCGATGTCCGCCGGGACACTGAGTCGAGACGCCGGGCGGGATTATAGCCCGCCCCGGGCCGTCGGGGGGACAGAGCGGAACCGAGCGGGCTTTGCCTTTCGGCCCCGGCGCTGATAAACTCTGGGAACAGACTCGATACAAAGATCGGCTCGTGGTGGGCACCCCCATCCGTTGGGCCGGCAGGTCTCCAACCGCTCTACCCTCAGCGCGTCACTCTCGACAGACCTGTCGTCTGCTCAGGCCGATCCGCACCCCTTCCAAGGAGGTGACGATTGGCAACTCGTGGACGACCGACACAGCAGAAGCGGCAACGTGAACGCGCACGACAGGAACAGCGCAAGCTGAAGGACGCGCGTCGGCAGGAAGCGAAGGAACGCCGCGCGCAGGCGGCGACGCAACCCAGCACCGACGGCGATCCGGATCTCGAGGGCATCGTCGCAGGCCCCCAGCCCCTGGCCGAGTGGCAGGTGGAAGGGCTCGCCAGCTTCGAGGAAGCCGACGAATCCGCGGAAGAGTCGGGGCAGAACGGCTGAGTCCGCGAGCGAGTCGCCCGGGGCGGTTTCCCACGTCTCGGAGGAGTCGCCGGCTCCGACCGCGCGGGCGCTGTGGGCTGCACCCCGAGGCGCAACCCAGGCGCTCCCGGCTCCCGCAGAGAGCGCGGGACGCGGGGGCACGCGACAACATCCAACGGAGTATACTGGGAGGTCGTATCCCGGACCCGATCCGGCCGGCCAAGATGGACCGTCCACCAGCCGGAGAAAAACGAAGGAAGACATCAACGATGGCCTCGGAACACACGAAGACCCTCACCGACGGTGATTTCCAGCAGGCGGTGCTGCAGTCGGACAAACCGGTGCTGGTGGACTTCTGGGCGGAGTGGTGCGGCCCGTGCCGCATGATCGCCCCTACCGTCGACGCGCTCGCCGACGAGTACAACGGCCGCGTCGTCGTGGGCAAGCTGAACATCGACCACAACCAGAAGACCCCCATGAACTACAACGTCCGCTCGATTCCCGCCCTGCTGCTGTTCAAGGGCGGCGAGGTGGTGGAAGAGACAGTCGGGGTGACCAGCAAGGACCGGTTGGCCGAACTGCTCGACCGGCACGTCGAGCCGACGATCGCCCAGAAGTCCGCGTAGGGAGGCGCCGACTCCCGGCGGGCCGCGCGGATCGAAGCCGGCGGCGACGGTCTGCGCCGCAGAACGGCGCCGACTCCGGGCCCACGCTGGTTGGGCGCCAGGCGAACCGAAGGCGACGATTGGTGGGCCAGGACTTGGCCCGGCCACCTCCGGCGCTCGGCTCGGCCCGACCACCTCCCAGGGTACGACGAGAGCGAGGGCCGGGTCCGGCAACGGATTCCGGATTCGCAGGACGTCGTCATGTCACACAGGTTCAATCGGCGCCGTCTCCACCTGGCGACCCGAAGCCTCGCGGCGACCGCCCTGCTCGCAGCCGCGGCGGGCGGCTGCACGTTCGAGCTGGTCCCCGCCAACGCGGCCACCGAGCCCGGCGAAGCCCGGCCGGTGCTCGTGGCGCAGCGCGGTCCGGCCCCCGAGCCCTACACCGACCTCCGGCCGGACGAGCGGGCCATCGTCGATCTCTTCGAGAACACCAGCCCGTCGGTCGTGTACATCACCGCCATCACGCGCCGTCAGGACTTCTTCGGCCGCGTCGCCGAGATGCCCCTGGGCACGGGAACCGGCTTCGTCTGGGACCGCGACGGGCACATCGTCACCAACTTCCACGTCGTGCAGGACAGGCGGCAGGGCAGGCCGTCGGTGATCCGGGTGGTCATGCACGACCAGACCAGCTACGTGGCCCAGGTCGTCGGAGGCTCGGCCCGGCACGACCTGGCGGTGCTGCGCATCGACGCCCCGGCCGACGCGCTGCGTCCGGTCCAGCCGGGCGACAGCGACCGGGTCCGCGTCGGGCAGAGCGCGTACGCCATCGGAAACCCGTTCGGCTACAGCGCGACCCTGACCACCGGGATCATCTCGGCCCTGAGCCGTCAGATCGAGGGTCTGACCGGCGACATCATCGAGAACGTCATCCAGGTCGACGCGGCCATCAACCGGGGCAACTCCGGCGGTCCCCTGCTCGACAGTCGCGGACGGGTGATCGGCATCAACAGTCAGATCGCGAGCCCGTCCGGCACCTCGGCCGGCATCGGTTTCGCCATCCCCGTCAACACCGTCATGCGGGTCGTACCGCAGTTGATCGCCCGCGGCGAGTACACCCCGGCCCGACTCGGCATCTCGTGGGACCCGCAGTTGAATCGGTTCGTCACGGCGCGGCTGGGGGTGAACGGCATCGTCGTCGCCGAGGTCAACCCGGGCTCGGGCGCAGCCCGGGCCGGGCTGCGCGGCACCGAGCCGAACGCCAACCAGCTCGGCGACATCATCGTCCGCATCGACGGCGAGCCGGTGCCGTCGGCCCGCGAGCTGCGCCTCGTGCTCGACCGGTACCGACCGGGTGACGAGGTCGTGGTGACCGTCTCCCGCGACGGCGAGATGCTCGACGTCGTCGTCCCGCTGATGTAGGGCGCGACGCACCCGCCGGCCGCCGGCCGCCTCCATGTCCGAGTTCGTCACCATCCCGCCGGGCTGGTTCCTGATGGGGAGCGACGAGGGCCAGCCCTCGGAGCGCCCCGTCCACCGCGTGTGGGTGGACGGGTTCAGGATGGCCGTCCATCCCGTGACGCGAGCCGCGTACTCGGGGTTCCTCGACGCGGCCGGCCACGAGCCGCCGCGAGAGTGGGACAATCCCGCCTTTCGAGCCGACGATCTGCCCGTGGTCGGCGTGAACTGGCACGACGCGCGAGCGTACTGCGCCTGGCGCTCGCGTGGCGGCGCCGGGGTGCGGCTGCCGACCGAAGCTGAATGGGAACGGGCGGCCCGCGGCGGCCCCGAAGGCCAGCGGTATCCCTGGGGCGACGAGATTCCCGACTGGGTGCCCAACCGCGGCCGCGGCCCCCTCGACGGCCCTTGGCCGGTCACCCTGGGCACGCCCAATGGATTCGGGCTCTACGGCATCGCCGCCAACATCCACGAGTGGTGCTCGAACTGGCACGATCGCGACTTCTACGCGCGTGCGCCCGCCGTCAACCCGGTGGGCCCCGGGGAGGGCCGGCGACGAGCGTCCCGGGGCGGCGCATGGCGTCACGCGCTGACCCTGAACCGGACCGCCGCCCGCAGCAGCCTCGACCCGTCGCTGCGCTACACCGATTATGGGTTCCGGCTCGCACAGTCGCTCTGAAAACGCGCTACCCCGGCGGGTTCGGCTGGGGAACGAGCCGGCCGGGCACGCCGCGATCCGCGACGTCGGGAGAGACCCGTGAACACTGAACCAACCGTCGCGCCGTACGGCGCGTGGGAGTCTCCTGTCACCACCGAGATGCTGACCAAGGGGGCGTTGCGGTTCGAGGCAATCGCCGTCGACGGGGGCGACGTGTACTGGATCGAGTCGCGTCCGGACGAAGCGGGGCGCTGCGCGGTGATGCGGCTGACCGCGAACGGCGAGACATCGGAGGTGACCACGCCCACCGACAACGCCCGGACCCGGGTTCACGAGTATGGGGGCGGGGCGCTGGCGGTCTCGAGCGGCATCGCGTACTACTCGAACTTCTCCGACCAGCGGCTGTACCGCCGGCCGGTCGACGGCTCCGAGGCGCCGGCCGCGATCACGCCGGAGACCGGCGTCCGCTACGCCGACGCGACGGTGGACCACGCCCGGGGCCGATTGATCTGCGTCGCCGAGGACCATCGCCGCGCGGGTCGGGAGGCCGAGAACCTCCTCGTGTCGGTCTCCACCCGCGGGCGCGAGTCGGCGACGGTGCATCGGGGCTTCGACTTCTACGCCTCGCCGCGCCTCAGCCCCGACGGAAAACGACTCGCGTGGGTGTGCTGGAACCATCCGGACATGCCGTGGGACGCGACGGAGCTGTGGGTCGCGGACGTGGGGGCAGACGGCGCCCTGACATCGCCGCGCCGGATCGCGGGGGGCGTGCCTTCCCCGACGAGCGGGAGCGGGAGCGCCAGCGGCGCCGGGGCCGCCGCCGGCGGGATTTCGGTGCTCCAACCGGCGTGGGGTCCCGACGGCGCCCTGTACTGCGTATCGGACGTCTCGGGCTGGTGGAACCTCTACCGCTGGGAGGGGGAGCGGCTCGCGTCGGTACTGCCGATGGAGGCCGAGTTCGGCCTGCCCCCGTGGCTGTTCGGCATGCGCCGCTACGCGGTGCTCGACGCGGACCGCATCGTCGCGCACTACGGAAACGCAGACGGGACCCGGCTCGGGGTCATCGACGTGGCGGCGCGGCGGCTGCGCGAGATCGCCACGCCCTTCACGACGTTCGGCTTCTTCGCCGCCGCGTCGCGGGGCCGGCTGGTCTGCGCGGCCGCGAGCGCCGAGGCCGGTTCGGCCCTCGTCGCCATCGACCCCGACACCGGCGAGGTCGAGACGCTGCGCCGGGGCTCGGAGCAGCAGCTCGATCCGTCGTACGTGTCGCGCGCCGAGCCCATCGCGTACCCGAGCGCGGAGAACCGAACCGCTCACGCCTACTACTATCCGCCGCGCAATCCCGCGTTCCGCGCCCCCGAGGGCGAACGGCCGCCGCTGCTCACGTTCATCCACGGAGGACCCACCGGCAGCACCGACCCCGGTTTCAAGCTGGCCGTCCAGTACTGGACGACGCGCGGGTTCGCGGTCGTCGACGTGGACTACGGCGGCTCGACCGGCTACGGCGCCGCCTATCGCCGCCTCCTGCGCGGCGGCTGGGGCATCGTCGACCGCGAGGACTGCGAGGCGGCGGCGCGGCACCTCGTCACGCGGGGCGACGTCGACCCCGCCCGGCTCGCGATCCGCGGCGGCTCGGCCGGCGGCTACACCACGCTGTGCGCGCTCGCGTTCGGCAACGTGTTCACGGCGGGCGCCTCGTACTACGGCGTCTCCGATGCAGCCGCCCTCGCCCGCGACACGCACAAGTTCGAGTCGCGCTATCTCGACGCCCTGATCGGCCCCTGGCCCGAACGCGCCGATCTGTACGAGGAACGCTCGCCCATCCACGCCGTCGACCGCCTCGCCTGCCCGGTGATCTTCCTGCAGGGCCTCGAGGACGCCGTCGTGCCTCCCGACCAGACCGAGCGCATGGCCGACGCCCTGCGCAGGAAGGGGCTGCCCGTCGCCTGCCTGATGTTCGAGGGCGAGCAGCACGGGTTTCGGCAGGCCGCGAACATCAGGCGCGCCGCCGAGGCGGAGCTGTACTTCTACGGCCGCATCTTCGGCTTCAGCCCGGCCGGCCCGATCGAGCCGGTCGAGATCGAGAACCTCGCGCCATGAACGACGCGCAACTCGCGGAGGCCGTCGCCGAGCGGGTGCAGCGGGCCGGCGGCCGCGCCCTCTACGTCGGCGGCTGGGTGCGCGACCGCCTGCTCGGCCGGGCGTCGAAGGACATCGATATCGAGGTCTACGGCATCGAGGCCGACCGGCTCCACGCGCTGCTCGGCGAGATCGGCCCCGTCAACACCGTCGGACAGAGCTTCACCGTCTACAAGGTGGGGGGGGTCGACGTCTCCCTGCCCCGCACCGAGTCGAAGCAGGGCCGCGGCCACCGCGGCTTCGTCGTCACCGGCGACCCGTGGATGCCGGTGGACGAGGCGGCGCGGCGCCGCGACTTCACCGTCAACGCCATCGCCTGGGACCCCCGGCGCGACGAGTACATCGACCCCTTCGGGGGCCGCGACGACCTCGAGCGCCACCGGCTGCGCGTCGTGGACCCCGTCACCTTCGGCGACGACAGCCTGCGGGTCCTGCGCGGCATGCAGCTCGCGGCCCGCTTCGAGCTCACCCCCGACGACGCCACTGCGCGCATCTGCCGCGGCACCGCCCTCGACGACCTCCCCGCCGAACGCGTTCGGGGCGAGCTGGAGAAACTGCTGCTGCAGGCCCGGCGCCCATCCCTCGGCTTCGAGCTGGCCCGCGACCTGGGAGTCATCGAGCGTCTCTTCCCCGAGCTTCAGGCCCTGGTCGGCTGCGAGCAGGAGCCCGAGTGGCACCCCGAGGGAGACGTCTGGGTGCACACCCTGATGGTCGTCGACGAGGCCCGCGCCTGCATCGACGACCTCGATCACCCCCAGCAGGTCACCCTCATGCTCGCCGCCGTCTGCCACGACCTCGGCAAGCCCGCCACCACCGAGTTCGTCGACGGGCGCATCCGCTCGCGCGGCCACGAAGAGGCCGGTTTGCCGCCCACCCGCGCCCTCCTCGACCGCCTCGACGTCCACACCCTCGCCGGCTACGACGTCCGCCAACAGGTGTTCGGCCTCGTCGCCCACCACCTGAAACCGGGCATGTGGCATCGCGGCGCCCACCCCGTGGGCGACGGCGCCTTCCGCCGTCTCGCCAGAAAGGTCGACCTGGAGATGTTGGCCCGCCTGTCGGCGGCCGACTGCCGGGGTCGCACCGGCGACTTCGACTGCGCCGCGACGCTGGACTGGTTCCTCGACCGCGCCCGCGCGCTCGGGGTCGAGCACGAGGCGCCCGCCCCCCTCCTCCTCGGGCGCCACCTGCTGCAACTCGGCCTGTCGCCGGGCCCGGAGATCGGCCGGATGCTGAAAGCCGTCTACGAGCGGCAGCTCGACGGAGAGGTCACCTCGCCGGAGGAGGCGCTGGACGCCGCGCGGCGGCTTCTCGAGAATCGCGGGTGAATCATGCGGCGGATGTCGGGGCAAGGCATGCCCACACGTACCCTGGCGGCGGACCACGACATGTCGAGACGGTCTCAGACGGTCTTTGTCACCGCGAAGGCCGGACCGCACTCCGACGCGCCGGTCAGCCGCCGCCCACCAGCGACCCGCGGCGAGCGTCGACGTGGGAATCCGGCGCCGCCGGGCGCGTCGCCGCGAACACCATCGGCTCGCCCGCAGGCAGGAGACGCCGCTCGGCGAGCTCGGATCGGGTCGCCTCGGCGTCGGCCGGCGTGAGCGGGAAGCGCCCGTAGTCGCGCAGGGGGCGGTCCGTGTTGAACCGGCGCTTGTAGGCGGCGATCCAGTCGTTGGCGAGTTCCTGCTGGGCGGTGGCGAGATCCAGGGTGCCCCGGCACACGAGATTCTGGAGCTCGCGCTCGAGCTCGTCCTTCACGTAGGCGTTCCAGACCTCGGCCCGATACGGCTGGGGCCACAGGTTCCGGGGATCCGGCGCGCCCCCCAGCTCGGGGGTGATGAGGAAGTCGAGCTCGTATTCGGCCGCCCGCCGGTAGTCGACGCCGTACGCCTCGAACACCTGGCGCGGCACCGGAGCCGCGACGGCGGGAACGCCGTTGACGCCGCCGCTGCAAATCTCGTCGACGCCGACCGGGAGGACGCTGCCGGGGGTGAGGTCCTGCCTCGGACGCTCGTGGCCGGCCGACGCCGGGGCCGCCTCGCCGGCCGGCCTCGCCGCCCCCGCGGCCGGCCCACCGGGCGCGACCGGCCCCTCGACGGTCGGCCACGACAGCGCCGCGACGGCCACGACGGCCACGACGGCGACGGCCGCGACGGCCAGCCGCAAGGGCCAGGCGGGGAGCGACCACCCCGCAAGCGACCAGCCACCGAGCGGCCAGCCCGCCGACGGCCGTCCCGCGAACGACCAGCGCGCCGGCGGCGCCTCGATCGCCTCGCGGAGCCGGGCGCGAGCGACGTGCGGCGGCGACGCCCCGACCGGCGTCTCGCGGCAACCCGCGACGGCCTCGGCGAGCGCCGCGCCGAGTGCGGCCCGGCGCGCCGCGCACTGCGGGCAGGCGGCGACGTGCCGGCCCACCGCCGAGCGCCGGCGGGCGGGCAGCGCCCCGTCCTCGTCCAGGAGCAGCAGATCGCCGTCGGAGACGTGTCTCGTCGTGCCCCCCATGGTGCCACCTCCAGCGAGCCCCAATCGCCGCCTGCGGCTCCGCTCCGCGCCCAACCGAACCCTGCCGGAGTCCGCCCTGTGCTACGGCGCAGACTCCTGGTCGACCCGGCGCAGCCGCGCGAGCGCCTGGGCCATGGTGTTCGCCACCGTGCCGAGCGACAGCCCGAGCACGCGGCCGATCTCGCGGTACCGCAGCCCCTCCGCGCGAAGCTGGAGACAACGCCGCTCGCGGGCGGGCAGCGCGTTCAGCGCCGCGGCCAGCCTCACCCGCCGCTGGCGACTCGCGTAGCGCTCCTCGGGGCCGGGCGCCGCGGCCACGGTCCAACCGGACACGAGATCGGCGCCGACGCGGCGCCGACGCGCCTCCCGCTTCAGGTGCCTGAGGGCCAGGTTGTGGCCCACGCGGAAGATCCAGCCCCGGAGATTGGTGCGGGGACGGCCGCGGGCCACGTGATGCAACAGGGCCAGGAACACGTCCTGCACCAGGTCCTCCGCGTCCCGGTCGGCGATGCCGAGGGCCCGCACGTAGCGGTGCACGCCGTCGCGGTGCACGTCGAAGAGCTGCAGCACCGCCTCGTTGGCCTCGGTCGCGGCAACCGGGACGGCGGCCTCGTCGAGTCCGATCGCCACCTCGAGGGCCGGATCGTGGATGGAAGGCGCCATTCCGTCTCGGGACAGTCTATACGCTCCGCGCCATGCTCCTCGGGTTCAACCGAGAGTCGGGCACTCATCCCCTCCGCGTCGGGTTCACGAGTCGAGGAAACTGTCGGCCGGCGGCGCGCCGCGCGCGAGCGCGATTCCCCCGGTCTTCTCCCCCGGTCTTCGAGCCGCGGCGAGGCGCTGCGAGCCGCCCACCGGAGAGCCGCGCCGTTCCCTGAACGGATCGCGACCGCGGGGAATGTACCAGTATGCAGCAAGCTGCCGTTCTTCAGCCCGACCCCGCCGCCACCCCATCGCCTGGCGGCTACACAACTCTCGTCCGCTGTCTGGCCGGCGTCCTCTTTCTCGGTCTCGCGAGCCCGCCCGCCGTCTCGGCCCAGACGACGGCGCTCACCGGGCGGGTCACCGACGCGCAGGGCGCGGTTCTTCCCGGAGTGACCGTCGTCGCCGTCTCGGCGGGAGAGCCGGCCACGCCGGTCAGCGCCGCCACCGACGACGCCGGTCGATACTCGCTGACGCTCCCGCCGGGCGTCCACACGGTGACCTTCACGCTCGCCGGGTTCGCCCCGCGGCAAGAGGCGGTACGGCCGACGGCGGAGAGCCCGCTGGTGCTCGACGTGACGTTGACCCTGGCGACGATCGCGGAGGAGGTCGACGTGGTGGGCGTGACCCCGCTCCCCGGATCCCGGATCCCTCGCGAGCGCCTGCCTGCGGCCGTCTCCGTGATCGACGGCGGAGACCTCGCGGCGCGGGGGGCGGCCTCGATGGCCGACGCCCTCAACGAGCGCCTCGGCTCGGTGACCCTGGAGGGCACGACGACGAACCTCTTCCAGCCGACGCTGCGGTTCCGCGGCTTCACCGCCTCGCCGCTGCTCGGCCTGCCCCAGGGCGTCGCCGTCTACCAGAACGGCGTCCGCATCAACGAGCCGTTCGGCGACACCGTGCAGTTCGACCTGTTCCCGCAGTTCGCGGTCGACCGGGCGCAGATCAGCGCCGGCGCCGACCCCACCTACGGGCTGAACGCGCTCGGCGGGGCCCTCGCCCTCGAGCTCAAGAACGGCTTCGACAACGCCGGGTTCCGGGGCGAAATCTCCGGGGGATCGTTCGGGCGCTACGCCGCCACCGCCGAGTACGGCGCCAGCCGCGGACCCTGGGCGTTCTACACCGGCGCGACGCATTTCTCCGAGACGGGCTGGCGCGTCGCCTCGCCATCCGAGGTCACCCAGGCGTTCGCCGACGTCGCCTACCGGGACGAACGGGTGGACGCCGGCCTCAGCCTCACCTACGCCGACACGAGCCTGACCGGGAACGCCCCCGCCCCGTTGGAGCTGCTCGACGTGAACCGGTCGGCGGTGTTCACGTTCCCCGACACGACCGAGAACCGGCTCGCGTTCGTGCAGGGCCGCGCCGACGTCGCGGCCTCCGACACCTGGTCGGTGCAGGTGACGGGCTACTACCGCGACCTCGACCGCCGCACCCTGAACGGCGACGAGGCGGAGTTCGGGGTCTGCGAGGACGATGCCCTGCCGGCAGGAGCGCCGGCGCAGACCCTCTGTTTCGGCGCCGACGACGATGACGACGACGGCGATGACGACAACGGGGACGATGACAACGGGGACGATGACGGGGATGACGACAACGGGGACCACGACAACGGGGATGACGACCACGACGACCACGACCACGACGACCACGACCACGACGACCACGACCACAACGACGAGGACGAGGACGAGGAAGCGACGCCCCTCGTCGACGTGGTGTCGGGACGCTTCATCACCCTGCTGGACGCGGCCGGCGACGGCGCCTACAACCGCACGAGGACGCTGGCGACCGGATACGGCGCCACCCTGCAGGCGACCGCGACGACCGAGATCGGCGGCCGCGACAACGTGTTCGTGATGGGCGCATCGGCCGATCTGGCGGACGTCGACTTCACCACGAGCAGCGAGGTGGGCAGCCTGACCCCGGAGCGCGGCGTCGCCGGTACGGGGCTCCTGGCCAGCCTGTACGGCCTCGGCGGCGACGACCTGTTCAACACCGCCATCGACACCGGCAACCGGGCCGTGGGGCTCTATCTCAGCAACACCCTCTCGGCGACGGACCGCGTCCATCTGACCGTCTCTGGACGCTACAACCGGGCGAACATCGACATCGTCGACCGGCTCGGGACGTCGCTCGACGGCGCGCACGCGTTCGCCCGCTTCAACCCCGCCGTGGGCGCGGTCTTCCAGGCCGGCGGCGCCGCGGTGTTCGCGCGGTACTCCGAGTCGAACCGCGCCCCGACCGCGGCCGAGCTGAGCTGCGCCGATCCCGCCGAGCCGTGCCGGGTGCCGAACGCCTTCGTCTCCGACCCGCCTCTCGAGCAGGTGGTCGCGCGGTCCGTCGAGGGCGGGCTCCGCGGCCGGTGGGCCGAGGGCAACTGGTCGCTGACGGCGTATCGGACCGGCATCGCCGACGACATCCTGTTCATCGCCTCGCCCGAGCTCATCGGGACCGGCTACTTCCAGAACGCGGGCGACACCCGCCGCGTCGGCCTCGACCTCGAGCTGAGCGGCCGCCATGCCCGGACGGGCTGGTACGTCGGCTACGGGCTGCTCGACGCGACGTTCCAGTCGCCGCTCGAGCTGCCCGGCGACGACGAGGTGAACGACGCCGCGTCGGAAGCCGGCGCCATCGCGGTCGAGCCGGGCGACCGTCTGCCCGGCATCCCCCGCCACAGCCTCAAGGCGGGCATCCGGCAGTGGCTCACCGACGCCTGGGACGCCGCCGTCGAGACAGTGGTGGCGTCGGATCGTGTCTTCGTCGGAGACGAGGGCAACGACCAGGTCCGGCTCGATGGTTACGGGGTGGTGAACCTGCGCTCGTCGTACCGGCTCGACCAGGGCATCGAGCTGTTCGTGCGGGTCGAGAACCTCCTCGACGCCCGGTACGCGACGGCCGGCGTGCTCGCCGAGCTCGAGGTCTTCCTGCACGAGGTCCCCGACGCCGGCGACCCGCGCTTCATCGGGCCGGGCCAGCCCCGTAGCGCCTTCGCGGGCGTCCGGGTGCAGTTCTGATCCGCCGCGAGTCTGCGCCGCAGGCGACGGCTGGCGCGCCGGTCACTCCCGTCGGTTCTCCGGCGAACGACGGGCGGCGAGGTCGGTCAGGGTGTCCAGGCCGAGGTTGCCGCCGCTCAGCACGACGACGGTGGCGCCTCCGCCCCGAGGCGGATCCGACCGGGCCGGGGCGGCCCCGCCCAGGAGAGCGGCCAGGGTTGCGGCACCGCTGGTCTCGACCACGAGTTTGGCCCGACGGAACAGCCAGAGCACGGCTTCGGCGATGGGATCGTCGTCCACGGTGACCACTTCGTCGACGAAACGCTGGACGTGGTGGAAGGTGAGGTCTCCGGGCCGCACCGGGAGCAGCCCGTCGGCGAGGCTCGCCACCCGATCGAGCGCGACCGGCCGACCGGCCGCGAGCGAGGCCGTCATCCTGGCCGCACCGCTGGGCTCGACCCCGACCAGCCGCACCCCGGGACGCTGCTGCTTGACGGCAGCGGCCACCCCGGCCACGAGCCCGCCGCCCCCCACCGGCACGAGGATGCGCGCGACATCGGGGCAGTCATCGAGGACCTCCAGGCCCACCGTGCCCTGGCCCGCGATGATCCAGGGGTGGTCGAACGGCGGCACCATCTGGAGGTCCCGGTCCCGGGCCACCGCCTCGGCCCTCACCTTGCGCTCGATGGAGGTCGTTCCCTCGAAGAGGATCTCGGCCCCGAGGGCCCGCGCCCCCTCGACCTTGACGGCAGGAGCGGTCGTGGGCATGACCACCACCGCGGGCGCCCCGACGCGGCGGGCGGCCATCGCCACCGCCTGCGCGTGGTTGCCCGACGAGTAGGTGATGACCCCGTGACCGCGCGCGTCGGGGTCGAGCTGCGCCATGAAGTTGGTGGCGCCGCGTATCTTGAAGGCCCCGGCCGCCTGCAGGTTCTCGCACTTGGCGTAGACCGGCGGCCCCTCGAGCGGCAGTCGCAGCAGCGGCGTGCGGCGGACGGCGCCCTCGATGCGCCGCGCCGCCGCCTCGATGGCGCTCACGGGAACGTCGCTGAGCATTGGCAGACCTACCGAGCGCCGGTCGGGAGGGCCGACCCACCGAGAGCAGGGCCCCCGTTCAGGCCGCGCGCGCGGCCTTCCCGCACACGGCTCGTCAGGTGGACTTCAGGTCGCCGCATGGCCACCCCCGGAGAGCGAATCGCGCCGCGCAGGCGGCCAGCCGACAACCCACCATCCGGCGCAGTATACCGGCAGGCCCTCATCGGGCCCACCGACCTCCGTCGGTCCCGGCGCCGCCGGTATACTGGGCAGAGAATGTCGAGCGCCCACGTGCGGACCGCGTTGCGGGTCGCGTTCCTGCTCGCGACGACGGTCTCCGGCGTGGCCGCGCAGGACGACGACCCCATCGGCCGCTACATCGTCGACCTCCGGGGCTCGGTGGTCAACCTGGGGCAGAACGAGGAGATGGCCCAGGTGCGGCGGCTCCGGGCGAATCAGTTCCCTCCCCGCGGGATCGCGCTCGACCTCGGCGGCCACTTCTATTTCCTGCGCCTGGGACCGGTCACGTTCGGCCTCGGCGCCTCCTTCCTGTCGACCGCGGCGCACCAGCCGGTGGTGGAACCGACGCCGGAAGATCCCACGCCCGGCTTCCCCACGTTCACGCCGCAGGACCCCACGCCGGACGACGACGAGATGGAGCCGTTCATCGAGGGAGTCCCCGTCACCTCGCGGTTCACCGCGATCTCGCCGCAGATCACGTTCAACTTCGGGCACCGGAACGGCTGGAGCTACGTGGGCGGCGGACTCGGCACCTCGCGGCTGAACGTGTATCCGCAGCAACCGACGACCCCGGTGCAACGGCGTGCCCGCACCCTCAACTACGGCGGCGGAGCCCGGTGGTTCCTCACCCCGAACGTGGCGCTGTCGCTGGATCTCCGGTTCTTCGCCATCAGTCCGCTGGAGCAGTTCGGCGAGCAGCCCGGATCGCCGCGCCAGACCCTGATGGCCGCCAATGTCGGCGTCTCCGTGCGATGACATCCCGGCCGGGGCGGCCGCGTCGACCATAATTCGCCCATGAAACGGGAGACCCTGCTCGACTACTTCGAGGAACGCCTGCGCGGGGACACCGAGTTCCTCGTCCACGACGACGGCTACAGGGTGCGGCGGCACAGTTACGACGAGGTGCGGCGGGCGGCGACGGCGTTCGCGGCGCGGCTCGACGCCGCCGGCATCGGGGCCGGAGACGCGGTGCTGTTCTGGGGGGAGAACCGCCCGGAGTGGATCGTCGCCTTCTGGGGGTGCCTGCTGCGGGGCGTGGTGGTGGTGCCCGTCGACTACCGGGCCTCGTCGAGTTTCCTGGAGAGCATCGCCCGGCGCGTCGGCGCCCGGCTCCTGCTGGCCGGCGACGACGTGGCCCCGGCGCGGCTCGACGGGGTCGAGACCTGGCGATTCACCGAGCTGCGCGCGAGTGCCGACGGCGTCGCGCCGCCGTCGGCACCCCACTCCCCGGCCTCCGGCGACACCGCCGAGATCGTGTTCACGTCCGGCGCCACGTCCGAGCCCAAAGGTGTCGTCATCACCCACCGGAACGTGCTCGCGAACATCGTCCCGGTCGAGCGCGAGGTGCTCAGGTACCGCCGCTACGCGCGCCCGTTCCGGCCCCTGCGATTCCTCGACCTGCTTCCCCTGAGCCACATGTTCGGCCAGGCCCTGGCCACGTTCATCCCCCCGATGCTGCCGGGCACGTGCGTGTTCATGAAGGGCCACAGCCCGCAGGCCATCGTGCAGCAGATTCGCACGCGGCGCATCTCGGTCCTCGTCTGCGTCCCGAAGATCCTCGACGTGCTGAGGGACCACGTCAGGCAGGTCGCCCCGGAGACGGCGGAACCGCCCGCCGAGGGGCTCGGGGTGGCCCATCGCTGGTGGCGTTACCGTCGGGTGCACCGCCTGTTCGGGCTCAAGTTCTGGTGCTTCATCGTCGGCGCCGCGCCCCTCGACCCGGACCTCGAAGCCTTCTGGCAGCGGCTCGGGTTCCTGGTCGTGCAGGGCTACGGCCTGACGGAGACGGCGCCCATCGTCACCCTGAACCACCCGTTCCGGACCCGGCGGGGCTCGGTCGGGAAACCCATCGCGGGGATGCAGGTCAGGATTGCCGACGACGGCGAGATCCTCGTGAAGGGCGACAACGTCACCACCGGCTATTTCGGCGCGACGGCCGGGGACGACGCGGTGTTCGAGGACGGCTGGTTTCACACCGGCGATCTCGGCGCCCTCGACGACACCGGACGCCTGCAGGTGCACGGCCGCAAGAAGGAGATGATCGTCACCGCCGAGGGGCTCAACGTCTTCCCCGAGGACGTCGAGCGGTTCGTCGACGCGGTTCCCGGCGTCGTGGAGTCTGCCGTCGTCGGCCTGACCCGGAACGGCGGCGAGCGGGCGTACGCCGTCGCCGTGCTCGCCCCCGGGACGTCGCCGGGCGAGGTCGCGCGCGCCGCCAACCGCCGGCTCGCCGATCACCAGAAGCTCCGCGACGTCCTGGTGTGGCCCGGCGACCGGCTGCCCCGCACCGAGGGCACGCGGAAACTCATGCGGCGCGCCGTGAAGACGTGGGCGGAGGAAGGCGGCGCGCCGGCCCGCGCCGCCGCCGGGAAGGAGCGGACGGTGTCGTCCATACTCGCGCGCATCGCCGGCGGCGCCGTGGCCGGCGGCGACCGCCTCGACGAGCTGGGCCTCAGCTCGCTCGAGCGGGTCGAGCTGTTGATGACAATCGAGAGCGAGCTCGACGTCGCGGTCGACGAGCGGGGGGTGGCGGGCGCCGCGACGGTCGCCGACCTCGAGGCCCTCGTCACCGCGTCGGCCGGCGCCGCGCGCCCCGACCCGGCGCCGTTCCCGGCGCCGCGCTGGAACCAGGCGTGGCCGGTCCGGCAGTTGCGGCGGGCCGCACTCGCGGTGTGGCTGCTGCCCATGACCCGCCTCTTCGCCTGGATCCGGGTCGAGGGGCGGGAACACGTGCGGACCCTCGACGGGCCGGTGGTCTTCGCCGCCAACCACCAGAGCTTCATCGACCCGTCGGTGATCCTCGCCGCGCTGCCCGGCAAGCAGCGCTACCGGGTGGTGACGGCGATGTCCAAGGAGTTCTTCGCCGGCCACTTCGACCCCGGCAACCACACCCCGATCGAACGGCTCACGAGCAGCCTCAACTACTATCTGGCCACCGGTTTCTACAACGCGTTCCCGCTGCCGCAGCGCGAGGCCGGCGCCCGCGACGCCCTGCGCTATGCCGGCGAACTCGTCAGCGCCGGCAACTCGCTGATCATCTTCCCGGAGGGGCTGCGGGTGAGCGGCGACGCCATCGCCCGCTTCCAGCCCGGCGCGACGATGCTCGCGGCCCGGCTGGACGTGCCGGTCGTCCCGGTGCGGCTGCGCGGGGTCGACCGTGTGCTGGGGCGCGGGCTCCGCATGGCGCGCCCGGGCCGGGTCGGCGTGCGCTTCGGCCCGCCGCGCCGCCTGACGGGATCGGACTACACCGCGATGGCCGCCGACCTCGAGGCGGCGGTGAAGGCGCTCTGAGCCCACTCACCGCTTTGCATGCGCCGGGTCGATGTGCAATACTTGGAGTTAATGGGTGGAGTGGTCTGCTCACCTCAGCGACCACCCGCCTGCGCCTCCGGCCGACGACCCGGGGGCAGGAGAATGTGCCGTCCTCGGCGTTCGTTGCAGGCTGCGCGGCTTGGCGGTCGCGTCTGGAATTTCGCGGCCGCGGAACTTCGGCGGGCCGCAGCTTGGCGCATCCTGCCAGGCAGGGCGGTGGCAAGGAGGCGCGTGGCAAAGGACGACCTCATCGACGTACAAGGCACAGTCATGGCGGTGCACAGCGGCGGGCTCTACCGCGTGCAGTGCGACGCCGGTCACGAAGTTCTGGCCCAACTGAGCGGCCGCATGCGGCGCTTCCGCATCAAGGTCGTACCAGGCGATCGGGTGACGGTCGGCGTCTCTCCCTACGATCCGGTCCGCGGCATCATCACCTTCCGGGCTCGCTGAAATATCTTGGATTCCCCTACAAAGCGTAGACGACCCCGGCGCGGGCGCCGCCCCCCGGGTCGTCCGACACGACGCTCGGCCCCGTCGGCGAAGGACTTCGCGGCGCCGTCGGCTGAGTTGACCCTGCCGGCGGCGGTGGTCGACGCGGAACCGATCGCCTTCGATGACCTGAATCTGGACCCGGCCCTCGCGGAGGGCGTCCGGGACCGCGGCTTCGCCGACACCACCCCGGTCCAGTCCGCCGTCTTCCCCCTCGTGGCGAGCGGGCGCGACCTCATCGCGAGCGCCGAGACCGGGAGCGGCAAGACGGCGGCGTATCTGCTGCCGGTGCTCGACCGCCTGGTGAAGGAGGCGGACGATGCGGGCGAAGCCGGCGCGGGCGGGACCCGGGTGCTCGTGCTGGGACCGACGCGCGAGCTCGTGGTGCAGATCGAGGACGACCTGCAGGGGTTCGTCTACCACACCGGGCTCACGAGCGCGGCGGTGTTCGGGGGCACGCCCATGGCGCCGCAGTCGCAGGCCCTCGCGGCCGGCGTCGACGTCGTCGTCGCGACCCCCGGCCGCCTCATCGATCACCTGCGGGGCGGCATCCCCGGCTTCGACCGCATCGACACGCTGATT
This sequence comes from Vicinamibacterales bacterium, assembly GCA_965199675.1. Lineage (GTDB taxonomy): Bacteria > Acidobacteriota > Vicinamibacteria > Vicinamibacterales > UBA8438 > JAJEEA01. Next base: position 11,441 of record CBDATI010000028.1, on the reverse strand, counting down.
CTCGACGAGGCCGACCGCATGCTGGACATGGGGTTCTGGCCCGATGTCCGCCGCATCGTCGCCGACCTGCCGCCCGGTCCGCGATCGGGGCGGTCGGGGCGCCAGACCCTGCTCTTCTCGGCCACCATACCCGACTGGGTCCTGCACCCGCTGAAGGAGCTGGCCCACGACCCCGCTTACGTCCAGATCGGCCAGCGGGGGAAGCCGGCCGAGGGCATCTCGCACGCCGTCGAGCGCATGCCCGCGGCCCGGAAGACCGCCTGGCTCACGTCGTTCCTGGGCAGGTCCTCGGGATCGGTCCTCGTCTTCGTCAACACCAAGCGCGGGACGGAACGGCTGGCGCGGGCGCTGTCGAGCGCCGGCATCAAGGCCACCTCCCTCCACGCGGACCGCTCGCAGGCCTTGCGGCTCGCAGCCGTCGGCGGGTTCCGCAGCGGTCGCTTCCGCGTGCTCGTCGCCACCGACGTCGCCGCGCGGGGGCTCGACATCGACGGCATCAAGACCGTCGTGAACTTCGAGGTGCCACCCAACCGCGACACCTACGTGCACCGCGTGGGACGCACGGCCCGACTCGACGCCACCGGCAGCGCACTGACCCTGGCCGCGCCGGCCGAGCTGCAGGCGGTGAGGGCGTTGCAGAGCTCGATCGACCTGCAGTTGCGGGAACCGGCGCATGCCGATTGACGACACCGGCGGCCCGGCCGAGGCACCGCACCGAACTTGACCATGGAAGCTCCGTCTCCCACCCTTCCCGCCGCCGAGGACGGGCCGACGCCGGCCGAGGCCCGCTTCCAGAGCTGCCGCTGGTCGGTCGGCGAAGACGGGCCGGCGTACTGCTCGAACCCCGAAGTGCTGCCCTACGCGGGGAAGGGCGGCTTCAACGCCGAATCGTGGTGCCCCGACTGCACCCTCTACAAAGTACGGCGCAAGGCCACGAAACGACGTCGCGACGACGACTATCTGTATTAGTCGCAGCCGGTCGTAGCCTGGCGGCGCCGACGGCGCGGCCGGACAACGCCTACGGCTCGACGTGCACCTCCGCGAGGGCGATGCCGTGCTCGCCGGCCACGGTGTAGAGCAGGTAGGTGCGGCCGCCTTCCTCGTAGATCGCGGGGTCGCGGAGCTGGTTCACGGGTACGTCGATGGCCCCACCCCGCGAGGGCTCCACGGGCAGCCCCGCCCCCTCCCAGTCCCGCTCCGGACGCAGCACCTCCACCGGCGGGGTCTCGGTCCACGTGAGCCAGTCGCCGGCGAGATCGATGCGCGACTGCAGAATGCGCTCGGGCGCGTCGCCCCGCCGGGTGTAGAACACGAGCAGCGAGTCGTCCCGCTTCAGGAGGGCCGAGTGCCGCATGTTCGGGTTGAACAGCGTCGGCCCCTCCTCGAAGCGGGAGAGGCCGTCCCGCGATCGATACACGACGCCGGGCATGGCCAGGGCGTACCAGAAGTCGTCGTGCCGGAAGGCGCGGAAGTACGGCCGCCCCAGGATCTCGGGCCTTGCATCGAACCGCAGGCCGTCGGAGGACACCGCGGCCCGGCTCACCTGCCGGCCGGCGTCCCGCCCGTGGATGTACATCACGATCTCCTGCCGCTCGTCGACGACGTGCACGTCCGGCGAGGCGATGTGCACGTAGGCGCCGGGGGGCGCGCACGGCGGGCAGGTGGTCGGAAAGTGCGAGTCGGCGAGGTCGAGGACGCCCGGCTCGTGGGTCGTCCACGGGCCCTCCAGGGCATCCGCGTAGGCGAGCCGGATGTAGGTGCCGCGGTGATCGGCGAAGTAGAGGTAGTAGCGTCCCAGCCGGTCCTCGGCCCAGTCGGGCGCCCGGATGAGGGACGGGCCGGCGATGTTGCCGCCCATCGAGGCGTCCATGTCGGGCCGGATGATGGGACCGTCGAGGAGCCGCTCGATGCGGACGGTCTGGGCCGCGCCCGGTCCCGCCGAACCGATCAGCGCCAGGAAGAGGAGCAGCAAGCGGCGACCGCGCCGCCGCCGGCGAGCCGTCTCGGCTCCGGTTTGCGCGAGAAGCGAGCGAAAATGCATGGGCCTACTCCGTGAACTCCCGAGCCAGGTCGATCCACTCGCCGTGCGGGGCCAGCTCCCGGTAGGCCCGCCAGTGGGGCTTGGCCTCGGCCGGGCGGCCGGTCTTCTCGAGGGTCACGGCCAGATAGAAATGAGCGTCGGGATAGGTGGGGTCGACCTCGAGGGCGCGGCGATAGTGCCGGACAGAGTCCTCGTGGCGACCGAGGTCGTGATGGATGTTCCCCAGGTTGAACTGGGCCTCGAAGCACTCGCGGTCGAGGTGCATGGCCCGCTCGTAGAGGGCCTGGGCCTCCACCAGCTCGTCGAGAGCGTAGTGGACGTTGGCGAGGTTGATGAGGGCGGGAACCATGTTCGGATCCAGCATCAGGGCCTTGCGATAGGCGACGCGAGCCAGCACCCGGTCGCGTTCGTTGCCCTCGTCGAGGGCCGCCCCCTCCAGAAAACAGGAGACGGCGAGCGCGTCGGACGAGGCCGGCCGGGCCCCTTCGCCACCCGACCCGCCCGCCATCGACAACTGCCTCCGGGCCGGCAGCGCCACGATGGTGGCCGGAGGCGCCGGCGGCCCGGGTCGGTCGAAATCGAGGGTCAACTGGCCGTTGCGCGCGGCCTCCAGCTCCCGCAGCACCGCTCTGAACGGCGCGCCGCGCTCGAGGTCGCCGCTGATGCGCCGGACCGTCCGCAGGCCCTGGAACCCGTAGTAGCGGTCCACGTCGGTCCGGGCCGCGAGGCGGACCAGCAGCCGCTTCTCGAGACAGCGGAGGTGGTCCTCCCGGATCCGCGGGTAGCGACGGCGGATTCCACGCAGACTGTAGAAGCGGCGGTCGAGCGCCTCCGCCGTCGGCAGGCCACCGAGTCGGCAGAACTCGTCCTCGGCGACGATTTGCACCCGGCCGGGCGTGGCCGAGTTGACCTCCTCCGCCTTTCGCAACTTCGGACTGCGCGCTTCGGATCGCGCGGCGGAACCCGCCGCCGCCGTCGAGCCGCCCACCACCAGCATCGTCGTCCGAGCCGTCACCTCGTCGTCGGCGACCCCGCCCATCCGCTCCACGAGCTGCCGCGCGGCCCGGTGATGCACGGAGGCCAATCTCCCCGCGAAGACCACGACCTGATCGCGAAACGGAGTATCGGCTGCGTTGGACACTATGCCACCGCCGGCAAGATGAATGAGAATAGTCCCGAAGTCAAGCCGCCGGGAGAGGCGCGCCGCGACTGGCGCGCGACGGCCGGCACGACGACCCGGACATGCGCCGCTGGACGACGCCTCGGACCATTCTCGCGGGTGACGTCGGGGGCACCAAGACCTGGCTGGGGCTGTTCCACGCGGCCGCCGCGCGCCCCGAACCGCTCGAGACGGCCCGTTACGCGACCCTCGAGTTCGACGGGTTGGCGGGCGTCGTGGCCCGCTTCCTCGACGACGCGGGAACCCGCGAAGCCCCGGAGACGGCCTGCTTCGGGGTGGCGGGACCGGTGCGGGACGGGGTCTCGCAACTCACCAACGTCCCCTGGACGGCCGATGCCCACGAGATCCGCGAGCGCTTCGGCATGGCGTCGGTCCACCTCCTCAACGACCTCGAAGCGATGGGCTGGGCGGCGCCGCGGCTCGCCGCGCACGAGCTGGCCGTCGTTCACGCCGGGATCCCGGCCGCAGGCGGCAACGCGGCCGTCATCGCCCCCGGCACGGGGCTCGGCGAGGCCGGCCTGCATCGGGTCGGCGCCCGCCTGATCCCCATGCCCTCGGAGGGAGGACACGCCGACTTCGCCGCCCGCACGCCGCGCGAGCTCGAGTTCGCGGCGGCGTTCGCGGCCGAGCGGGGTCGGGTCTCGCTCGAGGACGTGGTCTCGGGGCCGGGACTGGTCAACCTGCACGCGTTCACCCACCGCGGGGCCGCCTGCACCGGCGACGCGTTGCCCGGACGGCCGGGCGACCAGCCCGCCGCCGTCACCGCCGGCGCCCTCGCCGGGGCCTGCGCGGCCTGCACGGAGGCCCTGCACCTGTTCGTGTCCGCGCTCGGGGCGGCGGCCGGGAACCTCGCCCTCCGGACCGTGGCCACCGCCGGCGTCTACATCGCGGGGGGCATCGTGCCCAACCTGCTGCCGGCCGTGCAGACCGACGCCTTCGTCGACGCGTTCGTGGACAAGCCGCCGATGCGCGCGCTCCTCGAGGATGTGCCGGTACGGGTGATCCTGGAGCCGCATCCGGCCCTGCTGGGGGCCGCCGTCGCCGCCCACGAGCTCTCGGCCTGACAAATGCCGGTAACCGGAAGGGAAGGGTAATCACATGCGCAAGCTCCTGTTCGCGGCGGGCCTGTCGGCCGCGCTGGCGGCGCCGCCGGCTCTCGCTCAACCCGCCGAGCCGATCGCCTATACGCTGCGGTTCCCCGCGCCCCACACCCACTACGTCAGCGTCGACGTCCGGGTCCCGACCGGCGGACGGCCCGAGGTCGAGCTGATGATGGCGGTGTGGACGCCGGGGTCCTACCTGGTCCGCGAGTACGCCCGGCACGTCGAGGCCGTCACCGCCCGGACCCCCGGCGGCGACCGGCTGCCCATCGAGAAGTCGCGCAAGAACCGCTGGCGGGCGGCCACCGGGGGCGCCGACGCCATCGTGGTGTCCTACCGGGTCTACGGGCGCGAAATGTCGGTACGCACGAACTGGATCGAGGCCGACTTCGCGATGCTGAACGGCGCGCCGACGTTCCTCACCCTGGCCGACGACGACGTCGCCCGGCCGCACGACGTGTTCCTGGAGCTCCCGGCGGCGTGGGGAGACACCGCGACGGGGCTGCCGCCGCATCCCGGCGGCGCCCCCCACGCCTATCGCGCCCGCGACTTCGACACCCTCGTCGACTCGCCGATCGTGGCCGGCAATCCGACCGTCCATCCGTTCAACGTGGCCGGGGTGCCCCACGAGCTCGTCAACGTCGGCGAGTCGGGGGTCTGGGACGGCCCGCGGTCGGCCGACGACGCCGAGCGCCTCACCCGCGAGCTGCATCGCATGTGGGGCCTGATGCCCTACGAGCGCTACGCGTTCCTGAACATGATCACGGAGGCGGGCGGCGGCCTGGAGCACGGCAACTCGACGCTGCTCATGACCAGCCGCTGGGCGACCTCGTCGCGGCCCCGCTACCTGCGCTGGCTCGGCCTCGTCAGCCACGAGCTGTTCCACGCCTGGAACGGAAAGCGCCTGCGGCCCATCGAGCTCGGGCCGTTCGACTACGAGGCCGAGGTCCACACCGAGAGCCTGTGGGTGGTCGAGGGACTGACCAGCTACTACGCCGACCTCGCCGTCCACCGGGCGGGGCTCTCGACCGAGCAGGAGTACCTGGCCTCGCTGTCCCGCCAGATCCGCGGGCTGCAGACCACGCCGGGACGCGAGGTGCAGTCGGTCTCGCTGGCCTCCTACGACGCCTGGATCAAGTTCTACCGCGCCGACGAGAACTCGCGGAACACCTCGGTCAGCTACTACACCAAGGGAGCGGTGGTCGGCTTCCTCCTCGACATGCGCATTCGCGCCGCGACCGGGGGCGCGAGGAACCTCGACGACGTCCTGCGCCGCGCCTACGCGCGCTACTCGGGCGCCCGCGGCTTCATGCCCAACGAGTTCCGCGCCACGGCGGAGACAGTGGCCGGCGAACCCCTGGCGGGCTGGTTCGCGCATGCTCTCGACTCGACGGCCGAACTCGACTACACGGAGGCCCTCGACTGGCTGGGGCTGACCTTAGACGGTCCGGAGCAGGACGAGGACGAGAACGCGGACGGCTGGATCGGCGCCGTCACGCGTACCGCCGGCGGCCGCCTCCTCGTGGCCCAGGCGCCGCGCGACACGCCGGCCCACGCGGCCGGCCTGAACGTCGACGACGAGATCATCGCGATTGGCGGCCACCGGGTGCTGCCGTCCGAGTGGGGCGCCCGCATCGCCCAGGCGGGAGCGGGAACCCGCCTCGACGTCCTGGTGGCGCGGCGCGGCGCCCTCCGCCGAATTGCCGTCGAGACCGCCTCGCCTCCCCACCGGCGCTGGGAGCTGCGACCCGTCGACGAACCGACGGCCGAGCAACAGCGGAACCGAGCCGCGTGGCTGTCGGGCGGCGCCGCGCGCGCCCGGTGACCATGAGGCGCCCGCGGCGACCGCCGGGCGGCCTGCGGGCGCTGTCTTTCGTGGGGGGACCGCCAGTTCAGCAAACGGTACCGAACGCGAACCCCGCCTCTCGCAGCACCGGCACGAGGCCGGCGGTGGCGTCGACGGCGTAACGGCGGTCGGGGCGGGGGTCTTCGTGGTGGCCGTCGTGCATCACGATGATGTCGCCGTCGGACACCCGCCCCGCGAAGCGCCGGACCAGCCGGCCGGGGTCGCGGGCGCGGAACCAGTCCCAGTCCCAGAGGAACCAGCCCCAACCGATCAGGGTGTGGTCGATACGCCGGAGCCCCTCGTACATGCGCCCGCTGCGCCATCCGCCGTGGGGCCGGAACGCCGGACACGGGCGGCGGCCGGTGAGCCGCTCGATGCGGTCGCCGGCCGCCGTCAGGGTGCGGCCGAGGTCGTCGGGGTCGAGCAGCATCAGCCGGCGCGTGTGCGAGTGCAGGGCCACCGCATGCCCCTCGCGGAACATCCGCTCGACCATGGGAGCGGTCTCCGCCGTCAGGTGGCGGTCGAGCACGAAGAACGTGGCGACGGCCCGTTCGCGGGCGAGCACGTCGAGCAGGTCGGGAGTCGCGGTGGGGTTCGGCCCGTCGTCGAAGGTGAGGTAGATTGTGGGCACGCCCGGAACCGCCGGCATGCGCCAGCGAGAGGGCGCCGGGGTCAGCGCGTCCAGCAGGAACGGAAAGGGAGCGATATGGGAGAGCGCGAGGAGACCGGCCCCGGCGGCCGCGAACAGCAGGAACATCGGATTCATCCAGACCGCGGCGGGCGCACATCCATCGGCGCGGCGCCGGAACATCGGCGTCATCCCGGACATCGGCGCCGTCCCGGCCGCGGGCGCACCCCCAACGGCGCGGCGGGAACCGCGATGACCCTGGGCGTGGCCCTCCTCGCCTGCGCGGCGCCGGCCGACACCGTGGTCGACGCCTCGCCGGCCGTTCGAAACGCTTCAGCCCAGTCCCCATCCGACCGGGAGGGCGACCGCATGGCCATGGTCGAGCGTCAACTCATCACCCGCGACATCACCGACGCTCGAGTGCTCGACGCCATGCGGCGGACGCCGCGCCACCGCTTCGTCCCCGAGGACATCCGCGCGCGCGCCTACGACGACCGGCCGCTGCCCATCGGCTACCGGCAGACGATCTCGCAACCCTACGTCGTGGCCTACATGACCCAGGCCCTGCAGTTGGCGCCCGACGCGCGAGTGCTCGAGATAGGCACCGGCTCGGGCTACCAGACCGCGGTGCTCGCGGAACTGGCCGACACCGTGTACTCCATCGAGATCGTGCCTCCCCTCGCCGTCCGCGCCGCCGCCACCCTGACCGAGCTGGGCTACGACAACGTGCGGCTACGCGAGGGGGACGGCTATGCGGGGTGGCCGGAGGCGGCGCCGTTCGACGCCATCATGGTGACGGCGGCGCCCGACCACGTCCCGCAGCCGCTCGTCGACCAGCTCGCCGTCGGCGGACGGATGATCATCCCGGTGGGAGACGACCGGCAGACGCTGACGGTGCTGACCCGCACCGGCGCCGGCGTCACCGAGGAGGCGGTGCTCCCGGTGCTCTTCGTGCCGATGACCGGCGAGGCCGAGCGGCGTTGACCGCCGACGAGCGCGTCCCGTCTCTCCCGTCGGGTCCCCGCGTAACGCGGGGGATGCCGGCACTGCCTCACGATACGCCGGCAGGGGCGGCGGCAGTGCCGACGGCGGCGCCGAGAGCGGCAATCGACACCTCGGCCGCGGTGCGCTCCGCCACGTCGCGGAACGCCTGGGCCGCCGGCGACTCCGGCTCGGCGACGACGAGCGGGTTCCCCGAGTCTCCGCCTTCACGGATCGGCTGGTAGATCGGAATCCGCCCAAGGAACGGAACGCCCACCGCCTCGGCCGTCGCCTCGCCGCCGCCCTTCCCGAAGATGTCGCTCTCGTGGTCGCAGGACGGGCAGACGAAGTAGCTCATGTTCTCGACGAGGCCGAGGACCGGCACGTTCAGCTTCCGGTACATCGCCACCGCGCGGCGCGAATCGGCGAGGGAGACGGTCTGCGGGGTCGTCACCACCACCGCCCCCGACACGGGGACGGTCTGGCTCAGGCTCAGGGCGACGTCCCCCGTACCCGGGGGCATGTCGACCACGAGGTAGTCGAGCTCGTCCCACCGCACCTCGCGGAAGAACTGCTGGACGACGCCGTGCAGCATCGGGCCGCGCCAGATGATGGGGGTCTCGTCCTGGGTCAGGAAGCCCATCGACACCACCGGGATACCGTGCTTCCGCGCCGGCTTGATCTTCTTGCCGTCGGTTTCGAGCTGCGCCCGCACGCCCAGCATGATCGGGATGTTGGGGCCGTAGACGTCCGCGTCGATCAGGCCGACGCGCCCGCCGTACCGGGACAGGGCCAGGGCGAGGTTCACCGCCACCGTGCTCTTGCCGACCCCGCCCTTGCCGGCCCCGACCGCGATGACGTTCCTGACGCCGGGAATGGGGGCGCGGCCCGCGTCGGGCGAGGCCACCGCGCGCACGTTGGCGGTCATCTCGACGGAGACATCGGTCACCCCGTCGAGGGCGGAGACCGCGGCCACCGCCTGGTCGTGCATCTGCTCCTTCACGGGGCACGCCGGCGTGGTCAGCTCGATCGCGAACGTCACCTGTCCGGCGTCGACGCGGAGATCCTTCACGAATCCGAGGCTGACGATGTCGCGGCCCAGATCGGGATCGCGCACGACGCGAAGCGCTTCCATCACTGCTGACGGTTCGACTGACTGCATGGTCCTCAACTTCCCGGCCGTGGCATGACCTCCCGTCACGACACGACCACAACGGAACTCCCAGCTTAGTCAGATCGTAGAAACTCTAGCAAGTGGTCTGAACGGACGACCCGAAAGGCACACGCCCGGATGCCGCTGCCGACCGCCGGTTCGCGCCCGGAGATGACCATGACCGACGAACAGACACCCGATTCGGCCGCCCCGCCGCCTCCGCCGTCGTCACCAGCTCCCACCACTGCGCCGCCCCTCCCCGCGACCGCGACGCCGGCCGCGGCCACACCGCCAACTGCCGGGTCGCCGCCGGCGGCCGAGTCCGCGTCGGCCCCGTCCCCCGGGTCGCCGCCGGCGGCCGAGTCCGCGTTGGCCCCGTCCCCCGAGTCGGCGCCGCCGCCGCCCGGTTCCGTACCCCCGGGAACGCCGCCGCCGGGAACCGCGTCACCGAACCGCGGGTTGATGATCGTGTTGGCCTACCTCTGGCTGCTGGCGCTCGTCCCGCTCCGCGTGGAGGAGCAGGACCACGAGGTGCGGTGGCACGCCAAGCACGGACTGGTCCTGTTCGGGGCCGAGTTCGTCGGATTCACGGCCCTCACGATACTGAGCGGCATCGCGGGGTGGCTCACTTTCCTGGTCGTGCCCCTGACCCATCTCGCCGTGCTGGTGCTCCACGTCGCGTGCATCGCGAAGGCGCTGCAGGGCGGCCGGTTGCTGGTGAAGGGCGTCAGCGAATACACCGACAAATTCTGAGGACGCCGACGGAAACGGCCGGTCGGGCAGCCGCCGCCGACCGTCCAGCGAAACGAGCTGCGCGCGGGTGCAGTCGGCGCCTGCGAAGCCTGCCGAATCCGCGACACGGCCGTGCTCGGCTCGACCACGGCTCCTCCCCGCCCGGCGGAGCCCAGCGGACCGTCACGGAACCGAGATGCGCATCCGGACGCGGGCGACCGGTGCGTAGGGGGGAGCCACGTCGAAACGCAGGCAGGCGCCGTCCCGCACCCCCGGCGGCACCACGAGCTGGATGTGGTGCGGCAGCAGTCCCGCCCCGCTGCCGTGACAGGCGCCGCAGGGATCCAGCCACACTTCGCCACGCCCTCCGCAGGCGGGGCAGGTGTGGCGCAGGGACACGTCGAACGGCACGCTGACGCCGCGGTCGGCCTGCGACGGGGTCAGGCGCACGTCGGCAGACAGGAGGCGCGCGGCGGCCGCGCCCGAGAACGACCGGCGCATCCGGTCGACGAACCTCGCCATCGACGGGAAGTCGACGTCCACCTCGTCGCGAAAGGCCTCGTCGCACGCCGCCGCGCGCCCCGGCGCCGCCGACGGCGGGCCCGCCACCTCCTCGGCGCCGTCCCCGTCCGGCCAGCCCACGGCATGGACCACGCGCCACGTATCGAGCCGATGACCGCGGCCGGGCTCTCCGCGTTGCGCCCGGGACCGCCGCGCGAGGTCGCGATAGGCGCGCCTGACCTCGTGCAGGGTGGGCGAGTGCGGCAGACCGAGTCTCCGGCGATAGTCGGACATCGGCCAACTACCTTAGGAGTGGCCCTCCGGCCTTGTCAATGGCTTGTCAACCGGAAAGCCAGGTGCTACCGTTGTGCGCCCCATGCCCGACCCAGCGACGCCGACGGCGACCGCCGGTCGCCCCACGTTGCCGACGTGTCCGGACTGCGGCGGCATCCTCGATCCCGCCTCACCCCCCTGGCAGGCGCTGATGGACTCGCTGCCTTCCGGCCGCGCCGACCGCCCGGAAGGCGAGGCCGCCCGCTGGCAGTGCCTCATCTGCGGGTACCGAAGGCCGTGACGAGCCGGCCACGAGGGGCGGCGGAGTCGGGCGCCCGTGAGCCGGGCTTGCAGAGCGGCGGGCGCGGTACGATACGATTCAGGCGGCCATGACGACTGACAACATCCAGTTGGATATCAGGACCCGGTCTCGCGGCGCGCACTGGATCGCCTGGGTTACCCGGGACGGCGGCGACGAGCCGCTCGATTCCGTGATCCTCGTGGGTCGCACCGAAGCCGAGGCCGAGGCCGAGGCCCGGACCTGGGCGGACCGGCTCGTTGCCGATCCGGTCCTCATCCGAAGCTGATTTCGCGTCCGTCCGCAATCCGCTCCCGGTTCACGACAGGTACAACAGGCGCCCGTCGACCGGCCGTTCCGGAAACAGGGCGCGCACTGCTTCAACGTAGAGCGCGAGCTGCGGCTCGTGCTCCGGCCGGACCGCGCCCGTCTTGACCTCGACGACGGTGATCCGCCCATCGGGCCAACGGCGAAGGCAGTCGATCGCCCCGCGGACGAAGACGGGTCCCGCGTCGCCGCCGGTGCGTCGGAGCGTGAACGGCACCTCGAAGAGACAGTCTCCTCCGAGGAGCGCGGTCACATCCACCCGGCCGACGGCTCGGCGGTAGATGCCCGCAGCCTCCGCGGCCAGCGCCCGACAGTCGGCGCGCGCCCGTTCCTCCCCCTCCAGCGCCGCCAGGGCCCGGCTCCCCGGATCGGCGTCGCTCG
>CBDATI010000027.1:0-8014 GCA_965199675.1 Vicinamibacterales bacterium | reverse complement strand
TCGTCGGGCTCATCGGCTTCTGGGTCCTGTCGTCCTACGTGGGCTGGCTCTCGCCGACGCTGGTCGCCCTCCTCGGCATCGCGGTGCTCTTCACGACCCAGGCCCTGACCTGGGACAGCGCCCTTTCGGAACGCTCCGCGTGGGACATCTTCGTGTGGTACGGCGGTCTGCTGATGATGGGCGGCGTGCTGAACGACACCGGCGTCGCGACCCTCTTCGCCGAGTGGTTCGGCTCGTGGTTCACCGGCGTCCCCTGGCCCGTCGTCTTCGTCGCGGCCCTCGTCATCTACTTCTACGCGCACTACTTCTTCGCGAGCACGACCGTGCACGCCCTCGCCATGTACCCGCCGTTCCTCGCCCTGCTCGTCGGGGTGGGGGCGCCGGCCCCGGTGGTCGTCTACAGCCTGGTGTTCATCAACAACCTGACGGCGGGGCTGACCCACTACGGGACGACCACCTCGCCGATCATCTTCGTCGAGGGCTACGTCAGCCTGAAGGACTGGTGGCGGGTCGGCTTCCACGCCTCGGTGGCGAACCTCGCGATCTGGATCCCGGTGGGGCTGCTGTGGTGGAAGATCCTCGGGCTGTGGTGAAGCGCGCGGGCCCGCGGCGCGGCGGGGTGAAGGACGGCACTTCCCGGCCACCGGCTGCGGCTGCCTGGATCCCGGTCGGGTTGCTCGGGCGGAGATCCTGGGTCTGTGGTGAGAACGCGGGGGTCCGCGGCGCGGCGGGGTGAAGGACGGCACTTCCCGGCCACCGGCTGCGGCTGCCTGGATCCCGGTCGGGTTGCTCGGGCGGAGGTCCCGGGCCTGTGGTGAGAGCGCGGGGGTCCGCGGCGCGGTGGGGTGAAGGACGGCACCCCCCAGCTACCGGCTGCTCGGCTGCCGCAGGTTCTCGTCGCCGCGGTGGGGGGACCCCGGGGTAGGCCGACGACAGGTGAGCCCGTCGCGGCGGTGGGGGAGCCGTGAGTCGGGCGGCGGCGGTCGGGGCCGCTGGGCGGCGGTTGCCGTGCGAGAGAACGGGGGACCGCACCATGACGGGAGTCAGTTCAGGGCGGCGCGCGGGACGGCGGGGGCTGGCGGCGGCGGTGTTGTGGCTCGCGGCGGCGTGCGTCGGTGCCGGCACCGGGCCCGTGGACCTGCTCGTGACCGGGGGGCGGGTGATGGACCCCGAGACCGGACTCGACGCGGTCGCCAACGTCGCGGTGCGCGACGGCGTCATCGTCGCGGTCGGCGACGACCGGCCCGAGGCGCGCGAGACCCTCGATGCGACCGGCCTCGTGGTGGCGCCGGGCTTCATCGACCTCCACGCCCACGGCCAGGACCCCGAGAGCCAGCGCTACCAGGTCCGCGACGGGGTGACCACCGCGATGGAGCTGGAGATCGGCGTCTATCCCGTCGACGCCTGGTACGCCGAGCGCGAGGGGCGGGCGCTGATCCACTACGGGGCGACGGTCAGCCACCAGGGCGCCCGCCGGCAGGCGTTCGGCGCAGTGATGACCGAGCGCAACGACGAGGGCACGTTCACCCTGGGCCGCGGCGGCGCCTACCTCTACGAAGAGGCCACCGACGAGGAGCTGCGCCGGGTCGCGCGGCTGATGGAGGCGGGGCTCGACCAGGGGGGCCTCGGCTTCGGGTTCGGCATCACCTACACGCCGGGGGCGAGTCACGAGGAGATCTGGCGGCTGTTCGCGACGGCGGCCGAACGCCGGGTCCCGGTGTTCGTCCACCTCCGGTCGGCCGGCGCGTTCGCGAGCCGCGAGGCCTTCGCCCCGTTCCAGGAAGTCATCGCCAATGCCGCCGCCACCGGCGCCGCCCTGCACATCGTCCACATGAACAGCAGCGCCGGCGAGTCGGCGCCGGCCGTCCTCGAGCTGATCCGGGGGGCGCAGGCCCGCGGCGTCGACGTCACCACCGAAGCCTATCCCTATACCGCCAGCGCCAGCCGCATCGAGTCGGCCCTGTTCGATGGCTGGCAGGGCCGGCCGCCGGAGTCCTACGCCCGCTTGCAATGGGTCGAGACTGGCGAGCGGCTGACCGCGGAGACGTTCGCCCGCTACCGCGCCGAGGGCGGCTGGGTCATCAGCCACGGCCGGTCGGAGGCGACCAACGAGTGGATCGTCGCCCAGCCCGACGTCATTGCGGCCAGCGACGGGATTCCGTTCACCGAGGGCCGCTCCCATCCCCGCGGCGCCGGCACCTTCGCCCGCATCCTCGGCCACTACGTCCGCGACCGCGGCGCCCTGTCGCTGATGGAGGCCCTGCGCAAGATGACCCTGCTTCCGGCGCAGCGCCTCGAGGAGGTGACTCCCCAGATGGCCGCCAAGGGCCGCGTGCAGGCGGGCGCCGACGCCGACCTCACCCTGTTCGACCCCGACACGGTCATCGACCGGGCCACCTACGACGCGCCCGACCGCTACTCGGACGGCATCCGCCACGTCCTCGTCGGCGGGACGTTCGTCGTCCGGGACGGCGAGCTCGTGGCCGGGACGTTCCCGGGCCGCCCCGTCCAGAGTGCGTCGTCGCCGTGAGCGCGGCGCGGGGGCGTTCGTCTTTCCGCCGCGAGCGGCGCCGCGGATCCTGCGCGCCGGGTTGCAGGCTCGCCCCAGCGGCCGCGGGGCCGCGATGGTGGGAGCCGCCTCTCTACCGGCCCCAGTCGTATCTGATGCGCGCGTAGTAGTAGCCGCCGCTGAATCCCCACGGGGTGGACTGGCTGTGGGGCAGGCCGAACACGCGCGCGAACAGGGGCATCGGATCCGAGAACGTGTTCACGACGTTCTGACCGCCCACGGCCAGCGTCACGCCGTCGTGGAGCGGGACGCCGGCCTCGAAGTCGAGAATGTGCCGACCGGTGAGGATCGGCGCATCCGCGAACCGGATCCGCCGTGCGTCGAACTGGTCGACCCAGTCGCCGAAGTAGTGCAGGCGGGCGAGCAGGCTCACGCGCCCCGCGCGCTGATTGATCGCGACGTTCCAGCGGGTCTGCGGCGCGGCCCGCTCGAGGGCGAGCACGTCGCCGGGCTGCAGCAGGTCAGAGGCCTGAGTGACCTGCGTATCGGTGTAGTTCAGGGCGAAGCTCAGGACCGTGTTTCCGCCCAGGCGGGCCGGTGTCCAGCTCGACACCACGTCGACCCCTTGCGTACGGGTCGCGAAGTCGTTGATGAAGAACCGGAAGAACGCCAGCGTCTGCGCGGAGGTGATGCCCTCCGACAGCAGCAGGGTCCGCTCGTCCGCGCTGAGGGTGAAGTCCTGCGACTGCGACAGGCGGTTCGAAACGTCGACGCGGAACCAGTCCGCGGTCAACGTGAACGTCCCCGCGTCGATGACCAGGCCCGCCGTCGCGTTGATCGAGGTCTCGGGGTCGAGGGGGCGGCCGCCGCGCAGTTCCGCGGCCCGGAACGTCGACGGCACGGTGGCGCTGTCGACCAGATCGAGCGTTCGGGGATCGATTGCCGACTGCACGTTGAACATGTTCTGCTGGCCGGGTGTCGGCGCGCGGAATCCGGTGCTGACTCCCCCCCGCAGCGCCGCCGTGTCGCCGATGGCGTAGCGGGCCGACACCTTGCCGTTCGTCGTGGCGCCGAATAGGTCGAAGTGCTCGATCCGCACCGCTCCGCCGACCGTCCACGGGCCGCCGGGCTCCCGCAGTTCGACGTCGCCGTAGAGCGCGACGTTGCTGCGGCTCCACGTGCCGGCCGTGTAGTCGGGGAACCCGGCGAACCCGTTCGAGCCCGAGACGAACCCCTGCGCCGCGTACGGCCCGACCTGCCACGACAGCGGGTCGCCGGCGCCGATGGTGAAGCGCTCGTCGCGCCACTCGGCGCCGCCCGCCAGTTGGATCCGCTCGCTGACGCTGTGGAGGACGTCGAGGTTGATACCGAGCTCCTCCTGTCGGTGGAGACCGGGGTCGAAGTCGCGCGGCGTGTCCGGCCCGAACGACGCGTTGACGGTGTTGAACAGCGCGTAGTCCATTTCGTGAGAGCCGAAGCTGGCGCTGGCGTCCCAGCGCATCCCGTTGGTGGCGGTCCCCCGCAGCCCGGCGACCGTGGACAGGTCGGTGAGCGCGCCGGTGAACCACGGGGTGAAGCCGCCGGGGGCGATCTCCTGAAACGAGAAGCAGTCGGGGTCGTCGAACACCCGCGCCAGCGCCGCCGGGTCTGGTGCATGGTCGGTGATCGGCACGGTGGGGCACGATGCCGACCCGTCGCGGACGCCGTCGTGCGCATCCCGCACGTCGCCGATGAGCAGGGTCGCGCCGCCGTCGAGACTGAAGATGTTGGCGCGGGTGTTGGGGTTCCGGTAGTAGAACCCGTGCGTCGAGTCCCGCTCGGCGTAGTTCGCATGGCCGTAGAGCTCGAGGCCGTTGTCGAACCGATGGCCGAAGTTGCCGAACAGCTTCAGGTCGTCCTCGACCGTCGGGTCGCCCCAGCTCTGCACGCGGTCCGCCACTGAGGTGTTGCCGGCGGCGATGAGCGCGGTCGCGTCGGCGCGCTGCACCGCGCGTTCCGTGGGGTCGGCATTGCCGTACTCCAGGCTGAGGTTCGCGAAGCCGGTGTCGCCGAGGGGCAGGCCGACGTTGCCGGCGACCCGGTAGCGGTCGCCGTCGCCGGCGTGGTAGATCCCGCGGTCGAACTCGAGGCTGCCTCCCCGCCGGTCGTCCCGGAGCAGGAAGTTCATCACTCCGGCGATGGCGTCCGAGCCGTACTGCGCCGATGCGCCGTCGCGCAGCACCTCCACCTGTCGCAGGGCGATCGCGGGGATGGTCGAGATGTCGGGGCCCTGTGTGCCGTCGGTCACGCCGCCCCAGAACGGCAGGACGGCCGAGCGGTGGCGGCGCTTGCCGTTCACCAGTACGAGCACGTGGTCGTGCGCGAGGTTGCGCAGGGTGGCGGGGCGCACGAGGGTGGCGGCGCCGCTGAGGGGATGCGAGGGGACGTTGAACGACGGTACGAGGGTGCGCAACTGGTAGTCGAGCGAGGTGGCGCCCTGGCTGGCGACGTCCTCGAACGGAATCGCGTCTATCGGGACCTGCGACTCGGTCACCGACCGCGGCTGCCCGCGGCTGCCGACGACGACCACCTGCTCTTCGAGCTGCACCGCCAGCGAGGCGTGGAGGGTCACGGCGGCGCCGGCGTCGACCCGCACGCCGCGGTGCACGGTGGGCAGGAAGCCGGGCAGCGTGAACGTCACGTCGTACCGGCCCGGGGGAAGCCCGGCCACCGTGAACGCGCCGTCGGCGCCGGTGACGGCGACGGCGGTCGAGCCGCCGTCGCCCGCGCGTCGCACCTCAACCGTCGCCCCCGGCAACACCAGGTCGGTGGCGTCGGTCACCCGGCCCGCGATCGTCCCCCCGCAGGTCTGCGCGGTGGCCGGAACGCCCGCCCCCCATCCGGCGAGCATCACGACGATGGTGGTGCGGGCCAGCCGGCCGGCAAGGCGTGGCATCCTGCCGGGTGATCAATGGGCGAGCGGATGCGGGCGAATCTGGAACTTCACCAGGTTCCCCTGCGTGCCCTTGCCGCCCTCCGAGTGCCACACCGCGTTGGTGCCGTAGTCGGCCCACACCGCCCGGCCCTTCCATCCTGCGTCGGGATCGTCGATGCGCCCGTCCATGCCGCGCGAGTAGAAGCCCATCGGGTACGGCACGCGCAGAATCACGAACTCCTCCTCGTCGGGGAGGAACGCGAGCAGCGAGTCGGACGTGCTGCCGGTGGCGATGGGTACGTTGGGCCCGAGCCCCAGCGTGTCGTGCTGGTCGACCCAGTTGTAATAGTGGAAGTCGGCGCTCCCGTGCGTGGTGACTCCCTTCATCTGCGGTCCCGGGGTCGCGTGCAGGGTCCACCCCTGGGGGCAGTGCTGCCCGGTGGCGGTGGGCCCGTTCAGCACGTCGCACCGGCTGCGATCGAAGCTGGCCATGTGCCCGCTGCCCGACAGGGCGGTCCAGACGATGCCGTCGGTGGTGATGTCGATGCCGCGCGGCGAGAATCCCTGGATCGGGGCGTCGGGGTTCTCGAACGGCGGCTGGTAGTACTCGGCGACGCACGTCTCGGGCGGATCGTCGCCCAGCTCGAGCCGTACGATCTGCCCGGGCACGCCCCCCGAGGCGGCCCACACGACGCTGTCCGCCGTCGGGTCCGGCACGATGCCGTACCACCCGCCGCCCATCTCCTTGTCCCGCGCCGGGTCGAGGTCGCCGCCGCGGCCCACCCACTCGGTGATGCGGCCGTCCCCGTTGGTGTCGACGACGATGGGGCACCAGCCCTGGGCGGCCCGGGCGTCGCCCGTCTCCTCATAGACATCCACATCGAGCCAGCCGATGACGGGACCGACCGAGCTCAGGTAGAGTCGCTCGCTGTCCTCGAAGCCGAACTGCAGGTGGTGGGTGTTGAAGCAGGTGTCGATGAGCTCGACGTGCTCGCTCTCCGGATCGTAGTAGGCGACGTGCCGCGCCGCCCGGTTCAGCGGATAGTGCTGCGCATAGGGGTTGTCCGATCCCTCCCGGCACCACGCGGGGTTGCCGGGGCCGCGGATCTGGTGGGTCATCCACACCCGCCCCTGCGCGTCCATCATCGGGTTGTGCGGGTTGCCGGGGTTGTTCCAGATGAGTTCGTCGCCCCAGTAGATGGACGGCTCGAGATTCTCCTGGTCGATGTAGGACCGGAAGTCGCCCTCGCCCGGCGTATCGCGCACCGGCAGGGTCACTTCGCGCGCCTCGTGGGTGCGCGGGTCGACCCACACCAGCTTGTCGTTGGCGAACTCGACGCCGTAGACGGGGCCGCCCGCGTTGACCTGCGGGTTCCGCTTGTCGGTCGCGATCTCGTCGTGGATGTAGCCGGCCTCGCCGCCCCACTCCCACAGGGTCAGCACCACGTTGCGCTCGCGCCCCCGGGGGCGCGGCGGCGCCGTCGGCACCTCGCCGGCCATGATCCGGTCCGTCCAGTCGGCGTACATCGCGATGGCGCGCTCGGCCCCGAAGCGGCGCAGCCCGCCGGCCATCAACGCGCCCCGCTGCCCCACCCGCACCCGATGCGCCCACGCCGCCTCCGTCGAGTCGAAGTCGCCGGGGTTGAGCACCTCGCGAGTCGCCTCGTTCCCGAGCTGGTGGCAGAGCTGGCAGCCCTGCTTCAGGCCGTCGATCCAGGCCGCCTGGTGGCGCATGCCCGGCGAGATGCCGTTGCCCGCCTCGCCCGTGCCGGGGAACTCGTCCTCGGCCGGCACCTCGACGAGCGAATACCAGTAGTTGGCGGGATAGACCTGCGCCGCCTCGCGCGCGTCCGCGGCGACGACGGCCGCGAGGTCGATCGCGGCGCCGGGCCGGCCGGAGACCGGCTCGGAGTCCCGGAGACCGTAGCCCCGGACCCAGATCTCGTAGTCGGCCTCGGGCAGGTCCGGCAGCACGTAGCGCCCGGCGTCGTCGGTCACCACGATCTTGCGGAAGCGGGTGTCGAAGTCGTCGGTCTCGGCGATCACCCACACCCCCGCCTCGGGACCCGCCGCGCTCCGCACCACCCCGCCGATATCATCCGCGTCGAGCGGCTCCTGGGCCGTTGCCGCCACCCCGAGCCACAGTGCTGTCACCGCCGCGATGACCAGCGCCGCCATGAACGCCGGCATGCCGCCGATACCGCGCATCAGTCGTGTCTGCATCACTGGTTTCCTCGTTCGTCGTTGCGTGGAGTTCTATCGGGGGTGTCCACCCACAGCTCGGGAAATCCCCAGGCCTCGTAGACCGCGCCGATGCACCGGATGCGCGACCCGCGCTCGACGGAGATGCCGGTCAGGAGCTCGTTCAGGTTGCAGGACGGGCTCGCGTGGACGGGACCCGAATCGCGCATGACCCAAGCCGTACCCGACGCCGCCGACCAGTACTCGATGTGCCCGTCGCAGGCTTCGACGTCCCTCCCAGGTGGTCAGCGGGACTGGGTCGCAACCGGGAAACTCCACGTCCGGTATCGGCGTCGGCGGGCTCGACCGGACTGCGGGGGCGGTGCGGCTGACTTCGGGGGGAATCGCTG
>CBDATI010000026.1:0-66421 GCA_965199675.1 Vicinamibacterales bacterium | reverse complement strand
CCTCGGTCCGGCGGGCGCCCAGCCAACCCCGGGAGTCCGCCCGTTCTACGGGGCCGACTCCGGGGACGGCTCGGGCAACGCGATGCGCGTCTGGCGAAAACCGCCGAGGCCCGCGAAGACCGCGCGGTCGCCCAGGTCGTGCTCGATGCGCAGCAGGCGGTTGAACTTGGCGGTGCGCTCGCCTCGGCATCCCGAGCCGGTCTTGATGTGACCGCAGCCCGTGGCGACCGCGAGGTCGGCGATGAAGGTGTCCTCGGTCTCGCCGGACCGGTGGGACATGTAGGCGCCGTAGCCGTGCCGCTGCGCCAGGCGCACGGTCTCGAGGGTCTCCGACACCGTCCCGATCTGGTTCAACTTGATCAGTATCGAGTTGCCGACGCCGCGGTCGACGGCCTGCTGCAGGATCGCGGGGTTGGTGCAGAAGGCGTCGTCACCGACCAGCTCGACCCGATCGCCGAGGGCGCGGGTGAGGTCGGCCCAACCGTCCCAGTCGTTCTCGGCGAGGGCGTCCTCGATGAGGACGATGGGATGGCGGTCGACCCACGCCCCCCAGAGCTGGATCATCTCCGCCGTGGTCCGCGCCGCGCCGTCCGACTTGAACGCGACGTAGCGCCCCTCCCGCCACATCTCGCTCGTCGCCGGGTCGAGGGCCAGCGCGATATCCGCCCCGGGACGGTAGCCGGCCTGCTCGATGGCCTCGAGGATGAGGGCCACCGCCTCTTCGTTGCTCGCGAGGTCGGGCGCGAAGCCGCCCTCGTCGCCGATACCCGTCGACTTGCCCCGCGCCTTGAGCAGTCCCCGCAGGGCGTGGAAGGTCTCGACGCCCATCCGGAGCGCCTCGGCGAACGAGGGCGCATTGTGGGGGGCGATCTTGAACTCCTGGAAGTCGACGGTGTTGTCGGCGTGGCGCCCGCCGTTGATGACGTTGAGGCAGGGGACCGGCAGGACCGCCGCGTCGCCCCCCCCGAGGTGCCGGTACAACGGCACGCCGGCCGACGCCGCCGCCGCGCGCGCCGCCGCCATCGACACGCCGAGGATGGCGTTGGCGCCGAGTCTCGCCTTGTTCGGGGTGCCGTCGAGCGCGATCAGCCGCTCGTCCAGCCCCCGCTGGTCGGCCGCGTCACGGCCGACCAGCGCGCCCGCGATCTCGCCGTTGACGTGGGCCACCGCCCGCCGCACGCCCCTGCCGCCGTAGCGCGGCCCGCCGTCCCGCAGCTCGGCCGCCTCGCGCTCGCCGGTCGATGCGCCGGAAGGCACTCGCGCCTCCGCCACCGTCCCGTCCTCGAGGTGGACGCGGGCCTCCACCGTGGGATTGCCGCGGGAGTCCAGCACCTCGAGGGCGTCGATCTTCCGTATCTTCATGCGCTGCGTCCCTGAAGGCGTCGTCGCCGCGCGGCACCGGCCGCCGCATCGCCGGCAAGCCTGCCGCCTGCCGCAAGCGATCCGCTCCCGGACCCGTCACGCATGTTCGCGGGCGAGGGCGTCGTTGAGGGTGACCCCGATGCCAGGGCCGTCGGGCACCGGCAGAATCCCGTTCTCGAAGCGCTCCGGGGGGTCGACGAGGTCGCCCCGCCACGGCGCCTCGTTCCACTGGTACTCGAGGATGTCGAAGTTGGGCAGACCGGCGCAGACCTGCGCCGACGCCATCGTGCTCACCGGGCCGCTCGGGTTGTGCGGCGAGACGAGCACGCCGTCGAGCTCGGCGACGGTCGCAATCTTCTCCAGCTCGGTGATGCCACCGCAGTGCTTCACGTCGGGCATGATGATGTCGACGGCGCGCTCGCGGCACAGGGGCGCGAAGCCCTCGATGCCGAAGAGGAACTCGCCGCCCGCCATCGTCTGGGCGATGCCGTCCTTGATCGCCTTCGTCGACTCCAGGTCGGTCGGGGGCACCGGCTCCTCGTACCACGACAGCGCCTGCGGCTCGAGCCGCCGCGCCACCTCGATGGCGAGGGGCACGTCGAAGAAACTGTGGACATCGATCTTGAGGTCGACGTCGGGCCCGATGGCCGCCCGCATCGCCTCGATGCAGGCGATGCCCAGCTCGGTCGCCGCCTCGACCTCGCCGGCCGGCGCATCGAGGGACGGAAAGCCGTCGAAGGGCGCCGCCTTGATGGCGCGAAAACCGTCGGCGACGGCCTGCCGCGCGTTGGCCGCGAACCCCTCGGGCGAACGGTCGGCGGTGGCCCGGTTGATGTTGGCATAGGCGGGCAGCTCGCGCCGCACCGCGCCGCCCGCGAGCGCGTGGACCGACGCCCCGAGAGCCTTCCCGACGAGGTCCCACTGCGCCTGCTCGAGGGCGCTGAACGCGGTGGCCGGCACCCGGCCGCCGCCGGCCGCGGCCCGCCCGCGCCGGCGGTAGCTCTCGATCTCGAACGGCGATCGGTCGCGGACGAGGTCGAAGAACGGCGCCATCTCCGGGAACTCGGCGCGACGCCCCATCGAGGCCTCGCCCAGCCCCGTGATGCCGTCGTTGGTGGCGAGCCGCACGAAGATCCAGTTGGTGCGCCGGGTGACGCGGACCACGATGAGCTCCAGGCCGGTGATGCGCAGCCGCCGCTCCGCCTGGCCGAGCGGCAGGGCCGCGACCGCGGGCGCCGGGTTCGGCTTCGAGGAGGAGGCCCGCAACGCGGGCGCGGCGACGCCCGTCGCGAGGGCGCCGAGAAACGCGCGGCGAGTGGGTGGCGACATCATGCCGTCATTCTACATGCCGGCGTACGCTAAGCTAGAAATCAGTGGCCAGTGACCGGTGGCCAGTGGCCAGGGCCGGTTGGCCGGTGGCCAGGGCCGGCCACTCACCACGGCCAGACCACGGGCCACAGGACACCCCATGACCGATCCGTACCACGTCACCGCGGCCGCTGCCCCACCGCCCATCCGCCTGTCCGCCGCCGCCCTGCTCGTCCTGCTCGTCGGCCTGCCGGCCTCGGCTCAACCGCCGACGGCTCCCTCCGTGGTGACGGCGGTGAACGCTACGGCCCTGCGCTACTGGGACCGTCTCGTCGATCAGGGTCTCCGGGCCGGCGACCTTCGCCGCTACGCCTCCCGGCCGAATCCCTGGGCGCCGGCCCGACACACCGAGCGCTTCGCCCAGTATCACCTGGGCATCCCGGTCTACGGCGCCGATCTCGTCCGCCAGACCGAGGCCGGCGTGACCACCGCCATCTTCGGCACGCGGTTCGCAGATATCGAGATCGACACGACGCCGGGGCTGACGCCGGCCGAGGCGCGGGCGGTGTTCGACGAGCTGGCGGGACCGGGCTCGGGCCTGCGCGACCCGCCGAGCCTGTGGGTGTTCCCCCGCGGGGAAGGCGCCTACACGCTGGCGTGGCGCGGTGTCGTGGCGGACTTCCGCGACGTCTTCATCGACGCCGACACCGGCGAGACGCTGTTCCAGGCTTCCCGGTTGCATCATCAGTCCATCGGCCTCGGCACGGGGCTGCTCGGCGACCTGCGGAAGATGGCGACCGACTCGGTCGGCGGCGCACACCTGACGCGAGACCGGTTCCGCCCCGCAGAGCTCCACACGCTCGACATGCAGAGAGACCACTACCGCCTGTTGACGAGCCTGATCGGCCTGCTCGACGGCGGCCCCGTATCATGGCTCGACTACGCCGCCGACGACGACAACCGGTGGGACGACGGCGCCGTGGTCGACGTGCACGCGGGAATGGGGTGGACCTACGACTACCTGTTCAAGGAGCTCGGCTGGGCCGGCATCGACGGCGCGAACGGCCCCGTCACCGCGTTCGTCCACCCCCTCGACCCCGACGCCGTCCTCCGGGAGCAGGCCGACTGTCTGGCCAACGCGGAGAATCCCCTGGAAGACTGCGGCATCTATCTCTTCCTGCTCGCCCTGATCGACAACGCGGCCTATCTGCCGCCGTTGCCCGGCAGCACGGGGACCGGTTTCATGTTCTTCGGCGAACCCCACGAGCTGCCGCGGCCGCTGACCGCCCTCGATATCGTGGCCCACGAGATGGCCCACGGCGTCACCTACTTCACCGCCGGGTTGGCCAACACGCCGCCGCCCAACGAACCGGGAGCCATCAACGAGGCCTTCTCGGACATCATCGGCACCGCCGTCGAGTTCCACGTCCAGCCCGCCGGCGCCGCGCCGCTGCGCGCGGACTATCTCATGGGCGAGGACTCGGGGTTCTACATCCGCTCCCTCCGCGACCCGCAGGAACTCGCCACCCGGTTCGGTCCGTACCCCGACCACTACGACGCCCTGTTCCGTGGCGAGGAGGACTTCGGCGGGGTCCACATCAACGCCACGATACTCGGGCACGCCTACTTCCTCGCGATCGAGGGCGGCGTCAACCGCACCTCCGGCCTTCCGGTGACCGGGGTCGGCCACGAGAACCGCGGGCAAATCGAACAGATCTTCTTCAACGCCTGGGTGGGTCTGCTGCCCAGTTTCGCCGACCACGGGGTCGCCGCCCAGTCGCTGGTGCAGTCGGCGCGCGACCTGTTCGGGGCCGACGCAGACCCCACGCGGGCGATCACCGAGGCCCTCCGGGCCGTCGGCGTGCTGCCATGACCACCCGCGCGACCAGACCAGGAATCGGGAGTCTCTCGATGGCGCCGCATCTGCTCGTCTCGCCCCCCCCGCGCCACTCCGCGGGGCGGCGCCCGTCGGCGGCCCGCCTGCTCTTCGCCGCCACCGCGTGCGCGGCGGCCTGGCTGCTGCCGGCGCCGGCCGCAGCACAGGTCGGGGGTTACTTCAGCTTCAACGTCGGCGCCCAGGCGACGTCGACACGCTTCGACGACCACGTCGAGTTCACCGAGTTCCATGAGGACGGGGACTTCGACGCCGCCTACAGCGTCGACCCCGCCAGGGTCATCGACGCCTCCGGCGGGTTGCGCCTGGCTTCGGGCCTGGGCTTCGGCATCGGCGTCAGCCGCATCGAGAAGCGCGATCCGGCGTCGATAGAGGCGCGCCTCCCCCACCCGTTCCACTTCAACCGGCCCCGGTCGATCACCGGCAGCGTGCCCGGGCTCACCCGGCTCGAGAACGCGCTGCACGTGGAGCTTCGCTGGTTCGCCCCGATCGCTGACGCCGTCGAACTGTCGCTGTTCGGCGGCCCGACGTTCTTCGATCTCGAACAGGACCTCGTGACCGCGGTCGAGTACGAGCACACCTACCCCTACGACGAGGCCGCCTTCGTCGGCGCGCCCACGGCCGTGCGGGAGGCGTCCGCCATCGGCTTCCACGCCGGCGCCGACGCAGGGTTCTTCCTGTCGCGGGCATTCGGGGTGGGCGCGACCCTGCGCTACTCGTCGGGCTCGGCCAAACTGACCTCCGGGAACGACCGACTGGTCACCGTCGACGCCGGCGGACTTCAGGTCGGCGGGGGCCTGCGACTCAGGTTCTGAGCGCGGCCGGATCCTCCGGCGGCGACGCGCGCCGGCCGCCACTCGCCGAGCAGCGGGACGGCGGCTCACGTTCAGTCGATCAGGGGGCTCGACGGGGCGAGCGCCGGACCGTCCCTCGACAGCCCATTGGCGAATCCCCGCGTTGCACCGAGAACGGCGATGCGCCCGCCTGGCAAGGCGTGAGCAGGGCGCATGTTGGAGGAGCGGCAACGAAGGCGGGATGCATCACCGCTTCGAACGCAACGGGGACTCTTACCACGGACGGTCAAGGTGCGCCGACTTCGACGTCGAGCTCGGCCCCGAACAGCATCGTGCGGTCGCGGTCGCGAGCCGCCCATCGGAGCAGGGCCGCGGGGTCGGGCTCGACGACGCCGTCGAAGGACACCATGTCGTTGGTGATCACCCGCATGGGCTGCTGAAAATCGAACTGCTCGGGTGACAGCAGCAGGGTGTAGCGGCGCACGCCGCGCGTCGCCACGAGGATCTCGTTGCCGTTCCGGGCCAACTGCACCCGGCCGGTCGGGTCGGGCCGGGGGAACGCGGTTCGCGCCGGCCCCGCCGGGAGGTCGTCAGGGGGCGTGAGGACGAAGGCGAGACGCTCGCCCTCCCGCTCGACCTCGACGTCGAGACCGGGGCCGTCCCGGGGCGCCTGCACCGCCTCGCGGAGGTCGTCCACCGTCGCCACCGCCCGGCCGTTCACGCCGACGAGCACATCGCCGGCGCGCACGCCGGCCATCTCGGCAATCGACCCCGCCACGATGTCGATGAGCACGATGCCGCCGCCCTCGAGCAGGCCGAGCTGGTTGAAGCCGATGGGCACGCTGGGCGGCGACGAGGCGATCTCGTTGAAGTCGTCGAAGCCGCTCTCGCCCTCCACGCTGCCGAGCTCGGTGATGACGACCCAGTGCGCGCGGTTGAACCGCTCGGCCGATTCGGTTTCCCAGACGAGACGGTCGGGCAGCGGCCGGCGGGTCTGGGCGACGACGAACGCGTCCACCCGCGGGCTCTCCTCGTCCCACCACTGCATGTCGTGGCCCGCCTCGGGCCTCGGCCGGAAGTCGACGTAGACGCCCGCGTTCACGAAGAGCTGCAGGAAGGGCACGACCGACGAAATGGGGTACAGCCGGTCCTGGCCGCCGTTGACGACGAAGAACGGCTTGTTTCGCAGGTTGGCCACGTGCATCTGGCCGTCGGCGGCCGTCGAGGGGCTCGCGAGCACGGCAGGGTGGCCGTTGAACGACACGAACCCCGCCCACGGCGTGGGGGCCTTGAACGCGTGGTAGAACGCTCCCGTCCCCCCGTCGGACACTCCCAGGAGGTGGACCTGGTTCTCGTCGACGTTGTACGTCCGCTTGAGGTCGTTGACGACGCCGGCGAGGTTCTCGATCTGGCTCGCCTGCCACCACATGGTCTCGCTCCACGACTCGGGGAACAGCACGATGGCATCGTCGCGGGCGTAGCGCGCCTGGTTGCGCCACCACGCGGCCTCGTCGCGGCGGGGACGGCTGACGCCGCCGTGGAGGTACACCCGCACCGGATAGCGGCGGGCGGGGTCGTAGTCGGGCGGAATCCAGGCGATGGTCCGATACTCGACGCCCTCGGGGTTCCGCCGGGTCAGCACCAGCCGACCCCGCGGCACATCGGCGTCGTGGATCCCGCCGGCCCGCACCAGCGGCCACAGCGACTCGATGTCGGGGTCGAGGGCGAGGATGCGATCGACGGCGCGTTCCGTCTCTTGGGGCGAGCCGGCGGCCCAGAAGTCCCGGACCGCGATGCCGAGATCCTGGGCGGCGAGCGCCACCGGCATGCCGACCACGAGCGTCAGGGCCGCCACGACGGGCGCCACTGATGCCGCACGCGGGAACCGCGGGGCCGAGGGCGTCACCGGCGCGGGAGTGCCGTGGTCTCGCGAGTGTGTGGACGACGCACGCGGGAACCGCAGGGCCGAGGGCGTCACGACGGGTGACAATGTACACCTCCCACCGGCTCCGACGCCGGTCAACGGCGGAACGCCGGGACCCACGATTCGACGGCGCGCACCGGCCGCCGCCGTCGGCCGGCGGTAGTCGGAACATCACCGCGGAGACCCGGGACTCCTGAGACGGTGCGCCGCCACCGCCGGCCGGCGGGCCGCCCGGGCCGCGGCGCCGGTAGGCGGCGAACCCGCAGGATCCGGAAGTCGGACGCCGCCGATCCGCCCGAGCCACCGCGACGGGGCGGCGGTGGGCGGAGCCGACCCCGGGTCCCGGAAGGCAGCACCACGAGGTCGGGTCACCGGAATCGGCCGGCGCGGCCGGCATGTCGACGGCCGCGGTGCGGGCGGCAGATCCGCGATCGGCCGGCACGGGGGGGGGCGCCGCGGCGAGACCACCGACCGGTCGAGAAGCGCGGTCTCGCCGCCGCCTTCGCGCCCTGGGTTACTGCCCGCCGGTGGTCGTCTCCGGCGCCCCGGCGGTCAGCCCGTGAGCAGCCAGGAAACGCTGAATCGTCTCGAAGATCTGCACCGTCTCCTCGCGGTTGAACCCACCGTGCCCGCCACCGGGCACGGTGTGGAGCTCGTTCGAGACGCCCGCCGCCGCGAGCTTCTCGTGCAGCCCCGTCGCGTGCTCGTAGGGCACGACGCCGTCAGCGTCGCCGTGGATGGTGAGGACGGGGGGCAGCCCGGACCGCACGTAGGTCAGCGGCGAGACGCGCTCGGCGACCTCGAAGCGGTCGGGCATGCTGCCGAGCCACGTCACCGCGTAGGTCTTCATGTTGGGACCGTCGAGGAGGTCGCCGACGTCGGTGATGCCGTACCAGTTGATGATCGCGGCCACCGAGAGCTCTTCCGTCCCCGGGCACTCGCGGTCGAGCCCGGCCGAGGCGGGGACCATCCCCGTCGTCAGGGCGAGGTGCCCGCCGGCGGAGTTGCCGGTGACGACGATGCGCGAGGCGTCGATGTTGTACTGCTCGGCGTTGCGGATGACCCAGCGCAGCGCGCACAGGCAGTCCTCGACCGCGGCCGGGGCCAGCGACACTTGGGCCAGCCGGTACTGCACGTTGACGACCGCCCAGCCCTTCTCCAGCCACGGGAGCAGGCGCAGGACGCTGGACTCCTTCGAGCCGGCCCGCCAGCCGCCGCCGTGGATGTACATCAGCACCGGCGTCGGCCCGTCGGCGCCGCGCGGCAGGTACAGGTCGACCTTGTTCTCGCGGTTGTTCGCCGTGTGGTACGTCACGTTGGGCGCCACGCGGTAGGTGTTCGACAGGTGCGACGCCCACGCCGCCGTGGAATCGAGCTGCGCCTCGGCCACCGCGGGCGCGCCCAAGGCCGCCGCCACCGCCGTCGCCGCGACCAACGCCGCCAGTCTTCTTCTCTTCTGCATCAGATCCCCTGCTCCTTCTTGCGGTCCTAGACCGCTGCGGGTTGGGGCGCCAAGCAGGCGGCTGGCGCGGTGCGCCGTCTCCCGTCGACCGCGTTCCCGACCGAACCCCACCCCAACCCGGTCGCAAGTCTACCGTACGGCGGATGCGGATGTTCGGATTGGCGGCACGAGACGGCCGGGGGGGCGAGGAGTTCGCGCGATCCCCCCAACGCCCTCACGAGCTTGACCGAGTTGTCTTGCGCCAGCGTGCGATTGAGCGTTACAGCGCGGTCCACGGCCCGTCCGCCGCATCGGCCGGCGGCGGGTCCGAACCGAGATCACGAACACGTCGCCGAGGCTGCCCTCCGGTCCGGGAAGGGACCGGGTCGGTCGAGGCGCTCGACCTCGGGAACCTGGCGCCGGCCGACGGCGCCGCGACCAGGATGGCCGCGAAGACAAGGGTCGAGCGCCGGAGGGCCTCGTCAGCGTGGTCCGTCTCTACTCTGCCGCCGGCTGCAGCCAGGTCACGCTCTCGGTGACGGAATCGACCTTGGCGCGGCTGTAGAAGATGGGGAAGTACCGGTTGCGCGCCCACAGCTCGAACAGGTCGCGGTAGTGCGGGCTGTCCGGGTCGCCGGACTGGCCGGGGGCGTTCAGTCCGACCGAGTTGTCCCAGTTCGCGGTGTCCGCGACGATCATGAACGACGCCCCGGAGGTCTGGTTGTCGCCGTTGCCGGTGTTGTGCACGGTGCCGCCGTAGCCGCCCCGCGGCAGCGGCCCCACGTCGAGGCGGGCCCGCAGTTCGGGAGTGACGGCCGCGGTCATGGGGTGCCGGATCAGCGCGTGCTTGAACCGCGCCTGTCCGTACTGCCACCTGGACTGATCAGGGCCGAGTCGTGCCTCGAGGTCGGCGAACGCCTGGGTCAGGCTGCCGACGAGGACCGCGTCGCGGCCCGCCACCGGGTCGTCGCCGAACCGGCCGTCGGGGGCGGCCAGCCAGTCGATGATGCGCTTGGTGTTGAGGCCCCCGATGAATTCGCGCGCCGCCTCGGGCACGATGATGTCGCGCATGTTGGTCCGCAGGCGCCGCTCGAAGCTGACGTAGATGGCGGCCTCGACCGAGTCCTTGTCGAGCACGAAGTCCCAGCCGCGCAGCCGGTCGCGCAGCGCCGCGACCTGCGGATCGTCGATCGTCAGCTCGCGCAGGAGGGGGACGATGTTGCGGCCCGCGACGGTCAGGTCGTCATGCTGCATGCGCATCATGTCGATCACCGTCATGTGACGGCTCACGTCGAGCATCTCCTCCACCCGCGCCGCCCGCAATTGGTCGCCCCAGGTGTAGTGCAGCGCCTCCCAGTAGGGATAGCCGTCGGGCACCGTGTAGTTGTTCGCGGTCCCGTAGAACCCCTTCTCGGGGTTGACCACGCTCGGCAGCGCGGTGATCGGCAGATAGCCGTCCCACTCGTAGCGGCCGTCGCCCGGCACCGGTACGAGCCCGCTGTGGTGGGGCCGGATGGGAGAGACGCCCACCGCCTGGTAGCCGATGTTCCGGTCGCGGTCGGCCCAGACCATGTTCTCGGACGGGATGCGACTGTAACTGCACGCCTCGACGAACTCCTCCCACGTGCGGGCCTGGTCCATGCGCAGGCTCGCAAGATAGGGGGCGCCGCCGTAGTCGAGCCACGCCGCCCGCAGCGCGTACGCCCTGTGGTTCTCGCGGTCCTCGTAGAGCACCGGGCCGTGGCGCGTGTACTTCAGCTCGACGTCCACCGCGTCCCGCCCCTTCACGGGGATGCGGTCCTCGATGATGGTCATCGACTCCCAGCGCCCCAGGTGGCGGTACTGGTCGGGATTGGCGGGGTTGGTCTCGTAGACGTAGAGGTCCTCGTTGTCCTGTCCGAAGACCGTCAGCCCCCACGCGCCGTACTCGTTGTGCCCGATGGACACCCCCGGCAGCACCGGCTCGCCGCCCCCGATGACGTTCCAGCCCGGCGCCACGAGGTGGACCCAGTAGCGCAGCGACGGCGCGCTCTGCACCCGGTGGGGGTCGTTGACCATGAGCGGGAAGCCCGTGAGGGTGCGGCTGCCCGCCACCACCCAGTTGTTGCTGCCGATGGCCTCGTAGTCCTGCCGTTCGAGGTCGATCTCGCTCGGCACGGCGGCGGCGAGCCGCTCGAACGTGGCCTGGTCGCCGCGGTGGGCCCGGACGATGTCGTCGGGCTCGAACCGCACCGGTCGCCGGTGGGCGCGGTACAGGTCGAGGATGCCGTCGTCGAGCAGCGCCGGGTCCACCGCGGGGTCGATGGTCAGGTCGGGGTCGCCGTAGTAGTAGTTCAACTCCTTGACGGCGTCGGCCCCGAGCAGGGCCACTGCGCGCGCGTTGTCGATCTCGGCCGTGACATTGGCCACCAGCCCCTGGTGGCGCGAGACGACGACCTCCGGGGTCCAGTGGCCGGGGGTGATGCCGAGCAGCTCGAACTCGATCGGCAGCAGCGACGGATCGGCCGCGGTCTGGTCGATGTACGCGTTGATGCCCCGCACGAAGGCGGGGATGATCCGGTCCCCCCGGTCGTGGTAGTGGTTCATCTCGGTGGTCAGGTCTCCGCGGAACCGGTGCAGCCGCGCCCCGATGTCGCGCTGCAGCTCGCGGGGCCCGAGAATCTCGGCGACCGTGCCCGTCGCCTGCCGCCGCCACATCTCGAACTGGAACAGCCGGTCGCGGGCCGCCGCGTAGCCCTGGGCGAAGAAGAGGTCCGCCTCGTTCTCGGCGTAGATGTGGTTGATGCCCCAGCGGTCGGTGACTATCTCCACCGGCGCCTGCAGGCCCGCGAGCGACAGGCGCTCGGTCTCGGCCGCGACGAGCGGGCCGTGGCCCACGAAGGTCATCGTCAACCCGGTCAGGAGTCCACACCGCAGAACGGCGCAGATCCCTGGACGGTTGGTCGGTCGCCCGGCGGAGCCGCCAGACGGGCGGGCCGGGGCGGCCATCCGGACGCGAGTGCTGCGGGTCATGGCGTGGCTTCCTCCGTCGGGTGTCGGTCGTCGATATCGAGGCGAAGGCATTATAATGCCGGCATACGGCCATCTTGCTGCCGTACGTTCGAAGCACTTCGTGACCGCTCCCCCACCGATTCATGCCTGACGATGTCTCGCCGGCTGCAAGCCGGTCCGCGCCTCCGCTCCGCCCATCACCGCCCGACGGCTCGGGTCGCCCCCCGAGCGCCGCTGGCGCAGGTTCCGCCACCGCCCCACGGCGCGGGCTCTTGGCCTCGGAGGACTGGTGGGCCGTCTGGCTGGGCGGGCTCCTCATCGCGCTCGCCGCCCTCGGGCTCCTGACCGGGGTGGCCGGACTCGGCCGCTGGACCGCGAACCCCCTCGCCGCCTTCGACGGGCGGGTGGCCGGCCTGGCGATGCTGGGCCTCGGGCTCGCCCTCCTCACCGCTCTCGCCGCCCAGGCCATGGGCGGGCGGTTCATCCAGCACCAGGCCGGGTTCTTCGGGCTCTTCGGGCTCGCGGTCCTGTCCTACGCGCTCGCCAACCAGACCGGCATCCGGGCGGCGGGGGTGGGCTACGCCTTCTGGGCCATCCTCCTCGGCCTCGTCGTCTCGAACACCGCCGGCGTCCCCGGGTGGCTGAAGCCGGCCCTGCGCAGCGAGCTGTACATCAAGACGGGGCTCGTGCTCCTCGGAGCCGAGATCCTCTTCAACCGCATCCTGACCCTGGGCCCGCCGGGGCTCGTCGTCGCGTGGCTGGTCACCCCGATCGTGATCCTCGTCATGTACCGCTTCGGCACCCGGGTACTGAAGATGGCCAGCCCCTCGCTGGTCATCGTCATCGCCGCCGCCACCTCGGTCTGCGGCGTGTCGGCCGCCATCGCCACTGCGGCGGCGGCGCGGGCGAAGAAGGAAGAGCTGACGCTGGCCGTCAGCATGACGCTGATCTTCACCGTCCTCATGATGATCGTCATGCCCCTCGGCATCCGCGCCGTCGGCATGGACCCGACCGTCGGCGCGGCCTGGATCGGGGGCACCGTGGACGCCACCGGCGCCGTCGTGGCGGCGGGGGCGATGCTGGGGGAAGAGGCGGGACAGGTGGCGGCCGTGGTCAAGATGATCCAGAACATCCTGATCGGGGTCGTGGCGTTCCTGGTGGCGGTGTACTGGGTGACCCGGGTGGACGCGCCGGACGACGCCCGCCGCCCCGCCGCGGTCGAGATCTGGCGCCGGTTCCCCAAGTTCATCCTCGGCTTCGTCGGGGCGTCGCTGCTGTTCTCGTTCGTGCTGACACCGGCCCTCGGCGACGAGGCGGTGGCCGGCGTCATCGACCTCACGTCCGACCTCCGGGGCTGGCTCTTCTGCCTCGCGTTCGCGAGCATCGGGCTCGAGTCGAACTTCCGCGCTCTCGCCGGCCAGGTGGCCGGGGGCCGGCCGATTCAGCTCTACGTCGCGGGCCAGACCTTCAACCTGGTGCTCACCCTCGCCGCGGCGTGGCTCGCGTTCGGCGGGGTCCTCTTCGATCGGGCGCCATGAGGCGCGGGGCGCCCGGCGCAGAAAACGTCCGCAGCCTCGCGGCGCGAACGGGCCGGCTCGCCGCCGGCCTGCTGGCGCTGGGCGCGCTCGCCCTGCTGCTCTCGCAGTCCGGCCGCCTGCCCGGACCGGCAGGCGACGCCATCCGGGGCAACGAGTCCGCCGACCGTGACGCGACGGCGTTGTTCTACACCGAGGTGGACGGCTGGTTGGCCGGCGTGACCGAGGTGGACGGCTGGTTGGCCGGCGTGGCGAACAACACGTGCGACCGGCGGGTTGCGACTGCCCCGCCTGCGAATCCCCGACCCCGACGGCGTACGGCGCCGCGCCAGTCAGAGAGCTCCCGGACCGTCCCCTGAGGATGCTGGAGAGATGCCCACGTTGGTCGGCTCCCGTTTCCATTCGGCATCGCTCTGCTCCGTATCATGATGCTCGCGGCACCGGGTTTCAGGTGACGAGCCCTCACCCTCGGAACAGCGCCGCCGCCCGGTCGAGGGCGTCGCGGTCACCCACCAGCACCGCGGTGTCGCCGGGGCGATAGGCGAAGTCGGCCTCGCGCTGGTAGTGCGGCCGCCCGTCCCGGATCACGGCGATCTGCACCGCGCCGGTGGCCCGGCGCAGGTCGAGCGAGGTGGCGCTCTCCCCCACCGCCGACGCTCCCGTCTCGACCTCCGCCAGTTCGAGCGCGTGGTGGATGCCCAGATGCTTCAGCGTGTCGAGGTGCAGGCTGGGCTGTGCGCGCCCCCGCAGCAGCCCGTAGTGCTCGCTGCGCACCGCGTCCAGCTCGTGCGCAATCCGCGCCGCGGGTATCTCGTAACATTCCAGGGCCCGCGCGAAGAGCTCCAGCGAGGCCTCGAACTCCTCGACGACGACCTCGGTGGCCCCGAGCCGCATCAGCTCGTCGATGGACTGGACATAGCGCGTCCGCACGACGACCGCCGCCCCCGGCGCGGCGCGGCGGGCCGCCGCCACGCCCCGCCGCTCGTCGAACCGGGACGAGATCGCGAAGACGACGAGCCGCGCCCCGCCGCCGCCCGCGCGCGCCAGCACGGGGTGTCCGGCGCCGTCGCCGTACAGCGCCGCGAACCCCTCGCGCCGAGCGGTGGCGACGAGATCCGCGTTCTGGTCGATGACCAGGCACTCGATGCCCGCCGCCTGCAGCATCCTCGCCAGATAGCGGCCGGCGAGACCGTAGCCGACGACGATGGCATGGTCGCTCGGGGCGGCGCCGGTCCCTTCCTCAGCCGGGGCGGGACGTGACGCCCCGACGAGCCGCACGGCCCACGACCGGGCTCCCGCCACCAGGAACGGCGTCACCATCATCGACAGGGCGGCGACGGCGAGGAACACCTGGTAGTGGCCGGCGCCGAACAGCCCGAGGGGAAGGCCCGCCGCCGCGAGCACGAACGAGAACTCCCCGATCTGGGCCAGGCTCAATCCGGTCGCGAGGGCGGTGTCGACACGCCGTCCGCGCACCACGACGGCGGCCGCCGCGACCGCCGTCTTCACCCCCGCCAGCAGCACCGCGCCTCCCACGAGCAGGGGCAGGTGCGCCCCCACCACCGTCAGGTCGAGCAGCATGCCGATCGACGTGAAGAACACCCCGCTGAACAGCGCGCGGAACGGCATGACGTCGTCCAGAGCCTGCAGACCGTACGCCGACTCGGAGATGATCAGGCCGGCCAGGAACGCGCCGACGGCGAGGGAGAATCCCGCCGTCGCCGCCGCGAGCGCGGTCCCGATGGCGAAGAACCCGACGCACAGCGTGAACAGGTCCCGGTCGCGCGTCTCGACGATCCGGTCGAGGGTCCAGCGGACCACGAGCCGACCGCCGGCGACGAGCGCGGTCATCGCGGCGAGCCCCAGCGCGAGCCGTCCCCAGAGATCGGCCCCGCCCTCGCCGCCGGCGAACAACGGCACCACGAGCATGAGGGGCACGATGGCCAGGTCCTGGAACAGGAGGATGGCGATGGCCTCGCGGCCGTGCGGCGCGTCGAGCTCGCCGCGGTCGGCGAGGCTCTTGCTGACGATGGCGGTGGACGACAGCGCCGCGAGGGCGCCGTAGAACAGGCTCTGGCCCACCGGGAGACCGAGCAGCGGACCCGCCGCCGCCGCGAGGCCCACGACGCCGAGCACCTGCAGTCCGCCCGCGACGAGAATCGAAGCGCCCCACGCCAGCACCTGCGACAGCGAGAGTTCGAGCCCGATCTCGAACAGCAGCAGCACCACCCCGATCTCGGCGAGGGCGGCGACCGCGTCGGGCTCGGGGATGAACGCGGCGCCGTGGGGGCCGATGGCGACGCCGGCGAGCAGGAACCCCACCAGCGTCGGCGCCCGCAGGCGGTGGGCGAGGGCGGCGACGGGAATCGCGAGGCCGACGATGAGCGCCAGATTGCGGAGTACCGCGAGGTCGTGCATGGGGCGGACGACGCCGCGGGCCGTCAGCGGCCCCGGCGGCGGAAGTACTCGATCTGATACTCGCGGACGTTGCGGTTGTGCTCGCGCAGGGTGTCGGCGAACACGTGCGACCCGTCGTTGCGGCTGACGAAATACAGATGGGACACGTCGGCCGGCGCCACCGCGGCCCGCAGGTCGTCCCCGTTCGGCGCCCCGATGGGGCCGGGCGGCAGCCCCGGGTAGACGTAGGTGTTGTAGGGCGAGTCGAACCGGAGGTTCTCGCGGGTGAGGTTCCCGTCGTAGAGCCCGGCGAGCTCCAGGGCGTAGATGACGGTCGGGTCGCACTGCAGCAGCATGCGCCGGTCGAGGCGGTTGTTGAAGACGGCCGAGACGATGGGCCGCTCCTCGTCGAGCCCCGTCTCGCGCCGGATGAGCGACGCCAGCGTCACCACCTCGCGGACGCCGAGGCCGCGCGCCGCCGCCCGCGCCTGAAGGTCGGCGTCGAACGTCGCCCGGAACTGCGCGACCATCGCCTCGACGAGGTCGTCGGCGGTGGCGCCGCGCGGCAGCGAGTAGGTCTCCGGGAACAGGTACCCCTCGAGGTCGGCGGCCTCGGGGTCGAGGTCGGCGACCAGATCGACGCGCAGGCTCGCGGCCAGGAACGCCTCGGGCGACCCGAGCCCCGACCGGCCGTACCGCTCGGCCATCTCGCCCCGGGTGAGCCCCTCGGGGAAGGTGATCGGCAGCAGGTGGACCCGTCCGTCGGCGATGGCCTCCACCACCGCCATCGCGGACAGCGGCGCCGCGAACCGATACTCCCCCGCCTGCAGCCCGCGGTCGCGCCCGCTGCGCCACAACGCCAGACGAAACGTCGTCTCGTCGCGGACGACGCCCGCCGCCGCGAGCCGGCGGCCGATCTCCGCGGTCGGCGTCCCCGGCGGAATGTCGACGAAGACCTCGCCGCCCCCGTAGCCGCGGTACGCCTCGTCCGCGCGATCGTAGAGACGCTTGCCGCCGTACGCGGCCAGCGAGCCCGCGACGAGCGCGACGACGAAAGCGGCCGCGAAGAGCTTCCTCACGGTCCTTCCTTCCTCGCGTCGAGGTGGTCCTGCAGGATGATCGCGGCGGCGGCGGCGTCGAGCCGCGCCTTGCGCCGGCGCCAGTCGTGCTCGCGCACGGCGAGCCGCTGCTCGGCCTCGATGCTCGTCAGCCGCTCGTCCTGCAGGGCGACCGGCAGGCCGGTCCGTTGCCCGATGGCCCGCGCCACCGCGGTCACGCGTGCGTCGTCGTCGTGACGCCGGCCGTCGAGATGGGACGGCCGCCCGACGACGACGCGCGCGACCGGGGGGTCGCCCCGGGCCAGCTCGGCGAGCAGCGCCGCAACCCGCTCCGCGACCGAGTCGGGCGATCCCGCCCCGCTCACCGTCCGCCACGGGGTCGCGAGGGTGCCCGTCGGATCGCTGACCGCGATTCCCATCCGACGCCGTCCGAGGTCCAGTGCCATCGTTCTCACGCCGTGAACCCGCACGAGCCCGGGGTGCATTCGCCGGTCGAGAGCGGCGGGGACTCTCGCCGCGAGCTCTCCGACCAGGACAGGTCCATCCCCGTTCAAGACTAGCATCCCCGGCCGGCCGCGGCCCGCGGTCCACCGGGAATCGGACCGCGAGGGGAGACCGGCGGGCCCATTCCCACTCCTGATCGTCGGATCCTCCCGCGGATTTCGATAGAATGGCGGGATACCGAGGCTGGGCGTCCGCGCCAACGAACTGCGGACGCCCACAGGGTTGATGGGGCGCCATGCGGAGCCGACGGCGAAGTCTGGCGGGCCCCGGGTCGGTCCGCGCCCCGGCGGACCACAAGCATCGAGGTTCCCAGTGACCGATCGCACCCGCTTCATCGTGCTCGCGCTGACGCTGCCGATCATGGCCTACACGCTGGTCGGAAGCGTGCTGGGGCGCGTGGTCGCCCAGGAAGGCGCCTACCGGCACCTGAGGATCTTCGAAGAGGTGGTGTCGCTGGTCACCAGCAACTACGTCGAGCAGGTCGACGCCGACCTGATCATGCAGGGCGCGCTGTGGGGGCTTGCGGAAGGGCTGGACCCGGAGAGCTCGTACCTGACCGCCGACGAGGTCCGGCTCCACGACGCCGGACTCGACAACGCGGACACCGGTGTCGGCCTGACCCTGACCCGCCAGTACTACGTGCAGGTCGTGGCGGCGCGGGACGGCTCGCCCGCCGCCCTCGCCGGCCTCCGGACCGGAGACTACCTGCGCC
Organism: Vicinamibacterales bacterium; assembly: GCA_965199675.1. GTDB lineage: Bacteria > Acidobacteriota > Vicinamibacteria > Vicinamibacterales > UBA8438 > JAJEEA01. Next base: position 48,501 of record CBDATI010000026.1, on the reverse strand, counting down.
AGATCGACGGGAACCCGACGCGGATGATGTCGGTCGTCCGCGCCCGGCAACTCCTCCGCGGCGTGCCGGGATCGACGGTCAGCCTGGAGATCATCCGCGGCAATGCAGCCGAGCCGGTCACCCTGGACATCGAGCGCGGGGAGGCCCGCTCGGCCAACGTCACCAGCCGCATCGCGGCGCCGGGCGTCGGCTATCTCCGCATCGCGGAGTTCGACGCCACCACCGTGGGGGCGATCGGGGCCGCCAACGAGGCCCTGGCCGAACAGGGGGCGGAGAGCCTGGTCATCGATCTCCGCGGCACCGCGACCGGTTCGTTCGAGAACGGGATTGCGGCGGCGGAGCTGTTCACCGACGCCGATCCGCTCGTGATGCGCGAGTCGTCGAGCGAGCGGGAACCCGTCGCCCGCGACGCCCGCCAACCCTCCATCGCGGGTCCGGTGGTGCTGCTGACCAACTTCGGCACGGCGGGGGCGGCGGAGCTGTTCGCGGCCGCCCTCAGCGACGCGGGCCGCGCCGACACGGTGGGCGTCCGGACTGCGGGCCGGGCGGCCGAGCAGACCCTGGTGCGGCTGCCCGACGGCGGCGGCCTCCTGCTGTCGTCGACGCGGTACCTGACGGCATCCGGCGAGCCGATCCATCGCGAGGGGGTGGCGGCCGCGGTCACGGTCCAGGCGCCGGCCGTCGATCTCGATCCGGAGGCGCCGGCGACGCCGGACGACGACGCGGGCGATCCGGTGCTGGAGAGGGCGATCGAGCACCTCGCCGGCGGTTCGGATCAGGAGTCCGAGTCCGCACCCTAGCCCTTCATCCGTTGACTGATTCGTCCGGGGATTGCTATATTTGGTCGTTTCGGGGCGTCCCGGGCTCGTCCCGACTGTCTAGGCGCGTAGCTCAGTCTGGTTAGAGCGCCTGCTTGACACGCAGGAGGTCGGCGGTTCGAGTCCGCCCGTGCCTACCATCTCCACCGCACCTGTACGTCGATACATCACCGGAACACCATGGATCAGGTGACCGTTACCCTCCCCGACGGCTCCACCCGGCAAGTGCCCCCGGGCACTCCCGTGCGGGCCGTCGCCGAGGGCATCTCGCCTCGCCTCGCGAAGGCGGCGCTGGCCGCCACCGTCGGCGACCGCATGGTCGACCTGAGCCATCCCCTCGACGAGGACACGCCGGTCCGCATCGTGACCCGGGACGGACCGGACGCTCTCGAGCTGTACCGGCACAGCACCGCGCACCTCCTGGCCGCCGCCGTCACCGCCCTGTTCCCGGAGGCGCAGTGCGGCATCGGACCGCCGACCGAGGACGGCTTCTTCTACGACTTCGTCGTGCACCGCCCGTTCGTGCCCGAGGATCTGGAGGCGATCGAGGCAAAGATGCGCGAGATCGCGCGGCAGGACCGGGCCTACGAGCGCAAGATGATGCCGAAGGAGGAGGCCAAGCGGTACTTCGCCGATCGTGGCGAGCCTCTCAAGGTCGAGCTCATCGAGGAAAAGGGCGGGCCGGTCGTCTCGTGCTACACCATCGACGGCGTGTTCATGGACTTCTGCACCGGCCCCCACGTGCCTTCGAGCGGCGCGCTCAAGGCGTTCCGGGTGCTGAGCAGCTCGAACGCGTACTGGAAGGGGGACGCCCGCAACCAGCCGATGCAGCGCATCTACGGCACCGCCTTCTTCAACGAGAAGGCCCTCGCCGCTCACGTGCACCGGCTGGAGGAGGCCAAGAAGCGGGACCACCGCAAGCTGGGGCGCGAGCTCGGGCTGTTCACCTTCCACCATTGGGCGCCGGGGGCGGCGTTCTGGCTCGCGAACGGCACCACGCTGTGGAACCTCCTCGCCGGGTACATGCGGGAGGCCCTGTTCCCGGAGGGCTACGTCGAGCTCCGCACGCCGCTGGTGTACAACAAGCAGCTCTGGGAGACCTCGGGGCACTGGGCGCACTATGAGGAGAACATGCTGCAGGTCGAGTCTGAGGGCGAGACCTACAGCCTCAAGCCGATGAACTGCCCGGGGCACATGCTGGTCTTCGCGAGCGAGGTGCGCAGCTACCGCGACCTGCCGATCCGCTACCACGACCAGAGCGTCCTGCACCGCGACGAGGCGTCGGGCGTGCTCGCGGGGCTGACGCGGGCTCGCCAGTTCTGCCAGGACGACGCGCACTGCTTCGTCGCCCCCGACCAGATCGCCGGCGAGGTCGAGCGCCTGCTGCGACTCGTGCAACGGGTCTACGCCGACTTCGGGCTCGAGTTCGCGGTGGAGCTGTCGACGCGGCCCGAGACGTTCCTGGGCGAGACCGCCACCTGGGACCAGGCCGAGGCCCAGCTCAGGGAGGCGCTCGAGGCGGCCGGCCAGCCCTACCGCGTCGCCGCGGGCGAGGGCAATTTCTACGGGCCCAAGATCGACTTCCACGTCGTCGACGCCATCGGCCGGAACTGGCAGTGCGCCACGATTCAGCTCGACTACCAGCTTCCCGAGCGATTTCGGCTAAAGTACATCGGTGAGGACAACGCCGAGCATCGTCCCGTGGTCATCCACCGGGCCATCTTCGGCAGCTTCGAGCGGTTCATCGCCCTTCTCATCGAGCACTACGCCGGCGCGTTCCCGCTGTGGCTCGCCCCGGTGCAGGCGGTCGTGGTGCCCATCGCCGATCGCCACCGCGACTACGCCGAGTCGGTGGCGGCCCGGTTGCGCGAAGCCGGCCTCCGCGTCGAGGTCGACGCTCGCCAGGAGAAGATGGGGTATAAGATCCGCGCGGCGCAACTCCGAAAGATCCCGTACATGCTGGTCACCGGCGATCGCGAGGCGGCCGAGGACGCGGTGGCCGTCCGGCACCGGCGAGACGGCGACCGCGGGGCCAGCCCCATCGCGGACTTCATCGCCGCCGCCCGCGACGAGGTGCGGCGGCGGGGCGCCCGCAACGGCGACGTGACGCGTCAGTGACGCTGTCCGCACCCGCACACATTCACAAGGGGGGACGCCATCCCTTTCGTTCGCAACCAGAGACGTGAAGTCCGGACCCGCACCAACGAGCGGATACGCGTGCGGGAGATCCGGGTCATCGACGATACGGGCCAGCAGCTCGGCATCATGGCGCCCCCCCAGGCGCTCGCCATCGCCCGGGAGAAGGGGCTCGACCTCGTCGAGATCTCCCCGACCGCGTCGCCGCCCGTGTGCCGCATCATGGACTACGGGCGCTACCACTACCAGGAACAGAAGCGCACCCGGGAAGCGCGCAAGAACCAGAAGTCGATCGAGCTCAAGGAAATCAAGTTCCGCCCCAAGGTGGACGAGCACGACTACAACTTCAAGAAGAAGCACATCGAGCGCATCGTCAAGGAAGGCGACAAGGTGAAGGCCACCATCTTCTTCCGCGGCCGGGAGATGGCCCACCCCGACTTCGGGCGGCGCATTCTCGATCGCCTCGTCGTGGACCTCGAAGGCGTGGCCGCGGCCGAGACGCGCCCGAGCATGCAGGGCAACCAGATGCACATCATCCTGTCCGGCGTCGGCGGTGGCAAGAAAGGACAGGGGAGCTAGATTCTAATGCCGAAGATGAAGACCCACCGCGGGGCCGCGAAGCGCTTCAAGACGACGGCCAGCGGCAAGGTCGTGCGCAGCCAGTCGTTGAAGCAGCACATCCTGACGAGCAAGACGACCAAGCGGAAGCGGAACCTCCGGAAGTCGGCCATGATCTCGGCCGCCGACACCCGCCGCGTTCAGCGACTGCTGCCGAACGGATAGCGGAACCCGGGGCGGGGCACAGTCCCGCCCGGGTTCATGGACCGGGCGGCGGGACCGCCCCGAACGACGGATTCAGGGAGTTGAACGGATGCCGCGAGTCAAGCGTGGATCGGTGCGGCGCGCGAAACGCAAGAAGTTGCTGGCGCGCACCAAGGGCTTCTTCGGTACGAAGAGCAAGCTCTACAGGGCCGCGAAGGAGGCCGGCGACAAGGCCGCCGAGTACGCCTATATCGGCCGCCGCCTGAAGAAGCGCGACTTCCGCCGTCTCTGGATTCAGCGCATCAACGCCGCCGCGCGCGAGCACGGACTCAGCTACAGCCGGTTCATGCACGGCCTCGGCGCGGCCGGGGTCGCCCTCGACCGCAAGAGCCTCGCCGACCTCGCGGTGGCGCAACCCGCCGCCTTCGGGCAGCTCGCGGCACAGGCCGCGGGACAGGACCCCGGCGCGACGCCGGCCGAGGATTCCGCGCCGTAGCGGTACGGAATCCCGGCAGCGTCGCAGACGGCAACCGGAACAACCGGCGGCGACCTCCGTTTCGGCGGCCCGCCACCGGACGGAGCGGCGACGCGGAACCTGCCGGGTCGCCGCAGCCCGGGATCTGCACCGGCGGTCCCGCCAGCGCTTCACGCCTGCCTGCCCATCATGACCGCCCCGAGCGACATCGACGGTATCCGCGCCGCCTTCCAGGCGGACCTCGCGGCGGTCTCGTCCGAGCCCGGCCTGCAGGCAGTGCGGGACCGATACCTCAGCCGCAAGCGAGGCGCCATCGCGGCCCTGATGAAGCAGGTGGCGGGCGCGCCCCCCGAGGACCGACCCGCCCTCGGCAAGGGAGCGAACATCCTCAAGCGCGAGATCGAGCACGCGCTCGCGGAGCGGCGCAAGGCCCTGCGCGTCGCCGCGCGGCCGGCCGGGGCGGTGGACGTCACCCTGCCCGGTCGCGCGGCGCCGTTCGGGCGGCGCCACCCCCTGACCCTGATCCGCGAGCAGGTCGAGTCGATCTTCGAGGCGTGGGGCTTCGAGATTCTCCAGGGCCCGCAGGTCGAGGACGACTACCACAACTTCGAGGCCCTGAACATGCCGCCGGACCATCCGGCCCGCGACATGCAGGACACCTTCTACCTGGAGGGCTCGATGCCCGGCGAGGGCGCCCCGGCGACCCTCCTCCGCACCCACACCTCGGGCATGCAGATCCGCTACATGGAGCGGCACGAGCCGCCGGTGCGCATCATCGCGCCGGGACTCGTCTACCGCCGCGACACCCCCGATCTGACCCACTCGCCCATGTTCATGCAGGTGGAGGGGCTCATGGTCGACGAGGGGATCACGATGGCGGACCTGAAGGGGACGCTCGTCGGCTTCCTCAAGGCGTTCTTCGACCCCGGCACGCGGGTCATGTTCCGGCCGAGCTTCTTCCCGTACACCGAGCCGAGCGCGGAGGTCTTCATCAGTTGCGTCTTCTGCGGCGGCGACGGGTGCGCCGTCTGCAAGCAGACCGGCTGGCTCGAGATTCTCGGCTGCGGCATGGTGCACCCCGCCGTCTTCGAGGCCGTGGGTTACGATCCGGAGCGTTACACCGGCTGGGCGTTCGGCCTCGGCATCGACCGCGTCGCCCTCCTCAAGTACCGGGTCGAGGACATCCGGCTCTTCTACGACAACGACTTGCGCCTGCTGGAGCAGTTTCCCCATTGAGAGTCCTCGTGTCGTGGCTGCGGGAGCTCGTCGACGCGCCGGTCGGCGTCGACGAGCTGGCTGACCGGCTGACCATGTGCGGTTTCGAGGTCGGCGCGGTCGAGCCCTGGCCAGCCGACCCCCGGACCCCCGGCGCCGCGCCGGACGCGGTGCTCGATCTCGAGATCACCACGAACCGCCCCGACTGCCTGTCGGTGCTCGGCATCGCGCGCGAGGTCGCCACCGCCTATGACACCGGGCTCCGGATGCCGCCGGCGGCATCCGGCGAGACCGCCCCCGGCGCGGCGGACGCCGTCGCCATCACCATCGAAGACCCCGATCTCTGTCCCCGCTACGCGGGCGCGCTCGCGCAGGTAACGGTGGGACCGTCGCCGCCCTGGCTGGCGCAGCGGCTCGAAGCGGCCGACGTGCGGCCCATCAACAACGTCGTCGACGTGACCAACTACGTCATGCTCGAGCTCGGCCACCCCATGCACGCGTTCGATCTGCAGCGCCTCGCCGGCCCCGAGATCCGCGTGCGCCGGGCGCGCGCCGGCGAGACCGTCCGCACCCTCGACGGCGCGGACCGGACCCTCGACGCCGACATGCTCGTCATCGCCGACGCCGAGCGCCCGCAGGCGGTGGCCGGAGTCATGGGCGGCGCCGCCTCGGAGGTCGGCGCCGACACGCGCACGATCGTGCTGGAGGCCGCCTGGTTCGACCCGATCTCGGTGCGGCGCACGAGCCGGCGGCTCGGCCTCGCCACCGACGCTTCCTACCGCTTCGAGCGCGGCGCCGATGTCTCGGCGCCGACCGCCGCGATTCGCCGCGCCCACCGGCTGCTCGCCGACACCGGCGCGGGAACGCCCCGCGGCGTACTCGTCGACCGCTTTCCCGCCCCGCCCGCACCCGTCGAGATACGGCTCCGCCACGCCCGGCTCGGGCGCGTGCTCGGCCAGACCATCGACGAGGGCTTCGTGGCGCCGGCGCTGACGCGCCTCGGCTTCGTGCCCACGCCGGCCGCGGGAGGCGATGGCCCCGCCTGGCGCGTCCGGGTCCCGACGTTCCGGGTCGACGTCAAGCGCGAGGAGGACCTCATCGAGGAGATCGCGCGCCACCACGGCTACGACGAGATCCCGACCACGTTCCCGGCCCTGACCCGGCCCGCGCCGGCGCCCGGCGCGTGGCGGGCCCGCGACCGCCTCGTGCGGCGCCTTCTCACCGGCGCCGGCTTCTCCGAGGCCGTCACCTACGGCTTCGTCGAGGCGGAGGCGGCCCGCGCCGTCCAGCTCGATGCCGGGGACGTCGTGGCCCTGCGCAACCCGCTCTCGGAGCGCGGCGCCGTGCTCAGGCCCTCGCTGCTCCCGGGCCTCGTCGACGCCGTGGTCCACAACCGGCGACGCGAGCGGCACGACGTGCGCCTCTTCGAGATCGGCAGCCGCTTCCGTCAGAGCGGCGGCGAGACGCCCGCCCTGAGCATCGCCATCGCGGGCTCGGGCGCCGCCGCGCACTGGAGCGCCCCCGCCCGGCCGGCGGACCTGTTCGACCTGACCGGCGTCATTGCGCGGCTGTGCTCGGGCTTCGGCCTGGAAGCGTCGTTCGAACCGGCGACGGCGGCCCAGTTGGTCGCGGGGCGGCGCGCCCGCGTGCACGTAGGGACGGGCGCGGACCGGGTGGTGCTGGGCGACGCCGGCCAGCTCGACCCGGCGTTCGCGGCGGCGCGCGGCATGCCCGGATCCGATGCGGTGTACGTGGCCGAGCTCGACCTTCGGCCGCTCCGACTCGACGCCCTCGACAGCCTGCGCGCGGCCCCCGTACCCCGCCATCCCTCGGTCACGCGCGACCTCTCGATCGAGGTCGACGACGCCTTGCCTGCCGCGCGGGTTCGTGAGACGATCCGGGCGGCGGCCGGGCCGACCCTGGTCGAGGTCGTCGAGGTCGATCGGTACACGGGAGCGGGGGTGGCCACGGGCGCCGTCAGCCTGTCGCTCCGGTTGACGTTCCGCGCCCCCGACCGGACACTGACCGACACCGAGGTTCAACGAAGCGCCGATGCAGTGCTGCAGGCGCTCACGGCAACTTATCACGCGAAGCAGCGTTAGGCGATCGCTACGCGGACGAAGCGACGGGTGACACGGAGAGCGGCCGCCCGCGCCACGAGGAGTCGTTCATGGTGAAGACGGAAGCCCCTCTGGAACTGCAGCCCATCGAACAGCTCGCCCAACGGGTGCACTCCCTTGTCGAAGTGCTCGGAACGACCCGGGACGAACTCAAGCTCGCCCTCGACGACAACACCCGCTTGTCGGGCGAAGTCGAAGAGCTCCGTGCCAAGCTTCAGGCGGCCGCGGACGAACAGGAAGCGCGGGCCCAGGATCTGCAGGCCGAACGCGAGGCCATCCGTGATCGCGTCACCCGCATGCTGGACCAGATCGAGGAGATCAGCCTGTAGGAACCCGGACCGCGCGCCGTCGACGCCGGCTCCCCCCATGCGTCCGAGTACCGCCACCGTGACCGACATCCAAGATGGATCGGCGACCGGCGAGGCGCCGCAAACCGTGACCGTTGAGATCATGGGGCAACGTTTCTCCATCCGGAGCTCACTCGACATCGAGTACATCAACCGGCTGGCCAGCTACGTCGACCACAAGATCCAGGACGCGACCGAGCACTCGACCGGCGGCGACACCGTGCGCATCACGGTGCTGGCGGCGATGAACATCGCCGACGAGTACTTCCGCAGCCGCGACACCGAGACCTTGATCGAAACGACCCTGAAGACGCGGGCGGGCGAGATCGAACAGATGGTCGACGAAGCCCTCGCCGATGCCGCGCCCGAACCGGCCACCGAGACCTGACCGGCTCGGGCCCGATCGCGGCAATCGCCGGCCGGGCCTTGCGGGCGGTCCGGGTTCGTTCTAAGATTGGGCATCCGAGAGCGATTCAGACAGGCGGTCACGCTCTGCCGCATGTGTCGGCTGGCAGTTGGCGGCCATGAGAAATTGAGAAATCCCTGCAGTGTTCGTGATGGTTCAGGAGGGTCGTTTGAGCCAACGCTATGCCCAAGAGAGCCGCGAGGCTTCGCGGCGTGCAGGCCTCCGCGCGAGGTAGCGCAAGGCGAAGCTGGTTGACACGACAGCGGCTCCACCTGCTTTTGCAGGTTCATTCGACCTCCCCACACGGCAATGCGGGGCCTTACGCCTCGCCTCTCCAGGCGTCGCCGCCCGGCGGTCCCGCGTGACACGACGGGCCGCCGCCTTGGCGCCTCCCTTCGAGGGGCTGCCCGCCGCGCCGTTGTCTGGCGCTCCCCGCGACCCCGGCGGCATCGGCCGCGGGGTCCGAGGGACCACCCATGGACCTTGTCACGACCGCAGGTATCGTCCTGGCCGTCGTCGGTTCCCTAGTCTGGTACCTGTCCCGTGAACGCGCCGCCCGCACCGTCGGCCGGGCAAGAGAAGAGGCGGACCGCCTCATGCACGACGCCCGCCGCGAGGCCGACGCCTACCGGAAGGAGGCGGAGCTCGCGGCCAAGGAGCAGGCCCACACACTGCTGCAGGAGAGCGAGCGTCAGAGCCAGGAGCGGCGCGACGAGCTGTCGTCCATCGAGCGTCAGCTCACCCGCCGGGCCCAGGAGCTGACGGAGCAGGACCGCGAGGCCAAGCGCACCGAGGCGATTCTCGCGGAACGGCAGGAGCAGCTCGACGAGCGCGACACCACCCTCGCCGAGGAACACCGCCGCTGCGACGAGCTGCTCCGCGAGCAGCAGCAGGCCCTGCAGCGGGTCTCGGGGCTCACCGCCGACGAGGCGAAGGAACTCGTCATCAAGCAGATCGAGCAGGACGCCCGCCGCGACGCCGCCAACCTCGTCAAGCGACTCGAGGCCGAGGCCCGCGAGCAGGCGGCGGAGAAGGCGAGGCAGATCATCACCCAGGCCATCCAGCGCAGCGCCCCCGAGCACACCATCGAGACGACCGTCTCGGTCGTCGACCTGCCCAGCGACGACCTCAAGGGACGCATCATCGGCCGCGAGGGCCGGAACATCCGCGCCCTCGAGCAGGCCACCGGCGTCGAGCTGATCGTCGACGACACCCCCGGCGCCATCATTCTGTCGAGCTTCGACCCCTTCCGACGCGAGGTGGCGAAGCAGGCCATCGAGCGGCTCATCGCGGACGGCCGCATCCATCCCGCCCGCATCGAGGAGGTCGTCGAGAAGGTCAAAGTCGAGCAGGAGGAGCTGGCCCTCAAGGAGGGGGAGGCGGCGGCGTTCGAGCTGGGGCTCTTCGACATGCACCCCGAGATCCACCGGCTGATGGGGAAGTTGAAGTTCCGCACCAGCTACGGCCAGAACGTGTTGAGCCACTCCAAGGAGGTCGCGTACCTGGCCGGCATCATGGCCCGCGAGGTGGGGCTCGACGCCCACACCACGATTCGGGGCGCGTTCGTGCACGACATCGGGAAGGCCATCGACCGCGACCTGCAGGGGACGCATCTCTCCCTCGGCATCGACTTCCTGCGCCAGCACGGCGAGAAGGAGGCGGTCGTCGACGCGATGGCCGCCCACCACATGGACATCGACTGGCCCTCACTCGAGTCGATGCTCGTCCAGGCCGCCGACGCCATCTCCGCCGCTCGACCCGGCGCCCGGCGCGACATCCTCGAGTCGTACATCAAGCGCCTCAAGCAGCTCGAGAGCATCGCCGACTCGTTCGACGGAGTCTCGAAGGCGTTCGCCCTGCAGGCGGGCCGCGAGGTCCGCATCATGGTCGAGAGCGAGCGGGTGAGCGACGAAGAAGCGGTCTGGCTGTCGAAGGACATCGCCAAGCGGGTCGAGAACGAGCTGCAGTACCCCGGCCAGATCAAGGTCACGGTCATCCGCGAAACCCGGGCGGTGGACTACGCCAGGTAACGCCGCCGCCGGGCCCGGGACGACCGTCGCCGACCTGGGCGAGGCGGCCATCATCGAACGGATACGGCGGCGGACGCCGGACGCGCCCGACTGGGTGCCCATCGGCATCGGCGACGACGCGGCCGTGGTCGAGCCCGCCCGCGGGACCCTCGACGTCGTCACCACCGACGCCCTCGTCGAGGGTATCCACTTCGATCGGTCGTTCGTGTCGGCGGCGGACGTCGGCCACCGCGCGCTCGCGGTGAACCTGAGCGACCTCGCCGCGATGGGGGCGACCCCCCGGGTGGCCGTGCTGTCCCTGGTCCTCCCCGGGACGCTGGCCGTGGCTGATCTCGACGGGATGATCGAAGGCCTGCTCGCCCTTGCGGCGCGGCACGGCGTCGCCCTCGTCGGCGGCAACGTCACCCGCACGCACGGGCCCCTGGTGCTCGGCGTGACCGCGGTCGGGGCGGTCCGGCGGCGCCGGGTGCTGACGCGCGACGGCGGCCGGCCGGGAGACGAGCTGTGGGTGACGGGAACCGTCGGCGCCGCCGCGGCCGGACTCGCCGCCCTGCGGGAGCCGCCACCCGCGGCCCCCGCGACCGACCCCGACCTCGACGACTGCATCCAGCGTTACCGCCGGCCGGAGCCGCGGGTCCGCATCGGCGCCCTGCTCGGCCGGAACCGCGTCGCGCGGGCCGGCATCGACCTGAGCGACGGGCTCGCGGACGGGTTGCGACAGGTCGCCCGGGCCTCCGGGACCGGCGCCGTGGTGGACGCGGCCGCGATACCGGTGCATCCCGGGGCGCGGCGATGGTTCGCCCGGACCGGGAGCGACACGGTCGAGACGGCCCTCCGCGGGGGGGACGACTACGAGCTGCTGATCGCGGCGCCCCGCCGCCAGCGCCGCGCGCTCCGCATGCTGGCCCGCCTGTTCCGGGGAGTACCGGTCGCCCGCATCGGCGAGCTGACGAAGACGCCAGACCTCGTGCTGCGCACCGCGGAAGGCGAACGGGCACTCCCGCCAGGCTACGAGCACTTTCGGCCGGGGGCGGCGGGCGGGGCCGGCCCACCTGACGCCCGGCCCGCCCGGGCGCCGCGCCATCGACAACCGTAGGCCGGAACCGACGCGGCAACGCCGCCCCGACAGCGACCCGTCCGAACGCGCGCAAACGCGGAGCTTCGGCGCCACCGGATGCCTCGGGCTGCCACCTCGCGCCCCCGGCTGGCGTCGCGTCACTTGCTGGCCGCGCACCCGCCCACCGGAGATGACTTGCCGCCGGACAACCGGCGCGGTATAAGAACAGATCGTCAATGGCGCGTCCGGGCAACGTCCCGAACGCGGTCGCGGGGTCCGGCCAGGCCGGAGCGCCGCGGATCCGGCGGAGCCGAGAGGTCCGCCCCAGTCGTGAATCCGGAGGAAACCGATGAAGAGAACCCACGCCGTCCTCGCCGCCGTCCTCACCGTGGCGGTTCTGGCCGGAGGCAACGTCGCCGCGCAACAGAGCGCCGCGCACAACCACATCGGCCACGTCACCGACGCGTGGCGCGACACACCCGACGGCCAGGGCCTGTTGCCCGCGGCCATCGCCGAGGCCGAGATCGCGGCGCGTCACGCCGGCCTCGCGGCCAGCGACCCCGGCAACCTCGCCAGCATGCAGCGGCACACCACCCACGTGCTCCACGCGGTCGATCCGTCGCAGATCGAGAACGGCCCCGGCCTCGGCTACGGCGTGAAGCGTGCCGCCGCCGGCGCGGCGCAGCACATCACCGCCGCCGCCAACTCCGAGGGCGCGTCGGGCGCGGTCCAGACCCATGCCGTCCACGTCGCGACGTCGGCGCAGAACACCGTGGCCCGGGCGGACCAGATCGTCGCGCTGGCGGAGCGCATCGCCGGGGCCGCGACCGCGGATGACGCCGCCCCCCTCGTCGCCGAGCTCAGCGACCTCGCGCAGGCCTTGCTCTCGGGCGTCGACGCCAACGAAGACGGCCGCACCGGCTGGCAGGAGGGTGAGGGCGGCCTCGAGGTGGCCCAGACCCACGCCAACCTGATGAAGCAAGCCGAGGGGCTGTAGTCGGGCCGCATCGCCAAGGGCCGCGGGGGTGGAGCCTACCGGCTCCGCCCCCCTGGCCGAACCACCCGCCCCGAACACGATCGACCTGCGTCGGCTGGTGAGGACCCCTCGAGGTCATGGTGAGCAGTGGCCGTGCAAACCCCCGCCCCTTGGCCACCCTCGCCCACGGCGTACGCTCTCGCCATCCCTCCGACGGCGCACCTCGCCGTTGCCGGTTCTCATGATTCAGAATCTCGCGATCTCGAACTTCAAGTGCTTCAAGGACGTACATCTCCGCGACCTCGGTCGCTTCAACGTCATCGTCGGCCGCAACGGCGGCGGCAAGACGGCGTTTCTGGAAGCCCTTTTCCTGCTCTTCAGCTCCGGACCGGACCTGGTGCTCAAGATACGACGCATGCGCGGCCTCGGCGGCAAGATCTCTATTTCCACGGAACCCGGCTCCCTGACATCCTTGTGGCGCGACCTGTTCTTCGATTTCGACGTGACGACCAGAATCGCGTTGAACGCCGTCGGCACCGAGGAGAATACGCGAGGGTTGGCCGTGTCGTACGGTCCACCAGTGAGCACGACCCTCCCGTTCGGTCAGACCTCAATTGACGTTCGCGCCCAGCCCCCGAGCATCGATTTCGAGTACAGACTGGCCAACGGCAGAGTCGTCAACTGCCAACCAGCGCTCACAGACAAGGGTCTGGAGTTCGGTATGGTCGAGTCATTCCCGATGATCCTGCTGTCTCCCGTATCACGCGAAGGTCCGGAGGTCAACGGCCAGCGGTTCTCGTCGCTGAGCAAGAAAGGGCAACACGAAGCTGTAGCCTCGGTGCTCCGGAAGCAGTTCCCTTTCGTCGAGAGCCTCAGCGTCGAGTACCACGGGGGCACGGCCATGGTGCACGCCAAGTTGCGCTCTGTACACGAGAAGGTCCCGCTGCCGCTGGTGTCGGACGGCATCAACAAGCTGCTCTCGATCCTGCTCGCTGTCCATCACTACCGCATCGTCTTGATCGACGAGATGGAGAACGGCCTGTACTTCGACATCATGAGCCTCGCTTCCGCGGCCACTCTCGACGCCGCCCGGGAATCGAACACGCAACTGTTCGTGACGACGCACAGCCTCGAGTACCTGCGCGCATTGCTGCCGGTTGTCGAGAAGTACCCCGACGACTTTCGGCTGCTTCGCACCACGAAGGACAACGGACGCAGCGAGATCGACTGCTTCGACGGCCGGCGCTTCGCCGCAGCCCTGGACGAAGGCCTGGAGATCAGATAGCGGCATGGCGGACTCGGAGGTTGAACCGTTCCGTATCGCCGAGCCGATCTACGTGTTGTGCGAGGGTCCCGCCGACGTGCGCCTTGTCGAACAGTTGCTGAAGCGCGATGGTCTTTCGGGCTTCTCCGTCAACTACGCACAGGGCTACCAACGGTTTGCGCAGCACGTCCGGGGTCTCACGGCCAGTTCTGGCTGGCGGAGGGTGAAGCGCCTCCTGATCATGGGGGACAACGACACGCACCCGACCGCACGTTGGACGAATGCCCTGAACGCCCTCGCGCACCAGGATCTGCCGACGCCGAGCGCGAACGCGGAGCTCACCCCGAGCGCGCCCGGCAGACCATCCACGGGCATCTTCATGCTGCCGCGCGCGGATACGGAAGGGGCACTGGAGACGCTGCTGGTGGAGGCGATCCTCCGTGAACATGAGGGGTTGGAGGCATGCCTGACGCAACTGGACGACTGCCCGGCGACGGACTGCGCAGGGTGGGACACCGTGAAGCGCGCGAAGATGCGGCTGCAGACGGCGGTGGCAATCCTGTGCCGGGACGACCCGAGCGCGGGCGCCGCGCACCTCTGGTCGAAGACCCACAACCCGGTTCCGGTCGAGAGTCCGGTGTTCGATGAACTGGCCGGGTTCCTCCGGCGAGCCGCGCTGGCGGAACCGAACGCCGTCGGCGCCTGACCTGAGGCCCCCTTGCGTCGATGGCCGGGCTTGCGATGTGGCCGCTACCGCGCGGCCGTCGCCACCGCCGCTTCCTGGTCCCGATACTGCAGTTGGTAGAGCTTGTGGTACAGGCCCCGCTCGGCGATCAGGCGCCGGTGGCTGCCCTGCTCGCGCAGCCGGCCCTTGTGGAAGACGAGGATGGTGTCCATGTCGCGCACGGTCGACAGGCGGTGGGCGACGGCGATTGTGGTGCGGCCGGACATGAGCACGTGCAGCGCGTCCTGGATGAGACGTTCGGTGTCGGTGTCCACGCTCGAGGTCGCCTCGTCGAGCAGAAGCACCGGGGGGCGCGAGGCGAGGGCGCGCGCGAACGACAGCAACTGGCGCTGCCCCACCGAGAAGGTGGCCCCCCGCTCGGCCACCGCGGTCTCGAGCCCGTGCGGCAGTGACGCGATGAACCGGTCGGCATGCACGCCGCGCGCCGCCGCGCGCACGTCGCCGTCGGTGATGGCCTCGTTCCCCAGGCGGATGTTGTCGGCCACCGTCCCCGAGAACAGGTAGACGTCCTGCAGCACGAGACCGAACCGCGACCGCAGGTCGTGGAGCGGGAGGTCGCGGATGTCGACGCCGTCGATGGTGATGCGGCCGCGGCTGACGTCGTAGAAGCGCATCAGCAGGTTGAGCACGGTGCTCTTCCCCGCCCCGGTGGCGCCGACGACGCCGACGCGCTGGCCGGGCGCCACGTCGAAACTGACGTCCTCCAGTACGTACTGGTCACCGCGATAGGCGAACCACACGCTCTCGAACCGGATGTGGCCGCCGGCCCGCACGGAGGCGGCTGGCGCGTCGGGGTCCGCGACCGCATCGTCGAGGCCCCGCTCGTCATGCCGGGGCTCGCGCAACGCAGCGGCCGGCGCGCGGGCGTCGGCGATCGGCTGGCCGCGAGCGCCGTCGTTCCGCAACCGGTCAGGCGCCGCGACGGCGGCGGGTGCGGGGTCGGTGACCGCCACCGGGGTGTCGAGCAGCGCGAAGATGCGCTCGGACGACGCCATCGCCGCCTGCAGGATGTTGAACTTCTCGGACAGGTCGCTGATGGGGCGGAAGAAGCGTTGCGAGTAGAGCACGAACGCCACCAGCGAGCCGAGTTCGAGGCTGCCCTGCAGGGTCCACGCGCCGCCGAACCAGATGATGGCGGCGACGGCGAGGGCCCCGAGCACCTCGATGGCGGGATAGAACACCGCGTAGAAGAAGATCGACGCGAGGTGCGCGTCGCGGCACCCCCGGTTGATGGCGTCGAACCGCTCGTACTGGCGCCCCTCGCGCCGGAAGAGCTGCACCGTCGCCATGCCCGTGACGTTCTCCTGCAGGAAGGCGTTGATGCGCGCGATCCAGCCCCGCACCTCGCGGTACGACTGCCGGGCGTTGCGGCGGAACCACTGCGTCACCGCCGCGATGAGGGGCAGCACCGAGAGGGCGACGACGGCGAGGCGCCAGTCCATGACGAACAGCACGACAGCGATGCCCGTCAGCATGAAGACGTCCCGGAACACCGACACCACGCCCGACGCGAACAGCTCGTTCAGCGCGTCGACGTCGGTGGTCACGCGGGTCATGAGCCGGCCGACGGGATTGCGGTCGAAGAACGCCACGTCGAGGCGCTGCAGGTGCGCGTGAATCTGCTTCCGCAGGTCGAAGATGATGCGCTGACCGGTCACCTGCAACGCCCAGGTCTGCACCGACTCCAGCACGTAGGACAGCACGAGGACCACGAGGAGCAGCAGGGCGAGCGGGGTCAGGCCGTCCGCGTCCCCGGCCGCGATGTGCGTGTCTATCGCGACCTTGGTCAGGTACGGCGGCGCGAGTTGCAGCAGCGACAGCCCCAGGATCGAGCAGAACGCCAGCCCGATGCGGGCGCGATAGGGCCGCATGTAGCCCAGCAGCCGGCGCATCAGGCGCGCGTCGTAGGCCTTGCCGAGGACCTCGTCGTCCGCCTCGATCATCCCCGCTCCAGCGCCTGCTCGATGAGCTGCTTCCGGTGCAGTCCCGCGTAGAGGCCCCCGCGCGACACCAGCTCGTCGTGGGCGCCGCTCTCGACGACGCGGCCCGCGTCGAGCACGAGGATGAAGTCGGCCGCGCGGACCGTCGAGATGCGGTGCGACACCACGATCGTGGTGCGCCCGCGGAGCACGAGGCGGAGATTGCGCAGGATGTGGGCTTCCGTGCGCGCGTCGACGGACGACAGCGCGTCGTCGAGCAGGAGGATGCGCGCGTCGGCGGCGATGGCCCGCGCCAGCGCGGTCCGCTGCCTCTGCCCGCCCGACAGGGTGACGCCCCGTTCGCCCACCCTGGTCGCCGCGCCGTCCGGGAACCCGGCCAGATCGGTGTCCAGCCGCGCGAGGGCGAGCGCCTCGGTGACGATCCTCTCTGCGGCGGGACCGGCATCGGCGGCGTCGCCGGCCTCGATCCCGGCGGGGCCCGGCGCCCCGGCCGCCATGCCGCCGTCCGCCCCCGAGTCCGCGGCGCCGCCGTCCATTCCGCCGGCGCCGGCCGACTCGACCCCGAACGACACGTTCGCGGCGATGGTGTCCGAGAACAGGAACGGGTCTTGCGGCGCCACCGCAATCTGCCGCCGCAGCGCCGCCAACGGGAGGTCGAGCACGTCGACGCCGTCGATGAAGACGGTCCCGCGCGGGGGGTCGAACAGCCGCGGCAGCAGGGCGAGGAGGGTCGACTTGCCCGAACCGGTGGGCCCGACGACCCCGAGCACGCGACCCGGCTCGACCCGCGCCGATACTCCCTCGAGCACCGGTCTGTCGTCGTAGGCGAACGACAGATCGCGGAACTCGATGCCGCCGGTGAAATCCCGGCGAAGGCCGCGCCGCAGGTCCCCGGTTGCGGCCGGGCGCGCGCCATCGTCGGGGGCGGCCGCCGCCGGCCCCGGCGGCAGGGCGGCGACGCGCTCGGCCGGACGGGCGTCGAGCACCTCGCACATCCGGCCCCACGCCGCCATCCCCCGCTGGAAGAGGTTGGTCACGAACCCGAACGCGATCATCGGCCAGCTCAACATGAGCAGGTAGGCATTGAACGCGACGAACTGTCCGACCGTGATGCGCCCTTCGATGACGTGCCGCGCGCCGAGCCACAGCACCAGCACCCCGGCTAGGCCCAGGATGAACCCGAGGCTCGGATAGAACAGCGCCTGAACCCAGATGAGTTGCTCGTTGCGCGCGTAGTACTCGCGGTTCTCGCGGCCGAACCGTTCCGCCTCGACCGCTTCACGGCAGTACGCGCGCACCACGCGCACCCCCGCCAGCCCTTCCTGCACGACGGCGCTGAGGGTCGAGAGCTGCGCCTGAATCCGCTCCGTCCGGCGGTACACGGCGCTGCCGAAGACCTTCACGGCGACCGAGACCGGGGGCAGGCACGCCAGCGCGACCAGGGTCAGCACGGGGTCGATGGACAGCATGAGAGCGACCGACACCACGAACACCATCCCGGTGCTGGCCATGTACATGACGGCGGGCCCCGCCATCATGCGCACTGCGTTCAGGTCGTTGGTGGCGCGCGACATGAGGTCGCCGGTGCGGGTGGCGTGGAAGTACGCCAGGGGCAGCCGCTGCAGGTGGGCGACGAAGGCGTTGCGCAAGTCGTACTCGATGGCTCGCGAGGCGCCGACGAGGAGGCGGCGCGCGAGAAACCGGAACACCCCGCCGGCCACCGCGAGACCGAGCAGGGCCCCCGCATGCACGGCCAGCTTGTCGCGGGTGACGCCCGCCGTGAGGTCGTCCACCGCATGACGCAGCACCCACGGTCCGAGCAGCGAGAACGCAGTCGTGAGCACCAGGCACACCAGCCCGAGCAGGAACTGGCGTCGATAGCGCAGGACACGCGGGACGAGTCGCGCGAGAGGAGACATGGAACCGGGAGTCGCGGGGGACGGGGCGGCCCCGGCAGCCCGGCGGACGGCCCCGGGGGTCGCCATTCAGGATACCAGCTTCCCTGGGCGGGGCCCGGGACCGCAGGCGGCCATAGCCTCCGAGCCTGCGCATATGCCTCTTCTGCCGCGGCAGATACCAGCTTCCCTGGGCGGGCCCCGGGGACCGCAGCCGCCTGCAGGCTCCCATCGGAAGTGCCGATAACGCTCTTGAGACAGCCTTTGCTCCGACGCGGGGTCGCGGTCGCCCACGACGGACGTCCGTCGCGACGGCAGTCGCCATGACACGAGACTCCGTCACCGTTCACCGCCGGTCTCCGTGCAAGGGAGCGCTCCCCCGCCGACGTCCGCGCCCCTCCGCCTCCCGAGCCGCGGCCGGCGCGACCGTTTCCCGCGCCGTCGCTCTCGCGTGTCTGCTGCTCGGCGCGCTGGCCGGCGCCCGGCCCGCGACGGCCCAGCGCTCTCCCGCCTCGACGGACTTCCCGGTCGGCGAGCTGCACCGCATCGAGCTCCTGGGCTCGCGGTGGCCGCCGGCGCAGGACCTGACCGTCGCGCACCGAGGGTCGGGCGCCTCCGGAACCACCGTCGGCGCGACCGAAGATGCGGGCGCCCCCGTCCCGCGGTTCACGGACCTGCGGGTGCGGCTCCGACCGAGCCGGCGGCAGCGGGTCCACTTCGACTACCTGCCCGTCCGCTACGAAGCCGTCACCGCCCCCGACCGTCCCACGCCCCCCGTAGACGCCGACCTCGGGCCCGCGGCCCCGGTCGCGTCAACCCTCACCTGGACAACCTGGCGGCTGGCCTACGAGTACGACCTGGTTCATCTGGCGCGCGGCTCGCTCGGCCTCTTCGCGGAGGCCACGTACGCCGACGTTCGGATCGCGCGCGACTCGGGGTGCGTCGCCGGATCCGCCGCCTGCGAGATCGCCCGCATGCGCCGGCCGATACCAGCCGTCGGGGGCGTCGTGAGGCTGTACCCGTCGCCGGTCATCATGCTCGGGGCCGAGGCGAGCCTGCTCCGGATGCCGCGGGGAATCGGCGACTTCCTCGGCTACACCGGCGAGCATCTCGCATACGACGTCCACGCGGTGTTGAACTTCATCGACGCGTTCGGGCTCCAGCTCGGCTACCGCTCCCGGAAGCTGAGCCTGCGGACGACGGAACAGGCCTACGACCTGAGGCTGGAAGGCGTCTACGCCGGCGTCCTGCTGCGGTTCTAGCCGGGGCCGGGAATCCGGCGCCCGGCGGAGCCGCCGGCGACGATCGGGCCGGCCGGCTGGCCCGTCGCGGCGGGAACGGACATCGCCGCGAGCCGGCGTCCCGCCGTCTGCAGGGTCTCGTCGCGCTTGCAGAAGGTGAAGCGGACCTGGGTCCGGCCCAGGACCGGATCGTGGTAGAAGCTGCTGCCCGGGACCACCGCGACCCCCACATCGGCCACCAGATAGCGGGCGAACTCGAGGTCGTCGGCAAACCCGAACCCGCTGACGTCGGTCATGATGTAGTAGGCGCCACGCGGCTTGAAGCACGTGAACCCGCGCGGCTCGAGCAGATCGAGCAGCATGTCGCGTCGCCGCTGGTAGGCCTCGGCCAGCTCGGTGTAGTACGCGTCGGGCAGGGCCAGGGCCGCCGCCCCCGCCTCCTGTAGCGGCGCCGCCGCCCCCACCGTCAGGAAGTCGTGCACCTTCCTGATCGCCCCGGTGAGCGCCGGCGAGGCGATGGCCCACCCCACCCGCCAGCCCGTCACGCTGTAGGTCTTCGACAGACTGTTGATGGTGACGGTGCGGTCCGCCATCCCGTCGATGGCGGCCATCGGCAGGTGCCTGGCGCCGTCATAGAGGATGTGCTCGTAGATCTCGTCGGTGATCGCGAGGACGTCCCACCGGCGGCAGAGAGCGGCGATCGTCTCCAGCTCACCGCGCGTGAAGACCTTGCCGGTCGGGTTGTTCGGCGTGTTGATGATGATCGCCCGCGTCCGGTCGTTGAACGCGGCGGCGAGGGCGTCGGGGTCGAACGTCCAGTCCGGCGCGTGCAGGGGCACGTAGCGCGGCGCCGCCCCCGAGAGAATCGCGTCCGGCCCGTAGTTCTCGTAGAACGGCTCGAACACGACGACCTCGTCGCCGGGGTCGACGGTCGCCAGCATCGTCGACATCATCGCCTCGGTCGATCCGCAACACACCGTGACCTGGGTCTCGGGGTCGACGGCCACGCCATACCGCCGCGTGAACTCGCGGGCCGCCGCCTCGCGCAACGGCTTCGCCCCCCACGTCACCGCGTACTGGTTGATGTCGGCCGCGATCGCCGCCTGCGCCGCCGTCTTCAGCTCGGCGGGAGCGGGAAAGTCGGGGAACCCCTGCGAGAGGTTGATCGCCTCGTGCCGGTGGGCCAGCCGGGTCATCTCCCGGATCACCGACTCGGTGAACCGGGTCGCCTTGCGCGAACCCGCGGTGGTGGGCATCTGGCGGTTTCAGGCGGCGCCGCTTCCGGGCGTCAGGGGGCCTTCATTCCGGGGCGGCGCCGCGGCTCTTCCAACGCAGGCGCGGGCGCGTCGGCCCCCAGGCCCCCGGCGGCGTCCAGGCGGGCGAGCTGCACCAGGCGGGCGGCAGTCAGGCCTTCCAGACAGTGGCCCGCGTGCCGGGCCAGAATCTCGAGCGACTCGCGCCAACCCGCCGGCGGCTCTCCCCCACCGTCGTCGCCGTAGACGATGGCGCTGACGTCGCCGCCCACCATCACCGGCACCGCCACCGCGTTGGCGCCCGAAGGCAACGTCATGAACGCGGGCACCGAACCGCCCACCCCCGGCTCCGCACCGGCCACGACCGACCGCGACGCCGCCGACTGCGCCGCCTCGCCCACGATGCCCGCATCGCCGATGGCGAGCTCGACCTGACCGGCCGGAAGCAGCGCCGGCTCGAAGCCCACGAAGCGCCAACCGCGGATGCGCTCGCCCTCGACGATGACCACGCCGGCCCGCTGCGCCTCGCTCCCCGCCACTTCGGCCAGCGCGTTCAGCACGTCGGTCAGGCTCGACGCCTGATCGAGCCGGCGCACGCCGTCGACGACTCGGCCCAGCACCTCCTCGGACTTGGGCGCCGCGGCCAGGGTCTCCTCGAGCTCGGCCAGCGCGGCCAGGGTCCGCTCGGTCTCCGCCTGCACCTCGCCGACCCGCTGCGCGAGCACGCGTTCGGCCTCGTCGCGGGCCGCCGCGAGCGCCGTCGCCAGCGTCCGCTGCGCCTCGGCCCGGACGCTGGCAGTCTCGTCGCGCACCGCCCGCTCACGGTCCGCGTCGGCGTGTTGTCGGGCCTCGTCGAGCGCCGTCGCCAGCGTCCGCTGCGCCTCGGCCCGGACGCTGGCAGCCTTGTCGCGCACCGCTCGCTCGCGATCTGCGTCGGCATGTTGCCGGGCCTCGTCGAGCGCCGCCGCCCGCTCGCGCGCCGCCGCCGTCAGCAGTTCGCCGATGAACCCGCGGATCTCGGGCTCGGACTGCTCCCGGATTCGCTGCAGCAGCTTCTCGCCCGACCGTTGCACCGCGTCCTCGAGAACCATCGCCGACTGAGATTATACGCGGGATCGGCGGGGCCCGGCCGAGCCCGGCGACCCACGGCGGCCGAACGCCGGCGCGCGACCCGCGCGACCCCCATCCGCGGTATAATCAGGCGACTACCCGGCGGGCTCGCCGGCCCGGCGCATAGCGACGAAGGGGGCGACACGGCTTCGACGGGGATAGGCGAACACGGGATGCATGCCGAGCACCATCGACTCGTTAATCCGATGGAAAACACCATAACTGCGAACGACACGCAGCTCGCTCTCGCCGCCTAATCAGGCGACGACGTTCCCCTCGCCTTCGCCTGCGGGGCGGGACGGAACGTCATTCAGCAGGCTGGCTCCGGCCCGGGGCGACGACGGGCCGTAGCGAGATTTTTTGCCGCTCAGCCGCCGGCGGTTTCGGCCGCGCTCTCACGCCGGGGGTGAAGCAACAGGCGCGGACAAGCATGTAGAGTCTCGTGGGGACGTATTCTCGGACGCGGGTTCGACTCCCGCCGCCTCCACCACCCTGTTCCGGCCCCTCAGTCCTGCCCGCTCTCGGGGCTCCGCTCCTCCTGCCGCGCGCCGCCCAGGATGTTCGGCATCGCGTAGTTCCCCTCATGACACGCGTATTCGAAGAGCGGCAGCTCGGTCCACTGCATCGGAACCCGGGCCGTCCACGGCGCCGTCCACGTCGCAGGGTCGCTGATCGTGAACTCGTAGAGCAGCGTGTCCGCGTCGATCCGTGTGAACCGCTCGACGAGGTGGCGGTCCCTGGTCGAACCCCGGTAGCCGTGCTTGTCGCTGAAGTGAGTGGTCTCGACCACCAGCGTGTCGTCTTCCCAGACTCCGCGCGACTCGCCGGTCCACGACTCGATGTCGGGGCGCGGGCGGCCGTCGAGAGGGATGATGCGCGCATCGTGGACCATCTCGTTGAGCACCACGACGTGGTCGGGGGTCTGGAAGAGCTGCATGTTCTGGTTGTAGAAGCCGGGAGTCATCGGCGGCCCGGTGTTGAACCCGAGGATGCAGCGATCGAACGCGTTGCGGTCGGTGTAAGAGTCGGCCGGGTGGGCCTCGCGGTACGCGCGGCGCTCGTCGGCGCGGCGCCGGCCCTCATCGGTCAGGGCGGGGATGCGGCCGTCGGGCGGGTCGACGAGGAGCGACGTGCGGCGGTCGTCGATGACGGTCGTGCCGAAGTCGAGCCAGAAGTTGTTGTAGCCGCCCACGTTGCCTCCGGCCTCGGTGCGGCGGGGCGGCGCATCCCAGAGGCGGATGTTCCGTTCCACCCGCTCCTGCTCGATGGCGGCCGCCTCTTCTTCCGTCAGGAACGCCTGGTCGCCGCGATCCTCAGGCCGTTCGAGCGGCGTGGCCGTCTTGAAGTCCCAGACGCCCTGCAGGTCGGGCGCGCCCCAAGGGGTCCTCGGCGCATCCTGTCCGGTGGCCGCACCGGCGGCCAGCACGACGAGCACCGCCGCCAGCGGCGCGACGATTCGACCTGTCACCACCCTCATGGCTCCACCTCCCCGGGTACGGGCGCCGCTTCGCAGGATCGCCCTCGAGGCCTACCATAGCCCCTGTCGGGGCTTCCCGTAAACCCTGCCTCCGGGGTAGGATGCAGGAGTCAATCGCGGGAGAGGACCCATGCCGAACAGAGTCAGCCGTCGCGAGCTGCTGGCCGGCGCGATAGGCGCGGCGGCGATACCGGCCGCGGCCGGGCGCGCCCGCGCGCAGGGCGGAGACACCACCCGCCAGGCGGGGCCGGGGGCCAGCCCGCTGGGCGCCCGCTCGCCGCACGTGACGATCCAGCGCGACGCCCGGGGGGCGGTCGCCTCGCGCACGCCGCTGCAGGATCTTCACGGCGCCATCACGCCGTCCGACCTCCACTTCGAGCGCCACCACGCGGGCATCCCCGCCGTCGACCCCGACGACTACCGGCTCCTCATCCACGGCATGGTCGAGCGGCCGATGGTGTTCACGCTCGCCGACCTGAAGCGCTTCCCGGCCACGTCGCGCATCTGCTTCCTCGAGTGCTCGGGCAACTACCCGACCGCGGCGGGGCCCGAGACGAAGCCCGAGGCGGTCTGCGGCATGACGTCGACGACCGAGTGGACCGGCGTGGCGTTGGCGACGCTCTTCCGCGAGGTCGGGGCCAGCGCCGACGCCACCTGGTTCCTCGCCGAGGGCCAAGACGCGGCGGTGATGACGCGCAGCATCCCGATGGAGAAGGCGCGGGACGACGCCTTCGTCGCCTACGCCCAGAACGGCGAGGCGCTCCGGCCGGGGCAGGGCTATCCGGCGCGGCTGCTGCTGCCGGGGTGGGAGGGCAACGCGAACGTGAAGTGGCTGCGGCGCATCGAGCTCGCCGACCGGCCGTTCATGACGCGCGAAGAGACCTCGAAATACACCGACCCCCTGGCCGACGGCACCGCGCGGCAGTTCAGCTTCGTCTTCGACGCCCGCTCCATCATCACCGCCCCCGCCTGGCCCGATGTGGTCGAGCCGGGCTGGATCGAGCTGCGCGGCATCGCGTGGTCGGGACGGGGCGCCATCGCGAAGGTGGAGGTGAGCACCGACGGCGGCGACACCTGGCACGAGGCGCGCCTGCAGGGGCCGGTGCTGCGACAGGCGCACACGCGCTTCCGCCACCTGTGGCGCTGGGACGGCGCCGAGACCGAGATCATGAGCCGGGCCGTCGACGACACCGGCTACGTGCAGCCGACGCGGGCCGCGCTCCGGGCCGAACGCGGGCGGCGGGCGCGGCGGTATCACCTGAACCCCATCACCGCGTGGCGCATCCGACCGGACGGGCAGGTCGAGTACCGGGTGGAAGAGCCATGGGACGCCTGACCCACACCGCAGCCGGTACTGTCGCGCTCGTCACCGGCCTCGCGGCAGCCGCCGCGGCGCAGCCGCAGGACGGGCGGTTCGGCTTCGGCCGCCTCGCGGCGCCGGAAGAGATTGCCGCGTGGGACATCGACATCGGCCCCGACGGCGACGGCCTCCCCGAGGGTGCGGGGACGGCCACCACCGGCGCCCCGGTCTACGCAGAGAAGTGCGCCGTCTGCCACGGACCGGCCGGCGAAGGCGGGGTCGCCGACCGGCTGGTGGGCTACGACCCCGCGAGCACGCCCCCGTTCGGCCCTCGATACGAAGCGTGGCGGGCCGGCCGCGACGACGTGCCATTCTCGGTCGGCAACTACTGGCCCTTTGCCACGACCCTCTTCGACTACATCCGCCGCGCGATGCCGACGGACGCGCCCGGCGCCCTCGCCCCCGACGAGGTCTACGGCCTCGTCGCCTGGATTCTCGCCGAGAACGGCCTCGTCGGCCGCGACGCGGTCATGAACGCCGAGACCCTGCCCGCCGTCGAGATGCCGGCCCGCGACGTCTTCGTCCCGCAGGAACGCCGGCCTCGCCGGTAGGCCACGGGCCAGAGCGCGTCGTGAGAGTCTCGCGTCACCCCCGGAAGGGCGAATGCGCCAGTGGACGGAACGGTGCGGGGCCAGACCGCGACGGCCGCCATCAGCCGCACGACACCGACGTCACCCGCCCGCTGCACGAACGGTTCGCCGCTTCGGCGCCGGCTCGGGAACAACTCCGGACCGAGGCCGACTCGGCGACGGTGGACACGGACTGGAGTGACGAGAACTGGTGGCCCTGACCGTCTTGCCGCCCGCCGCTTCACCTTCAAATCGAACATGGAATCTCTGCTGCAGAACCTCCCGTTGGACAAGCTCACCCCAACCCGGCTGTGGTCGGCCCTGGACGAACCGGTGCGCCGGCTGGCCATCCACGCGATGTACGACGACCCGGAGCTCCGCCGCGAGGTCGACCAGGCCCTGGCCGAGGCCCTGCGCTTCCGGCCCGCGGCAGTGCGGAAGCTGCCGGTCGACCGGCGAGTCGACCACTTCGTGCGCCGCGTCCGGCCGGACAACTCGCTGGCCACGAACCTGCTGACGACGCTGCATCTCGCCCACCGAAGACCGCTGCTGGGCGCCTTCCTCGACGCGCTGGACATCCCCAACGACGACGGGTTGATTCCGCCGGGCCACGAGCCGGAGCCGTTCGCGGCCGACCGGCTGGCCCCCGCCGTGGACGGCCTGCGGGAGCGCTTCGACACGGCTGACGTCGACGTCTACCTCGCGACCCTGCTCGCCCTCGACCCGGACGCGTGGGGTGGGCTGCGGCCCCTGCTCCGTCCGGACCGCGCCCCGTAGCCGCGCGCCGCCCGAGACCCATGCACGCCGACCTGCAGGACGCCGTCGACTTCCACGACGCAATCATCGCCGAGGGGGGCAAGGCCCTCGTCGGCTACGAGCGCGAGAAGGCCCTCGCCAACATGGTGCTGCTGGCCGAGATCCCCACCACCTACGACCAGGAGGAGCAGCGGCAGGTCAACGCCGGCAACCTGCTGCTGCGCGGGGTGCCCGGCGTCGGCAAGACCTTCTTCGGGGTCATCCTCGCCGCCATCAGCGGGGCCCGGTTCGCGCGCCTGCAGGGCCGCGCCGACCTCCAGCCGACGGAGGTCGTGGGGTTCCAGATGATCAACCCCGCGACCGGCGAGTTCATGACCGAGTTCGGCCCCCTCGCCTCGGCCGAGGTGATCCTGCTCGACGAGATCAACCGCATCCCCCTCAAGTCGCAGAGCGCGTTCCTCGAAGGCCTGCAGGACCGCTCGGTGACCGTCGGCAAGGAGACCTACCGACTGCCCGCCTTCAGCTTCGCCATCGCCACCATGAACCCCATCGAGCTCGGCCAGGGCACGTTCCCCCTGTCGGAGGCGGCCACGGACCGGTTCGCGATCCGGGTCGACATCGGCTATCTGCCTCCCGAGGAGGAGCAGAAGCTGGTCGACTTCGACTTCAAGAAGGTGCAACTCGACGGTCTGATGCCGAAGGCGCGGGTGATCGAGCTGCGGACCCGCATCGGCGAGCGGGTGTTCCTGCACGAGGCCCTCGGCAAGTACATTCGCCGGCTCGTGGCGGCGACCCGGCCCTACAGCCCCGAGACGGCGTGGCGGCAGCATTCGCCCTCGCCCCTGGTGGAGCAGTTCGTGGACCTCGGGGGTTCGCCCCGCGCCACCATCTGCTGGGGCCGCCTCGTCAAGGTATGGGCCCTGCTGTCGGGCCGCCGGGCTGAGGTCTATCCCGAGGACGTCCAGGCCCTGGCCCCCTACGTGCTCGGCCACCGCACGTGGCTCGCCCCCCACGCGGCCGGCCGCGGCGTGCGGGTCGAGGACGTCATCGCCGACATCGTCGAGCGGGTGCCGATTCCATGAGCCTCGACGCCGACGACTCGCTGGTGTCGTGGGAGGAGATCCGCGACATCGAGCTCGTCATCCGCCGGCGCATGCGGGAGCTGATGGGGGGCATCCACCCCAGCCTCGTCCACGGCCCCGGTCACGACCTCGCGGGCCTGCGCGACTGGCAGCCCGGCGACCGGCCGTCGGCCATCGACTGGGCGCAGTCCACCCTCACCAACTTCAGCCCCCTCATGACCCGCGAGTTCGACCAGGAGAGCAGCGCCTCGGTCATGATCGCCGCCGATGTCTCCGATTCCACCCGCTGCGGGGCGGGAGACGAGTCGATCGCGAGAGTCGTCGCCCGCACCGTGGCGACCTTCGCCATGGCCGCCGCGTTCTTCCAGGACCGGGCCGGCCTCGTCACCTTCGACCGCGACGCCCGGCGCATCGCGGTGCGCCCCCAGGTGGGGCGGAACCACGCCATCCACTGCGTGGACGTCTATCACGACCAGCTCCGGGCACGGTACGGCGCCGAGCCGGCCTCGCACCGCACCTTCGCCGAGCTGCTGCGCCGCCGCTCGCTGGTCCCGGTCATCTCCGACTTCCTGTTCGACGACCCGGGGACCTTCCTGGCCGAGCTCGCGGACCTGAACAGCACCCACGACGTGGTCGTCGTGCTGATCGACAGCGCGTTTGCGTTCGAGTTGCCGCGCCTGTCGGCAGGCTGGATCGAGGCCGCCGACGCGGAGACGGGCCGCACCCGCGTCCTCGCCGCCGACGATGTGCAGCAGCTCGCCCGCCGAATCGGCGAGTGGCAGGACGCCGTGGAGCACGAGGCGCGCGACCGCGGGCTCGATGTCCTGCGGCTCGAGGGCGCGGGGCGGCGTTTCCACGACACCGTGGTCGGGTTCCTGCTCGAACGGAAACAGATGCGGCGTTAGCTGGTTGGGAGTCCGTGCCGCGGAACAACGCGTGATCCGCCGGTTTCGGTTGGGGCGCCATTGCCGATGACGACGGGCCGGGCGCCTTCGGTGGTTTCGCGCACAGGCTCGGAGCCCGCGCCTGCCGACCACTCTGTGGAGGCATTCTCCTACAGCCCCGGCAGCCGCGGCGAGGTAGTCAACGAGATCGTTCCGTCCGACCTGTCGATCTCTCCAGCCCTCAACAGTCGTTTCAACACCTTGTTCATGTGTGTGACCAGCCACGGTTGCGAACGAAGTTCCCGCTTGAGTTCATCCCTCCCATACGCTCTGTCGCGGAGACGTGCCAGAATCCACTGTCGCAACGGCTCCAGGTCCGGTTCAGGTGTGATCAACAGCGGCTGCTTCGGGTCGTCACATTGCCGAATCTCGAAATCGCCGCCAGGTGCGGTCGCCCACATGCACTCCTTCATGAGCTCACGCCCGGCGTCGTGGTTCGTCAGGTGCAGAAGCACGTACCGCGTCGCCGAACCGCCGGAGCTCATCCGAAAGTATGTGTGCCATTGTGCTCCGATGGCACGCGACAACAGGCTCATGGCCTGGTCCATACGCTCGTCCGGCGTTTCTCCATCGATTTGTCGCCAACTGTCGCTCGCGAAGATGTCGTCGAGCCTCGTGGCGATCCCATGTCCCGGTGGCTTCCGTTGACATATGGCCATATCGAGCTCCCGCCAGATCACGTTCACGAACAGCTCGACCCGTCCGGCTGTCATCAGTTGCGCCAGCAGGGTCCCGGGGACCTGGAACCCATACGGATCGACGAAGATGAATGCTGGCGCCATTTCGTCGCCGCTCTCCAGCAATCCCTGAACCACTCCCGACAAGACGTGGCAGGCGTCACCCACGCACGTGTCCACGTGAACGCCGGAAGGCAGATCTCCGATCTGGCTCAGCTCGTTTTTCAGCCGCTCCAGATTGTCAGAATCTCGTTCGATGAAGAAGAACCGAACCTCGGATCGATTGAGTAGCGGGTCACGATACGAGTGACTGAGGAGCGTATCGAGCGCAACGAGCGGCGATCCGAGCTCGCCCGAAAAATGGCGTCCGCGACCGGCATGGGTGTCGATGTAGAGTACGCGTCCGGCCCAAGTGGCGAGTTTCGGGAACCAACCGTCAAGGTAGCGCTTGATGAGACTGTGCTTGGCGTGCTGGAACGGGCCGTACTCCGACCAGTACTGCGGGCTGAGGTCTGCGGTCGTCATGATTGGATTCGATGATCCGCGTGTCACGACGCCACCGGAAAAGCGTCATACGTGCGCCCGTTCAGGGTGCGACCGGTGGCATGCTTGCGTACTCCGCCCCACTGCTTGAAGAAGAACGGCACTTCCTGACGCCGGCACTCGCGTTCGAGGTCGACGACCCACTCTCTCTGCATCATTCTGGCGCGAGGACCGCTCTCGCCACCTGCGATCACCCAGTGGATTCCCGTCAGATCGACTGTCCCCAGGTCTTCGAGCAGGGGCTCCATGGAAGCGAATCGGATGGTCGCTGGTGTCTGGCGCAACGCCGCCAATCGGGGGAGACCGTGGCGCCGGTTCTCGACGCTCACGCCGAACCACACATTTGGCAACGCGCCCATCCAGCGCAGGTCACCGCCGAGTAGACACTGCATGCGGTGGTGTCGCTTGGTCAACACCTGGAACGTGTGCCAATCGGCCTGTTGCATCACCCGGCCGACGGCTTCGATGTACTCGACCGGCACGTCTGCGTGAAAAAGGTCGCTCATCGAGTTGACGAAGATCCGTCGCGGGCGGCGCCACGCCAGGGGGCGGCGCAACATGTCGGGTGCGAGTCGCGGGTCGAAGCCTCGCTCGAACGGATGCCCCGGGACATCTCGAAAGCGCTCGGCGAACCGCTCTGCGTAGCAGTGCGCACAGCCGGGGCTGACCTTCGAGCAGCCGCGAACCGGATTCCACGTCGCGTCGGTCCACTCGATCGCGGAACGGTCGCTCACGAAGCGAATATACAACGAAGACGGACAGCACTTCAAGCTGGAACCAGCCCGCCGCGCAACGAATGGCCTCGCGCCGGTTCTGAGACTCGACCCGTTGGGTCCACGCCGGCGGCCGCACCGAAGCGGCGGACCCGTCCGGCGGATTGCTATCATTGCCCGACGATCTCGCTGTCTTGGCGGCGGCGCCGGGTGTCGAATCGCCGCAGACGCCGGCAAGGCGCGCCGAGGCGCGGCCGTTCGGAGCATCGCCGTCGGGTCGCGGGGCGGACGACTTGACTCGGGACGCCGATGATCTACCTCGACCACAACGCCACGACTCCCCTCGACCCCCGAGTGCTCGACGCGATGCTGCCGTTCCTCACCGATCGCTTCGGCAACGCGGCGAGCCGTCATCACGCGCTGGGCTGCGACGCCGCCACCGCCGTCGAGACCGCGCGCGGGCAGGTGGCGTCGGTCATCGGAGCCGACCCACGGGAGATCGTCTGGACGAGCGGCGCGACCGAGTCGGACAACCTGGCCCTGCAAGGGGTCGTCCACGCGCCGGCCTACGCGAGGAAGCGGCACGTGGTGACGGTATCGACCGAGCACCGCGCGGTGCTCGACACCTGCGAGCATCTCGAGCAGCAGGGAATCGACGTCACGTACCTGGGTGTCGACGGGACGGGGCGCCTGGATCTGGACCGCCTCGCCGACGCGCTCACGGAGCACACGGTGCTCGTCTCGGTCATGCACGCCAACAACGAGACCGGCGTCCTGCACCCCATCGGCCGCATCGGCGCCCTGTGCCGGGAGCGCGGGGTCCTGTTCCACACCGACGCCACCCAGTCCTACGGCAAGGAACGCATCGACGTGAACACCATGCGCGTCGACCTGCTGAGCGCCAGCGCCCACAAGATCCACGGGCCGAAGGGCGTCGGCATGCTCTTCGTCCGCCGTCGCAACCCCCGCGTGCGCTGCGAGCCCCAGGTGCGCGGCGGCGGCCACGAGCGCGGCCTGCGGTCGGGCACCCTCAATGTCCCCGGCATCGTGGGCATGGGCGTCGCCGCCACCTTGGCCGCCGAGGACGACGCCGTGCGCACGCTGCGGGACCGCCTCGAGACCGGCATCGCAGACCGCGTGGACGACGTCGAGGTCAACGGCCACCAGGTCGAGCGCCTCGCGAACACCACCAACCTCAGCTTCGCCGGGATCGACGGGGCGAAGCTGATGAAGCGGATGCCGGAGCTGGCGGTGTCGTCGAGCTCCGCCTGCACCAGCGCCGCCCTCCAGCCCAGCTACGTCCTCGGCGCGATGGGGTGCGACGATGCGCGCATCCGCGGCAGCGTCCGCTTCTCGCTCGGCCGCTTCAACACCATCGAGCATATCGAGACCGCGATCGAGACCGTCGCCGGAGCGGTGGCGGCGTTGCGGAATCGACCTGCCACCGACTCGCCATGAGGGCCGCACGTCGAGGGGGAATACTCCTCCGTTCGACGTACCCGTCGGCTGGCACGGAGGTCGTCGGGGGGCGCCGAACGCGAAACCGTTCCGCGAAGCCGAGACCGAGGCCCGACATCGAATGGCCTGACCGCCTTTCTCGGATCTGACATCATGACGCCCCCGTGATAGGCTGGCGGGCGACGGCGGACCCGACAAGGAGCGTGGCATGAGCGCCAGACGTCTGCTCGGCGTGGTCGGACTCGCAAGCGCACTGTGCCTTCCCGGCCCTGCCGAGGCGCAGACGACGACCCGCGGCTACGCCCCGGCCACGCTCCCCCGCACCATCCCCATCTTCCCGCTGCCGGACGTCATGCTGTTCCCGGGCGCGACGCGCCCGTTGCACGTCTTCGAGGCGCGCTACCGCGAGATGGTCGCGGACGCCCTGGAGGGCGACCGGCTGATCGGCATGGTGATGCTCGAGCGCGGCTACGAGTCGGACTACGAGGGGCGCCCTCCGGTCCATCCGATCGGCTGCGTCGGGGTCATCGCCGAGGCCACCCAGCTTCCCGACGGCCGTTACAACATCCTGCTCGGCGGCCTGAGCAAGTTCCGAATCCTGCGCGAGGACGACAGCCGTGCCTACCGCCTGGCCGACATCGAGCCGATAAGCGACGCCATCAGCAACGCCGACCGCAACCGGCTGCGCGACGTGCGGGAAGACCTCGCGGCGCTGATCCCACTCGGGATCCCCGGGCTGCAGGTGCCGGACGGACTGGACGACGAGGACCTCGTCAACGGCATCTCGCAGCTCATCGACATCGCCCCCGCCGACCGGCTGGGGCTGCTCGAGCAGCCGGGGCCACTGGCGCGGGCGGAAGCCCTCATCGATCTGATCTACATCCGGTCTGCGCTCCGGCAGTGACGCCGCCTCAACGTCCGTGAAGCTGCTCGTCTACCTGTGGGCGCCGTTCGCGAACCTGCTCTGGTACGCCTACACGGTGGTCATGGCGAGCCTGTCGTTCCTCATCTGGCCCTTCGACCGGACCGGCGACCGGCAGTTCTGGTGCGCGCGCTGGTGGTGCCGACTCGTGGCGTGGTCCATCTTCGCCCGCATCCGGGTGCACGGCGCCGGGCGGGTGCGGCGGGACGGGACCTACGTGTACGTGGCCAACCACGCGAGCCTCATCGACACGCCGGCACTGTTCGCGTACCTGCCGCACCCGTTCCGCATCGTGGCCAAGCGCGGTCTCTTCCACGTCCCGTTCATGGGCTGGCACCTGTGGACGGCCGGTCACTTCCCGATCGACCGCGGCGACCCGCGCAAGACCGCGCGCAGCCTGCGGCGGGTCATCGACGGCGTCCGCAACGGCCGCTCGCTCGCCGGTTTCCCCGAAGGCACCCGGACCCCGGACGGCGGTCTCCAGGACTTCCAGCCGGGCCTGTTCCGGATCGCTCTCAGGGCGGGCGTGCCCGTCGTCCCCGTCGCCATTCGCGGCACGTTCGCGCTCCTGCCCCGGACCACCCTCGCCCCGCGGCCCGGTGCCGTGGACGTCATCATCGGCGAGCCGATCGCCACCGCCACGTACGGCGAGCGCGGGGTGGACCGGCTGATCGGCCGTACGCGGGCCGTGATCGAGCAGGCGCTCGCAGGCGACGGCGAGAACCGCGCCCCGACGGGAACGGACCGCGTGGTCCCGTCGGGCTCGCGGGGCTGACGTCCGCCGGCCCGACGACGCGTGGCTCACGCGCCCGTCGATCGGCGCGTGAGGGTTGCCAAGGCGACCAGACAACGAGTAGCCTTGACGCAATCACAACCACGAAGGAGCCTCCATGCGCACGCTGCTCGCCGTTCTCTCGTTGCTGGTGGTCGGTTTCGGGGTCCACACCGCGGTGCAGACCCAGGAGCCGGTCATCGAGGTCTACAAGTCACCCACCTGAGGGTGCTGCGTGGGATGGGTCTTGCATCTCAAGGAAGCGGGTTTCGACGTACGAACCACCGACGTCCCTGACGTGACGCCGCTCAAGCAGGAGAAGGGTATTCCCCAGCGGCTGTTCTCGTGCCACACGGGCCTCGTCGACGGCTACGTCATCGAGGGTCACGTGCCGGCCGAGGACATTCGCCGGCTGCTCGACGAGCGTCCCGACGTCGCGGGCATCTCGGTGCCGGGCATGCCCGTCGGATCGCCGGGCATGGAGGGTCCGAAGTCCTTCTACCGGGAGTACCCGGTCATCTCCTTCACCGACGACGGCGAACTGGCGCTCTACAACACCCACATGCCGCAGTAACCGACCGGAGCCGGGGCACCCTCGGGGAATTCCGTGATGAGACGTCGTTCCTCGAGGGCGCACCCGCCGCCGGCGGTCGCATGCGCGCGCCGGCGCATCGGCGCCGGCCCTCGCACCCGTCGCGGTGTCGCGCCCCCGGACCGGAGCGCCCTCGACTGACGGACGGGGGGATGGTTTCACGCGCGAATCCGCCCCGGCGCCGAGAGCCGCAGCAGGCGGCCGCCATTCCGTTCAGATACCGCAAGGGCGAGGTTGAAGTCTGCCTGATCACGACCGTCAAGGCGGGCCGGTGGACGGTGCCCAAGGGGTTCATCGAGCCCGGCGCCGACGCCGCCGAGACCGCGCTCCGGGAGGCCCGCGAGGAAGCCGGCCTGCGCGGCCGCGTCGTGGGCGGCCCCGTCGGTTACCATGACATCGTCAAGACCGGCCGCCGTTACTCGGTGGCCGTCTACCTGATGCACGTCGATCAGGTGGACGACGCCTGGGAGGAGCAATCGGTACGCCAGCGCCGCTGGGCTTCCGTCCGCCGCGCGGAGAAGCTGCTGGCCGGTCGGCCCGTCGAGGCCGTGTTCCGGCGAGCGACGGCGCACATCATCAACGAGGAGCCATCATGACCATCAAGACCCGCCATCTCGCCATCGCCGTCACCGCCGTGTTCGTCGCCGGCTTCGCAGCCGGTACGCTGTGGCAGGCGGACACCGCCGTCCACGCCCAGGGGAGCAAGGTCTTCGAGCTCAGGACCTACACCGCGCCAGAGGGCAAGCTGCCGAACCTCGAGGCCCGGTTCCGCGACCACACGATGCGGATCTTCGAGAAGCACGGCATGAGCAACGTGGGCTACTGGGTGCCGCAGGACGCCCCCGACTCGGATAACACGCTCATCTACATCATCTCGCACGACAGCCGGGATCAGGCGGCGCAGAACTGGGACGACTTCCGCGCCGACCCCGAGTGGCAGGAGGTGTCCCGCGCGTCGCAGGTCGACGGCCGCATCGTGAGCGGCGTGGAAGCGGTGTTCATGGACGCGACGGACTACTCGCCACTGAAGTAGACAAGCCTGGCCCGGGGCGGTCCAGCGGAGCCTCCGGCGTCGTCCGGACCACCATCGTCATCGCGCCCGGCGTCCCCTCGCCGCCGGACCGTCACCGTCGTACAGACGCCCGCCTGCGCCGCGCTCGGACGGCACCGGCGGGAGGGGACGCCGATCTCGGCCGCGCGGAGGAGAACACGTGAGCGAAGGGGACGGATACGTTGTCATCTCCATCGTGCAGGGCCAGTTCGTCGAGGCCCAGATCAAGGCGTTCCTGGAAGCCCACGGGATTCCCTGCCAGCTTCGCGGCGAGGCCCTGCGGGTGACCCACGCCATCTCCGTCGACGGCATCGGCGCGGCCGAGGTGCTGGTGCCGGCAGACCGGGCCGCGGAGGCGCGGGACCTCCTGGCGCGGGCCGAGCGCGGCGAGCTCGCCATCGACGAACCGCCGGCGGAACCGCCCGCCGGGTCCTGAACCGAGGCGACCGCTCGACCGCGGCGGCCGCCTCCCCGCCGCTTGACGTCGGCGACGCCATGACTCGGCCCAGCCGACCGCTCGGGCGAGGACGCGCCCAGCCATGCGCGGGCGCTGCCCGCGCCGACCCCGCCGACGAACGCCCTGCGCCTTGCGCAGCCCGCCTCGGCCATCACCTGCTCCAAGCCGACAGGTAGGCCGCTGCCGACGAACGCACCGCGTCCCGGCCCACACAGGTTGACGATGAACGACTCCGCCCAGCTCATTCCCCTGACCCGGCTCGCCCTTGCGTTCCTGCCGGTGCTCGCGGTCCTCGTCATCGTCCACCGCTGGTCGCTGGGCACGCGCACCGCGGTGGTGGCGGTGCTGCGCATGGTCACCCAGCTCCTGCTGGTGGGCTACGTGCTGACGTTCATCTTCGGGTCGGAACGGGCCCTGGTGACCGTGGCGGTAGTCGCGGTCATGCTGGCCGTCGCCGGCTGGATCGCGCTGCGCCCCCTGGGAGACGAACGGGCGGGCCGCTACCCGGCGGTGCTGGTGGCCATCGGCGTGGGCGCGCTGACGGTGCTGGCCCTGGTGACGCAGGGCGTGCTCGGCGCGGACCCCTGGCACGACGCCAGCGTCGTGATTCCCCTCGCCGGCATGATCATCGCCAATTCGATGAACACCGTCAGCCTCGCGGCCGAGCGCTTCGGGACCGAGCGCCGGCGCGGCGCCACCTACCCCGAGGCGCGGCACGCGGCCATGAGCACGGCGCTCATCCCGATGACGAACTCACTGCTCGCGGTGGGGCTGGTGTCGCTGCCGGGGATGATGACCGGCCAGATCCTGTCCGGCGTCGCCCCCCTCGTGGCGGTGCGCTACCAGGTCCTCGTGATGTGCATGATCTTCGGGTCGGCGGGCCTCGCCACGAGCTGCTACCTCGTGCTGCAGCGGCCCCGCTGAACTCGCGGGCCGGACTTTGGCAGCCGGGGCTGCCGGGCGCGGGCCGGACGCCGCTCGCTGCCGGCGCCGGCGACGCCCGGCACTCTTGCCCGTACGGCCCCCGAGGCGATGCGCATGAGGATTGTCGCCGACGCGGCGCGACCACGAACGGCAGTCGA
The DNA here is from genome assembly GCA_965199675.1 of Vicinamibacterales bacterium. Lineage (GTDB taxonomy): Bacteria > Acidobacteriota > Vicinamibacteria > Vicinamibacterales > UBA8438 > JAJEEA01. The sequence continues at coordinate 12,256 of CBDATI010000026.1, read as the reverse complement.
ACGGGTAGACGGGGTTGCCGGGTCCGAACGAGACACGAAGTCGCCGACGCGGCGTGACCGCGGAACGGCAGGTCGACGGCGGCCCGCGGCGAGGCGCCGGTCAGGCCGGGGCGACGGCCTCCGCGCCCGGCGCGTGGCCGAACACGCGGTCGAAGTTGCCGGCGAAGATGGCCGCCCGGCCCGATTCGTCCAGTCCGATGGCGTCCACCGCCTCGCGCTGCGCCTCCCAGACCGGCCGCTGCCAGCCCCGCGGAAAGAAGGACGAGTCCGAGCCGAACAGGACCCGCTCGGGGCCGAGGACGGCGAGAGCCTGCCGGAAGACGCCGTCCAGCGTGAGGGGCGGCGCGTGGTACTTCACCCAGCCGTTCGAGCTCGACGTGTCGACATGGACGTTGGGGCAGAGGTCGGCCGCCATCAGCGTCTCGCGGAAGAAGCCGGCGCCGAAGTGGGGGACGACCACCGGCACCGACGGGAACGCCGTCGCGGCGGGCACGAGGTCGAGGGGGTTTCCCCGCCGCACATCGAAGCGGCAGGGCAGGCCGAGCCTGCGGCGGACGCCCACCGACAGAATCCCGCAGTGCACGAAGACCGCCCGCCCATGCTCCGCCGCCGCCTCGAAGACCGCGAAGACCCGCGCGTCGTCGAGAGCGAAGTGGTGCATGGCGGGAAAGAGGCAGACGCAGCACAGCCCGTGCTCGCCGAACGCCCGGCCGAGGCGGCCGGCCAAGTCGGGCGCCGTCGGGTCGAACATGAAGCTGCCCGCGAACCGCGCCGGGCGCCGCGCCACCGCCGCGGCGACCGACGCTTCGTCGCCGGGCAGGCTCGCCATCAGGGCGGCGCGCGCCACGCCGTGCCGGTCGAGCTCCTGCACCCAGCGATCCGCGAGGGAGGCGGGGCTTCCCGGAGCGTCCCATCCCAGCCGCGCCGGCAGGTCCACGGCGGGGTCGGTGGCGTGAGGCAGGGCCGGGTCCCTCGCCAGCGTCTCGAAGAAACTCGCCGAGAAGAAGTGACAGTGGGCGTCGTTGAGGGCCTCGGCGGGGGCCGGGGTGATGGTCATGCTCGTCTTCGTCCCGCCTGCGAACACCCCGCCTCCGATGGTCCCGGCCGCGGCTGTGCCGGACGCGATGCGCACCAACCCTCGACAGTATACGTGAGCGGCGGCGGGCGCGGCCCGTCGTGCGGGAGCTCGGCGGGGCGCTCATGACGGCCGCCGGGCACGACATCGCGCCGCGTCCCCGTCCGCGTCAGGGCCCCGGCCGGAGCTCTACCGTGCGGATCCGCTTCAAGGGCAGGGCGGTGATGGTGTCGGCGAGCCGATATTCCCTCTCGCCGGGGTACACCACCCACAGGTGCTCCAGGCCCAGGTCGTCGATGACGATGTGCATGGACTTCGTGGTGCGCGGCGCGTCCGTGCACTTGAACTCGAAGCCCCAGCGCCGGCCGCGTCGGAGCAGCAGCAGATCGAGCTCGGCGCCGCGGTGCGTCGCATAGAAGTACGCATCGCGCTCGCCGTGGGCCAGCAGCGTCTGCTCGAGGGCGAACCCCTCCCAGCTCGCGCCGTAGCGCGGGTGCGCCGACAGGTCGCGCATGCCCTGCACGCCCAGCAGGAAGTGCAGCACCCCGCTGTCGCGCAGATAGACCTTCGGCGACTTGACGAGACGCTTGCCGAGGTTCTCGAACCAGGGCGGCAGCACGCGAATCATGAACGCCCCCGCCAGCAGATCGCGATAGTGGTTGACCGCGGTCACGCTCACGTCCATGGAGCGTCCCAGATCGGACGCGTTCCAGACCTGCCCGTGTCCGTGCGCCAGCATCCGCCAGAACCGGCCGAGCGCGACGGGAGACACCCTCGAACCCAGCCCGGCAATGTCCCGCTCCAGGAACGTGCGGGTGAACGAGGCCATCCATCGCGTCCACGCCGCAGCGGACGGCGCCAGGGAGGCGCGCGGAAAGCCGCCCCGCATCCACAGCCGGTCCTGGTGGTCAGGCCCCACCTCGGCCAGCGAGAAACCTCCCACGTCCACGAACAGCATCCGTCCCGCCAGCGTCTCCGACACCCCCTCGACCAGATCGAGGGACGCGCTGCCGAGCAGCAGGAACACCGCACGCCGGCCGGGGTCGTCGCAGATCGGGCGCAGCACCTCGAACAGCCCCGGCATCCGCTGCACCTCGTCGAGGACGACCAGACCTTCGGCGGCGCGGAGCAGCCGCTCGGGGGTGGCGGACAGCGCCTCGCGGTCGGCCGCCACCTCCAGGTCGAAGACCGTCGACGGCTCCCGCCACCCCGACACCACCTGCCGGGCCAGCGTCGTCTTGCCGACCTGTCTGGCTCCGAGCAGCGCCACCGCCGGCGCCTCTGAAAGCCCGCCGGTGACCACGTCGCACAGGGCTCGTCGCACTATTTGTTGTTGCATATCTGACTATAAACGTGAAATATTCTACGATAATATGCAACAGGAGCCGCACCCCATCCCGTCGCTCGGGGACCTTTGACGTGCACCCGTCGACGCGCGGGGTTCCACCACCGCCGCGCGTGGCGGTATGATCGGCGCGGTCGCCGCCACGCGCGTCTCGACCGTCCGCCGCAACCCACCAGACACCTCGACGGAGCCCGATATGCCCTTCGCCCGATTGCTCGGAACGACCCTCATCATCGCCGCCGCGGCCCTCCCGGCCGCAGCGCAGGTGGAACCCCTGACCGACCCCATTCCCGACCCGATCCGGAAGGGCGACCTGGTCGTCGCAGCGACCCGGTTCGTTCGCGCTCCGCAGACCGCGGATTCGGCCGTGGACGCCATGACGAACGAGGCCTACGCGCGCATCCAGTACCTGACGCCGATCGGGGACGGCTCGGGGCGGCTGGTCCTCAACGACCTGCGCGGGCTGCTGTACATCACCGACGAAAATGGGGCCGACCTGGTCACCTACATGGACATCCGCACCCTCGACGTCGGCTTCGACGACTCGATGTTCCCCAACGAGACGGGCCTCGTGGGGGTGGCGTTCCACCCGCAGTTCGCTGCCGCCGGCACGCCGGGGTTCGGCAAGTTCTACACCGCCTACAGCGCCCGGTCGGACAGCGGAACCGCCGACTACCTGGACGACGACGCGGGGAGCCACGAGAGCGTGATCCGGGAGTGGACGGTCGACGATCCGGGCGCGAACGCGTTCAGCGGCACCTCGCGCGAGGTCTTCCGCATCGGCCAGTTCGCCCCCAACCACAATGTCGGCACCATCGCGTTCAATCCGAACGCGGCCCCCGGATCGCCGGAGTACGGGCTCCTCTATGCGAGCCTCGGGGACGCCGGGGCGGCCCACGATCCCCGCGACTTCGGCCAGTCCCTCGCCGTACCCCACGGCGCGATCATCCGCATCGACCCCCTCGCCGGCGACGGAAGCCGCGGATACGGCGTTCCCGCCGACAATCCCTTCGTGGGCGAGGCCGGCGTCGCCCCCGAGATCTGGGCCTACGGCCTGCGGCACGCGCAGCAGTTCTCGTGGGACACGGACGGCCGGATGTTCATGGGCGACATCGGCCAGAACGTCGTGGAAGAGGTGAATCTGGGCGTGCCCGGCGCCAACTACGGCTGGCGCCTCCGCGAGGGCACGTTCGCCACCGGCTACACGCTCACCCCCCGGCGGCCGGGACCGGTGTATCCGCCCCCGGCCCAGGACGACCATCCCTTCGTGTATCCGGTGGCCCAGTACGACCACGACGAAGGCTACGCCGTCAGCGGCGGGTTCGTCTATCGCGGCGAGGCCATTCCCGAGCTGCAGGGCCAGTACGTCTTCACCGACTTCGCGCGCGGCCGGGTGCTGTACATCGACGCCGACGGGCTCGTGCCCGGCCAGCTCGCCGAGATCCGCGAGCTCCGGCTCGTCATCGACGGCGACGAGCGCGACCTCGTCGAGGTGGCCGGAATCCGCAACACCTACGCCCCGGGCGACCGGGCCGACGCACGTCTGGGGATCGACTCGGCGGGCGAGCTCTATCTGCTGACCAAGAGCGACGGCTGGGTGCGGAAGCTGGAGCCGGCGCCGGCGCGGTAGGGCCTCACCATGTCACGGCCCGTGGCTGGTGCGGACATGGGAACCCGTCGTCGAAGCGTCGGCGGAGTGGACATTCCGGTGGAATCGGGTCAGCCGTCGGGCGTCGCATCGGGCCGCCCCGCGGCGAGCGTGTTCAGGTACGCGAGACACAGGTCGCGCGAGCGATAGCTCCCCCAGGCCGCTCGGTCCTGGCGCTCGACGATCGGGAAGGTGGACCACACGTAGCGCACGTCGGCGCGGTCAGTGACGCCGTAGAGGTGGAAGAACAGCGCGTCGAGTTTCGCGCGCAGGTGCAGGCGGCGCTTCTCGTCCCAGGAGAACGGCGGCCGCACCGCGCCCGTCGCGCTCGTCCGTGACCGGCACGATCGCGGAGATGGCCGGAGAGCCAGCCGTCCCGATGCGACGTGGGACCGCTGCTCGAACGGCACGCCGCCCCACGTCTCGTCGCACGGCTCGCCCCGGCGCCGGGACAAACGCGTGCGCCACAACTCCGCGCCGCGCCGCTCCGCGCGTCCGGGCGCGACGATGGACGCGGGCGAGGCCTCGCGCGTGCACGGAAACAAGAAGGGCGGCTCCGTGTCGGGAATCCATCGATCCCGGACAGCGCGGAGCCGCCCAAGGACTGGTCCAGTGCGCCGCCCCCGACCGGGAGGCGACGCCCCGAAGGTCAGGCGAACAGGCCCATCGTCTTCAGCTTCTCGCCGAGCACCTTCTCCGAGTCGGAGTGGCCCAGGAACTCCTCGATGAGGCTGGCGTAGACGCGGCGGAAGTCGACGGTGTGCTGCAGGTTGTCGCCGTGCACGAGCTCGGTGAGACTGGGCGGCTTGCTGTAATGGCCGCCCTCGACGCCGCCGCCGACCACGAACGACACGTTGGCGGTGCCGTGGTCGGTGCCGAGGTTGGTGTTCTCGGGCACCCGGCGGCCGAACTCGCTGTGGATGAAGACGGCCACCTCGTCCTGCTTGCCGAGGCGCTTCATCTCCTCGAAGAAGGCCCACACCGCGTCGGAGCAGTACTGCACCTGGCGGTTGTGCGGGCTCTCCTGGTTGACGTGGGTGTCGAACAGGCTGCCCTGCAGCCGGACGTAGTAGAGGCGGGCCGGGAAGTCGTTCTCGATGAGGGCCACGACCTTGTCGAGGTCGAGCAGCCGCAGGTCGGGGTTGCGGGTGCGGTTGTAGTTGTCCCACGCCTGGCTGACGAGGGCGGAGGCGTCGCGGGCGCTCCGGTTCACGTCGAGGAGGAACTTGTGGGCGGCGCTACGCGCCTCCTGCCCGGTGCCGAGGTGGTCGACGTACCGCTGCTGCGGGTGGAAGACGGCGCGCGTGAACGCCGACGGCTGGTCGAAGACGACCGGCACGTGCTGCCGGGCCCGCACCGCGAGGCTCTGCGTGGCCGAGATGTTGACGAGGTAGTTGGGGGTCCCCGACGGGTCGAGGGCGTCGGCGGTGCGGCCGTACCAGCCGTACTCCTCGCCGCTGTTGGGGGCGCCGGTGTGCCAGTACGAGGCCGAGGTGAAGTGCGAGAACGACGGCTGGTCGTAGCCCGCGCCGTGGATGACGGCCACGTTGCCGTCGTTCCACAGGCGGTGCATGCCGATCATCGACTTCTGGAAGCCGAAGTGCTCGTCGACCTTGAGGACGTCGGCCTCGCGCACTCCGATGTTGGGCCGGTGCCGGTAGAGCGCGTCGTTGCTGTAGGGTACGAACGTGCTCAGCCCGTCATAGCCCCCGAACCACTCGAAGACCACGAGAATCTTGCCCTCGGTGGCCGCGACCGCCTTCGACGCCGCCCCGAACAGGGGCGGCAGGGGGCTGACCGCCCCGGCCAGCCCGAGGGCGATGCCGCGGGCGCCGATCTTCAGGGCCTCGCGACGGGACACGCCGCTCGCCTCGCACAACCGCCGGCCTCGATTCGTCATCGTCATGTCCCACCTCTAGTTGATCTGATACTCCGGGGTGCTCATGATGAGATGCGCCACCATGCGCAACGGATCTTCCATGTACGTCTCGGCCCGTCCGATGTCCGACGTGCCGAGCTCGTCGTCCAGCAGCGCCACCAGCGCGTCGCGCATCGACGCGGCAATGGGCACTCGCAGGAACCGGCCCAGCAGGTAGTCCACCGCCTCGGCGGTGGTGGCCGCGCCCGCATCCCGGACCATGCCGGTCATGTCGATGCGGGCCCCGCCGCGCGGGGTCGGAATCAGCTTGCGCACCGCCCGTTCCCACCCTCGGTAGGTGGATACCCGGGTGTTGAACAGCTCGTCCCGATCGAGCGCGGCCAGGTCGAACGCCGACATGTTGGCCGGGTCGTCGAGGGTGATGGCGCTGCCGAAATCATACCCCTCCCGCAGCCGGTTGCCCACCTCGCCGGCGCCCCGGCGAGACAGGAAGTTCGGGTCGCGGAAGTTGACGATGTCGGGGAACAGGTAGTCGAAGGCGACGTTGCCCCGTTCCTGGATGAGGGCGGGGGTGATCCAGGCCCGGCCCTGCGCCCAGCCCGCCACCGACGGCGGGTTCAGCAGGTGCTGGCCGAGGGCGGTGGTGGTCCGGTTGAAGTCGGGCACCCCGGGCACGTCGTCGGCCCCCAGGTGCTTCAGCATCGTGACGACGTGCTCGACCGGCCCCTTGATGTGGGCGCCGTAGCTGGCCTCGCTGTAGAAATCGCGCGAGCGGAAGATGGTCGAGAGCAGCGGCCGCAGCTCGTAGTCGCTGTTGCGCAGAATGGCCCCGAGCTCGCGCTGCAGTGCCGGCGACAGTTCCTCGCGCACGAAGAAGCGGTAGATCTTGGCGGCGATGTACTCGGCCGTGACCGGCTGTTCGAGGATGATGCGGAGCACGTCGACGCCGTCGAAGTTGCCGGTGCGGCCCAGGAACGTCTTCTCCCCGTCGTCGTGCTGGGCGGGGTGGATGACGAAGTCGAGGTTCTCGAAGTTCCAGCCGGTGAAGGCGCGGGCCGCCTCGCGGATGTCCGGCTCGGTGTAGTTGCCCACCCCCATGGTGAACAGCTCCATCACCTCGCGGGCGAAGTTCTCGTTGGCGGCGCCCTTCACGTTGACCCCGGCGTCGAGGTAGTAGAGCATCGCGGGGTCCCGGGCCACGGCGATCAGGAGGTCGCCGAAGTTGCCGGCGGCGTGCCGCTCGAACGTCTCGATCTGCAGCAGCATCTTGCGGTAGTCGCGGACCTTGTTCTCGGCCGTCGCGAAGTGGCCGTGCCAGAACAGGGCCATCTTCTCTTCGAGCGGCCGGTTGGTGTCGAGCATCCGCTCGGCCCACCAGTAGCCGACCCGGCGGGTCTCGAGCAGGGTCGCGCGCAGCCAGTAGAAAAAGCGATCGGAAATCGGCTGGGCGTGGCGGTTGACGTGGTCGGGCTTGACCCGCACCCCCATGCTCTCGCCGTTCCGCAGCCCCAGGTCGGTGGCCGCGGGGCGGCTCGGGGGGAAGTTCAGCAGGCCCTCGTCCCAGAGCCCCGAGTGCTCGAAGGGCGCGAGGTGGCCGTTCGCGGTGTCGTCGTAGTACACCAGCGACCGCACCGCCTGCTCCGGGCCCAGGGCGGCGAGCGCGGCGATCTCCTCGGGCGCGCCGCCGAACCCGGCCCGGCTCAGCAGGTGCGCGGCGCGATCCGCGTCCCAGTCGGCGGCGGCGATGGGCGTCAGGTCGTCGACCCACGACGCGGGTCCGGGCGACCACGGCACCTGGGCCGACGCGGCGCCGCCGGCGAGCAGGCATGCGAGCACGGCGCAGACCGCCGCCGTCCTTCGGTGGCTTCTTGTCGTCATCAGCGAATCCCCACGACCGGCCGGCGCGCCGATGCCCGTCCCGGCGATGCCCGTCCGGCCTGCATAGAGGTTACCTCAAGCGCGCGCATCCGCGCAGCACGAATCGGGCAGCGGAACCGGGGCGACGTCGCGCCGCGGGGCCCGCCGCCAGCAGCGGACGGCGCATCCGGGCAGCCGCGAGCTGTGGGCGGACATCGACGCCGCAGACCACGTCGCTCGCGAGCGGAACTCATGGGACTGATCGCCGACGCTGCCCGCGGGCAGCGTCGGCCCGCGGCCTTCATCCACCTGATTGAAGAACACCCGACGTTTCTGCCCATCGTCGCGCCCTTGGTCAGTCGAGCCGACCGCGGCACAGACCCGCTGGTGGCTCGGCCTCGACGCTTCTCGAGGACGCCGGACGCGCTGCAGCTCGCGGCGACGATCGGTGCGGGATGCCGCGCTTCGTGACCAGCGATCGGCCGCTGCCACCGCTCCCCGGCCCGCCGGTCTTCCAGGTGTCGTCGTACGCCGGTCAGCGTGAGAGGCAGCCTCCGGCGGCCCTCCGCGCCGATGCCCGACGGCAATCGCCGCAAGGCCCGCTGGTCGGCTACAATGCGGGATAGAAACGTCATTCGAGACCGATTGCGAGTCGCCTCGAGCGAGTTTCCCCTGAAGAATCGAGTTCCCGTGAGGTAATGAAGGAGCCAGCGCAATGAGAATCGTCCCTCCCGTCCGGAAGTCGTCCGTCGGTCGCATCGTCCGGATGCTGATCGTCGCCGGCCTCGTCGCGACGTCGGCCCCCGCGCAGGCGCAGGACCTGACCCCCGAGTCGGCCGCCGCCCTGAAGGCCGCGTTCATGGCCGACATCGAGGTCATGCGCGGGAAGTTCGTCGGGCTCGCCGAGGCGTTCCCGGCCGAGACCTACACATGGCGCCCGATGGAGGGCGTCCGGTCGGTCTCGGAGGTCCTGATGCTCATCGCCAGCGAGGGCTACGGCTTCGTGCCGATGGCGCTCGGGGCGCCGACGGCGATGAGCCGCCAGGAGTCGCAGGCCCTGAACGCGATCACCGACAAGGCCGAGGTCATGGATCACCTGAACAGGGGCTTCGACTACGCGCGGGCCCAGCTCGAGGCGCTGGACCCGGCGACCCTGACCGGTGCGCGCAACCTGTTCGGCCAGGAGCGCACCGCCCCGGCCATCATGTTCCTCGTGGGCGGGGACATGCACGAGCACCTCGGGCAGCTCATCGCATACGCCCGGACCAACCGCATCGTTCCGCCCTGGAGTCGCTGAACCGGTGAGACAGGTGGACCAGCTCCCCGCCGCGCGCGGCGGGGGCCCCGTTCCTGCGCGGCGCCTTCGATGCGACCACAGCAGCCAACCCCGCCGAGGCGATGACCTTCGCCCGGCGACAGGAGGAATCATGAGGCGACTGTTTCCCGTGCTCTTCGTGGCCGCAGGCCTGCTGGCGATGCCCGCGGCGGCCGCCGCGCAGTGCGAGGCCGACGGCGACATCGAGTTCGTCTGCGGGCCCATCAGCCCCGAGGACCTCATCCAGCTTCCCGACTCGCCGTGGGTCATCGTCGCGAGCATGGTGGACGACGGCTACCTGACGGCCGCCGACAGCCGCGACAGCAGCACCGTGCGGCTCTTCCCCACCACCACCACGCCGCCGCGGGCGCGCCACGACCTGGCCCGCTACGGCGGTTGCCCCGGCATGACCACCGAGCAGTTCCGGGCCCACGGCGTCAGCCTGCGGCAGGGCGACGACGACACCCACACGCTGTACGTCGTACGCCACACCGAGCGCGAAGCCATCGAGGTGTTCGAGGTCGACGCCGGCGGCGCCGTTCCGGCCCTCACCTGGGTCGGGTGCGTGGTGGCCCCGGAGGGCCTCGGGCTGAACGCGGTCGTGCCCCTGCCCGAGGGCGGCTTCGCGGCGACCAGCCCCGCCACCGGCGACATCTGGGAGTGGCAGCCCGGCGGCGACTGGAGCCGCGTGCCCGGCAGCGAGGGCATCGGCCCCAACGGCCTCGAGATCGCGCCCGACGGCCAGTCGTTCCTCGTCGCCGGCTACGCCGCCGAATCGATCATCCGCCTGCCGCGGGGCCCGGACGCCATGCCCACCGACCGCATCGAGGTCGGCTTCTACATCGACAACGTGCACTGGGCGCCCGACGGCACCCTGCTCGCGGCCGGCCACCGCGCCCCCGAGCGGGCCCGCGTCGGCCAGTGCGTCCGCGGCGAGACCTGCGAGGGCGTCACGTCGCACGTCGCCCGCGTCGACACCGAGGCCCTGACCGCGGAGGAGATCTTCTCCTACCCCAGCAACGACCACCTGCGCCTGGGCACCGCCGCCATCCAGGTCGGCGACGAGCTCTGGGTCGGCAGCGTCGGCGAGAGCATCCGCATCGCGCGGGCCCCGCTGCCGTAACGCAGACGGCGGCAACCCGATTGCGTACCCCCGACAGGATCGTGGACTCTCCTCGATCCTGTCGTCTCGCCCAATACGCGTGCGGTCAGCGCGGCCTGCGCTCAGCACTGCCAGCTCTCTGGCTGAACGGGCGGCGCTTCATGCGGCCCACGCGACGTCTCCGGAAACGGCAGGCCGTGAAATCACCGATCGAAGACCACGCCGGAGCCAGGGTCCCAGCCCGAGAGCGTTCTGCATGACTGCGAGGTGGCAGATGGCCCATGACGGTCAACTCAGCGCCACAATGGAATCCGCTGCGCCCCTTGCGGAAGCTTGTTCCGCCAAGGCGGTAGCCAACTACTTCCTGGATATCGCCGAGCGCGACGGCAAGACGCTCAATCCGATGAAATGATCGGCAGGTGGCTCTCCCAACAGGAACGATGCCGAACCCGCGACTCTCCATCTCCACCGCCGACATCACGAAGCTCGCGGTCGACGCGATCGTAAACGCCGCGAACACCCGCCTGCTCGGAGGCGGTGGCGTCGACGGCGCCATTCATCGGGCGGCGGGGCCCGGCCTGCTGGCCGAATGCCGCGCCCTCGGAGGCTGCCCCACCGGCAGCGCGAAGATCACCGGCGGCTACGACCTGCCGGCGCGGCACGTGATTCATGCGGTGGGACCGGTGTGGCGGGGCGGCGCCCGTGGCGAGCCGGAGCAGCTCGCAGGCTGCTATCGCCGGGCCATCGAACTGGCCGGCGAGCACGGGCTGAAGACCATCGCGTTCGCCGCCATCAGTTGCGGCGTCTACGGATATCCCCCGGACGAGGCCGCGGAGGTGGCGGTCGGGGCGGTCGGCGCGGCGCTTGCGGGGGCGCCGTCGGTCGAGGCGGTCACCTTCGTCTGCTTCGAGCCCCGCGTGAAGACCGCGTTCGAGCGGGCGTTCGCCCGCCACGATGTCTGATCCGATTGCCTGGTACGACGCCCACGCCGAAGCCGCCGCGGACCGCTACGAGCGTGTCGCGCCGGAACGGCTCCATGGCTGGGCGGCCGACCTGTTGCCGGCGGCGCCGGCCGCAGCGCTCGACGTCGGCGTGGGCAGCGGCCGCCCGGATCCGTCAACCACCCGAGAGGCGCCGCCCACCAGATGGGCACCCGAATCGCCTCCGGGGCGAACGGTGACGGGCGCGCTCAGGGCAGGCGCAGCGCGGCGAGCGCCCCGGGAAAGCCGGGGCCGGCCACCTGCACCACGATGTACTGCCGGCCCTCGTGGAGGTAGCCCATCATGCCGTACTGGCCCGACGCGGGCAGTTCGACGGTGCCGACCCGCTCGCCGGTCCGCTTGTCGAGGGCGTGCAGGCGCGGGGTGCCCCCGGTGCCCTCCGCGGTGACGACCAGGGTGCGGGTGACCATGGTCACGGGATGCGAGAGGAGCCCGGTGTTGGGCAGGTCGACGCCCTGCAGCGCGGGGTGGTTGCGGATACGCTCGGGAGTGTCGCCGTTCGGCGTCTCCCAGAGGTGCTCGCCGGTGTTCATGTCGATGGCGACGATGCGGCTGTACGGCGGCTTGAAGATCGGCAGCCCCTGCGGTCCCCGGAAGTCGCCGCGGTTCAGCACGGCGAACTCGGCGATGGTCCGGCCCGTGGTCTTGATGTCCTCGGGCACGTCGATGAGGGCGCCCGGCACGATGTTCTCGGACCGGCAGCCGCGGCGGGTCGACACGTAGAGGATGCCGGTCTCGGGGTCGGCCGAGGTCGGCCCGAAGATATTCGACGCCCCGCTCGGGCAGCTCACGAACGACCGGAGCCCCGACGGATGGCCGCGCTGGATGGGCGGGTTGAAGATCGGCCCGAGACGGTAGTTGCGGGTGATCTCGAGTGCCTCGGCCCGCAGCTCGGGGGTGAAGTCGATCAGGTCGTCCTCGGTCAGCCCCTGCATCTCGTAGGCGGCGGGCCGGGTGGGCATGGGCTGTGTGGGCGAGAGGCGCTCGCCCGGCACCTCGGACTGCGGCACCGGCCGCTCCTCTATCGGCCAGAC
>CBDATI010000025.1:0-111064 GCA_965199675.1 Vicinamibacterales bacterium | reverse complement strand
AGCAGAGCTTGTGTCAACAAGTGGTCGCAACGGTTTGACCGGGAGGGACTTGCGGGCTTGCGGGATCAGCCGGGTCGGGGGCGGCGACCCTCGATCACGCCGGAGAAGGTCGAACACGTCATCCTCCGGGCAACCCAGCCGCCGGCGCCTCGGACGCGATGGAGCGTGCGCACCATGGCCGCCGCAGTGGGGATGTCGCCGGACAGCGTCCACCGGATCTGGCGCGCCAACGACATCAAGCCGCATGTGGTGAAGACCTTCAAAGTGTCCAACGACCCGAAGTTCGCGGAGAAATTCTGGGACGTGATCGGCTTGTATCTGGATCCGCCCGAGCGGGCGCTCGTGCTCTGTTGCGACGAGAAGAGCCAGTGTCAGGCCTTGGAACGCACCCAACCGGGCCTGCCCCTGCGGCGCGGGGCGACCCGGACGCGGACCCATGACTACCGGCGCCACGGGACGGTCACGCTGTTCGCTGCCCTGAACTACCTGGACGGCAAGCTCATCGCGCGGACCGAGGCGCAGCACACGCATGTGGAATGGCTCCGGTTTCTCAAGCAAATCGACCGGGAGACCCCGCCGGAGATGGATCTTCATCTCATCGTCGACAACTACTGTACCCACAAGGACCACCGCGTGCGGGCCTGGCTGGCGAAGCACCCGCGGTTCCACCTGCACTTCACGCCGACCAGCGCGTCGTGGCTCAACCTGGTCGAGCGCTTCTTCGCGGACCTGACCCAGGACGTGATCCGAGAGGGCAGTTTCAACAGCGTCAAGACCCTGGTGGCGGACATCGAGGACTACCTCGCTGAACGGAATCTGACGCCCAAGCCCTACAAGTGGAAGGCCAAAGGCGAGGCCATTCTTCGTAAAATCCAGCATGCTCGCTCGAGTCTGGCCGCACAGCAGGATCATATTACGTAGCCCTATTTGACAGACAGGACACTAGACGCGCTAGCCAGAACGACGAGCGCCGGACTCGAGACCGAGCTCAGAAACAGCAACAACTCACTCGTCGACCCTTCCGCCGAAGCGCTCTACGGTACGCTGCTTGTCCAACCAGGTGCAAGGCCTGAAGGCCACGCAGCCAGCGGGATCGCGGGCGGGCCGATCGACGTCGGCAACGTCATCGACGGTTGCAACGGATGGATCTCAACGAGACCTGACTACCGCACCCAATGGACGGGAGGTACCGAGTCTCTCGGAATCGCTTTCGCAGCCGATGAAGACACCGAAAACACCACCGACACCACTCTGACCGTCCGAACACCGAACGGCCACTGGTTCTGCGACGACGACAGCGCAGACGGTCTCGATCCGTTCGTCTTCATCGAGAACCCGGCGCCCGGTGACTACACCGTCTGGGCGGGGTCGTACGAAGAAGACGCGTACATCGAAGGAACACTCTTCGTTCTCGATTCCGGAAGCCTCGAAGCAGAGAATCCAGCACGGCGAGACGCCGCTCCTAATCGGGCGGGCGTCCCGAGGCGCGGGGGCTCCGACCGACCCATCCGCGTGTTCATGGAACCCGGTCCCCACTCGGCCAACGCCCTAGCCGAGGCGTACGACCGGCGCGAATGCACAACAGGCCACCTGCAAGTAGTCGCCGACCCTCGCTTGGCCGATGTCGGCGTCTACATCGGTGTCCAGCCCGCGCCGGCCATGCCCCCGACGGGAGATCCCACCGCCGACGCCGGTCGAGCGCTCGGCGCACTGATCGCTCTCGGCGCACGGGGGAGAAACCAAGTCACGGTCTATACGATGGCCGACGGCCGGCCGAGCGTTGTCCTCTACTCAGGACGCACACGCCGCTTCGGAAACGCCGTCAAGGACGCGTGCAACGCCATCCTGGACGCCGCCGGCGTCTGGCGCGGGTACACTGGACGTCGATGATCTCGTGCACGCAGGCAGCGCCGCCCCGCTTCTCGAGCCTGGCAGCCGGATGCCGGGTCTACCCCCGCGGTCTCATTGAAGGAATTGGAACCACGTCCAGCGATATGCCGACGTGATAGTCCCGCCGGTCACCGAGCCGCCCCCGCCGCCCTCCTCACCCCGCCTTCGACGGGTCACATAGCTCTTTGCCGTGACGCTCCTTTAGAACTCCATGGACATTCTCCGGAACCGTCGACGAAAAAGAGCCGTACCCAATTCGGTTGTCGTACCCTCGTATTGGTCCTGCCGTTTCTGTCCTAATCTGGTTCCGTCATAGCGGCGCGGCCTTATTAAGCGGAAGTTTCGGTGGTGATCGCGCGTAAGTTCCTGAATTTGCTACATTTGAGAGATTTGTGGGGTATCGCTTCTGGCTACGTTCGGGGGGTGCTCCCGAGTAACTCGAAGCAGCGCTGCTGGATCGGTGTGGGCTGGGTGTGCAGCGTGAAGGAGTTGGCGCCTTCGGTGACCTGCATGGTGTTGGCAGTCAGGGTGCCGAGGTCGGCGAGGAGGGTGCGGAAGCTGTGTACGGGCAAGTCATCGTCGGTACGCTTGCGGCCCGCCTTGGCCTGCGCGGCGGGCGAGGGTTTGGCAGGCTCGACGATGGAGCGGCGCTGGCTGGCGGCTGCCTGTGGGTCGTGGTCGTCGAAGAGCAGGGGGGCGAGGGTGCGCCGCATGTGCCACTCGACGTAGTAGGCGAGCATGCACAGCAGGACGTGCGCCCGCACGCGATCCTCTCGCCGATGGTGGATGGGGCGCACCTTCAGGTCCACCGACTTGAAACAGCGAAACGCCCGTTCGACCTTCGACAGGTCCTTGTAGGCGCGAACGGTCTCGACCGCGTCGAACTGGTTGGCGTCGACGTTGGTGCGGACGATGTAGAGGCCGTCGAGTTGCTCCTCGTCGGCGATCTGCGCGTCGTTCCTGCGGAAGGTGAACGCGTCGTCGGTGATCGCAGTGATGAAGTGCTTGGCGACCTTGTAGCGGTCGAGCACCTTGCCGACGCGCAGGCCGATGGCGGCGGCGCCGCGCAGCGGGTTGCGGCTGCGCCGGGTGGCGGCTGCAATCGGCTCGAGCACCTTCTCGGTGGCGGCCAGTAGTTCCTGCCGTTTGCGGTGTCGCTCGGCGGCCAGCAGGGGGTTGCGGCAGACGACCAATCGCTCGCCGGGGAACTCGTCGCTTCGGATTTCCGCCAAGTCCCGCTCGTCGAACAGGGACGGCTTGACAGCGCCAGCTTGGAGCAGTCTGCGGATGGTCGGTCCGCGCAGCGCGGTGATCCAGCGCAGCCCGTCGATGTCCTGCAGGTCCTCTCGGATGCGGGCGGCGGTCAACAGGCCGCGGTCGCCGACCAACACCACGCGCTGCAGTCCGAACCGCTGGCGCAGCTTGGCCACTTGGCTGGCCACGGTCTTCGGGTCACTCGTTGCCCCTTCGAAGACCTCGACGGCGACCGGACAGCCCTCGGCCGTGCACAGCAGGCCGAAGACGATCTGCAGAGTGCCCGACTTGTTGTCACGGCTGTGTCCGCGCTGAGCCAAAGGGCAGCAGCGCCCTTCGAAGTAGCTCGACGTCAGGTCATAGAGCACCAAGGTGTTCTCGTGCAGATGCCGCTTGGCGAGACGCTGCTCGATGCCCGCCTGCCGGTCCACCAGCCAGTCCATCGCGTCATACAGCTCATGCTGGCTGACGGCGCCGAGTTCCAACATCTGGCCGAGGGTCGAAGCGGCGGTGTCCGGGTTCAAGGCGCGTGCGGTGGCCAGCTTCGAGCGCGGGTCGATGACGCGGGCGACGACCATCGCGACGACCAGGTCTCGGATACGGCTGGCGGTGCGGACGATGAGGGTGTGCAGGTCGAGTCGCTTGAGGAGGCCGAGTACGGCGGCGACGTGACCGTGTGGCAGGCTGCGGACGCAGGTGAAGGCTTCCTCAGGGGTGACGAAGTTCTCTCCCTTCAGGGCTCGCCGCACGAGGGTGATGATGGGCAGGGGGAGATGCGACAGATTGCCGAGTGTCTCGTGCTTGACCTTTCCGTCTTGCCGGAAGGTGCGTCGGAGCAGATGGGACTGGTAGGTCTTGTTGCCGTAGCGTCTTGTGGTTGTGGCTACGTGTACTGCCCCGCCTCTCCGCTTCATTCTTCGATTATAGAACAAATGTGGCCGGAATGTCCACAAAATTAGTGGCTACATATTTCACTCTCAATCAGACGTATCCTGAACAAAATCAACGACTTAGCCCTGATCGACCCCTGAAACTTCCGATTAAGGGGTATGCTGCTTGTGACTCGCCGTCCGTCGGCCCTCGTGGCTTGCAGCGCCCAGCCGATCAGTACCCCACCACCTGCCCGTCCTTGCGCACGTCGGTCCCGCCGTGCAGCATGCCCGTCTCGGGGTGGATCATGATGGCCTGGTAGCCGCCCATGCCCCCGCCGCCGGCGCGGACGACGTGGTGGCCGCGGCGGCGGAGTTCGGCGATGACCTCGTCGGAGACGCCGGGCTCGACGGCGACGGTGCCGCCGGGCCGGCTGCTGGGGCTGTGGCGCACGCGGGCGGCGTCGCCGGCCTCCTGGAGGTTCATGCCGAAGTCGATGATGTTCGACAGCACCTGCCAGTGGCCCTGCGGCTGCATGGCGCCGCCCATGACCCCGAACGGCATGAACGGCTTGCCGTCCCTGGTGACGAAGCCCGGCATGTTGGTGTGCAGCGAGCGCTTGTGGGGTTCGAGCGAGTTGAGGTGGCCTTCCTCCAGGGTGAAGCCGGAGCCGCGGTTCTGGAGGGCGAAGCCGAGGTCGCCCGGCACCACCATCGAGCCGAAGCCGCCGAAGATGCTCTCGATGAGGGAGACGGCGTTGCGATCCTCGTCGACCACGGTCAGGTACACGGTGTCGCTGTGGTCGAAGGGCTGGCCGGGTGCGACGTCCGTGGACGCCTCGTCGGGGTCGATGAGCCGCCGCCGCAGGTCGGCGTACGACTTCGTGATGAGGGGCAGCGTCGGCAGCTCGTTGGCGTCGGCGTCGGCCACGTACGTGTTGCGGTCGGCCCAGACGAGCTTCTTGGCCTCGGCGTAGAGGTGGATGAGGTCGGCCGAGTTGTGCCCGAGGGCGGGTACGTCGTAGCCCTCCATGATGTTGAGGATCATCAGGGCGAGGATGCCGGAGCTGTTGGGCGGCACCTCCCAGATGTCGTAGCCGCGGTAGTTGGTGCTGACGGGCTCGACCCACACCGACGAGTGGTCCTCGAAGTCGGCCATCGTGAAGTAGCCGCCGTTCCCCTCGCTGAACGAGACGATGCGCCGCGCGATGTCGCCCTTGTAGAAGGCGTCGCGGCCGCCCCGCGCGATGGCCTCGTAGGTGTCGGCGAGCCGCGGGTTGCGGAAGACCTCGCCGACGCGCGGCGGCCGGCCGTTCGGCAGGTAGGTGGCGGCCGAGTCGGGCCACTGGACGAGCGACGGCATGGCCCCCGCCCACTGCCGCTGGATGATCTCGCTCACCGGGAAGCCCTGGCGCGCGTAGCGGATGGCGGGAGCGAGCACCTCGGCGAGGGTCATCGTGCCGAACCGCTCGAGCAGCTCGTGCCAGCCGTCGACGGCGCCCGGCACCGTCCAGGTGAGCGGTCCGTTCCCCGGCATGCGGGTGTAGCCCTGGCGGACGAGCGTCTCGCGGCTGATCTCGTACGGCGCCCGCCCGGTGGCGTTCAGCCCGTAGAGCCGCTCGGTGTCGGCGTCCCAGACGAGGGCGAAGAGGTCGCCGCCGATCCCGTTCATGTGCGGCTCGACGAGGCCGAGCACGGCGTTGACGGCCACCGCCGCGTCGATGGCGTTGCCGCCGGCCTTGAGGATGTCGAGACCGACCTGGGCCGCGAGGGGCTGGCTGGCCGCCACCATCCCGTGCGGCGCGATCACCTCGGAACGGCTGCCGTGCGGGCTCCGGGCGGGCCGGCTGTAGCCGTGGCCGAGCGCCTCGTCGGACTGGGCGTGCACGGTGGCGCGGGTCCCGGTCATCGCGGTTCCCAGCAGGATGGCGAACACTGAGGTCGACAGAACGACCCGGAACCCCGCACGACAGCATCGCAGCGCCAGCAGCATCGTGTACTCCTTTTCATCAGCTCGGTCATCTGGTCGGGAGACCGGGTCTCGCGGCTGCGTCTCCCGCCCCATCGACTCGTCGGGCCCGTCGCCGTGCCGCGACGGCGCGAGGCCGGCCGACACCGGCAAGCGTGTCCCGCACGCTTGCGAGCGGATGTTACCGCAATTCGACGATCCGCGGATCGCGGCGCGCGGAGTCGGCTCGAACCGAGGAATTGGGGTATGCTCGCCCGCCAGGAGGTCGCAAATGACGTGCATCCTGTCGCTGTGGCTGCCGATCCTGCTGTCGGCGGTCCTCGTCTTCGTCGCCAGCTCGATCATCCACATGCTGCTGTCGTATCACGCCGGCGACGTCGCACCGGTGCCGGATGAAGAGAAGGTGGCGGAGGTGCTGCGGTCGCTCGACATTCCGCCCGGCGACTACGGCCTGCCGCGGTCCGCGAGCATGAAGGAGATGAACTCGCCCGCGTTCCTGGAGAAACTGAAGCGCGGGCCGGTGCTGTTCCTGACGGTGTTGCCGGCGGGAGGTCTGGCCGTCGGCCGCAGTCTGGGGCAGTGGTTCGTCTACTGCCTGGTGGTCGGCGCCGTCGCCGGCTACACGGCCGGCCTCACCATCCCGCCGGCCGCCGACTACGGGCTCGTCTTCCGCGTGGTCGGCCTCGTGGCCTTCGCGGGCTACGCGCTGGCGATTCCGCAGAGCACCATCTGGTGGCACCGCGGCTGGCGCTTCACCCTGTTGACGATGCTGGACGGGGTGATCTACGCGCTGTTGACGGCGGGCGCGTTCGGCTGGCTCTGGCCCTCGTAGGCACTCCGGGTGGGACTCTGCGTCGCACCCGGCCGTATGCGGCGCCTGACCGGCTGGACATTGCTCGCCGCCGTGCACCGGGGTGGGACTCCGCGTTGCACTTGGCCGAATGCGGCGGGTCCTGGCCCCAGCGCCGATCCGGCGTCAGCGGGCGGCGTGGATCGAGACCGGTCGAGGGAGCGTCGCGGCGAGAGCGCGATTGTTCGGGACGAGGCCAGCGGGCCTTTCTGCGGCCGGCGACATGTCGAGGGAGCGTCGCGGCGAGAGCGCGATGTTCGGGGGGTGATGCCGCAACGGCCGGCTCGCCGTGGGTTACGCGGCGGTGGGGCGGCGTTCTCGGGGCTGCAAAGGGAGACTCGAACGATGAGAAGTGTTCTGGCCATGGTCGGACTGTTGCTGTGCCTCGGGGCCGGCTCCGCCCCCGCGCAGCCCCGTCTCACCCTGCAGTGGGAGGCGATGGCCGAGCGCCTCGTGGCGCAGCTCGCGCCCGAGCCGGGCGAGCGTATCCTGCTCGTGGCGCGTCCCGGGCAGTTCGACGAACTGATTCCCCCGCTGCGCTACGCCCTGCTGCGGGCCGGCGCGGTCGACCTCGGAGTGGTCGACGTCATCGAGGAGCCGTACCCCGAGGACTGGGACACCGACCTGTTGGCCGATGGCGCGGCGGCCGCGCGGGCCGTCTACCGCGAGATGCTGCGCGATTTCGACGGCGCCATCATGCTGCCGGGAGCGCGGCCCGACCACGCGGTGTACGCGGCGCTGCAGGACCTGCTGCACGAGGGCATCGGCCGCACCATCCACTTCCACTGGACCCAGAACGGCAGCGCGTTCCCCCTGCCGGGACAGCCCATGCCGTCGCAGGCGGTCGTCGACGCCGCCTACCAGCGGGCGCTGCTCGAGACCGACTACGCGGCCCTGGCGGCGGTCCAGCGGCGCTTCGTGACCGCGATGCGCGGGGCCGAGGTGCGGGTCACGTCGCCGCTCGGCACCGACATCCGATTCCGCATCGGCGACCGACCGGTGAACTACGGCGACGGCGACGCTTCGAAGGCGCGCACCGATCAGGGCGTCATCCTCATCGACCGGGAGATTGAGCTGCCGTCGGGGGCGATACGGGTGGCCCCGGTCGAGGAGTCCGTCGACGGCGTCATCGTCTTCCCGCCGTCGCAGTGGGACGGGCGGCCGGTCAGCGGGCTGCGGGTGCGGATAACGGGTGGTCGGGTCACCGGGATGACGGCCGAAGCGGGGCAGGAGGCGGCGGAAGCGGAGCTCGCCGGCGTCCCCGAAGAGGCGCGGGCCTTCCGCGAGTTCGCGCTCGGGTTCAACCCGCTGCTCGCGGTGCCCGAGCGCAACCCGTGGATCCCCTACTACGGCTACGGCGCCGGCATCGTCCGGCTGTCGCTCGGCGACAACTCCGAACTCGGCGGGACCGTCACCGGCGGCTACGTCCGCTGGAACTTCTTCACCGACACCACGGTGACGGTCGGCGACGAGGTCTGGGTGCGCGACGGGCGCCTCGTGCGGTGAATCGGTGGTCGGTGATCAGTGGTCAGTGGTCGACCGCCTGGCCATGTCGGTGGCCGGCTGAGGCGGAGCGGGATGGACCAGCGGATGAACGGCAGCGCTGCACGTGGGCCTGATCATCTGTGATCAGTGGTCGGTGATCCCCCACGCCTGTCCAAGCGGTAGCGCGTTCTGTCTCGCTCTTACCGTGACCCGCTGTTGACGAACCGCTGGACCCGCTTGCCCTCCAGCGTCTCGCCCACGTAGATGTGGCCGTTCGAGTCGACGGCGACGCTGTGGGCGGCGGTGAACCCGCCCGCCATGTGGCCGCCGAAGCCGAACGACCCGAGAATCTCCAGGCTCGATCGCTCGATCAGCCACACCTTCTGGTTCATGCCGTCGATGTTGTAGAGGACCCGCTGCTCGCCGTCGGGCGAGAAGTCGACGTCGAACGCCGACCCGAACCCGCGGGTCCGGCCCGCGATGACCACCTCGTCGCGGTACGTGCCGTCCCGCTCGAACACCTGGATGCGGTCGTTCACCCGGTCGCAGACATAGACGAGCCCGTCGTCGGACAGGGTCGC
Organism: Vicinamibacterales bacterium; assembly: GCA_965199675.1. Taxonomy (GTDB): domain Bacteria; phylum Acidobacteriota; class Vicinamibacteria; order Vicinamibacterales; family UBA8438; genus JAJEEA01. The sequence goes on along the minus strand of CBDATI010000025.1, from coordinate 102,166 downwards.
GCAGTGGACCGGGCGCCCGAACTGCGGCGAGGGCGGCGCGTCGGGGTCGTAGGCGTAGGGCTCGTCGGTGGGCCGGTTGCCGTACGCGCCCCAGTGGCGCTTGTACTCGCCGGTGTCGGCGTCGAAGACCGCGACCCGGCGGTTGCCGTAGCCGTCGGCGATGTACACCTCGTTGGTCTCGGGGTCGACGTCGATCTCGGCCGGCTGGCCGAAATTCGCGAGGTCGTTGCTGCCCTGGCCCTGGCCGTGCCGGCCGATCTGCAGCAGGAACTCGCCGTCGCGGGTGAACTTCAGGATGTGGGCGTCGTTGCCGCCGCTGCCGCCCAGCCAGACGTTGTCCAGGTGGTCGATGAAGATGCCGTGCTCCGAATCGGGCCACTCGTAGCCCGCGCCGGGTCCGCCCCATGCGTTCACCACGTTGCCGGCCTGGTCGAACTCGATGACCGGCGGGGCGGGGCGGCAGCACTCGGCGAGGGGCGGGTCCTCGTCGGCGCCGCGCTCCTGCAGGGTCAGGCTGCCGGGGCGGTGCACGATCCAGATGTGGTCGCGGGCGTCCACCGCGACGCCCACCACGTTGCCCAGCGTCCAGTTGTCGGGCAGCGGCTTCGGCCACGCGGCGTCGAACTGGAACGCCGCCGCGTCCGACCCCTGCGCCCCGGCCGTCAGCACGGTCAGCCGCGGCAGGCCGGCGACCAGCGCCGCGGCGACCGCCAGCGCGAGAGCAACGAGTATCGAAGAAAGACGCCGTCTCATCGGTGCCTCCTGACTGCTTGTCTCTGGTCTGCGCTTCATTGAACCGACGCGCCGTTCTTGCGCGGCCACGGCACGGATGGTAGCAGAACGCCGAGTGGTTCGAGCAGCTTGCCGACTTCCAGGAGGTTCGCGGTGAACGGGGACGGGGTCAGCCTGCGCGGCGCCAGGGTCTCGCCGTCGCTGTTCCCGCTGCTCCGGGCGCCGCGCGTCTGGGGCGGATCTTTACTGGGGGATGAAGCGAGGCTCGGTGCGCCGCGCGTTGCGCTGCTGAGCCTCCGCGCCTGTGGACGAACTGTTTCGCGGCGGCTCCGGAGATCGTCGGGGACGTCCGTCGACCTCGGCGCCAACACGCGCCCGTCGTCGGCGAACCTGCAATCGGGTCGGTGGTACGCGGATCCCTCAGCCGGGTCGTGGGAGGATTGGGACGTCCGGATGGTCGTGGTGCGAATCCGCACGGGCTGCGGTCAGGGCTCGATGGTGAAGTCGGCCGCCCAGACGTGCTGGCCCCAGACGATCACGAGACGCCCTTCGTTACTCTCCACCGGTACGAGGGAGACACCGAGGGGGCGGGCCTCGTAGGGGCCGCCGTGGGTGTGGTCGATGTCGATCTCAGCCGCGTCGAACGCGGGGTCGTGCTGGGTCCCCCACGAGTCGGGCTCGTTGTTGAAGACGAGGGTCCAGCCCGGACCCGACGCCCGCAGCCACAGGCCGTAAGAGCCGGGGAAATCGGCGGCGAGGTTGTCGGTGGGGATGAGCGTGTCGCCGAACCGCAGGGGGACCTCGGTGCGGAGCCGGATGACGGCGCCCTCGGTCAGCTCGACGAGGTCGCCATCGCCAATCGACTCGAGCGCCCCGAAGTCGACGCCGTCAGTGCCGAGCTCCTGCTCGAAGAGCACCTGGATGCGGGCGCCGTCGGGCGTCTCGATCGCGGTCTCGTTGCGCGATCCGAGCGCCGCCGCCCGGTAGCGGGCCTCGAGGTCGGAATCGCGGGTCAGGCTGGTGCCCGGGCCGACGTCCGAGGTGCGCTCGGGGCGGGGCGGCCGCGGCAGCTCGACGAACTCGAAGTCGGCCGTCCACTGGTTCCGGCCCCAGACCAGCTCCAGGGTTCCCGCCTCGTCCGCGGCCGGCAGCAACCGCATCGCGAGGGTCTCGGCTTCGTCGGCGAGCGGTCGGTGCGAGAGGAGGATGCGGCCGGGCTGCGGCGACGGTCGAGCGTTCTCGCTGTCGGCGTCCGCCTCGCCCGCCTCGGCATCCGTCTCATCCGAGTCCGCCTCCCGGGCCTCGGTGTCTGCGTTCGGCTCTGCGCTGTCGGTCACCGCATCCGTCTCGACGTTTTCGGCGTCCGGCTCTGCGCTGTCGGCGTCGGGTTCGGCGTCATCCGTCCCGTCGGCGTCCGGTTCGGCGTCGTCTGCCCCGCCGCCCCCGGCCGGGTTCGCGGCGCCCTCGCCCTCGGGCCCGTCGGCCGACTCCTCGACCGGCCGCGCGTCGATCACCCAGCCCGCGCCGGTGCGCATCAGCCAGAGGTCGTGGTTCGGGGCGGGTCCACGCGGCACGTCGAGATCCGGGGCCAGGGTCCCGATGGCGAGCGATCGGTGGCCGTCCAGGCGCCCCAGCCGCACCGCCGCCTGGGTCGAGCCGGCCCGCAGCACCAGCAGCGAGCGGTGGTTCGACGGCAGGGCGGGGTCATAGGTCACGCTGATCGACCGACCGCTCAGGGTCAGCTCGGACCGCAGCAGGCCGTCGTCGTCTCCGCCGGCCTGACCCCCTCGGGCCGGGGCGGCGGTCTGCGTCAGGACACAGAGGAAGACCGAGCACGCGACGAGGAGCAATCGCAGAGCAGCCATCGTTTGTTCCAGCCGGAGGAGGGGAGGCCGGGAGCCCCGCGCTTCACAGGAAGGCGCAGGGCTCCCAGACGGGAAGGGTGCTTGCTAGTCGTCGTCGGTGGTGTTCGCCGGCTCGTCGAGCTCGACGGCGTAGCCGATGAAGCCCAGCGACATCTCGTCGTCGGTCCGCGGGCCGTGGCCGGGCGTGTCGTCAGAGCGGAAGTCATAGCGCGCCGCGCGCTCCGGCGAGTTGTCGTACCAGAAGCTGATGTCGATGCGCGTGCCCTTGGGCAGCAGCTTCGGCGCCTTGTACTTGTAGGTCTCCTGCCACCCCTGGTCGTATTCCGGCACGTCGAGCAGCAGCTCCTCGCGGCCGTCGGGGTAGATGGCGGTGTAGCGCGACGCCGTGCCGCGCAGGTGGGCGTGCGGCCAGTACGTCAGCACCTGGATGTCCTGGTCCAGGGTGCGGGACATGCCGATCCGGTAGTTGGGGTGGCCCGGCGGAATCTCGAACCCGGTGTTGCCGATGGAGTCGTTGATCACCTGGTACCGCACCGGCCGGTCTTCGATGAAGAAGGCGATCTCGGGCTGCGTCCAGATGCCCGAGCCCTCGCCCGGCTCCTTGTGGTAGTGCATGTTGTAGGTCAGCGTCGACCCCGCCTCGAGCCGCAGGCCGTAGCCGTCGGGCAGCATGACCGCCTCGGCGCCCTCGGCGACGCACGTCAGGAGCTGGCCCGAGCCGGCCGCGCCCTCGTCGGCCGCGACCTCTTCGACCGGCCGCTGGCCGGGCGCCGGGCCGCGCACGAAGCCGCACATGTGGTGGCCGACCTTGCCCGCGTCGGTCTTGAACTCCCAGCCGCGCACCCAGACGTCCTCGGGCAGGTCCGCCTCGGTCAGGGTCTTGAAGAGGCTGATGTTCAGGTCGTAGACGTCGTCGTCGACGAAGTACGGCTCGTCGAGCTTGAACACGAAGTCGGGCGTGCCCAGCGACCAGCCGCCGCTCGCGTTCTCGACGAACTGCCGGGGCTCGGGGGCGTCGGCGCGGTCGCCGGCGGGGGCGCCGGCCTCGACCCAGGTCAACAGGGTCTCGATCTCCGCGTCGGTCAGCAGGCGCTCGTTCGAGAAAACGCCCTGCGGCGCCGAGGCGTACCACGGCGGCATCTCGCGCGCCTCGACCTTGTGGGCGATGGCGCGGGCCCACGGGCGGGTCTCCTGGTAGCTCATGAACGACATCGGCGCCACGACTCCGCCGAGGTTCTGGCCCTCGGGCTGATGGCAGCTCTGGCAGTTGTCCTGGATGATCGGCAGGACGTCCCGATAGTAGGTGACGTCGCCCTCGTTCGCCTGCGCGGGGGCGGCGATGAGCGACAGGGCCCCGACCGCCACGACGACCGCGAGTGCTCGCGCCTGGATTCTCATGAATGGACTCCTTCGACCGGTACGCGGATACGACGAGTGAACGGGCATTATGGCACCAACCCGCTCCGCGCGTAAAGACCGCGTCGCTTCCAACCAGGGGAGCCTGAAGGGGGCGATCGGTGTCGTCGGCCCGCGCGGGTTGACAGATATCTGCGCCCTGCAGTCAGATACCTGCATGCGGACGACCCTCAGTTTCGACGACCACCTGTTCCGCGAGGCCAAGGCAGCGGCCGCCCACGACGGCGAGACGCTGACGCAGCTCATCGAGCGCGCGGTCGCGCAGTACCTCCATCACCGGCGCGCACGCGGGCGCACGCCGTTTCGCCTCGAGTTGCTCGTCAAGGAGGGGCGCCCGACGCCGGGTGTGAACTTCGATGATCGGGACTCGCTCTACGAGTGGATGGAAGGCCGCGGGTGACCGCCGTCGACACCAACGTGCTCGTCCACGCCCACCGGAAGGAGTCGCCGAAGCACGAGGCAGCCCGCCGGCGGGTGGTCGAGCTGGCCGAACGCAGCCTGGGAATCCCGGTGTTCTGCCTCGGCGAGTTCCTTCGAGTCGTCACGCATCCGAAGATCGCCAACGCCCATACCGCCGACGAAGCGTGTGAAGCGATGGAGCGGCTGCTCGCGTCGCGGAACGTGGCGGTTCTCGAGCCCGGACCCCGCTACCCGCAGTTGCTGGCCGACGCGGTACGCGAGGCCGACGCGGTCGGCAACCTCGTCTTCGATGCGCAGATCGTGGCGCTCTGCCGCGAGGCAGGGGTCAGGATCCTGCTCACCGAGGATCGGGACTTCGACCGGTTCCCGGCGTTCCCGACCGAGCGGCTTCCGCGCTGAACGCATCGATTCGGCTGCCGCGGCGAGGGCCTGGCGGGCAGGGTTCAGGCGGCTCGGCGGCCCCGTCGAGGCGGATGGCGGCGAATCGGGTCGCCCAGACGCCCCCGCGGATCGAACCCGTCGCGCGGCCCGGGAGATCCATCGGGGCGGGATGGCGGCGAATCCGGTTGCCAACGTACCCGGCTGGCACTACAGTAACGGGGGTGCGGGCTGTCGCGTGGAGCCCTGCGGCTACGCCGCCCCTCAGCCGGCGTCGTGGGCGCCGTGATGAGACCATGCAGCCGATGACGACACGGACCATTCGGCGTGCGGCACTGTCGGCGGTCGCGTTGGCGGTCGCATCCGGGGCGTCGGTGTCCGCCGGCCAGGCGCCGGCGCCGTACGACGCCCGGGCCGCCGAGGTACTGGTGCAACGCTACTGCCTCGCGTGCCACACCGAGGCCCGGGAGGCGCGGGGACTGGTGCCGGTGGCCTTCGACGGGCTCGACGCCGGCGACCTCGGCGCCGACGTCGCCGTCTGGGAGGCCGTCGTGGGCAAGCTGCGGCTCGGCATGATGCCGCCGGCGGGCCGGCCGCGGCCCACGGCCGACGTCCACGAGCAGTTTCTCGGCTGGCTCGAGGGCGGGCTGGACGCCGCCGCCGCCGCGCACCCCGACCCCGGCCGGCCCGCCGTGCGCCGGCTGACCACGCCCGAGTACCGCAACGCCGTGCGCAGCCTGCTCGACCTCGAGGTCGACGAGGGCTGGCTGCTGTTTCCGCCCGACGACGTCAGCCAGGAAGGTTTCAGCACCGACGCCGAGGCCCTCTCGGTGTCGCCGGCCCTGTTCGACCGCTATCTCTCGGCCGCCAACCGCATCAGCCGGCTCGCGGTCGGCGACCCCGCCATCGGCCCCGGCTACGCCGCCGCCACCTACTCGACGCCGCGCCTGCTGTACCAGGACGACCGCATGAGCGAGGACCTGCCGTTCGGGTCCCGCGGCGGACTCGCGGTCCGGCACTACTTCCCGCTCGACGGCGAGTACCGCGTGAAGCTCCGGCTGCGGCGGATGATCTACGACTACATCGTCGGCATGGGGACCGCCCAGCAGATCGAGGTACGCCTCGACGGGCGCCTCGTGCGGCGGTTCACCGTCGGCGACGCCGACCGCTTCGGCTATCCGTCGGCCTACACCTTCTTCGGCACCATCCGCGGCGACCCGGCGTGGGAGCAGTACGTATCGATAGACGCCGACGCCGACCTCGAGGTCATGGTGCCGGCCACCGCCGGCGAGCATGTCGTGGGCGTGTCGTTCGTGGCCGCGCGCACCGAGCCGACGGGCATCCTCGAGCGCCGGCTCTCCGGCTTCTCGCTGAGCGGGCTCGGGTTCTACCACGGTCACGCGGCGATCGAGCGGGTGGAGATTGCCGGTCCCTACGACCCTGCCGGCCCCGGGGACACCGCGAGCCGGCGCCGCATCTTCATCTGTCGCCCGGGCGCCGAGGCCGACGCCGCCGAGCCGCACGCCGCCGCGTCGGACACCGTCCCGGCCCGCACTGCCGCGGCGGACGAGGACCGGTGCGCCACGGAGATTCTGACCGCACTGGGGCGGCGCGCCTACCGGCGCCCCCTGGCCGACGCCGATCTCGACACCCTGCTCGCCTTCTACGAGCAAGGCCGGGCCGAGGGCGGCTTCGAGGTGGGCATTCGGAAGGCCATCGAGCGGTTGCTCGTGGCTCCCGAGTTCCTCTTCCGTATCGAGCGCGATCCCCCCGGCGCGCCGCCCGGGACCGCGTACCGGCTGTCGGACCTGGAGCTCGCCTCCCGCCTGTCGCTGTTCCTGTGGAGCGACATCCCCGACGAGCCGCTGCTTGCCGCGGCCGAGGCCGGCCGTCTCTCTGAGCCCGACGAGCTCGACCGACAGGTCGCGCGCATGCTCGCCGATCCCCGCGCCCGCGCCCTCGTCGACAACTTCGCGAGCCAATGGCTGCAGCTCGGCCGGGTGCGGGGGGTCATTCCCGACGCCGACGTCTTCTACGAGTTCGACGAGAACCTGCGCGCCGACATGGAGCGCGAGACGGCGCTGTTTCTCGAGAGCCAGATTCTCGGCGACCGCGGCGTCATGGATCTGTTCGATGCCGACTACACGTTCGTGAACGAGCGGCTCGCCCGGCACTACGGGCGGGACGGCGTCTACGGCGAGCGGTTCCGGCGCGTTCCCGTCGAGGGCGAGCGGGCGGGGTTGCTGGGTCACGCGAGCCTGCTCACGGTGACCGCCTATCCCACCCGCACCTCGCCGGTGCTGCGCGGCAAGTGGCTGCTCGACAACGTCCTCGGGATGCCGCCGGCCGAGCCGCCGGCCGACGTGCCCGCCCTCGAGGAGAACCACGGGGCGGCGCCGCCGCGGACGATGCGCGAGCGGATGGAGCGGCACCGGGCCAACCCCGCGTGCGCCGCCTGTCACCGCATGATGGACCCGCCGGGGTTCGCCCTGGAGCACTTCGACGCCATCGGGCGGTGGCGGGCCGCCGACGAGTACGGTGCGCCCGTCGACGCGGCGGGGGCGCTGGCCGACGGCACCGCCGTGGACGGCCCCGCCGCCCTGCGCCACGCAGTGCTCGCCCACGAGACCAGCGTGGTCCGCACCGTGACCGAGAAGCTGCTGACCTATGCCGTGGGCCGTCGCATGGAGTCGTTCGATCAGCCCGCGATCCGGCGCATCGTGCGCGACGCCGCGGCCGGCGGGTACCGCTGGTCGTCGATCATCCGGGGCATCGTCGAGAGCGTCCCGTTTCAGATGAGGAGATCGGAGTCATGACGTTCATCACCAGGCGGACGATCCCGCGTCGCGCGATGCTGCGGGGACTCGGTGCGAGCATCGCCCTGCCGTTTCTCGACGGCATGGCGCCGGGCCTGAGCGCGCGCGCCGCGGCGGGGCCGGTGCGCTTCGGCGCGGTCTACGTGCCCAACGGCATGGTGATGCAGAGCTGGACGCCCGCGACCACCGGCCCCGGCTTCGAGCTGACGCCGATCCTCGAGCCGCTCGCCCCCTTTCGCGACGAGATGCTGGTGCTTTCGGGGTTGAACTGCACGCCCCCGCCGGGCACCCGCGGTGGCAGCCACTCGCGCGCCGCGACCCGCTTCCTCACCGACGTGCACCCCGGCGTGTGGAACCCCGACGCGGTGTCGATGGACCAGATCGCGGCCCGCGAGCTCGGGCGCCACACGCCGCTGGCGTCGCTCGAACTGGGGCTGGAGGGTGCGAACTTCGCCGGCTCGTGCGACAGCGGCGGCTTCAGTTGCGCCTTCTCGTACACCATCTCGTGGCGTGACGCCCAGACCCCGCTGCCGATGGAGCACAACCCGCGGGCGGTGTTCGAGCGGCTGTTCGGCGACAACGAGACCACCGACGCAGCGGCCCGCGAGGCGCGCCGCCGCGAGCAGCGCAGCATCCTCGACTCGGTCCGCGCCGACGTGGTCCGGCTGCGCGGCAGCCTCGGGGCCGGCGACCGGCTGAAGCTCGGCGCCTATCTCGACGCGGTGCGCGACGTCGAGCGGCGCATCGAGGTGGCCGAGACTCAGGGCGACCGAGAGGTGCCGCTGATGGCGCGGCCGATGGGGGCCCCGGCCGATTTCGCCGAGCACACCGGGCTGATGTACGACCTGCAGCTCCTCGCCCACCAGACCGACCGCACCCGCGTCACGACGTTCATGAGCGGGCACGAGCTGAGCGGCCGCACCTATCCCCAGATCGACGTGCCCGATGCCCACCACCCGCTGTCGCACCACCGCGGCGTGGGCGAGGCGCTGCGCAAGCTGACGAAGATCAACCGGTACCACGTCAGCCTGTTCGCCGGCTTCGTCGAGAAACTGCGGGCGACGCCCGACGGCGACGGCTCGCTGCTCGACCACATGATCCTGATGTACGGCGCGGGAATGAGCGACAGCAACGCCCACTCGCCCTACAACCTGCCCATCGTGCTGCTCGGCGGCGGGGCGGGGCAGCTCGCGGGCGGGCGGCACGTCGCCTATCCCGAGCGCGACCGCACGCCCTTGGCCAACCTCCACGTGTCGCTCCTCGACAAGCTGGGGGCGCCGGTGGAGCGCATCGGTGACAGTACGGGGCCGCTGTCCTGGGGCCTGCGCCGTGGAACGGTGCGGGCTCCCGCAGGGTTGGTTGGGCGCCGGGCGGAGCCGTCAGGCGACGATTGGCGGGCTCGCCTCGTGACCGGTCCCGGTCCCGATCGTCTGACGGGGATCTGAACGGGGGTCTCGACGCCATGCCACTCGGGAGCGCGCTGTCGCCGCTGGTCAGGGGAGGAGCCCGCGGCGGGACCCCCCGCGGCATCGGTCGAACGCGGCGGGGGGGGCACCGCCGCCGCTTCATGGCGGGCGGGTTCCTGCTCGCGGTCGCGGCGGTGTTCGCCCCGCGCCACAGGTGTCGGCTGGCGCTCTTCATGGTGGGCGGGTTCCTGCTCGCGGTCGCGGCGGCGTCCGCCCAGAGCCCCGACCTGCGTCTGATCGACGCGGTGAAGCGGCAGGACGCTCCGGCCGTCGCCGTCCTCCTCGACGCGCCGGACGGCGTCGACGTGAACGCGGCCCAGCTCGACGGTGCAACGGCGCTGCACTGGGCCGCCTACCACGACGACCTGGAGACGGCGCGCCGGCTGGCGGACGCCGGCGCCCACGCTGCGTCCGCCAACGATCTGGGCGTGACCCCGCTGGCCCTCGCCTGCGACAACGGCAGCCTCGGCATGGTCCGGCTGCTGCTCGCGGCCGGCGCCGACCCCGACGCGGCGGTCGAGACCGGCGAGACCGTCCTCATGACCTGCGCCCGGACCGGCGATGTCGAGGCGGTTCGGCGCATCCTCGACGCTGGCGCCGACGTCAACGCCCGCGAGTCGTTCGAGCAGCAGACCGCGCTGATGTGGGCGGCCGCGCAGGGCCACGCAGAGATCGTGCAGCTCCTGATCGACCACGGCGCCGACGTGGAGGCGCGTTCGCGATCGCGCCGGTTCGTCATCAGCCGGCGGCTGCAGTCCGAGCTGCGCTACGGCGAGCTCGGACGCAGCTACGGCACCGACGCCGAGGAGACGCAGATCGGCGGGTTCACGCCGCTGCTCTTCGCGGCGCGCAACGGCAGTGCGGCGGTGGCGCGCCGGCTCCTCGACGCCGGCGCCGACGTCAACGACATCGCTCCCGACGGGGCGAGCGCCCTGGTGGTGGCGACGCACAGCGGCCACCGCGAGCTGGCCTTCACCCTGCTCGAGCGGGGCGCCAACCCCAACGCGTCCGGCGCCGGATACACCGCCCTGCACGCGGCGGTCCTGACCGGCGACCTCGCCGTGGTCGAGGCCCTGCTCGCCCGCGGCGCGAGCGCGAACGCCCAGGTGACGCTGGCCACGAAGGTGACCCGCAACGGCCAGGTGCTGATGATTGGCGAGCACCTGCTCGGAGCGACGCCCCTCGCGCTCGCCGCGAAGTTCACCGAGCCGGACATCATGCGGGTCCTCGCCGAGGCCGGCGCCGATGTGCGCCTGCCCCTGAAGAACGGGTGGACGCCGCTGATGCTCGCGGCCGGCGCCGGCTGGCGCTACGCGGTGTGGGACCGGCGCGAGCGGACGCTGCACAAGACCCCGGCTTTCCAGGCCCAGATGTACGACGAGGCCGGCACCCGCGACACGGTGCAGTTCCTCCTCGACCGGGGCGCGTACGTCGATGCGGTGGACGAGGACGGGAACACGGCCCTCCACTACGTGGTCGACAAGGGTTTCGACCGCGTTGTCGAGCTGCTGGTCGAGCACGGCGCCGACCTCGATATCGCCAATCGGCGCGGGCAGACCCCCTACGCCATCGTGGCCCGCGGCCGCACCGGCAACAGCGAGGCCGCGCCGGCGACGATGCGGTTGCTCGAGTCGCTGGGAAGCCGTTAGCCGTCTGCGTCGTCAACGGCCCGGGCTTCTGCCGGGTTGGGCGCCAGCGCAGCCGTCAGCCGACGATGGGCCGGCTGGCCGCTCTCGGTTCGGTTGCGGCGGGGAAGTCATCGGCAGGGGCGGCGCCGCGCCGCAACCGGCCACGACCGCATCTCTCGGTCATGCAGGCCAGCGGCAGAATGGCAGTCCGGCGGGAGCCGGGCGTTCACGACGACAGGAACGAGGCAGGCGAGACGATGCGAGTGCTGATGACGGCGGCCGCGGCGGCGGCGATGGCGGCGGGGGCCCTGACCGTGGTGTCGAGCCAGGAGCCGGACGTCGAGACCACCGTCAAGGACGGGGTGTACACCACGGGGCAGGCGGCCCGCGGGCGCGAGCGCTACGAGGCGAGCTGCCAGCGCTGCCACGGGGCCGATCTCACCGGGGGCGCCGGCCGGTCTCTCACGGGCGTCGTGTTCCTGCGCGACTGGACGGGGCTGACCCTCGACGGCCTGTACGAGCGCATGCAGTCGATGCCCCCCGACGGCTCCGAGAACCTCGCCGAGGACGCCTACGTCGACATCATCAGCTACGTCCTCGAGCGCAACGGCTTCCCGTCGGGCGACGCCGATCTCTCGGCCGGCCTCCTCGGCCACGTCCGGGTGGAGGGCGAGGACGGTCCGGGGGTCGTGCCCAACTTCGCCCTGGTGCGGGTGGTCGGCTGCCTCGCCGGCGACGGCCACGCCGGCTGGCGCCTGTCTGCGGCGAGTCCCGAGGTCCGCGCCGCCGACCCGGCCCCGTCGGCGGGCGACGCCCTCGCCGAGGCCCAGGCCATCCCCCTCGGCGACCGCGCCTTCAAGCTGCTCTACGTCTTCCCGAGCCCCGAGGCCTATCTCGGCCACAAGGTCGAGACGAAGGGCCTGCTGATTCGCGACGAGAGCGGCGCCGCCGACGCCGTCGACAGCATCAACGTCACCGCCGTCCAGGGGCTGAGCGAGGTCTGCGAGTAGGTCTCACTCGGGGCCGGACCCGCGGCGGCCGCGGGCTCCCTCCTGCGCGCCGCCAGCAGGCTGAGGGCGCCGATCTCATCCGGGATCGGCCCGCTCAACTGGTCGGCTTTCCAACCACAGGGGTCGGAGTCTAGTCGACGGCGATTCCGCCATGGTCGAACGGTGACGGCGCCAGTCGGGGGCGGCGAGGACCGAACGCCCCGAGGGCGATGTCGGAATACGTCGCGCCCCGCGGTTGGGTGTAGGCGAAGCGTCCGTGGTGCTGCTCCAGGGGCGTGAAGTCGCCGGCCTGTCTCCCGAGGCTGGAAGGATGCATGATGTCGTCGAGGTTCCCCGTGTGGTAGAAGCCGAGCGCGTGGCCGATCTCGTGCATGATCAGCGATGGCGTCAGGCATGACTGCCGATCCATGTTCAGCACGATGCATCCGCGCTGGCTTCCGATATACGCGCGCCCGCAGTTGTTGTGCGTCAGCTCGATGCCTCGGCAGGCCGCGGACATCGGCGTTTGCGCCGGCGTGGCGCCCTCGATGACGATCCAGTTGCCCCCGATCGGCTCCTGCATGCCTCGCGATCCGGTGTCGATGCGGCCGGCGTAGGAGACGCCCGTCAACTGCGGGACGGCGTGGGGAATCGTCTGCCGGATGCGCTCGACGAGCTCCGGACTCAAGCTGTCCGCCAGCATCAGGAAGTCGGGGGACGGGGTCGGCAGCCGCCAGAGTACGCGTTGCTCGATGGCGCGGTACGTGAAACCGCTGGCCTCGCAGGTCGCCCGCGTGCGGCAATCGAAGTCGTTGAACGCGAACTGCCTCCAGAAGGTCTCGTCGGACCCCACGGGCGGGACGGGCCGGACCTCGATGGCCGCGGTCGCGCGATGGTCCCCGACCGTCGCCGTGATGGTGCAGGCGCCGACGGCGAGACCCTGAACCGCTCCATCCGCGTCGACAGAGGCCACCGCGGGGGCGCTCGACGCCCAGGCCGCGACCTCGAGCCGCTTCGTGCCGTCGCTGTACGTTCCGTGCGCGTCGAGTCTGACCGTATTCCCGACGACGAGGCCGTCCGGCGGGGCGTTGGCGATCTCGATGCTCACGAGGGTGGGAACGACCGGCTCGGGTGCGGTCGGGGCGGCCGGGCTGCGGAGGTCGTCGCCGCCGCAGCTGGCGCCCAGGAGCGCGAGGGCGAGCACGGCCGCGGCCCGGCGTCCCGCGCCGGTCCGCGCGGGACCTGCGGGCCCACGGTCGGACGGCGGCTTCATGTCACGTCTCCCGCGCCGCTGAGCGCGCTCATGCCGTCGGGTTCGCCGGGACGAAGGCCGAGATCGGCTTCTGCGCGTCCGGCGTCAGCGCGCCGTGTTCGGCTTCGCAGGTGTCGAGGAACGCCCGCAACGCGTCGGCGCGGAGCGTGGCCGCTCCCGCTCCCGCGACCCAGGAGACACGCCGATGCCGGACTTCTGGGCCGCGGTGCGGATTCCACCTGCAACGGTACGCTCGAGACGCTCCATCTTGTCAACCTGCATGATTGCCGATGCGACCAATGGTATTCTCGGACTGCGGGACGGCGTCGGTCAATCCGGCGGCGGTCCCTGCCGCCTCGGGGCGGGGGTTCTGTCTTTCGGGAGCCGGAGGGTGGGGCGATCCAGGTCGGCTGGCGACGCGGGGCGATGAGGTGATGATGAAGATGACGCGCAGGGTGGTGGTGCATTCGTCCGTGGGCAGCCTGATGACCGCAACGCCTCCGGCGGGGGTATTCGTCGTCGCGGTTGTCCTCGCCGCGCTGCTGTTTGCGCCCGCCGCCTCGGCCGCTCAGGGGCGCTGGGTCGGCACATGGGCGACGGGACCGGTCGCGGTCGAGCCGCCGCCGCCCGAGGCGCAGGCGGGAGAGGCGCCGACGCCGGCGCCGCGTACGCCGGTGCGGGTGCGTAACCAGACGATTCGCCAGGTGGTTCGGACCAGCATCGGCGGGTCGCCGGTGCGGGTGGCCCTCACCAACCTGTTCGGCACCCATCCCCTCGAAATCGGCGCCGGCCACGTCGCCGCGCGGAGCGACGCCGGCGTCATCGGCGCCGGCGCCCACCTGACCTTCGGCGGCCACCCGACGGTCACCATCGAGGCGGGCTCGACGGTGCTGAGCGATCCGGTCGCCCTCGCGGTGGCTCCCCTCGGCGATCTGGTCATCGACCTCTACCTGTCGGGCGACACCTGGGTATCGACCTCGCCGGCCACCATGCATCTCACCGGGCTGACGACGACGTACGTGTCGACGGCGGGCAATCATGTCGGCGCCGAACGGTTCGAACACGAGCGCGACACGCAGCAGTGGTTCTACCTGTCGCGCGTCGACGTGTGGACGGAGACGGCGCCGGGCGCCATCGTGGCGATGGGCGATTCGATCACCGACGGCAGCAGGTCGACGGTGGATGCGAACCACCGGTGGCCCGACTTCCTGTCGCGTCGGCTCGCGGCCGAGTTCGGGGACGCGGCGCCCGGCGTCCTGAACGTCGGCATCGCCGGCAACCGTGTGCTCAGCCACAATGCGGGCCTCGGCATCCTCCGACGCGCCGGGGGGGCCGCGCCGCCGGAAATCGAGCCGCCGAACCCGAACGCCCTCTTCGGGCCGAGCGGTCTGTCGCGGTTCGACCGCGACGTGCTGCTTCAGCCGGGGGCGACCCACGTGATTGTCCTCGAGACGACCAACGACATCGGCATGGCGTTCGACGATCCGCGGCCGTCGGTCGACGATCTGATCGCGGGTCACCGGACGCTGATCCAGCGGGCGCATGCGCGGGGGTTGACCATCTACGGCGGCACGCTGCCGCCGTTCGAGGGCGCCTTCTACTGGACCGAGGCGGGCGAAGCGAAGCGGCAGGCCCTGAACGCGTGGATCCGCACGAGCGGCGCCTACGACGGGGTCATCGATTTCGACGCCGCCGTTCGCGATCCCGACCACCCGACGCGGTTCCGGCCGGACCTGCACAGCGGCGACTGGCTGCATCCGTCCGACGCCGGCTACGAGGCGATGGCGAACGCCGTCGACCTGTCCCTGTTCGCCGCTCCCGCGGCCGCCCGCGTCCCCGCCACCGCGACGGGACCCCGCACCCCGTGGGGCGCGCCGGATCTCGGCGGCGTCTGGGACTTTCGGACCCTCACCCCGCTCGAGCGGCCGGCCGCCCTGGGCGACAAGGCGGTCCTCACCCCCGAGGAGGCGGCCGAGTTCCGGGCCACCGCCATCGAGAGCCGGAACGCCGACCGGCGCGACGGCGGCGCCCGGCGCGATGTCGAGCGCGCCTACAACAACTTCTGGTGGGACTATGGCAACAGCCTGACCGCCGATCTGCGCACGTCGCTCATCGTCGACCCGCCCGACGGCCGCATCCCGCCGCGGGTCGAGGGCATCGACGAGGCCGACGACGCCCGCCGCGCGGCCCGGCGCCGGCCCGTCCGCGAGCGGGTGGTCATCGGTTCGCCCGCGCACGGGCCGGAGGACCTGGGCCTGTCCGAGCGGTGCATGCTCGGCTTCAACGCCGGTCCGCCGATGCTGCCGAGCGCCTACAACAACAACATCCACATCCTCCAGACCCCCGACCACGTGGTCATCTTCAACGAGATGGTCCACGACGCCCGCATCGTGCCTCTCGGCGACGTGCCGCACCTGCCCGGCGCCGTCCGCCAGTGGCTCGGCGACTCGCGGGGGCGCTGGGAGGGCGACACCCTCGTCGTCGAGTCGACCAACTTCACGCACAAGACCGGCAGCTTCTACACCATCGCCCGTTCCTACGGGTCGGGCGAGACGGCCCGGCTCGTCGAGCGCTTCACCCGCGAGGACACCGACCGCCTGCGCTACGAGTTCACCGTCGACGACCCCGCGACGTTCACGCAGCCGTTCACCGCGATGATCCCGATGACGCGGACCGACGCGCCGCTGTTCGAGTACGCGTGTCACGAGGGCAACTACGGCATGACCAACCTCCTGGCGGGGGCGCGTGTGCAGGAGCGCGCGGCCGCCGGCGGCGGTACGGCGCGCTGACGCGCCCACTCAGGCGAACTCGGGGGAGGTAGTTCGATGCAGAGACGTGCCCAACGTCGTTCGTCACGATTTTCCCCTGGTGTCCCGTTTCCGACAAACGATTCCTCACGGCGCGGAACGGTTGACGCCCATCGATTGACTGGGCTTCAGCCTGAACGGTCATGAACGACAGCAAGTCCGCGGATTCCGTGACCAGGGCGCTGGCGACGACGAGTGCGCCAGAAAGATGGACAATTCCGGGTTATCCAGCCTCCGCAACCAAGGCCAGTGGACCGATTGCGCACGAGGTGGCACAGTGGATGAAAGCTCTCAGGACCGGTTGGATGCATCCACTTGATAAACCACTGAAACAGCCCTTCCGGTTGTTCTTTGCTTCCGTGGGAGCTTTAATTTTTTTGGGTGGCTTTTTTGAGTTGTCGGCGTTGGATCCGCGTTCCATCAATTTCCGTAGCAGCGGAATCACTCTTGGGCGATTCGAGTGGATAGGTGGTGCGTTGTGGTCCGGATTCCTCGTGGCTTTCGCGAAACGCCGAGTCGGTCCGATGCGATTGTTTCTGGAGGGTGTTCTTCTACCAGCGGCAGTGTTCGCAATCATCGCGTTCTCGATGGGGCGTTTGCCGTCTGCCCAGGACCAGTCGCCAGGGCACAAGACCGGTTCTGAGCAGAACGAGGAGGCGGGGGTACGTCTGACTCCCCCCTCCCTCGGAACGGAATCGTCCGCCGAAGGAGGTCGACAATGAGACGATGGCTGACGGACCGTGCATCTCTGTACATCCAGCGGGGATTCATCCT
The DNA here is from genome assembly GCA_965199675.1 of Vicinamibacterales bacterium. Taxonomy (GTDB): domain Bacteria; phylum Acidobacteriota; class Vicinamibacteria; order Vicinamibacterales; family UBA8438; genus JAJEEA01. Next base: position 85,623 of record CBDATI010000025.1, on the reverse strand, counting down.
GGCGATCGTCGCCGTCGGGTCACCGAGTGACATTTATGGGCAGCCTCCGTCTTCTCACGGGGTTCCGCAACCGCACCCTCCCGAGGTTCCCGTGCAACCCGTCGAGGAAATCAACACATTTACGCGGTTGAGATGGACGCTGCAGTTGCTCTTCGCCTCTGGAGCAGTCGCGCACGTCAACCCACTCTATGCGTACGATCCGGCGAGCGTCGAGGCGCGATTGGTCTATCCGGATCGAATCGGTCCCGTCGCCATGGTTGGCGCGTGCATTGAGGTCGAAGGGGAGTGGTGCGCGCAGTACTTCAGTGACGTTACCGCCGCCTATCGCGCCGCCTACGTCGCTGCCGATGACGGCGACTACTACTTCGCGACGACGTACCCGCTCGCGAACATCAGACCCGCCCGGCGTTTCATCTCGCAGCAGTCACCATGAGTAGCGTGTTGCCGGTTGCAGGGCACAGCATTCTGTGAGTCTGCTGCGTGCTGGCAACGGCGCGTACCCTGCGGCGCGGCGACGGTATGACCGAAAGGAGCCATTCGATGCATAGATTCACCAACCGACACCTCGTCATCGCGACCCTCGCCGCCGCCGGCCTCCTCGCCGGGGCGGCCGGGGCGAACGCGCAGCTCGAGCGGGTCGTCGACCCCGACTGGACGCTGTCGCGGACGCCGGACGGCCAGCCCGACCTGCAGGGCATGTGGGGCAACAAGACCCTGACCCCCATCGAGCGGCCCGCCAACCTCGAGGGACGCGCGTTCCTGACCGACGAGGAGATCGCGGCCATCAACCAGCAGCGCATCGTCGACGAGCGGGCGCGCGACGAGGCGCCGGCGCAGCGCTACGAGGCGGGCCAGAACGTCGGCGGCTACGGCAGCTACTGGCTCGACGCGGGCGACACGGTGCTGTCGACGGGGCAGACCTCGCTCATCGTCGACCCGCCCGACGGGCGCGCGCGCATCCGCCAGTGGGCCCTCGACGCCAAGCAGTACAACCTGGACCACAACGGCGACGACTACATCCACATGAGCGTGTGGGACCGCTGCATCTCGCGCGGCGTCCCCGGCTCGATGCTCCCGGCGGGCTACAACAACGCCTACCGCATCGTCCAGACGCCCGACCATTTCGTCATCCAGCACGAGATGATCCACGACGTCCGCATCATCCCGATCTCGGACGAGCCCCACATCGACGGCAACATCCGGCAGTGGATGGGCGACTCGCGGGGCCGCTGGGAGGGCGACACCCTGGTAGTCGAGTCGAGGAACTTCCACAACCGGGGCTGGATCGCGTCGAGCAGCGCGGGCCGCCGGCTCAAGGGCATCCCCACCAGCAAGGCCCTCGAGGTGGTCGAGCGCTTCCGCCGCGTCTCCGCGGACACCATCATCTGGACCGTCACCGTCACCGACCCCAACGTGTACACCGCGCCGTTCACCATCCAGATGCCCCTGACCGCCGACCCGACGTACGAGATCTACGAGTACGCGTGCCACGAGGGCAACTGGGCGGTGCGCAACGCCCTGAGCGGCCAGCGCGTCCTCGACGCGCAGGCGGCCGCGGCGACCGACGATCAGGAGCAGTGATCCGCGCCGTCGGCGGTCTCGACCGTCGGCGGATCCTCGGCACGGGCGGCGGTGGCGAGATCGACCGGTCGATCCCGTCGCCGCGCCATTCGGGAGGGGAGGCCTGCCGGCGGTGCCGTGCGCCACGGTTCTTCCCTCTCGCCTCTGTCGCGTCCGTGGCCAGAGTGCGCCGGTCGCGCCCCACTCGAAACTGTCATACTGAGCGCGCATGCGCTTCTTCAACACCACCGGCCCGGTGGTGCCCGCGGACCACTACTGCGTTCCGCCGCTCGAGCGTCTCGACCTCGACGACATCCGCGAGCTCGTCCGCGACAAGCGCTATTTCGTGCTGCATGCGCCCAGGCAGACGGGCAAGACATCGGCGCTGCTGGCCCTGCGGGATCTCCTGAACGGCGGCGTCTGGGGTCCCTACCGCTGCGTCTACGTCAACGTCGAGGTCGGCCAGGCGCTGCGGGAGAACCTGGACGAGGCCATGCGCGTCATCCTGGACGAGCTGGCCTCGTGGGCGCGGTCGACGCTGCACGACGAGTTCGTGGACGACGCTTGGCCCGGCATACTGGCCAGGTCCGGCCCTGCCGGCGCGCTTCGCGAGGTGCTGACGCGCTGGGCCGAGGCCGATTCGACGCCCCTCGTCCTGCTGATCGACGAGATCGACACGCTGGTCGGCGACACGCTGCTTTCCGTTCTGCGGCAGTTGCGGGCCGGATACGTCCGGCGGCCGATCGGCTTTCCGCAGAGCGTGGTCCTGTGCGGCGTACGGGACGTGCGCGACTACCGCATTCATTCGTCGTCCGAGAACGCAATCGTCGCCGGCGGCAGCGCCTTCAATATCAAGGCGCGATCCCTGCGCCTGGGCGACTTCACCCGAGAACAGATGACCGCGTTGCTGGCCCAGCACACCGCCGAGACCGGCCAGGCGTTCACGCCCGACGCGCTGAACACGATCTGGACGCGCACCCTCGGCCAACCGTGGCTGGTGAACGCCCTCGCCGACGAGACGTGCTTCCGCCGCCGGGCCGGCCGCGACCGCAGCCGCCCCATCACCGACGGTGACGTCCGCGAAGCCGAGGAGCAGTTGATCCGGCGCCGAGAGACCCACCTGGACCAGTTGGCGGACAAGCTGAAGGAGGATCGCGTGCGGCGTGTCGTCGAACCCATCCTGAGCGGGGCCGGCGAGCATGCCTTCACCGACCGCGACATCGAGTACGCGCGCGACCTCGGCCTCGTGGCGCCGGAGCCGCCGTTGCGCATCGCCAACCCGATCTACGCCGAAGTCGTCCCCCGCGAGTTGACCTGGGTGGTCCAGGAGGCCTTGGACGAAGACCCCGCGTGGTACGTCGATGCCGCGGGCGGTCTGGACATGGTCAGGTTGCTCGGCTCGTTCCAGACGTTCTTCCGCGAGCATTCCGAGCACTGGATGGGCCGGTTCGCGTACCAGGAAGCCGGCCCGCAGCTTCTCCTGCAGGCGTTCCTGCAGCGCATCGTCAACAGCGGCGGGCGCATCGAACGGGAGTACGGCCTGGGCCGGGGCCGCACGGACCTGCTCATCGTCTGGCCGCAGGGCGCCAGGGTGAGCCGGCTCGTCATCGAATGCAAGGTCCTGCACAAGAGCCGGGAGCGCACCATCAGCGACGGCCTGGCGCAGATCGCCGGCTATATGGACCGCTGCAACGCCGACGCCGGCCATCTCGTCGTCTTCGACCGCGATCCGGAAAAGCCGTGGCAGGACAAGGTCTTCCACCGCCGGGAGACCCCCGACGGTTTCGACATCCACGTGTGGGGCATGTAGGGGCTTGCGTGACTGTGCGTGACGAATCCGTGTTCCGCCCGGTTGCTGGTCGGGGGTGAACGCCGGCCACGCTGGATCGCGCCCGGACGGGTCTGGAGATTCTGGACACCCGAACGCGCTCGTCGGCGCCGATGACTACACTGGCCTGGGCGGGTCGGCGTCTGTCCGGATGCGGTCGTCTTCTGGCGTGCGACGATCCGTTGTGGTGTCGTTTTCGGCAACGATCACCCGGCGGAAGGTAAGCGAAATGCGGCGTTTGCGTTTCAGTCGCTTGCCTGACGACGGGTCGCTCTCCGTCTTTCTCGCCGGGATTTCGTGCGTCCACTCATATCGCGCTGCACCGGTCAGGATCATGGTGCTGCGCTTCTCCAGTCCCTTGCTCAATTGACGCCGAGGCGCGTGCCGCTGACGGAGCGGGGGGCCTTGAGCACGGGATCGACGACTTCGGATTGGCGCAACCGTTCGAACTATGCTGGCAGTTCGATGGGGTGGTCCATGGGCGCTTCAGGTCAGCGGAATCGGGTCTACTGATCCGGTGTCACTCCGGCCGCGCGCATGACGTCGCGGATGGCGTCGGCGGTCTCTGGCGAGCTGAGGAGGTTCATGCCGCGGTGCATGCCGACGGCGATGCCGAGGGGGGTGGCGCCGCGGCGGTTCGCCCGGTTCCAGACGTCGATGTCGGCTCCCGCGTCGGCCAGCAGGGTCGCCACCCGCGGCAGATGCTTGTAGGCGGCGCCGTGCATGGCGGTCTCGCCCCTGTCGTCGACGGCGTCTATGTCCAGGCCGAGATCGAGGGCGAGCTGCACGGCTTCGATGACCTCGGCTTCGGTGCCGGGGTCCTCGCCGGGTGACGACGTGCCGAGGCCGGCCGCGACCATCAGGGCGGTGGAGTCGTCCTCGTTGGTCAGGAACACGTCGGCGCCGAGTTCCGCGAGCAGCGCCATGTACTCGGCGTCGGCAGTGCGCGCCGCGAGCAGGAACGGTGTGCCGCCGATGAAGTTCAGGGCGGTGATGCCGGCCGGCGGGCGGGTGGTGACCCGGGCGTTCAGGTCCGCACCATGGGCGATGAGCTTTCGCGCGAAGTCGAGGCTGGTCATGTCGCCCGACCCGCGCGGGGCGGGGTTGTTGCTGCCGGCGATGCCCGCCTTGCGGACCCAGGTGAGCTGGTGGAGGGCGGTCCAGCCCCGCGGCGCGGCGTTGGGGTCGGCGCCGCGGTCGAGCAGGTAGGCGGCGAGCTCGAAGTGCGCGCTCCCCGCCGCGAGCAGGAACGCGTTCAACCCGGCGTCGGAGGCGCGCCGCCGCTCGACGCCGCCCGCGGTCAGGGTCGAGTTGATGGAGATCTGTTCGGCGAGGTCCGCCCCCGCTTCGAGCAGGGTCTGCACGACGTCGGTGCGCCCCTCGCGGGCCGCGAAGAGCAGCGCCGTGAACCCGCGCGTCGACCGCGCCCCGACGTCGGCGCCGTAGCGGACGAGGGCGGGGACAACGTCGGCGTGTCCCTCGGCCGCCGCCCACATCAACGCCGTCTGCCCCTTCCAGTGCTCGTGCGCGTTGGGGTCGGCCCCGGCGTCGAGGAGCAGCTCGACCACTTCGACGTTGCCCGACCGGGCCGCCGTCATCAGGGCGGTCTCGCCCTCGGTCAGGGTGCTGTTGGGGTTGGCGCCGGCGTCGAGCAGGGCCGCGACCACGCCGGGGCTGCCCGCGATGCACCCGAGCGACAGGGGCCTGACGCCGTAGCGGTTGCCGGTGTTGGCGACCGAGCCGGCGTCCAGGAGCAACCGTGTCATCTCGACATCGGCGCCGTACGCGGCCCAGTGGAGCGGGGTGGTGCCGTCCGGCTCGGCGGCGTTGGGGTCGGCCCCGGCGTCGACGAGGGCGCGCATGCGCGCGGCGTCACCCGCCTTGACGGCGTCGACGAGCGGCAGGTCGGCCCCGGCCGAAGCCGGGGGCGCCCCCGCCAGCAGCAGGGCGAACGTGAGGCCGAGCAGCAGTCTGACTCGAGTCATGTGTGTCTCCCGAGTTACGCGCCCCGTGCATGCCTCCGTCGAGGAGTCACGCGGTCGGTCAGTTGATGACGCCCGACCCTGGCCCGCCAATCGCCGCTCCGCGTCGGCGCCCAACTGACCCTGCAGGAGTCCGCCGTTCCACCGCGCATGTCCCCTGTCCGCCGCCGACCCGATCCCTTCGGGAATTCCCGAGGTGATGATCGGCCCGGCCCCGGAGGTCGGCGCCGGGCAGCCCGCAGTGAATCTCCGCGTTGCACCGCGTCGCGGCGGGCGCCGGCAGACCGTCGAGGCGCCCGCCGCGACGCGGTGTGCGGATGCGCCTATTGGGCTGTCGGTGTTTCCCTTCCCGTTCCACCAATCGTGCCGGAGTCGACGCCTGTCGAACGAGGCGCCGACTCCGGGCCGAAGCCGTGTCCCTCAGAGCGACAGGGGCTCCATGACCTCGGTCGCCCGTCCGGTGCTGTCGACGAACCGGTCGAGGTGCACGCCCACGTCGTCGAGCAGGGCCAGGTGCAGGTTCGCCAGCGGCGTCCCCGGCTCGTACTCGACGTGGCGGCCGCCCCACGGCTTGTCGTTGCCGCCGCGGGCCACCACGATGGGCAGGTTGCGGTGGTCGTGCACGTCGGGGTTGCCCATGCCGCTGCCGAGCATGAAGGTCGAGTGCTCCATGAGCGAGCCGTCGCCGTCGTCGGTCGACTTGAGCCTATCGACGAGGTACGCGAACAGCGACACGTGGTACGCGTTGATCTTCGCGAGCTTGGCGAGCTTCTCGGGGTCGTTCACGTGGTGTGAGATGGGGTGGTGCGGCTCGGGGACCCCGATCTGCGGATACGTGCGGGTGCTCGCCTCGCGCGCGAGCTGGAACGTGACGACCCGCGTCATGTCCGCCTGCAGGGCCAGCACCTGGAGGTCGAACATCAGCTTGACGTGGTCCTCCCACTCGGCGGGGACGCTCGTGGGGCGGGTCAGGTCGGGCAGCAGCGCGCCCGCGGCCTGCTCTTCGGCGAGCTGGATGCGGCGCTCGACCTCGCGCACGGTGCTGACGTACTCGTCGACCCGCACGCGGTCGGCGTGGCCCACGCGGTTCTGCAGCTTCGCCATATCGTCGAGCACCCAGTCGAGGATGCTCGCGTTCTTCTTCATCTCGGCCCGCCGCTGCTCGGCGGTGCCGCCGTCGCCGAAGAGCCGCTCGAAGACGACCCGGGGGTCGGCTTCCATCGGCAGGGGCGAGGTCGGCGACGACCACGACAGGCAGTTCTGGTAGACGCAGGCATAGCCGTTGTCGCACGAGCCGACCTGCACGATGAGATCGGTGCCCAGCTCGAGGGACGGAATCGGGGTGTCCGCGCCGATCTGGCGGGCCGCAATCTGGTCCACGGTGGTGCCGAGCTCGTAGTCGCTGCCCTCGGTCCGCTTGCCCTTCAGGCAGCTCAGGAACGCCGCGTTCGACGAGGCGTGGTTGCCGGTGGTGTGGGCGTTCTCGAGGTCGAGGTGGGTGACCACCGTCACGTCGTCGAGGTGGGGGGTCAGCGCCGCCAGCGACGGCGACAGCCCCTTCAGGCGGCCCACCTCCCGCGGCGTCCACGGCGCGGGGTTCATCCCCATCGGGATGAACACGAACCCGAGCCGCCGCGGGGCGTTGGCGGCGGTGGCCGCCTGTGCGGTCAGTGCGGGCACCATCGCGTCGAGCAACGGCAGCGCCACCGTGGCGCCCAGACCCCTGAGGAACGTCCGGCGCGGCAGCGCCATCCTGCTGATCGTCATGACTGCGACCTCCGCATCTGGAACGGGATGCTCTCTACGATACCGAGCACGAGGGACGAGAACCGGTAGTCGTCGCCGGCGGCGTCGCGGACGATGCGCCGCACCGCCGGGCCGTCGTCGTGGTCGAGCCCGCGGCCCAACGCAAAGGTGAGGAGCTTCTCGGTGACGGTGCCCGCGAAGACGTGGGGCCGGGCGAGCACGGCGTCGCGAAGCCCGGTGACGCCGTCGAACTCGCCGCCGCCGGGGATGCTGCCGCGCGCGTCGATGGGGCTCCAGTCTTCGCTGCGGTCGCGCCACCGGCCGATGGCGTCGAAGTTCTCCATCGCGAGGCCGGCCGGGTCCATGAGCCGGTGGCAGGCCGCGCACGCGGGGTTCACGCGGTGCGCCTCCATCCGCTCGCGCATCGAGCGCGCGGCCACGCCCAGCTCGGGCTCCTCGAGGGGCGGCACGCTGGGCGGCGGGGGCGGTGGGGGCATGCCGAGCAGGTTGTCGAGAATCCAGCTCCCGCGCAGCACCGGCGACGTGCGGGTGGCGTAGGAGGTGACGGTCAGGATGCTGCCGTGCCCCAGCAGTCCGCCCCGGAGGCTGCCCGGCGGCAGGTCGACCCGTCGGAACCCGCTGCCGTAGACGCCGGGAATGCCGTAGTGCCGCGCGAGGCGCTCGTTGAGGAACGTGTAGTCGGCCCGCAGCAGGTCGAGGACGCTGCGGTTCTCCTCGACGACGCTGTCGAACAGCAGCTCCGTCTCGCGCCGGAACGCCTGCCGCAGGTTGTCGTCGAAGTCAGGGAAGCGGCGCAGGTTCGGCGCTGCCGTCTCGAGGTTGCGGAGGTGTAGCCACTGCCCGGCGAAGTTGGTGGTCAGCGTCTCGGCCCGCGGGTCGGCGAGCATGCGCCGCACCTGGGCTTCGCGCACCGCCGGGTCGGCGAGCCGGCCCGCCTCGGCGAGGTCGAGCAGCTCGTCGTCGGGGATGCTGCTCCAGAGGAAGAACGAGAGCCGCGAGGCGAGGGCGACGTCGTCGAGCCGGTAGGGCGCGCCGGGGGCGGCGCCGGCCGGGTCCTCCTCAATGCGGAAGAGGAACACGGGGCTCGTCAGCAGCGCCCGCAGCGCGAGCTCGATGCCCGCCTCGAAGCCGCCCTCGACGCGGCCCCGCTCGAAGAACGAGAGGGGCATCTCGATGTCGGCGTAGGACACCGGCCGCCGATAGGCGCGTCGGGCCAGGGTCGAGATGATCTCGGCCGCGCAGTCGGCCTCGTCGGCCGCGGCCTCGGGCCGGCATGTGAAGATGCGGTCGCGGCTCGGGGTGTCGCCGGCCCCGCCGGGGTTGAACGGGCCGCTGATCGACACCGAGTGCACCGCGGGCTGCTGCCGCGGATGCCGGTCCTGGTTGAACTGCGCCTGGTAGGGTTGGCGCTCGGTCTCGATGAGGGCTGCGTTCTTCCGCAGGAAGGCGGCGCCGACGGTGTGGGGGCCGGCGGCGACGGGCAGCCGCAGGTTCAGATGCCTGTCCACCCCCTCGTCGGCGTAGTAGCCGCCGAGCCGGTTGCGGTCGGGGACCACGTCGAACAGCTTCAGGCGCTCGCCGTCGAGCAGCATCTCCACCACGTGGGGGTCGCGCAGGCCCTCGACGTTCTCGTTCCGGTTGCGGGCCAGCCGCACCTCGATCTCGTACTCGCCGTCGAGGGGGAACGTGTGGTCGACCATCACGCCGCCGCGGGTGCCGAACGGCAGCCCCTCGAGGTGACTCTCCTGGGTCAGGTCCGGGCGCAGGACGACCACCCGGCTCCCCGGCACGATGGCGGCGCTGCCGACGGCAAGCCGGCTGATCTTCTGCGCGGCCGAGAGGTACCGCTCCATCAGCGTGGGCGACAGCTCGACCACCCCCACGTTGTCGAAGCCGTAGCTCGCGTCGTCGCGCGGCAACAGGGCGGCCACGTCGACGTCCAGCGCCAGCAGGTCGCGGACGGCGTTGCGGTACTCGGTGCGGTTCAGGCGCCGGAACGTCTCCGTCCGGCCCGGGTTCGGGTTGGCGTCGGCGCGGGCGTCGAGCGCGGTCTCGAGGTAGGTGAGCAGGCCCTCGTAGGCGGCGGCCTCGGGGCGCGCCGACCCTGCCGGGGGCATGGCGTCGGCCCGGAGCTTCCGGACCACCCGTTCCCAGATCTCGGCGTGGCCGGCCACATCGTCGAGGGGCGCCGCCTCGAGCGACAGCCCGCCCTGCAACGCCCGGTCGTTGTGGCAGCCGAGGCAGTAGCGGTTGACGAGCGACTGCTCCGGGCCGCCGGCCCGCGACTGGGCGACAGCCGCCCCGGGCAGTGCGAGCCCCAGCCAAGTCAGCGCGAGCGCGGCGGAAATGACGGCCATTCTCTGTCTGCGCATCTGTCGACCCTCGTCGCGGCGAGCCCGAGCTCGTACGACCCACGTACCGCCTGAGGCATGCGTACCGGTACAGGTGCGTATCTTACATGCGGTCGCAACGGGAGTCGAGAGGGTGGCCGCAGTCGGCCAGGGGGCTGGCGCAGCGGGACGGCCGTTCCGCGGGGCAGGTGCTCTCGGATCTTGGCCCGGTGCGGGCTGCCCGCCGGCCGGTCCGCCGAGGATTCCCGGCCGGCCGGCGGGCCGCGCAGGAGAAGCCGGCGAGTGCGGCCCGCCGGCGCGATAGAATTGTCGCAGAAGCCTGCACATGAGCGAGACAGCCACTGTGGCGACTCGGCGGCGCGAGCCGGTTGAGCGCCGGGCGACCTACCAGGACGTGCTCGATGCTCCCCCCTATCAGGTCGCCGAGGTCGTTGACGGCGTGCTCCACACGACCCCGCGGCCGGCCATGCGCCACGCGCATGCCAGATCGTTGCTGGGCACGAAGATCGGCGGTCCCTTCGACCACGACGCTGGGGGCCCCGGGGGCTGGTGGATCATCGGCGAACCGGAACTGCATCTGGGCGAGGACATCCTCGTACCCGACCTCGCCGGTTGGCGGCGGGAGCGGATGCCTGTCTTCCCCGACACGCCGTACGCCAAGCTGGCCCCCGACTGGGTATGCGAAGTGATCTCGCCTTCGACCCGTAGGCTCGACCTCCACGGCAAACGCGCCGCCTATGGGCGCAGGGAGGTGGGGCATCTGTGGCTCGTCGACCCCATCGACCGCACCCTGGAGGCCTTCGAGCTCCGCGAGCGCGAATGGGTGCTGATCGCCACCGCGCAGGATGACGCTTCCGTGCGCATTCGCCCGTTCGACGCCATCACCTTCAGCCTCGGCGATCTCTGGCCGCCGAAAACCGCCCCGACCGAGTAGGGCCGAGGGTCGAGGGCTGGCGTGTCCCGGGGGCGGCTGCTGCCGCCGGGGAGGGTCGCAATCGCCGCACAGGGTCCCGCCGGTGCCGTCAGCACACGCCAGTCAACCTCCCCGTTCGTCGGTTGACCGCGTTCTTTGCTCACGGCGGCCCGCGCGCGCCCGTAGTGGGCGGGCATCGTCGGCGACGACCACCGCCCGGCGGTCTGGATCTCGGCGAGGCCGGCGCCGCGCGCCACCAGCTCTTGCGCGGTGCCCCCCGCAGTGAGTGCCCCCGCACGCCGACCAGGCCGACCGCCGCGGCGCGCCGGCGAACGATCTCGGCCACCGAGCGGGCGGACAACCGCCCCCCCCACGCGCCCCCAGCGGTTCACGCTCCGGAAACCCATGACGACTCGGCGACGTTCAACCACGGGGCGGCGGGTGGTAGTCTTGGCGGTGGCCGTGGCGCCGGCCCTGACCCCGGCAGCGCTCGCGTACGACGCGAAGGCGAGCGGGCTGGATGGCCGCCTGAGTGAGAGAGAGGTAAATGGTGATTGAGATTGCTTTGTTCATCATCGCCATCTGGGTGATCGGGTTTCGAGTGCTGGCGACATTGAAGTCGCACGGACCGTTCAAGGGACCGGGCGCGCGTGGTGGAAAACGCATGGCTCCAATGCGGGAGCGATGAGCCTTATTCGCTTGGTCGACAGCCCGATCCGGTTCAGGCAGGTGCGGGCGGCTTTTGGGCCGCCCGCACGATGGCGATGGTGGTAACCTTGTGGACAGGGGCGTATGCTTGGGGCGTTCTTGGATACGTGTTTGTGAGCGGTGGGGGCAATTTGCGGCAGCGCAGCGTTATGGGTTGAAAGATGAAGGCCTTTCTGAGGGAGCTTTTCGCGCCATGGCTGGTCACGGTGTGTGCGGCCTGGATTCTGTTGGGAGTCTACCAGTATCTGACTGAAGGGTCGATGTTCTTCGCGACGGTTGTAGTGTTCGCTATTCCTGTCGCGTGGTGGCGCGCATGTAGGCCCGGGGAAGAATCTCGGATCAGCAAGCTCGATGGCGCATGAGCTGTTTTCTTCGCCGGTCGACACGTGGAATCGACCCGTTCGACATGGAAACCTGATTTCTCGGCGGGTGAGATCATCCGAGTGACCGAGCTTTTCGGGCGGCGTATTCCGCCTGATCGACAGTCCGGTCCGGTTCATGCAGGCGCGGGCGGCTTCCGGGCCGTCGCGGCGGCGGTCGTTCTGGGGTCGATCGGCTTTGCGTTTCACGCCGGGGCCGTGGTCGTCTTCGACATGCTGACGGCGCAGTCAAATCAGAGAGAAGCCGCGCGCGCAAGGCTGCCGCGGCGCGGCTTCGGGCGGAGGTCGGTGGAGGCGCCGGTGGCGGGCGCCGGGAGGATGACGTGTCACGGTACACCGTGTGGCTGACGGCGGCGGCGGTGGTGGCGGGAGCGCTCGGGCCGCCGGCGTCCGCGCAGGGGGGACAGGAAACGGGCGCAGGCGCTCGCGAACCGCGCAACATCGTCTTCATCTTCACCGACGATCAGCGGTTCGACGGGCTGGGGCACCGCAACGACTATTTCGAGACGCCGCACCTCGACCGGCTGGCCGAGAGCGGCGTGCTGTTCGAGAACGCGTTCGTCACCACGTCGCTGTGCTCGCCGAGCCGGGCGTCGATTCTGTCGGGGCTCTACGCCCACACCCACCAGGTGCTCGACAACAGCACCGCCATGCCCCGCGATCTGCCCACCTTCCCCGTCGGCCTCCAGGCCGCCGGCTACCACACGGCGTTCATCGGCAAGTGGCACATGGGCGGCGCGAGTGACGATCCGCGGCCCGGGTTCGACCGCTGGGTCTCGTTCCGGGGGCAGGGGCCCTACCTCGACCCGACCCTGAACGTCGACGGGACGCGCGTCGAGCGGCAGGGGTACACCACCGACCTGCTGACCGACTATGCGGTGGAGTTCCTGCGCGGGCGCGACGAGGACCGTCCGTTCCTGCTCTACCTGTCGCACAAGGCGGTGCACGCGCCGTTCACGCCGGCCGAGCGGCACCGCGGCGCCTACTCGGACCGCGGCTACGTCAGGCCGCCGTCGATGGCCGACACCGAGGCCAACTACCGCGGGAAGCCGGACTGGGTGCGGGCCCAGCGCAGGAGCTGGCACGGGGTCGACGGGATGTACGACGGCCGGACCGGCTTCGACCGGTTCGTGCAGGAGTACGCCGAGGCGTTGATGGCCGTCGACGACAGCGTGGGCCGGGTGGTGGCGACCCTCGACGATCTGGGCCTGCTCGACTCGACGCTGCTCGTGTTCATGTCCGACAACGGCTTCCAGTTCGGCGAGCACGGCCTGATCGACAAGCGCACGATGTACGAGGCGTCCATCCGGGTGCCCCTGATCGTGCATTGTCCCGAGCTCTTCGCGGGCGGGCGGCGGCGGTCCGAGATGGTGTTGAACATCGACGTCGCCCCCACCCTGCTCGAGGCGGGCGGGGCGCCGGTCCCCGACACCATGCACGGCCGGTCGTTCCTGGGCCTGCTGACGGGCGAGGCGGCGGGCTGGCGCGACGCCTTCCTCTACGAGTACTTCTGGGAGCGGGCGTTCCCCCAGACGCCGACCGTCCTCGGGGTGCGGGGCGACCGCTACAAGCTCATGCGGTTCCACGGCGTGTGGGACCGCTACGAGCTCTACGATTTGGAGACCGATCCCGGCGAGATGCGCAACCTGCTCGGCGGCATCCGCCTCGAGACCCAGGCGGGGACCATCGACCGGCAGATCGCGCAGCGGGCCGACCCCGAGGTCGCCGCCCTCTTCCAGCGGTTGAGCCGGCGGCTCGACGGCCTCCTGGCCGAGACGGGCGCGCTCGACGAGCCGACGTGGCGGGCAGCGGCCGGGCGGTGAGGGGCTTCTGGCCGTGACGGGGCGTTCGACGAACCGAGGCGGTGAGTGGCGGTCGGCCGGGGAATGGACGTCCAGGTACGGTGCCCGGGCGTGTCGGGTCAGTACTGGGAATCGGCTCGATGCCGACGCGGTCGCGCTGTCGTCGGGCTCCGGCGGTTCGGAGCTCCTGGCCGTTATCGAATCACCTACGTCTGCGGCGACCATGCCTGCCGACCGATCGACCAGGGGTTCTGATCCGATGGTGACTCTGCATCCCGACGGAGTCGGAACCGACATGCGCGAGCGACATGGCCAACTGGAGGAAGGTCCGGAGGCTCTCGCGACGAAGTCAGACCTTGAGCGTGCCAAGGTCTGGGGCTTGACGAGCTTGCTCGCCGCGGGGAAGTCGGTGTCGATACTGCCCTTGCGCTTGCTCTCGTGGACTTGGCCCAACTCCCCGGTTTCTCGATGACGACCACGAGTCAGAACAGCGACAGTTGCGCGTCGTCGCCCACCACGCGGTCGAAGTCGAGGCCGAGGGCGGCCAGCACGGGCTCGGCGACCGGCCTGACCTGCTTGTCCACGTAGTGCTCGCGGTCGGGCGCGTTGGCCAGCGCGTCGAGGGGCTCGGGGCCGGCGACGGTCATCAGATAGGCGACGATGCGGCCCGGGCGCCGCGACTTGCGGGCGGCGGCGACGTGCGGGGGCGTGCTCGCGGTGTACGCGGCGGGGCGCTTCCGCAGACCCTTGCGGTAGACGAGCTTGTCGTCGAGCTCGCCCCGCCTCAGGGCGGCCACGGTCTCCGCGAGATAGCCGTCCACCGGCTGGCCGGCGAAGAGCCGCGCATAGAGCTCGCGCTGCACGTCCTTGGCGAGCGTCGTCCAGTCGCGGCGCACCACCTCCATGCCCACGAACTCGACCTCGCGGCGGCCCTCGACGAGCCCGGCGTAGCGCTTGCGCGCCCCCCCGCGGCCGCGGCGGACAGACGGCAGGACGAGCTTCAGGTACAGCTTCTCGAACTCGAGGTCCAGGCGGCTGGTCACCCGCCACTCGGTCGAGACATGGGCGGCGACCGCCTCGTTCAGCGCCCGTGCCAGTTGCGGACCGGCGTCCCTGGCCTCGTCCACGGGCAGACCGGAACGGACGAACAGGCTGTCGGTGTCGCCGTAGAGCACGTCGAAGCCGCGTTCCTCGAACCAGCGCTTCGACCATCGCAGGAGGCGGCGACCCATGCCGGTGACGGCGTTGGCGACGGCGACGTTGTGGAAGCGGCAGGCGGGAGTGCCGAGCACGCCGTAGAACGAGTTCATCAGGATCTTGATGGCCTGCGAGGCGACGGCGTCGCCGGCGCGCCTGGCCGCCTCGCGCTGCGGGAACAGCTCGTCCAGCATCGCCGGAAGGATGGCGTCGCCGCGTCGGAACGCCGCGTCGTCCAGTCGCACCACCGCGTCTCCGGGCGCGGGATTCGCCACATGGCCGAGGGGATCGATGTTGAAGGTGCGGATGACGCTGGGGTACAGGCTCTTGAAGTCGAACACCCAGACGTTCTCGTGGATGCCGGTGACCGGCTCGAAGACGTCGCCGCCGGCCTGGTGGCGCGACACCCGCGCGTCGTCCGACCGCACGGTGGGGGCCACGACGCCCCGCCGGCCGAGGGCCGCGAGGTAGAGGAAGTCGAACGAGGCGATGCTGGCCGAGACGCGGTCGGGGGTCATGCCGGTGAGGCGGCTGCGGGCCATCGCCAGGGTCACGAGGTCGAGCTTCCGGACGATCTGCAGGGCGAGGCGGGCGTCGGTGCGGGCGTAGTTCGCGAAGGCGTCGAGGTCGTCGCGAAAGCGCGCCTGGATCTCGTGCGCCCGGTTGCCGCCGGCCTCGCCGGCGCGTTCGAGGGCCGCCTTGCCCTCGCCGGCGCGTTCGAGGGCCGCCTTGCCCTCGCCGGCGCGTTCGAGGGCCGCCTTGCCCTCGCCGGCGCGTTCGAGGGCCGCCTTGCCCTCGCCGAGCACCTCACGCGCCACGCGGTCCAGCGTGTAGTCGTCGAAGCGCAGGAAGGCGCCGCGCACCAGGTCCATGCCGTCGAGGACGAGTCGCCCGGGGATCGACGCCTCGCCGCTGCCGAACCAGCCCCGCGGCGGCCGCAGGCGCAGCGGCCCGGCGTCGCGGCCGAGGTCGAGCGGCGTGCCCGTGCGCTCGGCGACACGGCCGAGCACCTTGAGGTCGAAGTCGACCATGTTCCAGCCGGTCAGCACGTCCGGGTCCAGCGCTCGGACGCGGGCGGCGAAGGCGTCGAGGGCCTCCCGCTCGCTCGCGCAGCCGACGGCGCGGTCGGGGAGGACGCGGCCGGCGGGGTCGACGATGTAGACCTCGTCGGCGCCCTGGCCGTAGAGCGCGACGGCGAGGAGGCGCCGGCCGGCGGGGTCGGTCTCGATGTCGAGGGACAACACCGACGGCGTCACCTGCACGTCGGCCGGGCGCAGCTCGGGGTCGTCGAACACGCGGGTGATGCGCGCGCCGGGCGTCGAGGCGCCGGCGATCTCGCAGCCGCCGCGGACGCCGCGGTCGATGAGGTAGCGGACGGCGAAGCGGACGTCGGCCTCGAACGTGCGGATGCCCTGCTCGTGCAGGCGGTCGCGGAGGGGCGGTGTGTCCGGAGGGACGGCGACCTCCACCCGCACGACGGGCTCGCCGTCGAAGGTCTGCCGCGCCGCGCCGTGCTGTCGCGCGGCGCCGAGCTCCCGGGCGCGGGCGGCGTCGTCCCGGCGGATGTAGAAGTGCGGGGTCTCCCGGCGGTCGCGCACGAGGAACGTGCCGCCCCGTTCCAGGACCCCGTAGAGGTGCACGACCGGCGTTCCGTCGAGGATGCGGTAGGTGGCCTGCAGAATGAAGCCCCGCGCCGCTTCGGTGGTCCCGGTCGTCGCGTCGGCGACAGGCATGGTGTCGAGCGTGTCGAGAGCCGGTCCCGGCCGGCGGAGTAGAATCGGTCGAATCCCCGGGCGGATAGCGTAGACCGTTCCGGGTCGATTCGTGACAGGAGCAGAGAGATGCGAGCAAGGTCGTTGGCAACGGTCGTGGTGACGGGCCTCTGTCTGGCCGCGGGGGTCGGCTCGGGCGCGGCGCAGTGCCTGCCCGACGGCGAGGTCGAGTTCGTCTGCGGTCCGGTGAGCCCGGAGGATCTCGTCGCGGTGCCCGATTCGCCCTGGGTCATCGTGGCGGGCATGGAGGACGACGGCTACCTCTATGCGACCGACAGCCGGAACCACCAGTCGACGGTGCTGTTCCCCGTCTCGTCGTTCAGTTCCCGGCCCGACCCCGCGTTCGGTGACTGCGGCGGTCCCCTCACCGACGGCTTCCGTCCCCACGGTCTCAACCTGCGACCGGGGCCGGACGGCCGCCACACCCTCTACGTGGTGCGGCACGGGGCGCGCGAGGCCATCGAGGTCTTCGATCTCGACGCCCGGGGACAGCGCCCGGTCCTGACGTGGACCGGCTGCGCCGAGGCGCCCGAGGGGGTCACGTTCAACTCGGTGGCGGCGCTGCCCGGCGGCGGGTTCGCGGCGACCCACTTCGCCCTTCCCGAGGGCCGGGTGTGGGAGTGGGGCCCGGGCGCGGGCTGGGCCGAGGTGCCGGGCACCGAGACGAACGGACCCAACGGCATCGTCGCCTCGCCGGACGGACGATGGCTGTACATCGGCGGCTGGGGCACCCGGTCGCTGATCAGGGTGTCGCGCGGCGAGGCGACGGTCCGTCAGGACGCGGTCGAGGTGGGCTTCCACGTCGACAACGTCCGCTGGGCGCCCGACGGCTCGCTGCTCGCCGCCGGCCATCTCGGAGACGCGCCCGAGTCCATCTTCGAGTGTCTGGGCCAAGGCCGTTGCGACGGGGTGACGTCGCGGGTGGCGCGGGTCGACCCCGACGCCCTGACGGCGGAGGAGATCGTCCGCTATCCGTCGAACGAGCACCTCATCCTGGGGACGGTCGGCCTGCAGGTCGGTGACGAGATCTGGGTCGGCGGCATCGCCGGCGCCGATCGCATCGCGCGTTTTCCGGCGCCCTGACGGGCCGGCGCGCCGCTACCCGGCCCCGCGGCCCGGCGGGTCGCGCGACCGTCGATCATCCGCCCGGCGGACCTGAGCCTTTACGAGGCCCCGCCGCCGGAGGGGTCGGTATAGCGGTCGTTGAGGAGCTGGACGTACGCGTTGGCTTCCGACAGCACGTCGGCGACGCGGCGCCGGGCGCGGCCCTCCCAGCCGACGGGCCGGCGCCAGAAGATACTGCGCCAGCCCCGAGCGCTGTTGCGGAAGGCGCGGGGCAGGCTGTCGGCGAAGTGGGTGCCGTGGTCGTCCCGCGGTTGCCTGGCCAGCCTCGCGAGCACCGCCCGCGCCGCCCGGCCGCGGAGCCTGGCGTGGACGTAGCCTCCCGCCGCCAGCGCCGCCGCGAGCAGCACGAGCTGCCACAGCGGGTCCAGGTCGAGAAGCGCCGCCCACGCGGGGTGCGAGAAGCTCAGGCCGTCCCACTCGCCCGTCCACAGCGTCCAGCCGCCGACGAGGACGCCGAGGAGGCCGAAGACGACGGCGTCGAGCCGGAGGGTCCCGCTCCGCCACTCGGCCAGCAGCGCCTCTAGCTTCGGCACGAAGAGGTCCTGGATGTCGCGCGCGGTCTGCTCGAGGGCGCCGACGACCCGGTAGGCGCGGTCGATGCCCACCTGCTCCATGCGGTCGTGAATCTCCTTCATGTCCACGTCGCGTTTCGCTTCGAACCGCTGACGCAGCGTGTCGTCTTCGATGGCGACGGCGGCGTCGGGGTTGTAGATGCGGTAGAAGCGCCCGGCGGTCAGCCCCTTCTGGGCGAGGGCGCGCTGCCACGAGGCGATGACGTCCTCCGGGTTGTCCTCGCGCGCGGTGGTGTCGATCTGATTCAGCACGTACAGGAACTTACTGGAGTCGGGCCGGCTGATGGTCTGGCCGACGAGGTGGTCGAGGGTGTCGCGCATGGTGCCGGCCTCGGGATGACGGGCGTCGAAGAACACCAGCACGAGGTCGGAGAGGTCGATGATGTGGTCCGTGATGCGGAGGATGGACGTGCGCTGCGCGTCGGCGTCGAAGCCGGGCGAGTCGATGATGATCTTGCCCCGGACCTTGGCGCCGCCGCAGGTCTTCAGTTGCAGGTAGGCGTCGATGCGGCGGCCCTCGCCGGTCGCCAGCTCCTCGATCGAGCGGCTCAGCCGGAAGAACGGGAAGCGGGGGTCGGCGTCGAGGGAAAGACCCGGCAGCACCCGGGCCTCGTCTCCGTGCGTGTAGCAGATGACCGTGAAGCGGTCGTCGACGGCCTGGTTCCCGGTGAGCTGCAGCGCCTGCCCGATGTAGTGGTTGATGAACGTGGACTTGCCCGACGAGTAGGTCCCGAGCAGCGAGATCATCGGCCACCAGGAGATGCGGGTAGCGAACGACTCCTCCGGTCCGAGGAGGCCGAGGCGGTAGCAGACCCGGTCGAGCTTGCGGAAGCTCGCGACGGTCTGCAGCAGGATCGGGTTCTCCTCGGAGAGATGCTTTTCCAGGCTCCGCAGGCGTTTCTTCATCTGGTGTGATTGCGACATGCCGGTTTCCTCGCGGGGAATCGCCGTCCGCGGGTCGCCCGGAGCCGCGGGCGGCCGTCGGCCCGTCGTCCGGGCGGCGGCGGCGCGAACGGCGCGCCGGCCGGCGGGACACCCGACGTCCGGCCGGCCTCCAGGCCATTATCCCCCGCTCCACACGGGCGCGTCCAATGGCGGGGGGCAGCCGCGGAGACCCCGGGAGGCCCCGACGGCGAGCACGGCGCCCCGGAAGGTGGCGGTGGCGGTAGCGGTGGGGTGGATCCGCAGATGGCGGAAGTAGACGTCGCCGATTGCGTGGGTCATCGTCATGACGACGAGGCCGAATGCGAGGGCGACGCCGAGGCGGGTGACCTCGCCGCCGGTGAGTCCGTCCACGACGATGGCGCCCGTCCTCCCGGCGAAGACCCGGGCGAACGTGCCGATCGCCTCGGCCGCGACGCGCCGCCCCGGCCGACTGCGACCGGGCTTCCACCCCTTCGAACGCCTCTCACGCCCACCAGAGCCTGTTTCCCGGCTATGTCGAACGCGTGACGCACGTCGAATCGGCGCTCTCCCGGCGAAAACGCGAGTTCCGCGGGCCCTGCCGGCGAAAGCCGGGTACCATGTCGCCGGCCCTCGCAGTCTGCCGGCAACGCGGCGCAGGTTCCGCGCCCGCGACATTCCGCCGCGACGGCAAGGCCGCGCCGTACCGCGAGCCGTACCGCGAGGTTCCGCCGCGACCGCAGGGTCGCGTTGTCGCGAAGGATGGTGGATGGCTGAGAACCCGGGCACGGAAGCCGACCGCCCCGCCCCCCGCCCGGCCGCGGCGTGGGGCGTCGTCGTCGTCATGGTCTATCTGCTCCTCGTCGCGGTGGGGGTGGTGGGCGATGGTTTCGGCCTCGCGGTCGGGGGGCGGGCCGGCGCCGAGCGGCTCTTCGCCTTCGCGACGAACCCGTTCGTCGGGGTCCTCCTCGGCACCCTCGCCACCGCCCTCGTCCAGTCGTCGAGCACCGTGACCTCGATCATCGTCGGCCTCGTGGCGGGAGGGCTGCCGGTGGGGGTCGCGATTCCGATGGTCATGGGCGCCAACATGGGCACCACCGTCACCAACACCCTGGTCAGCCTCGGCCACATCGGCCGCGCCGACGAGTTCAAGCGGGCGTTCGCGGCGGCGACCGTGCACGACTGGTTCAACCTGCTCGGCATCGTCATCTTCCTGCCCATCGAGGTCGCCTTCGGGCTCATCGAGCGGGCCAGCTCGGCGCTGCTGACCACTTTCGTGTCGGCGGGTTCCTACTCGACCGGGGGCTGGGACGTGCTCGGCCGGGCGGTGCGGCCGGGGCGGTCGCTGGCCGCCGCGCTCGTGGAGCCGTTGCCGGGGCGTTGGGGCGGCGTCCTGCTGATCGGGCTCGGCGTCCTGCTGATTCTGGTGTCCATCACGTACCTGGGCCGGGCGCTGAAGACGGTCATGGTGGGCAACGCACGGCGGCTGCTGCACGGGGCGATCGGTCGGGGCGCGGGCGCCGGCATTCTGTCCGGGACGGTGGTGACGGTGCTCGTGCAGTCTTCGTCGACCACCACGAGCCTGATGGTGCCGCTCGCCGCGGGTGGGGTGTTCGCTCTGCGTGAGGTCTATCCGTTCACCCTCGGCGCCAACATCGGCACGACGATCACGGCGCTGATGGCGGCGACCGCGGTCACGGGCGGCAACCGCGAGCCGGCGCTTCAGATTGCCCTGGCTCACCTGCTCTTCAACGCGTTCGCGGTGGCCGTCGTGTACGGCCTGCCCTGGCTGCGCGAGTTGCCGCTCCGCGGCGCCGGCTGGATCGCGGATCTCGGCGCGGAACGCAAGGGGCTCGCGCTGGCCTACGTCCTCGCGGTGTTCTTCGCGATTCCCGCCCTGCTCACCGTCGTCACGCTGCAGATGTTCTGAGCCCCGGCGTCTCGCGCGCTCACTCCATCGTACGGACCTGGATGGCGTTCACGTAGCCGTGACGCGTGGCCACGTTCGCCACGATCACCACCGGCTCGCCGCTCACCAGCCGGTCGTGCTTCTGCAGGCGTTCGAGGGCGCGGACCACCGTCTGATCGGGGTCTCCCGACACATCGATCATGAACGGCACGATGGACCGCGACAGCCAGAGCCGCCGGCGCACGACCTCGGTGGTCGTGAAGGCGTAGATGATGGCGCCGCGGGGGCGGAAGCTGCTGACGAGATGCCCCAGCAGGCCCCGCATCGTGATGACGACGATGGCCCGCGAGCCGAGCGAATCGGCGAGGAGGCAGGCGCTGCGGGCGAGCTGCTCGCGGATGGTCTGCGGCTCGCGGTCGCGGTGGAGCCCGAGCCCCTGCTCCTTCTCGATGCGCCTGGCGATGCGGTCGAGCACCGAGACGCAGCGCACGGGATACTTCCCGGTGGCGGATTCTCCGCTCAGCATCACCGCGTCGACCTGCTCGTACACCGCGTTGGCGACGTCGGTCACCTCGGCCCGGGTCGGCATGGGGTTGTCGATCATCGATTCCAGCAGGTGGGTCGCGACGATCACCGGCTTGCCGGCGACGGCGCAGCGCCGCACCATGTCGCGCTGGGCCACGGGGAGCATCTCGAACTCCACCTCGACCCCCAGGTCACCGCGCGCCACCATGACGCCGTCGGCCGCCTCGATGATCTCGTCGAGGTTGTCGAGGCCCTCCTGGTTCTCGATCTTGGCGACTATCCGGATGTGGTGGCCGCCGGCCTCCGCGAGGATGCGCCGCGCATCGCGCACCGCGTCGGCGCTTCGCACGAACGAAACCGCGAGGAAGTCGACGTCGTGCTCCACCGCGAAGCGGATGTCAGCCACGTCCTGCTCGGTGATCGACGGCAGGTTGATGCGCACGCCGGGCAGGTTGATGTGCTTGCGCGATCCGAGCACCCCGCCGTCGAGCACCCGGCAGCGCAGATCGTGCTCGCGGGTCTCCAGCACCTCCAGGTTGATGAGCCCGTTGTCGACGGTGATGCGGTCGCCCGCCTTCAACTGGTGCACCATGTCCCGGTAGTCGACGTGGATGCTCCTCTCCTCGGGGTCCTCGGTCGGCCCGACGGTGACGTTGAACTCCTGGCCGACCTCGAGGGACAGGTGCCCGAGGCGGTCACCGGTGCGGATGGCCGGCCCCTGCAGATCGACGAGCAGGGCGATGGGGTGGTTCAGACGTTCGTTGAGGCCCTTGACGGTCCCGATCACCTGCCCGTGGCTGGCGTGGCTGCCGTGCGACATGTTGAGGCGGGCGATGTTCATGCCGGCCCGGGCGAGCCGTTCGATCTCCTTCGGCGAGGAGCTCGAAGGGCCCAGCGTGCACAGGATCTTCGTGTGCCGGAAGTCCCGTCGCGGTGCCATGGCGCCGTCCTTTCCTTTGCGGCCGAGCCGTCGGCGTGAAGCCGGCGCGGGAACCGGCAGCCGCGTCGGAGCGTTCCGGCGAGTGGGGGGGGAGCGCCGCCTCGAGCGCCGTCGAAGCGACTATAGCCCCTAAACCGTCGCGGCGCGACCGTGCGCACCGCTGCCCGGCCTCCGCGCCGTCCCGCGGCCGCCTCCCCGGTCGGCGCCCGGCGCCCGCGAGCGCCGTCAGTCGACGACGTAGCTGAAGACCTTGTGCTCTTGCCCGCGCACCAGGGTCGATCCGTAGAAGTGCGCCTCGACTTCGCGGCCGGTCTCGTCGAGCAGTCGCAGGCGCGTCTCCCGATGCACGAGGTAGGGGCCGTAGTCGGTCGTCTCGCCGTCGTAGGCGACGTCGAGCAGCGTGAAACGGCGTCCTCCCCATTGGCTGACGAGCCGGCGCAGGGCGTTCGAGCTCTTCTGGTGCAGGTCGGCCCACGCGTACGCGACGGGGACGCCGCGCTCGGGCCGGCTCGAAGGGAGCTGGGGCCAGACGACGTCCCGGAACTCCCGGCCGTTGAGAGCGAGGGCGGCGAGACGGTCGGTGTCGTTGTCGGCGAGGGCGTCGAGCACCGCCGCCGCCAGCGCTTCCGGGGACGGTTGGGTGTTGGCGAGCG
Source organism: Vicinamibacterales bacterium (assembly GCA_965199675.1). Lineage (GTDB taxonomy): Bacteria > Acidobacteriota > Vicinamibacteria > Vicinamibacterales > UBA8438 > JAJEEA01. The sequence continues at coordinate 62,736 of CBDATI010000025.1, read as the reverse complement.
GCGGCGGCGCGCCGCATCCCGTGAGGCTCATGATGATGAGGAGCGCGAACGCGACGGCTCCCGCCGGGCGACGGGAACTGTCGCGGCGCGGGGTGTGAACCAACGCCTTCAGTTGGTCGCGAAGTCGGTCCACCCCAGCCACCAGGTGTCCTTCCCGCTCCCGGACGGTCCGACCGCGCCGATGAAGTCGGCGGTCTCGATGAAGGTGTCGTTCATGGGAGGCATGCTCGGCGCCACCATTCCGTTCAGGGCCGGCGACATCGCGGCCGGCCGGTAGTCGGGGTTCGACATGTCGTAGGGATTCGCGAGCATCGGGTCGACGAACGACACGTTGGGGCTGCGGGTGACGATGTCCATGGTCGCCGTCTTTCCCGCGTCCGTCCTTCTCCCGTCGTCGCTGTCGGGCCGGAACTGATTCTCGCACCGGTTCACCACGCAGTTGCCGTGGATGATGCCGCTCCCGAGGGTGAGGCTCCCGTTGTCGACCTGGTCGTACGTCGCGGTGTGGTCGATGTCGATGGAAGCCTCCTTGAATCCGAGGACGATGAAGTTCCGGATGGTGGCGGAGGTGCCCTCGCGCAGCAGCATGCCGGTGTCGCTCTCGCTGCCCTCGTCGGTGTCGGGGTCGCCGACCAGGGTCAGGTTGTAGAGGGTCGGGTTGGAGCGCGGCGTCAGGTTGTTGTTGTCGCCGTTGTTGTCGCCCTCGATGCCCTGGTCGGCGTCGTCGCCGCTCTGCATGACGATGATGAACTGCCCCTTGCCGGCCCACCCGTCGGTCCAGTCGACGCTGTCGTCGGCGATGCCCTGCAGCACGATGTGTTTCACCTCGACCGTGCCGCCGAAGAACTCGAGGCCGTCGTCCTTGTTGTACTTGACCATCACGTGGTCGACCTCGGTATTGTGGCCGACGCCCTGGAAGGCGATGCCGTTCAGCTCGTTGTCGGGGCTGAACTCGGTGCCCGCGAACTCCACCCGGACGTACCGCAGGTGCCCGCTGTCGTCCGCGGGGTCGCTGCCGCCGTATGTGCCGGTGTCGCCCTCGCCGACGGCCTCGCCGCCGGGCACGTTGATGGGCGCGCGGCCGTTGATGATGAGTCCGCCCCAGTCGGCGCGCCCCCGCTCACCGATGGGCTGGTCGCTGGAGAACACGATGGGGGCGTCGGCCGTGCCGTTGGCCAGGATCTGGGCGCCGCGGGCGATCACGAGGGTGCCGTTGGTCGCGAACTCGCCGAAGATCTCGGCGCCCGCGTCGATGGTGAGGCGGGCCGGCGCCTCGACGAAGACGGCGCCCCGCAGCACCCAGTAGATGCTGCTGCTCCAGGTCGTGTCGCCGGTGATGCGTCCCTGGACGACGCAGACCGTCTTGTCGATCCCGTCGATGTTCCGGCAGTTGGTGGTCGACTGGGTGAGGGCCGGGGCCCCGGTCAGCAGGATGCCGGCGCCGGCGAGCAGCAGCGCCGCCGCGGCGCCGCCCATGGTCGTTCTGCGCGTGGTGGTCAACATGCTTCGTCTGTCCTGGTCTTGGATGATTCGAATCTCCGGCTTTCTCGCGTCCGGTGATGAACGCAGCTATGGATGCACCGACAGGCCGAACGCCATGGTGCGGCCGAGCTTGTAGACCCGCTGGTCCAGTCCGCCCTGCCGGAAGACGTACGGCGCGTCGGTCAGGTTCGAGATCGCGAATCGGAAGCTGACCTGGCGGAAGCGCTTGGCGAAGACGAAGTCGAGCGAGCTCCGTCCGTCCTGGATGATGTCGGGGAGGCCCAGCGAGCCGACGTCGCTGATGCGGTCGTCGAAGAAACTGAGCAGCAGGCGGCCCGAATAACCGGCGTGGCTCGCCTCGATCATGGTGTTGAAGAGGTTCTTCGAGGTGCCGGCGAGGGGGCGCACCAGCGACGTCTGCACTTGGCGCGCGTCGTTGTCGAGGGTCACCTCGGAGTCGACGTAGGTGTAGTTGACGCCGAGGAACAGGTACTCGCCGAGCGCCTTGCGGCCCTCGATCTCGAAGCCGGCGTTGCGGGCCGAGTCGGCGTTGGTGAACGAGGTCCGGAGCTGGGCCGTCGGCTCGACGATCCGCTCGATGGGGCTGTCGAAGTTCTTGTAGAAGAAGCTGGCCGCGACCACTTCCGCCCCGGCTCCGGGGAAGAGCTCCCAGCGTACGTCGATGTTCTGAATCAGCGACTGTTGCAGTTCGGGGTTGCCGACGGTGGCCCGGCCGCCGACCACATCGGTGAACTCGAACGGTGCGAGTTCCCGAAACTCGGGACGGTTGACGGTCTGGCTGAACCCCATCCGGAGGTTCTGGTTGTTCTGCACCGAGTACACGAGGTTGACGGCGGGGAAGATGTCGGTCTCGTCGAGGTCGGCGCGGATGACGTCGGTGGTGCCGAAGACGGCGCGCGCAAAGGGGTCGAAGGTGTCCACCTGCTGCCGGAAGTTCTCGACGCGGGCCCCCGCTACGAGGCGGAGGCGCACCGCCAGGGGCACGTCGACCATGCCGTAGGCCGACAGGGTCTCCTGGGCCGCGTCGTACCGGTCGGTCGGCCGCGTCTCTTCCTTGAGCTGGAAGTTCGGGCCGATGAAGCTCGACGTGAACAGCTCCTCGGCCGGCCGCGAGAGGTCGAGGCCGCGCGTGCTGGTGGGGACGAACCGGAGCCGGCGGGAGAGGAAGTCGCGGGTGCGGTCGATGTAGCTGGCCCCGAACTTGAACTGGGTCGGGAGGCCCGCCCAGTTCTCCACCAGCGTCGCCCAGTTCGCGCTGAACTCCAGGCTGTCGTCCACGAGGTCGTTGAACTGGCGCAGTCCGCTCTGGGACTCGTCGGCGAGCACGAAGGCCTCGCGCGCGGGGTCGAACTCGTAGAGCACCTCGCGCAGGTCGGGCTCGGCCCGGTCCGCCTGCGAGAAGGCGATCTTCCAGTCGAGCCGGCTGTTCGAGGCGTTGGGGAACAGGTGGTCGCCGCCCACGTGGTGCGCGCGAATCTGCTCCTCGACGAAGAAGAGCCGCTGGTTGCGGATGTCGTTGTCGGCGTCGCTGTTGAATCCCTCGAAGATGCGGGTCTCGTCGGTGCCGACATGCGTGTAGAAATTGTCGAGCGACAGCCGGTGGTTCGGGTTGAACTGATAGGCGAGGTTGCCGACGCCGCCCAGCGTCGATTTGAACTGGGTCTCGTCGAAGTCGTAGGGCCCGTTGAACCGCTCGACGGCGCCGCCGGCGCCGATCTTGTAGAACGTGCGCTCCTCGTTGGTGATCTGCGAGTTCTGCGAGTGCCGGAGGGTGGCCACCACCCCGAGCTTGCCGAACCGGCCGCCGAACAGCCCGCTGTACGACTGGTTCATCGGCTGGTCCCGCCGCACCGGATCCCAGACGTTGCTGAACGACTCGCCCAGCCGCTCGAGGTCGCTGCGGAGGAACCCGAGCTCGTCGCTCGTGAACCGGCCGCCGCGGATGACCTTGCGGTCGGGGAAGCCGGCGGGAAGCGCGCGGCTGCCGTCGTCGAACCCGCTCCAGGGGCTGCCCCCGGGGTAGCCGAGGCCGCTCCTGCCGGTGGTGATGGAGTTGTGGGCGCCGCCCAGCGAGAACTCGTAGGCGGTCTCGGCGGGGAGCTTGAGCGGGATGATCTCGACGAGCCCGCCCGCGAACTGCGACGGCTTGTCGGGGGTGTAGGTCTTGCTGACCTGGACGCTGTCGATGAGGCCGGTCGGGAACAGGTCGAGCGGCACCACGCGGCGGTCGGGCTCGGTGGTGGGCAGGGTCGCGCCGTTGAGGGTCGTGTTGCTGTAGCGCTCGCCCAGGCCCCGCACGAAGACCGACTGGCTGTCGACCACCGAGACCCCGGTCACCCGGCTCATGGCGTCGGCCGCGTCCGAGTCGTTGTTCGAGCGCATCTCCGACCCGCCGATGTTGTCCTGCACGGCGGGCGCGCGCATCCGCAGCATCATCTGCGCCGACGCGGTCGAGCTCTGCGCCTCGAGGGTCGCGGCGACGACCGCCACCTCTTCCGCGAAGACATTGGTCGCCAGCGAGACCTGAACCTCCGTGACCGCCCCGTCGACGATCTCGATGTCGACGAGCTGCGCGGCGTACCCGCCGAGCGAGATCCGGAGCTGGTGTTCGCCGACCGGCAGCTCGAGGTCGTAGCGGCCGTCGAGGTCGGTGTAGGCGACGAAGGTGGTGCCGACGGCTTCGACCGGCACGCCGGGCAGGGTGATTGCGTTGGTCTGGTCGATGACCACGCCGGCCACCCGCCCCGTGTCCTGCGCCGCGGCGGGGACGGCGCCTGCGAGCAGGGCCGCCGCCAACCAGATGAGGAACCGTGTTCCACGCGCCGTGTCCCGCCCGCCGGGCGGCAAGAGGGCGTCGGGAAGGTCGTATCGGTCAATCGTCATGCGTGTAACGCTATAGGCCGTCTGTGACAGATGGATGACGAGAGCATTACATCGGCGTTAATTTGGGCGGCGCGGCCGGATCAGGGCGGCGCGGCCGGGGCAGGGCGACCGTCCGGCGACCGGAATTTACATTTCCTTAACAGCGCCGGGCCTGACTCGCGCTAGTGTACGGAGATGGCAGGCGTTGCCGGTTGTCGTGTGGCGCATCCGTCGCGGCTGCTCCCGGCCCTGTCGCTCGCAGGCTGCGGCATCGTCGCCGCGCTCGCGGGGGCGGCCGCGTGTCGCGGATGGAGCGACGGCGCGCCGGTCGTCACCGTGGACGGCTCGAGCACCGTGTTCCCGATTGCCGAGGCGGTGGCGGAGGAGTACCGGGGGGTGGACCCGGAGGCTCGGGTGACGGTCGGCGTGTCGGGCACCGGCGGAGGCTTCGAGAAGTTCTGCGCGGGGGAGACCGACGTCTCGAGCGCCTCCCGCCCCATCCGGCCCCCCGAGATGGAGGCGTGCGCGGCGGCCGGGATCGAGTTCGTCGAGCTGCCCATCGCGTACGACGGCATCGCCGTCGTGGTGCACGCGGACAACGACTGGGTCGAGACCCTCACGCCGGACGACTTGAGGCGGATGTGGGAACCGGCTGCGCAGGGGACCGTGACCCGCTGGAACCAGGTCCGGCCCGAGTGGCCGGATCGCGAGCTGCACCTGTTCGGCCCCGGCGTCGACTCCGGCACGTTCGACTACTTCACCCGCGCCATCGTCGGCGAGCCGGGGGCGGGGCGGGGCGACTTCACCTCGAGCGAGGACGACAACGTGCTCGTCCAGGGAGTGTCCAACGACGAGTTGGCGCTGGGGTTCTTCGGCTACGCCCACTACGAAGAGAACCGGGATCGGCTCGGGTTGTCGGCCATCGATGACGAGGACGACACCAACGGCGCCGGCGCGGTTCGCCCGTCACCCGACACGGTGCGCGACGGCACCTATCGGCCGCTTTCACGGCCGGTCTTCCTCTATGTCAACCCGGCCGCCCTCGATCGGCCCGAAGTCGCCGGTTTCGTCCGCTACTTCCTGTCGGAAGGCGCGGAACTCGTGAGGGAGGTGGGTTACGTGTCCCTGACGGCTCGGGAGTACGCCCTCGTGCAGCGCCGGCTGGAGGACCGGGTCGTCGGCACGATGTACTGCGGTCCGGGCGGGGGCGGCGGCGATGTCGCGTCGCTGGAAGCGTTGCTGAGCCGACCCGGATACTGCTGACCCGCCCGCGCGTCGCCGAACGACCAGGCGGACGTCGCAGGAGTCCGCGTCATCGAACTCCCGACGCGACCGCGGGTCGGGTGGTCGCGTCGCCGGAACCGCCTCCCCAGGAACTGAACCATGGCGCGGACACGACAGGACCGCATCGAGGGCGTCATCGAGTGGGCGCTCCGCGCCTGCGCGGGGGCGTCGGTCCTCGTCACCGTCGGCATCCTGTCGATCCTGTCCATCGAGACCTTTCGGTTTTTTCGCGAGGTGTCGCCCTTCGAGTTCCTGTTCGGCACGGTGTGGACGCCCCTGTTCTTCCAGGAGTCCTTCGGCGTGCTGCCGCTGGTGTCGGGCACGCTGCTGGTGTCGGCTATCGCCCTCGCGGTGGCGCTTCCGGCCGGGCTTCTCACCGCGATCTACCTCAGCGAGTACGCTCCGCCGAGGGTGCGCCGGAGCGTCAAGCCGGTGCTGGAAGTCCTCGCGGGCCTGCCGACCGTCGTGTACGGCTACTTCGCCCTGCTCGCCGTCACCCCGTTCCTGCAGCAGTGGATCCCGGGCCTGTCCGGGTTCAATGCGCTCAGCCCCGGCCTGGTGATGGGCGTCATGATCCTGCCGCTGGTGTCCTCCCTGTCGGAAGACGCCCTGCAGGGGGTGCCGCGAGGCCTCCGGGACGCGTCGCGGGCGCTGGGGGCCACGCGCATGCAGACCACGCTCGGCGTGGTGCTCCCCGCCGCCTGGTCGGGGATCTCGGCCGCCGCCGTCCTCGCCGTCTCGCGGGCCATCGGCGAGACCATGATCGTGGCCATCGCGGCCGGGCAGCAGCCGCGGCTGACGCTCAATCCGCTGGTGCCGATCGAGACGATGACCGCCTACATCGTGCAGATCAGCCTCGGCGACGCCCCCACCGGGACCCTCGCCTACCGGACGATCTTCGCGGTCGGGATGCTGCTCTTCGTCGGCACCTTCTTCCTCAACTTCCTCAGCAACTGGCTGCGCGGGCGGTACCGGGAGGCGTACCCGTGAGCCGGCGACTGCGGAGCCGGCTGTCCGACCTGGTCCTGCACGGCCTCGGGCTCGGGGCCACCCTGATCGGGCTGCTGGTGCTCGCGATCCTGCTCGCCGACATTTTTCGCGACGGGCTGGGGCGGCTGTCCTGGGACTTCCTGACGGGCCTGCCGTCGCGCCGAGCCGAGAACGCCGGCATCTTCGCGGCGCTGACCGGCACGCTGTGGGTGGTCGCCGTGACCGCGGTGCTGGCGGTGCCGGTGGGGGTGGGGGCGGCGGTCTACCTGGAAGAGTACGGCGACCGCGGGTGGTGGGCCCGGCTGATCGAGGTCAACATCGCGAATCTCGCGGGGGTGCCGTCGGTGATCTACGGGCTCCTGGCGTTGGGGCTCTTCGTACGCACGCTGGGGTTCGGCCGGAGCGTGCTCGCCGGCGCCGCGACCCTGGCCCTGCTGGTGCTGCCGGTGGTGATCCTGGCCTCCCGCGAAGCGCTCCGGGCGGTGCCGCCGTCCCTGCGGGAGGCGTCGTACGCCCTGGGGGCGACGAGGTGGCAGACCGTCTGGCACCAGGTGCTGCCGGTCGCCCTGCCCGGCATGATCACGGGGACGATACTGGCGCTGTCGCGGGCGATCGGGGAGACGGCGCCCCTGCTCGCGATCGGCGCCCTGACCTATGTTCCGTTCGCGCCCGACGGCGTCTGGTCGCCGTTCACGGTGCTGCCGCTGCAGGTGTTCAACTGGATGTCGCGGCCGCAGGAAGCGTTCCTGGAGAACGCGGCTGCCGGTATCATGGTGTTGCTGGTCCTGTTGCTCGGGATGAACGGATTCGCCGCCTGGCTGCGGGACCGATGTCAGGGATGACCGTCCGTGCCGCCGGTCGGATGCAGCGGCGGCTTTTTCGCCACGGGCTCCTGGCAGGCTCCTCGACGATGGCCTCAAGCACCATGGCGATACCGTCCCTGGCCGACGTCGCGGCGCGCGGCCGCGAGCGCGAGGTCGTCGATACGGGGACGAAGGTCGACGTCAGGGACCTGAGCTGCTTCTACGGCGAGATGCGGGCCCTCGACCGCGTGTCGATGCGCATCCCCGCCCACCGGGTCACCGCATGCGTCGGCCCCTCGGGGTGCGGCAAGAGCACGTTTCTCCGGGCGTTGAACCGGATGAACGAGCTCATTCCCGCGACCCGGGTGACGGGATCCGTCTCCATCGACGGGCAGGACATCTATGCGCGGGAAGCGGACCCGGTCGACGTGCGCCGCCGGGTCGGCATGGTGTTCCAGAAGTCCAATCCGTTTCCCAAGTCGGTGTTCGAGAACGTCGCCTACGGGCTGCGCATCAACGGTCTCGCCGGATCGCGGGCCGAGCTCGAGGATCGCGTCGAGGCCAGTCTGAGGACGGCCGCCCTGTGGGACGAGGTGCAGGACCGGCTCCGGGAGTCGGCGCTCGGCCTCTCCGTCGGACAGCAGCAGCGGCTGTGCATCGCGCGGGCCCTGGCCGTCGAGCCGGACGTTCTGCTGATGGACGAGCCCGCGTCGATGCTCGATCCCATCGCGACCCAGCGCATCGAGGAGCTGGTGTATCAGTTGAAGAACCGCTACACGATCGTCATCGTGACCCACAACATGCAGCAGGCCGCCCGCGTCTCGGACGGCACGGCGTTCTTCTGGCTCGGCAAGCTCGTGGAGCATGACCTGACGAGCCGCATCTTCACGGCGCCGGCCCGGAAGCTCACCGAGGACTACGTCACCGGGCGGCTCGGTTAGGGGCGATTGAGGCGCCGGGCGGCGCCACCGGCGACGATTGGCGGGCTGGACGAGGGGTCGATGCCACACATACAGGACGACCTCGACCACCTCAAGGAGCGGCTGCTGGTGATGGCCGGCGCCGTCGAGGAGCAGGTGCGCGCGTCGGTGCAGTCGCTCGTCGACCGCGATCACGGGCTGGCCGAGCGGGTGCTGACCGGCGACGATCCGATCAACCGGTTGCACATCGAGATCGACGAGCGGTGCTTCCAGTTGCTCGCCTTGCACCAGCCGGTGGCGACGGACCTGCGGGTGGTGGTGTCCGGCTTCAAGATCAACAGCGATCTGGAGCGTATCGGCGACTTCGCGATCAACGTCGCGGAAGCGACCCTGCGCTACCTGGAGCATCCCGCGGTCAAGCCCCTGATCGACGTGCCCCGGATGGCCGACATCGCCCAGGGCATGCTCCGCGACTCCCTGAACGCCTTCGTCCGGCAGGACGTCCGGTTGGCCCAGGATGTCCTCGACCGCGACGACTCCGTCGACCGTCTCAAGGACCGCGTGTTCCGCGAGCTGATCGGGGTCATGTGCACCGATGCCGCCGTGACCCAGCCCGCGCTGGAACTCCTGCTCATCTCGCGGCATCTCGAGCGTATCGGCGACCACGCCACCAACATCGCCGAGGAAGCCATCTTCATCGTGTCGGGGCGCGACGTCCGCCATCATGGACGGGAGGGCGGAGCCCGCGGCGCCGATGCGCCGTCACCCCGGGAGCGGTGAGCGAGCCGTCGATCGTCCGAGAGCCATCTGCCGATGCCCAGCCGCATACTCGTCGTCGAGGATGATCCGGACATCGCGGAGCTGGTCGAGCACCACCTCTCGCGGGCCGGCTACGACACCAGCGTCGTGGGAACCGGCACCGACGCCCTGGAGCAGATACGCCAGCGCCCCGACCTGGTGGTTCTCGACCTGATGCTGCCGGGGCTCAGCGGCCTGGAGATCTGCCGGCTGATGCGCAGCGATCCGCAGACCGCAGCGGTGCCGATCATCATGCTGACGGCGCGGGCGGATGAGGAGGCCCGGGTGCAGGGGCTCGAGCTCGGCGCCGACGACTACGTGACCAAGCCGTTCAGCCCGCGGGAGCTGGTGGCGCGTCTCCGGGCCGTCCTGCGGCGCACCCAGCCCTTCGGGCCGGACAAGATCCTCCGGTTCGGCTCGCTGGTGGTCGACCTCGATCGACACGAGGTGAGCGAAGACGGCCGGCCGGTCCGGTTGACGGCCAAGGAGTTCCTGCTGCTGAAGTACCTGATCGAGCACGCCGGGCGGGTGCTGTCGCGCGACCTCCTGCTCTCCGACGTCTGGGGGTACCAGTACACGGGAGGCACGCGCACCGTCGACGTGCACATCCGGCGGCTGCGCGAGAAGCTCCCCACGCTGGTCGATCACATCGTGACCATCAAGCAGTTCGGGTACAAGTTCGTCGAGAGCACGTGACGGCCCGCCGGCGGGTCGCGCCGGCGCGCCTGCTCGTTCGAGATCCCGTGAGGCTGCCGACCCGTCTGTTCCTGTCGTCGATGGCGGTCGCCGCCGCGGCCCTGGTCACGGTTGCGTTCGTCGTCGGGTCGGTGTTCGCGCCGCCGGCGGGCGTCGATGACCGCTTCGATCCGCTGGCCTACGCGCTCGGCGCCGGGTTTCTGGCGGCGCTCGGGGCGGCTCTCACCGTCGCCTGGTTCGCCTCGATGCGACTCCAACGCCGCGTCCGGGCGTTGACCGCGATGGCCAGGCGTCATACGGCGGGGACGCCCTTTCCCGTCGGACTCGACCACGGCGACGACGAGCTGGGCGTGCTGGCGCGCGCGCTCGATCAGACGGCGCGCGAGCACGCCCGCCAGGTGAAGGACCTCTCCGGCCAGCAGACTCGCGTCGACGCCATTCTGGGGGGGATGGTCGAAGGCGTCCTGGTGATCGACGACGAGGGCCGGGTGCAGATTGCCAACGAGTCGGTGCAGCGGATGCTCGGCATCGACAGCGATCCGACGGGACGCTTCCACGTCGAACTGATCCGGCATCCGGAGGTGACCCGGGTCATCGCGGCGGCGGTGGCCGGCGATGCCGGACGGGGGAACGAGGTGCGGTTGAACACCGACCCCCCCAAGGTGCTTCGCGCCAACGCCCGGCCCTTCGCCGCCAACGGCGAGCGGGGGGTGGCCCTGGTTCTCCACGACGTCACCGAGTATCGGCGGGCCGATCAGGTCCGGCAGGACTTCGTCGCCAACGTCTCTCACGAGCTGCGGACGCCGCTCACGGCGATCCGGGGCGGGGTCGAGGCCCTCGCCGACGAAGACCGTCCCGAGCAGCGCCGCTTCGTCGCCATCATCGCCCGGAACAGCGCGAGGATGGAGCGGCTGGTCAGCGATCTGCTGCGGCTGGCCCGCCTCGACGCGGGCCAGGAGCCGCTGACGCCGACCCCGTGCGCGCTGGAGGCGGCCCTCGGCTCGGTGGCCGGCGAGCTGGCGCCGCTGGCGGAGAGCAAGCACCTCGACATCAGGACCGTCGTCGCCCCGGAAGCGGGCACGGTCCTGGCCGATCCTCTCAAGCTCCACGACGCCATCCGCAACCTCGTCGAGAACGCCGTCAACTACGCCCCGGCCGACAGCACCATCGATCTCGGCGCCGCCGGCGGGGACGGCGTCGTCCGCATCACCGTCGCCGACCGCGGCCCGGGCATCCCGGATACGGACCTGACCCGGATCTTCGAGCGGTTCTATCGGGTGGACGTCGCGAGGCCCCGCGACCCCGGCGGCACCGGGCTCGGGCTCGCCATCGTCAAGCACCTCATCGGCCTCCACGAGGGCTCGGTGCGGGCCGCCAACCGGGAGGGCGGCGGCACGGTCTTCACCATCGAGCTGCCTCACGCTCGGTCAGATGGCGGCGAAGCTGACGGAACGCCTGCCCCCGATGACTGACGGCGGCCTTTTCTTCCGGGGTCACCTCGGCCAGCGTGCGGCCGTAGGGGGGGTAGTGGAAGATGGGGTCGTAGCCGAAGCCGCCCTCGCCGCGGGGAGGCAGTTGCACGCGGCCCTCGACGACGCCGGCGGCCTCCCAGAGGACGGCGCCGGGGCGCGCGAGGGCGAGCGCGCACACGAAGCGGGCGGTGCTGTCGCCCGCGCCCCGTTCGGCGAGCATGCGCCGTATCGCCGCGAACTTGTCCGCGTAGGACTCCCCGTTGAATCGCGCCGATCGCACGCCCGGCTCCCCGTCGAGCGCGTCGATCTCGAGTCCGGAATCCTCGGCGACGGTGAGCTCGCGGGTCGCCCCTGCGTAATAGCGCGCCTTCAGGCGGGCGTTGGCTGCGAACGTCGTCCCGGTTTCCTCCGGCTCCGCGATTCCGGGATGGTCGTCGAGAGTGATCAGCGTGGTCGACGTACCGCCGAGGATGTCCCGGATCTCGGCGAGCTTGCCGCGGTTGGTGGTGGCCACGAGCAGCCGCGGCGCCGCGGGGCCGGTCACGCGGTCAGGGCTCCGACCAGGTCGCGCTGCATCTCGACGAGGCGTCGGATGCCGGTCTCGGCCAACGCGAGCAGGGCGTCGTGCGACGTGCGGGAGAAAGGCGCGCCCTCGGCCGTTCCCTGCACTTCGATGAAGCGGCCGTCCCCGGTCATGACCACGTTCATGTCCACTTCCGCGTTCGCGTCCTCCTCGTAGTCGAGATCGAGGAGGGGGCTGCCGCCGACGACCCCGACGCTGATCGCGGCGACGTGGTCGGTCAGGGGCATGCGGGCGATCGCGCCGCGCTCGCGCAGCCGACGCAACGCGAAGGCGAGCGCCACGAAGCCTCCCGTGATCGACGCGGTGCGGGTGCCTCCGTCGGCCTGGATGACGTCGCAGTCGATCCAGATGGTGCGCTCCCCGAGCGCATCGAGGCTCGTGACCGCGCGCAGCGAGCGGCCGATCAGGCGTTGAATCTCCTGGGTGCGGCCGCTCGGCCGGCCACGGCTCGCCTCGCGGGAGGTGCGCGTCGACGTGGCGCGCGGCAGCATCCCGTACTCGGCCGTCACCCAGCCCTTGCCGGCGCCCCGGAGGAACACCGGCACCTTCCCTTCGACGCTCGCGGTGCAGATGACCCGGGTGCGTCCGGCCTCGACGAGGACCGACCCCTCGGGGTGGTCGAGATAGTGGGGGATCAGGCGCGTGGGCCGGAGCTCGTCCGGCGGCCGCGCATCGCTGCGGGCGGTTGCGGTCATGACGAACGATCCGGCTCGGCCGGCGCATCGTCGGCCGGCATCCAGTCATCGCTGGGCGCTTCCAGCAGGTCGAGGTTCTGTCTCAGCGGGCGCTGCAGGTCCACGTGGCCGACCAGCGTGTCGACCTCGACGCCGTCGACGAGAATCTGCACGGCGTCGACGGAGGCGAGGTTCGTGGTCAGAGCGTTCACGATGGCGTACACCGAGAACAGTTCCTCCCGCGACCCGCCGGAATGGCCGAGGACGACCTCTTCGGTGAGGTCGACGAACGCGTCGCCGTCGCCGGTGAGATAGACCGCCCGCAGGCTGGTGCCGGGCGGGATGGGCGAGGTCAGCGGCGGCGGCGGGTCCGCGAGCTGCTGCTCCAGAATGGCGCGGGCCTGCGCGGTGGGGTTCGTCCGGCGCGCCAACTGGCGCGGCACGCCGACGAGCCGCATGCCGTCGCCGGAAACGAAGTACAGCGTCGAGACCGTCTGCGAGCTCGTTGGGGACCGGTCTGCGCCGCCGGTCGAGACCACCGGGCCCTCGGCCGGATACCACCCGGGAAGCCCCACGAAGATCACCCAGGCCCCGCCGAGCGCAACAGCCGCGAAGACGATTCTCGCGAGCCACGTCCGGCCGCTCACGGCAGTGGCCCCCCGGGTTCCGCCGAGCCGTCGGTGGGCGGGTCTTCGGCGAGCGGATCGTCTTCGGCGAGCGGATCGTCCTCGACGAGCGGATCGTCCTCGGGAAAGCCCTGCTCGACCATGTCGCGGAAACGGATGATGCTCTGCAGCACCGCGTCGACGAAGGCGTCCTGAAACGCGGGGGAGGCGAGCTGGACCTCTTGCCCGGGGTTCGAGATGAATCCCATCTCCACGAGGGCCGCGGGCATGTTGGCGCCCACCAGCACCCGGAGCGGCGCCCGCTGCACACCCCGTGGGCTCATCGGCACCCGGGTGCGCAGCTCCTCGGCCAGCGTCTGCGCCCAGCGGGCGGACCGGTCGACGAAGCGGATCTGCGCCCGTTCCCACCGCACGATGTCGAGCACCCGCGAGCCGCCGCCCACCACCGGCACTCGTTCGCCGGCGGCCGGCGCGTCGTCGGGGTCCTCGTACTCGACGGGGCCGAGATGGAAGACCTCGGCCCCGGTCGCGGTCTCCCGCAGCGACGCGTTCGCGTGAAGGCTGATGAACAAGTCGGCGCGATTGTTGTTGGCGATGGCCGCGCGCTCGTCCAGGGTCACGTTGGCGTCGCTCGAGCGGGTCAGCACGACCCGCAGCCCGAGCCGTCGCCGGATGGCGGCCTGCAGCCGCCGGGCGACGCTGAGGGTGATGTCCTTCTCCAGCGTGCCCTCAGGACCGCGGGTTCCCACGTCGGCCCCCCCGTGTCCCGCATCGATGGCGATGGCGCTCACCGTCGACGGTTCCGCGAAGTCCGCCAGGGCCGGCAGCTCGGCATCCTCTCCCGCTTCGACACCGACTTCCGTGGCCGCGGCGGGGCGCGGGTCGGGCGCCGGCGGCGGGGCGGCGCGGGCCTCCGCGGCCGGCCTGAGATCGAGGACCAGCTCCAGGCTGCCGCCGATCGCCGGCGAGCTGTTGGCGGCGAAGCTGCCGAAGGCGCCGCCCACCTCGACCTCGAGTCGGGCGAGCCGGTCGTCGACGCGCACCCGCCGGACCAGATCGTCGGCCGTGAAGTCGCGCATGACGAGGTCCACCGCATCGGCCTCGAAGGTGATCAGGAGCCGTTCGGCCGCCCGTTCGACGCGGGGTTCGATGTTCGGGGTCACCATGAGGCGCAACCGCGACCTCCGCCCCATGCGCTGATAGCGGGCCACCACCTGCGGGACCCGCACGTCGCCGACGATCACCAGCCCCGAGCGGGACCTCAGCTCGACCGGTTGATCGGAGATGAGGGGAAGCGCGCGTCCGATGAAGTCGGGCGGCACGTACCAGACGCCTCCGCGCTCCACCGGGGGCGAGCTCAGCGACTCGAGCCGCCCCGCCACCGACACGATTCCGTCGTCGGCCGTCAGCACCATCACCGACGCGCCCCGCACGAGCGTCAGCCGTCCGGGCTGCCGGTCGCCGCCCCGGCGAAGGCCGAAGGGCGCCATGAGCTCGGTCAGGGCGACCATGGTGCGGCCGCCGATGTCCACCGTGGGCAGGGCGCGCCGGCCGTCGCGCGAGATGACCGTCAGGCCGTCCGGGGCCGGTTGACTCGTGGCCGGAAGGGCGGCGGCGAGCACGGCGCACAGCGCCCATCCGATGCCGCGCGCACACGCCGCCCGGACGCCCGCCCATCGCTCGACCGGGGACAGGGGGCGTGGCGAGGCGGACATGGTTCGGGCGGGTGTGGATCGCGAGCCGTCGAAGGTCGTTCCGGCATCATAGCGTACGGACCGGCCGGGTTCGACCGTCTCGCCTCCACCGCCTGTGTTAGAAGATCGGCGTGCGCCTCGAGAGCCTCGATACGAACGAGTACACGCGGTTGCTTCAGCCGATCTGGCGCTACCTTCGCCCCGTCGAGGCGCCGGCCCGGAGCGACGTCATCTTCGTGTTCGGCAGCCGGGGAATGGAGGTGCCGCGGCGGGCGGCGGAGCTCTACGCGGCCGGATGGGCGCCGTGCGTGCTCGTGTCGGGGCGGACCGGCCCGATGACCGAACACGTCTTCGACAGGCCGGAGGCGCTCGTCTTCGAGGACGAGCTGGTGCGCCGGGGCGTGCCCGCCTCGGCCGTCGTTACCGAGGTCGACGCCGGCAACACCCTGGAGAACGTACGGTTCGGCATGAGCGCTCTCGCGACGGCGGGACAGAGGCCGCGGTCGGCGCTGCTCGTCGCCAAGGCGTTCGCGATGCGCAGGTGCCTCGCGACCTTCGCCCGCCAGCACCCGGACGTGGCGGTGCGGGCGTGTCCCCCCGCCGGATCGCTCATCGCGCACCTGGACCGGAGCCGGGCGGACTTCGCGGCGCGGCTGGTGGCCGAGGTCCGCCGCCTGGACGTGTACGGCGCGGCCGGCGACATCGCGCCGTGCACTGTCCCCTCCGCGGCTCGCGAGGCGGCGCGAGAGATAACGCGGTTGCTGGCGGGACGTGGGGGAACCCGCGTCGCCCCGAGCGCCGCGCGGCGCTCACCCGACGGGATGTGAACGAGGGCGCGCGGATGAGGCGCCCGGATATGGGCGACCGACGGACCACGCCGTCGGGGCGGGGTGTCGCCCGTCCGGCGGCGGCGAACCATCGGCGCCGGCGGCGGAGTCGCCTGCGCTTCCGTGGGTCTCCGTCCGGACGCCCCGCCCGGGGCGTCCGAATCTCACGACCGCTCCTCCCAGGCGTCGTCTGCAGTCCGGCACTATCTGCTGCATTCCGGGGACCGGGTCGAGTCGCTGACCGCGATTGTCGAGCATCACGCCGGCCGGTTCGACGTGCTGCCCGGCGCCGCGTTCAGGCGCCGGCGGCAGGCGGCGATGGAGGCGCGGCGGTCTTCCCGTCCTGACCTGGTGCTGGTCCCGCCTGATGGGCCCGGCGGCGCTTCCTCGGCGCCGCCCCGGGTCCGCGGACCGCGTGGCGCGTGCACAACCGGCGAGAAAACCCGTAGAATCTGTAGGCGAAGCGCTTCGGGCGTGGTGCCCGCGGCGTCTGACCGACCGGCTGGCGCACATGTTCGGCGTGAGGCTCACCATACTCGGCTTGCTGTTGCTGTCGTCCCCGGCCGCGGCCGGGCAGCGCACGGTCGGCCCGGTGACGCGCGGCGCTGCGCCGGTCTTCAGTTCCGGCGTCGACATGGTGACCGTCAACGCCTCCGTCCGCGATCGGCGGGGACGCATCGTGCGGGGCCTCGCCTGCCGGGATTTCCGCCTCGTCGACAGCGGGTTCGGACGTCCCATCCGCAGCGTGTTCGAGAGCGATGCGCCGCTCCGCATCGCCGTACTGCTCGACATGAGCGGCAGCATGGCGATAGCCGGCAACATCGCCCGCGCCCGGAGCGCCGTCAGGACGGTCATCGGCGCGTTGCGGCCGGGCCGCGACGAGGCGGCCCTCTTCTCGTTCGACACCGCCCTGCGGGAGATCGCGCCGTTCACGCGGGACCTGGAGCGGTTCGACGAGATGGACTTGACGGGGCGACCGTACGGCAGGACATCGCTCTATGATGCCGTGGCCGACACGGCTGCTCTCGTGGGCCGGAGCGGCGACAGTCACGGAGCGCTGCTCGTGGTGACGGACGGCGTGGACACCGGCAGCCGCCGCACCGTGGAGGACGTGTCGCAGGCGGCGAGCGCGGTCGCGGTGCAGGTGCATCTGCTGACCGTCGGCGACGAGCTCGACCGGCGCGACGGGCCGGGGGGCGCGGGCGGGTCCGACAGCGCCGCACTGTCGGCCACCCTCGCGGACCTCGCGAGCTGGACCGGGGGGAGCGTACGCGCGACCGGCACGGAAGAGGATATGCTTGAAGCCGTGGGAGAGTTGCTGCCGGGGCTGCGTCACCGGTACGTCGTGACGTTCAGGCCCGGCTTTCGGCGGGGGTGGCACCCCATAGAGCTCAAGACGTTGGACAATCGGCTCGCGGTTCATGCCCGCCACGGCTACGTGGCGGGACGGGCAACACTGGACAGACGACCTGCAGCGAGGGAGAGACCATGCGAGTGACTATGTTGAAGGTGGCGGCGTTGGCGGCACTGATCGCGCTGGTGGCACCGGCCTGCGCGACCCGGGGCTTCGTACGGACCGAATCCGCGGTCGTCGACGCCAAGATCGATTCAGTGGCGGTGTCGGTCGAGGAGGCCCAGGAGCGGGCCCTCCAGAACCAGGAGCGCATCGGCGATGTCGACCAGCGTGCGATGGCCGCCGGTCAGTCGGCCCAGATGGCGCAGGCGTCGGCGGACGGCGCGGCGGCAGCGGCGGGGCAGGTCGGTGTCCGCGTCGATGAAATGGCGGCAGCGGCCGGCCGGCTGATTCTCGAGGTCACCCTGAGCGAGGACCAGGGCAACTTCGCCATCGGCCAGGATGCCCTGCCGGATGCGGCGCGGGCCAGAATCGACCAGTTGATCGGTCAGCTCGCCGGCGACGGGCAGAACGAATTCATCGAGATCGAGGGCCACACCGATTCCACCGGCGGCGCGAACTTCAACCTGCGGCTGGGCATGCGCCGGGCCGAGGCGGTGCAGCGGTATCTCTACGAGCAGCACAACGTGCCGCTCCACAAGATGAGCGTGTACAGCTTCGGAGAGGAGCGTCCCGCGGCGCCGAACGACACCGCTCAGGGGCGGGCTCAGAACCGCCGCGTGGTCATCCGCGTACGGACGTGACGGGGCTTGCCGCGCAGGGGCGGAGCCGCGACGACGGCCCGCCCCTGCGACGAGCGTCAGCACGCGGGGCAACCCGCCGCCTGCTCCCGCGGCCTCGTCGCCTGCCCGAGGTCGTCCCCGGAGCACGCCGACCACGGGGGCGCCTGCCGCGGTCGTCCAACGGCCAACGAACGACGACGCGCATCGCCGCCTGCACCGTGACGTCTTCTTGATCGCGGTCGTTCCCGGAGCACGGCCGCACATGGCGCCTGCCGCGGCCACTCACGGCTATCGAACGACGACGCGCATCGCGGCCTGCACCACGACCTCTTCGTCACCGCGGTCGTCGAGGAGCACCCCGACCACCTCGTAGTCACCGACCGGAAACCCGCGCCAAGTGAAGCTGTGCAGCGGTTCCGAGTCGATGCCCCGCAGGCCGATCGTGGTGCTCCTGTAGTACGAGCCGGAGTCGGCGACGACTCGGAGCTCCCGAGAGCGCTCCGTCGGTCGTATCCGGATGCTGATCTCGACTTCGCCCGGTGCGGCGACGAGCAGGGTCGGCTGCGGTTCGGCGAACATCGGCGGTCGCGCGTCGCCGGTCGGCGGTCTCTGTGTCGCCGTCCCGGCGGTCTGCGCGCCGGTGGCGGTCAGGGCGGCCGTGACGAAGCCGATGAGGCTGATGGTCTGCAGGGTCTTCATCGTTGTGCCTCCAAGACCCGCGCCAGCGTCCGTTCCTTTCGTGCAATGTTAATTATGTGTTAATTGTAGGTTGCGTCGAGGTTAATCGCAAGGTCGATTTCGTAGATGGAGCAGGCGGTCACCGGGAGTCAGACCCGCCCGGCGGTCGGTTGTGGGGGCGTCACCCTGTGGGTTCGACGTGGGGGGCGGGGGGCTCGCCGCCGTGGTCGCGGATGACCTCGAGCACGATGGGGCCCAGGTCGTCGGCCTTTCGAGCGCCGATGCCGGAGACCTGCAGGAGTTCCGACTTCGTGGTCGGCCGCCGTCGGGCGAGGTCGCGCAGCGTCTTGTCGTGGAACACGACGTAGGGGCGGACCCCGCGCGCCCGCGCCACCTCGAGCCGGCATTGCCGCAGCGCCTCGAACAGATCGCCATCGACGCCCTCCCACGTCGGGGCGTCGCGTGCGGGGCCACGCTTGCGCTGTCCGGGAGCGGGCCGCGGTTGGCGGTAGAGTTCCACGTCGGTCTGGCCCTTCAGGGCCGCCACCCCGCGGGCGGTGAGCTGGAGCACGGGATACTGACCCGCCGTGCGCAGCAGCAGATCCTGCTCGACGAGCTGGTCGAGATAGGCCCGCAGCTCGGCGATCGGCACGTCGGCCAGCAGTCCGAACGTGCTGAGCGCCTCATGACGGCCACGGGTGACGGCGTCGGTCTTGCGGCCGCGGAGTACGTCGATGACGTGGCCGGCGCCCCACCGCTGGTCCAGCCGGGCCACCGTCGAGAGGATCTTCTGGCACAGCACGAGCGCGTCGTCGACCCGCTCGAGCTCCTTGAGGCACCAGTCGCAGGCGTCGCCGCAGGCGTCGCGAGGGTAGGGCTGGTCGAAGTACTCGACGAGGGTGCGGTGCCGGCAGCGTGTGCCGGCCGCGTACCGCGACATGCCCGCCAACAGCCGCCGCGCGGTGTCCGTCAACTCGCCGCTCTGTTCGAGCATCTGCCGCCATCTCGGGAAGTCGCCGCCCGAGTAGAACAGGATGCACTCGGCCTCGAGGCCGTCCCGGCCGGCCCGGCCCGATTCCTGCTGGTAGTGCTCGAGCGACTGCGGCGCCCCGGCGTGGATCACGAAGCGGATGTTCGACCGGTCGATGCCCATGCCGAAGGCGACGGTCGCGACCACGATGTCCACATCCTCCTTGAGGAATGCCTCCTGGTGCCGCCGCCGCATCTCGGCCTCGAGGCCGGCGTGGTACGGCAGGGCGCGATGGCCCTGCTCTTCCAGCCAGGTCGCGAGCGACTCGACCTCGCGCCGCGAGAGGCAGTAGACGATGCCCGCCTCCCCCGCGTGGCGGTCGAGCACCCGGCGAATCTGGTCCTTGAGCCCGGTGCGGGTGCGCACCCGGTAGACCAGGTTGGGCCGGTCGAACGAGCCGACGAGCACCTCCGGGTCGCGAAGCGCGAGCTGGGCGATGATGTCCTCGCGCACGCGCCGAGTGGCGGTGGCGGTGAACGCGTGGAACGCCACGCCGGGGAAGTCGTCCCTGACCCGCGCGAGCTGCCGGTACTCGGGGCGGAACTCGTGCCCCCACTGGCTGATGCAGTGCGCCTCGTCGACCGCGACGAAGCCGACGCCCCACGCCCGTAGCCGGTCCCGGAACCCGTCGCCGCCCTCGCCCACGAGCCGTTCCGGCGTGATGTACAGCAGCCGGCACCGCCCCGCGTCGAGTGCGTCGTACGCTCGGCGCCGCTCGTCCGGCGTGATCGAGGTGTTGAGGGCGGCGGCCGTCACCCCGTTGCCCGTCAGGCTGTCCACCTGGTCCTTCATCAGCGCGATGAGGGGCGACACCACGAGTCCGACCCCGCGCCCGGGGGCGACCACCGCCGGCAGTTGGAAGCACAGCGACTTGCCCCAGCCCGTCGGCAGGACCACGATGCTGTCGCGGCCCCGCAGGTTGGCGTCGATCGCCTCCCGCTGCAGCGGGCGGAACTCGCGGTAGCCCCAGTGCCGGGCGAGCGCCTCGGTCAGGCGCGACTCGTCGGTTGGTGCGGTCACGGGCAAGGTCTCGGGCGGAATCGGCGCGCGGGGCGAGGGTGCCGGACCGGGCGGACGAACCCGGCTCGACGCGCGCCGGCCCCGACGGGGCGTCAGGGTCGTGCGATGAACCGCAGCGCGGGCGGGAATGCGGGCCGTGAGGAGGGCTCGGGTCGACACCTCCGTTCCCGGTGCCCCCCGCTTGGTTCGATGTGCACCCTCCGATTATAGTGCGCTTGCAGATCCGCTTCGGCGGGGGACGAGCGGACGGCAGTCGGGGGGAGGCAACGTCGTGGCGTTTCGCAGATGCGTTTGGCCGGTGGTGGGGACGCTCCTGGTGGCGGGAGCGGCGTCCGCGCAGCGCCCCGATTTCTCCGGGATGTGGACCCTCGACCGCGAGGCGAGCGAGTTCACGGCGCCGGCCTTCAGCGGCGGGCGGGGCGGTGACGACGTGGGGCGTCTGTTCATCACCCACGCCGCCAACGGCACCGTGATCGTCGGGGCCGAGACGAACGGCCGCAAGGCCTGGTCCTATGTGCCGGGACGAGAGCTCACCATTCCCGTCGGCCGGGACACCACCATGCGGGCGGCGTCGCGGTGGGAGGACGAACGGCTGGTGGCGGAGGGGGCGCAGGGCGAGATGACCATGCACGAGGTGATGTGGCTGAGCCCCGACGGCGCCACCCTCACCATCGAGGTCACCACGGGGACGCGGGACGGGGAGATCCGCAACCGGCTCGTCTACCGGTCGGACCGCGCCGTCGGCCCGTGCGAGGCCTGGGTCATGCCGTGCAAGGAGTTCCCGCAGGAGGCGCCGCCGGCTCTCGGCGCCGCCGCAGCGCGCGAGGGGGCGGCCCGATGACGAGACACGAGACGCCGAGCCGCATCGTCCTGGCCGCAATCGTCCTGCAAATGGCCGCTTCCGTCAGCGCCCAGGAAGGGGAGTGGCGCCAGTGGGCGGGTCCCAGCCGGGATTTCATGGCCGAGTCGACGAGTCTCGCCGAGCGCTGGCCGGCCTCGGGCCCGCCCGAGATCTGGAGTCGGCCTCTGGGGGCCGGCCACTCCGCCATCCTCGTCTCCGGCGGCCGCTTGTTCACCCAGTACCGCGTCTCTCACGGCGACGGCGGCGGAGCCCCGTGGACGCCCCGCGAGGCAGTCGTCGCGCTCGATGCGGCAACGGGGGCGACGCTCTGGGAGTACGAGTACGCCTCGAAGAACCAGGACTTCGACCAGGGGGCGGGGCCGCACGCCACGCCCCTCCTCGCCGGCGGCCGGCTCTTCACAATGGGCAGCAACAAGGAGCTGCACGCCTTCGACCCCGAGACCGGCGCGCTGCTGTGGTCGAAGAACCTCATCACCGACTTCGGAGCGCCGCCCCTGCTCATCCGCTCGATGATCAAGCCCGGGTCGGGGATGAGCCCGACCCCCTACGAGGACACCATCCTGCTGCAGGTCGGCGGACCCGGCCAGGCGGTGATGGCGCTGCGGCAGAGCGACGGCGCGGTGGTCTGGAGGAGCGGCAGCTTCCTCGTGTCGCACGCCCCGGTGGGACTGATCCCGGTCGGCGGCCGGACCCACGCCGTGGTCTTCGCCGGCCAGGCGGTGGTCGGCATGGACCCCGACACCGGCGATGTGCTCTGGGCCCACCCCCACGACGCCGGCAACGACTTCAACTTCCAGATTCCCCACTACGAGCCCGAGACCGGCGTGCTGTTCTTCTCGTCGGGCTACATCGGCGGCAGCCAGGCCATCCGCCTCGTGCCCGCCGGCGACGTCGTGCACACCGAGGCGCTGTGGGCCGACCGCCGCCTGCGATTCACCTTCCTCAACGTGCTCCGCATCGGCGGCTTCATCTACGGCACGAGCGGCCAGGGCGCCGCCGCCATCTTCACCGCCACCCACCTGGAGACGGGGGAGACCGCGTGGCGCGAGCGCGGGTTCACCCGCGCCACCATGGTCTACGGCGATGGCAAGGCGATCGTCCTGGAGGAGGACGGCGACCTCTCGCTCGTCCGACTGAGCCCCGCCGGCCTCGAGCGGCTCGCCACCACCCCGCTCTTCGACACCCGCTCGTGGACGGTGCCCACCCTCGTGGGGACCACCCTCTACGCGCGCGACCGCGCCCGCATCGTCGCCCTCGACCTGGGGGCCGACGGCCACGAGGGGCTCGTCGACTGCCCGTAGCGCCGCCAGCGGCTTCGTCTATTCGTCCGTCGACGCATCGCTGTCCGCAATCGTCGGCGCGGTCCGTTCGACCGGGGGCGTCACGCGCCGTTCTTCCATGAAGTTGCGTTCACCCTGTATCAGCGAGGTCAGCCGTGCCTCGATGAGACCGGCGCGGTCATCCTTGCGGAGTCGGCGGATGCCGTCGGTCGGGAACCCGTGTGTCGGCAGGAGCGGGTCCAGCGCGTCGTCGTCCAGCGCCGACAACGTGCCCACCGCCTGTCCGACATGACCCTCGTCCACGAACATCCGGTTCGCCGGACTGGAAACTAGTCATCGCGCCGAGGCCGAAGCTCGGCCGCCAAAGGACGTGCGGTGTCGGGTGCTGCTACCGTGGCCCGGTTGGCCGGGAACAGCCTCGCGGAACCGGAGCGGAGCTGGCGACGAGTGGGTGACGGGGACGATCGGGCGACATTGGCGTCCCGGCGTCCGCGCCGGCCGTGGCGCGGA
This sequence comes from Vicinamibacterales bacterium, assembly GCA_965199675.1. Lineage (GTDB taxonomy): Bacteria > Acidobacteriota > Vicinamibacteria > Vicinamibacterales > UBA8438 > JAJEEA01. Next base: position 39,488 of record CBDATI010000025.1, on the reverse strand, counting down.
CGCCGGGGGAGCCGGGCGGCTACCGGTTCGCCCGCTGCCGGTCGAGCAGGTCGACCTCAAAGGTGAAGGACAGCGGCACCGACACCGGGTCGTAGCAGAGCCGGTCGTCGCAGGCCTGGTAGTCGAGCGTGCCCGACAGGGTCACCGCGTCGATGTCGGCGAGGGCCTCCTCGGTGCCCGGAGCGCCGGACACCACCGCCTCCTGCAGCAGCGTGAACGGGGCCTGGTAGACGGGCACGCGCTCGTCGAGGGGCTCGAAGTGGTAGATCTCCGACGCCGGGAACGCCACCGGCTCGAACCGGATGTGCGGGACGGGGGCCAGCGACAGCCCGATCACGCGATAGCCGAGATCGTCGGCCCCGGGCGCGTAGAGGTGCATGCCCGGGTTGGGCTCGACGTCCAACGCGACGGAGAAACGGGTGCCGACGGTGATGGTCGGGTCGCTCGCATACGCGGTGAACTTGAGATGCGCGGTCGAGCCCTCGATGGCCTCGATGGGCGACAGGCCCTCGCCGAGCCGGAGCATCACGTTCGCGGTGGTGTTCCGCTCCCGGTAGAACTCCTCGAAGAAGCGCGCGGTCACGCGTCCCTCCCCGTCGAGCAGGAAGGTGCCGGGGAACGGCGTGCCGATGATGTTCGAGCCGGCCCCGAACACGGACACGTACTTCGCCACGTCGGCCACCACGTCGGGGTCGTCCCCGTTGGGCCCCTGCGCCTCGCTGGCGACGGTGTTCAGGATGCCGAAGTCGGTGATGACGGCGGAGTCGTCATCGGCGAGGAGCGGGAAGCTGACGCCTCGCCGCCGGCTGAAGTCGGCGAGCACTTCCTGCGAATCGTAACTGATGGCTGCGACCCGGAGACCGCGGCCGCGAAGCTCTTCCAGACGGTCTTGCAGCTCCACGAGCTGCGCTTTGCAGTATGGTCACCAGTCCGCCGACCGGTGGAACAGGAGTATCGCGCCGTTGGGCCCCAGGATGGAGTCGCGGGTCCAGACGCGCCCGTTCTGGTCGGGCAGGGAGAAGTCGGGGACGAGCTCTCCGACCTGCGGTCCCAGTTTTGAGACATCCACGGGTTCTCTCTCCTGCGCGGCCGCCGTCGGGGCGGCGAGCGGAAGGGCGCAGAGCACCCCCGCGAGAGCGATGTGACGCAGTGTTCGTTTCATGACGCCGCATCCTATCATGGGGCGGGTCGCACGCCGGGCGCGGGCGGTTCGCGGGCCGCGCCGTCTGGGCCCGAGCGGTCGAGCGCTACCACGTCGGGGCCCCGGGAGGCGGCAGCCCGGCGGTCGGACGGGCTCCACCGCCGGTGCGGCCGCGGGCCGTTGCGGCGCGCGTTGGGCGGCGTAGAGCCGATGGATGGCGCACGGCTCGACGCCTGGTGCGGTCGCGGGCCGGAGGCGGCGTGCGTTGGGCGGGCCGACCCCGGCCGCGGGCGTTCGGTCGCGCCCTGACTATAATTCGCGGTCGGGAGGACGACACCACATGCGAACCGCACAGAAGCTGACCCTCGACGACGCGCGGGTCATGATGGCCGCGGCCGAGGCCAAGGCGCGCGAGATCGGGGTCGACATGGACATCGCGATCACCGACGACAACGGCAGCCTGCTCATGTTCCACCGGATGGACGGGGGCCGCATCACGAGCATCGACGTGGCCATCTCGAAGGCGTTCACGGCGGCGGCGGCGCGGCGCTCGACCCGGGCCTACGGCGAGGTGAGCGGCCCGGGCGGTCCCGCGTTCGGCATCCACGTCAGCAACCAGGGCCGCTTCATGATCGTCGCCGGCGGGTTGCCGGTGTTCGTGAACGACGAGATCGTGGCCGGCATCGGGTGCAGCTCGGGCACCCCGGACCAGGACGAGGTGGTCGCCCAGGCCGGCATCGACGCCCTGACCGCGAGCCTGGGAGGCTGATGAACCTGCCGGCGGCCCGCGTCAGACCGACGGCGTCGGGCGCGCGGCGCGAGCCGGACCTGTTGGGGCTGCTCGTCCTGCAGCCGGTGGCCTGAGGCGATGGGGTCAGTTGGATTCGCGCCGCGCGGGGCGGCGGGAGCGCGGGTCGCGCGGCGGTCGGGTGTCTGCCTCGGCGCTGGGCGCCGGCTCGGACAGCAGGGCCCGAAGCGCGCGGTTCACGGAGGCCGAGGTCGGGAAAGCGGCGGCGACGTCCGGATCGAGGACGACGGCGGTCACCGGGCCATCGAGGGCGGGGCGAACCGGTTCGGGCGGCTCTCGGCGTAGTCGAAGCGGTACTCCGACCGCAGGTCGTCGGAGGGTTCAACGGTTGCGTTCGCCTTCTTCATGGTCGTGTCGTTCCCGCCGCGTGGCCGGCGCGGGCGCTGATGATGCGAACTCTGCCGTCCCGCTCGGTGAAGCTCACGATCAGCAGTCGCTGCCGCGTCGAGCGTCCAACGATGAGTTCGCGTGGCTCGGTCGTCGAGCGGCTGGCATCGGGAAACACGCGGGCCAGCGGGTCGAAGAACACCGTGAGGGCTCCGTCGCCGAACTCCGCGAGCAGCTCGTCGTCTTCGGGCCGCCGACTCGGACCAGCGACTGACCGCGGGCCGCGCGCGCCCTGCCGGCGTCGGGTCAGCGGGGCGGTGTTGTACAGCGGCGGTCGGTTCGCCCGGGGGCGTCCCCTGCGCGCACGGCGACCGAGCCGGGCGGCGCCGCGTCCCGCGGGGAGGGCGGCCGCGTCCCGCGGCGTCGGCTCAGGGCTGCTGTTCGCGCGCGGCCAGGACGTCGCGGAAGTTCGGTCCCAGGTCCTCGCCGAGCGCGGTGTCGGCGCCGAGCCGTTCGAGGACCTCGCCCGTCTCCTGGTGGGTGTAGAACGAGCCGGACCGGTACTCGCCCTCGGCCGCGATCATCCAGGGCGTCTGTCCGCGGACGTTGACGACATCGATCTCGGCTCCCTGCTCGACGAGGTACGGCACGAGCAGGGTCCCGCCGAGGTAGACGGCGCCGTGCAGGGTGGTCTGCTCGTGGATGTTCCGGGCGTTGATGTCGAGGCCGAGGTCGAGGAGGTACTTCACCGCCTCGAGGGCCGACTGCTGCAAGGGCAGGTTGTCGCCGAACCAGCGGACGCCGTACTTGTCGGCGCCCTCCACGTAGTCGCCGCCCGCCGCCGCCATCAGCGCGGTGGTCTCGTCGTCGGTGCGCAGCGTCGGGTCGGCCCCGCCCTCGACGAGGATGCGCATGCTCGCGAGGTCGTTGTAGCTGGCCGCGAGGAAGAACGGCGTGGCCCCGATGTTGGAGGGGGTCATCCCGTTGTTCTGCTGAATGCGCCGCGAGACGAACGGCAGCCGCTTCGTCAGGCGGGGGTCGGGGTCGGCGCCGTGCTCGAGGAGGGCCGCGACCACGTCGGGCATCTTCCGCTGCACGGCGGCGTGCAGGGCGGTGCGTCCCGCGCCGTCGTGGTCGGGGTCGGCGCCCCGCGCCAGCAGGAAGCGGGCCAGCTCGGCGTGTCCGCTGTCGATGGCCACGAGCAGGGCGGCGGCGTCGGTGTCGGGTACATAGCGCGACCGGGCGTTGGTGTTGCCGCCGATGCCGTCCGGCGCCGATTCGTTGACGTCGGCGCCCGCCGCCAGCAGCAGGTCGGCCGCCTCGAGGTTGCCCTGCTGGGCCGCGAACAGCAGCGGCGTGAACCGGTTCGCCGACCGCGCCGAGGCGGAGGCTCCGGTCTCGAGCAGCAGCCGCGCGACCGGGGTGTGATTCTCGGCCACCGCGAGCATCAGCGCGGTCTGCCCGAGGGTGGCCTCCCGGGCGTTGGGGTCGGCGCCCGCCGCCAGGAGGCTCCTGACCACATCGAGGTTGCCGACCCGCGCCGCCGTCATCAGCGGGGTCTCGCCGTTGGTCCGCGCCGCATTGGGATCGGCGCCGGCCGCGAGCAGGGCGTCGACGATGAGCCGGTTGCCGTTCAGGCAGGCCAGCGACAGCGGCGTGACGTCGTGGTCGTCACCCGCGTTCACGTCCGCGCCGGCGGCGAGCAGGTCGGTCACCATGGCGTGCGCGTCGCGGTGGGCGGCCCAGTGGAGCGCAGTCGTCCCGTCGCCGTACGTCACGGCGGGGTCCGCGCCCGCCGCGAGCAGGGCCCGGACCGCCGCGCCGTCGCCGCTTCTCGCCGCCGCCACGAGGTCGGGCAGGGCGCCGGCGGGCTGGGCGTGGGACGTGACGGGAAGCGCCGCGACGAGGATGCCGGTCGCGACCGCGGACGCCGTCGAGAAGAATCTCTGCATGGTGCTCGGCCTCGTTGCCGCCGCGTGCGGCGGTCCGAAACGCGCGCGAAGCGCCCGTGACGCCGGTCGCCGGGGGCTCGTGCTTCCGCCGCGGGCACGCGCCCGCGGCCCGGGCCTCTCCCGCGCTCCAGTCGCGGTCGCGGCGACGTGACGGCCGCCGGCATCGCCACGCATGGGCCCGCGGCGCGGCTTGACTGCCGCCGGTGGCCTTCATGATAATGCAGCGGCGCGCGTCTTGGACAACTTCATCGAGCGGACGAACATGCCACACGGTCACGTGCGTTATCGGGACTTGCCGGCGATGCTGGCTGCGGCAGTACTGTCGCTCCTGGGGACCGGAACCGTCGCGCTGGCGCAGTCGGCGCCGCCGGACGACCGGGCTCTCCTCACGCGCTACTGCGTGGGCTGCCACAACGATCGCACACTCACCGCGGGCGTCTCCCTGCAGGGCGTCGACTTCGACCGCGTGGGAGGACACGCCGACGAGGTCGAGCTGTGGGAGAAGGTGATCCGGAAGTTGCGCACGCGGGCGATGCCGCCGGCGGGCCGGCCGCGCCCGAGCGAGGCGCAGTACCGGGGGGTCGTGGCGCGCCTCGAGACGGCGATTGATGCTGCGGCCGCGGCCGTTCCCAACCCCGGCCGGCGCCCTGCTGTCCACCGACTCAACCGCGCCGAGTACGCCAACGCCGTCCGCGATCTCCTCGCGCTCGAGGTCGATACGCAGGCGTTGCTGCCGGCCGACGACTCCGGCTACGGATTCGACAACATCGCCGACGTGCTGTCGGTGTCGCCCATGCTGACCGAGCGCTACCTGTCGGCGGCGCGCAAGATCAGCCGGCTCGCGGTGGGCGACCCGAACCTGGGGCCGTCGACGGAGATCTTCACCGTCGACAAGTACCTGAAGCAGGACGCGCGGGTCAGCGACGACCTGCCGTTCGGCTCTCGGGGCGGTCTGGCGGTGCGCCACACCTTCCCGGTGGACGGCGAGTACGTCGTCAAGATCTACCTGGCCCGTACCTACGACGGGCGGCTGCGCGGCCTCGCCAGCCGGCACGAGCTCGAGGTGCGGCTCGACGGCGCCCTCGTGCAGACCTTGACGGTGGGCGGGCCGCTGGACGACGCGTCGGGGGGCGGGCAGCGGCGCGACTACCGCAACTCGGCCGACGACGGGCAGGAGGTCCGGTTCACGGCGCCCGCCGGCCCTCACCTGCTCGCGGTGACCTTCGTCGACCAGGCGGCGGTGCTCGAAGGCATGCGCCGGCCGCACTATGCCGTCACCAGCTATGAGTACGCGGGCGATCAGACGCACGATCCGGGCATCGGCCGCATCGAGCTGCGGGGGCCGTACGGCGTCACGGGGCGCGGCGACACCCCCAGCCGTCGCGCCATCTTCGTGTGCCGGCCCCCGGTCGGGGCGGCGGCGTCCGGTCCCGAGGAAGCGGCCTGCGCCCGGGAGATCCTCGGGGCGCTGGGACGCCGCGCGTTTCGCCGACCCCTCGACGACGGCGACCTCGACATGCTGCTGGGCTTCTTCCACCTGGGGCGCGAGGGCGGCGACTTCGACGCGGGCATCGAGATGGGCCTGCGCCGGGTGCTGGTGAGCCCCGACTTCCTGTTCCGCCGCGAGCGCGATCCCGAGGGGGCGGCGCCGGGGGCGCCGTACCGCGTCGGCGAGCACGAGCTCGCGGCGCGGCTGTCGTTCTTCCTGTGGAGCAGCATTCCCGACGATGAGCTGCTCGACCTGGCCGACCGGGGCGCGTTGCGCGAGCCGGGCGTGCTGGAGGCCCAGGTGGAGCGGATGCTCGCCGACCCCCGGGCCGCGTCGCTCGTCGACAACTTCGGCGGGCAGTGGCTGTATCTGCGCAACATGGCGCTGGTGGCGCCCGACCCGTACGCGTTCGCCGACTTCGACGCCAATCTGCGGACGGCGATGGCCCGCGAGATGGAGCTGTTCCTCGACGATCAGATCCGCCGCGACCACAGCGTGCTCGATCTGCTGACGTCGGACGAGACCTTCGTGAACCAGCGTCTGGCCGAGCACTACGGCATTCCCAACGTCTACGGCAACCACTTCCGGCCCGTCGCCCTCGCGGGTGGGCTGTCGCCGCGGCGCGGCCTCCTCGGCAAGGGCAGCCTGCTGACGGTGACCTCGTACGCGCATCGGACGTCGCCGGTGGTCCGCGGCAAGTGGCTGCTCGAGAACATCCTCGGCTCGCCGCCCCCGCCGCCCCCGCCCGACGTGCCCGCCCTCGCCGAGAACGACGACAGCGGCGCGCCGCCCCGCTCGGTGCGGGAGCGCCTCGAGGCGCATCGCCGGAGTCCTGCGTGCGCGGGCTGCCACCGGGTCATGGACCCCCTGGGTTTCGCGCTGGAGAACTTCGACGCCATCGGCCGCTGGCGGACGGTGACGGCGGCGGGGACCCCGGTCGACGCCGCCGGTGAACTCGCCGACGGGACCCCGGTGGACGGACCCGAGTCCCTGGCGGCGGCCCTGCTCAAGCGGCCGGAGAGCTTCGTCACCACCGTGACCGAGAAGCTGATGACCTACGGGCTCGGGCGCGGTGTAGAGTATTACGACGCCCCGGCGGTGCGCCGCGTCGTCCGCGAGGCGAAGGACGACGACTACCGCTGGTCGGCGATCATCGCGGGCATCGCCCGCAGCGTGCCGTTTCAGATGAGGAGAGGTCCCGCGTCATGATCATCACCAGGATGGCGTTGCCCCGGCGGACGTTCCTGCGCGGCGTCGGCGCCACGCTCGCCCTGCCGCTGCTCGACGGGATGGTGCCGGCCCTGTCGGCCATGCGCAACACCGCGGCGCGGCCGCAGGCGCGGTTCTACGTCGGCTACGTGCCCAACGGCGTCATCATGGACCAATGGACGCCGGCGGCGGAGGGCCGGGACTTCATCCTGCCGCCGACCCTCGCCCCCCTCGCACCGTTTCAGGATCAGGTCACGGTGGTGAGCGGGCTCCAGAGCGAACCCATGTTCCCGCTGCCCGGCGAGGGTACCGGCGACCACGTCCGCGCCGCCTCGGCGTTCCTCACCGGGGTGCATCCCAAGAAGACCGAGGGGCCGGACATCCGGGGCGGGACCTCGATGGACCAGATCGCGGCCAGGAAGATCGGCCAGGACACGCAGCTCACCTCGCTCGAGCTCGCGCTGGATCCGAACGAGCTGATCGGCGCGTGCGAGGCGGGCTGGAGCTGCGCCTACGCCAACACCCTGTCGTGGCGCAACCCGACCACCCCGCTGCCGATGGAGAACCAGCCGCGGGCGGTCTTCGAGCGGTTGTTCGGTGACACCGACGACACCAGCCAGGCGGCCCGGCTCGCCCGCATCCGCGAGGACCGCAGCATCCTCGATTCGCTGGTGCACGAGGTCGACAGCTTCCGGCGCACCCTCGCCCCGGCCGATCGCGGCAAGGTGGACCAGTACCTCGACGCCATCCGCGACATCGAGCGGCGCATCCAGCTCGCCGAGGCGCAGAGCCACGTCGAGCTGCCGGAGCTGGCCAGGCCCACCGGGGGCATTCCGGACACCTTCGCCGAGCACGCTCGGCTGATGTTCGACCTGCAGGTGCTGGCCCTGCAGACCGACATGACCCGGGTCATCACCTTCATGATGTCGCGCGAGGTCAGCCCCCGCACCTATCCCGAGCTGGGCATTCCCGACCCGCACCACGGTCTGTCGCACCACCAGAACCGCCCGGTGCAGATGGAGAAGCTGGCCAAGCTGAACCGCCACCACATCGAGCAGTTCGCGTACTTCGTCGGGCGCCTGCAGGAGACGCCGGACGGTGACGGCAGTCTCCTCGACCACATGATGATGCTCTACGGCTGCGGCATCAGCGACGGCAACCAGCACCTGCACGTGAACCTGCCCATCCTGCTCGTGGGCGGCTCGGCCGGGCGCATGCGCGGCGGCCGCCACCTGCGCGTGGCCGACGAGACGCCGCTGACCAACCTGCAGCTCAGCCTGCTCGACAAGGTCGGGGTGCCGACCGAGACGCTCGGCGACAGCACCGGCCAGTTGAAGCACCTGTCGGACGTGTGAGCCCACCCGAAGCCCGGCGGCCTCGCCGTCGGGCTTCCCGGTCCCGGACATTTCGGAAGTCGGCGTTGCGGGGCGGCGGTCGAGGCCGACAGGCTTTCACCCGCGGCCCGCGCGTCGACCGCTCGGCGGCGCGGACGGTTCGGCCTGCGGCCGGGGGCTCCGACCTGCCACCGCCGTCAGGACTGCGCGTTGACCGCTCGGCGGCGTGGAGGACGGTTCGGCAGGGCCGACCCGCTCAGTGGTGATGGTGGTGGTACGCCTCGTGCTCGGCGTGCGCCTTGTCGCGCTGGATCTTCTTCGCGGCTTGGCGGGCGAGGCCCAGGTTGCGCTGCCGCGTCCCGTCCGAGCTGACTGACGAGATCGACAGCAGCTTCTCCAGGTCGGCGCCCTGGCACGTCGGGCAGGCGGGATCGGTGCCCGGCAGGACGAGCAGCTCGAACTGCTTCCGGCACTCGCGGCATTCGTACTCGTAGATGGGCATCGTCTCCTCGCTTCGCCAGGTCAGGTTGACGCAACCGGCCGGACCGGGATGGCGGGCGCGGTCCGTCGCTGCCTCGCCTTGGCGCGCAGCAACAGAATCCAGTGCGGGCATTTCTTGACGTCCGCGTAGAGCCGCTCGCAGTCGTCGCAGCGGACGCATTCGGTCATCACGATCTGCGGTCCGCGGATGGCGCCCCACTCGCACGCCTTCTCGCAGATCTTGCACGTGTTGCATTCCTTCCACCGCTTGATCCTGAAGACCGTCAGCGTCGACAGGATCCCCAGGAACGCCCCCACCGGACACAGGAAGCGGCAATAGAGGTTGCGCACGAACACCGTCGCCGCGAGCAGCAGCGCCAGGCCGATCCACATGGCGGTCGTGCCGCGGCGGGTGAACATCCAGAACGGCTCGACCCAGCGGTAGGCGGGGATGTCCGCGGTGGCGAGGAAATACAGCAGTGTCGCGACCAGCAGGCCGTACTTGATCCAGGCCGCGCGCTGCTCCAGCCACGTCGGCACTTCGACCCGCAGCCGGGCCGGGACCACCCGGTCCATGAGCTGGGTGAGGGCGCCGAAGGCGCATACCCGCCCGCAGTAGAGCCGGCCCCAGAGCACCGTGGTGACGACCGTGAAGATCGCGAACAGGTACCAGGCGAGACTGTAGCGGAAGACCGGCATGTTGCCGGTCACCAGCCCGTAGACGTTGACGACGGAGATGAGCTGGCTCTTCGTGAACCCCATGTAGGCGACGGCCGCGCCCAGGGTCAGGTACTTGAGCGCGACGCTCTTCCGGAAGAACCCGACGAGGACCAGCGCCGCGAAGCCGGTGAAGAACGCGAGATCGGCGGCCTGATCGCGGAGGAGCGCGGCCCACGTCTCGGTTTCCTCCTCCTCGTCGCCGAAGGTCCAGACGTCACCCTCGTCGTCTTCGAACCCCCAACCGTCGTCGCCTTCCTGCTCGTCGTCGAATCCCCAGCCGTCGTCGTCCTCGAAGTTCCACCCGTCGTCGGACGGCGGCCCGTCGACGTCGGCGGTTTCGTTCGTCGTGGCCTCGGGGGGGGCTTCTGGTTCGGGCTGCCCCTCGGGAGCGGGGGCGAGGCCCCGCGCGGTCGCCGCGGGGGCCGGCTCCGGCTGCGTGGCGCCGGGGTCGGTGGTGGGCCCCGGCCGGGTGGCTGTGGGGGCGTTGGGCTCCGGCTGCGCGGCGGCGGGGGCGGCCGGTCCGAGCCCCACGAGCAGCAGCACCGCGAGAGCCACGCGTCGGATCACCGCAGGCCCCCCTCGGGGCGCAGGAACCGGCGCGCGATGCGCCGCGCCCCGTTGCGCACCGCCCGGGTCGCGCTCCGGACGGTGATGGTGGCGGTGGCCACCGAATCGATGTCGGCGCCGACCCGGAACCGGTCGCGCACGTTCTTCTGGACGAACTGCGCGGCGTATTCGGGGGTGTCGATCGAGAAGTAGCCGTAGGGCTCGTGGTGTCGGGCGACGATGATGCCGGTGAGCTCGGCGTCGAGGTCGACGCCCACGAGCACCTGGATGGGGCCGTCGTAGCCGCGCTCGAGGGGCTCGAGCTCGGTGGTCCAGAAGGCGAAGCCGACGATGTCGCCGTTGGCCGCGAACACCTTGAAGTGCGGCGGCGATCCTTCCTTGGGCGAGAAGGCGGCGGCCTTCGGGAACAGTTGGGCGAGCTGCTCCTGCAGCAGCGGATCGAAGGGAGACTGGGTCTCCACGACCACGACGCCGGCCAGCAGCAGCGCGAGGATGGGAATTCTCATAGAATGCCTGGAAGTCTACCCCAATGGGAGGATCCATGCCGCGTATCAGACTTGGCGCGACCGCTGTCGCGTTGCTCCTTGCCGCCCTCGCCGCGCCAACGGCCGCCTTCGCGCAGGACCTGTACGACGCGACCGCCCTCGACTGCTCGTTCACGGTGATCGCCACCGCGAACTGGGCCGACGGTGACGCGGAGGCCAGCATCGAGCCTTCCACGCTGTCGCTCCGCTTCGAGGAGATCGACGCCGACGGCGCGACGGCCGCCATCGTCGGCCCCTACGGCGCCTCGCACATCATCGTGCGCCAGACCGGCGACTACCTGCACCTCGTCCAGATGTTCACGGTGGGGCCCCTGTACACGACGACGGTGATCGATCGCGAGACGGCGGACGGGCGGCTGATGGCGGTGCACACGCGCCACGAGTACACCGACACCCGGCTCGTCGGATTCACCTCGAGGCCGGAGCAGTACATCGGCGACTGCGCGGTGGAGTTCTGATCGCCGGTCCTGTGCGCCTTCCCCGTCGCGCGATGTCGGGGGCGAGAGACGGGTGCGGGCTCCGGCGGCCGAAGAGCGGAGAGTCCGGAGGACAGGGAAGATGCCATCCAGACACGCGGTTCGGTGTCTCTCCGTGGTGCTGGCGCTTGGACTGGCGTCCGTGCGCAGCGCCTCCCCGGAGCAGGCGATGCCGGAGATCGAGATCGACGAAGGCGTGTCCTGGGTCCTGGCCGAGCACCGGGCTGCGACCCTGGCCGATCTGCGGTACCGCTACCGCCTCCGGATCCCGCGCGACCGGAGAGCGGCCGTCTCGGGGACGGTCGAGATCAGCTTCGCGTGGTCCGATCCCGAGGGCCGCGATCTGGTCGTGGATTTCAAGGACCCGTCCCGGCGGGTCGCGGCAGTCCGCGCGAACGGCGCGGCCGTCGACTGGGCCCCCCGGCACGACCATGTCGTCGTTCCCGCCGCCGCCCTGCGCCCGGACGACCATAATCGCATCGAGCTCGACTTCGAGGCTGGCGACGAGGCCCTCAACCGGAACGACGACTTTCTCTACACGCTCTTCGTGCCCGACCGCGCCCACTTCTCGCTGCCCCTCTTCGATCAGCCCAACCTGAAGGCGCGCTTCGAGCTGACCCTGGAGGCGCCGGCGGGCTGGGTTGCGGTGGCCAACGGGGAGACCGTCGTGGGGCCGGACGGCGCCGGCGCGGACGGGCCGGTCTCGTGGCGCTTCGCCGAGACGGCGCCGATTCCGACCTATCTGTTCGCGTTCGCGGCCGGCCGCTTCCAGATCGAGACGGTGGAGCGGGCGGGCCGCCGGCTGCGGATGTTCCATCGCGAGACCGACGCCGCGAAGGTCGCGCGCAACCGGGACGCGATCTTCGATCTGCACGCCGCCGCCCTCGACTGGCTCGAGGACTACACGGGGATTCCCTATCCGTTCGGGAAGTTCGACTTCGTGCTGATTCCGCCCTTCCAGTACGGGGGCATGGAGCATCCCGGATCGATCTTCTACCGCGCCTCGAGCCTCATGCTGGACGAGTCGGCGACCCAGGCCGCCTACCTGGGCCGAGCCAGCCTCATCGCCCACGAGACCGCTCACATGTGGTTCGGCGATCTCGTCACCATGAACTGGTTCGACGACGTGTGGACCAAGGAGGTGTTCGCCAATTTCCTCGCCGCCAAGATCGTCCATCCCTCGTTCCCCGAGGTGGACCACGACCTCCGGTTCTTCCTTGCCCATCACCACGCCGCCTACGGCGTGGATCGGACCGCGGGCGCCAACCCCATCCGGCAGCCGCTGGAGAACCTGAACGAGGCGGGGGCGCTCTATGGGCCGATCATCTACCAGAAGGCGCCGATCGTGATGCGGCAGCTCGAGCGGCTGGTGGGGGAAGAGCGGTTCCGCGACGGACTGCGCGAGTACCTGCGAGCGTTCCAGTACGGCAACGCGACGTGGCCGGAACTCATCGACATCCTCGACCGGCGCACCGCGATCGACCTGCGGTCGTGGAGCGGGGTGTGGGTGGAGGAGCCCGGTCGTCCGACCGTCACCGTCCGGCGCGGAGACGGTGACACCGACCCCGGAGGGCGCATCATGCTGGCGCAGTCGGATCCGTCCGGCCGCGCGCGTCTCTGGCCGCAGCAACTGGAGCTCCTGCTGGACTACGACGACGGCGCGGTCCGGGCGCCCCTGCGGCTCGACGGCGCCACGGCGTCGATAGCTCTCGATCGTCCGCCGCCGCGTTTCGTGCTGCCGAACGCGGCCGGACTGGAGTACGGCCGTTTCCGCCTCGACGCGGCCAGCACCGCGTTCCTGATGACGACGCTCCCGGACATCGCGGATCCCCTGACCCGCGGCATCGCCTGGGGCACGCTGTGGGACGCGGTGCTGGACGGGGAGATTCCCGTCGGGGACTGGTTCGAGCTGCTGCTGCGCGGACTCGAGTCGGAGCCCGTCGAGCAGAACGCGCAGCGGCTGCTCGGCTACCTCTCGACCACCTGCTGGTCGCTCATGAGCGACGCGGCGCGCCGGGCGGCGGCCCCGCGGGTCGAAGCGGTGCTGTGGGCCGGGGTGTCGGACAGCCCCGAGCCCACCCGCAAGGCCGCCTACTTCCGCGCCTGGCTCGGCCTGGTCCGGACCGCCGACGGCGTGGCGCGGTTGCGGCGCATCTGGGCGGAGGAGGAGAGGGTGCCCGGCGTGACCCTCTCCGAGCGGGACTACACCGCCCTCAGCGCCGCCCTGGCGGTTCGCGGAGCGCCGGGAACGGAGGAGATCCTGGCCCTGCAGGCGGCCCGCATCGGGAACCCGGACCGGCTCGCCCGCTTCGAGTTCCTGCGGCCCGCGCTCTCGCCCGACCCGGAGGTCCGAGCGCGGTTCTTCGCGGGCCTGCGCGACGCCGCCAACCGCGAGCGCGAGCCGTGGGTGCTGGCCGGGCTGGGCTACCTGCACCACCCCCTGAGGGCGGAAGATTCGCGGCGGTTCATCCGACCCGCCCTCGATCTGCTGGCGGAGGTCCAGCGCACCGGCGACATCTTCTTTCCGGCGGGGTGGCTCGACGCCACCCTCGGCGGGCACAATTCCGCCGCCGCCGCCGAGGTCGTTCGCGGGTTCCTCGACGCGCTCGACCCCGGCTATCCGCCCCGCCTGCGTGCGAAGATCCTGCAGTCGGCGGACCTACTGTTCCGGGCCGTGAGCATCGTTTCGGCGGATGGCGGGCCCGGCGCGTGAGCGGTTCGGCGCGTGAGCGCGCGCCGCGCGATCGGTCCGGCGCGTGATTGGTCCGGCGCGGTGACCGGTCCGGCGTTCTCATGCGCTCAAGAACTCGCGGCGGATTCCCGTGTTGCACCGCGACCGGCGAGGGCGCCCGCGGGCTGGAACGGCGCCGCGGGCAAGGACGCTCGTTGCCTGACGAGGCGTCGAGGCGGGAGCATGCCGCCTCCCGCTGAAAGATGGGGGCGTTCAGGCGTCGGTGGGGGGCCGCTCCGACGCGGCGCCCGGGGCGGCTCACTCTCCCGATCGAGCGGCCGGCCCCTCCGGCACCGGGCAGGCGAGGGTCCGACGCAGCCGCCGCCCGAGTGTCTCTCCGATTCGATCCAGCTCGGCGGGTGCCGCCTCCTGCAGCGCCTGGAACAGCACGCGTTCTTCCGTCCGGACATGGGTCACCAGCCGGGCCCCGAGCGCGGGCAGCCGTACCGTCAAGTCTCCGGCGCCGAGTGTGGGCAGGGTGAGAATCTCGCTCCGGACGTCGTCGTGATCCCTGCGCAGTGCCTCCAGCAGCCCGAGTCGGCCGGGTAGCCAGCTCGCCGCCAGGGGGAAGACGTGGTCCTCCTCCGCCGCGAAATGCGGTTGCAACGTCTGCGTGAAGAAGGCCAGCACGCGGTCGACCTGAGCGCGCCGGTCCGTGGGCCAGTCCGACCGCGGCGCGGTGGCGCGCCCTCGGATCAGTCCCTGCGCGATCACCAGGATGTCGTGGTGGTCGTGCGACAGGGGCACGAGGCTCGGGTGTCGCTTCATCCTGAGGCTTGGCGGCAGTGCCGTCGATGAGAGGGCGGGAGCGACCCTGCCGCGAGTCGTTCCCGCCGGTCGCCGCGGTCCGGGCGCGCCGCGAATCACCCCGCTGCCGACGCCCCGCCGCGGGCGGTCGTGGGCGGGACGAGCGCGGACCGCCAATATACAATATGGCGTTCTTCGCGGCCGTGGCTGGTCCGTCCAGCCGCAGAAGGAGATCCGGAATGCGTAGCTGGTTGCCGTTCGTCCTGCTGACCGTAGTGAGCTGGGGTACCTACATACCGACGTTGCACAAGGGACAGGTCGCGCTGGGGGGCAGCGGCGTGCACGCGTTCCTGATGGTGGGCGTGGCGTACCTGCTCGTCGCCATCCTGGTTCCCGGGACGATGATTGCCCGGGCCGGGAGCTGGGACCTCTTCACGGCTGGCGGGGCCGGGTTCACGCTCGCGGCCGGCGTGCTCGGCGCCCTGGGGGCCCTCGGCATCGTGTTCGCCCTCGTCAACGGGGGTCGCCCCACCGTGGTGCCGCCGCTCGTTTTCGCGGGGGCGCCGGTGGTCAGCGTATTCGTCGCCATGCTCTACAACCCGCCCGAGAACCTGCCGTCGCCAATCTTCTTCCTCGGGCTGGTCATGGCCGCGGTCGGCGCCGGGCTGGTGCTCGCCTACCGGCCGAGCTGATTGTCGGGGAGTCTCCTCGCGCCGGCTCCACCGGGGGCCTGGGGCTGTGGTCATGGCCGCGGTCGTGGCGAGCGCGGCCGCAGGCGGCTGGACAGCGGCAATACGGCCATCGTTGTCGGGCGTGGTCATGGCCGCGGTCGTGGCGAAGCGCGGCCGCCGCCTCGCCGGTGTGCACGGCGGGCGGGATGGGCGCGGCTCGCCCTCGACCGGGCATGCAGATGCGGCGGGTCTTGTCACCGGCTGTTAAGATCGAGTCGGACGAAACGTCAATCGACCAGGAAGGTGGAGAGCGTGCAGGTGGACATGTCACTGAGGTGGAAGGGAATGCTGGCCGTCGCGGCGTTCGCCGTGGTCGGCGTCGCGGCGTGCGGGGGCGGGTCGGAAGAGGCCGCGCCGGAGAGCGCGGCGGAACCGATGGAGGAAGCGGCGGCCGAGGAGTCTTCGGGAGAGCCGCGGGTGTTCTTCGTCGCCCCGATAGACGAGACCGATCACGCGACCGAGGTTCCGCTCGGTATCACGTTCGGCATCGAGAACTTCGAGATCGGCGCCGTTCCCGAGGAAGTGACCACGGTGCGAGAGGGCGTTGGCCACTACCATCTCGCGCTCGACACCGAGTGCCTGCCCCCCGGCGAGATCATCCCCGCCGCCGATCCCTGGGTGCACTTCGGCGACGGCTCGGACGGCATGGAGATGCAGCTCGAGGGCGGCGAGTATCGCCTGACGGTGCAGATCGGCGATGACGAGCATCGCACCCTCGAGGGGCTGTGCGACACCATCGTCGTCCGCATGGAAGACGGGATCTAGAAGAGAGTCTGCGTCCGTGGAACCGCGGGGGACTCCTGGAGGGTCGGTCGGGCGGTGAGCCGAGCCGTGGGCGACGCTCTCCGGGCCGGCTCCGGCGTGACGCCGTCACCCGCGGGGGTTACGGCCCACCCTCCGCGGCCATCACCGGTCGTATTCGAGGGCGCGTCCGCCGGCGCCGGGGAGGAACCGGCCGTCGCGGTACCGCAGCTCGCCGTTCACCCAGGTCGCCCGCACGCGGGCGGCGAACGCGAACCCGCTGAACGGGCTCCACCCGCACTTTGCGAGGATCGGCTCGTCGCGGCTTCCCGCCGTCGGGTCGACGAGAACCAGATCCGCCCAGTACCCCTCGCGGATGAACCCGCGGTCACGAATGTCGAACAGACGGGCCGGGGCGTGGGCGGTCTTCTCGACGACGGTGGCGACCGTGCTCCGGCCCGACCGCACCTGTTCGAACAGGACGAGCAGGGCGTGCTGGACGAGAGGCAGGCCGGCCGGGGCGGCGGCATAGGGGCGCGCCTTCTCCTCCGCGGTGTGGGGCGCGTGGTCGGTGGCGATGACGTCGATCCGGCCGTCGTTCACCGCCGTCCACAGGGCGTCCCGGTCGGCCGCGGACTTGATGGCGGGGTTGCACTTGATGCGGGCGCCGAGCGTCGCGTAGCCGCTGTCGTCGAAGAACAGGTGGTGCACGCAGGCCTCCGCCGTGATCTGCTTGTCGGCGAGATCCCCCGGTTCGAAGAGATCGAGCTCCCGCGCCGTCGTGATGTGCAGCACGTGCAAGCGCGTGCCGTGGCGCCGCGCCAGTTCGACGGCGAGGCTCGACGAGCGGTGGCAGGCCTCGACGGAGCGAATGCGGGGGTGCTCGCCGAAGGGTATCGCCTCCCCGTATCTCTCCCGAGCCCGGGCCTCGTTCGCGAGAATCGTCGGGGTGTGCTCGCAGTGGGTGGCCACCACCAGGGGCGCGTTGGCGAAGATGCCATCCAGCGTCCGCTCGTCGTCCACCAGCATGTTGCCGGTGCTCGAGCCCATGAACACCTTGATGCCGCAGGCGCGGCGCCGGTCGACTGCCTTCACCGCCTCGAGGTTGTCGTTGGTGGCGCCGAGGTAGAACCCCCAGTTCGCCATCGAACCCGCGGCGGCGCGGGCGTGCTTGTCCTCCAGCGTCTCGGCCGTCACCGTCTGAGGCTTGCAGTTGGGCATCTCCAGAAAGCTGGTGATGCCGCCCGCCACCGCCGCCCGCGACTCGGTCGCGATGGTGGCCTTGTGCTCGAGTCCGGGCTCGCGGAAGTGCACCTGATCGTCGATCATGCCCGGGAGGAGCCAGGCGCCCGCGGCGTCGATCACGGTGGCCCCATCGGGGGCGCCCGCTCCGATGCCGACGATGCGCCCGTGGGCGATCGACAGGTCGCTTTCGACGACAGCGCCTTCGTTGACGATGCGGGCGTTGACGATGCGGTAGCTCACGGGTCCAGGCCGGCGCGGCGGCCGGATCGGCTATTCGGCCAGCAGCAGCCGAATCTCGGCCTCGGTCGCCTCGCGACTCACGAGGCCGATGTGCTCGGCCGCGATCCGGCCCTGCTTGTCGATCAGCCAGGTGGTGGGGAGCGTGTTCATCGGACCGAACGGGGCGAGCCGCTGGTCGTTGTCGGCCAGGGCGATCCGGTAATTGACGGGCGAGCGCTCGAGGAACGGCTCGACGATGTCCCGCCCCGTCTCGTCCACCGAGACGCCGAGCACGGCGAAGCCGTCGTCCTCGAATGCCGTCTGAAAGTCGACGAACCACGGCATCTCGGCCCGGCACGGCAGGCACCACGTCGCCCAGAAGTTCAGCAGCAGCACCCGTCCCGAGTAGTCGGCCAGCGTCGCGACGCCCCCGTCCATGTCGGGAACGGCGAAGCCCGGGGCGGGGTCGCGGCGGGAGGCGGGAGTCAGGTTGGGCTCGGCGGTCCGGCGGCGCGGCACGCCGGGCTCGTCGGCAGCGACGGTCGCCGTCGCGGCGCGCGGCGAGGCGGAAGCCGGCGCCTCGGAGGGGTTCTGCGGCCCCACCATGAAGAGCATCACCCCCAGCCACAGACCGAGCGCGGCGATGACCAGCCACAGGCCGATCGAACGGTGTCGGGGCTGGTCCCGCGCGGTCTCGATCTCCACGGAATCGCCGAGCGGTGACGCGGGTTCGGTCTCCGTGTCGCGTGCAACCATGGCGGGTCCAGGGCCCGTGGCGAGAGTCGATCTGTCGATGGAGGCCCGAAGCGCCGACGTGCCTGGTCAGGATGCGGCCGATCTCGTCGACGCGTCCCTCGATCTCTCTGCTGTCCCGTCCGTCGACGTAACCGCCCAAGAGGGCTGCGACCGCGCGAACTGCAGCGACGACAACCGTCGTCTGCATCCTGTGGCCTCCATGCTACCACACGAGTGGGACGGGGCCGGCGCATCTCGGTGCACCGGGCCGGCCCCGTGCCGTCCCGCCGAGCTCCGACGACCTTCCCCGCGGTCGTTCACCCCAACCGCCGCTGCCGTCGCGCTTGCGCCGGGCGGGCGCCCGTCTGGTCGACGGCCGCCCTGGCCGGCCGGTAGGGACGGCATGGCGACGGGGTCTCCGCGCTCGCCGCGACCACGTCATCGAGACGGTCGAGCCTGAAGCAGGACGAGACTCGCCAATCCAGGGTCGTCCCCGCCGGCGCCTCCCGCCGGAGCTGGTCGAGCAGGCGGGGACTCACGAACGCCAGGTTCAGCCAGTCGAGATCCAGAGCCCTCGAGGCGGCCGGCCGGACGCCGAGCGCGTCCGTGAAGACGGCTACCGTCTGCGCGAGCCGCCGGGTGCTGTCGAGCAGGCAGCGCCGAAACCACCCGTCGTCGGGAATCGATTCGAACGGCACGAGGGTCGACAGGTCCGTGAACCCACCGTCGATGCAGGCGCTGGCGGGGTCCACGCAGGAACCGCGGACCGCGTTCCAGGGCGCGAACGGCATGAATCCCAGATGCAGCAGCCGGGCGAACTGGCGGCACCAGCCCGCGACGGTCGCGTCGCCGGCCTCCGGCGCCGCCTGCAGTTGGGGATCCGCGGCGGCCAGGCGCTGCAGGTCGTCGACCCGGATCGGCGCCGTGGGGTAGTACCACACCGAGACCCCGCATCCCGCGTGGGCTCGGGCCGCGGCGCGTTCGAAGGCCGGCTCCGGCAGGCGCCAGCGCAGGGCCTCCACGTAGCGCGCCGTGTCCTCGGCCGAGCATCGATGCACCGCCAGCGGCACCGGCGCGCGCGCGAGCTCGCCGTAGAGGGTCAGATGGCGCTCGTGCAACGCCGCGGCTCGCCGCTGGGCCCGAATGCACTCGTCCAGGGGCATCGCGCCGGGCGGGGCGTCGGCGACGAGCGGGAGGTGCAGTCCGAGGGGGAGCTGGCCGCTCCGGAACGGCGTGGCCATCATCCAGGTCAGATAGTCGTCGAAGTCGGGCATCAACGCCTCGCTGCCCTCGAAGGCGATGACGTCTCCCTCCCAGAGCCGCTCCGGTCCGTCCAGGTCGGGGATGACGCAGCAGACGCGCCCGTGGTGGCCGGGCAGCCGGTAGAACTGTCCGGTGATGCCCTCGCCGGCGTGGCGGGCGACGGGTAGCTGCCGCCGCAGCCCGGCGAGGATGTCGCGAACGGACGGGCACTGCTCTTCGACGGCGCGGACGAGTCGCGGGCGCTCGCGCTCGGCGTCGAGCGTCAGATCGGCCGGCACGCGCGCGAACCCGGCGCGCTCGGCATGGCGCCGGAGCGGGTCGGTCAACGCAGACTCTCGAGCACGAAGTTGAAGATCGGTCCCGCCATGCAGATGACGAACAGCATCGCCCCGACCGCGACGGTGGCGCGGACGGACAGCGATCCGACCACCTTGAGGGCTATCGCGAGCATCGCAGACAGCCAGAGACTGGAATAGTGTCCCAGCAGCCTTCCTGTCGACTGCAGGGGCTCCGCCTGGAAGCTGCGCTGATAGTGGCCTATCGCTTCCAGGATCTCGGTGTCCGAGGCGCCCACCGGCAGGCGAATGGGCTCGGGCGTCCAGTGCCAGGCGATCGCGATCATCACGAGGCACCACGGCGCCTGGGTGTAGAAGCTCACGGCCGTGAACTTGGCCAGCAGACGCGGTTGGCCCGACCCGCTCACCAGGATGTCGAGGGCCAGCACCGCGAGCAACATCATGCCGTAGAACATCGGGTAGCCCAGCAGACCCCCGGCGACCGCCAGGCCCTGGGCGGGGAAGTCGGCGAACGGGGTTTCGACGAGCGCCATGAGCCTCTCGATCTCCGGGAGCATCTTGGCGAGCATCATGGAGCCGCTGACGGATTCCAGTACGCCGCACAGTACCGGCGCAGCGGCTGCCGCGAGCCAGTGCAGACCGTCGGCGCGGCGGGTTTCGAAGAAGCGAACCGGGCTCCAGAACAGCGTGAACATGGCGGTCCTCGTTGTCGTTCAGTCGACGAGCTGGTACGTGTCGGCGCGCTCGATCCAACGCACCGTCCACCAGATGGTCGAGGCGTAGATGAGCAGCAGGCCGGTGGTGGCGAGCGGGGGGCCGTACGGGGCGTTCCACAACGCCGCCACGGCGGCGCGCTGGGCCGTGTTCTCGCCCATGAGCGCGAGGAAGAGCAGCACCGGCGCAGCGAAGACGCCCATCGCGGCTATGGGGGCGTAGCGCCAGTTGGTGCGCCAGCGAACCCCGATCAAGAGCGCCCCGAGTACGAGCAGGCTGCACTGCAGCACCAGCCCCGTGTTCCAGGTTGACCACAGTTCGCGGGCGAACAGAGCGGAGGACACCGTCCACAGCATCACGGAAAAGGCGGCGGCGTAGAGGAACTTGCCGACGGCCACGGTCCGGTCGTCCACCGGCAGCGAGCGCAGCCAGGCGAAGGACCGCTTCGCTCGCTCTCGTGCGATCAACCACTCGGACAGGAGGAGCGGTGCGAGCATGTTCATGTTGAACACGAACCCCGGGAGCCCGTCGCGGCTCGGCGCCAAGTGCGTCGCTACGGCGCACGCCCCGAGCAATACGCCAATGAGCAGCAGCGCCGGCAGGCCGTGCAACCGGAAGTCCTTGGCGAGAAGCGCCATGAGGATCAGCGGGTTCATCTCTCGCCTCCCCGGCTGTGCCCGGTGCCGTGATACACGGCTGCCAGCAAGCTCGACGGGCGGTCTTCCACATGGTCCACCCGCCGCCGCAGTTCGGCGTCGAGTGCGCTGCCACCGAGCACCAGGAGCCACTCCGTGCCCTTGTCCTTCCACCGGGCCAGCACGTCCGATGAGGGGCCCGCGGGGCTCGCGGCATCGGTCCGATAGAGCGTCGATGTCGACAGCACGTCGGCCGGCGCTTCAAAGACGAGACGGCCGTTTCTCAGTATCAGGAGGTCGGTGGCTGTCTCCTCCAGGTCTTCGAAGAGGTGTGACGAGAAAACGACGCACAGCTCCGGATGGTCGCGTGTCAGCCCGCGTACGATGGCCTGCACGCCAGCCCGGGCGGCGGGGTCGAGACCGGCTGTCGGCTCGTCGAGCAGCAGCAGGTCGGCGTGATGGGCAAGGGCGCTCGCAATGCCCAGCTTGACCTTCGTGCCCTTGGACAACTCGCGAACCCGGCGGTTCAGCGGCAACTCCAGGGTGTCGGTGAGTCGCGTGGCCAGAGCGGGGTCCCAGCGATCGTAGAACCGCGACGCCAGCCGGAGCGTTTCGGCCACCGTCAGCTCGTCGTAGAAGGCGGCGACCTCGCGGACGTAGCTGAACCGAGCCTTCCAGGTGCGTGATCCCCAGGGCAGGAGCTGGCCGTCCGCGCGGAGGACGCCCGCGGTGGCTCTGGTCTGCAACGTGACGAGGTCGAGCAGGGTCGTCTTTCCCGCGCCGTTGGGGCCGAGGAGTCCGTAGACGCGGCGTCTGCGCAGCTTCAGTGACAGGGGGCCCAGTTGGACGTCGACGAGCTCGAGCACGGTGTTTTCGTTCATGGAGTGCCTCCCGCGGGCGGTGTCTGCCCGACGATCGCGGTAATCGCCGGTATCACGCTCGCTTCGACGACGGCGGCCACGACCAGCAGGACCGCCGCCGTCGCCAGACTGACGATCCCGGCCCGGGGCCGCACGGGCTCGCCGGCCGCGAGACAGCGGACGACGCCAAAGGACAAGTGCTGGGTCGCGGTGACGACGAGAAGGAACGCCAGGAACTCCAGCGGCGCGTAGCTGGCCAGGAACGGGAGGACGTGGCCGGCCCCGCGCGCCAGCGCCGCCGTCCCGTAACCCAACGCGAATCCGTTGTAGAGCAACCCTGCGAGGGAGAACAGCCCCAGTGTGCACGCCCCTGCCAGCATGCCGCCGGCGACTCGCAGGTTGGCGCGCAGGATGTAGGCGGCGTCCGAGTGGATGCGGTCGGCGGTCACTCCGGCGAACGGGCGCACCTGAAGCTGTTCTCCCCGCAGTTCGGCGCTGAACCAGCCGGCGCCGACGGTGAGGCCGAAGAGAAGGGCGTTGGTCGCGAACAAGGCCCACCACGAGCGTGACCATCGGTCGAGCATGCCCATGTCGCGTGTCCATCCTCAATCTGCGGCACTCAACGCCTGACGTGTCCGGCTATTCCCGGCTACGCCGCTCCTGCGATGCCGCAGGCGATGGCGCCCGGCCCCGTGAACGCCGCGCAGGCGAGTACGGTGAAGACGTTCCACCCGAAGTCCAGGCCCCAGGCCGCGCCCCACTGGGGACCGGTCGGAGCCTCCACCGACTGCAAGGTCTGCACGCCGAGCGCGTGAGGCGCCAGTTCCGCTTCGACGTCCGTCGGGGTGGTCGGCATGCTCCCCGCCGTGAGCAGGAGCGCGGTCAACGTCGCGGTGGCCAGCAGTGTTCGTTTGTTCATGATTCCCTCCTACGGTATGCAGTATGCGATTTGCGACACGATTGTCGCGTTTGCCGCGGCGACGAGATCTTGAGGCCTTCGTAATCGTTGTCTCTTCTGCATGTGATCTCCTCGGGTTCGGCGCGGCGTGGGTGCCGCGCTCTCGGGCGTCGAATCGGCTCGACCGCCCGTGCCCCTGAACGATTACAAGGGACGTGCCAGGGCGCGCGGCGGCGCGGGACACGGGGAAACCGGCGGTGGAACGAGTTTCGGGCCGGCCGCCGTCCAGGGTGCGTCGGCGCTGCGGGTAACAGCGGGCGTCGAAGGCGCGGTGGAGGAGGCGCGCAGCAAGGAAGCAACCGCCGCGTTCCTGCTGTCGAACCCGGCCCGAGGGCCGCCGTCAACGGGAGTTGACGGGCGATTCCCGAGTTTCCGCGTCGGCCGCGAGGTCGCCGCCGGCCGGCTGCCGCGGCCTGCTGACAGCAGGCCCGGCGGGCGTCCGTCGAGATCGCGGCCGACGCGGGCCCGCATGGACGGCGCAGCGACCCCAAGCCGTCGGCGGCGGGTGCCGGGGCGTGCGGCCGAAGACGCGCGACCCGAAGCGGTGATATCCTCCCGCAGGAGACCGTCATGACCGAGACGAGCCCAGCCTCGAAGAAGACACCGGACGAGTGGCGAGCGCTGCTGCCGCCGGAGTCGTTCGCGGTCCTGTTCCGGGAGGCCACCGAGCCCCCCGGGTCGAGCCCGCTGAACCACGAGAAGCGCGCCGGGACCTTCGTGTGCGCCGCCTGCTATCAGCCGTTGTTCGAGTCGGCGGCCAAGTACGAGAGCGGCACCGGCTGGCCGAGCTTCATCGCGCCGATCGAGGGCAGCGTCGGCACGAAGCGTGACTTCAAGATGATTCTGCCGCGGACCGAGTATCACTGCGCCCGCTGCGGCGGACATCAGGGTCACGTCTTCCCGGACGGTCCGCAGCCCACCGGCCGGCGGTACTGCAACAACGGCGTCGCCCTGCGCTTCGTGCCCGACGGCGAGCCGATGCCGGAGCGTTGATCCGGGGCTGCGCGCTCGACGACGGCGCATCGGGAGCCGTGAACGGCGGCGGCGAAAGAAGTCTTGAGCCCGGCTCCTGGGCCGCGCTAGAATGGATCTCCGTTTCCGAAGTCCGTACGTCCATGGTCTGCGTGTCCCGCCGCTCCGTCGTGGTCAGTGTTCCCGGCGCCGGCGTCACCATCGCGCCGGTGGCGGATGGATGATGCACTCGACCGGAGCAGCAGATTCGAGGGCCATCATCCACAACCGGGTGATGGCCCTTTTTTCGTCGGAAGGCCTACGCACATGACCGCCACGCCAGGCAAGACCCGCAGCAGTGCCATCACCGACGGTCCGTCGCGCGCCCCGGCCCGATCGATGCTGAAGGCGGTCGGGTTCGACGACGAGGCGCTGCGCCGGCCCATCATCGGGGTCGCGAACACCTGGATCGAGATCGGACCCTGCAACTTCCATCTGCGGCGGCTCGGGGAGCGGATCAAGGACGGGATCCGCGCCGCCGGGGGCACGCCGATGGAGTTCAACACGGTGTCCATCTCCGACGGCATCACCATGGGCAGCGACGGCATGCGGGCCTCGCTCGTCAGCCGCGAGGTGATCGCCGATTCCATCGAGCTCGTCGCCCGCGGCAACCTCTTCGACGGGCTCGTCGTGCTGGTGGGCTGCGACAAGACCATCCCCGGCGGGGTGATGGCGGTGGCGCGGCTCGACATTCCCGGGCTCGTACTCTACGGCGGCTCGATAGCGCCGGGGCGGTGGGAGAACCACGACGTCACCATCCAGGACGTCTTCGAGGCGGTGGGCGCGCACGCGGCCGGAACGATGACCGACGCGCAGTTGAAGGCGCTCGAGGACGCGGCCTGCCCCGGCCCGGGGGCGTGCGGCGGCCAGTTCACCGCCAACACCATGGCGACGGTGTGCGAGCTGATCGGCATCTCGCCGATGAGCCACAACGCAGTGCCGGCGATGGACGAGGAGAAGGACGTGGTGGCCCGCGAGTCCGGGCGGCTCATCATGGATCTGGTCCACGCCGACCGGCGGCCGCGGCAGGTCATGACCCGGGCCGCGCTCGAGAACGGCATCGCGTCGGTGGCCGCCACCGGGGGGTCGACCAACGCAGTGCTGCACCTGCTCGCGATCGCGCGCGAGGCGGGGGTCGCCATCTCCATCGACGACTTCGACCGCATCAGCCGCGTGACGCCGTTGCTGGCCGATCTGAAACCGGGCGGCCGCTTCGTCGCCACCGACCTGTACCGAGCCGGCGGCAGCCGTCTCGTGGCGCAACGGTTGCAGGAGGCCGGGGTGTTGCGGTCCGACGAGGTCACCGTCACCGGCCGGACCATCGGGGAAGAGGCGCAGACGGCGACCGAGGCTCCCGGCCAGGAGGTGGTGCGGCCGGTGTCGGCGCCGATAACTCCGACAGGCGGGTTGGTCATCCTGAAGGGCAACCTCGCCCCGGACGGGTGCGTGGTGAAGGTGGCCGGAGGCTACGGCGCCCGGCCGCACCGCGGACCGGCGCGGGTGTTCGACAGCGAGGAGGCCTGTTTCGAGGCGGTCGAGAAGGGCGCGCTGCGGCCGGGCGACGTCGTCGTGATTCGCTACGAGGGGCCGCGCGGCGGGCCCGGCATGCGCGAGATGCTGGCGGTCACCGCGGCCATCGTCGGGGCCGGCCTTGGCGACTCGGTGGCGTTGCTGACCGACGGCCGGTTCTCGGGCGCGACCCGGGGGCTCATGGCGGGGCACGTGGCGCCGGAGGCGGCGCGGGGAGGGCCGATCGCGGCGGTGCGCGACGGAGACGCCATCGTCTTCGACCTGCAGGCGCGGGAGCTGCGGATGGAGGTCGACGCGGCGGAGATCGCCGAGCGCATGCGCGGCTGGGAGGCCCCGGCGCCGCGCTTTGCGACCGGCGTGATGGCCAAGTACTGCCGCCTCGTGGGGTCGGCGGCCGAAGGTGCGGTGACGACGGCGTGATGGCGCGGGGGCTGCTTCCGCCGACGGGTACGAATCAATGGGGAACATGAGAACCGGCGCGCAGATTCTGTGGGAGTCCCTCGTGCGCGAGGGGGTGACCACGGTGTTCGGTTATCCGGGCGGCGCGATTCTGCCCGCCTACGACGCCATGCTGGAGTACCCCGTCCGCCATGTCCTGGTGCGGCACGAGCAGGGGGCGACCCACATGGCCGACGGCTACGCGCGGGCGAGCGGGGAGGTCGGCGTGGCGGTGGCCACGTCGGGACCCGGCGCCACCAACATGGTCACCGGCATCGCCACCGCGATGCTCGATTCCTCGCCCGTCGTCTGCATCACCGGTCAGGTGGGCAGTCGGCTCATCGGGTCGGACGCCTTCCAGGAGACCGACGTCACCGGCGTCACCCTCCCCATCACGAAGCACAACTATCTGGTGTCGAACGTGTCCGAAGTGGCGCCGACCATCCACGAGGCGTTCTATGTCGCGCGCTCCGGCCGTCCCGGGCCGGTGCTGGTGGACGTCACCAAGGACGCCCAGCAGGCCTCGACCGAGTTCGTCTGGGACGGCAGCCCCGTGCGCCTGCCCGGCTACCGGCCCGAGCTTCGCGCGTCGGACGGCGAGCGCCGGCAGGCGGTGGACCTGATCAACAGCGCCAAGCGGCCGATCATCTTCGCCGGGCACGGGGTGATGCTGTCGGGCGCGATGGACCTGGTGCGCGAGTTTGCCGAGCGGGCCGACATCCCCGTCGCCATGACCCTGCTCGGCATCGGATCGTTCCCGGCGCTGCATCCCCTGAACCTGGGCATGATGGGGATGCACGGGGAGGCCTGGGTGAACCAGGCCATCCAGGAGGCGGACCTCCTGCTCGCCTTCGGCATGCGCTTCGACGACCGCGTCACCGGCAACGTCAAGACATACGCGCCGAATGCGAGGAAGATCCACGTCGACATCGACCCGGCCGAGTTCAACAAGAACGTCATCGTCGACGTCACCCTGGCCGGCGACCTGTCCAACGTGCTGCGGGAGCTGCTGCCGCGGATCGAGGGCGGCGACCGCCGCGCGTGGCTCGACTCGATAGCGGAAATGAAGGGCGATTCGGCCGTCCGCGACGTGCAGAACCTGCCCGACAGCGGTCATCTGTACGCTGCGCATGTCATCAACGACATCTGGCGCATGACCGACGGCAAGGCGGTGGTCGTGACCGACGTCGGCCAGCACCAGATGTGGGAGGCGCAGTACTACCACCACCAGGAGCCGCGGTCGCTGATCACGTCGGGGGGGCTCGGGACGATGGGGTTCGCCCTGCCCGCCGCCATCGGCGCCAAGCTCGCGCGGCCCGACGCCGAGGTGTGGGCGATCGTGGGCGACGGCGGGTTCCAGATGACGATGTGCGAGCTGGCCACCATCGCGCAGGAGAAGGTGAAGGTCAACGTGGCCATCATCAACAACGGCTATCTGGGCATGGTGCGGCAGTGGCAGGAGTTCTTCTACGAGCGACGCTACGCGGCCACACCGTTGCTCAGTCCCGACTTCGCGAAGCTGGGCGAGGCCTTCGGCCTCCGCAGCGCGACGGTCTCGCGCCGTCAGGACGTCGAGCCGACGGTGGCGATGGCGCGGGCCGAGCCCGGCGCGGTGGTCATCGACTTCCGGGTCGAGCAGGAGGACACCGTCTATCCGATGGTGCCGGCCGGCGCCGATCTGCATGCGATGATCCGGCGGCCGAGCCCGAGTCCCATCGTCGAGACGGCCGACGACTAGGCGTCGGCGTGGGAGAGCGGCCGGCGGGCCGCCTCGCGCCGCGCCAACCATCTGACAGCACCATGCGACGTACCTTTGTCGTGCACGTCGAAGACAAGCCGGGAGTCCTGAACCGGGTGGCGTCCCTGTTTCGCCGCCGCGCGTTCAACATCGAATCGCTGACGGTGGGCCGCACCGAGGCCGCCGGCGTGTCGCGCATGACGATAGTGGTCGACACCGACGACAACGGTGCGAGGCGTCTCGAAGCGAACCTGTACAAACTCGTGAACGTCCTGCGGGTGAGAGACCTGACCGGCGACGCGGCTGTCATTCGCGACCTCACCCTCATCAGGGTCGAGGCGAACCACGAGACCCGCACGCAGGTGATGCAGCTCGTGGATACGTTTCGAGGCCGCGTCGTCGACGTGGCGCCCGACTCCCTGATTGTCGAGGCGACCGGCACGGAGGACAAGATCGACGGGCTGCTGGGGGTCTTGCAGCCCTACGGCGTGCTCGAGATCGTGCGGACCGGGCGCGTGGCGATGGCGCGGGGACAGCAGAGCGTGGCGACCGAGCCCGCCGACGCCCCGGCCGAGGTCGAGCCCGGCGACCAGGTTTCCTATTCCGTGTAGCGGCGCAAGCCGAGGCCCCATCCCGAAGCCCTCGGGATCATCCCGACTGACGAGGCGCAAATCAGAATGGCAACGATTCACTACGACGACTCGGCGGACCTCTCTCTCATTCAACGCAGGAAGGTCGCCGTCTTCGGCTACGGCTCCCAGGGGCATGCGCATGCGCTGAACCTGAAGGACAGCGGCGTGCCGGTGCAGGTGGCGCTGGCGGAGGGCAGCCGTTCCCGCGCCCGCGCGGAAGCGGACGGGCTGACGGTGACGAGCGGCGCCGAGGCCGCGGCGTGGGCCGACGTGGTCATGATTCTCGCGCCCGACACGAAGCAGCGGGCCATCTATGACGGCGCGATCGCTTCCAATCTGGCGCCGGGCGACATGCTGATGTTCGCCCACGGCTTCAACATCCGGTTCAAGACCATCACCCCGCCGCCCAACGTCGACGTCACGTTGATTGCGCCGAAGGCCCCGGGGCACCGCGTGCGCGAGGTGTTTCTCGAGGGCGGCGGCACGCCAGCCCTGATCGCGGTCGAGCAGGACGCGACGGGGAGCGCGAAGCCCCTGGCCCTGTCCTATGCGAAGGGCCTCGGTCTCACGCGGGCCGGCGTCATCGAGACGACGTTCGCGGAAGAGACCGAGACCGACCTGTTCGGCGAGCAGACGGTCCTGTGCGGAGGCGTCAGCGCGCTCATCAAGTCGAGCTTCGAGACGCTGGTGGAGGCCGGCTATCAGCCGGAGGTGGCGTACTTCGAGTGCATGCACGAGCTGAAACTCATCGTGGACCTCATCTACCGCGGCGGCCTCAACTACATGCGCTACTCGGTCAGCGACACCGCCGAGCACGGCGACTACACCGGGGGGCCGCGGGTCGTGACCGACGCCACCCGCGAAGCGATGCGGGGCATCCTCAAGGACATTCAGGACGGGGTCTACGCCGACAAGTGGATCGCCGAGGACAAGGCCGGCCGGCCCTGGTTCATGGCGCAGCGGCGGGCCGAGCAGGAGCATCAGATCGAGAAGGTCGGGGCCGAGCTGAGGGGCATGATGCCGTTCCTCGACGCGGTCACCGTGAAGGAGCCGGTCTAGCAGGAGGTTGGACATGCCACGAGTCACCTTCGATCAACTGCCGCCGGAAGCGCGCCTGTGGATATTCGCGGCCGAGCGTCCGTTGGCGGCGGGCGAGCGCGCACGCGTGACCAGCGAGGTGGATGCCTTCATCGACCGGTGGACCGCCCACGACGTTCCCTTGAGGGCGGCTCGCGACGTGCGGTACGACCAGTTCATCTTCGTGGCCGTCGACGAGCGGGCGGCCGGCGCGTCCGGCTGCTCGGTCGACGCCCTCGTGCGACGCATGAAGGCGCTGCAGGCCGACCTGGGCGTCGAACTCGTGAACCAGGCGCCGGTGCTCTATCGCGACGAGACGGGCATCGCCAGAGTGTCCCGGGAACGGTTCGCCGATCTGGCCGAGAGCGGTGATGTGAGTCTGCAGACGGTGGTTTTCGACAATACGCTGACGAAGGTCGAGCAGGTCCGGGCCGGCCGATGGGAGCTGCCGGCCTCCGCTTCGTGGCACGGCATCGCTTTCTTCGGGTAGGCGAGCCGTTCTTCGGCGCAGCCGCCCGCGCCCCGCAGGGGCGGGAAGCAAGGATCGCGGCCGGCTCTGTGGGGTGAGCCGCGCGGGCGGCGGGCGTGGCCGCGACGCATCCGGTCCGGCGGTCGAAACTGGTCGGGGCGCCCGGGTTCGAACCGGGGACCTCCTGCTCCCAAAGCAGGCGCGCTACCAGGCTGCGCCACGCCCCGACGGTCGCCGCGGCACGAGACTAAGTTACCACAAGCGCGTCGGTTTCCCACCCCGTTCCGCTCCTTGCGGGGCGGGGCCGTCCCGTGTGTGTCGCGCTCGCCGCCCACTGCAACCGCGTTTGACAATCCGCATTGTGTGCCACTACTCTTTATCCCATGAGTGTGCTAGCAGACGCAATTGCCGAACGACAGAGCCAGATCGAGCGCCTACAGGCGGAGATCAAGGCGTTGAGCGATGTCGAGAAGATGCTGGGAGACTCCGCCCCGCAAGCTAGGCGCAGGCCCCGGCGGTCCTCGTCGCCGAGGAAGCCGGCGGCCCCGGCCCCGGCCGCAGATACGGCGTCCGCGGCCAAGCCGAGGAGAAAGCGTCGTGAGATGACGGCCGAAGAAAAGAAGGCGGTGTCCGAGCGCATGACCGCGTATTGGGCGGCCCGGAGGAAAAAGGCCGGGAAGTAGCGCCGTCGGGGACGGCCCGATGGCTCCGCGTCATCGGGACGAGCGCGTTACCGGTTCTCCAGCCTCTGTCTCACCGAGGCGAGCTCGACGCATACCACGAACACCCGCATCGCCTGATCGAGATCGGCGATTTCCGGAAACGTCGGCGCGAGCCGGATGTTGGAATCGTCGGGATCCCGCCCATAGGGAAAAGTGGCGCCGGCCGGGGTGAGCTTCACGCCGGCGCGGGCCGCGAGGCGAACGATCTCGCCGGCGAGGCCGGGGCGGGCGTCGAAAGAAAGAAAGTAGCCCCCGCGCGGCGTCGTCCAGGAACCGGTCCCGGTTCCGCCCAATGCCTCCGACAGCCGTCGGAACACCAGCTCGAACCTGGGGCGGAGGATCGCCGCGTGTTTCTGCATGTGCGCCCGCACGTGATCCATGTCGCGCAGGAACCGGACGTGCCGAAGCTGGTTGACCTTGTCGGGCCCGATGGTCACCACCTGCATTCGCCGGCGAAACCAGTCGAGGGTGGCCGGTGACCCGCCCATGAAGCTGATGCCGGCGCCGGCGCGGGTGACCTTGGACGTCGACGCGAAGAGCACCAGGCTGTCTTCCGTGCCGTGGCGCCGACACGCGTCCATGAGGTTGGCCAGCGGCGGCGGTTCGTCGTCCAGATCGTGGACCGCATAGGCGTTGTCGCACAGGATGCGGAAGTGGGGGCCGGCGACGGCGGCGAGCCTGGCGAGCCGGTCCACGGTGGCCTCG
Source organism: Vicinamibacterales bacterium (assembly GCA_965199675.1). GTDB lineage: Bacteria > Acidobacteriota > Vicinamibacteria > Vicinamibacterales > UBA8438 > JAJEEA01. Next base: position 8,243 of record CBDATI010000025.1, on the reverse strand, counting down.
GAACAGACCTGTCCGCCGGGATTGGCGTACTTCGGCACGCACCAGATGCCCCGGATGGCCGGGTCGGCGCGCACGCGCGCCTCGATCTCGTCCATGTCGGGGCCGTCGTCGCGCATCGGCACGTTGACCATCTCGATGCCGAGATCCTCGAGAATCGCGAAATGGCGGTCGTACCCCGGCACCGGGCAGAGAAACCGCGCCGTCCCCGACTCTCGCCACGCGCTGCCCGGCCCCGCCGGGCCGTGAAGCCAGGCGTTCAGCAGGTACAGGTACATCAGGGTGAGGCTGCTGTTGCCGCCGGCGATCAGCTCGTCGGGGCGCACGCCGAGCCACGCCGCGCCCAGGCGCCGGGCCTCCGGCAGGCCGTCGAGTCCGCCGTAGTTCCGGACGTCGGTCCCGTCGGCGGCCGTCAACGGCCCCGTCTCCCGGTCGAGGTCGTCGGACAGCGCGAGCTGGGCCGGGCTCGGCTTGCCGCGGGTCAGGTCGAGGGCCAGGCCGGCGGAGCGGAACCGGTCGTGAGCGGCGGCCAGCTCCCTCTCGCGGGCGCGCAGGGTCTCCAGGTCGCAACGGTCGAGCGTCGTCGTGGGCAAGTCGCCTCCTGTACGCATTCATGTTACAGGACGGTCGCCCGTCAGCGGGCCTCCGGCCGGGTCTCGTTTTCGCCCCTGCCTTGTAGTCCGACCTTCCGCGGTCGGCGGCCCGATTGCAGGCGCCCGGCCGCGGTGGGATAATCGAACCTTGGCGTCCCTGGCTGGCAGGCCTCCGATTCGTTCGAGGTGAGTGCGACACGCGTGACGCGCCGACAATCGACCCGTGCCGCGGCCATCGCGCGGCTGTTGTGCCTGGCCGCGGCGTGCGCGGCCGGAGGCTGCGCGCCGCCCTCGGACTCCACCACCGGCGTCGCGCCGGCGGGAGCGGACGGCGTCGCCGGTCCGGCCCCCGGCGAGTGGTTCACGGAGGGCGCCGCGACGGCGGGGCTCGACTTCGTGCACTTCAACGGCATGACCGGCCACTTCCATCAGACCGAGATCATGGGCCCCGGCGTGGCGTTGCTCGACTATGACAACGACGGCGATCTCGACGCCTACGTGGCCCAGGGCCGCACGCTGGGCAGCGACGCGCCGCTGATTCCCCCGCCGGAGGGTCCCCTCACCGACCGCCTCTACCGCAACGATCTGCAGCCGTCGGCGGACGGGCCCCGGCTGCGGTTCACGGACGTGTCGGCCGAGGCCGGGCTGCAGCCGGGGGGGCACGGCATGGGGGCCGCGGCCGGCGACTACGACAACGACGGCTGGGTCGACCTCTATCTGACCGGGTTCGAGCGCAACCGGCTGTTCCGGAACAACGGCGACGGGACGTTCTCGGACGTGTCGGAAGAGACCGGCGCCCACGACCCCGACCGTTGGGGCGTGTCGGCGGCCTTCCTCGACTACGACCGCGACGGGTGGCTGGACCTGTTCGTCGGCAACTACCTGAGTTTCGGCCTCGACACTCACATCCCGTGCTTCAACCGCTCGGGGCCGCCCGACTACTGCCCGCCCGAGATCTATCGCGCCCAGCCCGATCGCCTGTATCGCAATCGCGGCGACGGCACCTTCGTCGACGTGACGGCGGAGGCTGGCGTCGCCCACGAGTTCGGTCCGGCCCTCGGGGTGTCGACGGCCGACTTCGACAACGACGGCTGGATGGACATCTTCGTCGCCAACGATCAGCAGGAGAACCAGTTGTGGATCAACCAGCGCGACGGCACGTTCGCCAACCGGGCCCCGCTGTGGGGGGCGGCGCTGGGGGCGGGCGGCGAAGCCAAGGCGGACATGGGCGTCGATGCCGGCGACTTCGACAACGACGGTGACGAGGACCTGTTCGTCACCGAGCTCATCGGTCAGGGCAGCACCCTCTACGTCAACGACGGTTCCGGCCTGTTCGAGGAGCGGAGCATGCAGGCGTTCATCCGTCTGCCCAGCCTGCCCTATACCGGTTTCGGGACCGCGTGGTTCGACTTCGACAACGACGGTTGGCTGGATCTGTTCTCGGTCAACGGCCACGTCACCCGCAACATGGACGCCGTGGGGCCGGACAACCCGTTTCCCCTGCAGCAGCGCAACCTGTTGTTCCGCAACCGGGGCGACGGGCGCTTCGAGGACGTGACGGACCGTGCCGGCGCGGTGTTCCGCCTGTCGGAGGTGAGCCGGGGCGCCGCGTTCGGCGATATCGACAACGATGGCGACACCGACGTGCTGGTCGGCAACGGGGCCGGCCCGGTGCGGCTGCTCCTGAACCGAATTGGCGGCGACAACCGGTGGGTGGGCCTGCGGCTCGTGGGAGGGGATGGGCCGCGCGACATGATCGGGGCCCGGGTGGAGGTGGTGCTCGATGACGGCTTGCGGGTGTGGCGGCGCGCGCGCTCCGACGGCAGCTATGCCTCGGCGCAGGATCCGCGCGTCCTGATTGGGCTCGGGGCCTCGCCGGGGCCGGTCGAGGTGCGCGTCACGTGGCCGAGCGGGCGCACCGAGACGTGGCGCGACGTGCTGTCGGGCCGCTACACGACGCTGCGGGAAGGCGAGGGCGGCTGACATGGCGGGACGCCCGGTCGGCGCCGCCCTGCTGGCATGGGCACTGGCTCTCGTGGCTGGTTGCGCCGCCGCGCCCGAGGAGAGCGCCCTGGTGTCGAGCCTGTCGGCCGACGGGCGCGCGATGCGGGCGGGCGGCCCGCGGCAGCCCATCGCCCTGCCCGACCTCTCCGGCGTGGCCGACTCGGTCCAGCGTCAGGTGAGCGAGCGTCACGAGCGTCTGGCCGCGAGGCTCGCCGAGGCGGGCACGCCGCCGGTCGAGCTCGCCGGCGCCTTCGGCGATCTCGGGCTCGTGCTCATGGCCGCGGAGTATCACGCCGCCGCCGCCGACTGTTTCAGGAGCGCGATGGACCTCGCCCCCGACGAGGCGCGCTGGCCGTACTATCTCGGCCACCTCCACGCCGTCGAGGGCGACCGCGCCGCTGCGGCCGAGTTCTTCGCTCGCGCGCACGAGCTGCAGCCGGCGGACTTGGCCGCGCTGGTCCACCTGGGCGACACCCTGCTCGACCAGAGCCGTCCGGACGCGGCCGAGGAGGCGTTCATGCGCGCGCTGACCCTCGATGCTGGCCTGGCCCCGGCGCTGGCGGGCATGGGGCGCGCGGCGCTGGCGAAGGGCGAGGCCGCGCGTGCGACCGACTACCTGACGCGCGCCCTGGCCGCCGACGCGCGCGCGACGAGCCTGCACTATCCGCTGGCGATGGCCTATCGGCAGCTCGGCGACCTCGGGGCGGCCGAGGCTCACTTGCGGCGTCGCGGCGGCGGCGTCGCGGCGGTGGCGGATCCGCTGATGGACGCCTACTCGGAAGTGCTGGAGAGCCCGCTCACCTACGAGACGCGCGGGATGCGGGCCCTGCAGAATGGAGAGCCGGCGGCGGCGGAGGACCTGTTTCGCCGGGGGCTGGCGCTGGCCCCGGACGACCCCGCCCTGCGGCACCGACTCGGCACGGCCCTGATGATGGGGGGGGACCCGGCGGGCGCGGTCGAGCAGTTCGAGGAGACCATCCGCCGTGCTCCGGCGTTCGCCCGGGCGCACTTCGGCCTCGGCATGGTGGCGATGCTCGACGGCCGTTATCCCGAGGCGGCGGAGCGCTTCGGCGAGGCGGTCGAGCATCAGCCCGACTATCTGGAGGCGCGGGTCGGCCTCGCCGACGCGCTTGCGGGTGACGGGACGGGCGGAGGCCGCGCTCGCGCACTACCGCGAGGTGGTGGTGGCGGATCCGCGGTTCGCGGACGCGTGGGCGGGATACGTGATGGCGCTCGCCGGCCTCGGCCGCGCCGAGGAGGCGCGCGAGCGGCTCGGCGAGGCGCTGTCGATTCTCCCCGGTGATCCGCAGTTGACCGGCCTGCGGGCGCGGCTGCGGTGATGAGGGGCGGCAGAGGGACGAATGACGGGGCTCGGCGTCTGTCGGACGGGGCTCGCGGCCGCCGCCGTCCTCCTTGCCGCGGTTCAGGGTGCGGCCCAGGAGGATCGGGAGCCGGTCCGGCACCGAGGCCATGGTGGCGCGGCTCGAGGCGATGGCCGTCGCCGCGGCGCAGACGAACCCCTACGCCGGCTCGATGCGGGCGCGGGCACTGGGCGCGGTGACCCCGCCCGTCGCGCTGCCGGACCGGCTGCGCTACCGCTCGGAGATCGCGCGGTACCTGCTCTATGCCGGCCGCAGCGGCGAGGCGGCGGCGGCGTTCGAGGGCATCCTCGACCAGGCGACCGCCGACCGCTCGATCTCGCCCACGTTCATCAGCGCCGTCCGGCAGCTCCTCGCCCTGTCCCACCTGCGCGTGGCCATGCACCGCAACTGCGTCTCCGGGCCCGCCGCCGCCCGCTGTTCGGTGCCGGTCGGCCACGAGGCGGTCCACCCCGACGACGGCGCGGCGCGGCGAGCCATCGAGGAGTACTCGCGCGTCCTGGACGATCCTCCCGACGAGTCGACCGCGCTGGCGGCGCAGTGGTTGCTCAATGTCGCCTACATGATGGTCGGCGAGTACCCCTTCCACGTGCCAGAGCGGTGGCTGGTGCCGCCCGAGGCGTTTCGCGCGGAGTACGACGTGGGCCGGTTCCGCGATGCGGCGGGGCGGCTCGGCCTCGACGACGCGGGCCGGAAGGGCGGCAGCGTCATGGACGACTTCGACGGAGACGGGCGCCTCGACATCGTGGCGTCGTCGGCCGGCCTGTTCGCGGTGGCGGAGGGTGACGCCGCCAACCAGTTGCGGTACTTCCGGAACGAGGGGGACGGCGCCTTCAGCGAGCGGACCACCGAGGCCGGGCTCGACGGCCTCGTCAGCGGCCTCCACGTCGTCCACGCCGACTACGACAACGACGGGTTTCTCGATCTGCTGGTCCTCCGCGGGGCGTGGCTCGACACCGGGCACCCCAACTCGCTCCTGCGGAACAACGGCGACGGCACGTTCACCGACGTCACCGAGGCGGCGGGCCTGCTCATGCCCGCCCCGACGCAGGCGGCGGCGTGGGGCGACTACGACAACGACGGGTGGGTCGACCTGTACATCGGGAACGAGTCCCGGGTGCCTCCCGGCGGCGGGGCCGCCGCGTTCGGCGGTGGGTCGGTGTATCCCTCTCGCCTGTTCCGCAACAACCGCGACGGCACCTTCAGCGATGTCGCGGATGAGGCCGGGGTGGCGGTGGTCGGGTTCGTCAAGGGCGTCGTCTGGGGCGACTACGACAACGACGGCCGCCTCGATCTCTACGTGACGCGGCTCCGCCCCGACGAACCCAACCTGCTTTTCCGCAACGAGGGGCCCGGACCCGACGGCGCGTGGTCGTTCCGCGACACGGCGGCCGAGGCGGGGGTCGAGGGGCCCCCGGTGAGCTTTCCGACGTGGTTCTTCGACTACGACAACGACGGCTGGGAGGACCTCTTCGTCAGCGGGTTCAGCGGCGGCCTCGCCGACGTGGTCCTCGAGCGCCTCGGGCAGCCGCACCAGGGCCAGTTGCCGCGCCTCTACCGCAACGACCGGGACGGCACGTTCACCGACGTCACCGTGGCCGTCGGCCTGGACCGGCTCATGGTGGGCATGGGGTCGAACTTCGGCGACCTCGACAACGACGGGTTCCTCGACATGTACCTGGGCACCGGGGACCCCGACTACCGCATGCTCATCCCCAACCTGATGTTCCGCAACGCCGGGGGAGAGCGCTTCCAGGACGTCACCTCGTCGGGCGGCTTCGGGCACCTGCAGAAGGGGCACGGGGTGTCGTTCGGCGACCTCGACGCCGACGGCGACCAGGACCTGTACCACGTCACCGGGGGGGCGTTCGAGGGCGACACCTTCCCGAACGCCCTCTACCTGAACCCCGGCCACGGCAACCGCTGGCTGACCCTGCGGCTCGAAGGAGTGGCCTCGAACCGGGCCGCCATCGGCGCGCGGATAGCGGTCACCGCGGCCACCCCGGACGGCGACCGCGAGGTCCACGTCACGGTGGGAGCCGGCGGCAGCTTCGGGGGGTCGAGCCTGCAGCAGGAGATCGGGCTCGGGGCGGCGACTGCGGTGCGCCGGGTGGCCGTGACCTGGCCGGCGACGGGCGAGACGGACGTGTACGCCGACGTCGCGCTCGACCGCGCGTACCGCGTCCGCGAAGGCGACCGAGCGCTCACGCCGATCGCGCTCGCCCCGCTCGACCTGGCCGGCGCCGGCGAGTCCGCCGCCCGCGCACCGGTCGATCGCCGCGACCACCGGACGCGGGGGCTGGACGCCGCCGCCGTCGGCGACTGGCCCGAGGCCCTCGCCCGGTTCCGGCAGGCCCTCGCGCCCGCGCCGGGCGACCCCACGCTGAACTGGCTGCTGGGGATGGCCCTGCATCTGTCGGGCGACGACCCGGAGACTGGCGGTGGCGTATCTCGCGGAGGCGGCGCGGCTCGATCCGGCGCTGACGGCGCGCGTCCACCTCACCATCGGCGCCGTGCGCGAGGCGGCGGGCCGGGTGGAGGAGGCCATCGGCCACTACTCGCTGGCCGCGGCGGAGGCTCCCGCGGGCGGGGAGGCGCACTTCCGCCTCGCCGAGGCGCTGCGCCGGTCGGGACGGGCCGCGGCGTCCCTCGCCTACTATGAGCAGGTCCCTCACCGGCGCGCCGCCCGCTTCGGCGAGGTGCTGGCCCTCGTGAAGCTGGGGCGCTATCGCGAGGCGCACGACCGGCTCGCGGCCGGGGTGGAGCGGCACCCCTGGGAGCCCGCGTTCCCCCTCGCCCTCGCCCGCCTGCTCGCCGCCGCCCCCGACGACACGTTGCGCGACGGCGGCCGGGCCCTGGCCATGGCGCAGGGGTTGGCCGAGCGCCTCCGCACCACCGCCGTCGCCGAGACGATGGCGATGGCCCACGCCGAGCTGGGGCAGTTCACGGGGGCCGTCGAGTGGCAGCGACTCGCGATGTCCGTCGCGGCCGAGGCGGGGCAGGCGGCGGCGGTGCAGCGCATGTCCGCCAACCTCGCGAGATACCTGCGGGGCGAGCCCTGCCGCGTCCCCTGGCAGGACGACGAGCTGGAGTAGCGGCGCCCGACTCCCGGCCGGGCGGCAGCGGCAGGCACGGCACGAGGACGAACGACGGGACGCAGGGATCAGCAGCAGGGCGGCGACGGGGTCGCGGTCAGCGAGAGCGTTCGTCCATGGCAGCGTACTTGCATTGACGCTGGTCCATGAGAAGCGATGGAACGAACGACCCGCCCGAACGGGGCATCGCGTTTCAGGCCGTCGGGTTCGCCGTCGTCGGGTGCGCCAGCGTGGCGGTTCTGCAGATCGGGGCGGAATCGGGTTCCTGGCTCTATCAGGGGTTCGAAACGGCGGTGTCCCGGTTGTACTGGGCGTTCGTCGTGCCGCTGGCGGCGCTGTTCGACTGGGGGAGGAAGATGTTCGAGACGCGCAAGGCCATCCGGGAAGCCGCCATCAGGAAGGCGATCGAGAAGGCGGTCACGAAGGCGGTCGCGAAGGAGCGCAAGCGTATCCTGGCGTCCTGGGATCGATACAAGGACCTGCCCCGGGAGGAAGTCGAGCAGAAGATCTTCGGGACGGAGCCGTCCGGGGACGTCAGCGCGTCGTGAGCTCGGCCAGCGCCGCGTCGAGCCGTCGAGCCGGCCCGACCGCAGCTCGGGGTGATCCGGCGCGATGGCCAGCGCTTCCCGGAACCGGGCGACGGCCTCGTCGAGCCGGCCCTGCAGTTGGAGGGCGGTGCCCAGATTGGCGTGAGCGTCGATGTGCGCCGGTTCGAGGTCGATGGCGCGGCGGAACTCGACCGCGGCGTCGTCGAGTCGTCCCTGCGATCCGAGGGCGATGCCGAGCCGGTTGTGGAGGTCGCCGCTGACGACGCCGAGGTCGACGGCGCGGCCTAGGTGGACGATCGCGTCGTCGAGTTCGCCGCCGTCGTGCAGGGCCATGCCCAGGGCCGCGTGGGCCTCGGCCGAGCCCGGGTCGACGTCGAGGGCCCGCCGGAGGCTGGCGATACCCTCGTCGGCGCGGCCGAGAGAGAGCAGGGCGTTCCCGAGGTTGGAGTGCGCGTCGGCGTCCCCCGGCGCCAGGGCCAGCGCCTGTTCGTAGTGGCCGACCGCCTCGTCGAGCCGTCCCTGGGCGGCGAGGGCGGTGCCGAGGTTGCTGTGGGCGAGGGCTGTCGTCGGGGGTCAGCGCGAGCACCTGCCGGTACTGTTCGACAGCCTCGTCCAGCCGTCCCTCCG
>CBDATI010000024.1:0-7648 GCA_965199675.1 Vicinamibacterales bacterium | reverse complement strand
AGGTGCGCCCCATCCACCATCGGCGAGAGGACCGCGTGCGGGCGCACGTCCTGCTGTGCATGCTCGCCTACTACGTCGAGTGGCACATGCGGCGCACCCTCGCCCCCCTGCTCTTCGACGACCACGACCCACAGGCAGCCGCCAGCCAGCGCCGCTCCATCGTCGAGCCTGCCAAACGCTCGCCCGCCGCGCAGGCCAAAGCGGGCCGCAAGCGTACCGACGACGACTTGCCCGTACACAGCTTCCGCACCCTGCTCGCCGACCTCGGCACCCTGACTGCCAACACCATGCAGGTCACCGAAGGCGCCAACTCCTTCACGCTGCATACACAGCCCACACCGATCCAGCAGCGCTGCTTCGAGTTACTCGGGAGCACCCCCCGAACGTAGCCAGAAGCGACACCCCACACATCTATCAAATTCAGCAAATTCAGGAACTTACGCGCGATCACCACCGAAACTTCCGATTAGCCGGGAGGCTCGACCACGATGCTCGCCCGTATCAGACATTTGCCGTCCTTCGGGGCTGTGAAGGAGTCGCGAAGACGTCGAAGAACGCGGCATCCGGCGTGCTCACCGTCGGCACGACCAACGCGCGGTCGAGGAAGTCGTTGCGCTGCTCGCAACTCGTCTCGGCAATCAGCAGGCAGCCGTGGCACGCCGCGCCGTGCACCGCGCGGCCGGCGTTCACGGTCCCGGGCGTGTCCTCGGCGCACACCGGATCGTTGGAGCAAAGCAGACTGGCGTGCACGGCGCGGCGCAGATGGTCCGCGAAGCGGCGGCCTGCCTCGACCAGTCCGCCCAGCGTTCCCTCCGAGTCGGACGAGCCGGTGTAGATGAGGATGCCGTAGCGGCCTTCCCCTGCGTAGACGCGCTCGCGCAGGGCGCTGGCCGGATAGCCGCAGTCCAGCGAGATCGACGTCATCAGCATGTGCGCCAGCGAGTGGAGCATGACGTAGCCCAGGCCGGGATGGACGTCGGTCCCGCGGCCGTGCGTTTGCGCCCACGCCCGCCACGCGTTCGCCAGCCGGCGCCCCCGCGCCTGCACTGCGGGCCGCTTCGCCCACTGCGACACCCGGTCGGCATCGAACGACACGAAGACGCCCTCGCCGCGGTTCTCGATGGCCGGCAGCCAAGTGACCGTCTCGGCGAGCGCCGCCCGTTGCACGTCCAGGTCGATTTCGCCGTCCTTGTCGGGACTGATGGCCTCGAAGCGCGTGAACCCAAGCAGGGCCGCCACCTCCCGCAGCCGGTGGACCAGTACCAGCCTGCCGATGCCGGAGAGGAGGGGGTCGGCGCCGCTGTCCCATGCCGACCGGTCGAGGGTCTGGGCGAAGAGCGCAGACCGCGGATCATCCTCCCCGACGGTGGCGCGACCGCAGTCGAGTACGCCGAACTCGGCGTCCTTCACGGGCACGTCCTCGTCCGTACCGCCGTCGTGCTGACGGCGGTACTCGGCGATCACCGCCTCGTCGTCGTAGTCGGAGAAGGCGGCAGCGAGTTCGGGAATCATCCGGAAGTTCGCCAGAGCGCCAAGGGCATCCGCAGCGTCGAGGCGCTCCCGGTGCTGCGCGACGCGGCCCGCCAGCACTGAATCGGCCTCCGGCAACGAGATCACGCTCAGCGTCTGCGCGAAGTAGGCGTTGCTGGCCGTCCGCACCAGGAGGCGACTGCGTTCGTCGCACTCCTCCCGCGCGTACCCGCCAATCCAGGGCCGTGCGCCACTGCACCTGCCCAGAGCGCCGGCGCTGGCGGCGGCCGCTTCGTAGAGCGAACGCTCGGCGCCGCAATCGCACACGCCGTAGGTGTCGATGAGGTCTCCGCTCGTGCCGCGCTCTTCGATCCACAGGGGCCGCTCGCACGCCCTGCCACGCGGATGGACGAACTTCCGCCAGTGCAGGTCATCGATGTGCCCTCGCCGACAGGCGGCGACGAAGCGCACCGGCACCACATGCCGTTTGCTTCCATCGTCCCCGACGAATCGGCGCTTGTGCAACTGATCCCAGCGCACGAGCCGCCGCATGCGCCACTGGGGATTGCGTGGCGAGGGCTGCGCGTCCTTGACGAGGAACCAAGTGGGAAAGATGCGGGCGCCGACGGGCGCAATCTCGTGCGCGTTCTCTTCGTGGTGCGGCGGCGTGAACAGGTCGAGCGCAGGCGCCTCCAGAATCCGCCGCAGCTTCGCGGCCAGCCGCGGTTCGCGCACCCGCTCCCGCCGCAGGGGCGACCAGTCGTCGAGCCCGGACACGATGACCGAGCAGTCGGGCAGGTCGATCATCGCCCCCGGCCCCCACGTGGTGATCAACTGGCTCTGACGAACGAGATTGTCCTGCATGGCTGTCAGGCTTCCAACCGACGCTCTCCGACGCTCAGTCACCCTGGTCACCCGGTCGCGCGTCCCGCGCTTGGGGTGCTGATACGGTCGGTCGATGACCGAGTGCTCACCGCCGTCGCCGCCAACGTCGGTGCGGTGAGCGGCATGGTCAGTGCGGTCGGCGTGCTGATTGTCAACGGAAAGATCGATCGGCTCGCGGGCGGCGTCGATGTCGTGGAGCGCATTCTGACTGAGCTGCTCGTCGGCCGCCCGGCTGACCGCCCCCATGCTCAACACACCCCCGTCACGACGGTGAATCCCTGTCGGCAGTGCGTCGAGGCCGAGTCGCGGCGCCCATGCCCCGCGTACATAACGCCCGCATCTTCCACCAGCTATGTCGGCATGTCGCAGCCCTCCGGCGTCTTGACGCCGAGCAGCCGGCAAATGCGTCGGGGCCGAACCGTGACGCCAATGCCCTGTGTACCATAACGCCAGCATCTTTCCTGCCGACTACGTCGGTATGTCGTGGCCCTCAGGCGTCTTGACGCCGAGCAGCACCGTCGGTTCGACGTCGCGCAGCGAGCGTGGCGCACGGAAGCGAAGCTGCTGCTCGTTCAGGATTTCCCGGTCCGGATCGATCATCTCGCGCAGAAGTGGGGTGGACACGCCAGCGGCGCCGCGCGTGTAGCCGAACCCCACACCCACCTCTCCCGATTCGCGAGCCAGCGTCGTCCAGTCGTCGATCAGGCTCCGCACGTGGTCACTGACCACCTCACCCAGATTGGCAGGCGGATCTTCGGCGTGCCGTCCCGCGCGCACGCCCACCTCCGCCGCTATGACGTCCGTCTCCGAGCGATGGTCCGCAATGTCGCGCGCCGCCGGCGTCGGCGTCAGATCGGCGACGCCCAGCCGGGCGAGGGCGACGGTGACCGCGGGCAGGGCGCGGTCGAGCGCACGGGCCGAGAACGGGGTGACGCTGGTCGCTTCGACGTGCCGGTAGAACGATTCGTGAAACGCGGGGAACCGCTCGTAGTGCGATCGATCGCGCGGCTTGTGCACGTTGAGCAGCGTCACCACGAGACCCGGACGAGCCGGATCGCGCCCGACCCGGCTCGTGGCCTGGATGTACTCGGAGGCTGTCTTCGGCTGGCCGGAGACGACCATCAGCCCCAGCCGGGTGATGTCCAGCCCCACCGAGATCATGTTGGTGGCCAGGGCCGTGTCGACTCGCTCCTTCTCGCAGGTGAAATCGAGGGCCAGCCGCCGCCGGGCCTCCGCCACGTCGGCCGTGCCCACGCGCGAGGTCAGTTCGACCGGTTCGAAGGCCGTCTGCCGGTTGGAGAAACGGCCGCGGGGCTCGTTCAGGCGGCCCCGGTCGCCGTAGGAGAGCAGACGCACGCCGATCTCGTCCTCGACGATCCGCCGCGCACTGCCCAGTTCGCGCAGGGCGTTGAAGTAGGCGACGGTCGTCATGTACGGATCGGCCGGATTGCCGGCGGCCGACGGCGCCGCCTGCCAGGCGGCCTGCGCAGCCGCCATCAGCGTGGTCAGGGCTCGCAGGAAGACCACTTTCGGGCCGCGTCCCTGCGCCGTCACGCCGACGTACAGGCGTGCGCCGACGCCGCCGGCCGCCTCGTGCGCGAAGAAGGCGTCGCGTCGGTCGATCCCGGGCGCTGGGAACACCGCGACCTCCTGCCGGTCGAACAGGGCTCGGATCTGCTTGCGCGCCAGCCGTACGGTGGCCGTCGAGGCAATCACCTTGGGGCGCACGCGCCCGCCGTCGGCGGTCCGACGCGTGCACAGCCGGTCGATGGCCGTCTCGTAGAGGCCGGCCATGCTGCCGAGCGGCCCCGAGATGAGATGCAGCTCGTCCTGGATGATCAGGTCGGGCGGCCGCGGCTCGGCGGGGTCGCCGCCACGGAAGAAGCGCGCCGTCTCGCCGGTCCACGGCAGGGCCGCGAACTTGTCTGCCGTTGCAATCATGAACGCCGGCACGCGGCGGTAGATCGGCTCGTCGACCGCCACGATCGGTAGACACCGCCTGTGCGCCAGCGAGAAGTCGCAGCCCCGACGGGCGCAGTAGACCCGCAGGTCGGTCGGCTCGTTCGGGTTGGGGTGCAGCCGGAAAGACTGCCTCCCGAACCGCTGACCGCACCACGGACACTGTTCAAGCGGCAGCGGTGGTTCGCGCGACGTGTCACCTTTGTATCGCAGTGTCTTCATGCGCGCCGAGCGGTCCCCCCCCTCGCCCTTGCGGCCCATGTGGTTGGGCGTCGCCGCGCGCCCGACCCACAGGGCGATCTCGAAGGACCAGGCGCCGAGTCGCCCGGTATCGCGCTCACGTTCGAGTTCGAGAGCGCAGACGAGAGCCGCGGCGCGGCCGAGCTGATCGAGGGTCAGCAGCCGCAGCGTGTAGCGCATCAGCACCGACAAGCCGCGGTGGGCAGGATCGGGCAGCCGTAGGCGTCGCAGCACCAGCGTGAAGGCGGCCAGCCCCAGATAGGCCTCTGTCTTGCCGCCGCCGGTGGGGAAGAAAAGCAGATCGACCGTCTCGCGGTCGGCGTGTTCGGGCTCGGCGATGCCGCGCAGGTTCATCAGCAGATAGGCAACTTGGAAGGGGCGCCACGCCGGCGCCTCGACCGTATCGGGCGACCGGCCTACCTCGCGCGCCCCACGGCGCCGCGCCGCGGCGGCCATCGCCCGGTTGGCGGTGCGGAAGGCGTCGAGCGCGTCCGGGTCGGCCTGCAGCAGGTCGACCCCGGCCCGGATGCGCTCCGCCGCCGCGTCGGCACGTTGCAGCAGCTCGTCGACCACCTCGCGGCGCCGGCCCGTGAAACCCTGCGCCTCCGTCCGCTGGGTCTCAATCCACTCGCGGTACTGTTCGACCAGCGGTCCGAGGCCCGTTTCGACTCCCGCTGTATCGAGCGCGCCAAGAGCTTCCATGCCGAGTTCCACCCGGTCCATCGGCGACGGTTCGACACGGGGGACAGCCGCCTGCGGCATCCACTCGGTGTGAACCATCGAGCACGTACCGCCGTCGACCTCGGCGCGCGTCGAGACGTTGTGGCCGACGACATACCCCGCCGCGTCGCGGTAGTGCAGGTCGGCGAGCCGATCGTCCCAGTCGGGGCTGTCCTGTCCCTGCACGTCCACGTGCGCGATCAGCGGCCGGTCCACTTTCACGCGCATCCCGACTTGAAAGGCGAACGCGGCGTCCTGCCGGTCGTCCGCTGTCGCCGGCCGCCGGTTCACTGTGAACAGCGAGACCGCGCGCGCGTCGCGCGATCCGGCGGCCGTCTGCACCTGGGTCGGCCGCACGAGACAGACGACCACGAGCCCGCCGCTGCCCGGCAAGGGGACAGAGGTCGGCGTGCCGCTGCTCACCGCGTCGAGGTCGATCGACACGGCGCTCGATCGCGGTTCGCGCGACCACGGCGCGAAACGACGCGACCGCCGGCTGCCGGGCGACGACTCGCCGCCTCCGCTTCCGGCGCTGGTTTCTGCGCCAGCGGCCGCATCCTCGGCTACGGCCGCTCCGCCATCGGGCGCACCAACACCTGCGGCTACGGCGGCGGGCGCAACAGCAGCCGCCGTCCCAGCGCCGGCGACCGCGCTGACGGGCATCGCGCGCGACGGCGCCTCCGGTCGGACGTCGCCCGGATCGACGTCGCCCGGATCGACATCGACCTCCCCTTCGGGCGTGTAGTCGCCCCACGAGACGGTCACATCGAGACGCCGCGTCTCGCTGTCTACCAGGACGCTCAAGCCCATCGACGACGGCAGCAACACCCGCTTGTGGCTGCCCCGGTCGGGCGTCTCAGCATCGTCGCCGCCGTGGACCGGCTCGGCCGCCTCGTCGAGCGTCTCCTCATCGTCCTGCGCGCACTGCTCCTCGGGAGCGTCGCTCGGCACGATGAAGCCGGTCAGGTACCAGCGCGACGGCGCCTGCGGCAGGCGTTCCCGCTGCAGGGCTGCCTCGTCGTCGGGCCGCGGGCCGATCAGGTCGATCCGCAGGGCGTCGGTGAGGCGGGCGCGCACCGCCGCGCTGTCGGTCGGCGACGAGGACGAGGATGGCGGCGGCGTGGTCATGGGTGTCCCCTGTCGACGGTCCGCCGGGTCTGCCCCTCGGCTTGAATCCAACGTGGGTCCTGCATGGCGGTCAGAGGTTCGGGACGTCAACCAGTCTCCATCGATCAGCGCGTGGCGGGCGATCCGCAACTGTGGCTCCGAGAACTGCCGCTTCCGCTCGTTCCAGGCGTAGGCCCGTTCGACGACATCTTCGTCCGACACCGCCCCTTCGCGGGTGGCGACCCAGTGGACGGTGGCCAGCAGCTCGAGGCCGAAGGGCGATTCGAACCCGTCCACGAGACGGGCCACCCGTTCGAAACGCGCCTGCGTTTCGGGGCGGGCCGCCAGCCGCCGACGCGCCTGTTCGACGGCGCCGGGCAGCAATTCGAGCGGCTTGTCGGGGGCGTCGCCGCCGGTTCCATAGCCCGACACGTAGTGCCCGTCGATCGCCTGCAGGACGTGACGAAGATTCTCGGCATAGGGGCCGTACGGTCCCTTGGCCAGACGCAGGCGCAGGGGCTCGCCGGCCTCCTGCATGAAGTACATCAGCTTGTGGACTTCGAGCAGCGAAATGAACGGGTCGAGCAGGCCGGCGAGATAGCGGTCCATCAGCCCGAGCAGGGCGGCCCGGCCCGGCGTCATCGTTGGACGCGGCGCCTTTCGGACGGCCCGCGCGGCGTCGGCGCTCGGCTCGAACACGATCACCTCAACGTCGGCCAGAGCTCCCAGACTGCTCTCGATGCGGGAGCGCACGTCCTGCCACCGCAGCCTGCCCAAACCGGCGCCGAGAGGTGGAACAGCGATGGACGTGATGCCGCGCGCCCGGATCTCGACGACCAGCGCATCGAGCCCGGCCTCGACGTCGTCCATCCGCGCACGTCCCCGCCAGTGGCGCTTGGTGGGGAAGTTGATGATGAAGCGCGGCGGCGTCAGCCGGCCGGTCTCGAACACGAACATCCGCCCGGGCTTCACCTCGCCCTGCCGGCAGGCCGCGGCGTAGGCCCTGAAGTTCTCCGGCCAGGCGCGCTTGAACGCAAGAGCGATCCCGCGCCCCATAATCCCGACGCAGTTGACCGTGTTGACCAGCGCGTCGGCCTCCACCGCCAGAATGTCGCCGTGCGTATACCGGATCATGGCGCCTCCACCGGTCAGAAGTACCAGGCACGCCGCACCTCGACTGCCGGCTCGAATGCCGTGTCCGCCAGCGCCGCCAGCGTGCGGGCCCGGACCGCGGCTGAGCGTGTGCCGATCCGCACCACGAGACCAA
>CBDATI010000023.1:0-135384 GCA_965199675.1 Vicinamibacterales bacterium | reverse complement strand
AGGTGCGCCCCATCCACCATCGGCGAGAGGACCGCGTGCGGGCGCACGTCCTGCTGTGCATGCTCGCCTACTACGTCGAGTGGCACATGCGGCGCACCCTCGCCCCCCTGCTCTTCGACGACCACGACCCACAGGCAGCCGCCAGCCAGCGCCGCTCCATCGTCGAGCCTGCCAAACGCTCGCCCGCCGCGCAGGCCAAAGCGGGCCGCAAGCGTACCGACGACGACTTGCCCGTACACAGCTTCCGCACCCTGCTCGCCGACCTCGGCACCCTGACTGCCAACACCATGCAGGTCACCGAAGGCGCCAACTCCTTCACGCTGCATACACAGCCCACACCGATCCAGCAGCGCTGCTTCGAGTTACTCGGGAGCACCCCCCGAACGTAGCCAGAAGCGACACCCCACACATCTATCAAATTCAGCAAATTCAGGAACTTACGCGCGATCACCACCGAAACTTCCGCCTAAAAATCTCGCAGCAAATTCAGGAACTTACGCGCGATCACCACCGAAACTTCCGCCTAGCCGGCGTCCGCTTCGTCGAAGTGGTGCGGGTGTCGTCGTGAAGCGGGCAGGCTTCGGTCGTCAGGAACGGCGGGGCCTTCAGAGGCGTTGGCACGGCACTTTAGCCCACGGTACCCGTTCGACGAGCGAGGTAATCCGATTCCTGTACGTGCCTTGGTGATCTAGCAGGCAGAAGGGCCAGTTCCTGATACCAGAGCGACAGCAACCAAGCATCTACCGTGGCGGCCTTGCCTTCCGCGCTGAACACGACCTCCCGGTGTCGCTCATTGGCGTGCACAAAGCCGTGCCGAAACTTCACCAGTGCTGCAGAGGAATCCGCTGTATCGGAGTCCGATAGTCGGTTCTTCTGCGCGAAGGCGATCAGCTTTGTGTGCCGTGCCGGAGTCTAGCAGCCCGTGGACGAAGTCGGTTCGCTGAGCGGGCCTGTTCAAGCAGCTTGGGGACGAGCGGCTGAGCCCCAGGGGGCGACCGGAGCCCATTTGGCCCTCCAGAGGCCGTTCAGACGCCCCCAGAGGCCCATGAGGCGTTCGATCAGCCCGAGAATCGCCGAAAGAGCCCGCCCCTGCAGGCTCCGGGGCGTACCGACGCCCGTCAGGCGGCGCAGCAACAGACCCAGGTTGCAGCCCGCCGCCTGGACCAGCACCCGCTTGCGGACATTCTCATGGCCGCGCACCCACACCCGACGCAGACCCCCGGTCTCATACTGGTGAGCGAAAGGCCGCTCCACCAGTTCCCCCCGGCAGCGTTGGAGACGACGGCCCCGGTCCCCGCGAATACGCCGACGATTCCCATACAGCGCCGACTGCGCAGCACGCTTCTCCGGCGGCGTCTCACCCGTCTTCTTGTCCTGCCAGACGCGCCGACCACGCGCCGGCTCCGCGATGTAGCTGCGTACACCAAGGTCGTCGAGCGCCACCAGCGTCGCGTCGCTGTGATACCCCTTGTCGGCCACCACCTCTTCGACGCCCTCACCGTCAGGCTGAACCGCCTCCACCTGCTCCGCCGCCTTCGTCAGCGTCTCCGGCAGCGTCGCCGTATCACCCTCCGACGCGTCCTGAACCGTCACCGACAGGAGCGCTCCCGTCTCCAGGTCGACACCGTGCTCCGCCTTGTGGGCCAGATGCGTCCGACCGTCCTTCATCTTCGCGATCTTCGCGTCCGGGTCCTGCGGAGACGTCCACTCTTCATTCGACGTCTTCCGGCCCTTCCGCGAACGGTCGAAACGCGCCAACTCCGCCCGCGTCGGCGTCGCAATGCCAGATGCCTCCGCCAGCCCCCGCACGAACGCGTCGTACGAGTCCCCCGTATCCCGACGCTCGATGCTCCGCATCGCCGCGTTCGCTTCCAGCGTCGTCGCGTCCACCCCGATCGTCTTCCCCTTCACCAGACCCGCTTCCGACAACCGCTCCAGCACCCACGTGAACACCGCCGCGTGCGTCTCCACGTCGATCAGACGCCGAGTCTCAGCGTCGAGTGGTTCGGCGTCGCCTCCGTCACGTCCAGATCCAGGAAAGCCCGCAGGCTCAGCGAATCCGCGACCCGCCACGCAATCGCGCGCTCCGATGACAGACCCTCGAAATACCCGATGAACAGAAGCCGGAAATACCGCCCGGGTCGCAGACTCGGACGACCCATTCGCTCCGCGTAGAAGACCGCACACAACCCCTCCACGAAAGCGTCGAACCTGGATTTCTCCAGAATCCGATTCAGCCGCTCGAAGAAGGGATGCCCCGCACTCTTGGGAAGGTCCTCTGCCGTCACCCACATCGGTGGCGCCGGTCGAGCCGCCGGCCTCTTGCCCATCGCCATGCTGTGAAGTCTACGACACTACAACCACTCAGATCGACCCGATCGGCCCGAATTTGCCGACTTTTTCCACGGGCTGCTAGCGGGATGGCAAGCGCGTGGAGCAGGTCACGGAGTTTGGCCGCCGCACGTAGTCTGTCGTGTGTGTCCGCTGATCTCAACTGAAGTCGGTCGACCACGATGAGCGCGCTCAGGAGATCCAGTCCTGTCATGCCGAGAATCAGCGATGTTTCTATGCCGCCGGAGTTTGTGCTGCACCGGCGGTACCAGTGCAACGCCAGGTGTAGTGGTTCCTTCATCTCCTTGCTGGTATGCTGACGGCAGAAAGCACTGAACAGCTCTGCTAGGAGCCCGCCGCGGTGTTCATCGAACCACGAGTGCGGCTGCGACCATCTGTCTACCACGGGTGAGCCGAAGTCCCGCCAGACGACGGCGCCGTCGCTGTCACAACCCCACCGAATCGGCAGACTGCACGCCGCACCGCGCGCGAACGACAGAAAAGTGGTCAGGGAGTTGAGGATAACCTCAGCAGCCCGTGGACGAAGTCGGTTCGCTGAGCGGGCCTGTTCAAGCAGCTTGGGGACGAGCGGCTGAGCCCCAGGGGGCGACCGGAGCCCATTTGGCCCTCCAGAGGCCGTTCAGACGCCCCCAGAGGCCCATGAGGCGTTCGATCAGCCCGAGAATCGCCGAAAGAGCCCGCCCCTGCAGGCTCCGGGGCGTACCGACGCCCGTCAGGCGGCGCAGCAACAGACCCAGGTTGCAGCCCGCCGCCTGGACCAGCACCCGCTTGCGGACATTCTCATGGCCGCGCACCCACACCCGACGCAGACCCCCGGTCTCATACTGGTGAGCGAAAGGCCGCTCCACCAGTTCCCCCCGGCAGCGTTGGAGACGACGGCCCCGGTCCCCGCGAATACGCCGACGATTCCCATACAGCGCCGACTGCGCAGCACGCTTCTCCGGCGGCGTCTCACCCGTCTTCTTGTCCTGCCAGACGCGCCGACCACGCGCCGGCTCCGCGATGTAGCTGCGTACACCAAGGTCGTCGAGCGCCACCAGCGTCGCGTCGCTGTGATACCCCTTGTCGGCCACCACCTCTTCGACGCCCTCACCGTCAGGCTGAACCGCCTCCACCTGCTCCGCCGCCTTCGTCAGCGTCTCCGGCAGCGTCGCCGTATCACCCTCCGACGCGTCCTGAACCGTCACCGACAGGAGCGCTCCCGTCTCCAGGTCGACACCGTGCTCCGCCTTGTGGGCCAGATGCGTCCGACCGTCCTTCATCTTCGCGATCTTCGCGTCCGGGTCCTGCGGAGACGTCCACTCTTCATTCGACGTCTTCCGGCCCTTCCGCGAACGGTCGAAACGCGCCAACTCCGCCCGCGTCGGCGTCGCAATGCCAGATGCCTCCGCCAGCCCCCGCACGAACGCGTCGTACGAGTCCCCCGTATCCCGACGCTCGATGCTCCGCATCGCCGCGTTCGCTTCCAGCGTCGTCGCGTCCACCCCGATCGTCTTCCCCTTCACCAGACCCGCTTCCGACAACCGCTCCAGCACCCACGTGAACACCGCCGCGTGCGTCTCCACGTCGATCAGACGCCGAGTCCGTGACAGCGTCGAGTGGTTCGGCGTCGCCTCCGTCACGTCCAGATCCAGGAAAGCCCGCAGGCTCAGCGAATCCGCGACCCGCCACGCAATCGCGCGCTCCGATGACAGACCCTCGAAATACCCGATGAACAGAAGCCGGAAATACCGCCCGGGTCGCAGACTCGGACGACCCATTCGCTCCGCGTAGAAGACCGCACACAACCCCTCCACGAAAGCGTCGAACCTGGATTTCTCCAGAATCCGATTCAGCCGCTCGAAGAAGGGATGCCCCGCACTCTTGGGAAGGTCCTCTGCCGTCACCCACATCGGTGGCGCCGGTCGAGCCGCCGGCCTCTTGCCCATCGCCATGCTGTGAAGTCTACGACACTACAACCACTCAGATCGACCCGATCGGCCCGAATTTGCCGACTTTTTCCACGGGCTGTCAGGGAGTTGAGGATAACCTCAGCGTCGTGGATGGGAAACGGTGCTCCGTCCGTCCGTGTCAGCTGTCCGACATGAGTGAACGCGTACCCGCCGGTCGCCTTCAGTCTCTTGTACAGGTCATTGGCGTTGCGCACGGCGACGAGGTGGACCAGCCAGCCGGCGTGCTCGAGTTGTGCCGCCTGGATCGTAAGGGACCGCTCGCTGGTGAATGGATCGCCGGACTCTGAAGGGCAGGCCACCGTCGCCGGCTCTCCGGGCGTCGCGGACAGCCCAGGCGTGATGAAGTCCGTGAAGTTGGCTACCTGAAATCCAACGGAGACAAGAGGGCTGTCGCCTTCCGACGTCATCTCGCTGGCGAAGGCCTTTAGACGGCCGCCCGGTGCAAACGTCATCGAGACGGGGACCGTGTTCTCCGTGCGAAAGCCCGGTAGCTCCAGGCTGACGGACCTGAGGCTGGGGGTGAAACCCGCCGGAGTTCCGACGTCGAACTGGATGCCTGGGGATGGTAGCCACTGCAACCAAGCCGAACCGCTTCCTTCGACACGACGCTTGCCTTGCCGAATGCGAAACCTTCCTTCGTGCAAGAGGATTGGTTCGTTCACGTCGCTTTGTGGATACTGCTGGAACATGATGTCCCCTCCCGGCGTGCCGTTCAGCGGTCCGATGGGCGCGTCATGCGCCAGCAGTTCGTCGTGCCTCGTCCTGCGTCCCCCGCTTTACCCAGGACTCGCCTATTCTATCCGCGTTCGCGGGCTGGAGCGTCGACGTGCGCGGCCGCACGGCCCCTTCGCTGGGCGCGGCGCCGGTCGTCCGCGACCGATCCAGCCTGCGGTCATGGGGCTTGGTGCGGTTGAAGGCGGAGGCGGCGGCTGTTCGCGCTTGCGCGACTGTTCCAGTCTTGGTTCTGTTCACTGCGGGAGGCTGGGCGCCGCTGCAGCGCGGTGGCTGCGGCAGCGCCCCCGCAGTTCTCGGATGGTTGTTGGGTTGCCTGTTCACCTTCGGCGGAGACAGGGCGTGGTTCGTCGTGTCAGCCCGTGCAGTCTGGGTCGTACGTGGTGGTGGTTCCGAAGTACGTGATTGTGGACATCCCGATGGAGGCCATCTCGATGAACTCGAAGGGCGAGTCGCCCCGTAGGAAGTCCGGGAGTCGGTCTGATTCGACCTTCAGCCAACCGCCGCCGCCTGGTTCGATGTAGATGTCGTACACGCCGCTCGTGCGTCGAATGAGCTGGCGGCCGTCCCGGGTTGCCCAGACGTACACGTCGCCGACTTTCAGGATCCCGACCCGGTTCTCGATGTCCGCGGCGGGGCTGCGGACGGCGTCAGTCCCGGATGCTACGACTCTCGTGTTCGGTATCGCGTCGAGTACGACGCATGGTTGTTGGCCCGCGCCGAGGGCGAGGGTGAGGCCGAGGATGGTTGTCACCATGAGTTCCTGAGGGCTCCTTGTCGGTTCCGCGGGTCCGCGCGTGCGCGTGCCGGCGTCGGTCGTGTCGACCGGAGACGCCGCCGGCCTGTGGAGGCCCCAGTGGCTGGCGATTGTGTCAGACCCTATCACAGCGGCCGCCTGCTTGCTCTCGGACGAGCCTGCATCGTCATGCTTCCCGAATGGCGGACTCGGGTAGCGGTGCTGGTGTCGGGTCGGCGGGATTGGCCGCGGCGACGCGCAAGACAGCGCTCCCGAGCGGACGTGCGGGCTCGAGTGCGAGTTCGCGGTCCGTTCGGCCGTCGCGTAAACGGCCGGACCGTACGGGGTTACGGGATGTGGAGCCGTACACTCACACTGACGCCGAACGCCTGAGCAACCCGCCTGTCGGCCTCGTCACGCCGGCCGCCGATCCAGCCGCTGGCCGCCAAGGCGTACCGACACGACCCCCACGTCGACCCCGCTCTGCAGTGGGCCGGCAAGGCCGAGCGCACGGCCTTCGACGTGCCGACCGTCTCGCTCCACGTCCCCAAGCGCACCGACTTCCGCGGCATCGTCGAGGCGGTGCGGCGCCGCAACGGCGCCGAGCGGCAGCCGTCGCCGAATCGAGCGCCGCTTCTTGGATGAGTGGGTCTGGGGAGTGAACGCCGCTGGGCGCTTCGGGCGGTGGGCGTCAGACGTGCTCCTCGATCCCGAGGAGATCGACGGCATCCTCGGCCGTCATGCCCGCATCGCGGCCTCTCGCTCGTAACCGACTCCGACCCCAGCGAGGTGTACGGGCGTGTGCCCGGCATCATCGGGTGTACCCGTCTCGTGCTGAACTCGTGGGGGTCGGTGGGCTTGCGGTGCTTGGCCGCAACGGGATTTTCGCGGCAGGCCCGCGCGTGGCCGTGGGTTCACTGGTCTCGTACACGGTTTCTTCGGTTCTGGTTCTCAGTGCTTTGGCCACTCTGGTCAAGGCTCTGTATCCCTTGTGCGGGTCGTTGGCCAGCAGGTATTCGCGCAGTCCGGTTTTCTCGAGGGTGTCGTCGAGCTCGCTGCGCGTCGTCTTGAATGTCGTCTGGTGTCCCGCGACGGTCCTGGTGTCGATCTGTGCTCCTTCTCGGGTCGTTCGGATTCGGACGTGTGCGTATCTGGCACCCTCGACGACGTCTGCCGCGGCGCGTGCGATCTGACCCGCGTCCGCTGTGCCGTGCGGGGTTACGTCGGAGAGCTTCGCCCGGGCTTCGGTCTCGAAGTGTCGGCTCTTTTCCCGCCAGTTCTGCGTGATCGGCGGAATCAGATTGTGCTCGAACATGTTGACCGCGGCGGCGAGTGCTGCTGGTGCCTTCTTCTCGGCGATGATGATGTCGAACAGGTCGCGTACTGGGCTGTCCCACGCTCTACTCAGCTTTCCGTAGAGGATCTGGGTGTCGCTGAGAACGGTGGCTTCTTGCCCGTCGACGGAGGTCGTCTCGTGTCCCTTGGCTGGCCGCGGATTCATTGCGCACAGATCCAGAGTTGCGTCTCGGAATGGGATGATGAGGCGGCCGGGAGGGTGCCAATCGGGTTGCTTGGGCTTCAGGTGTTCGATTTCGGACCAGAACACGTCATCGTCGAGTAGAGCGCCGGGGTTCGTTCGCTCGTTTAGCGTGACGTCGATGTCGGTGCTCCGGCGGTGGTCCCAGCGGGCGGCGAGGACGGTCCCGCCGCCGATGGCCCACGACCGGTCTTCGGCCGGGAGGCGTGCGATCGCTTCGCGGAGCGGCGTGTACGTGTCGCTCCAGAGCTGGTCTGCCGGTGTCGGCAGCTCGATCGACGGCGGGGTCTTCGTCGCCGCCGCCGACGTGCGGTTCGTGAAGAACCTGTTGATGATGCGCTTGATCATGGCCGTCCACTGAGCTCGGGGCGTTGCGTCCAGCCGTTGATGATCGCGATCCGTGGCGAGTAGCTGTACTCGACCCGGTGCAGCGCCGCCACGAGTTGGCGCCACGTGTAGACCTGCTGCGACCACGCCCGCATGATCTCAGGCATGGTTGCTTCCTTGATCCACATGAGGATCAGGGCTTTCTCGCGGTCGGACGGCCGCGGGTTGCGGATGGCGTCGTAGAACTCGTCGGGCGTCGGCTTCACCGGCCACCCGCAGCAGCTAGTCGCGATGCGTGCTGCGACTGCCTGAGACCGCCGTCCGACCCTGGTAGGGTCGAACGGGTGTCGTCGTGTCTGCGGGAACAACTGGTACAGCGTTTCGGGCGGCGCCGGTTCGTCGCTGAAGTGCTCCGGTGGCAGCAGCTTGCAGGTGCGCTGGTACTCTCGTTCTCGCTTTCGTCGGTTGACCTCGCGTTGTGCCTGTTCGGGAGTCATGTCGCTCTTCGGATTGTAGTCGTCCTGAGAGGGTGATGCGAGGCTGGTGCGTGTGCTGCATGCGCCCGCGAGCGCTACAGCGTGTGCTCCTGGCGGTGCGTGTGGTGTGGGCAGTTGGGGCCCCGTGCGGCAGTGATTCCCAATGCCGGCGATGCTCGCCGTGCAGCTGCCCCGGTCGCTCGTGACAGCGGCTGTCGTGGTTGCGGAGCGGCGTCGTGGCCCCGTGGCCGTTGCGGCTGTGACGGTCTACTCCGGCGAGTCCGGGGGACGCGGGGTGGCCGATCTGGAGACTGGCTCGCGGGGGTCGTGTGATGTCGTTGTTCGGTGCGGCCTGTGGTCCTGGGGAGCTCGCTGGCGGCTTGCGTGCCCTGCGCGGTCCGTGCGCGTCGACGGCTCCCGGTCGTGCGTGTCGATGATCCGGCCGGTCCAGCCGCTCTTCTGCGCGTGGTCAAGCGTACTGATGATCTGCGGCAGTGAGACCGCGTGGTTGCGGTCGAGGTACGCGGCCACTCCGGTCTGTCGCAGCAGGCGCTCGTGGTCTCGGACGTTCGAGCGCGTGGTTGTCCGGGTCGTCCCGTTGGCGAGCATCCTGGTGATCTCGACGCCGGTGCTGAAGCGGTCGACGAGGACGCGGTCGTACCGGTGGTCGCGGATCGCCCAGGCGGCGTCGCGACCGATGGTCTCCCATGGTGTGCGGTGCTTGTCACTGGGGACGTTCAGCTTGCTGGGGCCCTGAGTCGCCAGCTTGTCGTTGTTCAGGATCAGGTTTCGCTGAATCGTCTTGATCTCGTCGTCGTCGAGGGCGTTGACGGCGCGGGCGAGGTCCTCGGGGGCGGCCTTCGCGGCTGTCACGAAGTCGAACGCGTCTCGCACGACCGGGACGTTCGTCCGGTACAGCTTGCCGTGCAGGATCTGAGCGGGCGACAGGACGGTCTCGGCCTTGCCCTCGATGGTTGCCTGGTACTCCTCGCCGCGCAGTCTGGGGCGTGCTGCGGCCAGGTCGAGGTGGCCGTTCTCGAACGCGATGGTGACCTTTGTCGAGGACTGGTACTCGATTCTCCCCTTGGTGAGCTTCTCCAGGTCCCAGCGTCCTCCTCGCGCGAGGTCGTTCAGGTTCTGGCGTTCGGGCAGGAAGACGTCGATGTCCCTGCTCGTTCGATGGCCCCACAGGGCGCCGAGGATCGTGCCTCCGTGAAGGAGGACGGCGGTTGGTGGATCGCCCGACTCGGCTGCGCATTCTGCGCCGGCTCTCTCGCTGAGTCGTCGAATTCTGTGGTGCTGGTTGCTCACGACGCTCTCGATCGTCGGCGGCATCCAGCCGTCCGCACGCTTGCGGTTGTCGTACCGCTTCGGCCGGAACCACTTGGTGCCGCGGCGGCGTCTGCGGTGCGAGGCCCGCTCGCGCATGAACTTGCTGATGTTGGTGCGGTGCTCCAGCTGCTCCTGGTACAGCACGCGCTCAGTGCTGTCGAGGATGGCGACGACAGCGATGCCCGTGCGTCTGACTCCGGGTGTGGCCCGGACCTGGATGGGGGAGACGCTGGCGTTGCTCCGGTCACGGTCACGCAGGTGGATGGTGAAGGGCCGGTATTCGCGCCTCGTCACCCTGCCGGCGTTGATGAGTTTCCGTGCCCTACGTGGGGAGCACGGCATGAGAGGCTTGCCGTCGGCACCGATCACGAAGACTCTGTTGGCTCGGGGCCGGGGACGTTGGCACTCACGTGCCTTGGGTCCCGTTGACCCCGGACTCAGCATAGAGTCCTCGGCCTCGCCGGGTGTGGTCGACCCATCCGGGATGGTCCCCGGGCGCGAAACAGTCGCCTGCCGGGACGAGTCCCGGACATCGTCATCTATCCCGCGATGCAGAGCTTCGAGCTGGCCGTGGGTAGTCATTTCCGCCACCATCTCAAGGTGCTTTTTCGTGGATCGACGCCACTCCTGCTGTCCCATGACTCTTGGTCCAGCCGGCTGGACGTGCCTCAGTCTGGTCAGACTGAGGCACTACCGCCGGGTTGACACTGCTGGCGGAAGCCGTAAAACTACCGGATCGGTTCCGTAAACCCGGAAAGCACGACAGGTGATGGCGATGGAGCAGGCGTCCAGGCGGCGTTCTCGGTGGCTCGCCGGCATCGCGGTGATCGCCGCGCTCGCGGCGGGCGGGGTCGCGGCCGCAGGTCCCGCGCAGGCGCCGGAGCCGGCGACGTCGGCACGAGCGGCGGCGCCCGACCGCGCGAACGCCATCGCCGGCCACGGCGCCCTGCTCGGCCGGTACTGCCTGACCTGCCACACCGAGCGCATGATGCAGCGGGGCGCCGTCCCCCTGGAGCTCGAGAGCGCCGACCTCGAGAACGTGCCGGCCCAGGCCGAGATCTGGGAGAAGGTCATCCGGAAGGTCCGCACCGGCACCATGCCGCCCCTGGGGCGTCCGCGTCCCGACGCGGCGGCGGCCGACCGCCTCGCCGAGTGGCTCGAGAACGAGATCGACCGGGCGGCGGCGGCGAGTCCGAACCCTGGCCGCACCGTGCCCCTGCACCGGCTGAACCGGACCGAATACCAGAACGCCGTCCGCGATCTCCTGGACCTCGAGGTGGACGCGGCGGCCCTGGTGCCGGCCGACGACCAGAGCTACGGATTCGACAACATCGCGGGCGTGTTGAAGGTGTCGCCGACCTTGCTCGAGCGCTACATGAACGCGGCCCGGCACATCAGCCGGCTCGCGGTGGGGGCGTCGCCGATGGCCCCGACCGGCGAGACCTTCCGCATCGTCTCCGACCTGTCCCAGTACCAGCACCGGGACGGCCTGCCGTTCGGCACCCGCGGCGGCCTCTCGGTGTCCTACAACTTCCCTCGGGACGGCGAGTACGACATCGAGCTCGCCATGCTCGACCTGTTCGCCGGCGCCCCGATCCGCGAGCCGCACCAGCTCGAGGTCAGCGTGGACGGCGAGCGGGTCGCCCTTTTCCTGCTGGCGCCGATCGACCCCGACCGGGACCAGGGCGCCGCCTACAACACCGGACCCGAGGACCTGCGGGTGCGCGTCCCCGTCGCGGCGGGCCCGCGCACGGTGACCGCCACCTTCGTCAGGAAGACCGGCGCGCTGGCCGAGAGCCTCCGGCAGCCGTTCGACCGTCCCCATGGCGAGGGCGACTACCTGCTGTACGCCCCGCATCTGGGCACCCTCACCATCACCGGACCGTTCGACGAGACCGGCGTCGAGGACACCCCGGCCCGGCAGCGCATCTTCGTCTGCCGGCCCGGCAACCCGGCCGAGGAGGCGCCTTGCGCGCGGCAGATCCTGTCGTCGCTGGCCGGCCGCGCCTACCGTCGCCCCGTCACCGGGCGGGATCTCGCTCCGCTGATCGCCTTCTATGAGGAAGGAAGGAAGGCCGGCGGCTTCGAGGCGGGCATCGAGCGCGCCCTTCGGGCTCTGCTCGTGAGCCCCGACTTCCTGTTCCGCGTGGTCTCCGACCCGCCCGGGGTCGAACCGGGCACGCCCTATCGGCTCGGCGGCCTCGAGCTGGCGTCGCGCATCTCGTTCTTCCTGTGGAGCAGCCTGCCCGACGACGAGCTGCTGACCGTCGCCGAGGCCGGCGGCCTGCAGGACGCCGCGATCCTGGAGGCGCAGGTTCGGCGGCTGCTCGCCGACCCCCGCTCCGAGGCCCTGGCCAGCAACTTCGCGGGGCAGTGGCTGCGCCTGCGCAACATCTCGGGGGCGCTGCCCTCCGATGTGCTCTTCCCCGATTTCGGCGAGAGCCTGAGGCAGGACTTCGTGCGCGAGACCGAGCTGTTCTTCGACAGCATTCTCCGCGAGGACCGCGGGGTGACCGACCTGCTCACGGCCGACCACACGTTCCTGAACGAGCGGCTCGCCCGGCACTACGGCATCCCCGGCGTCTACGGCAGCGATTTCCGGCGGGTGTCGCTGGCCGACGGCAACCGCCGCGGGCTGCTCGGCCAGGGCAGCATCTTGACCGTCACCTCGTATCCGGACCGCACGTCGCCAGTGGGCCGCGGCAAGTGGGTGCTCGAGAACGTGCTGGGGACGCCGCCCCCGCCCCCGCCCCCGAACGTACCCGAGCTCGAGCCGGCCGGCGATGCGGGCAAGGTCCTGGCGATGCGCGAGCGGATGGAACAGCACCGCGAGAACCCGGTGTGCGCAAGCTGCCACCGGGTGATGGACCCGCTGGGGCTGGCGCTCGAGAACTTCGACGCGATCGGGCGGTGGCGCGTCCACATGCCCGGGGGCGGCACCATCGACGCCTCGGGCACGATGCCCGACGGCGTCGCGTTCGATGGGCCGGCCGAACTGCGCGGCCTTCTCGTGCGCGACCCGGAGCAGTTCGCCACCGTCGTGACCGAGAAGCTGCTGATCTATGCCCTCGGCCGCGGCATCGAGTACTACGACGCGCCGGCCGTCCGGCGGATAGTTCGCGGGGCGGCGGCCGACGACTACGGCCTCGCCTCGCTCGTGGTCGGCGTGGTGCGGAGCACGCCGTTCCAGATGCGGCTGGCCGGCGTCGCGGCGGAGGTGGAGTAGAGCCTGCGTTGTGCCGGATGGGCGGGGGCCGCAGGGTTGACTGGCGGCGCGTCGATGCGGCGGTCGAGCCGCCATCAAACGGGCAGCGAATGTGCGGCCCGGCGCCCGCTCGGGAAGTGAGGCGCCGACTCCTGCGAGCCGCTGCCAGGAAGGCGCCGCATCGTATCGCTTGGGCGGGAAGCGGGGCCTGCACGGTCGCGGGTCCCGACCTCGGGACGTCGAGTTCGGTTGAAGGAGACTGACTGTCATGTTCATCAGCAAGATGGCGTTGCCCCGTCGGACGTTCCTCCGTGGCATGGGAGTCAGCCTCGCGCTGCCGTTGCTCGACGCCATGGTGCCCGCCGCCACCGCGCTGGCCAGCACCGCCGCGAAGCCGGTGCGCCGCCTCGGCTTCGTCTACATCCCCAACGGGGCGGTGATGAAGTCGTGGCAGCCCGCCGGCGACGACAAGCTCACCGAGCTGTCGCGGACCCTCAGCCCTCTCGCTCCGTTCCAGGATCAGGTCATCGTTCCCATCGGCCTCAGCCAGAAGCAGGCCGAGGCGCTCGGCGACGGCAACGGCGAGCACTCGCGAGCCGGCACCGTCTGGCTCAGCGGCGTGCACCCGAAGGAGACCGAGGGCGCCGACGTCCGCAACGGCATCACCGCCGACCAGATCGCGGCGCGGCACATCGGCGGCGACACGCCGCTGACGTCGCTCGAGCTGGCGATGGAGCAGACCTACCTCATCGGCAACTGCGACAACGGCTACAGTTGCGTCTACACCAACAGCATCTCTTGGCGCACCGCCACCACCCCGAACCCCCACGAGACGAATCCACGCATCGTCTTCCAGCGCATGTTCGGCGACGGCGGCACCCCCGAGCAGCGGCTCGCGCAGCTCCAGGAGGACCGCAGCATCCTCGACTGGGTGACGAAGGACATCTCCCACCTCCAGCAGAGGCTGGGGGCGGCGGACCGCAGCAGCGTCAGCGAGTACCTCGACTCGGTGCGCGAGATCGAGCGCCGCATCCAGGTCGCCGAGCGCCAGCACGGCCAGTCGCCCCTCGATCTGCCCGACCGGCCCATCGGCGTACCCGAGGACTACGACGCGCACGCCAGGCTGATGTTCGACCTGCTGGCCGTCGCCTTCAAGGCCGACATCACCCGCGTCTTCGTTTTCACCCTCGGCAAGGAGCAGACCAACCGCGCCTATCCCGAACTGGGCGTGAACGCCGCCCACCACGCGGTGTCGCACCACCAGCACGACCCCCTCAAGTTCGAGCAGGGCGCGAAGGTCAACCAGTACCACATCGGCCTGACTGCGCACTTCCTCGACAAGCTGAAGTCGACGCCGGACGGCGACGGCAACCTGCTCGACCACTCGCTCGTGCTGCACGGCGGCGGCATCAGCGACGCCAACGAGCACTCGCACATCGACCTGCCGCTGGTCATGATCGGCGGCGCCGGCGGGGTCGAGGGCGGGCGCGTCCTGCGCCACTCGAAGGACACCCCGATGAACAACCTCCTCGTCGCCATGCTCCAGCGCGCCGGGGTGCCGGCCGAGAAGTTCGGCGACGCCACCGGCTTGCTCCCGCTGGAGCCACTCGCCGGCGTGTAGGGCGGCAAAGTGGGCGCGCCGTTCCGGATGCGCGCCCACTTGCCATTCGCCTGCACTTCAGTCGCTATCCGTCGGGCATCTGCCCGGAGGGGTCTGTGTGCCACTGCCGGCCCCTGTCGCCCGCCGGATCGGCAGTCCGCGAACTCGCGGCATCAGCTCGTCATTCCCAGTATCTGCTCAACGCGTCTTGCGCGCGTAAAAGGCGCGCAAGACGCGGCTTCGGTCCCAGTCGCCCTTGTTGACCTCACCATGCGGTCCGGTCCAGATGGGCGCTTGGCCCATTGGTGACCTCGCCTCGGTGCGTTTCGTCGGTCCGGGGTACTACGGATACGTGTAGGCGCCCTGAATGCCGAGGGGCAGGCCGATTATCCAGTACGCGATGAGGAACACCGTCCAGGTGACGAGCAGCACGACCGAGTACGGCAGCATCAGCGACGCGACGGTGCCGATGCCGGTCGACTTGACGTAGCGCTGGCAGAAGACGACGACAAGGGGGAAGTACGGCATGAGGGGGGTGACGATGTTGGTCACGCTGTCGCCGACGCGGTAGGCGGCCTGGGTGAGCTCCGGCGCGATGCCGAGGCTCATCAGCATGGGCACGAAGATGCTCGATAGCAGCGCCCACTTGGCGGAGGCGGAGCCGACGAAGAGGTTGACGACCGAGGTCAGCAGGATGATGCCGACGATGGTCACCTGCGGGGGCAGGGCGAGGTCGCGCAGGAAGTTGGCGCCCTTGAGGGCGATGAGCAGGCCGACGTTCGAGTTGTTGAACGCGGCGATGAACTGGGCCGCGAAGAACGCCATCACCAGGTAGTAGGCCATCGTGCCCATCGCCGTGGTCATGCCCGCGACGACGTCACGGTGCGTCTTCACGGTGCCTGCGACGTAGCCGTGCACGACCCCTGGAATGAGAAACAGGAGGAAGATGAGGGGCACCATCATGCCCATCAGGGGGGCGGTGAAGCTGGTCAGCGAGCCCTCCGGGCTGCGCAGGGCCGAGCCCGAGGGGAGGGCCCACAAGGTCAGCAGCAGGAGCCCCGCGACCATCGCCCCGGCGCCGGCGAGGAAGCCGCGTCGGTCCGCGTCGGTCAGCGCCTCCATCTTCGGCATCTGTTCGGGGTCGCCGTCGACGGGCGTCGATGCGAGGCGCGGCTCGATGACGCGGTCCGTCAGGTACCAGCCGACGCCGATGACGAGGAGCGACGAGGCGGCGGTGAAGCCCAGGTTGCTCAGGGGGTTGACGAGCCGCTCGGCGTCGAGGATCTGAGCGGCCTGCTGGGTGAACCCCTGCAGCAGGGGGTCGATGCCCGACGGGATGAAGTTGGCCGAGAACCCGCCCGAGACGCCGGCGAAGGCGGCCGAGATGCCGGCCAGGGGGTGCCGGCCCGCCGCGTAGAAGATCACGCCGCCGAGAGGAATGACGAGCACGTAGCCGGCGTCGGCCGCGGTGTGGCTGACGATGGCGGCCAGAATGAGCATCGGGGTCAGCAGGCGCGGCGACGTGCGGCCGAGAATCAGCTTGAGACCGGCGTT
This sequence comes from Vicinamibacterales bacterium, assembly GCA_965199675.1. Taxonomy (GTDB): domain Bacteria; phylum Acidobacteriota; class Vicinamibacteria; order Vicinamibacterales; family UBA8438; genus JAJEEA01. Next base: position 119,581 of record CBDATI010000023.1, on the reverse strand, counting down.
GATGAAGCCGGTCTTCTCGGCCACCCCGACCCCGAGCAGAGCCACCAGCACCACCCCCAGCGGCGCGAACCCGGTGAAGGTGGGCACGAGCTGCACGAGGAAGGTGGCGAGGGCGGCGCCGGTGAGCTGGTTGGCGATGCGCAGCGGCTCGCTGGTGCGGGGGTCGATCTCGACGAACTCGACCGGGGCCAGCATCGCCGAGGCGACCCACGTCAGCACGAGCAGCAGCAGGAACAGGATGGCCGGGTCGGGCAGCCGGTTGCCGATGGTCTCGATGGCGTTCAGGGCCCGGTCGACGAAGCCGCCGCGCGCTGTGGTCGGGGTTGCCGGCCGGTCGGGTTGTGCCTTCGCCATGGTGTGAACCTCTGCCTGCCGTCGAACTCCCGCATGGCCCGGAACGCCGTCAGTCGAGCACGTCGAACAGGTAGCTGTACTTCAGGATGACGCTTCGGCCGGCGTAGGAGGGTATGAAGTCGCCGAGCCCGTCGGTCTCGTTGTAGACGAAGAAGAGCCCGGTGTTGGCGTCCTGCAGCCAGCCGACGCGGAAGTTCACGGCCCAGAGATCGGCGCTGTCGTTGTGCTGCAGGAGGGTCTGGGCGTAGAGCCGTGGCGAGAAGTTGTAGCCGATGTCGATGCTGCTCAGGTTGGTGACGGTGCTGCCGCTGGGCAGGTCGATGTCGTTGCGGCTGTAACTCAGAGAAAGGTTGAAGGTCTCTCCGTAGCGGGCGTTGATGGACGGCCGGATGGTCACGATGTGGCCGTTGAAGAACCCTGCGGTGGTGGCGCGGATGCCGGCGCTGAACGGGGCCGAGCGGTCCGATCGGTAATCGTAGGTGAGTTCGTTGAAGTCCCAGCGTCCGGCCGGCACGGTGAGGCCCGACACCGTGAAGTCCTCGAACACGTACTCCTGCCGGATGTCGTAGGCCACCCCGGCCGACGAGCTGTCCTCGAACTCGCCGGTGTAGTGGAGGTGGACGTAGGTCGTCTCCATCACCCCGTCGAGGTTCCAGAAACGCGTGTAGCTCATGTGTGGGGTGAGCTCCTGGTACTTGAGGAAGTTCTCGGGGCGGGTCGTGTTGTACAGCGAGAAGTCGACCTTCCGGAACCCGCCCCAGCGGCGCAGGTAGCCGACCTCGGGATTGAAGTCCTCCCCGTTCTCCTGGTAGCCGGCCCCCACGCGCCAGGCCTCGGAGCTGTACTGGCTCGTCAGGCTCACGGCGTGGTCGTGCCCGTCGCGGCCGGGCGTGTCGGTGCGGGCCATGTAGCCCTGCACCATGCCGTTCTCGCCGATGCCCCACCGGCCGTCGAAGGCGTAGGTGCGGTTGTAGTCGTCATTCAGCGCGAGGTTGCCGGTGCCCTGGCGGTTGACGAAGAGCCCGCCGATGCTCGAGCGGTTGGGCAGGTCGCGGCGCAGCCGGGCCACCGAGAAGTTGTTGGCGGTGTTCGTCGTGTCGCCGACCTGCTCGGTCTGCATGTTCAGGAACCCCACCGTCATCGAGTCGGTCACCTTGCCCGACATCCGGGCGCCGCCCATGATCGGAATCGGGGCTCCGTCATGGATGCCGATGCGCCGGCTGAAGAACAGCTCGGTCTGCCCGAGGTTGCGGCCGCTCGACTGGTTGGCCACCGAGAAGGCGCCGGCGTTCTCGAGGAAGAAGGGCCGTTTCTCGGGGAAGAAGAGGTTGAACCGGTCGAGGTTGATCTGCTGCTCGTCCACCTCGACCTGCGCGAAGTCCGTTCTCCACGTGCCGTCGAGGGTCAACCCCGGCGTCACGCTGTACTTGAGGTCGGCGCCGTAGTCACCGAACCCCTGCACGCCGAGGTTCGGCTCGAGCTCGCGCGAGGTCATCTCGCCGACCACGTAGGGCGTGACCTGCAGGTTGCCGGTGAAGCCGGCGGGGGCGCGCACGCCCGTCAACTGTCCCGCCAGGGACACCCGGTAGAGGTTGTACTGCCGGGGCAGGGGCGCCCAGTACGCGGTCTCGTTCCGCCGGCGGATGTTCCGCTGGAAGTTCATCCCCCACACCTGGTCCTCGCGGTCCGGGTAGCGGATGGTGCGGAAGGGAATGGCGAACTCGGCGCTCCAGCCGATGTCGGATATGGCGGTCTGCACCTGCCAGGCGCCGTCCCAGTTGAGGTTGAACCCGTTGCCGCTGCCCCGCGAGAAGCCGCCCCCGCCCCCCGACCTGCTGCCGCGCCGGCCCCCGCCCTCGTCGGTCACCTGGCCGTCGTACTCCTGGCCGGCCGGCGTGGTGCCGAAGACGAAGCCGTTCTGCCGGTCACGGAAGGTGTCGAGCACCATCTGGAAGCTGTCGGCGTCGTTCATCGACGAGTCGCGCCGGCTGTCGCTCATGATGATGGCGGCAGGATCGCGGTCGTAGCAGACGACCCCGAAGTAGATGGTGTCGTCGGTGAACACCACCCGCACCTCGGTGCGCTCGGTCGCCGGCTGACCCTCGTCGGGCGCGCTCTGCCGGAACCCGCTGACCGGCTGCACGTCGGCCCAGGCGGGGTCGTCGAGCACGTTGCCGTCGAGGCTCGGCGCCTGCTCGCGCCACTGCGCCACCCCCCACTTGCCGGCCACGGGGGCGCTCATGCCGGCGCCGGGGGCGGTGATCTGAATCGACGCCGGCTCTTCTCTGCCGACGGGCGGCCCCTGGGACTGGCCGCGGGCCGGCGCCGAGCCGGCGAGAACCACGCTGGCAGCGAGCACGAGTCGGGCGCGTTGTCGCATGTTCGTTCTCGGCGTCGGACGCGGGGTGTACCGCGACCGCCGGGTTACGAGAGTCGGTCCCGCCGGGCCAACCCGCTCGGCGGCGAGATTCCGGAACCTGCGGCCGAAGCCGCGAGCTGACGTCCTGCCGCCGTCCTGCCGGCCGCCCATCCCGGTCAGGCCGCCTCGACGTCGGTGAGCGCGAAATCGTTCCCCTTGAACAGAAGCGGCTCGCCGGTCGTGCTCGCCAGCGCATAGGCGAAGCAGTCGCCGAAGTTCAACCCCGCCGCGTGATTGCCCTTGCCGAACCGCCGCCACGCGTGGCGCGCGGTCTCGAGCTGTTCCCGCGTCACCGGCTCCAGCTCGATCTCTGCTTCCTGCAGGAAAAGGTCGAGGTCGTGTCCCGCATCGGGTCCGCTCCGGCCCTCGACGACCATCGTCGTTTCGAGGGCCCCGACCATCGACATGCGCCGGGGCCATGCCGTCGAGATCGCCCGTTCGTAACGCTCGGCATCCGATTCGGCGAAGAGGATGGCCGCGACCGCCGATGTGTCGATGATCACTTCGGCAGTCCCCGCTCGTCGTAGAGGTAGTCGCCGTGCTCGACCGCAGACGGTCCCGGCCCCATCCGGGCCGCGCAACGCTTCCCGATGGCGTGGAGCTTCGCGGCCAGCGCGTCGGCGTTGCGCACGCGCTTCTCCCGTGCCAGACGGTCCTGCAGTGCGATGGTGATCGCACCGGTCATCGTCTCGCCGGTCAGCCGGGCGAGTTCCGCGGCCAGCCGGCAAGTCTCTTCATTCTTGATGTTGAGGCTCATCGCGGAATGGCTGGTAGAAGAGATGCGGCGCATTCTACCCGATGTCGCGGGTTTCACGCCAGCCCGGCGGCGGGGACTCTTGCCGCCGCGGCCAGGCGTCGAACCCGTCGGCGCGGTGCGCGGCGGTCGGCCGGGTCACGGGCCGGCCGCTTCGATCAGCTCGCACGTCTGCGTCACGGGGTCGGCGCCGTCGAAGCGCCCGGCGACGGCGCGGCAGGCGCGGACGGTGTCGTCCGAGCCGAGGAGGGCGTCGAGGGCGCGCGCGGTGCGGCGGCTGTCGACGGTGCCGGGCCACAGCGTGCGCGCCACCCCCAGCCGCTCCAGCCGGACCGCGTTGTCCGGCTGGTCGAAGGTCATCGGGGCGACGAGTTGCGGGCAGCCGGCCCGCAGGGCCTCGGCCGCGGTGCCGATGCCCCCGTGGTGGGCGATGGCCGCGGCCCGCGGCAGCACCTGGCTGAGGGGGGCGTAGTCGGCGTGGCGGACGCCGTCGGGCAGGGGGTCGGGCAACTGGTCGGGGAAGCCGGTGAGGAGCAGCCCCGGCCGGTCGAGGCGGCGGCACGCGTCGGCCCCGGCCTGGAAGAACCGGGACGCCTGGCGGTTGCCGGTGCCTGCGACGAAGACCGCCGGTCGTCGTCCCGCCGCCTCGCATGCCGACAGCCAGTCGTCGAGGGTGGGGTCGAGGGGCGCGGCGTCCGCCGCGTCGTACAGGGGGAAGCCCGTCAGGACCGTCTGCCGCGGCCAGTCGGGTTGCGCCTGGGCGTACCAGTCGGGGAACAGCCCGATGACCCGCTGCGGCGAGTGCCACCAGTCGGTGACGATGCGCCGCACCGGGGGCAGGCCCAGTTCGGCCCGCAACTTGTTGGCGGCGGGCGCCAGCGCACGGTCGGTGAGGCGCCCGCCGAGAGCCAGCGCGAGGCGGCGGAACGGCGACGGCCACCGGTTGATCGACCGCAGGCGCGGGTGCAGCACCGGCGCCTCGTGGGCGCTGATCAGGCAGCTCGGCTGCAGGTGCATCGTCACCAGCGGCAGGCCGAGCGCTTCGTGGGCGACTCGCGCGCTGAACGCCAGACCGGGCGCCACGAGAACCGGCGCGTCGGCTCCCGCCTCGGCCCGGGCCTGAATCAGGTCGAACGCCTCTCGGCCCCATCGCGCCACGGCGTCCCCGAGCACGTGGAAGCCGCGACGGTCGTGCCACATGTCGGGATTCGCGATGGCCTCGTGGTAGTCGTCGGCGGTTCCGATGGGGACGGAGGGCAACCCCGCCCGGTCGAGCAGCGGCTCGAAATAGGGGTTGATGATCATCGACACGTCGTGGCCGCGCCGCTGAAGCGCGAGCCCGACCCGGACGTAGGGATACACGTCGCCGCCGCTCCCGAACGGGGTCATGATGATGCGCATCTGATGAGTCGAGGGGGGCGGGCGACGCCGCCCCTCTTGCGTGCTATTCTGCGGACCGCGGGAGCGATGCGGCGCAATCGACGCCGGACCGGACGCGTCGTCCGAAGGCCCGCGAGCAAGGGAGAGTCCATGAACGACTTCAGCGCATCATACATTGCAGTCGTCGCCGCCATCGCGTGCGCCGCGGTCGCCGGGCCGGGGACGTCGGCGTTCGCGCAGGATGAGCCGGACACGGGGTGGACGCCGGAGATTCTGGCCGACGGGCAGCCGAACATCACCGGCATGTGGAACAACTCGAACGCCATGTTCACGCCGCTCGAGCTGCCGGAGGAGCTGGTGGGCCAGGAGCTGTCGGCGGGCGAGCTGCGGGCCCGGGCCGAGGCGCGCGCCAGCGGCCGCAAGGCGGCGTCCGAATGGCGCGGCCACGAGAACTCGCGCGGCGTCGGCGGCTACGGGACCTACTGGTTCGACTGGTACTGGGAGAATCCGGTCGACATCGGCCAGGCCTCGATCATCGTGGACCCGCCCACCGGTCGGGTGCCGGAGTACACGGCGAACGCACGCGAGTCCATCGCGATGAACATGGCCGAGCTGCACGCCACGGCCGAGAACATGGAATCGGGAGACCGGTGCATCTCGCGCGGGGTGCTCGGCATGATGATGCCGACCGAGTACAACAACGGCACCCTCATCCTGCAGTCGCCGGGCTATGTCGTCATCCACAGCGAGATGATCCACAACGCCCGCATCATCCCCATCGACAGGCCCCACGCCGACGCCAGGGTGCGGCAGTGGGAGGGCGACCCCCGCGGACGCTGGGAGGGCAACACCCTGATCGTCGAGTCGACGAACTTCCGGGCCGTGAAGAACATGCGGGGGCCGTCGGCGGGCCGCCGGTCGCGCCAGTCCGAGGCGCAGAGAATCGTCGAGCGGTTCACCCTCACCGGTCCCGACGAGCTGCGCTACGCCGTCACCATGGACGACGCGGAGACCTACACCGAGCCCTGGACCGCCGCGTTCCCGTTCAACCGCGACGACGAGTACCTGCAGTTCGAGTACGCCTGCCACGAAGGCAACTACTCGGTGCCGAACGCCCTCGGCGGCGCGCGCAGGGAAGAGGCAGACCGTTAGGCGGAAGTTTCGGTGGCGATCGCGCGTAAGTTTCTGAATTTACTGAATTTGCGAGATTTGTGGAGTGTCGCTTCTGGCTACGTTCGGGGGGTGCTCCCGAGTAACTCGAAGCAGCGCTGCTGGATCGGTGTGGGCTGGGTGTGCAGCGTGAAGGAGTTGGCGCCTTCGGTGACCTGCATGGTGTTGGCAGTCAGGGTGCCGAGGTCGGCGAGCAGGGTGCGGAAGCTGTGTACGGGCAAGTCGTCGTCGGTACGCTTGCGGCCCGCCTTGGCCTGCGCGACAGGCGAGCGTTTGGCAGGCTCGACGATGGAGCGGCGCTGGCTGGCGGCTGCCTGTGGGTCGTGGTCGTCGAAGAGCAGGGGGGCGAGGGTGCGCCGCATGTGCCACTCGACGTAGTAGGCGAGCATGCACAGCAGGACGTGCGCCCGCACGCGATCCTCTCGCCGATGGTGGATGGGGCGCACCTTCAGGTCCACCGACTTGAAACAGCGAAACGCCCGTTCGACCTTCGACAGGTCCTTGTAGGCGCGAACGGTCTCGACCGCGTCGAACTGGTTGGCGTCGACGTTGGTGCGGACGATGTAGAGGCCGTCGAGTTGCTCCTCGTCGGCGATCTGCGCGTCGTTCCTGCGGAAGGTGAACGCGTCGTCGGTGATCGCAGTGATGAAGTGCTTGGCGACCTTGTAGCGGTCGAGCACCTTGCCGACGCGCAGGCCGATGGCGGCGGCGCCGCGCAGCGGGTTGCGGCTGCGCCGGGTGGCGGCTGCAATCGGCTCGAGCACCTTCTCGGTGGCGGCCAGTAGTTCCTGCCGTTTGCGGTGTCGCTCGGCGGCCAGCAGGGGGTTGCGGCAGACGACCAATCGCTCGCCGGGGAACTCGTCGCTTCGGATTTCCGCCAAGTCCCGCTCGTCGAACAGGGACGGCTTGACAGCGCCAGCTTGGAGCAGTTTGCGGATGGTCGGTCCGCGCAGCGCGGTGATCCAGCGCAGCCCGTCGATGCCCTGCAGGTCCTCTCGGATGCGGGCGGCGGTCAACAGGCCGCGGTCGCCGACCAGCACCACGCGCTGCAGTCCGAACCGCTGGCGCAGCTTGGCCACTTGGCTGGCCACGGTCTTCGGGTCACTCGTTGCCCCTTCGAAGACCTCGACGGCGACCGGACAGCCCTCGGCCGTGCACAGCAGGCCGAAGACGATCTGCAGAGTGCCCGACTTGTTGTCACGGCTGTGTCCGCGCTGAGCCAAAGGGCAGCAGCGCCCCTCGAAGTAGCTCGACGTCAGGTCATAGAGCACCAAGGTGTTCTCGTGCAGATGCCGCTTGGCGAGACGCTGCTCGATGCCCGCCTGCCGGTCCACCAGCCAGTCCATCGCGTCATACAGCTCATGCTGGCTGACGGCGCCGAGTTCCAACATCTGGCCGAGCGTCGAAGCGGCGGTGTCCGGGTTCAAGGCGCGTGCGGTGGCCAGCTTCGAGCGCGGGTCGATGACGCGGGCGACGACCATCGCGACGACCAGGTCTCGGATTCGGCTGGCGGTGCGGGCGATGAGGGTGTGCAGGTCGAGTCGCTTGAGCAGGCCGAGTACGGCGGCGACGTGGCCGTGTGGCAGGCTGCGGACGCAGGTGAAGGCTTCCTCAGGGGTGACGAAGTTCTCTCCCTTCAGGGCTCGCCGCACGAGGGTGATGATGGGCAGGGGGAGATGCGACAGATTGCCGAGTGTCTCGTGCTTGACCTTTCCGTCTTGCCGGAAGGTGCGTCGGAGCAGATGGGACTGGTAGGTCTTGTTGCCGTAGCGTCTTGTGGTTGTGGCTACGTGTACTGCCCCGCCTCTCCGCTTCATTCTTCGATTATAGAACAAATGTGGCCGGAATGTCCACAAAATTAGTGGCTACATATTTCACTCTCAATCAGACGTATCCTGAACAAAATCAACGACTTAGCCCTGATCGACCCCTGAAACTTCCGGTTAGGAGGCCGGGCCCCGCTCGAGCGCGAGCAGGGCCTCCTTCACCGGCAGCCCCCCGCCGTATCCGACGAGCGCGCCGTTCGCTCCGATCACGCGGTGGCAGGGGACGACGATGGCCAGTGGGTTCCTGCCGTTGGCGGCGCCGACGGCTCGAGAGGCGGTCGGTTTTCCGATGCGGCGCGCCAGCTCGCCGTAGGAAGTGGTCTCGCCGTAGGGGATGCGGCGCAACTCGCTCCAGACGCGTTGCTGGAACGTGGTGCCGGCGGGGGCGATCGGCAGGTCGAATTCGCGGCGCTCGCCTCCGAAGTACTCAAGGAGCTGCCGCTTGGCCTCGCGCAAGGGTCGCGGCAGCGACCGCCGCCGTTCCCGCCACTCGGGATGGGGATCGCCCGCCGCGGCGTTGGGCAGGTCGATGCGCTCCACGCCGCTCTCGTCGCCGACGATTCTCAGGGTTCCGATGGGGGTGTCGAAGTCGTGACAGGTCAGGGTCATCCCGGCCAGTGTCTCACGGGTCGCGACGCGGCCCAAGGATGCTCCCGTCGATGGCGACGGGCCCTGCCGTCTCGCGACGCCGTTCACCGACCGGCGTCGGGCGCGGCCGTCCGCGCGATAGGCGGTCGGCGTCCGTCCGGCGCCAGCCCTTCCCGACCTTGCATCGCGGTGGGGGTCATCCGCGCAATGGTCGCAGCTCGGCCGCGAGCCGCGCGGCCGGGAGGGCCCTGACGCGCGGCGCCAGGCGGTACAGGTCGTCACCGGCGTGCACGACATCGAGGCGCCGGAGGCCGAGCGTCTCCACCGCGGAGCGCATCGAAGCCGTCAGCCGCGGAGCTTCCGAGCGCTTGACTTCGAAGCCGTAGCGCCTGTCTCCGGCCAGGACGAGCAGGTCGAGCTCGGCGCCGGCGTAGGTCGACCAGTGGAAGCACCGACCGGGAGGCGCCTCGAGCAGTTGCGTGACCTGCCGGACGACGAATCCCTCCCAGGACGCGCCGACCTTGGGATGCGAAGCCAGGGCCTCGCGCGTGCTCAGCCCCAGCAGCGCGTGGAGTAGCCCCGAATCGCCGATGTAGACCTTCGGCGAACGCACCTGCCGCTTGGCGACGTTCTCGTGCCACGGCTGGAGCTGCTGCACGACGAACACCGAGGTCAGGAGATCGAGATAGCGCCGCACGGTGGTGTGGGCGACGCCGAACGCCCGGCCGAACTCGGCGCCGTTCCAGACCTGGCCGTGCCAGTGCGCGAGCATCGTCCAGAACCGGCGCAGCGTCGTCGAGGGCACGGTGTTTCCGAGGCCCGGGAGGTCGCGCTCGAGAAAGGTCCGGACGAAGTCGTCCCGCCAACGGCGGCTGGCCGCCGTCGAACGGGCGAGGTACGAGCGGGGAAAGGCGCCGCGGACCCACAACCGATCGAGGTCGCGGACCTCGCGGAGGTCGAAGCCGTCGAGCTGGTGGAACGCCACCCGCCCCGCGAGCGTCTCGGAGCTCTGGCGGAGCAGCTCGGGCGACGCGCTGCCGAGGACGAGGAACCGGGCCGGCGTGCGCGGCCGGTCGGCCAGCACCCGCAGCAGCGGGAACAGGTCGGGCAGCCGCTGAATCTCGTCGAGGACCACCAGGCCGCGCAACGGCCGCAGCTCGAGGCCGGGGTCGGACAGCCGGGCGAGATCCGCCGGGTTCTCGAGGTCGAACCAGGTGGCCGGACCGCGACGCGCGGCCACGACCTGGCGGGCGAGGGTGGACTTTCCGATCTGCCTGGCGCCCAGCAGGGCGACCACGGGAGACTCCCGCAGGAGCAGCGTCAACCGGCGCAGATGATGCCGCCGCGCGACCTCCATTCCATTGAATTATTAGCGCTTCATGCACATATTTCAAGTTTGATGGCGTGCAAAATGCTCCCTCATCTGGCACCGGATCGTCCAGACCTCGCGGTCCGTCGGCCGTCCGGCACGACATCGAACGCCCAACGCGCCCGGCAGGGGCGGGCGGCCCGCCCATCCGGTTCGGCCGCGCCCGGGACGAGCCGGCGCGGCTACCAGAGGCCGAGCAGCCGCCACCACAGGCTGCCGGCGCCGAGCCAGATCACGATGTTCACCACGCTGATCAGCGCCCCGAGTCTCCACCACGTGCCGATGTCGACGTTGCCCGAGCCGAAGAGGATGGGGGCGGCGGCGGTGCCGTAGTGGGTCAGCGACGCGAACAGGTTGCTGAAGAACGCCAGCACGAGGGCGGCGAGCACGGGCGGGGTCCCCACCGCGAGGGCGACGGCGAGGAACGGAGCATACATCGCGCTGACGTGCGCGGTGTTCGACGCGAAGAAATAGTGCACGTAGAAATAGATCAGGCACAGGGCGAGGAACGCGGGGAGCCAGTGGCCCTCGCCCAGCACCCCCGACACGCGGTCGGTGAACCAGCCCACGAGGCCCTGCTCGCCGAGCTGGCTCGCCATCATCACGAGCACCGCGAACCACATCAGCGTGTCCCACCCCTTGCGCTCGTCGAGGATGTCCTGCCACGCGAGGGCGCCGGTGGCGAGCATCGCGGCCACCCCCGCCATGGCGGTGGCGGTGGCGTTGATGCCGAGCTCGCCGCCCACGATCCAGAAGCCGAGGAGGAAGACGAAGACCGCCACCAGGATCCGCTCGTCCCGGGTCATGGGGCCCATCTCGCGCAGCCGCTCCTGCGCGAACGCCGGCGCCTCGGGCGTGTGGGTGACCTCCGGGGGATGGAGTCGATAGATGAGCAGCGGCACCAGCAGCAGGCTCAGCAGGCCCGGGACGACCGCCGCGGCCGCCCAGCCCGCCCACGTGATGGTCACTCCCTGCTGCGCGGCCAGCTCCGCCGCGAGCGGGTTGGCGGCCATGGCGGTGAGGAACATCGCGCTGGTGACCACCACGCCCTGGTAGGCGGTGAACGTCAGGAAGCCGGCGACCCGATGCTGGGTGCCGTCGGCGGCGTCGCTGCCGAGCGAGACGCACAGCGACCTGAGGATCGGGTAGATGACGCCGCCGCCGCGCGCCGTGTTGCTGGGAATGAAGGGCGAGAGAACGAGGTCGGTGGCCACGATGCCGTAGCCGAGCCCGAGGCTTCGCTTCCCGAGGGCTCGGAGGAAGTGGTAGGCGATGCGCGCGCCGAGCCCCGTCTTGACGAAGGCGGTGGCGATGAAGAACGCCGCCACCACCAGCCACACGACGGTGTTGCCGAAGCCCGCCGTCGCCTCCGCGATGGTCAGGGTGCCTGACATCACCGCGAAGGCCACCCCCACGAACGCCATCGCCCCCATCGGCAGGGGCCGCAGGATGATCCCCAGGATGGTGGCGACGAACACTGCGAGGAGCTGCCACGCCCGCGGCTCCACCCCGTCCGGGGTCGGGACGAGCCACAGCGCGGCGCCGACCGCAGCCACCACTGCGAGCCGGGCGGCGTCGACGCGGGGGGCGCCCGCGGACGGTCCGCGCGGGGCCGTCGGCGCGTCGGCGGTCCGCATCGAGGGGGATGACATCCTCGGCATTCTGTCACACCGGCGGCGGGCGTCCTCGGGTCCGGGCGGGGCCCGGTCCTCACCCGGCCGCGACGAGACCGGCCGCGGTTGCGCGCGGGCCATCGAGCACGAGAGGCGGCGGATTCCCGACCGGCCGGGTATCCGTTGCCGCCGTCGTGGCTGGCCGTACGGGCTGGCGAGCGAACCCGCGGACGGCGGAGTGTCAGAATGGAGACGCGATGCGTCACTTCAACACCGAGGGGCCGGTGCGGGCTGACGAGCACTACTGCATTCCGCCGCTCCAGCGCATCGACCTCCGCGAGGTCCTCGATCTGGTGCGGTGCGGCAAGTACTTCGCGCTGCACGCCCCCCGGCAGACGGGCAAGACGTCGGCGCTGCTGGCTCTGGGCGACCTGCTGAACAGCGGCGCGGCCGGTGACTATCGCTGCGTCTATGCGAACTTCGAGGTGGGCCAGGCGGGGCGCGAGGACACGACGCGGGCCATGCCCGCGCTGTTGGGCCAGCTCGTCAGACGGGCAGAAACGACGCTGGGAGACGAGACGCCGCGCCGGCTGCGGAAGGACGCGCTCGCGGACACGGGGCCGGACGGTGCGCTGTTCGAAGTGCTGTCCCGTTGGGCCGAGTCCGACCCGCGGCCGCTCGTGTTGTTGCTCGACGAAATCGACGCCCTGGTCGGCGACACGCTGCTGTCCGTGCTGCGGCAACTGCGCGCCGGCTACCCGGACCGCCCGCGCCGCTTTCCCCAGTGCGTGATCTTGTGCGGAGTCCGCGACGTCCGCGACTACCGCGTTCGTTCCACGGCGCAGAACGCGCTGGTGCTCGGCGGCAGCGCGTTCAACATCAAGTCGGCGTCGCTGCGGTTGGGCGACTTCACCGAGGCCGAGACACGGGCGTTGCTCGCCCAGCACACGGCGGAGACGGGGCAGGCGTTCGCACCCGAGGCGTTGGAGACGATCTGGACGCGCACGGCCGGTCAACCGTGGCTGGTGAACGCCCTGGGCCGAGAGACCTGCTTCCGCAGCGCGGTGGGCCGCGACCGTTCACGCCAGGTCACGGAGAGCGACGTCCGGGATGCGGAGGAACGCCTGATCCTGACCCGCGTGACGCATCTCGACAATCTCGCCGACAAGCTGCGCGAAGATCGCGTGCGGCGGGTGGTGGCCCCGATGCTGACGGGCTCCGACGGCGGAGCGAGCTACGCCGAGCGGGATCGCGACGTGCAGTACGCGCGCGACCTGGGGCTGCTGGCGCTGCACGACGCGAAGCGCATTGCCAACCCCATCTACGCCGAGGTGATCCCCCGAGAACTGACGTGGGTGACTCAGGACGACATCGACGTGGAGCCCGCGTGGTACGTGGACGCCGCCGGCGGCCTCGATGTGGACGGTCTGATCGCAGGATTCCAGCGCTTCTTCCGTGAGCACTCGGAGCACTGGACGGGACGGTTCGACCGGTACCGAGAGGCGGGTCCGCAGCTTCTGCTGCAGGCGTATCTGCAGAAGGTGGTCAACGGGGGCGGCCGCATCGAGCGCGAGTACGCGCTGGGGCGGGGGCGCGTCGACCTGCTGATCGTCTGGCCGCACGGCGGCCGCCCGCGCCGGTGGGTGGTCGAGTGCAAGGTGCGACGCGACGGACTGGAGCGCACCGTGCGCGAAGGGGTCGCACAGACCCGCCGCTATCTGGACCGCTGCGGGGCCGAGTCGGGCCACCTCGTCGTCTTCGACCCGTCGTCGGATCGGGCATGGGAGGAGAAGCTCTTCCGCCGCGACCCGTCGCCGCACGGCCCGCCGGTCACCGTCTGGGGCATGTGAGCATCGCCGCGGATTCTCTCCCCCTCATGGGACGAGGCCGGGGCGCGAGCGCGTCCGGGACAGCACGCGGAAGACGGGGCGGGTCTCGCCTCCCGAGGCGCTGGGAGCGGCCTGGACGCGCGCGGACAGCTCCGGCCGCATCTACCCAACGTGTTCAGGCGAGTCCAGGAAGTCGAGCACCAGCCGGTTGACCTCGGCCGAGCGCTCCTGCTGCACCCAGTGGCCGGCCCCCTCGAGCAGGTGCAGGCCGCGCAGGTCGGTGCACGCGTCGTCCCGCATCCGCTCGAGGGCCCCCGGGCGCTGGTGGATGCCCCAGTCGCGCGCGCCGGCGATGAACAGCGAGGGCTGGTCGATGGTGCGCCCCGCGAAGACCTGGAGGTCCGCGTTGACGCCCCCGCCGAAGATGGACGACACCGCGCTCACGCTGCGGTACCACTGCAGCCCGCCCTGGAACCCGGTCCGCTCGTACTCGGCGCTGTAGACCCGCAGCTCGTCGTCGGGCAGCCACTCGCAGGCGGCGATCTCGGCCGCCGACGGCATGTGCTCGGCCACGGTCTCGGCCATGCCCCGGCCGAGGTCGAGGACGTAGTAGCGGGGGAGCCGGGCCAGCTCGGCTGCCGACCATTCGCGGAGCGGCTCGGGCCGGTTGCCGCTCCAGTCGCCGCTCTTCATGTGGTAGTAGGCGCGCAGGAAGTCGTGCACCCCCTGCGGCGCCTTCCACAGGTCGTCGTTGGCCTCGCGCGTGGCGTAGAAGCGGCGATAGTGCCAGCGTGGCGGCTCCAGGCTCGCCAGACCGGCGTCGATGTCGGCGACAGCGCCGCCCGCGGCCGGCGGCGCGTCGGCGGTGTCGAACGGCAGCGCCGCGGTGCCGCCGAACGGCGCGCTCATGAGGACGACGGAACGGAAGACGTCCGGCCGCGCCACCGCGCACCACGACGCCACCAGCGACCCGAAGTCGTGGCCGGCGAGATGGACCTCGCGGTAGCCGAACGCCGCCACCAGCGAGAGCATGTCCCGCACCTCGTTCAGCATCCGGAACGGGCGCAGGTCGTCGTCGTAGCCGACGTTCGTCCCGTCGGTGCGGCCGTAGCCGCGCAGGTCGGGGGCCATCACGTGGTAGCCCGCCGCCGCGAGGGCCGGCATCAACCGCCGCCAACTGTAGGCGAGTTCCGGGAACCCGTGGAGCAGGACGACACCGGCGCGCGCGCCGGCTCTCGACCCCGCCTCGAGCACATGCATGCGGATGCCGTTGACGTTGGCGACGAAGCGGGAGCGGACTCCGGGCGGCAGCACGCCTGCCCCGTACGGCCCCGGCGCGCCTTGCGCGGTCGTCTCGGCCGTCGGTCGTGCGGCGGTCACGGCAATCCCGGCGGCCGCGCTCTGCAGAAGCTGGCGACGCGTGAGTGGAAGATGGCGCATCGCCAGATTATGTCATCGGCGCCGGCTGCTCCCGCCCGCCTCTCGCAGCCCGAACGTCCGTTGAGCCTCGCAGTCGCGGCAGGCCGGCGAGTACCTCGGGTCTCAGCGTCGTCGAACCGCGACAGCCGAATGGCCTGTGTATGCCCTGCAATCGGCGGGTTCACCGCAGGCCGGTCTGCGGCAGCCAGTCGGCCGACAGCAGTTCGGCCTGCTCCAGCACCGTCCGGGTCGCCGACTCCTGTTTGTCGGGCGGGTAGCCGTGCTGGCGCAGGATGCGCTTGACGAGTCGGCGCAGGTTGGCGCGCACGTTCTCGCGCAGCGTCCAGTCGATGGTCACGTTGCTCCGCACCGTCTCGACGAGCTCGCGGGCGATGGCCCGCAGCGTCTCGTCGCCCAGCACCTGCACCGCGCTGTCGTTGACGCCCAGCGCGTCGTAGAACGCCAGCTCGTCGTCCGTCAGTCCGAGCTGCTCGCCGCGCGCGCCGGCCTCGCGCATCTCGCGGGCCAGGGCGATCAGCTCCTCGATGACCTGCGCCGCCTCGACCGCGCGGTTCTGGTAGCGGCGGATGGTCTGCTCCAGCAGCTCGGCGAACGAGCGCGCCCGCACGACGTTCTTGCGGCGCCGGGTGGCCAGCTCTCCCTTCAACAGCTTCTCCAGCAGCTCGACCGCGAGGTTGCGCCGGCGCATGCCGCGCACCTCGCCGAGGAACTCCTCGGACAGCACCGACATGTCCGGCTTCTTCAGTCCCGCCGCGGCGAAGATGTCCACCACGCCGTCCGAGGCGACCGCCCGCGAGACGATCTGCCGCACCGCGTGGTCGAGATCCTCGTCCGATTTCGCGCCGGGGCCGGCCCGCTTCGACAACGCCGCCCGCATGTGCTGGAACAACGACACGTCGTCGCGGATGCGGACCGTCTCGGGGTGCGGTACGGCGAGCGCGAAGGCCTGGGTCAGCTCGCGCACCGCCTTCAGGCAGCGGGCCTTGCCGTCCTCCTGCGCCAGCACGTGCTCCAGCGCCGCGGGCAGCAGTCCCAGCCGCTCGGCCGGCGAGCCGTGCGCCCAGGCCGTCCGGTCGAAGCCGTGCAGCAGGCCGCAGCAGACCTCGTACTTCTCCAGCATCACCTGCACCGCCTGCGCCTGGTCGACCGCGGTCTCGCCCGTGCCGCCGCTCTCGGTGTAGGTGGCGAGGGCGCGCTTCAGCTCGTGGGCCAGGCCCAGATAGTCGACGACCAGCCCGCCGGGCTTGTCGCGGAACACGCGGTTGACCCGCGCGATGGCCTGCATCAGCCCGTGGCCGCGCATGGGCTTGTCGAGGTACATCGTGTGCAGGCTCGGGGCGTCGAAGCCGGTCAGCCACATGTCGCGCACCAGCACCAGGCGCAGGGGGTCGACCGGGTCGCGGAACCGCCCGGCCAGCGCCTCGCGGCGCGCCTTGTTGCCGATGTGCGCCTGCCACTCGGGCGGGTCGGACGCCTGGCCGGTCATCACCACCTTCAGCGCGCCGCGCGCGTCGTCGTCATCATGCCACTGGGGACGCAGCCGGACCAGCTCGCGGTAGAGGTGGATGCAGATGCGCCGGCTCATGCAGACCACCATCGCCTTGCCGTCCAGCGCCTGCTGCCGGTTCTCGAAGTGCTCGACGAGGTCGCGGGCCACGAGGGTGACGCGCTTCTCGGCGCCCACGATGGCTTCGAGCTGCGCCCACTTCGTCTTCAGCTTCTCGCGGCGGTCGTCCTCCTCACCCTCGGTCACCTCCTCGAAGCCGGCGTCGATCGTCGGCCGCTCGGCCTCGTCGAGCGCCAGCTTCGCCAGCCGGCTCTCGTAGTAGATGGGCACCGTCGCCCCGTCCTCGACCGCGCGGGCGATGTCGTAGACGCTGATGTGGTCGCCGAACACGGCGCGGGTGCTGGCGTCGGCCAACTCGATGGGCGTGCCCGTGAACCCGATGAACGAGGCGTTGGGCAGGGCGTCGCGCATGTGGCGGGCGAACCCGTCCACGAAGTCGTACTGGCTGCGGTGCGCCTCGTCGGCGATCACCACGATGTTGCGCCGGCTGGAGAGCAGCGGATGCCGGTCGCCCGGCTCGCGGCGGTGAGCGGCCGGCCCCTCGCGCGCGCCGGCGGCGGGCGCATCCGGGAAGAACTTCTGAATGGTGGTGAACACCACGCCGCCGGACTGCACCCTGAGCCTGGCCCGCAGGTCGGCGCGGCTCTCGGCCTGCGCCGGCGGCTGGCCCAACAGGTCGGCGCAGCGCGAGAAGGTCGCGAACAACTGGTCGTCGAGATCGTTGCGGTCGGTCAGCACGACGACGGTGGGGTTCGCCATCGCCGGCTCGCGGACGATGCGCCCCGCGTAGAACGCCATCGTCAGGCTCTTGCCCGAGCCCTGGGTGTGCCAGACCACCCCGATGCGCCGGTCGCCGCGGGCGCCGCCGGGCTGGCGGCCCGACTCGTAGCGGCCGTGGGGGTCGTCGTCGGCGACCGCCTGTTGCCGCGCCGCCGCCCGCAGCGTCTCGGCGACCGCCGTCTGCACGGCGTGGAACTGGTGATAGCCCGCCATCTTCCTCACCAGCGCGCCGCCGCCGTCGTCCTCGAACACGACGAAGTCGCGCACCAGGGCCAGCAGCCGGCGCCGGTCGAAGACGCCTTCGAGCAGCACCTGAAGCTGCGGCAGGCTCCGGTCGGCCAGCGCCTCGCCGGCAATCGTGCGCCACGGCTTGAACCACTCCCAGCCCGCCGTCAGCGTGCCGAGGCGCGCCTCCAGGCCGTCCGACACGACGAGCGCGGCGCCGAGGGCGAACAGCGACGGGATCTCGGCCTTGTAGGTCTGGAGCTGCCGGAAGGCGGTGTGGATGGTGGCGTTCTCGTCGGCGGGGTTCTTCAGCTCGATGACGGCCAGGGGCAGGCCGTTGACGAACAGCACGATGTCGGGCCGCCGTTCGCGGCGGTTCTCCACCACCGTGAACTGGTTCACCGCGAGCCAGTCGTTGCCGTCCGGGCCGTCGAAGTCGAGAACGCAGACCTGCGCGCCCAGCATCCGGCCGTCCGCGCCGGCGTATTCCACGTTGACGCCGGCGACGAGCATCCGATGGAAGTCGCGGTTGCGCGTCTCCAGCGTCGCCCCGTCCGGACGCGTCAGCCGGCGCCGGGCGTCTTCGAGCGCATCGTCAGGCAGCTCGGGATTGAGGCGGACGAGGGCCGACCGCAGGCGGTCGTGCAGCACCACCTCGCCGTACTCGGCGCGCTCCGCCGTCGGCGTGCCGGGCGCAATGTCCGGGCCGTGAGCGACGGTCCAGCCCAGGGGCCGGAGCCAGTCGAGGGCGATGGTTTCGATCGTCGATTCGGTAAGCGACATCAGCCCCGGGCGCTCCTGCCGCCGGTCGCCGGTCGTTCGTCGCCGCCCGTGGTCGAGCCGCGGCGCCGACGACCGTGGCCAGAGGTCGGGCGGACTCCGACTACTCGCAGCGTGTCCGCCTGGACGAAAGACCCGCTGGTTCTGTGCGACGCAGGCGGCCACCACGGACCGCTATTCGGGCGCATCGTAACGAATGACGTCCGCGAGCCGCGCATTGAGCAACCGCCAGCGCTGGCCGAGCCGTTCGAGGTCGCCCTCGAGCACGACCAGCGCCTTGTTGCCATGGGCTTGAACGGCCGTCTCGTAGTCACGCCGCTCCAACACCGCCGCGACCGACTGCCGCTGCCCGTCGATGTGGGTCGTCAATCCGATGGTGCCCTCGTCATCCGCCTCTGTGCGCTTCAAGAGCCGGACGAAACCGTGGAGACGCACGTCCGGCCGCGGCGCTCTGTCGCGGAGAGCCCGGGCCGCCGCGCGCAGGATCGGCGCATCGCCGCGACCGAAGCGCACGACCGTTTCCCCCGCCGGGACCGGTCGTGTCCGCGCCCAGGACACCCCGACGTCGAGCGCCGGAAACGGATAGATGAGTCGCACGAGGGCGTCGCACAGATTGGCGCTCACGCCCTGCGCCACCGTCTCCGCGAAGGCACGGCCCTCACCCGCCGCCGTTCGTTCCGCTGCGTGGCGCGCGGCGGCGAGCGCCTCCATCACCCGCCTCGTCAGGCGGCGCTCCAGCGGAGCATCCGTGTCGGCCGGGTCGGGAAACAGCGCCGGCATCGGCGGCGCGATCACCGGTGTCAGCAGGGTCACCACGAAACTGCCCTGATCGGTCTGTCCGAGGCGCATCTGCCGCAGCAGTTCCGCCGCGTCCCGGTTCGCGCCGGTCCTGTACACCGGCCGCGACTCCCGGAGCGAACAAGCCGCCGCCAGCAGCAGATCTCGCGCGCCGTGGATGAGATCCGCGCCATCGTTCAACGCGACACTTCCGTCGTCGCTTTCGCCGGCGCGGACGCGGACGACGTCGCGATCAGCCGTCACCAGCGAGCGATAGACCGTGATCTCGTCCTGATCCGCGACCTGCGCGAACGTCTCGATCAGCGTGGCGACGACGGTCTCATAGTCGCCGAGACGCGACGTGCGCGGGACGATGATCTCCGGTAGCGTCCCGCCGACATGCACGTCCGAGTGCGCCCCGTACGGTTCAGACGGACGCCACCCCGCGGCTCGCGCGTAGGCGGCGAGCGACGAGGGCGAAACCGCCAGCAGCGCGGCATGGTCGCGAATGCTGACCTTCATCAGATGTCCCGACAGCGACGTGTCACGCCGCCAACTCGTCGCGTACCCGCTCGCGATCCGACCACGTGATCGGTGACACGTCGTAGCTGCGCATGGCATCCAGCACCTGTCGCGGCACTGGACGTTCCAGGTCGTTCAGAATCGCATACGCACACGATTCCGCCGAACGCACCTCTCTGGTATCCATCCAGGCGAAGGTCATCCTCTGCGCCGCTTCCCGCTGCGGCCGGTTGATGGCCCGCATCACTCGCTCGGGCCGCTTCCGCGACTTCGGGATCACGAAGTCGAACCGATGGATATAGCCGCTCTTGCCCGTGAAGGTCACGTGGGGGGTGTACCGGACGTCTGCGTCATCCAGCCAGTCCCCGACCTCCTCGAAGAACAGACTCCGGCCCGGAGCCGGAGACACGACGTAGAAAATGTCGTTGATCGCGAGCATCGCCTGCACCAGGTTGTGCTTCCGCCGCCCGAAGTCCTCAGCCGATGCGCGGACCTCGAGCGCTTTCGTTTCTGCATTGAACTCCACGCCGAATCCGTTGAGCGTCGTCCTGAGCAGCCCCTCCCTGCGGGCGCCGTCGATCGCGCATCCGGACAGTTCGAGGTCCTCGATCGTGTATCCGTCGTCGGTCAATACGAATCCGCCGTTCTGCTGCCGGACGTAGATCTGCAAGCAGTCGTTGTGGCGGTCCAGGTACGGCGTGGTGATCTCGGCCCACTCGCCGATCTGCCGCAGACTGGTCTCGTCTCGCAACCAGCGCCAGTAACGGTCGCGCAGGGCCGCCACGTCACTAGTCATGCAAACAACCCCCACCGAACTATCGGCGAATCCAAGAGGATTGATCGTCCTTCATGTCGTAGTGTGTCACGGAGCGCCCGACCATATCGTTTGCGCCAAGGGGTTGCTTTGCAAACCGGTTATGGTACACATCCAACGCGTACGTGGGACCATGTCTGGTCTCTCCGTAAGCCGGCCAGATCGTCCGAATCACCGCAATACACGACACCGACGTGTTGGCGTCAGCCCTCAGCTTGTTGCCGAAGCCTGGCTCCATTGCGCCGAAAACCACAGGCGTGCCGGGATCTTCAGGAACGCAGACCGGTATGGTGTCCAGGCCACGCATGGCAGTAAGCACAGCGTGCGGGTCGTCATGTAGCGGGATCTCCGTGCGATTGTGTACAACCAGCATCCCGGGCTCGGAACCGCCAAGTGCTTTCAACTGTGCGTTCGCCTTGCGAATCACACCACGCAAGCGTTTTCCAGGTGTAGTGTGGTAAGACACTACTTCGCCAGCAGCCTTGCGCTGTTCCCGGTCCCGTTCTTCCGGGTTGGGTTCGAACTGCTTCAGCTCGACAACGATGCGGGTGCCACACTCCGTCCGCAAGATAAAATCGGGCGCCTTGGTGCCGGATGGCATTGAGGATGCATCGATGCGGTCGATCTGCCAACCTTGAGCCTCGCAGAAACGATGAAAGATGGATTCGGATTCGTTCATCATCACGTAACCGCCTTGAATCGCGGGAACCGCTTGATCTTCGCGTCACTCCGCCGCGTTCCGTGGATCTACCCGCAGCTCGCCGGAGACGAGCTTCGGGACCAGCGCGTCGCGGATCATAACGAGGATTTGATATTCCCTATGGTTCGCTTGCAGTCGGTTCACAAGCGACTTGGTCAACGAGGAAAACGCCCGTCGAATGCGCGCGTCCGGAAGTGCCACGGCAGTGTCGAGAACAACTTTCGGCCTCACCGCCGGATACGCTCCGCCGTCTGCAAGGTGAGCCAAGCGGTCGATGGCGTCGTGGGAAGTGGCTGTGCACCAGACGAATTCTCGCTCCATGGGGTCCGCGGGACGCAACACTGCAAAGGCGGTGCTGCCGGTCAAGTCATCGCGGTCGATGAGTGCGAAAGATCTGTTTCCTGGCCGGACGGTGCCTACGATTGTGTCGCCACGGCGCAATACGCGGCGCCCGCGGCTCGGCGCGTCTGCCCAAGTGTAATGCTGGATCTCATTGATGCAGCCCCGCTTCGTCGTCGCCAAGTCGACGTAGAGGATCCGATCCGGCTTGTTGTGATTGCCCCAAGACTCTGGATTGAGGCGCGCAACATCGGCAAGTGTACTGGCATGCCACCCCTCCGGGATCTCCCCAAGCTCCGAGTCCACCAGCCGGTCGGGGAACAGGTCGGCGATGTCCTGCGGCAGGCCGGTGTCGCGGCCGGTCATCTTGGCCCGCACGGGGTCGAAGTCGACGAACCACGACTTGAACAGCGCCCGCGCCATCGCCTCCAGCGTCGCGTTCATCCGTCGGTTCAGCTCGATCTTGTCGTCCAGCGTGCCGAGGATGTGGGCGATGGCGCGCTGTTCGGAGAGCGGCGGGATCCGCAGCGAAAATTCTGGAACGTCGATACACTTCAGGCTATCGAAGACGGCTCCCACGTTGAGATATTTCTCTACCTCAATCCACCATTCCGGACTCCGTACGAGCCAGCGCAAAAATGGCTTCAGCACTCTCCTTCCATCGGCTCGGAGCAGAACCAGGTTCTGCCCCAGTGCGAACTCGCATGACCTTGGCGAGACGAATCCGGTTTCTCCGGGATTGCACCGGCGCGAGAGCACGATGTCGAATGCCTGTGGTTTGGCTTTCCGAGTCCATTCACAAAAGTGATTGTGTGAAATGCGACGAGCGGCGCTCAGGTCAATTCGACCATCTGTGAGTTGCGGGATCCCTACATACGGGTAGCCATCTTCGGAGGCCGGAGGTGTACTGTGTTTGCAGTCGATGAGGGAAATCCCAGCCTCACGGAGGCACATGACCGGCCACTCGTGCGCGGCACCAGAAGCACCGCGTCCAGTCGCTTGGCGATAGGACCGCGAATACCACTCAATGCCCTGACGCCGTATGTGTTTCCGGAGCCTCCGCTCCTGTATCGCGTCGTACAGCACGAGGTCCACCGACTGCGCCATCGGAATTTCGTCCAGCGCCGCGGCGAGACGGGCGAGATCCGTGAACGTCAACCGGTCGCCGAACAGGGCGATGTCCACATCGGACGACACGGTGTTGGTCCCGGTCGCCCGGGACCCGAACAGCACGGCCCGTTCCACGCGGTCGTGGGCCGCGAGGGCGGCGATGATCGCCTCTCGATGCACGGTCTTGAGGCCGTCGGTCATGGCGTTCGCCTCGCGTCCAGCGTGCGGTGGAGGCGCAGGAGGACCGGGTGGTAGCGCTGCTTGATCAGCGTTTCGGCCTTCCTCGCCAGGTCGCCCCAGTAGGTGTGGCTCAACAGATTGCGCTTGTCGAGGGCGTCGAGCAGGGTCTCGCAGTCGTCCTCGTCGATGTAGTCGACGTCGAAGCCCTTGCGGATGGCGGCGCGGGGCGTCTTCACGTCGTAGCCCTCGTAGAAGAGCAGGTCCTTGAGGACCTTCCACGACAGCTCGAAGCAGAACTCGAAGGTCTTGACGAGGCCGGCGCGTTCGAGGTCGTCGTACCGCTCGCGGTCGCACGCGCTGGTCAGTTGGGCGAGCGCCGTGGCGAAGTTGTCGAGCCGCTGTTGCCAGCGCCGCTCGTCGGCGTTGCTCACGACTCGCTGCCTCCGTCCGCCGACTGCCGGTTGCTGGCGCGCTGCGGGTCGGGATGCGCGTCGGCTCCCCGGTCGTCGGCGCCGTCGTGGCGGTCATCTGTCATGGCGTGCAGGTTCGGGTGTTCGGTGATCGTCGCGCACGCCTTCTCGTCGGGCCCCTCGGGGCGGTCATCTCTGTCGGGGCGGCGCAGCACGACGTGGCGGCGCTCGATCTCGGGGTGGAACTCCCGTGGCAGGCGCGCCCAGTCGTGGGTCTCGACGAGGAAGGGGAGGTTGGACGCGCGCAGGGCGTCTTCGAGGTCGCAGAGGTCGCCGATGGGGACCTCCTCGAGGCCGGGACCGCGCAGGACGAGATCGAGGTCGCTGCCGTCGTGGCTCTCGCCGCTCACGCGGCTGCCGTAGGCCCAGACCTCCACGCGGGGCACGTGCTTGCGCAGCAGGGCGTCGAGCAGGGCGTGGTGCTTCGGCGACAGGTGGAGTCGGAGGCGGTCGGGCGGCGGGTCGGGGCGACCGGGCGGCCCCTCCAGTGCTGGCGCCGGGGGGTGGGCGGCGGGGTCAGGCATCGCCGGGGTCCTCGATGGCGTCGGCCAGCGCCCTGGCGTCGACGACGAACTGCGGCAGCAGCGGCAGGGTGGCCTCGGCGAAGCCGGCGCCGTAGTCGCGGGCGGTGTCGTTGCGGTTGTCGCGGTACGCCAGCCAGCGCTCGGCGGCGTCGGCGCCGATCAGCCCGTGCTTCGCCGCGTGGCGGAAGAGGTCCTTGAACACGAGGCGGTCGACCTGCCGGTTGCTGGCGAACCAGGGGCGGAGCCGCTTGCGCAGCAGCTTGCCGCTCTGATCGAGGACGAGCTCGAACTCCTTGACGCAGGCGGCGCGGTACAGGTCGTGGAGGATGTCGTCCCGTCCGTGGTCATCGAGGCGGGCCAGCGCCACTTCGAGCGTGTGGATGCAGCGGCGGAGGTGGCGGGTCTGGAGGGGCATGGCGCTGGCGAGGCGGCGTTGTGGGACACTCGTGAGCATCAACAGCCTTTGTGTGACATTGTGCCACAGGGAATGTCCAACAAATCCCGTTGTGGCTCATGGGTGTCCATCAAGAGACGAGGCGACCCTCCGCGATGTTCAAGACGTCGGGGTAGCCGAAGATCGCGGGCCGCTGGCCTCGGCTGGCGATGAGCACGCGCAGGATCCCGCTGTCGCACAGCCGATCGAGGAGTCGTCGCGCCGTCTTCGACGGGATCCCGGCCCGGGACGTGAAGTGCGAGCTCCGAAAAACCGGGTACTGGAAGATCCAGTCCAGTGCCTGGACTGCGTAGCGGGAGCGCGTCAACTCCGCCACCCGCAACTTCATGGCGTCGTAGAGGGCCAGGATGCCCTGCGCCCGGGTCAGGTTGTCCTCGGCCTGCGCCCGCACCGCCTGCAGGAAGAACCGGCACCAGCCCGTCCAGTCGTCGTCGCGGGAGACGGCGAGCAGCCCCTCGTAGTAGGCGTTGCGGCGCGCCTCGAACCAGGCGCTGATGTAGAAGCGGGGCGACCGGATGAGGCCCCGTTGCCACAGGAACAGGGGCACCAGCAGGCGTCCGAGGCGGCCGTTGCCGTCGAGGAACGGGTGCAGGGCCTCGAACTCGGCGTGCAGGACGGCGAGCTGCACCAGCCGGTCCGGCGCGTCGTGGTGGATGTAGCGCTCCCAGGCGTCCACGGCGGCGGGCAGGGCGTCGGCGCCGATGGGCACGAACGTGGCGTCGTCGATGGTGCAGCCGGGCGGGCCGATCCAGTTGGGGATGCGGCGGTAGTCGCCGGGTGACTTCCCCTCCCCGCGTGCGCCGTCCAGGAGCACGCGGTGAGTCTCGCGGACGACGCGTTGCGAGAGCGGCAGGGTCTGCAGCAGCTCTTCGGCTCGCCGCAAGGCGGCGCGGTAGTTCAACACCTCCTGGATGTCGTCGCGGCGAGCCGGCGATTCCGGCTCCTGCCCGGCCTCGAATCCCAGCACGTCGCCCAGGGTGGCCTCGATGCCCTCGATGCGGGACGAGAGCACGGCCTCCTGCGTGGTCAGCGGCGCGAGCAGGACGTCGGGGTTGGGCACGGCGGCGAGCATCCCGTCGTATCGGGCGACCGCCGCCGACGCCGGTCCGATGAACGGAATCAGCGCCGGCCAGTCGAGGCGCTCCTCGGGCGGGAAGCGTCCCTTGTGGTAGTGGACCGCCGCCATCAGTCGTCTCCGAACCTCGGCATCTGCCTGTTCAGCGCTCCTCGCCGTTCGGGAGGCCGAACCCCAGCCGCCTCAGGTTCTCGGCGATGGCGGCGTCGAGCCGCGCGCCTTCCGCCTGCTGCGCCTGCAGCTCGCCGACCAGCCGGCGCATCTTCGTCTCGAACGGCTCGCCGTCGTCGGGCTGCGGCTCGGCGCCGACGTAGCGCCCCGGCGTCAGCACGTGGCCGTGGCGGCGCACCTCGTCGAGCGGGGCGCTCTTGCAGAAGCCGGGCACGTCGGCGTAGGCGTCGGCGCCGTCGCGCCAGGCGTGGTAGGCGCCGGCGATGCGGCCGATGTCGTCGTCGGTCAGCTCGCGGTGCGTGCGGTCGACCATGCGGCCGAGGCGACGGGCGTCGATGAACAGCACCTCGCCGGGCCGCCGTCGCCGTCGCGCGAGGAACCACAGGCAGGCGGGGATCTGCGTCGAGTAGAAGAGCTGACCGGGCAACGCCACCATGCAGTCCACCAGGTCGGCCTCGACGAGGTTCTTGCGGATCGTTCCCTCGCCCGACTGCGCGGACGACATCGACCCGTTGGCGAGCACGAAGCCGGCCACGCCGGCCGGGGCGAGATGGTGCACCATGTGCTGCACCCAGGCGAAGTTGGCGTTGCCCTTCGGCGGCGCGCCATAGCCCCAGCGCTGGTCGTCGGCCAGCCGCTCGCCGCCCCAGTCCGAGACGTTGAACGGGGGGTTGGCGAGGATGTAGTCGGCCCGCAGGTCGGGGTGGCGGTCGTTGTGGAAGCTGTCGCCGTGGGCGATCTGCCCCGCGATGCCGCGGATGGCGAGGTTCATCCTGGCCAGCCGCCACGTCGTGTAGTTCGACTCCTGGCCCCAGATGCTGATGTCGGCCTTCGCCTTGCCGCCGTTCCCGTTGCCGCTGGCGTGGGCGCGGATGAACGCGACCGACTGTACGAACATGCCCGACGAGCCGCAGCACGGGTCGTAGACCCGGCCGCGGTACGGCTCGAGCATCTCGACGAGCACGCGGACGACGCAGCGCGGGGTGTAGAACTCGCCGCCCTTCTTGCCCTCGGCGCTGGCGAACTGCGACAGGAAGTACTCGTAGACGCGGCCGAGCACGTCGCGCGAGCGGGCGTCGGCGTCGCCGACCTGGATGTTGCCGACGAGGTCGATCAACTGGCCGAGCCGCTGCTTGTCGAGGGCGGGCCGGGCGTAGTCGCGGGGCAGCACGTCCTCGAGCGCGGGGTTGTCGCGCTCGATGGCGGCCATGGCCTGATCGACGGTCAGGCCGATGGTGGGCTGCCGCGCCTCGGCCTGCAGGCGCGGCCAGCGGGCCTCGGCCGGCACCCAGAAGACGTTCTCGGCGATGTACTCGTCGCGGTCCTCGGCGGCGTCCTCGCCCCACTCGGCGAGCACCGCCGCGCGGCGTTCCTCGAAGGCGTCGGAGATGTACTTGAGGAAGATCAGGCCGAGGACGACATGCTTGTACTCGGCGGCGTCCATCGAGCCGCGCAGGGCGTCGGCCATCGCCCACAGCTCGGCCTCGTGGCCGACGGTGGCTCCGCCGTTCGGGGCCGTGTCCGCTCCGCCACGACCATGGTCTGCTCGTCTTCGCGTCATGCTGGTGACCGCCTCACGGATGCGACCTGCCGGTACCCGACAGCTATCGTACATCCCGTACCGATGAGAGCAGTGCTCGTGCGCCCGACTCTTGCGCCCGCCCGTGCCCGCCCGACACCTCTCGGACGATTCCGCTCAAGCCCCGGGCCGCGGACCGACGTGCAATGCACCACCCGCGGCGGGCCCGGGGCCGCGCGTGGTCGGCGCGCAAGGCGTTGCCGGGTCTGGCGTCGATTTCCAACGCCGTGCGCGGCCCGGTGGTATCCTGTTCGCCACTTCGATTCGGGAGGCTGTGATGAGCAAGGCGAAGCTGGCGGCAGTGGGGTTGGTCGCGATGGTCGTGGCGGGCTGTGGCGCCCCCGAGTCCACGTCGGAACCTGAAGCCGCCGCCGCGCCGCAGCCGCCGCAGTTCGCGGTCACCGGCGAGCACCCCTGCGACCCTGTCGGCGACGTGCAGTTCATCTGCGATATGGTCAGCCCCGAGGACATCGTGGTCGTCCCCGGCGCGGAGTGGGCCATCGTCTCCGGCGCCCGCGAGGGCGGCCGGCTCAACCTCGTGAACGTGGGCGACAAGACATCGACGGTGCTGTTCCCGACATCGGACAGCGAGATGCGCCTCGACGCCGCGGCCTATCCCGACTGTCCGGGCCCCCTCGACCTCGAGAACCCCGACGCGTCCGTGTTCCATGGGCTCTACCTCGCGCCGGGAGACGACGTCCACACCCTGCTCGTCGTCCACCACGGCTCTCGCGAGTCGATCGAGTTCTTCGAGGTCGACGCCGGCGACGGGCCGCCCCGCCTCGCCTGGACGGGGTGCGCGGTGGCCCCGGAGGGCGCCCGCCTGAACTCGGTGGTCGCCCTGCCCGGCGGCGGTTTCGCCACCACCAACGCCGGCATCGGGGTGTGGGAGTGGAGCGCCGACAGCGGCTGGGCGGTGCTGCCCGAGAGCGAGGACACGGCGCCGAACGGCATCGAGGTGTCCGAGGACGGCGAGACCCTCTACATCGCCGGCTGGGCCGAGGAGAAGCTGACCCGCCTGTCGCGCGGCGTCGAGCCGGTACGGAAGGACGTCATCGATCTCGGTTTCCGGCCCGACAACCTGCGCAAGGCCCTCGACGGTTCGGTCATCTACGCGGCCGGCCACACCGACAGGGACGGCAACTCCATCACCGACCCGCGCGAGCCCACCCTGGAGACGAGCAACGTGGCCGCCATCGACCCCGAGACCCTCGAGGCCGAGCGCATCTTCGTGCACCCCGCCATGAACGGCTTCATCTCGTCCACGACCGCCATCCGCATCGGCGGCGAACTGTGGCTGGGGTCGTACCGCGGCGACCGACTCGCCTACCTGCCGGCGCCGGAATAGCGCGTCACGCGCGGTGTCCGCACCGACGGGCGTCGAGCATCGAGCGGTCTCGATGACCGTCGGCGCCCTGACGCCGCCGTGTACGGCACGGTGAGGAGACGGCATGCTCGGCCCGTACACCCACCGCATCGACCCCATCCTGTTCGACGTCGCCGGCGTGCACCTCTGGTGGTACGGTCTCGGCTTCGCCCTGGGCTTCCTCGAGCTGCATCTCTTCCTCAGGCGCGGTGGCGGGCAACTGCGGCTGTCGCCCCGCGAGGTGTGGAGCCTGAGCCTGTACATGACGGTCGGGGTGCTGGTGGGCGGGCGCGCCCTCGAGATCGCGTTCGACGAGTGGCCCTTCTACCGCGAGCACCTGCACCTGCTGCCCGCGTGGTGGCTCGGGGGCATGGCCACGCACGGGCTGCTGCTCGGGGGGGCGCTTGGCGCAGCGCTGTTCGCGCGCCGCTACGGCAGGCCGTTCCTGCTCGTGGCCGACGCGCTGGTCATTCCCGCCGCGTTCCTGATGGGGGTGGGAGGAAGAGGGCGATGCACCTGTCACGACTGCTCGGTTCGGCGTCGATCGTCGGGCTGATCGCGGCCCCGTCGCCCGCGACGGGGACCCTCGGCCGCGCCCTGTTCGACGTCTGTCTGGGCGAGGATCCGATAGAGCGCGTCGGCAAGCGCAACATCCTCGAGGGATTCGCCGGTCTCCTGCAACCCCCTTCGCGCCGCGGGCGCGCTGCGGACCGGCGGGATGCAGCGCGCCCCGAAGGCCTCGAGCCCGACGCGCGGCGCCGGCTACGCGCCCGGTCGGTCGGTGACGGACGCTGCGAACGAGCGGCTCGCCGCGTCGAGCAGGCGGTCCTTCCAGACGATGCGGTCGAGCCAGTCGTCGGGAATTCCGCTCAGTCCGCAGAGGGCGCCGGCGAGCTGGCCCGTCACCGCCGCGACGGTGTCTGCGTCGTCGCCGAGGTTGGCGGCGAGCAGCACCGCGTTGCGGAAGTCGGCGGTGCGGGCGACCGACCAGAGAGCGGCCTCCAGGGTGTGGACCACGTAGCCGCTCGAGCGTATCTCCTGCCGGGGGCGTCCGCGCCAACTGCCGGCCATGATCTCCCGGATGGCCGGTGCGCCGTCGAACGTTCTCCGGGCGAGGACCTGCGCGCGCGGGACCCCGGCGATGGCGTCCGCCAGCAGCGCCGCGAACGCCCGACAGGCGTCCACCGCCTCCTCGGCGCCGTGGGTCGTGCGCGACTGGTCGGCGGCGGCCGCGTCCAGGCGGGGCGCGTCCTGCCAGAACCGAAGGGCGACGGGGGCGAGTCGCATCAACGAGCCGTTGCCGGCGGTGTTCGAGTCGGTCGATCCGGCCCACGGATCGTCGGTCTCCTCGTAGCGTGCGAGGGCCTGGCGGGTGGTGATGCCGATGTCGAAGCAACCGCCGGTGTGCGAGTATTCGCCTTCTCGCCACCAACGGACGAAGCGGTCCATGAGGTCCCGGCCGTCGAGCGCGTCGCAGGACGCGAGACTGTCGGCGAGGGCCAGGGCCATGGACGTGTCGTCGGTCCAGCCGCCGGGCGGCTGATGGAACGGGCCGCCCCCGACCATGTCATCGAGGCGCGGCTCGCTGTCCCGGTCGCGGAACTCGAGCGTCGTGCCCACCGCGTCGCCCACCGCCAGACCGAGGAGGGCCCCGAGGGCCCGGTCCCGGATGTCGTCGTCGGTCCGCGCCGGCGCCGCCGGTGCTCTCGGCGCGCATCGCTCGACGTGCGCCACGTGCGCCTGCTGCGCTCGGGTCTCGATGGCGCCGGGGCGAGCGTCGCGCACACGGCGGACGGCGTTGTCCGGATTCTCCCCCAGCTCCACCAGCAGCCGCGCCGCGATGGTCCCGGCCCGGCCGAGACCGCCCTTGCAGTGCACGACGACGTCGAAGCCCAGTCGCAGCCGGTCGCGGACCGCCTCGCCCACCACCGTCCACGCCTGTTCGAACTCGTCCCCCGGCGCCGTTCCGTCCGGTATCGGCGCGTGCCACCACTCCATGCGCCGGTCGCGGACCGCCTCGGGGAGACCCCGCACCGACAGCCGGTCGATCTCCTCGTCGGTGATCAGGCTGACCACCGCCGTCGCTCCCCAGAGTTGAACAACGTCGAGATCGGCGCCGAGATCGCGCGCCCAGGCCCCCGTCAACCCATGCGGATCGGTCTTGCCGGGGCACAACGTGACGCCGATCCGGCCGTGGCCGTCCGCCGGGGTCACGGCGGCGATGCGGAGGGGACTGTCCTTGCTGGTTCTGATGGGCATGGCGTGCGTCGCGACCCGTCACGCGCCCGCCGGTCCGATTGGTTGGTGGAAATAGAAGCAGAGGCCGTCGGGCGCGACGACGAAGAAGACTTGGTAGCGCTCGCCGTCGCGCTCGTCGACGCGCCAGTTGGCGGTCTCGACGCCGTTGACCTGCAACTCGTCGCGGGCGCGTCGGATGTCCGTGACCCGGATCGCGGCACCCTCGTTGCCGGGGTCGCCGCCGTTGACGGCGAAGCCGATGCGCACCCCGTCGCGCGCCAGGATCACGGTCGGCACCGGCTCATCGCGGCGCTCGACCTCGACGAGGCCGAACCTGGGGGCATACCAGGCCGCCGCGCGGTCGATGTCGTCGACCGGCAGGGCCAGGACGTCGTCGGCGAAGGGGAACGCGGCTTCGTAGAGTCGTGCGGACGTCATGTCGGTCAGTCAGAGCGATTCGTCCCCCGCTTCCGACGAGGCGAGTGCTCGCGGAGTCTGGCCGTCGCCAGCGTTCCTGCCAT
Organism: Vicinamibacterales bacterium; assembly: GCA_965199675.1. GTDB lineage: Bacteria > Acidobacteriota > Vicinamibacteria > Vicinamibacterales > UBA8438 > JAJEEA01. The sequence goes on along the minus strand of CBDATI010000023.1, from coordinate 88,647 downwards.
CAGATTATCAGCCCCGCCACGATCAGCGCGACCCCGGCAGAAGCCCCCAGGCGCAGCCTGCCGTCGATCTCCTCGAGCGCTCGATGCGGTGGAGAACGATGGCCTCGCTCACGGCGTCGAGCCGACCGTCTCCTCCACCGTGTCCGCATCGAACGCGAGGCGGTCGCGCACGAGCTCGGCCTCGCGGTACGGCTGCTCGTAGCTCCACACCGCGTCGCGGACCTCGCCGTCGGGGCCATGGATCACGTAGTAGGTGGCCAGCCCCTTGAAGGGGCAGAACGTCGTCCTGTCCGTCTTCTCCAGGCGAGACATATCGACGCCGTCGCGGGCCAGGTAGTAGCGCGTCGGGTAGCCCTTCTCTTCGATCGCCACCACGTCGGTGGTCGCGGCAATCTCGGTCCCGCTCGCGGCCACGCGCACGCGGACGTGGCGGGGCACGAAGGCGACGCGGTGTCCGGGGGCGCGGGGGTAGCCCGGGGCGCGCGTGCCGCGTGGAATGTCCGTTGGTCTCTCAGCCATACGCCATTATGACCTGACTGCCGCACGGCCCTCGACGCGACCCGGCGCGGCAGCATCGCCCGCAGGAGTAGCGCGCCGACGCACTCCGCGGGGGGCAGGGTCGCCTCCGGGGCCGCCGCCCTGCGCTACGGCACGGAATCCCGGCGGAGCACGGCGGGCGACGAAGCGCCTGCGAGGACCAGCTCGGGCGCCCCGCCGCCGTCGGCCGGCACCCGCCAGACGTCGGTCACCATCGGGGTGGGTGCGGAGGGGTCCGGCAGCGCATACAGGATCGTCGAGTCGTCCAACCACTCGGCCTGGTCGTCCACGGACCGGCGCTCGGCGAGCGGCGTCACCGCCCGCGACTGCAGGTCCAGGACGTGGAGCCGCCACCCGAGCCCGGTCGCGAGGGGCAGGCGCTTCTTGAAGGCGAGGCGGCGCTGGTCGGGCGACAGCGAAGGGCATTCGACGCCTTCGACCACGACGTCGGCGCGTCGCGTCGAGACGCGTCCCTCGACGAGATAAGTCGTCCCCCCGGTGCCCAGGGTCGCGTAGAACCGGTCGCTGTCGGCCGCGAAGGTGACGCCCCAGAAATTGAAGTCGACGGCCCGGAACAGGGCGCCGTCCCGGTACACGCTGAGTTCCTCGAGGTTGGCGATCCGGCGCTCGCCCGACCAGGTGTCGATGATGCTCGTCTCGGTCGAGAAGCCCTCGTCGAGATACGAGTGGCCCGACACGAACACCGTCGCCGCAGCCAGCCGACCGTCGGGGGCGAGGCGCACGCGGCTGGGGACGCCGTGCAGGGGAAGCCGGTGCAGCGGTCGGAACGCACCGTCGAAGACCATGATGGCGTGCGTGGTGTAGAAGCGGTCGGTCGTCAGGCAGACGCCCCGCTCGCCTGCGAAGTCGACCCGGTCGCATCGCAGCGGCGTGGCTCGGCGACCGCCGGCGCCCGGTCGTTCGACGCTCGCCACGCCGAAGCTCTCGTCCAGCGCGGTGTGGCGGAAGAGCAGATCGCGGCCGGTCCCGCGACCATCGACGTCCGGCGGCGGACCGCCCGCGCCCCGCCGAGGGTCGTCGACGCCCGGCGGGGGGCTGTCCGTATTCGCCGCCGGATCGGCATGCGCCGTCGGCGCGGACCGTCCTGCGACGCCGAACCGGTCTCCCGACGGCCGCGCGGTCGGTGAACGCGGCGCCACCAGGCCGTCGCGTGGAGCCGATGGGCGCAGTGCGGGATCTTCTCCCGCAGATGACGCCGAACCCGCGTCCGTGGACGGCGCGGAATCCTCCCCCGCGGGCGGCGTGGAAGCTCCTCCCTCGTGCGGCGCGGGCGCGGGCCGCGCCAGCTCTCCCGACGCGACCGTCGTCTCCCGCTGCCCGGCGCCGCTCACTGGTGTGCGATCCTCCCCCGCGGGCGTTGCCGGCTCGCCTCCCGTGGGTGGCGCGGAAGTGTCCAGTGCGGGTCGGGCGTCGAGCTCGGCCAGACTGCCGATCGGGGGCAGCGAGACCTGCTGCACGAAGCTCGCCCGACGCGCCGCTGACCACCACGCGTAGCCGGCCGCGAGTGCGAGGGAAGCCGCGCACAACAGCACGAACGCGACGACGCGGGGTGGACGGCGCCGACGCGCCGGCGCCGCGTCCGGCGGGCGGCCCTCTCGCGCGTCCTGGCCGTCCTCGGTGTGTCGATTTGCCGGCGCCGCGTCCGGCGGGCGGCCCTCTCGCGCGTTCTGGCCGTCTTCAGTCCGAGCCGTCATCGTTGGCCTTTCGCTTCGCGTCCCTTCCCTTCGCGTCGTGCAGCAGGACCGCCGCGACCGCCATCGCCGCCGCGAGCGCGACCAGGTACGCGAGAACCGCCGATGCGGCGCCGTATCGCGTCCAGAGCGCGCCGAACAGGACCGAGCCCAGCAACCGGGCGAGGCTCGCGGCGGTCGTGATGACCGCCAGTCCGCCGCCGCGCCGCTCCGGGGGCAGGCGGCCGCTGGCGAACGCCATCAACACCCCGTCGGTGAGGGCGTAGTGGGCGCCGAGCAGGAGCAGGCAGGCCACCACCCCCGGCAGCCCGATCGCGGACTGCATCGTCGCTGCGTAGGCGGCGGCGAGCAGGCCGTAGCCCGCGAGGAACGCCCGCTTCCGCCCGATGCGGTCCGCCAGTCCCCCGGCCGGTACCGCCAGCGCCAGATAGCAGCCCGAAGTGCCCACGTAGAGCAGGGGGAACAGGCCCGGACTGAAGCCGGCCTCCCGCTGCAGCAGCAGGTAGAGGAAGCTGTCGCTCACGGTGGCGGCGCCGAGAAGCGTCGCCGCGACGGTGAGGCGCAGCAGGCCGGGCGTCTCCGGTGCGCCCGCGATGAACCGCCGCGTTGCCGTGCGTCCGGAGAGCGTCAGCCCACCCGCGAGTCGCCCGCCCGACGCGGCGTGACGGCGTCCCGCGGGGAGCGGCGTGGCGGGGTCGGGCGCCGGCGCAGGCGCGGTGGGGCGCCCGGCGGGAAGCGGTGTGACGGCGTCGGGCACGGGCGCGGATGGCGTCGGCGACAGGCTGGGCGAGGCCGGCTCCGCGGGGAGCGGCGTGACGAGGTCGGGCGCCGGCGCAGGGACGGTGGGGCGTGCGGCGTTGTCGACGAAGAGCAGCAGCACGCCGAGGCCGACGACGGCCACGCTGAAGCTGGTGACGAAGACGACGTCGAAAGCGTTGGGCAGGGCCGCGAGCAGGGCGAGGGCGACGAGGGGTCCGAGCATGGCGCCGGCGCTGTCGAGGGCGCGGTGCACGCCGAACGCGGTGGCGAGGCCGCCAGGGCGGCTGCTCAGCGAGATCAACACGTCGCGCGGCACGGCGCGGGCGCCCTTGGCGGCCCGGTCGAACGCCACGACGCCGGCGATGAGCGGCCACGAGGCGCCGGCCGCGAGCATGGCGAGCCGCGACAGCGCCGAGGCGCCGTAGCCCGCGAGGGCAATCTCCTTCGCGCGGCCGGTCCGGTCCACGGCGACGCCGCTGGCCAGCCGCAGCAGCGCCGTCACCCCGTGGTAGAGCCCGTCGACGATCCCGAACTGGAAGGGCGTGAGCCCGAGATAGAGGACCAGGTAGACGGGCAGCACGGTGGCGACCATCTCCGACGAGATGTCCGTGAAGAGGCTCGTGAAGCCGAGCGCCCAGACCGTGCCGCCGACGTGCAGCCGGCGGACGCCCCCGCCCGCGTCGCGCCGGACCCGCCGCAGCGCCGACCACGCCTCGACCTGGTACATCGGCTCGCTCGTCCCCGTTCAGCCCTCGCGGCTGTCAGCGCGCGACCGAATGCATCGGATACCGGCCAGCACGCCGGCGACCCGCAGGGCGTCGCCGCGCGACCCTGCGGCGCGTCGGGGGGTAGTGGCGCGAAACGCCTGCGGCGCCGGAATGGAGCGGCCTCCCGACCCGCCCGGGTCGGCATCGAACGATGCAGGCTCCTCGCCCGCCAATCGTCGCCCTCGGGCCGCTGGACGCCCGACCGACCCCCAGGAGTCTTCGCTGTTCCATGGCGCAGACTCCTGGTGCGCGCGGGGGCGTCACCGGCTGCCGGCGGCGGGCGCCGCGACCGGCCCCGGCAGCGGGTCGTCCGACGCGAAGCGCCGCAGCACGTTCTCGGTCAGCCGCGAGACGTTGTTGTCGTAACCGTTGAACGACAGGCTGCCGCTCCACGCGATGGAGCTCGTCGAGAACACCGCGCCCCCGTTGGGGTACTCCACATACGCCAGGTCGGCGTAAACGAGCGGGTTGACGGTGCCGCCCTGCTCGGAGTTGCTCGTGTTCACCTCCTCGATCACGTGCTGGTAGGCGTCGGAGTGGCCGAACGACCGCGCCAGCACCAGCGTGTGGGGCGGCGAGCCCTGGGCGTGGTCCACCCGGTCGAGCTCCGACCCCGCCGCTCCGAAGTCGAGCACCAGCGACGGGTGGTTGCCGATCAGCTCGTTGTCGCCGATGCCCTCGAAGATGAAGGCGACCCGCGAGTCGAAGCTGTCCGGCATCCGCCGGTAGGGAGAGTTCCGGTCGAATCCCTGCGCCGTGAACCCCACGCCCACCAGCCACTGCGGGGCTCGGCCGCGGAAGCGCCACAGCCCGCCCGGCTCGCCGGTCAGGCTGTGGTGGCTCTCGCCCGGCGCCCCCTGCCAGTGCTCGGTGCCGTCGCGCCGCCGCACCTCGATGAACGTCCCGGTCGGGTCGACCGGCGTCACCCAGTAGAAGCCGTTGCCGCCCATGTACATCAGCCGGCCGCCCTGCTCCAGATACGACCGCAGGCCCTGGAGCATCTCCCACGAGTAGTACTCCGGGTGGGTGCCGGTCAGCACCACGTTGTAGGGCTCGAGCAGCGCGGCCCCCTCGGCGTGGAGGTCGTGGTCGGTGACGACGTCGACCGTGAAGCCCTTCACGTCGAGCCAGTCGACGAGGTGGGTGTCGGCCATGAACTGCCACGGATTGCGCGTGTCGATCTTCGGGCGCATGTTGGTGATGGGGCGCAGCCGCGACGAGTAGGCCACGCCGCTGCCGTCGGTGTGCGTGGAATAGAGGCTCATCGGCTGGAAACCGGTTCCGCCGGTCCCGGCGTACGCGAGGTAGCTGACCGTGGGGGCGAGGAAGGCGATCGACGCGGTGGCGGCGCCGCGCGGCGGCCGGACGAAGAACGGCACGTAGTCCTCGCTCGTTATCGTTCGCAGCCGCGCCGCGTACACGCCGCTCGGCAGGTCGCCCGGCGCCTCGAAGGCGAAGCCGACGTCCCAGCCCGCGTCGAGGAGGTCGTCGTCGTGGAAGTGGATCGCGCTGTACTGCTCGCGCGCCTGCCGGAAGTCCATCACGGTGGCGTTCCACCGGCGCCCGGTCACCGCGCGCGTCGGCAGGTTGACGGCGCGTCCGTCGAGCCCTCGCCCCGCCGTGTCGCGCACCCGGTCGGTCTCGATGTCCGCCGCGAAGTCCCACGCCGCCACCGCGTCGTCCGGTCCCTCGCCGGCCGCGACCGCCTCGATCTCGGCCCGGCTGAGCGCGCGCGCATAGATGCGCGGGTTGTCGATCTTTCCGTTGTAGTGTCCGGCCACGCCGCCGTCGGCGGTCGTGTAGGCGGCCATGCGGAGAGGTGCGTCGGGCGTCGCCACCGCTCGCAGCGGCGTCGGTTCCTCCACCACCACGCGCGTCGGGTCGTTCGCGTAGAGGTCCAGCGGCTCCTGGTGCAGCGTTACCCGGCCGGTCTCGGCGTCGAAGCTCGCGGCCACGAAGTACCACTGGGTTGGCACGCCGTGGGGCCGCGGCCGACCCGCGCCCGGAATTGCCGGCGCCCAGCGCCGCAGGGCCGGCTCCGCCGCCACCCGCGCCACCTGTCCGTCAGCCGCCCCGAGCCACAGCGCGAGCCGGCCCTGCTCGTCGAGCATGAGCCCGTAGCCGCGGTCGGATGCCCACTTCGTCACCACGCCCTGCGCGCCCGGTTCTCCGACCCAGCCGACGACTCCGGGCCGCGTCGGCGCCACCCAGGCGGTAATCGTGAAGCTCCCGCCGAGCCGCAGCGGGGCCGCGTCCGGCACCGTGACGTAGGAGCCGAGCGGCAGGTCCTGGCGCCGGCCGGGATAGTCGCCGTTGACCGGCGTCTCGACCAGCTCCTCCTTGATGCCCGGCCCGTTCGGGTTCGCGTCGCCGTGGATCAGCCGAACGATCTCCGCCCGGTACGTGGGGAGCCCGCTGCTCACCATGAACCGGATCGTCTCGCCGGGCGCCACGCTCATCCGGTCGGCATAGCCGACGATGCCCATCGCGTCCAACGCGGCCTGCGGTCCGATCTCGGCCGCCGACTGCGCCCGCGCGGCGCCGGCCAGCGCCAGGGCCGCGGCGGCGGCCGTTCCAACGAGCTTCCGGGTCACAGACATGACTGATGCTCCTCTCCGCACACCCGTTCAGGCGCTCGACGCGGTCGTTCTCGATCCCGGCGTCGCCGCTTCGTGACCCCGATGGGCGCCCGGTTGCGCCGAATGCCCACCCGCGCGAGGGCAACTGCTTCGACAGATCGGCCTTGGCGCCCGTCGCGCCCGAATGCCCACCCGCGCGGGGAGTCTACCCGCAGGTAGTCCTTGGCCTGGTCCGCCGCCCGCGAATGCCTGCCCCGCGCGGGGAGTCTACCCCTCCTGGTCAGTGGCGGCGGCCCCTCCGACCATGAACCGCTCGAACCACAGCCGCAGGTAGAGCTGCACCCGCAGGAAGTTGGTCGGGGGCGAGTTGCGGCTGTGCCAACTGTCGGTCAGCCGGATCATCGCGGTCGGCACCTTGCGCAGCTTCAGGGCCCGGTAGTACTGCTCGGTCTGCTCCATGGGCGTCCGCAGGTCGCGCTCGCCGGTCATCAGCAGGGTCGGGGTGGTGACGTTGCCGACGACCATCAGCGTGGACCGCCGCAGGTGCTCCTCGGGGTCGTCCCAGGGCAGCTTCTCGAAGTTGCGGTACCAGCCCGACCCGTCGGTGGTGCCGACGAAGCTCAGCCAGTTGGTGACCGGGGCTTTGACCACCGCGGCGGTGAAGCGCCCGGTGCGGCCGACGATCCACGATGTCAGCACGCCGCCGCCGCTGCCGCCGTACACGAACAGGTTCCGCTCGTCGATGTAGCCGCGCGAGAGCACCTCGTCAACCCCCGCCATCAGGTCGTCGTAGTCCTTCCCCGGGTAGGCGTTCTTGATGGCGTTGCCGAACGCGCTGCCGTAGCCGCTGCTGCCGCGCGGGTTCGTGTACAGGACCACGTAGCCGTTCGCCGCGTGGTCCTGGTTCTTGAAGTCGAAACCGGCGTTGTACATCGCGTGGGGGCCGCCGTGGATGCGGAGGATGAGGGGATACTGCCGCGCCGGGTCGAAGTCGGGGGGCTTGACGATCCAGCCCTGGATGTCGAGCCCGTCCGGCGACCGGTACCAGATCTCCTCGACCTCGCCCAGGCGCACGTCGGCGAGCAGCCCGGCGTTGGTCCGGTGCAGGGTGCGCATCGTTGCCGGATCGTCCACGTCGAAGGCGACGAGGTCGCCGGGCACGTGGAAGCTGGAGACGACGCCGACGGCGACGCCGGTGTCGCTGACCGACGCCACCGAGAGCATGTGATTGCCGCTCGTCACCTGCCGTACCTCGCCGTCGACCGATGCGAAGTGGAGGTTGCTCGTACCTCGGAGCTGCGCGTTCAGGTACACGCCGCTGCCGTCGGCGGCCCAGCCCACGATGCCCGGGCGCCGCCCCATCTCGGTGGCGACGACGCGCGAGCCCGAGCCGTCGGCGGCCATCACGTAGAGGCCCTCCTCGCGGTAGGTGTCGGTCGTGTGGTCCATGCCGGTGTAGGCGATGGCGCGGCCGTCGGGGGAGGGGATGGCCCCGGCATCCGGACCGTCGCGGCGGGTGAGGGCGGTGACCTCGCGCGTCGCGAGGTCCACCCGGTACACCTCCGACTGCCGCCAGGCGTACTCGGCGTCCGGCTCGCGGAGGCCGGAGAAGACGATGGCGCTGCCGTCGGGGGTGAACCGCGGGTCGTCGTGGTGGAAGTCGCCGCTCGTCACCTGCCGCGGCGCGCCCCCGGCGGCGCTCACCACGAAGATGTGGCGGTAGCCCGCCGGCGTGTAGCCCGACCCGTCGCGCCGGTAGGCGAGCCGGGTCACGATGCGCGGCGGGGCCGTCCACTCGGCGCCCGCCGGCGCCTCGGGCATGTCGATGTCCCAGGCCGGGTCGGGCGGGGGGGAGACCACCGCCCGGAAGGCGAGCGAGCCGCTGTCTGGCGCCCACCGGATCTGCGACGGCGGGTTCTCGATCCGCGTGACCTGGCTCTCGGCGCCCTCGGCGTCCATCCAGCGCACGAAGATCTGCGCCCCCTGCGGCTCGCCGGACCGCGTGAACGCGATGCGCGTGCCGTCGGGCGCCCAGCGCGGGCCGGCGCCTTCGGTGAGGAAGCGGTTCCGCGAGCCGTCTGCGCCGATCACCCACAGTTCGCGGCGGACGCCGTCGGCCACCGGGTCGACGAAGCGCCGCTCGTAGACGACGGTGGCGCCGTCGGGAGAGATGCGCGGGTTGGCGACCGTCTCCCACGAGAGGTAGTCGTCGAGCGCGAGGTGGCGCCGGCCGTGGTCCTGGCCGGACACGCTCGCCGCCGCGACGAGCGCGAGCAGCATGCAGGCGCCGAGCCGCCGGAGTGACCCTGCGGTGATGGAAGCGGGAATCGTCATGGCGTGGTCTCCCGCGGCACCCGAAATCGTCGCGGCGCCGCTCGGTGCGAGTCTACCCCCAACGGGGCGAAATCGGTCCTTCCGGGGGGCGCTGCGTTGCGCCCGGCCATCCCCGGTCGGCGCGCGGGTCCCGTGGCGACATCGGTCCTTCCGGGATCTTCGACTGATCTACCCCCAACGGGGCGAAATCGGTCTTCCGGGGGGCGGCGCGTTGCGCCCCGCCATCCCCGGTCGGCGCGCAACACGATCGCGGCCGCGGCCAGCCCGAGCGCGCCGCCGCCCACGCCCAGCATCACGCTCTCGGTCAGAAGCTGACGGTCGGGGCGCGGGTCCCGTGGCGACATCGGTCCTTCCGGGATCTTCGAAGCTCTACCCCCAACGTGGCGAAATCGGTCCTTCCGGGGGGCGCTGCGTTGCGCCCGCCATCCCCGGTCGGCGCGCGGGTCCCGCGGCGACATCGGTCCTTCCGGGGGGGCGCCGCGTGGTGTCATCACCATCTGCGACGCCTGGAACCCGAGTGACGCGAGCGCGCCGGTGCGGGCGCGGCGCCGCCCGGGCCCCGGACGGCCCGGACCTGCGTTGACCTCCGCGCGCCCCCGGCGTATGGTCTGCGCGGGCGGCGCGGTGGCGTGAGGGCGCCCGCCGCGACCGCCGTGAGACGACCGACCGTCACGGAGCCTGCCATGCTGGAATCCGGTCTGACCGTCCGCACGCTGACCGCCCGCCCCGTCGCCGCGCCGCTGGCGCGCCCGCTGCGCACCGCGTCGGGCGACATCCCGGTCTCGCCGCTCCTGCTGCTGGACGTCGCCTCGGAGGAGGGCCCGGCCGGCCGGGCCTACGTCTTCGGCTACACGACCCTCACGCTCCGCGCCCTGAAGGCGTTCGTCGAAGACCTGGCGGAGGTCGTGCGGGGGCGCCCGGCCGTGCCCGCGGCGGTGTACGACGACCTGGTTGCGCGCTTCCGCCTGATGGGGCGCCAGGGGCTCGTCGGCATGGCCCTGTCGGGCCTCGACATGGCCCTTTGGGACCTGCAGGGGCGCGCGCAGCAGCGGCCGGTGGTCGAGCTGCTCGGTGGTCAGGCGAAGCCGGTGCCGGCCTACGACAGCTTCGGCATCGTCGATCCGGCGGCCGACCGGGCCGCGCTGGAGCGGAGCGTCGAGCAGGGCTTCCGCGCGATCAAGATCAAGATCGGGGCCCGCGATCTGGCGTGGGACGTCGCGAGGGTCGCAGGGGTGCGCGAGATCATCGGACCGGACGTGCGGCTGATGGTCGACTACAACCAGTCGCTGACCGCGCCCGAGGCCGTGCGGCGCATCCGCGCCCTGGCCCGGTTCGACCTCGAATGGGTGGAGGAGCCGGTGCCGGCCGAGGACCTCGCCGGCCACGCCCGCGTCCGCGCGGCGTCGCCGGCGCCGATTCAGACCGGCGAGAACTGGTGGTTCGGACACGACATGGCCCACGCGTTCGCGGCCGGGGCGTGTGACCTGTGCATGCCGGATCTGATGAAGATGGGGGGCGTGACGGGCTGGCTGCGCGCCATGGGGCAGGCCGAGGCGGCCGCCGTCCCCGTGTCGAGCCACCTCTTCATCGAGGCCAGCGCCCACGTCCTGCCGGTGACGCCGCTGGCCCACTACCTGGAGTACCTCGACCTCGCCGGCGCCGTCCTCGCCGACCCGCCGAGGGTGGTCGACGGCGCCGTCACCGCGCGCGGCCCCGGCCTCGGCATGGACTGGGACGAGGCGGCGGTGGCCCGCCATCTGGCGTAGCCGGACCGGGGTGCGGGACGGCGCTCAGGACAGCGTCTCGATGGGTCGGCACGAGGCAGGATGGGCCAACCCCCTCCCGGAGGCGGCCCGGCGTTGAGGACAGCGTCACCGGAGGAGGAGAACGCCATGAGCGCCGTCGCCGCCAGTCTCCTGCGCCGCGAGGTGTCCATCCTGATGTTCGACCAGTACGGCACCATCGTCGACATGCAGGGCGGCCTCGCCGAGATGGCGGCGCCGTTCCTGGCCGGCAAGGGCTGGCGCGGCGACCCCCACCGCTTCGTCACGTGGTGGCGGCGCACGCACTTCGAGGACTCGATGATCGACTCGCTGTGCGACCGTGGCCACACGTCCTACCGCGAGATCGGCCACCGCGCGGTGTCGCAGGTCATGCGGCGCGCGCGCATCGACCACACCCGCGACGAGGTGCGTTGGCTCGTCGGCTGCATCGAGCGGCTGAAGCCCTTCTCCGACGTGATCGAGGCGCTCGAACGGCTGCGCGCGCGCTACCGCCTCGCGATCCTGTCGAACGGCGACCGCGACATGCTCGAGGCGGCCCGGCCCCACATCGGGTTCGACTTCGACGCGGTGATCTCGGTCGAAGAGGCCGGCTACTTCAAGCCGCACCGCGCCACCTACGCCACCGCCTGCGAGCGGCTCGGCGTCGACCCCGCGAGCGTGCTCTTCGTCGCCAACCACGCGTTCGACTGCATCGGCGCGAAGGCGTGCGGCCTGCGGACCGCGTTCATCGACCGGCGTCGCCGTCCCTTCGGCGGTTCGCCGCACCAGCCCGACCTCGTCGTCGAGGACTTCGCGGCGCTCGCGCGGGTGATGCTGGAGTGACGCCGCCCATGGCCGCCGCCGGTTCCTTCGTCCCCCGCCCGCTCGCGTGGTGGGACTGTCCATGGCCGCCGATGGGGGAGTGACGCCGCCCCTTCGGCGGTTCGCCGCACCAGCCCGACCTCGTCGTCGAGGACTTCGCGGCGCTCGCGCGGGTGATGCTGGAGTGACGCCGCCCATGGCTGCCGCCGGTTCCTTCGTTCCCCGCCCGCTCGCATGGTGGGACTGTCCATGGCCGCCGATGGGGGAGTGACGCCGCCCATGGCCGCTGCCGGTTCCTTCGCCCGCCGGCTGCTCGCGTGGTGGGACGTCCATGGCCGCAAGGACCTGCCGTGGCAGCGGGAGCGCACGCCGTACCGGGTGTGGGTGGCCGAGATCATGCTGCAGCAGACCCAGGTCGGCACGGTCGCGCCGTACTTCGAGCGGTTCGTGGCGTGCTTCCCGGATGTGGAGGCCCTGGCTCGCGCCGGCCTCGACGACGTGCTGCATCTCTGGAGCGGCCTCGGCTACTACGCGCGCGCGCGTCACCTGCACCGCGCGGCCGGAATCGTCGTCCGGGACCACGGCGGGACGTTGCCCGCCACGGAAGCATCGCTCCGGGCGTTGCCGGGCATCGGCCGGTCCACCGCCGCCGCCATCGTCGCCCTGGCCCACGGCCGTCGCGCGCCCATCCTGGACGGCAACGTCAAGCGCGTGCTGGCGCGTCGTCACCGGGTGCGCGGCCCCGTGTCGTCGGCGGCCACCCTCGGCGAACTGTGGCGGCTTGCCGAATCGCACACCCCGCGGGGCCGCGCCGCCGACTACACACAGGCCGTCATGGACCTCGGGGCGACGGTGTGCCGCCGTCGGCGGCCGCGCTGCGGCGACTGTCCGGTGCGCGCGGGCTGCCAGGCGTTCGCGGCCGGCGACCCCGAGCGGTACCCGGAGGCCGCGCCCCGCCGCCCCCGCCGCCTCGAGCGCCGCCGGTTCTTCGTGCTCGTCGATCCCGACGGCGCCTGCCTCGTCGAGCCGCGGCCGCCCACCGGCATCTGGGGCGGCCTGTGGTCGCCGCCGGAACGCGACGCGCGCGAGACCGTGGACGGATTCCTCGACGAGGCCGGCGTCGGCGCCGGCCTCGTCGACGAGGTTCGCGCCGCCGACCCCTTCCGCCACGCGTTCACCCACTACGACCTCGACGTCGAGCCGGTCTACGTCCGCCTCAAGTCGCGGCCGGCCGCGGTGCGCGAGGACGCGGCGCGCTGGATTGACCCCGACGATCACCGACTGGGCCTCTCGACGGTTGCGGCGAGGCTCGTCGGCGCGACACGAAGTTCTCGAAGCGGTTGACCTCAGCCGCGCGTCTCTCGACGGTCGCCGCGAGGCTCGCCCCGCTGTGCACCAGGCGGGTGACCTGCGCGCGTGAGAGGCCGGCCACCTTGACCAGGAATCGCCGGAGCAGGCCCTTGTCGGCCTTCCCCAGGTGGGATACCCCGAACATGCAGGTGAGGAGCCCCGATGAGGCCGCGCGCATCCTGGGCTGGTACGCCCTGCGGTAGCGCATCTTCCGGGTCCTCGAGTCCGGCTGCGGCTCGCCATCGCGACAGGCGGGCGGGACGACTGACCGGGATGTGTCGAGGGTCCGCGCATGGTGCGAGCCGGGGTTACGCTCCTCGGGCCGGTGGTCGGACACCAGGCGCCCGGCTTTCGGTGGGGCGCCCTCGCGCCTGGGGCGGTCTCGCTCCGTTGATTCCCGCAAGGCGCGTGCGGTAGCCTGAGGGCATGGCGGTCCTCGATCATCGATCCGGCTTGACGGCCCTGGAGCTGCACATGCCCCCGGCCCTCGACATGGACCGCGAGCAGTTCTTCCAGTTCTGCCAACTGAATGGCGACGTGCGGATCGAGCGCAACGCGGGAGGGAGCATCGAAGTGATGGCGCCCGCCGGCGGCGAGACAGGGGCGCGGAACGGGTTCCTGATTGCCGCTCTCCATCGCTGGACCGAAGACGATGGGACCGGCGTCGCCTTCGATTCCTCGACCGGCTTCGAGCTGCCCAACCGGGCGGTGCGTGCGCCCGACGCGGCCTGGGTCCTCCGCAGCCGCCTTGCCCGGCTCGCGGCCAGTGACAAGGTTCGATTCCTGCCGCTGTGCCCCGACTTCGTCATCGAGCTGCTCTCGCCGTCCGATTCTCGTGCGGCCGCCGCGCGCAAGATGGAGGAGTACCGCGCCAACGGCGCCCGCCTGGGCTGGCTCGTCGATCCCGCGCGGCGGCAGGTCACCATCTACCGTGCCGACGGCAGCCTCGAACACCGCCACGACGTCGTCACCGGCGAAACGGTCCTGCCGGGGTTCTCGCTCGACCTCGCCGCCATCTGGAAGCCCGCATTCTGAGTGGCGCCGGCCGCGCAGCGCAGGCCCGGCGTGGCCTGCTCCTGCCGGCTCTCGCATTGGACGAAGGCGCGGAGGGCGGCGCCGCGGGTGGCGCTCGATGCGCGGTTGCGCATGAGCAGCGGCGGCAGGGCGCCCCAGATGCCGGCCTGCCAGCGATCAGGGTGCCGCAGCAGTCGAAGGTCAGGACGCGGTAGTCGGTCAGTCGAGCATTCGCGTGTCTCTGCTGGGGGGCCGAAACGGTCGTCGGTGCGGTCCGGCCGGTTCCTTCGGCCTGTTCGTTCCACGTAAACTGGGTGACCCTGGCCGAGCCGAACGTGGCCCCCAGTGTATGCGAGGCACGAGGAGAACCGTCATGAAGCTGACCGCCGAGGAGATGGCGCAGTTCGACGAGCAGGGCTACCTCTTCTTCCCGTCGCGCTTCTCGGCCGACGAGGCGGCGGTGCTTCGGGCCGCCGCCGACGAGGTCTACGCGCTCGACCGCGACGAGGTGTGGCGCGAGTCGAGCGGCGTCGCCCGCACCGCGTTCGCGGCGCATACCTACAACGAGGCGTTCCGCCGCCTCGGGCGCCACCCGCGGCTCGTCGAGCCGGTGATGCAGCTCGTCGACGGCCCCGTCTACATGCATCAGTACAAGGTGAACGCCAAGGCCGCTTTCGACGGCGAGGTCTGGCAGTGGCACCAGGACTTCGGCACCTGGCGCCGCGACGACGACATGCCCGAGCCGCGGGCCATGAACATCGCGGTGTTCCTCGACGAGGTGACGGCGGCCAACGGGCCGCTGCTGTTCCTGCCGGGGAGCCACCGGCAGGGGGTGTTCGAGGCCGGCCACGACCTCGCGACGACGAGCTACCCGCTGTGGACGCTCGACCGCGCGACGGTGACCCGGCTCGCCGAGCGGGGCGGCTGCGTGGCCCCGACGGGCCCGCCGGGCAGCGTCATCGTGTTCGCTTCGACCCTCGTGCACGCGAGCCCGCCGAACATCAGCCCGTTCGGACGCAGCATCGTCTACCTGTCGCTTTGCCACATCGACAACCACATCCGCCGCTTCAAGCGCGCGGCGTGGATAGCGCACCGCGACTTTACCCCCATCGAGCCCCTCGCCGACGACTGCCTCGCCGAGCTCGTCCGCGCCGGCGCGGCGGCGGTCTGAGGGCGGCGCGATGTACCTCTGGGGCGAGTTGCGCGCGCGCGCCGCCGCCGGCAGGCCCGTGCGGGTGGGCCTCGTCGGCGCCGGCAAGTTCGGCTCGATGTTCCTGAGCCAGGTCCCATCGACAGTCGGGTTGGAAGTGCGGGTCATCGCCGATCTCGACCCGGACCGCGCGCGCGCCGCCTGCCGCGCCGTGGGGTGGAGCGACGCCCGCATCGCCGCGACGCGATTCACCGACGACGCGCTCGAGGCGGTGCGCGACGACAGCGTCGACGTGGTGGTAGAGGCGACCGGCGACCCCGCGGCGGGCATCACGCACGCGCGCGCCGCGTGCACGGCGCGACGGCACGTGGTGATGGTCAACGTCGAGGCCGACGTACTGGCGGGGCCGCTGCTGGCGGCGGAGGCGCGCGCGGCCGGCGTCGTCTACACGATGGCCTACGGCGACCAGCCGGCCCTGACCTGCGAGCTCGTCGAGTGGGCGCGCGCGTGCGGCTTCGACGTCGTGGCGGCAGGCAAGGGCACCCGCTATCTGCCGGCCTACCACGCCTCGACGCCCGACACGGTGTGGGATCACTACGGGCTGACCGCCGCCGAGGCGCGGGCGGCGGGCATGAACAGCCGCATGTTCAACTCGTTCCTCGACGGCACGAAGTCGGCCATCGAGATGGCCGCCATCGCCAACGCCACCGGTCTCACTCCGCCGCCCGACGGCCTGCGGTTCCCGCCCTGCGGCCGCGACGACCTCGCGCACGTGCTGCGGCCCGCCGAGGCCGGCGGCCAGATCCACCACAAGGGGCAGGTCGAGGTGGTGTCGTCGCTCGAACGCGACGGCCGGCCGGTGCCGAACGACCTGCGCTGGGGCGTCTACGTGGTCCTCGAGGCACCCAACGACTACACCGCGGCGTGCTTCCGGCAGTACGGCATGAACACCGACGCGACCGGCCGCTACTCGGCCATGTACAAGCCGTTCCATCTCATCGGGCTCGAGCTGAACGTGTCGATTCTCGCGGCCGGGCTGCTCGGCAAGGCGACCGGGGCGACACGCGACTTCGTCGGCGATGTCGCGGCCACCGCGAAGCGCGACCTCGCGGCGGGGGAGACGCTCGACGGCGGGTTCACCGTCTACGGGAAGCTGCTCCCCGCGCGGACGTCGCTCGACCGGGGCGCGCTGCCGATTGGCCTGGCCCACGGGGTCGCGTTGAAGCGGGCGATCGCCGCCGGAGAGGTCGTCGGCTGTGACGATGTGGAGGTCGACGCGAGCCTGGCCGCGGTGCAGGCGCGTCGCGAGATGGAGCGCCGCTTCGCCGGGGGCTCCCGCAACCGGTAGGTGGCGGGCGAGGGCGGCGTGGCGGGAGGGGTGCAGCGGCCGTAACCTCCGGTCGCGGGCATTCCATCCGAGCGAGGGCGGCGAAGAGAGCGAGGCGCATCGATGAGACAGGTACTCAAGATCACCGGCGTGGGATGCCTCACCGTGTTGGTCGCGGGCGCGATCCTGATTGCCGTCAACTGGAACCGGATTACCTTCGTCGCCCGGAATCTCGGCGCGATGTCCGAGGGGGCGGAAGCCGGGCAGGCGCTGCGCTCGGTCGATACGCTGCTCGATTTCATCGACGCCAACCGCTCTCGCGTCTCGCTGGTCGCCTATCGGCCGGACGACCCCGATTCCGCGATCCTCCTGAATCCTGACGTTCCCCGCGCGCTCGCCTCCACCATCAAGATTCTCGTGCTCGCGGGCTACGCCGAGGCGGTCGACGAGGGCCGCTGGTCGCCCGACGAGCGGGTGCCGCTCGCCGATGTCGAGGCGTTCTACCTGCCCGGGACCGACGGCGGCGCGCACGATCGCGCGGTGGCGGTCTACCGAGAGCGGGGATGGCTCGACGCGTCCGACGCCGTCTCGTTGCGCGACGTGGTCTGGGCCATGACGCGGGTCAGCGACAACGCCGCCACCGACTACGTGCTGCATCGCCTGGGACGCGAACGCGCCGAGGGGCTGCCCGCTCGGCTCGACCTCGCCGGTTCGGACGCGCCGCTGCCCCTCAGCGGCGTCTTCCTGAGCTGGGCCGAGGCGGTCGACGAGCCCTTGGTGGACACCGCCTGGGCGTTGTCGGATCGCCTGCGCGGCGATCCCGAATTCCGGACGGTCCGGCAGGAGAATCCGATAACTGGCGAAGTCACGCTTCGCGAGCAGGCACGGCTGGGCGTCGTGCACTCTCCCCGGGGCACGGCACGAGACTACGCGCGACTCATGGAGCGGGTGCAGCGCGGCGACCTGGTCTCGGCTGCGGCGTCGGCCACGATGCGCGAGTTCCTCGAATGGCCGATGGAGAACGAACCGATCCGGCGCCAGTTCACGTCATTCGGCACCAAGGGCGGCAGCCTGACCGGCGTGTTGACCGAGGCTGCCTACGCCGTGCCGCGAGATGCGGCATCGGGCGGGGTCGCCGCGCTGTTCTTCGAGGATCTGCCCTTCCTGGTGTGGCTCACGCTGGTTCAGGGCCTGGGGCGCGAGGACCTGGTCGCTACCGAGCGCGTCAGGTTGAGCGTGACGGTGGAGGCGCCAGAGCGCGAGCCGCGTCAACTGCACCAGGCCCTGCTGCTGCGACTGCTGTCGGACCCCGAGTTCTTCGAGAGCGTCCGACGGCGTTTCGAGGCGTCGCCGGAGGCCGGGTAGCCGTGGGGTCGGCCCTGGCTGGGCGACGTCCGGCAGGCGCGGCGACGATACGCATGACTTGGCCCAATCATCGACCGCCGGAGCCGGGCGGGGAGCGTGGCAGGAGGATTCGGATGGGGTTCCCACTCTAGTTCATCGACAATTCCAAATAGGCTTCATGGTTGAAGCCTGTAGTCGCCCCGTCGGTATACAGCAACAACAATTCTCCGGCGCCGTCCGCGTTTTTTGCTGCTTTTTTGTACATTTTCTCCAAGCGGGTTGTCCGACACATGGTACAGATTGTAGTGGCAGAGGTCACCAACCGCAGGGTCTGTTTCTTGAACCAGTTTCGGCTGTCTTATCTTGCGAGGGTTCGGTTTTGGTGGTTCAAAGATGATGGTATCGAAACGCCAAAGACCGCATGGGACGGCCCCGTAGTATTGCTTGATATGAACGTGAATTCCGATTCCGCGCGCGTCGACACACGACGTACCAACGACAGAGAAGCCGCCGCCGCGTTGGCTGGACGATCTCCGGTAAACGATGTCGCGGAAGCGCTGCTTCCTGAAGTCGTAGTGCTTATCGTCAAGAGGTAGAATTCTGACGACTTCCATCCTATTCTCCGCAACCGCGCGAGTATATCCGCTACTTCATGCTCTCTCGGACGCTTCACCTCACGGGTCACCTTATAATGGGGGCCAATGCCACGTTCCTCAACGGCCCTTGCCACGGCACCACGCGTGTTGACCACTAGGTCGACGCTCACTTCCTCACAATACGCGATTGCAGTGCAGCCGCCGTCAGGGTTGGGGAAGACATCAGCCTCCAAGTCCAGAGCGAGCATCTCGCCCACAAGCTCCTCGGCTTTCTGTATCGCCCGTGGGGCTGTGGGTTTGCCTTCGCCGTGGCTCCAGCCAGAGGGCAGCTCGGTCATTTCCCGCAGCTTGTCGTGAATGCGTGAGGGTATTTCTTTCAAAAGAAACATCTCCGACTGAACTGGCTTGGCTAGCTTGGTGTGTCGCTTTGATTCGACAGGTGTCCCAACTGCTGGCCCAATACTCGATGCAGCGCTTGTGCGTTGCTTACGTTGAGCACGACCCTGGCGACGAGTTCTGGTGCCATGCCTTCGGCGGCTAATTTCTGGGTCTGTTCTCGTTCTTGCTGAGGTGTACCTGCCACAATGGGTGCGAGAAAACCGAAGGTCAAGACAACCTCGTCAGGACGGGCGAGGACGACAAACAGATTAGCGGGTTTGGGCAAAATGGGGTCCACGCGGTCCCACAGGACGGGGATGGTGGTGGAAATCTCCTCGGGGGGCTTCTTCGCTTGGGCCACGGTTCTGGGTCTCCACCCTCGGCTGAGGGGTGAGGCCGCGAACCCAAGTGCCGAGGCCTCTTGTGCGGCGCCGAGGTAACAGATAGTTTACGTTGGGAGGCGGACGCGGTCAAGGCGGGGAGTGGTGTAAGCCAGCGCTGCCGACAGTTCCGCGCAAAGGCCCGAGTCGGAGAACCCGCTCGCGATTCGACAGCCATGACAGCACGGGCGCGGACCGCGTGGCGTAGTGTTCTATTCGTCAAATAGGGGTTGCCTGATATGGTTCTGATGTGCGGCGAAACTCGATCGGGCATGCTGAATTTCGAAGAAGGGCCTCACCCTTTGCTTTCCACTTGCCGGACGGGGCGCCAGGCCAGGAGCTAGCGCGCGTCGAACGTGGCCGGCATGAGCGACCGGACCTGGATGCCCCAGTGGTTTCCCGCGCGGGTCACGATCCAGAGCGCAGGTACCGTCCAGTAGCGGGTGCCGTCGGGGCGCCAACGGCTGAACGTCAGTTCGAAGTGCACCTTGTTTCGCGTGACGATGCTCGGCTCCAGGGCGTCGATGGTGCTCATGTGCCAGTCTTCGTCGCGTCGCATCCGGTCGAAGTCGGGGCGAGGGCCGTCGGCGGGCGAGGTGGCCACCGAGAAGCCCCCGTCGGGGGTCATGAACAGGTGCGGGTGGTTCACCGTGGCGACGGCGCCGTCGGCGTCGCCGGCATTGAAGGCGGTGAAGAAGTCCAGCACCGCCTGCCGGGCCGCCGAGACGATCTCCACCCGCTCGGCCCCGCCCAGGTCGTCGGGCTCGGCCGCCGGAGTGCGAAGCTGCACGCCCCATCGCCCGTCCCGCCGGGTCACGATGTAGAACACCCGCGACGTGCGATAGGCGGCGCCGTCGGCCCCGTAGCGGCTGAAGCCTATCTCCGCGTGCACCTTGTCGGGTGACGACCTGACCACCATGAGCGAGTCGAAGTCGAACGAGCTGCGGCTCCATCCCTCTCGCGTCCGCATGTCGTCGAAGCCGGCCGAGAAGTCTTCCGGTCGCGCGTCGACGAGCAGCGCCCCGCCGCCCGGCACCGTCACGAACGGAAAGTGCATCGCCAGGTGCAGGTTCGCATCGTCGGCGGTGTTCCACTGCGTGATGAAGTTCTCGAGGGCCGCGCGCGCGGCGGTTTCGGCCGACGCGTCCCGGGTCTCGGCATCCCGGGTCTGGGCCAGTCCGGACGACCCTGCGGCCAGTATCCCCACGGCCAGAATCAGGAAGGCGCAAACTCGATTGGTCATCATGGTTGTCGTCTCGTCGGAGGGTCCAGTGACGCAGCGATCTCGCGCCATCCATCCGGGCCGGGTGGCTCGTCGTGGGTGCGAGCCGCGCGCCGGCCTCGGCCCTTCTCGTGAGGCCGGCGCGGGAAGGAAGGTGTGTCTCTGCGCGGCGACGTTGTGCCCCTCGCGAATACCGCCTTCTCGTGAGGCCGGCGGGAAGGCAGACGGGGCAGTGACGGAGTCGTCGGTCACTCCGTCACCGCGAACGTGACGTCCTCGTAGGTCGCCAAGCCCCCGTCGTGGGCGATGCAGCGCAGCACGTAGACGCCGGGCTCGGTGAAGGTCGCCTGCGCCACCCACTGGTTGTCGGGGGGCGGCTCGGGCGTCTCCCAGCCCGCGCCCCACGGCGAGTTCGAGTTCGCCCGCGTGTCCTCCCACACCTTGGTCTGCACGGGGTCGAAGGTCACCGGCGCCGCTCCGCGGTAGACGAACCACGACAGCCGGAGGCCGGTCGCCGCGATGGGCGTCAGGCTCGTGGGCCGGCCCGGGTCCACCGGGCGCATCCCGCGCCGCCGCGGCAGCCCGTCCTCGTCGCGCGCGACCGCGGTCAGGGTGACGGGCGCGTTCGCCTTCACGGTGCGGGTCGACCCGCCGTGCACCTCGAGGGTCGGGGCCACGTTCCTGAACAGCTCGCCGGAGACGCCGGCCCCGTTGTTCGCCATGCGGACGTTGTCGTCCATGTAGTAGTCGGGCTTCAGCGTGCCGTAGGCGCGCTTCGTCTCGCCGTGGCTGGTGAGGGTCCACACCAGCTCGCGGTCGCCGAAGTCGGCGGGGACCCGGATGCGGAAGAGGAACCGATTCCGCCGCGGCAGGAACCACGTCGGCTGCCCCTGGTCGGGCCCGCCGGGCTCGATGTGGTTGTCGGGGCCGACGGGGATGTGCAGCGCCTCTTCCCAGTTCCGGTTCATCGTGCCGAACACCAGGTTGAAGGACCCGTCCGGGTTCCGCTCCCAGCCCTCGTAGGCGGGCACCACCTCCTGGCCGTAGTCGTAGGCGCGCCGCTGCGCCTGGGCGTCCCCGGCGGCGAGGCCGACGAGCAGCCCGGCCGCGAGGACGACGCACGCGGGGAGGTTCCTGCCGCCGCTCGCCGCGGCTCTCACTGCCCGCCTCCTGCGTTCTCGGCCGAGGCCTCCACCACCGTTCCGCAGAGCGGGCAGCCGAGCACCATCTCGCCGTCGGCGAGGCCGAGGGCCTCGCGCCGCTTCGCCATCTCCGCCGCGAACTCCTCGTCGCTCAGGTAGACCCCGCGCATCAGGTTGATGAACATCTGGTCGACCGAGCGGTGTCCACCGCCCGACCAGTTGCGCGGATCGGGCACGTTGGGGTTCGACGGCGAGTTGTTGAAGTAGCCGGTCATGCGGAGGATGGCGCCCTTCGGCAGCAGCGGCGCCGCGTCGTCGGCATAGTTGTAGACCCGCACCCAACTGTGGTCGTAGCCGGCGCAGTTCAGGGTCTGGACGTTGTGACCCCAGATGGCGTCGAGGCACATCCGCACGCCCGGCGCGTGCATGTGGGGCTCGAAGATCGTGATCAGCGCGTTCTCGGGCAGGGTGAAGTACGCCTCGGCCTGCTGGTCGGGGTCCATCGCCTCGATGTCGAGGTCGACGCCGTTGCCGAAGGACATCCGCACCCACTTCCGGGTCGGCTCGTAGCCGCGGGGATGGAACTTGAAGCCGACGTCGAGGTGGGCTCGGGTGTCGGCCCCGTTCGCGTGCAGGTGCATCGAATTGAACTGGAGCTTCGACCCCGCCTTCATGATCTTGCCCGCCTCGGGGTCGAAGACGTCGGCGTTGCGCCCGACCTCGTGCGTCGGCCAGCGGCGCTGCGCGGCCAGCGGATCGTCCTCGTCGGGGTCGGGGTCGGGGTCGGTGACCCCGAGGGTGGCGTGATGCACCACGAAGAGTCCGCCGACGGTGTTGCGGGTCTCGCCCACGCTCGACTCGGTGATCTCCTTGTACTCCATCGCGGCGACGTAGCGGTCCTCCGTCAGCCCCGTCGGCACTTCGCCGATCGACCCCCACCAGTCGGGGGCGTCGCCCGCCACGTCGAAGCTCGGCGACGACACGATCAGGTCGGGCTGCCCGATTTCCCATTGGTCGACGTCGATGAACGGGACCGGCGGCGGCAGGTCGGCCGGGTCGCCCCGCGGAGCGCCGTCGTCGGCCCACCGCGCGATCAGGGCGACCTCGTCGTCGCTCAGCGACGGGTCGTCCTTGAACCGCTGGATGCCGATGTCCTTCTCGATGTACCACGGGGGCATCACCCCCGGCTTGTCGCGCAGCCCGGTGCGGAGCTTGATGGCGCGGGCCCAGGGCCGCACCTCCTCGTAGTCGATCAGCGACATCGGGGCCAGCGAGTTCGGCCGATGGCACTTCTGACAGCTCCGCTGGAGGATGGGGGCGATGTCGCGAGTGAAGGTGACCTCGTCGGTGGCCGCGGCCTGCGCGGCCGCCGGCGCCGGCATCGCGGCGAGCGCCGCGACCGTCGTGACGAGCATGACCCGCCAGGGGAACGTCCGCCGCCGGTTTCGCGTGGTCGTCATCCGGGCCTCCTCAGTGCGAACGCGGTTTCCGGCCCAAGCCGGCTCTCCATTGTAAGGAGCCGGCACGGCACTCCGCAATGTGTTGATTCGGGGGGTCGCTCCCAGACGGTCAGCCGTGTCGGGGCCGTTGCCGCACCCGGCGCCTTCATGCGGGCCGCGTCTCGAGGCCTTCCGCCGCAGCCGCCCGGCGCAGAGCGTTGTCGAAGCAGGCGAACACGACCTCGCCTTCCGCGCCGTTGGCCGTCTCGCGCCACGCAAGCGCGGCCGCCAACTGCGCGGCGTCGTAGCCTCGCAGGTCGTGCCTCCATGCGAGGCGTCCCGCGCTCGCCGCCCAGCCTCACCGAGGTAGGGCGGATTCCCGTTCACCACGGTGAACCGCCAATTCCGTTTGACCTCGCTGACCTGCTTCGCCTCCTCACTCGCGCCCGCTCGTCGCTCGCGAAGCGGTAGCCCGGTCCAGCCGGAGACGCTGTTGTCGACGACGAACAGCCTGCGGCCCTGGGAGTCGTTCGCACCCTTCTCAGCAGCGGGTGACGGGGCCGACGAGGCGGGCGGCGGCGGCCTCGGGCGGCAAGCGGGAGCCGGCGCATCGGATGGCGCGTATGGTGGGTGCGTGGTCCAGCGCGTCGGGCTCGATGGTCGGGGCGCGCAGCTTGAGGTGGGCGAAGATGCGCCGGCCGATCGGGAGGGGACGGAGGCTTCCGTCGGCGCCGTCGGCCGCCGCCGAGAGCAGCTTCAGGCTCACGGCGCCGCGCACGTTGCCGCCGACTGCGAGAATGCGTCGGAGGGGCGCATCCACCTTCACGACGACATCGCAGTGGGTCCGGGCGCCGACGCCGAGCTGGCGCCGGCGCTCGGCGATCGACCGGTAGGCGGGCCGGCGCGCGCTGCACAGCAGATCGCCCGGCGCCACCGGCGCTTCGCCGACATCGTAGGCGGCGAACGCGGCGGCGGGCGCGTCGCCGGCGCGGGCGCGGATGGCCTGGTCGATGTAGACGTGATGGGCCACCGCGCGCTGGAAGTGAGAGGCCTCGCCGAGGCCCGCCTCGCACATCACCCACGACACGAAGGCCGCCGACCACGGGTAGCGCCAGCGCGAGGCGACGCCGCGCGGCCCGCGCCAGGCGTCGTTCTGGGCGCCGAGGATCCAGCCGGCCTGCGGCGTGACCGTCCAGTAGCCGGCGATCGACGCGGCCACGCGGGCCGACTCGGCCCGGCCCGGCCGCCGCCGGCGCCGGCGCGGCTGGCCCGATCCAGACGCCTCTCCGGTCGTCCGATCCACGACGATGAAGCCGAAGAACGCCCATTCCTGCACCGCCAGCTCGACGATGCGCCGGCGGATCTCGTTCATCGGGGCCGTGCGGCACGACAGCCGGCGGATCTCCATGGCGCCGGGTTCGCCGGTCACGCGCGCCGACGGCGCCGCGGCGTCGAGAACGTTCGTTGGCAGGCGGTCGAACCCCGCCTGCTGCGCGGCGGCGGACGCGGCGGCCGCGACCGCCAGCGCCATTACGAACAACTTGAGCGACATCGGACTCCTCGGCAGACGCATCGCGTGCCGGTTCCCTGATCCGGCGACCAGGCGGAGGCGTCTGGTCAGAAGCGGAACTGCCGGGTGACCTTCACCACGAAGGCGCGGTTCTCGAGCATCGGGAAGCCGCGGTCGAGCCACGTGTTCCGCTGGTCGTTGTACACGACGAACAGCTCGCTGCCCGGCTGGTACTCCCAGCGCAGGCGAACGTTGGTGCTCAGCACGTTGTCGACCGAGTTGTGCTGCAGCAGGGCGCTCGCGAACATGCGCGGCGTGAAGGTGTAGGTGAGCCGCGTCGTGGCCACCCGGGCCGTGAACGCGGCCTGCGGCAGCGTGATGCGGTTGAGCGAGACGCTCGGCTCGACCGCGAACTGCCGCGTGACCTCGATGCGCCCCCGCGAGTAGCCGACGGCGGTGATCTCGCCGTCGAAGAACTGGCCGTGCTGGAACGACAGGTTGCCCGTCACCCGGCGCTGCGGCCCCATGCGGTACGACACCTGGAAGTCGGTGAACTCGTAGCCGCCGACGGGCAGGGTCGCCGCGTCGGCGAGCTCGAAGGGCTCGGCGAGGAACTCGTAGTCCTGCTGGATGTCCGCGCTCAGGCTGTCGCTGTTCTCGAACGAGGTCTGGAAGCGCCCCGAGAGGATGCGGGTCTCGATCTGCCCGGCCCCGTTCGTGATGTAGTCGAGGCTGCCGCCCCAGGTGAACTGGCGCACCGCCTCGATACTCTCGGGCCGGGGGCTGTACTGCGCGTAGACGTAGCTGCGCCGGAAGTCGTGCCGACGCATGAAGCCGATCTCCGGGTTGAAGTTCGTCCCGACCTGCAGGTGGTCGACGAGGAGGCCGTAGAGGTCGCCCTCGTAGGAGAAGGCGGCCTGGTAGCTCTCGTCGTCTCCCTCGAGGCCCGGCGTGTCCGTGCGGGCGTAGTAGCCGTAGAGGTTGACGTTGTCGTAGAACGAGAACGACCCGTCGAGGCCGTAGGTCTGGTTCGCGCCGTCGCCCTGCAGCGAGACCGATCGGTTGGTGAAAATCGCCCCGACGCGGCTCCGGCGCAAGAGGTCGCGCTTGATGCGGAGCACGCTGAAGTTCGTGGAGTCGTCGCGGGCGTCGTCGTTGGTCTGGATGTTGATGGCGCCGACGCTGAAGTCGCCGACCTTCCCGGTCAGCCGTCCGCCGCCCACGATCGGCACCGTCCGTCCCGCCGCGTCCAGGCCGATGCGCCGGCTGAAGAAGAGGGTCGGCGCATCTCCGGGCGGGAACACCCCCGGGGCCGCATTGAGGTTGCCTCGCGCCGACCCGCCGAAGCCGCCGAAGCCGGCCACCCGCGCGAAGTCGAAGATGCCCTGGCTCTCCAGGAAGAACTCGCGCTTCTCGGGGAAGAACAGGCTGAACCGGGTCAGGTTGATCTGCTGCTCGTCCACCTCGACCTGCGCGAAGTCGGTGTTCAGGGTGAAGTCGGCGGTCAGGTTCTCGGTGAGCCCGACCTTGACGTCGACCCCGCCGGTCCCGTCGCCGTCGTTCGAGATCGGCGGCGAGACGGTCCGGTCGGTGGCGAGCGAGCCGATTGCGTAGGGCTTGATCTCGAACGTGCGGCTGTCCTCGGGCACCTCCAGGCCGACCAGGGTGCCCGCCACCGACAGGCGGAACTGCCCCGGCCCGGCCGAGATCGGCACCGCGGTCAGGTACGCCTCTTCGTAGTTCGACCGGATGTCCCGGCCGATCTGGATGCCCCACACCTGCTCCGCTCCCGGCCGGAAGCGGAGCGACTGGAAGGGAATCTCCATCTCGACCGTCCACCCGCCGTCGAAGCGGCCGGTCCGAACGTCCCAGACGGGGTTCCAGTCCGGGTTGGGGTTGCCCTCGTCGGTGACCTGCTGGTCGCTGAACCCCCCGATGGGGTTGACCCGGAACGCGAAACCGTTGCGGCGGTCGTAGAAGGTGTCGAAGACGACGATGTACCCGTCGTTGTTGATGAGCTGGAACGAGTCGCGCTGCATCTCGTTGGCGACCCACGCCGACTCGGGCACCGACTCGTGGACGCGAGCGCCCACATAGATCGACTCGTCGTCGAAGAAGATCCAGTTGTCGGTCGGTTCCGTGGCCGGAGCCCCCTCGTCGGGGGCCTGCTGGATGAAGTCGCCGAACGGCTCGACGGCGGCGTACATCGGCTCGTCGAGCACGCCGTCCAGCCGCCACGGGCCGTCGAGGCGGACGGCGCGCACCGTCGCTCCGCCGGCCGCGTCGCGGTTGATGGTGGCCGGGGGGACGGGGGCGGCGGGACCGTCGATGACCCCGGTCTGCGGAGCGAGGGCCTGCTGCGCCGCCGAGGCCAGAGGCGTCGCCCCGAGGGGCGGGACGCACGACACGAGCACGGCGGCAAGCCGCGCCGTCCACCGGGCGCTCATCGCGCTGACGGCTCGACGACGCTGGCGGGCAGCGCGAAGACGCAGAGCACCGCGCAGCCACGGGGGGGGCGGAAGCCGGCGGGCCGGGCGTCCATCGCCCGTCCGCGCAACCAACAGCGGCGCCGGTTCATGATGCGTCCTCCTTCAACCGAAGACTCGCCGATCGGGTAGCCGTTGACCGGGATCGGGCCCGATCGCACCCCGGCTTCAAGACTCGGCCGGACGAAACCGTCCGGCTGCCGGGGCCGCAGGGAACCCGTGCGGAAGCCCGCTGCATTGTAGACGCCCCGGGGCGTCATTGCGCTACAGGTCCTCCGCGAGGGTCCGCCGTTCGTCGTCGCCTACCGGGTTGCGCTCGCGGCGGTCCGCTCAAGGCAGGTTGCCGGGGGCGCCCTGTCGATGTCGATGCCCGCCACCGCGGCCCGGGCGCTTGCCTCTTCGAGGGCGTACAGGGGATCGAGCATGCGGGGAGTCGTCGTGGACGTGTGGCCGGCGAAGCGCACGCGCCATTGCAACGGGTTCTCCAGGTCATCCGGCACGACCATGACGCAGGCGAATCGGTGCCGCCCGGGCCGGAACACGGTGGGCTGGTTGCGGTCTGCCGCGCCGTCGAGGAACGTGTTGTCGTCGCCGGCGGCCGTCACGTCCACATGGTTCAGGTTGTGATAGCCGAACGCCAGGGTCAGCGAGCCGTCGGCGTTGGCGATGAAGCCGTCGTAGATCAGGTAGACGGGATGCCGGGGCTGGGCTCCGGCGGCGGCGACGGAGCCCGCCAACACGAGGACGACGGCGGACTGGCGCATGCGGCTATTCCTCGGCCTGCAGCTCGGCGTACTCCTCCTCCGAGATGTGGAAGTAGTCGAGCCAACCGATGTTCATCTCGTCGATGGTCCGCTGGCCCCAGCCGACCGCCGCATCGGGATCGGGGTTGACCCGGTTGGCGGCGGAGTTGTCGTGGTAGGCGGTCACGTGCATGACGGTGCCGGCCGGCAGCGTCAGCGGCGTCTCGTACACGTAGGTCGGCTGCCAGTCCCAGGCAAACCGGTCGACATCGGTCAGCAGCTCGGGGGTCGCCGCGCCGGGCCGTATCGCCTCCAGGGTCATCGCCTTGCCCCGGTAGTGCATGTGGGGCTGGAAGCTGATGATGCGGGTCGGTTCGGGCAGGGTGAAGTAGGCGTCGCTGCGCACGTTGGGCGCGCCCGGCGGGATGATCAGGTCCGCGCGGTTGGACACCGCCCTCGTCTTCACCACGTACTCCGGCTCGTAGCCGGCCGGATAGAACTTGATGCCCACGCTGGTCCGGTCGGTGAAGCTCCGCTCGTCGTCCGGCAGGTAGTGGAGCTGCAGGCGAATCCGGTCGTCCTTGCGCAGCCGCCGCGCGTAGCCGTCCTCGAAGTGGTCGCCGACGAAGTCGCCGCGCGCGCGGTTGGCCAGCAGCTCGCGAACCCCGCGTGGCGCGCCGTCGTCCACCGCCCCTTCGTCGACGTCGCGCACCGCGTAGACGAGTACGTGGTGGACGACGCGCGACTCGCCCGGCATGACCTGGATCCACTTGATGTAGCGGTCCTCGGTGAGTCCGGTCGACATCTCCGGTTCGGGGTAGGTCTCGGTCGAGTTGGGAGGCACCACGACCGGCGGGCTGGTTACGACCAGGTCGGGCGCCTCGCCGTGGTACCACGTGTCGACGACCGGCCACTCGACCGGCGGCGGGGCGTCGGCCGGGTTTCCGCGCGGGGCGCCCTGATCGACCCAGCGGGCGATGGTGGCGATCTGCGCCGTGCTCAGCGAGGGGTCGTCGCGGTAGCGGCCGACCGTCCGGTCTGCGAACCACGGTGGCATGACGCGCTCCTCGACCCGCTGCCGGATGGCGCGCGCCCACGGCCGGACCTCCTCGTAGGTCAGCAGCGACATCGGCGTGAACATGTCCGGCCGATGACAGACCTGACACGAACGCTGCAGGATGGGAAGCACGTCCCGAGTGAACGTGGGGTGCTCGGGTACGGCTCCGCCGTCGTTCGCAGCCGCCCCGGTCGGACTCGCCGCCACCAGTGCCGACAGCACGACGGCCCGCACGCGGGCGCTCGACAAGGAGATGCTCATCGCTCTCACTCCGTCATCACGGTTCTGACTTCAGGGGCAATCTACCACGGGCCGCGCTTCGCGGGCGAATGGCGCCGCAGGCGGCGGGCACGGGAACACGCCTCATGGTCGGTCCGGACGAGCAGGTTGCGCGCTCCGCTGACGCGCATCGCGGACGGGCGCACGCCGTGGCAGCGCCTCATGGTCGGTCCGGGCGAGCAGGTTGTGCGCTTCGTCTCGTGGGTTGGGGTTGTCCGTCGTCGATCGCCGCGGCGCGATGACGTACAAGTGCGACCCCGGCTCGCGTCGGGGGGCGCGCGGGTGCGAACGCGGTGCTGCCGTGTCACGGCGGGCGGACCGGTTCGCCCGCCGATTCTGAGAGCGGCTGTCGATTCGATGGTCGATGTGCTATAAAACTAACACCTGAGGGGCGGGACGGTCAGACAGTCGAGTACTCATGGGCATGGAAGGAGGGTGGCACAGCCGGCTGTCGCGTCGCGAACGACAGATCATGGACATCCTCTATCGGCTCGGCCGCGCCGCGGCCAGCGTCGTCCGAGAGGAGCTGCCCGGCGGCCCGAGCTCGTCGACCGTCCGCACGCAGTTGCGCATCCTCGAAGAGAAGGGACATGTACGCCATGAGGAGGAGGGGTTGCGATACGTGTATCGCCCGGTGACGCCTCGTCGGGCCGCGCGCCGGTCGGCGTTGCGGCATCTCGTCGAGACGTTCTTCGACGGGTCTGCCGAGCAGGCGGTGGCCGCGTTGCTCGGTGGCGAGGCGAGGCATCTGACCGAGGCGGAGCTCGATCGCATCGCGCGGATCGTTTCGGACGCGAGAGCGGCGCAACGGGGTGACGGTCGATCCGCGGGCGCGTCACGCGGCAACCCGCCGGACGGAAGCGAGGCTGGCGCGTTCGTCGAGCGCCGAGCGGAGCCGCAAGGCCACGACGGGCAGGCTGGCGCGTTCGTCGAGCGCCGAGCGGAGCCGCAAGGCCACGACGGGCAGGCTGACGGGAAGCGCGAGGAACGGCGATGAGCCTGCTGGCCGCGTTGACCATCCGCTCCGCCGGCTCGGGGCGTTCCTGCCGCCACCTGCGCGACGCATCTCGTCGAGCTGGTAAAAGAAGTTCGGAAACCGGCGGACGTGCGGCGATGGCGCGTCCGTCACATCTGGAACGGAGGTTGTCCACCATGTTGAATTCGCACACGAATCGGCGTCCGATGACGCGCCGGGTTCGATTGTGGAGCCTGGGCGTGTTCGTGCTGGTGTCGATCGTCATCGCCGGCCTGCAGGTCGGGTCGGTGTCTGCGGCGCGTCTCGCCGAGTCGATGCGCGGCGCGGTCGAACAGGAGGAATCGGCGGCGCCGTCGACCGAACATATCGCGGAGCTCGTCGCGAGGGCCGCCGCGCTCCAGGAGCAACTGCAGGCCGTGCTCGGCGAGCTGCAGGCCTTGCTCGGCGGCTCCGACCGGCCTGCCGCCCGTTCGGACGAGCCGTTCCGGGTCGGCGGCGGGATCCGTCCGCCCGCGAAGATCAACGACGTCCCACCGGCCTACCCCCCCGAGGCCCAGGAGGCCCGCGTTCAGGGCGTCGTCGTCCTGGACGCCACCATTGACCCCACGGGTGAGGTGAGCGACATCGAGGTACTGCGTTCCGTGCCCCTTCTCGACGAGGCGGCGGTCGCGGCGGTCAGGCAGTGGCGATACGAGCCCACGCTGGTCGACGGCGAGCCCGTTTCCATTCTGATGACGGTGACCATCAACTTCCAGCTTCGGGACGACGAGCCGCGCCCCTGAACACCGGCGGGCAGGTTTGTCCCGCCGCGTTCCCCTCGTCTCCAGCGCGTGAGCAGGTCGACGGCGGCAGCAGGGGACGGGGAGTACGCCTCATGGCCGGTTCGGGCAGCCCGTGACGAAATCCCGGGCTGCCGGCTGCTACGGCGCCGACTCGCGCTCGGGCAACGCCAGCGCGACGAGTCGCGGGCCGCCGATGGTCAGGGCGATGTACTGGCGGCCGGCGACCTGGTAGGTCATCGGGGTGCCGATGGCGCCGCTCGGCAGGTCGACCGAGCCGACGATGCGGCCCGTCGCCTTGTCGCGCGCGACGAGCCGCGGGCCGCCCCCGCCGCCGCCCGCGGTGAGGGCGCTGATGAGCAGCGTCTTCGTGACCAGCGGTCCGCCGCGGCCGTCGCCGCCCAGCGGCGGCAGGTCGAGGTCGCGCAACAGCGGGTGGTTGCGGAAGCGGTCGCCGTCGCCGTTGGGCTGCATCCAGGCGATGTCTCCGGTGTTCAGGTCGACCGCGGTCATGCGCGAGTAGGGCGGCTTGAACAGGGGCAGCCCCTGGGGCATCCTCGGCTGCCGGCCGCCGCCGAACGGGCCCTGGGTGTAGCGCATGGTGCCTCCGGCGGCGGGGTCAGGCGTGTAGAAATGCAGCACCGAGAACCGGTTCTGCGACGGCACGTAGAGCAGTCCCGTCTCGGGGTCGACACCGGCCCCACCCCAGTTGGCGCCGCCGTCGATGGCGGGCCGCTGAATGGTGCCCTGGACGCCGCCGTCGACGCTCTGCAGCGGCGGTGTGAACAGCGGGCCGAGCTGGAAGTCTTCGACCGCCTCGACCGCCATCGCCCGGATCTCGGGCGTGAAGTCGACGAGGTCGTCGACCGTGACCCCCTGGTACTCGAACGGCGGCGGCTTCGTGGGAAACGGCTGCGTCGGGGCCGGCGCCTCGCCCGGCAGGTTCGTGTACTGGGGCACCGGCCGTTCCTCGATGGGCCACAGGGGCTCGCCCGTCACGCGGTCGAAGACATAGACGAACCCCTGCTTGCTCACCTGCGCCAGCGCCTTCACGGGACGGCCGTCGACGGTGACGTCGACGAGGTTGGGGTGGGTGGGGAAGTCGTAGTCCCACAGCCCGTGGTGGACGGCCTGGAAGTGCCACACCCGCTGCCCGGTCTCGACGTCGACGGCGATGATCGACTGCGAGAACAGGTTGTCGCCGGGCCGGTCGGCCCCGTAGTAGTCGTTGGTCGGGGCGCCGGTGGGCAGGTACACGTGGCCCAACTCGTTGTCGCCGGCCAGCATCGACCACACGTTGGCGTTGCCCGAGTAGCGCCACGACTCGTTCAGCCATGTGTCGGCCCCGTACTCGTCGGGGCTGTTCGGGACGGTGTGGAAGTCCCACTCGTGCGCGCCGGTCCGGACGTTCCACGCCCGTACCCACCCCGGCGGGGCCTCCTTCGTGACGCGCACGTCGGCGATCTGCGAGCCGTGGATGACCCGGTCGCGCACCACGATGGGCGGCGAGTTGATGGAGTAGAGCATGGCGTTCAGGTAGTCGCGCGCCTCGCGGTCGACCCGCGGGATGCCGACCGTCGCGTCCACCACGCCGCCGTCCGGCCCGAAGTCGGGGCACGGCCGCCCCGTCCCGGCCCGCACGCAGACGAGGCGGCCGT
Organism: Vicinamibacterales bacterium; assembly: GCA_965199675.1. GTDB lineage: Bacteria > Acidobacteriota > Vicinamibacteria > Vicinamibacterales > UBA8438 > JAJEEA01. The sequence goes on along the minus strand of CBDATI010000023.1, from coordinate 56,544 downwards.
TGCCGGTGCCCCAGAAGATGCGCTCGTCGCCCTCGCCGTCGGTCCAGTAGGCGACACCGCGCTGCGTCCACGGGCCGCTCATCGAGGGCGTACCCTCCTCGTAGCTCTTCGGGTTGAACACCCAGAGGGTCTCGCCCGTCGCGGCGTCGACCGCGACCCCCTGCGAGAGAGGCGTGTTGAAGTAGAGGACGCCGTCCACCATCAGCGGCGTCGCCTGCAGGCGCGACGGGTTGGGCGACTGGCCGTCCCGATACAGGTTCGGCGTGTCCGCCGCCAGCGACCCGACGATGGTGTCCAGCGGCGCCCGCCACTCGCCGCCGCCCGGGGTCGACCGGCTGAGCACGGCGTCGGCCGACGTCCACTCCCAGGCGACCGCGAGCTGCTCGAAGTTGCCCGCGTCGATGCGGTCGAGCGGCGAGTACTTCGTGCCGGCGATGTCGCCCGCATAGCTCCGCCACTCGCCGTTGTCGGTCCCGTAGGCCTGCCACGGGCCGTCCGACGACGTGGTCTGCGCTCCCGCCGCCCCGCCGCCGAGCACGGCCAGCAGGCATCCGACCCGCGCGAGTCTTGCGCGAGCGCGGTCTGCGGAACGATTCGATGCGATGCTTCGACCCATGTGCGAACGGCCTCCAACCGGGTGAAGGACAGCCGACGGTCGGGCCGACCGACGCCGGCCGTGGAACGCAGACCGACCGCCGTCAGCGGTACGGCGCGCCGGGCGCCGGCGTCAGTGCGCGCCGGGGCCGCCGTAGTTCTTCTCTCCCGCCTCGACCCGGACCTCGAGCCGGTTGTCGGGCGGGGGCAGGGGGCACGTCGTGTGCGGGTTGAACGCGCACGGCGGGTTGTAGGCCTTGTTGAAGTCGACCGTCGTCCATCCGTCGGCGTCGGGGGCGTCGGCGTAGAGGAACCGCGCCGCCGGGTACGTCTCGTCGCCGCTGGTCAGGTCGCGCAGGATGAACCAGAGCTGGTCGCCCGAGTTCACCGGCAGCATCCGCACCTCGCGGCCCGCCACCGTCAGGGTCACGTGGCCGGTGCTCTGGTAGGTCTCGATGTCGCCGAGGATGTTCATGGTCCGGACGGTGAGCGGCTCGGCGTGCGGCGTGAACTTCCCGCGCACGCGGTACTGCTCGTCGACCGGGTACCACGCCAAGCGGGTGAAGTTTCGGCGGATGGCCGACTCGGTGTCGCGGACGCGGATGGCGAGCCGATCGCCGCTTTCGTGCACCCAGAACGACACCGGCCCTTCGGTCAGCGTGACCCGGCCCTCGGCCGGGTAGAGCTGGGCGGTCGTGACCGGTTCGCCGTCAACGGTCAGGGTCCGGTCTCCCGCCGCCTGCACCGAGACGGTGCGGCCGCGCCGCTCGAGCACCCCGGCCTCGGCCGGGAACGCAGCGGGCAGGACGAGGTCGTTGCGCGGGCTGGAGCCGAAGCGGCTCTCGCCCTCGGGCAGGAAGAACAGCGCCGACACCGTGAGCCAGCCGTCGTCGGCCTTCAGCCGCGTCTCGCGGTCGGCCCGCCACGTCTCGATCTCCTCGGCGTAGTCGTTCGCGGCCGGCGCGGCGGCCCCGATCCCGACGATGCCGAAGCCCGTCGCCGCCACCATCGTCATCAACCATCCCTTGCGCGATCTCATGGCAGTTCTCCATCTCCCCGCGGAGCGTCCCCCGACCCGGCGTCGCCACATCTGGTGAACCCGACGGGTTGCCCCGACTCGTGCGGCGAACGCTGCCCCGGCGTGGAGACGACAAGTGTAGCACCCGCGTTTCCGGGGGGCGCACCGGCGCTCACCAGTGGTGGGGCCGGCTGCGGTCCCTGCAGATAGACGAAACACGGGCAGCGTTTCCGGGGACGCACCGGCGCTCACCAGTGGTGGGGCCGGCGTCACCATGATGTTCGGGTAGCACCCGCGTCGCGCCCGGGAACACCCGAAGAACTGTGGCGGCCGGGGCCATGGCCATGGCTGCACCATGATGGCCGGGTAGCACCTGCGTCGCGCCCGGGAACACACGGAGAACGTGTGGTGGCCGGGGCCATGGCTGCGTCGGCGTTCCCCGGCGGTGCCGCGCCGGCCGCGCCGGCCGCCGGGGTGTGCGACAATCGGTCCGGGTCATGAGCGACGAGCGACCGCTGTTCAAGCATCCGCCGTGGATGGTGGGCATCATGCTGATTCTCGGCGCGATGTCGCTCTTCGTGGGGCTCACCCTCGACCCGTTCTGGCTGGTCATGGGGGCGCCGGCGATTCTCACGCTGCTGGTCTACGTCGGTGTGCGCATCGCCCTGTCGCTCGGATTCGGCGTCCCGCCGCGCGATTCCGCGGGCGCGGTCCCCCCGCTCCCCGAGCCGGAGGGGGGAGCGCGGCCGCGGGACGCGCCCGAACCCTGACGAGGAGTCGACGCAGGCGTGGACAGCCTGCGGGGCTGGTCGACGCGGTGCAAGGCGGCGGCCCGTCGCCAGGCCGCGGCCGAGCGGTGGGCGAGGATGCCGCGATGTCCGCTTGGCGGGCGAGGCCCTGCGATTGCCACACCCTGTCGCAGCGGCCGAGCGGCAGGCGGCGGGGATGGCTGGCCGGCCCGCCGTCGGCCCTTGCGCAGGTCTTCCGCCGAAAGACCGCGCCGAGCGGTGGGCGAGGATTGCGGGGGCAGGTTCCCAACCGCCAATGCGTTCCCAGTCGTCCGATCCGATTCGGCCCGCCGCGGTGGCGGGGACCTGGTATCCGGCGGCCGCCCCGGCGCTGCGGGCCGCGGTGGGCGGCCATCTCGCCGAGGCGGAGCCGGCCCCGGCGGGCGACGTCGTCGCGGTGATCGCCCCGCACGCCGGGCTCGTCTACTCCGGTCCGGTCGCGGCCCACGCCTACCGCGCCGTCGCGGGCCGGCCGTACGACGTCGCCCTCCTCGTCGGGCCGTCCCACTTCCACGGTTTCGAGGGGGTGGCGATCTGGCCGGCCGGCGCGTTCGAGACTCCGCTGGGGCGGGTCGCGGTCGCGGCCGGCGTCGCCGACCGGCTGCTCGCCTCGCCCGTCGTCGGCACCCACCCGTCGGCCCACGACCGCGAGCACGCGCTGGAGATGCAGCTTCCGTTCCTGCAGGCGGTGCTGCCCGACGTCCCCATCGTGCCGCTGCTCGTCGGCTACCAGGAGCGCCCGACCATCGAGGCCCTGGCCGGTGCCCTCGCCGAGGCGTGCGCCGGGCTGACGCCGCTGCTGGTGGCCAGCACCGATCTCTCGCACTACTTCGACGCCGCCCGCGCCGCCGCCCTCGATGAGGTCGTGGTCGATCACGTCGTCCGCTTCGACGCCGCCGGCCTGCTGGCCGAGTACGAGAGCTACCCTCTCAACGAACGCGGGCGGTACGTGGCTTGCGGAGGCGGCGCGGCCATCGCCGTCATGCTCGCCGCGGCCCGGCTCGGGGCCGACCGCGCGCGGGTGTTGCGCCGTGCCGACTCGGGCGACGTCTCTGGCGACAAGTCCGCCGTGGTCGGCTATCTGGCCGCGACGTTCGAGCGGGGTGGCGAGGGCGGCGCCGCACCGGCTGAAGACGGTTCGTCCGGGGTGGCTGCCTGATGGTGCGCGGCGTGGTGGACGCCATGGTGAATGGCAGGGGCCGCAGAGCCAGGTGAGGTCGTCCCCCTGCCTGATGGGGTGCGCGGTGTGGTGGCCGCGGTGGTGGCCGGCGCCGCGCTGCCGGCCGCGTTCTCGCGAAGGGCTCGGTTGCCGATGCTGACCCCGCTCGACCGGCGGCGGTTGCTGCGCCATGCGCGCTGCGCCATCGCCGCCCGGCTCGATGAACGTCCTCTCGATCCGCTACCGGCCCCCGGCGCCCTCGCCGAGCCGGCTGCCGTCTTCGTGACCATTCGGCTCGACGACAGGCTGCGGGGCTGCATCGGCACGGTCGAGGACGACGAGCCCCTCGCCGCGGTGGTGGCGCGCTGCGCGGCCGACGCCGCGACCCGCGACCCGCGGTTCCCGCCATTGCCGCGCGAGGCCCTATCCGAGGTGCGCCTGGAAATCTCCGTGTTGACCCCGTTCCGCCGGGTGGACGATCCGGCCGAGACCGAGGTCGGCCGGCACGGGGTGATGGTCGAGCAGGGGCCACACCGCGGCCTCCTCCTGCCTCAGGTGGCGGGGGAGTGGGGCTGGGACCGCGACACCCTCCTCTCGCAGGCGTGCGTCAAGGCGGGGCTGTCGGCCGACGCGTGGCGCACCGGCGCCGCCGTCCATACCTTCGAGGCGCAGGTCTTCGCCGAAGAGTGCCCGCCACGATGCTGACATCAGACCCCGGCGAGGCGCGTCTGAAGCGGCAACGGCGTCGGAACCCGCCGGGCCGCGGGCAGTCCGTCACGGGGGCGCGGGCAGTCCGTCACGGGGCAAGACGTCGGGTTGCGCGTAGTCGAGACGGTGAAAGACAATGAGAGGTTGCGCGGACCCCGTCGAAGGGCGACGACCCGCTGGCTATACCTGCGAAAGACGACCCACTGACCAACCCTTGAAAGAAAGACGCTCATGAGCAACACGTTCGGCACGCTGTCCACCCTGTCGGCCGGTGACGCGACGGTTTCGTACCACAGCCTCGAGGCGCTTGCGCGCGCCGGCTTCCCGCGGGTTGCGCGGCTGCCGTACTCGCTGAAGGTCCTTCTCGAGAACCTCCTGCGCCGCGAGGACGGCGGCGGCGTGACCGCCGACGACATCCGGGTCCTTGCCGAGTGGGATCCGACCGCCGGGGGCACGAAGGAGATCGCGTTCATGCCGGCCCGGGTCCTGCTGCAGGACTTCACCGGGGTGCCCGCGGTGGTGGATCTGGCGGCGATGCGGGACGGGGTGGCGCGGCTCGGCGGCGACCCTGCGCGCATCAACCCCCTGCAGCCGGCTGAGCTGGTCATCGACCACTCGGTGCAGGTCGATCACTACCGGGGCGTGGACGCGTTCGACCTGAACGCGCGGCTCGAGTTCTCGCGCAACCGCGAGCGTTACGCGTTCCTCAAGTGGGGCCAGCAGGCGTTCGACAACTTCCGGGTGGTGCCCCCCGACACCGGCATCGTGCACCAGGTGAACCTCGAGTACCTGGCGCGGGCGGTGTGCGTGGACGGGAACGGCGGCGGCCGGCCCCTGGCCTATCCCGACACCCTGGTGGGGACCGATTCGCACACCACCATGGTCAACGGCCTCGGCGTCGTGGGCTGGGGCGTGGGCGGCATCGAGGCCGAGGCGGCGATGCTGGGCCAGCCCATCTCGATGCTCATCCCCGAGGTGGTGGGGTTCAAGCTCGTCGGCCGGCTGCCCGAGGGGACGACGGCGACCGACCTCGTCCTCACCATCACCGAGCGGCTGCGGCAGCACGGCGTCGTCGGCAAGTTCGTCGAGTTCTTCGGCCCCGGGCTCGCCGCGCTGACCCTCGCCGACCGGGCGACCCTCGGCAACATGTCGCCCGAATACGGGTCGACGGTGGCCATCTGCCCCATCGACCAGATGACTCTCGACTATCTCCGGCTGAGCGGGCGCGACGAGGGCCAGGTGGCCCTGGTCGACGCCTATGCCCGAGCCCAGGGCATGTTCGGGGCGCCGGCCGAGGACCCCGTCTACGCCGACGTCGTCGAGTTCGATCTCGGCGACGTGGAGCCGAGCATCGCGGGGCCCAAGCGGCCCCAGGATCGGGTGCCCCTCGGTCAGGCGGCGATCGCTTTCACGCGGGCGTTGGACACGCTGCTGCCCGGCGCCACCGTCCGCCCTGGCGGCGACGGGGCCGGCCTCGACCATGGCGCGGTCGTGGTGGCGGCCATCACGAGCTGCACGAACACGTCGAACCCCAGCGTGATGATCGCGGCCGGACTGCTCGCGCAGAAGGCCGCCGCGCGGGGACTGAAGCCGAAGCCGTGGGTGAAGACCAGTCTCGCCCCGGGGTCGATGGTGGTCACCGAGTACCTCGAGGCGGCGGGGCTGCTGGCGCCCCTGGCCGAGCTCGGCTTCAACCTCGTCGGCTACGGCTGCACCACCTGCATCGGCAACAGCGGGCCGCTGCCCGAGGACGTCTCCGCCGAGGTGCGGTCGCGCGACCTCGTGGTGACGTCGGTGCTCAGCGGCAACCGCAACTTCGAGGGCCGCGTACAGCCGCAGGTGCGGGCGAACTACCTGGCGTCGCCGCCGCTGGTCGTCGCCTACGCGCTGGCGGGGTCGATGACCGTCGACCTGACGAGCGCCCCGCTGGGGCGGGACCGGGACGGCAACGACGTCTTCCTCGCAGACCTCTGGCCGTCGGCGGCCGAGATCCAGGCCGCGATGGCCGCCGCCGTCCGCACCGAGCAGTTCACCGACCAGTACCGCGGGGTCTTCGACGGCGACGAGCGCTGGCGGGGGCTGCCGGCGCCCGAGGGCCAGCGCTTCGAGTGGGACGACGCGTCGACCTATGTGCGGAACCCCCCGTTCTTCGAGGACCTCGCCCCGGAGCCGGCGCCGCCCGAGGACGTGCGGGGGGCGCGGGTGCTCGCGCTGCTCGGCGACAGCGTCACCACCGACCACATCTCGCCGGCCGGCGCCATCCCCGCCGACGGTCCCGCCGGGGCCTACCTCATCTCGCAGGGGGTCGCCCCGAAGGACTTCAACTCGTTCGGCAGCCGCCGCGGCAACCACGAGGTGATGATGCGGGGCACCTTCGGCAACATCCGGCTCCGCAACCAGCTAGCGCCGGGGACCGAGGGAGGGTGGACCCGCTGCCAGCCCGACGGCGAGCAGATGAGCATCTACGACGCGGCGATGCGCTACCAGGCGGCCGGCGTGCCCCTCGTCGTCCTCGCGGGCCGCGAGTACGGCTCCGGCTCGTCGCGCGACTGGGCGGCCAAGGGTACCCGGCTGCTGGGGGTCCGCGCCGTCGTGGCCGAGAGCTTCGAGCGCATCCACCGCAGCAACCTCGTGTTCATGGGGGTCCTGCCGCTCGAGTTCCAGCACGGCGAGAGCGCGGCCGGCCTGGGGCTGACCGGGCGCGAGGCGTTCGACATCACCGGCATCGCCGAAGGCCTCGTCCCGCGCGGCGAGGTGCGGATGCGCGCGACGGCCTCCGACGGCTCGGCGCGCGAGTTCACGGCGCGGGTGCGCATCGACACCCCCGACGAGCTGGCCTACTACCGGCACGGCGGCATCCTGCCCTTCGTGCTGCGCCAGCTCGCGGGGAATGGGCGGGGCGCGTAGGCCGGACTGCCGGGCAGGACGTCACAGCAGCGGCGCGTCGAGCCCGGCGATGAACCGGATGCCCGGCACGTCGAGTCGGGCGAGCGCGGCGTCGTTCGTCAGGAAGAGATCGACGCCGGCGGACGCGGCGCACGCGAGATGGATGGCGTCGGCAGGCTTCGTGCGGAGTCTCACCCGGATGTCAGCGTAGTGGTCCGCTGCCGCGGCATCGAAGGGCAAGAGCTCGACGTGCGGCGGCCGCATCGCGGTTCGGATTACCTCGGCGAGGCGCCGGTCGTCGCGCTGCTTCACGCCGACCAGCAACTCTCCCAAGCCGAAAGTGCTCGTACAGAGCCGGTCGCCTCGCGACTCCATGCGCGAGAGGATGCGCTCGATCTCACTGGCGTAGCGGGGATGGTGTTCCAGCCAGTAGATGAACAGCATCGTGTCCCAGTAGATGCGGGACATCAGTCGGCGTTCCGCTGCGGCTCGGCGGGTGCTGCGGCCGGGCGGGAGTCGTTGAACGCCTCGCGTTGCCGCAACAGCCACCGCTCGCCGCCTCCGAGCGCCGCGAACGTCGCCCTGCCTGCTCCGAGGAGCGTCCAGACAGCACTTCTCGATGGGGCGCCGGGGGGTGGGATTCGAAAAGTGAACGCCGTCGTCGTACTCTGCTTCGAGGGCGGTCCCTCCACCTGAAGCAGCTCCAGATCGTGCTCCTTGCGGAATTTTGCCGTGCGGAGAGCGGAACAGACGGCCGGTGCGCGGTCGGCACGCAGGCTCAGGTCGCGGAGGACCGCACCGACAACCACGGTGACGACCTCGTCGCCTCGCCGTCTGGCGGGGGCGACGTATGTCGCCGCCACGTGCGAGCGAATGTGATTGGCGGTGGACATCGGGCACTCCCCATTCTGGTCGAGTAGTATATCAGGATATGCTATTCATTATATCCATGCTGTTCTGGTTGGTTCTGTACCGGACGAGTCCGAAACGATGACGACGACAGCCACCGCCACCGCCCCCGTCGAGCCGTCCCCGCCGCAGCAGATCGAGTGGGACCTCGGCGAGATCTACCCCGACATCGAAGCGTGGGACACGGCCCGGACCGCCCTCGAGGCGCGGGTCGCGGCCCTGGCCGGCTACCAGGGGCGCCTCGGCGAGAGCGCCGCGACCCTGTGCGAGGCCCTCGACGCCGTCTCCGCGACCGACAAGGAGCTCTCGCGCCTGTTCGTCCACGCGTTCCTCAAGGCCGACGAGGACCGCCGGGTGGCGGCGGCGCAGGAGCGCCGAGGCCTCGCCGCCGCTCTCCGCTCGCGGTTCGGCGAGACCGTCGCATTCGTCTCGCCCGAGCTGCTGCGCGTCGGCGCCGAGACGATCGAGCGCTTCATCGCCGAGGAGCCGGGCCTCGCTCCGCACGCCTTCAACCTGCGCGACACCCTGCGGCACGCCCCGCATACCCTGTCGGACGAGTCCGAGCAGATCATCGCGGCCACCGGCCCCGTGGTGCAGGGCCCCGAGCGCATCTACGCCCTGCTGACCAGCTCGGACATGTCGTTCCCGACCGTCACCCTGTCCACCGGCGAGACGGTGACCCTGGACCAGGCCGCCTACTCGCTGCACCGGGCGTCGCCGCACCGCGCCGATCGCAAGCTCGTGTTCGACCGGTTCTGGGGCGCCTGGAAGACCTACGAGGCGACGGTCGGGCAGCTTCTCGACACGCAGGTCAAGGCCCACGTCTTCCACGCCCGGGCGCGGCGCTACGGCAGCGCGCTGGAGGCGGCGCTGGCCGGCCCCAACATCCCCGCCGCGGTCTATCGCACTCTGATCGAGGCGGCCCGCCGGCACCTGCCGTCGCTGCACCGCTACTTCCGCGTCCGCCGGCGCATGCTGGGGCTCGACGACCTGCACTACTACGACGTCTACCCGCCGCTGGCCGCTCTGGACCGCAGGTTCGGCATCGACGAGTCGGCCGCCCTCACCCTGGAGTCGACCGCGCCCCTCGGTCCCCACTACCAGGCGCTGCTGCGCGAGGGGCTCGAGGGCCGCTGGATGCACGTCTACCCGCAGGGCGGCAAGGCGCCGGGCGCGTACATGTTCGGCGACGTCTACGACGTGCACCCGTACCTGCTGCTGAACCACAACGACCGGTTCACCGACCTCTCGACCTTCACCCACGAGTGGGGACACGCCATCCACACGCGGCTGGCGAACGAGCGGCAGCCCTACGAGACGTGCGGCTATCCCACGTTCACCGCCGAGATCGCCTCGATCACCAACGAGATCCTGCTGCAGGAGCACCTGCTGGCCCAGGACATCGGGGACGACGAGCGGCTGTTCTATCTGGGCACGGTGCTCGAGGGCATCCGCGGCACGTTCTTCCGGCAGGTCATGTTCGCGGAGTTCGAGCTGGCGATACACGAGACGGTCGAGGCGAACGAGGCGCTGTCGGGCGAGAAGATGACCGGCCTCTACGGGTCGCTGCTGCGCCGCTATCACGGCGCCGACGCCGGGATCATGGCCATCGACCCCGCCTATGCCGTCGAGTGGATGTTCATCCCCCACTTCTACGGCAACTTCTACGTCTTCCAGTACGCCACTTCCATCGCCGCCGCCGCCCTGTTCGCCGAACGCTTCCTCGGCGGCGACGCGCAGGTGCGCGACGACTACCTCGCCGTGCTCTCGGCCGGCGGCTCGCGCTACGCCTGCGAGCTGCTCGGCGAGTACGGCATCGATCTGGCCACACACGCTCCTTATGACGCCCTCATCGCCCGGATGGATCGAACGATGGACCGCATCGAAGCGATTCTCGACCGGCGGTCGGGCGGGGGCGGAGAGCGGTGAGCGGCAGGTTCCGCCGCCATGGGGCGCGTTCGGCGCGCCCGGCGCCAACCGTGATATCGTGAGGAGACCCATGGCGGACCTCAGCCGGTCCGCTGTGGGGCGCCGGTTGCCGAGCGAGTCTGGAGAGGAGTTGCCAATGCGGAAGCCCATTTCGGCCGTGGTTCCGGCCTTCGTGCTCGTCGCCGGCGGCGGCATCGCGGCGGCGCAGGCGCCCGAGTCGGTCCCCACGTTCGCCAGGGACGTGGCGCCGATCCTCTACGAGAACTGCGTCACCTGTCACCGGCCGAACAACATCGCGCCGATGACCCTCATCGAGTACGCCGACGTGCGCCCCTGGGCGCGGTCTGTCAAGGACCTCGTGGTTTCGCGCGAGATGCCCCCGTGGCCTGCGGACCCGCGGAACAGCATGAAGTTCCGGAACGAGCGGTACCTCGATCAGCACGAGATCGACACCATCGCGGCCTGGGTCGACGCGGGCGCTCCGCGGGGCAACCCCGCCGACCGGCCCGCGCCGCCCGACTTCCCGCCGGGATGGACCTACGAGGGCGGTGAGCCCGACTACGTGTTCGAGCTGCCCGTCGAGTACACGGTGGCGGCCGAGGGCGAAGAGGACTACATCGACTTCTATACCGAGATGCCGTGGGACGAGGACCGCTTCGCCGAGGTCCTCGAGATGCGGCCGAGCGACTACCGGGTCGTCCACCACTCGGGCGCGTACACGGTCGACCTACCGTGGGGGACCCAGGTCATCGACGGCGTGCTGCACGACCTCGAAGGCAACTCGCTCCTGCGGGCGCCGCTGCCCAGGCGGCCCGCCTCGGAGACCGAGGCCACGGCCGAGTCGGCCGGACAGGTCGCGCAGCAGGTGTTCAACGAGGTCAATCTGCCGGGGGCGAGCAAGCTGCTCTCCTACGTGCCCGGCCGCGGCGTCGAGCGCCACCGCCCCGGCACCGGCAAGCGGCTTGCCGCCGACAAGTGGATCCGCTGGACCATGCACTACAACCCCATCGGGGTCGAGGCTACGGAGCGCACCAAGCTCGGCATCTGGTTCAACACCGTGCCGGTGACCCACGAGGTGCTGACCCGGCAGGCCGGCAACGCGTTCCCCACCGACCCGTTCGGCGCCGACATCTACATCGTCCAGGGTGAAGAAGTGAAGCCGGTCCGCGACCCCGAGACCGGCCGGGTCCGCCGCGGGGCCATCCCGAACATCCCGCCCTACACCGACGACTGGAAGATCACCGGCATCACTCCCATCAGCGAGGCCATCACCCTGTACGGCCTCTCGCCCCACATGCACCTTCGGGGCAAGAGCCTGCGGTGGGTGGTGACCTACCCCGACGGCCGCGAGGAGACGATTCTCGACGTCCCCGAGTTCGACTTCAACTGGCAGATCCACTACGAGCTGGCTGATCCGCTGTACCTGCCGGCGGGCAGCAAGATCACGGGCATCGGCGTCTACGACAACTCGCTGAACAACCGGTGGAACCCCGGTCCCCACCTCGAGGTGTACTGGGGCCAGCAGAGCTGGGACGAGATGTACCAGGCGTTCACCGAGTACACCATCGAGAGCCAGGACCTGACGAAGCTCGCGACCACCGACGACGAGTAGCGGGCCGGGGGAGGTTGATTTCGATGCGGCGGGTAGTGGCGTTGTCGTTCGTGCTGGGTCTCGTCGCTTCGGCGACGGCGGCGGGCCAGCCGCAGCCGCAGCGGCCTCAGGGGCAGATACCCGACCGGGGCCGCCCCACCCAGAGCGGCGACGAGATTCCCCTCTTCGACTACGAGGCCTACTTTCCGGGCGTCTGGAACTTCGAGTGGCGGGTGCCCGAGAGCCCCCTCGGCCCCGGCGGCGCCATCCGGGGCGCCGAGGTCTTCTCGACCGGCGACGGCCGCTACTACACGAGCCGCATCGAGGCGGAGGGGCCCGACGGCCCGTTCACCGCCGACTCGCGCATCATCTACCTCGCCGAGCAGAAGGTCTTCGCCCGCTACGAAGTCGACAGCCGCGGCTTCGAGCTGTTCAAGGCGGGCCGGGTCGGCGGCGACCTCGGCGGCTTCTACACCATCCACTACGAGACGCCGCCGTTCGAGGTCGACGGCCAACAGGTGCAGTTGCGGCTGGTCACCCGCCTCGTGTCGCCGGTCAACTACCGGGTCGAGTCGCGCATCTCGGTCAACGGCGGGCCGTTCCGGAACTTCGGCACCGCGTGGTGGACCAAGGACATCTCCGGGGCCGACGCGGAGGAGCGATGAGGGGGCCGGTCCTGCGGCTCGCCCGCGGATGGCGTCCGTTCGCCGTCGCGCTGCTCTTCTCGTTGCTCGCGCTCCTGCCGAGCACATCCGCCGCCCAGCCGATGCCGATCATGACGACCGTCGGCTGCGTCGAGAGCGGCGACGATGGTCGCTTCCACCTCGTCCGCGCCACCGAGCCCGAGGCCCTGCAGGAACGCCTGCCCGAACAGCCCGCGGCCAACACGCCGCTCGGCGCGAGGACCCTCCGCCTCATCGGCACCCTGGACGAGTTCGGCGTCGCCGATCGCGTCGGCCACAAGGTGTGGGCGAAGGGCCTGCTCAATCCCGGTGCGGCGGGCGGCGCCGATCTGCTGAACCTCACGTCGATCACCCCCCTGTCGCAACGCTGCGAGTCTTGAGGATGCGACGGGATGTTCGTGGCGTGGCTCCGGGGGCGACATGACTCCAGGCCACCTCTTCCATGCATGCCTCCAGGCACGCTGAAGACCTCTCGTTACCACCCGCTTTACCGGCAACGTATTTCGAACGGTCCTCGTTTCGTTCTGGCCGATCACGGACATCGTACCGCCCGGTTCGTCTGAGCGATCCGCTGGATGGCAGGGTGCGATCGCAGGTCGCGCCTTGCGTCATCGGGCGACATCATCGAGCCGAGCGGCGATCTGTGTTGTTGACCAACCTCGTTCGGCTGGCGGCAAAGAGAGGTCTCGATGAAGTCCGGGGCGAGCGTGCGCACGTGCTTGTGGTTCGATGGGCAGGGCGAGGAAGCGGCGCGATTCTACGTCTCGCTGCTGCCGGGTAGCGTCATCGAAGGCGTCCATCGCCCGGCGCCCGATGGTCCTGCGCTCATCGTCGAGTTCTCCCTGGCCGGCGCGCCGTACATGATTCTCAATGGCGGTCCGCAATACACCCACACCCCCGCGGCCTCCATCTCGGTGTCGACCGGCGACCAGGAGACGACGGATCGGTTGTGGGCGGCGCTGACGGCCGATGGCGGCCGGGAGAGCCGGTGCGGATGGCTCGTCGACCGTTTCGGCGTGTCCTGGCAGATCGTGCCCCGAGCGGCCGTTCGTCTGCTGAACGACGGCGACCAGGAGGCTGCGGGGCGGGCGCGAGCGGCGATGATGCAGATGCGGAAGCTGGACGTCGCCGCGCTGGAAGCGGCGTTTCGGGGCGCCTGAAGGGGCCGCAGTGCGATACGTCGCCGCGCTGGAAGCGGCGTTTCGGGGCGCCTGAAGGGGCCGTGCGATGAGCAAGCGATCCGGCAACGCCTGCGGCGCCGGCCCGGGTTCGAGGCCGCCGGAAAGGCGCGGATCCGTCGCACGCGCTGCGGGGCCTCGGGAGCGAGAGGGACTCCGGCTGGCTGGAGGAGGCCGCCGGAAAGGCGCGGATCCGTCGCACGCGCTGCGGGAGGCGAGGAGGGCCTGACTCGGCTTGTACGCCTGGGCTGGGTTCTGCCCGCGGTTGGCGCGCTGTGCAACCCCCCGTCCCGGCGTGCTAAAGTGGCGCATTCACTCGGCGCCGGCCACCCCTGACGACGGATACCGACCATGTTGAGCAGTTGGCAGCAGGACTACACGCCCATCGCGGACAGTCTCGGCTACTCGACGATCGCCGCGGCCGTTCCCCTTGTCATCCTCTTCTACATGCTGGGGGTCCGCCGCAAGCCCGGCTGGATCGCCGGTTTGACCGCTCTCGGGGCGGCGGCGGTGCTGGCGGTGGGGGTGTACGGCATGCCGGTGGTGCCGGCGGGGGCCGCGATGGTCTACGGCGCCGCGTTCGGCCTGTTCCCCATCGGCTGGATCGTCATCGCGTCGCTCATCCTCTACCGGGTGACCCTCGATTCGGGCCGGTTCGAGATCATCAAGGACTCGATCGGCTCGCTCAGCGACGACCGCCGCCTGCAGGCGGTGCTCATCGGCTTCGCCTTCGGGGGCTTCATCGAGGGGGCGGCCGGCTTCGGGACGCCGGTGGCCATCGCCGCCGCGATGCTCACCGGGCTGGGGTTCTCGCCGTTCTACGCCGCGTTCATCTGTCTCATCGCCAACACCGCGCCTGTGGCGTTCGGTTCGCTCGGCATCCCCGTCGTGACCCTCGCCCAGGTCACGGGGCTGCCCGAGTCGGGCCTGAGCGCGATGACGGGCCGGCTGTGCGCGCTCATCGGCATCATCATCCCCGCCTACATGGTGGTGGTCATGTCGGGGTTCCGCCGGTCTCTCGAGGTGCTGCCGCAGGTGCTGGCGTGCGCGGTGACCTTCGCGGTCGTGCTGTTCGCGGTCACCAACACCCTGGGGCCGGCTCTCGCGGTCATCCTGGCGTCGATCGCGGCGATGATCGCGATGGTCGCGGCCATGAAGGTCTGGCACCCGGAAAAGCCGTTCCGCCTCGAGGGCGACGTCGCGGCGACGACGCAGTCGCGCACCCACACGACCGGCGAGCTGGTGTCGGCATGGACGCCCTACATGCTCCTCGTGGCGTTCGTCCTCGTGTGGCGCTACCCGCCCATCCAGGGTCTGCTGAACGCTGTCGGCACGACGATCCCGGTGCCGCTGCTGCACGACGTCGTCACCCGCGTGCCGCCGCTGATTCCCGAACCGGCGCCGTACGCCGCGGTCTACAACTTCAACTGGCTGTCTGCGGCCGGCACGTCGTGCTTCCTCGCCGCATTCACGGCGTCCATGGTCATCGGCCTGCCCGCCGGGAAGTTCTACGGCATCGTGGCGGCGGTGCTCAAGCAGCTCCAGAAGCCGCTGCTGACCATCGCGTCGGTCCTCGCCCTCGCGTTCCTCATGAACTACGCGGGCATGACCTCCACCCTGGGGCTGGCCTTCGCGGCGACCGGGGCCCTCTTCCCGTTCTTCAGCGCCATGCTCGGCTGGACCGGCGTGTTCCTGACCGGCAGCGACACGTCGTCGAACGCGCTCTTCGGGACGCTTCAGGTGGTCACCGCCAACGCCCTGGGGCTGAACCCCATCCTGACCGCATCGACGAACGCCGCCACCGGGGTCATGGGCAAGATGATCTCGCTGCAGAGCATCGCCGTCGCCGTCGCCGCCACCGGCATGGCGTCGTCGCAGGAGGGGCGCCTGTTCCGCATCACGCTGAAGCACAGCATCATCCTGGCCCTGACGATGGCCGTGGTGACGATGATCTTCGCCTACGTACTGCCGCAGTTCGTGCCCCCGCCGGCGTGACGATGCAGAGCGGTCGTGGAGGTCCCGACCGCGAGGCCGGGACTGCCCGCGGCGCGGCTCTCCGACCGTCGTAGCCGCCGCCCGTGCCGCGGCGGCGCATGTGAGGTCGGGCTGCTCACGGCGCGGCCCTCCGGCGGAGCCGGCTACGGTTCCGCCGTGATCACCCCGAACTCGCGCAGGCGCTCGAAGTCGGCCGGGTTTGCCGTTGCGACGGTCGCACCGTCGGCGACGGCCGCCGCGGCGATCATGCAGTCGACGATCGAACCGCGCCGGCGCCCGGTCGCGTTGAACATCTGCGCGGACGTTTCGGCGTCGTCCTTCGTGAATGCACGGTGGCGCTCGATGATCGCGCCGGCCGCGGCCAACTCCGAGGCCTCCAGGGGCCCGCACCGAAACTCCGCCCAGGCCACGGAGCACACGGCGATCGGCCGGCGATCGGCCAGCCATCGCCGCAGCATGCGATCTTGCGCCGTTCCCGGTCTCAGGGCCAGGATGAGGAAGCTCGTGTCGAGGTGGATCATCCCTCTGCGAGCGGTATCCGTGGCTCGGCCGCGTTGCGCTCGGCCTTCACGTCTCCCAGCCACTGGTCGATATCCACGCCGCGCGAGCGCACAGTGTTCTGCAGGCGATTCAGCGCCTCGAGGGCGAGCTCGCTGTGCGACTTGCCGCCTGCCATCGCGGCCATGCGGAGGGAGCGTCGAATGACCTCCGACTTGGACACGTTCCAGCGCTCGGACAACGCCTCGAGCGTGCGAACCGAGTCGACGTCCAGGGAATACGTCGACTTTATCCTCGGTAGGGCCATACCGCCCAGTATGGCCTCGGCCCGTGGGAGCGTCAAGGTTGGCCCCTTGCGACAAACCACGACGCTCGGACGCTTGGCCAGCAGGGGCGGTCTACCGGGGGACTCTCAGATTATCTGGACCCGCGGCGATGCGCCCCGACTCGTGAGGCGGGCGCCTCGCCGCTCTTCTCCACGGGCTGTGGGGTCAGAGCGTCGACGGCACCAGCAGCATCGCCACCGCGGTGACGAGGAACAGGACCACCGCGACGAGGCCGCTGTAGCCGAGCACGTCGCCGAACTTCATCCGCGTCACGGTCAGGATGGGTATCGCCCAGAACGGCTGGATCAGGTTGCTGGTCGAGTCGCCGTAGCAGTAGGCGAGCAGGGTGGTGGTCGGTGAGACCGCGAGGTCGCGGGCCGCCGGCAGCAGATAGGGGGCCTCGATCAGCCACTTGGAGCCGCCGGAGGGGACGAACACGTTCACGATGCCCGAGTAGATGTAGACGATCAGCGGATAGGTGTCGGTGGTCGCCACCTGCACGAAGAGCCCGCCGAGCCAGTCGCCGAGGCCGGTGCCGTTGATGACGCCGAAGATGCCCGCGTAGAACGGGAACTGGAGGATGACTCCCGACGCGGTCCGCGCCCCGTTGCCGAACGCCCGCACGAGGTTCGCGGGCCGCCGCTGCAGCAGCATCGCCCCCATCAGGAACACCGCGTTGTAGGCGTTGATGGTCCAGCTCGCCCCGAACCCCTCGGTCACGATGGCGTGTCCGAGGGGATAGCCGATCAGGATCACGGCGAGGAAGATCCACCCCGGGAACGCCTCGATGCCCGCGGCCGGGGTCGTGGGCTCGGTCTCCTCGGGCATCACGGGCATGATCCGGGCCAGCTCGTCCTCGGTCAGTGTGCGCGCGTTGCGGCGCGGGTGCAGCACGGCGACCATGCCGACGGCGACGACGGCGACGACGGCGAGGTAGACCAGGTTGAACGTGTTGAAGAGAGTCTCGGTCACCGGCAGCAGCCGATCGACGAGGGGCTCGGCGCCGGGCGGGGGCGTGGTGATCGGGTTCCCGGCGGTGGCCATGATGAGGGGGGCCGACCCGGAGAGCCCGCCGTGCCAGACGGTGCCGAGGCCGAGGTAGCCGGCCGCGATCAGGATGCGGATGTCCGCCCGCGGGTTCCGCCGGGCCACGAAGGGGAGGAAGAGGGCCGAGGCGACCACGCTCGCAGCCCAGTTGAAGTAGGCGACGACGATCGAGAAGACCCCCAGCAGCACCACCGCCTGCACCGGCCGGTCGACGTCGGGGCGGCTCGCGAGCCAGTCGAGGAACCGGAACGCGGGCCGCGACGACACGCAGGCGTGCGCCGCGATGAGGGCGATGGCGAACTGCATGGCCAGCTCAAGCAGCGCCCACATGCCGCCGCCCCACGCCAGCACCGTCTCGTTGAGGCCGGCCCCCGCCCCGAACATGGCGAGCAGCATCGCCAGCACCGTCAGCGACATGCACACCACCCACGAGTCGGGTATCCAGCGCTGGGTGAAGCGGGACAGGCTCTCGCCGAGGTTGCCGATGAGCTGGATGATCGCGGACATGGGATAGAAGGTCGTCTAGAGACTCGCGTCGCAGAAAGGTCTCGCGCCGGCGGGACCGCCAACGCGGCCCGGGGCCGCGCGGAGGTCCGTGGAGTCGGGCTGCATCGTCGGTCGGCGGGCCGCGGGAGCCGTCGCCACGGCCGTCAGGGTCAGGCCGCCTCTTCCGCCACCGGGGCCTTCGCCAGGTACAGACAGACGAGCGAGCCGATCGACAGCACCGCCGCCCCGAAGAACGCCCATTGGTAGTTGCCGAAGGTGTCGAACACGAGGCCCGCGAGCCGCGCCCCGACCACGGCGGCGAGGCCCCACGCCAGGAACAGCAGCCCGTAGTTCACCCCGAGGTGCTTCGTGCCGTAGAAGTCGGCGGAGGTCGCGGCGAACACCGCGAGCAGGGCGCCGTAGCAGAAGTAGACGACGAAGACCCCGAGCACGAAGAACGCCACGGTCGAGCCGAGCAGATAGAGCAGGGGCATCGCCGCCGCCGACACCAGCACCATCAGCCGCAGCACGTTCAGCCGCCCGAGGTTGTCCGACATCGCTCCCGAGAGCACCCGCCCCACGGTGTTGCCGACGGCTCCGACGACGAGCCCGATCAGGGCCACGCTGGTGATGCCCGCCTCGGTGCCGAACGGGACGAGCTGGCTGATCAGCCCCAGTCCCGCGATGGCGCCGAAGAAGTAGGCGAGGAACAGGAAGTAGAACGCGCTGCCCCGCAGCATCTCCGACGGCGTGAAGTCGCGCGCGGCCCGGGTCACCGCGGCCTTGAGCTGGCTCGGGTCCCAGCCCTCGGGGGCGTAGCCGTCGGGGGCTGGCTTGAGCAGCCATGCCCCCGCCATGGAGATGATGAAGAAGATGACGCCGTAGAGGCGGAAGGTCGCTTCCCATCCCGACCCGGGGATGAGCAGCTCGTCGGCGATCGGCCCGAAGATGCCCGACCCGGCGCCGTAGCCGCCGACCGCGATGCCGATGGCGAGTCCGCGCCGGTCGGGGAACCACTTCGAGACGACGGGTATCGCGATCGAGTAGCCGATGCCGTTGCCCGCCCCGGCGATGAGCCCGTAGGTGATGTACAGCCACGCCAGCGACGTCGTGTAGCTCGCGAGGAAGAACCCCCCGCTGAAGAGGAGCCCGCCGATGGCGGCCAACGTGCGGAACCCGACAGTGGCGTGCAGGCGCCCGGCGAGGACGAACGTCACCGCCATCGTGAAGATGCCGATGCTGAAGGTCGTCGACGTCTGCTCGCGGGCCCAGCCGAACTCTCCCTCGAGCGGGAGCACGAAGACGCTCCACGCGTAGAACGAGCCGAGCACGACGTTGAGCATCGTGCCCCCGACCAGCGGGAGCCATCGGTTGCTTGCCTGCGAATCAGCCATCGGGTCTCTCCTGGGGCAATCGCCTGTCCGGCGCCGGTTGCCGCCCACCCCGCCCGGCAACACGCCGCGGAGCCCGGTCCGTTGAACACCGCCCTCGCGGCGCCGCCGCCGCCGTCCCGACCGGCCGTCCCGGCGTCCCCGGGAGGCGCGGGGACTGTCCCGCTGCGCTGTCCCCTACTTCAGGGTGGGCATGCTCAGGCTCACCGCTTCGCGCCGGTCCGGCCACCGGGTGGTGACGACCTTCGTGCGGGTGTAGAACCTGACCCCATCCTCGCCGTGCACGTGGAGGTCGCCGAACAGCGACCCCTTCCACCCGCCGAACGAGAAGAACGCCATCGGGACCGGAATCGGGACGTTGATGCCGACCATCCCGACCTGGATCTCGCGGGCGAACCGGCGCGCCGCGTCGCCCGAGCGGGTGAACACGGCGGTCCCGTTGCCGTAGGGGTTCCGGTTCACGATGTCGATCGCATCGTCGTAGGTGTCGGCGCGCAACACCACCAGCACCGGCCCGAAGATCTCGTCGCGGTAGATGGGCATCTCGACCGTCACCCGGTCGAACAGGGTCGGTCCCAGGAAGAAACCGTCCTCGCCGCCCTCGACCCGCCGGCCGCGCCCGTCGAGCACCAGTTCGGCCCCGTCGCGTTCGCCGAGGTCGACGTAGCCGGCGACGCGGTCGAGATGCTCGCGGGTGATGAGGGGACCCATGTCGACGCCGTCGCGGTCGCCGGGGCCGACCCGCAACGCGCCGGCCCGCTCGCGGATGCGCGGCACGATGCCGTCTCCCGCCTCGCCGACCGCGACCACCGCCGAGATGGCCATGCAGCGCTCGCCGGCCGAGCCGTAGGCGGCGCCGATGAGGGCGTCGGCCGCCGCGTCGAGATCGGCGTCCGGCAGCACCACGGCATGGTTCTTGGCGCCGCCGAGGGCCTGGACCCGCTTGCCGTGCGCAGTGGCCGTCTCGTAGACGTGCCGGGCGACCGGCGTCGACCCGACGAACGAGACGGCGGCCACGTCGGGATGCGTCAGCAGCGCGTCGACGGCCTCCCGGTCGCCGTGCACGACGTTGAAGACGCCGGGGGGCAGGCCGGCCTCGTGCAGCAGTTCGGCCGTCATCATGCTCGCCGACGGGTCCTTCTCGGAAGGTTTCAGCACGAACGTGTTGCCGCAGGCGAGGGCCACCGGGGCCATCCACAGCGGGCACATGATGGGGAAGTTGAACGGCGTGATCCCCACGCAGACACCCAGGGGCTGGCGCGTGCTGTGGGAGTCGACGCCGGCCCCCACATCCTCCGCGTGCTCGCCCTTCAGCAGGTGGGGGATGCCGGTCGAGAACTCGACCACTTCGAGGCCGCGCTGCACCGAGCCGGCCGCGTCGGCCAGCGTCTTGCCGTGCTCCTCGGTGATGACCCGCGCGATGTCGCCCTTGTGCTGATCGAGGAGGTCGCGGAAGCGCATGAGGATGCGCGCCCGCCGGAGCGGCGTCGTGTCCCGCCACGCGGGGAAGGCGGCGCGGGCATCCCGCACCGCGGCGTCGACGTCGTCGTCGGTGGCGAACGGCACCGTGCGCACCGGGCGCCCCGTCGCCGAGTCCGTGACCATCCCTTCCCGACCACCGGCGGGAGCGACCCGGCGGCCGTTCACCCAGAACGGCACGGTGGGGACGGCGGCCTGTATGGTCATGCGATCGCTGGCGTTGGTGAGCGGATGGCTGCGAGGGTCAGGGCTGGTTCGTGTGCAGGCGGAGGATTTTCCGAAGCGACCAGGGAAGCCGGGTCTTCCCGGCGGCGGGCGCGACGGCGTCAGGCATGGTTCGAAGTGTATCAAACGGGAGGGTCGGTCGGAAACGAAACGGGGCCGCCGGTCTGCGCCGGCGGCCCCTGCCGATTTCCGATTCGCCGATCCCGGACGTTCCGGGCAGGACGGCGGCTGGCGGCCGGAGACTGCGCCGTGGAACGGTGCACATTCTGGCCGGGTCGCTCGGGCGGCGAGCGCCGCCGGCGACGCTCTGCGGGCTAGATGTCGAAGTACATCGCGAATTCCCACGGATGGGGCCGCAGGCGGATGGCGTCGACCTCGCCGCGCTTGTAATCGAGCCAGGTATCGATGAGGTCCTGCGTGAAGACGTCGCCCTTCAGCAGGAACTCGTGGTCCGCCTGAAGCGCGTCGAGGGCCTCTGCGAGGCTGCCCGGGGTGCTCGGAATCTTCGCGTGCTCCTCGGGCGGCAGGTCGTAGAGGTCCTTGTCGAGGGGCCCCATCGGCGTGATCGCGTTCTGGATGCCGTCGAGGCCGGCCATGAGCAGGGCGCTGAACGCGAGGTAGCCGTTGCAGGTCGGGTCGGGGAAGCGGGTCTCGATGCGCTTCGCCTTCTCGCTCCCCGAGTAGACGGGGATGCGGACGGCGGCGCTGCGGTTGCGCATCGAGTAGATGAGGTTGATGGGCGCCTCGTAGCCGGGAACGAGTCGCCGGTACGAGTTGGTGGTCGGGTTGCAGAACGCCAGCAGGGCGCCGGCGTGCTTCAGGATGCCGCCGATGTAGTGCAGCGCCGTCTTGCTGAGTCCGGCATAGGCGTCAGCCTCGAAGAACATGTTCTTCCCGTTCAGCCACAGGCTCTGGTGAACGTGCATGCCCGAGCCGTTGTCCTGGAAGATCGGCTTGGGCATCAGGGTCACGGTCTTGTTGTGCCGCCGCCCCACGTTCTTGACGACATACTTGTACTTCATGAGCTTGTCGCCCATGTTGACCAGCGAGTCGAACCGCATGTCGATCTCGGCCTGCCCCGCCGTCCCCACCTCGTGGTGGTGCACCTCGACCTCCACCCCGACCTTCTCGAGCTCGAGCATCATCTCGGTCCGCAGGTCCTGGTGGCTGTCCATCGGCGGAACCGGGAAGTAGCCCTCCTTGTAGCGCGGCTTGTATCCCAGGTTGGGCTGCTCGTCGCGGCCGGAGTTCCAGAAGCCCTCGGCGGCGTCGATATGGTAGAACCCGTGCTGGTAGCTCTGTCCGAACCGGATGTCGTCGAAGATGAAGAACTCCGGCTCGGGGCCGAAGTACGCGGTGTCGGCAATCCCGGTGCTCTTCAGGTAGGCGTTGGCCTTCTGCGCGACGTAGCGGGGGTCGCGCGAGTACGATTCGCCGGTGATGGGGTCCTTGATGTTGCAGATGATGTTCAGCGTCGGCCGTTCGAAGAACGGGTCGACGAAAGCGGTCGAGGCGTCGGGGAACAGCAGCATGTCGCTTTCCTGGATCGCCTGGAACCCGCGGATGCTCGACCCGTCGAATCCGATGCCTTCTTCGAAGACGTCCGCCTCGAACTCTTTCGCCGAGACGGTGAAGTGCTGCCACAGACCTGGCAGGTCGATGAACCGGAGATCGACCGCCTGAATCCCCTTGTCCTTGATCAGTTGCATCACGTCGTTCGCTGTCATCCGTGTGTCCTCCTGAATCACCGTTCTTCGCGACGTTTCGCCTCTTGGACGGGATTCGGTCGTCGCCCTTCGAATCCCCGGTTCGATGCCGTCAACTGCCTGCGCGCGGCGCGCGGTTCATGCCACTTCCCCCATGCCGAGGGCCGCCTCCAGGTCGGTGCGCAGCGAGTGCTCCATGTCCATCGACAGCTTTCCGCCGTTGCGCGTCAGGTGGAACACGTCGGTCGCGCGGTCGCCCTCGGTGGAGATCAGCACCAGGTCGATGTCGCAGTCGTGCTCGGAGATGACCCGACTGATGCGGTGCAGCAGGCCCCACTGGTTGGCGCCGCCGACCTCCAGAACGGTGTACCGGTCCGAGTAGAAGTGGTCGAAGTGCACCACGTTGGGCACCCGGCGCCGCCGCGCGCGCGCCGCCGCTTCGCGCCCTTTCAGCATGGACTCGAGATCGACGGCGCCGGTCAGGACCTCTTGCAGCAGGCGTGTGAGATCGGCCGGGCCCGATTCGTTGAGGGCGAGGAACTTGTCGGCGTCGACGAAGCGGAACAGGTCGAGCACCACCCGCTCGCGGTTGCTCATCGCCTGGCCGCGGAGAATGTCCATGCCGAAGTAGGACAGCACGCCGCAGATCTTCGAGAAGATGCGCGGGCGGTCCCGGGTGACGACGTCGAGTTCCCACACCTCGTCCTTCCGCTTGAGGTCGACGCGCACCCCGTCGGGCTCGAGATCTCGGGACAGCAGGATGTGGTCGTACACCCGCCCGGGATCGACGAGGCGCAGGTAGCGCCGGGGCAGACCGTCGAGGAAGCGAGTGGTCTGCTCCTCGGTGATCTCCGCTGGCCGGCCGGCCAGGAGAGCGGCCACGCTCTGTTCGTCCTTCTCGTCCTTCGCGATCACCTCGTCGCCGTAGCCCAGGGTCAGGTGGTTGTAGGTGTCGACGTACAGGTGCCAGAGGAGCTCTTCCTTCCAGGGCGTCAGGGTCTCCGGTGTGGTGCCCTGAATGTCGACCAGGGTCAGCAGGCACAGCATCCGCAGCCGGTCCTCGGTGCCGACCAGCCGCGCCAACTGCCGGGGCACCTCGGGGTCCTGGGTGTCGCGCCGGAACGCGTTCTGCGACATCGCCAGATGATGACGGATGAGGAACTCCACGGTGCGGACCGCCTGCGGAGGGATCCGGAGTCGGTGCAGGGGGCCTGCGACCATGCGGACGCTCTCTTCCGCGTGGTTCTTGTTGGTCCACTTGCCGACGTCGTGGAAGAGCAGCGCGAGCACGATCAGCTCGGGTTCCTCCAGCTCCGCGAGGGCGCCGGAAAAGCGTCGCCGCGACGGCGGGCACGAGTCGGGATCGGTCAGGTCCGAGAGGTTGCGGATGGTCACGAAGGTGTGCTCGTCGACCGTGTACTTGTGGTAGAAGTCGCGGATGACGCGGCAGTAGATCTTCCGGAACTCGGGGAACATGCGTCCGAGCAGGCCGTTCTCGTGCATCTCCGACAGCCGGTCGTAGAGGCCCGACCTCGGCTTCAGGAACCGCAGGAACCCCTCGCACTCGGCCTTGTCCGGGAAGAACTGCTCCGAGGTGTAGCAGTCGTTGTGGCGCTCGATGAACGTGAGCGTGTCAGGGGCCACCGCGCAGCCGGCATCGATGGCCGCCTGGAAGACGGAGAGCCACGTGCGCGGCTGCAGTGACGCGCGCACCGTGTCGATGAAGCCGACTCCGTCCTGCCGGCGCTCGATGTTGTCCGCGACCGCCCCGGCGAGGACCGGGACCGGGGCCGGGCCGGTGCCTTCCATGACCCGCGACACCACGCGCGACACGATGCGCGCGTGGTGGAAGTAGACGCTCATCAGCGCCTCCACCGCCCGCGCCTTCGTCCCCGGCGCGCCGAAGCGCTCGGCCACCGTCTCCTGGTGCTCGTGGCTCAGGATGTTCTGGTCGCGCTTGTTGTCGAGATGCACCATCGACCGGATGCGCAGCAGGAACTCCTCGGCCTCGTCGAGGGCTTCGTCGTGGCGGCCCGCAATGAGGGAAGCGGCCCCGTCGGCGTCGGCCGGGGTCAGCGCGGTCAGGGTCCTGATGGCGGACAGGTCGCGCAGGCCGCCGGGGGCCTCCTTGATGTCCGGCTCGAGATGGTAGATGGTGTGGTTGTAGCGCCGGTGCCGTTCCGCCACCAGCTCCCGCAGCGCGTCGGTGGTCGCCGCGCGCCACGGCGATCCGGTGTCGAGGACCCTGGCGGCGAGCCCGTCGAAGACCGTCGCATCGCCGGCCACGAACCTCGCGTCGGAGACGGAGACCAGGAACTCCGGATTGTCGGTCTCCACGTGCTCCAGCTCGCCGACCTGCCGCACCTGGTGGCCGACGTCGAAGCCGAGGTCCCACAGGGCGTGGAGCAGGGCCTTGGCCAGCCGTTCCTGGGCGGCGGCGATCCGGCCGTCGAACAGGATCAGGAGGTCGATGTCCGAGTGCAGGCAGAGGTGGCGGCGCCCGTAGCCGCCGATCGCCACCAGCGCGACGGCGTCGGTCGAGACCCCGGGCCGGTCGCCGGCCCCGGCGAGGATGTCGGCGAGCAGGCCGTCCACCGCGGCGGTGTACTCGCGCGCGGCCAACCGCCCCCCGCGCGCCTGCCGGATGTCCGCCTCGTAGCGGTCGCGCGCCGCCCGGAGGGTATCCGCCGGCGACTGTCCTTGCGCGGGCCCGGCGCCGGGGGAAGTGCTGGTCATCGATTCGGAACCGCGCGGCCGGGCGGCACGGCGCCGGACCGTGTTCTGGAAGCTCGTTCCGGGAGCGGGACGCCCCGCCGGCAACATGCGCGACAACGCGCGGTCGGTGCGTGGGCGCGTCGCGCGCCCCGCGACGTCGAGCACGGGCAGCTCGGTCCGGTTCCGGTTCGGCGCCGGCTGCCTTGCGACTGTCCGCAAACGAGACATGCTATCAGACGTGTCCATGCGCGGTGGCGATGCCAGGCGATGCAGCGATGTCCCCCTCCGGACGCCGCGGGCTTCGGGCGAGCGGCTCCGCGGGCGCCGCCCCCCCGGTCGTCGCGCCGTCTGGGCACGGGGGTCGTTCAGATCAGGAACGCGGCGAGGCGTCGGCCCGACAGCCGGCGCCGCACGGCGCGGGCTGTCGGGGTGTTGCACGGGGCCTTCCGCTTGCCGACGTCCCCGGCGTGGTTGCGTCTCTCGTCAGTAGCCGACGCTCAGACCGAAGAGCGCCAGGATCTTCGTGCTGCTGTCGCCGCCGTCGATGGCCTTCGCGCCTTCGCCGAGCCTGAGCATGTTGACGCCGAGGGCGAGCCCCCACTCGCCGAACTCCTCGCCGACGTTCAGGGGGATGCCGAGCGAGGCGCCGATGCTGAAGAAGCCGAAAGTCCCGCCGGAGTGGAGCTCATAGTGCTCTTCCTCGTCGTGGTCGTGTCCGTCGTCTTCGTGGTGACCCTCGGCCAGCGCCTGATACTGGTAGTAGTCGTTCAGGCTCAGGCCTAGCGTCACCGGGAACGACAGGCTGACCGGCGCGTCCTCGAGCGGCGCCGCCGGCTCGATGCCGAGCTCGAAGTAGCCGCCCTTGTCGAAGCCGTCTGCGCCGCCGGCGGTTTCGAACGCGAACGTCGCGTAGGGGGCCACGGGGTTGTCGACGCTCAGTCCGAACGCGACCTCCTTGGTCGTACCCCAGCTTCCGCGCGGACTCATGTACGCCGTGTAGGTGATGTCGAGACCGACGGGCCCGGCGGCGCCGCCGATGCCGGCGTAGAAGTCCGTTTCGTAGAAGCTCTCGGGCGCGCCGGCGAAGCCGGCGTCGCCGGCCGAGTGCAGGCTGCTCCACGTGCCCGCCGTTATCGAGGCGGCGCCGAACGAGATGCTGGCGTCGAGAAACGGCTGCATGATGAAGCCGCTGGTCTCCTGAACGATGCCGCGGAAGTAGTACTGGTTGACGATGTCCGTCCCGGCGCTCATCGATATGTTGCCGTCGTTCTGCGCGGCGGCCGGGGTGGCGAGCAGAAACGCAGCCGCGGTTGCGGCCGCTACACCCCGGGTCAGGTCTCTCGCGATGGCGCGTGTGCAGGTCCAAGTCATCCTCTTCGATTCCTCTCTGTTCTGATCCGAAATACTCTGTCACATTGGTGACGGTCAAATCGTTGCCGCGGCCTCCGATGTCCTCGGCGCCGCGGCGGGTTGTGAAGCGGGGCGCCCATTGTCGCCGTCGGCTCCGCCGGGCGCCCCAACCAACCCTCGCGCATCGCCGCTCTGCGGCGCAGACTCCTACGCCTGGGTGATCTGGAATCCGCCGTAGGCTTCCATGCCGTGCTCGCCCACGTCGAGGCCCATGCGTTCCTCTTCCGGATCCACCCGCAGCCCGAGCGCCGCCTTGAGCGCGAAGAAGATGGCGAACGCCGTGACGAAGCAGAACACGCCGTAGGCGAGGACGCCGATGAGCTGGGTCAGGAAGGCGTGTTCCGCGTTGGTGCTGAAGATCCCGACCGCGAGGGTGCCCCAGACGCCGCAGACGAGGTGGACGGAGATGGCCCCCACTGGATCGTCGAGCTTGGCCCGGTCGAGCGCCAGCACCGAGGCGACGACGATGAGACCGGCCACGAACCCGATGACGACGGCCGACATGACCCCCACGGTGTCCGCGCCGGCGGTGATGCCGACGAGGCCGGCCAGCGAGCCGTTGAGCACCATGCTGAGGTCGGGCTTGTGTTGCAGCCCCCACGACGCGGCCATCGCCCCGATGACGCCGGCCGCCGCAGCGAGCGACGTGGTGACGAACACGAGCGACACCAGGCCGGGGTCGGCGCTCAGCACCGACCCGCCGTTGAACCCGTACCAGCCCAGCCACAGCAGGAACACGCCGATCGTCGCCAGGGGCATGCTGTGCCCCGCGACGGGCCGGATGTTGCCGTCGACGTACTTGCCGAGCCGGGGGCCGAGGACGATGACGCCGGCGAGGGCGGCCCAGCCGCCGACGGAGTGCACGAGGGTCGACCCGGCGAAATCGTAGAAACCCATCTGGTCGAGCCAGCCCGCGCCCCACTTCCAGGAGCCCGCGACGGGGTAGATGAACGCGACGTAGACCGTGGTGAAGACCAGGAACGAACCCAGCTTTATCCGCTCGGCCACTGCCCCCGACACGATTGTGGCGGCCGTCGCCGCGAACATGCCCTGGAAGATGAAGTCCGTATAGTAGGTGTAACCCGGATTGTACGCCGACGTGTTGCCTTCGGCGCCGGGGTCGAGCCCGAAACCCGCGAACCCGAAGAACTCGCCGAGGCTGAAGTCCCCGGGGTACATCAGGTTGAATCCCACGGCGGCGTAGGTCAGCAGCCCGATGGCGATGATCGCGGTGTTCTTGAACAGGATGTTGACCGTGTTCTTGGCTCGCGTCATGCCGCTCTCGAGCGCCGCGAAGCCGAGGTGCATGACGAACACCAGGAAGGTGGCGACGAGCATCCAGGTGTTGTTGACGGTGAACATCTCCGGCGAGACCTCGTCCTGCGCGAACGCCACGCTCGGCGCCAGTACGAGGCCCAGGAACAACAGCGCGTAGCGACCGATCCGCCGCGGCAACATATTCGTCATTGGTGTCTTCCTTCCGTTTGCAGTCTTGTCCAACCTCGGGGACGCCGGGTCACAGCGCGTCGTCGCCGATCTCGCCGGTCCTGATGCGGACCGCCTGGCCGATATCGCTCACGAAGACCTTGCCGTCGCCGATGGACCCCGTCCGGGCGGCCTGGGTGATGGCGTTGCTGGCCGCCTCGACGAGGTCGTCCGCCACCACCGTCTCGAGCTTCGCCTTGGGAACGAAGTCCACCGTGTACTCCGCGCCCCGGTAGACCTCGGTATGGCCCTTCTGGCGCCCGAAGCCCTTGACCTCGGTCACGGTCAGACCCTGGACCCCCGCCTTGGCGAGCTCGTCTCTCACGTCATCAAGTACATGTGGCTTGATGATTGCGCTGATCAGCTTCATCTCGATCCTCCTCGCACATCTCCGACGCCAGCCGGCCATCGTCGCGTTCGGTTCCGCTGGGCGGCCAACCAACCCTCCAGGAGTCCGGCCGGGCTACGGCGGAGACTCCGACCCGCGCCGGTCGCCGCGGCATGCACGTCGACGCAGTCGCGGCAGGGCTGCATCCCTCTTCATCGTCTTGTTATGCAAGCAAGTATCGGGCCACATCTGCCGCTCGCGCCTGCACGTGCGAAACGGCTAATGAATCCGGGGGAATACCATGTGGTGAGACGATTCGCCCGAGGTCGCGAATCTACGGAATTGTCGGGCGGGAGGCGTGATCCGACGTTATGCGCGCGCGTCGGGCGATCCGTGGATGGCCGCGTCACCCGAGCGCGGGTTGGCGGCCGCGAGCCGTCGCAGGGCTCGGGAGACGGCCGGTTCGCGCCGACGTCCAGCGCCGCGACCGAGAGTTCGCACCGCCGGGTGCGGCGGCGGCGCCGGGCTGCCGTGCCGGCGCGGCGGCCGGCCCGATCACTGCCTGGCGATGTCCGCCAGGGCGCGACGCGCGAACGTCTCCGTCTCGGGATGCGGGTCGGCGTCGAGCACCGCCATCAGGTGCTGGTAGGCCGCGGTCGGCTGGTCGCGCGCGTAGAGCTGCACGAGCCCTGCCCCGAGGTGGGCCTCGGCCAGGTACGGGCCGAGCGGGTAGTCGCGGAGGTGCCGCTGGTAGACGACGAGCGCGGCGTCGGGATGGTCGTGGTTCGCCAGCCAGCGGCCGAACTCGAGGGAGTCGCGCGGCATGAGCAGCCGCACCGAGCGAGCCGGGCTGAGCCGGAAGTAGGCGGCGGCCGCCGCCTCGTGCTCGCCGGCCTCGATCAACTGGCGGATGCCGCGGGTCGTCGTCGGGTCCGCGTCGATGAGGGGTTCGTTCGGGGCATATTCAGCCGGCGGCGCGTGGACCTCACGCCGCCGGCTCCACAACGCGGCCACGAGCCCGCCGACGAAGCCCCCGATGTGCGCGCCGTAGGCGACGCCGCCGCCCCCGGTTCCGCTCGCCGCCAGCAGCGGCAGCAGGTTGTCGACGACGAGGTAGACGCCGAGCACGAGCCGCGCGGGAGCGTGAACGACGTTCATGAAGAACGGAAAGAACATGATCCACAACCGGACGCGGTTGCGCGGGAACCAGACGAAATAGAACCCGAGTACGCCCGAAACGGCGCCCGAGGCCCCGACCATGGGCAGGTCCGAGCCCCAATCGAGGACCGCGTGCGAGAGCGTCGCCAGCACGCCGGCGCCGAGGTAGGCGGCGAGATAGCGCCACCGTCCCAGGCGGTGCTCCACGTTGTCGCCGTAGATCCACAGGAACAGCATGTTGCCGGCGAGGTGAAGGAACCCGCCGTGGAGGAACATGGAGGTGACGAGCGCCGACACGCTCGGATCCGCGGGGCGGAAGCCGTGCGCGAAGACGACGAGGTCATAGGCCGACACCTGCTGCAGCAGCGCCTCGAGGGCCATGCGGCTGGAGAGCCGGGGGTAGATCGCCCGGATGTACTCGCCCAGAGCCGGGTCGTCGAAGGCCGGTCGCAGGCCGCTCAGGGGCAGCGTCACGACCAGGAAGACCGCCGCGTTGACCCCGATGAGGGTCCAGGTGACGACCGGCGTCCCGCGTGGGTTCGGCTCGTCGCCGAGAGGAAGGAACATGGTTCAGCCGTCGCCGGACTGCTGCTGGGCGCCGAGCGGAGCCGGTGGCGACGACGGGCGGGCCACCAGGGGGTCGAGGTCGGCGAGCCGCCGCGCGATCTCGTCGCGGACCGACCGGAACCGCTGCCGCCGCTCGGCGTCCGATCCCGACGCCCCCGCCGGATCCGGCAGCGGCCAGTGCAGCCGCCGCACCCGCCCGGGGAACACCGGGCAGACCTCCTCGGCGCACAGCGTCACCACCACATCGACGGCCGCCGGGTCGACGTCGTCGACGGCCGTCGACCGCTGCCCGCGGATGTCGATCCCCACCTCGTCGAGGGCCGCGACAGCCAGGGGATTGACGGCCGTCGGCGACGACCCCGCGCTCGCCACCCGCGCCCGCGGCCCGAACCGCGCCCGCGCGAGCCCCTCCGCCATCTGGCTGCGGGCGGAGTTGGCCACGCAGAGAAACAGGACGCCCGTTTCTCGTCGCGCAGCTTCAGTCACCAGATGCTCGCAGATCTCGCAGATCGTTCCCGAGACCGGTTATAGTCTACCCCCAGGTGTGTCGCGTTGATGCGCCTCAGGGCCGCCTGCGCCGAGCACGGCGATGACGCTCGCGGCGAGGAGCAACGGCGGGGCCGTGTTGGCGAGCATGGTCACGACGCCGAGTCGCTGTTGCGCGTCGAGCGCGTTGACGTGCAGGCCCGACCAGCGTGCGAAGAAGTCGCCCTCGGTTCCGCCCGCCTTCAGCGTCTCGATCATCTGGATGCCGTTGACGGATGCCCCCGCGAGGCGGTCACGCTCCTTGAGGAAGCGGTGGTTGGCGTCGTCCCGGGCGCGGTCTGGAAGGTTGAACGCCCACCCGGATGTGTCACGGCGACGAACATGCTGCCTCAACGTTGTCGTTGATCCGAGCATGGAGATCCGGCTGAGACCCAAAGTGTCTCTCGTAGTGTGCTTCGGTAAAGCCGAAGAGCGGATCGTCGATGGTCGTGTGCGTGACGATGTCGTCGGACACACCGTAAGTCTGCTCGACAGGGACAGGCCTCGACCCCTCGACGGACTCTTGGACCAGGAACCCCCAGTTGGGATGCTGGAAGTAGTTCACTCCCTGGACACCCTCTGGTAGCTGGTGGTCGTGGAGCCCTACGGAATCGAGTTGGATCAACAGGTCTACGTCGATCCCGGCTGGTATCAGGCGCTCACCTGCGAGTCTCGTGGCGGCATTACCTCCCAGGCTGTGGCCGAGTACGATCAGACAGCCCCGGTCGGTAAAGCTGCGAACAAAATCGAAAGCTCGCTCACGCTCGGAATGCCCGAAGACGCGGATCGAGAATGGCTGATTGTTGATGCGGGCGATGGACAAGCTCGCAGCGAGATGGTCCATTCCCGCCGTGCCCGGCGGATCCGTGTGGCGGCCTCTGAAGGCCACGATGACCGTCCGGTCGCTGGAGGTGATGACGGGCACGATCAACGAACTCAACGCCAGTACGACAATGAGAGAACGCGCCATGCGAACGATCCGGTTCGTATGTCGGCCGACGACCACGATCATCTGGGTGAATAACCCCATCCGAGGATCGCCCACTTCCCACCTTCTCGCGGGAGCAGCACGATCGCTTCTCTGAATCGTTGGTCGTTCAGGAACGGAAAAGCCAGCACCGCATCCGATGGCAACCCGCTCTCGCCATCGACGCGCGCGAAATGGAATGGGTGCGGCTCTTCTGTGTAGAGAGCTAACTCACTGATTCATAGGCATTTGCGCTCCTGGGCTCTCTCGCCTCGGCACGCTTGGCGGAGGTACAGCATTTCCCACCCCCTTCCCGGACCCGCCAGACCCATGCGAGCCCACACCGGGCGCTCGGTCCCTCCTCTGCCGCGGCTCCCCCTGGACATTCGTCCGGCGTTCTGGTACGGTGTCCTGGAGGGACGTCCTGCGATGGCCACCGCCACGACGAGGTTCTCGGGGCGCGCGTTCAGCGAGCGAGAGATGACGCTGGTCCGCGAGGTCGTGCGCGACTGTCCGGGCTTGAGCCGGATGGAGCTGGCGCGCACCGTGTGCGAGCTGTTGCGGTGGCGGCGCCCCAACGGACGGCTGAAGGCCCGCGAGTGCCGGGAGTTCCTGGAGCGGCTGGACGCGGACGGGGCGCTGGCCCTGCCCGGCAAGCGCCGGGGCCGTGCAGCGGGTTCGGTGACCCGGGTGCCCCGGACGGCGGCGGGCGAGCCAGGGTCCCGGCTCGTCGGCAGCGTGCGCGACATCGAGCCGCTGGCTGTCGAGCGGGTGCGCGAGCCCGCCCAGCGGTTGCTGTTCCGGGAGCTGGTGGGGCGCTACCACGACATCGGGCACCGGGTTCCGTTCGGGGCGCACCTGCGCTATCTGGTGTTCGCGTCGAGGCCGGCGCGGGCGGTGGTGGGGTGCCTGCAGTTCTCCAGCCCGGCGTGGCGGATGGCGGCGCGCGACCGCTGGGTGGGCTGGGACGACGCGACACGGGCGCGGAATCTGCAGCACGTGGTCAACAACAGCCGCTTTCTGCTGCTGCCGTGGGTCGAGGTGAAGAACCTCGCGAGCGCGGTGCTGTCGCGCGGCCTCGTGCGCATGGCGGCGGACTGGCCGCGCCGCTACGGCCTGTCGCCGTGGCTGGTGGAGACGCTGGTGGACCCCCGCCGCCACCACGGCGGGTGCTACCGCGCCGCCAACTGGGTGGTGTTGGGGGCCACGAGCGGTCGCGGGCGCATGGACCGGTACGGGCGCCGCGGGGGTGAGGCGCCCAAGACGGTTCTGGTCTATCCTGTGGTTCGGGATGCGCAGCGGCGGCTGCGGGAGCGTTGAGCCATGCGCGTTGTTCCGCCCCGTGCCGCTCCACCCGCCCCGACGCCGTATGCGACGGCGGAGGCGGTCTTCTCGGAGACCAAGACCTACCTCTCTTCGCGCGAGGCCCAGCAGATGAGTGAGAGCGACCTCGAACGGGAGCTGCACCGGCGGGGCCAGGACTTGATGCGCAAGCTCCTGCAGGGACACCTCGACCAACGCAGTCCGGGGGAGGCGGCGGGGCCGGTCGAGGGGGCCGACGGCGTCGAGCGTTCGGAGCGCCGCGTGCACGAACGCGCCGTGGAGACGATCTTCGGCACGGTGGATGTCGAGCGTGCGGGCTACGCGCGGGCTGGCCACGACAGTCTGCATCCGCTCGATGGGTCGCTGAACCTGCCGGCGGAGCGTTACTCGCTGGAGGTACGCCGGCGGGTGGCGGAGGCGGCGGCCTCGCGGTCGTTCGACGAAGCGCTGTCGGACCTGTCCCGCCAT
This sequence comes from Vicinamibacterales bacterium, assembly GCA_965199675.1. GTDB lineage: Bacteria > Acidobacteriota > Vicinamibacteria > Vicinamibacterales > UBA8438 > JAJEEA01. The sequence continues at coordinate 23,002 of CBDATI010000023.1, read as the reverse complement.
ACCGGGGCGAAGGTGCCGAAGCGTCAGGCGGAGCAGTTGGCGGCTCGCGCGGCGGAGGACTTCGACGCGTTCTACGAGGCGCGCCGTGCGGCGGCGGGAGAAGCGGTGCCCGCGGAGTCGGTGGTCGTGCTGACCTTCGACAGCAAGGGGGTGGTGCTGCATCGGGAGGACCTGCGGGAGGCGACGCGCAAGGCGGCCGAGCGGCGCCGTCGGCAACGGGGGCAGCTCTCGCCGTTCAATCGCCTCAAGCCGGGGGAGAAGAAGCACTCGAAGCGGATGGCGACGGTGGCCGCCGTCTATGCGGTCGCGCCGTTCGTGCGGAGCGCGGAGGATTTCCTGCAGAGCCTGATGCCCCGACAGCCGGCGGCCAAGACGAAGAAGGGCAGGAAGGCGAAGACCTCGGGGGTGCGGCCTCGCCCGGTGGCGAAACGGGTGTGGGCGAGCCTCGAACGGGAGCCCGTGGAGGTGATCGCCGAGGCGTTCCTGGAAGCGGACCGCCACGACCCCGAACGCGTCAAGCACTGGGTGGTGCTCGTCGACGGGGCCGAGACGCAGCTCGACCTCGTGGAAGAGGGCGCCGCCGCGTACGGCGTGGCGGTCACGGTGGTCCTCGACATCATCCACGCGGTCGAGTATGTGTGGAAGGCGGCGCATGCGTTCCACCGGGAGGAGAGCCCCGAGTTGGCGTGCTGGGCGTGGACTCGCGTGCGGGACATTCTCGAGGGCAGGGCCAAGCGGGTCGCGGCGTCGATGCGGCGTGCAGCGACCGTCGCCGGGTTGTCGAAGGACGCCCGCAAGCCGGTCGACACGTGCGCCGACTACCTGCTGAAGTACGCGCCGTATATGCAGTACGACCGCTACCTCGCGGCCGGCTACCCCATCGCCACCGGGGTCATCGAAGGGGCGTGCCGGCACCTAGTGCGCGACCGCATGGAGTTGACCGGCGCGCGCTGGCGGCTGGTCGGCGCCGAGGCGATTCTGAAGCTCCGGGCGCTGCGCGCCAGCGGCGACTTCGATGCGTACTGGGACTTCCACGAAGCGCGCGAGTACGAGCGGAATCACGCCCAGCGATACCGTGACGGCGCAGTCCCGCCGGTCACCGAGCCGCCCCCGCCCCCCGCCTCACCCCGCCTTCGACGCGTCAAGTAGCTCTGATCTGGCCGCCGTGCAGAATCCAATGGACTCTCTCTGGGCCGCCGACGAAAAAGAGCCACACCCAAATGGAATCGGCCATCGAAGCCCTGCTTCGTGAGATCGCGCCACTCTTCGGCCCAAAACTCCATGGCTGCGTGCGAAGCGTACTCCGGAATCTCACGTGCGCTGGGGTGCAGGTAGTTCACGTACGCGTCGTAGTCTTGGTGCTGAAGCACGTCCTGCCAAACGTCGAGATACTGTTTCAAGTACTCTCCGTCCAATGTGCGTGCTTGTACAGGCGGGTCCAACGCTGGCGGAGGAGGCAGAGCGAAGACGAAAAGCCCGTTGCCGCCGTTGGGACGCCGCTTCTCGGGGGTCAACTCCAAGGGGATCGTCGTCCAGCTTCCGCCGCCGATGCCGGTTCCGATCGCGACGTACTGCCGCCCGTCCACGGCGTAGGTGATGGGGAAGCCCTGCACCGAGGTGGGAAGCCGCGTCTCCCAGAGCTCGTCCCCCGTCGCGACGTCGTAGGCATAGGCGCGGCGGTCGAACGTGCCCACGAAGACGAGGCCGCCGGCGGTGGTGAGCGAGGCGGAGATGTACGGCGTGCGCTTGCGGTGCGACCAGAGGATCTCGCCGCTGACGTGCATGGCCACGAACTCGCCGAGGTTGCCGCCGCTGTCGGGGTGGATGAAGTTCTCGCGGAACACCATGCCGGGGCCGCCTCCTCCTTCGCGCCACTCGACGTCGCTGTAGATGGTGCGCTGGCAGTTCAGGGTCAGGGGAATGTAGAACGCCGCCGTCTCGGGGTGGTAGGCCATCGCCCGCCAGCTCTTCAGGCCGGAGTGGCTCGGGCAGAACTCGAGCCGTTCGTCGAGCACCGGCATCATGCCGGGCCGGAACGACATGCGGCCGGTCGCCGGATCGATGTCGACGATGTTCTGGTAGCCGAGGTCGGTGGCGTTGATGTAGCCGCCGGTCTCCCGGTCGAGCTGCCACAGGATGCCGAGCTTGCCCATCGTGAACACCGACGGCTGCCCGTCGACGTCGACGAGGATGCGCTCGAAGGTCTCGTCCATGTCGTGAGATTCGCCCGGCAGGTGCTGGAAGTACCACTGCATCTCGCCGGTGGCGGGGTCCAGCGCAAGGGTCGAGCTGGTGTAGAGGGCGTCCCCGTCGGTGCGCCGGCTCACCTGCGCCCACGGCTTGGCCTGCGCCACCCCCCAGAACGTGAGTCCGAGAGCGGGGTCGTAGGACCCGGTGATCCAGGCGTCGCCGCCGCCGCGGAACATCATCGGCAGGTCGCCCCAGGTGTCGCCGCCCGCCTCGCCGGGCCGGGCCACCGTCGACGTGCGCCACAGCTCGCGGCCGGTGGTGGCGTCGTGACCGGTGATGAAGCAGCCGTCGTCCCAGAACCGGTTGCAGCCGGCCATGCCGGAGATCACCACGCCGTCCACCACGAGCGAGCCGCCGCTGTACATGTACCCCTTGCGCGACTCCGCGACCTCCGTCTCCCACGCCACCTCGCCGGTCCGCGCGTCGAGGGCGACGATGTTCGCGTCGGCGGTGTTGAGGATGATGCGGTCGCCGTGGATGGCGATGTTCCGGTTGGGCCGCCCCCGGCCGCGCGCCGTCGGGAACTCCCGGCGGTGCTCCCACAGCAGGTCGCCGGTCGCCGCGTCGAGCGCCTGCACGATGTTGCCGGGGCTGGCGAGGTACATGACGCCGTCGTGCACGATGGGGGTCGTCTGCTGCGACCCGGTCTCCATCGCCCACGACCACACCATCCGGAGCTGTCCGACGTTGTCGCGGGTGATCTGGTCGAGGGGGCTGTACCCCCAGCCGTCTCGCGTGCGGCGCCAGTTCAGCCAGCTCTCGGGCGGCGGGTCGGCGAGCATGGCGTCGGTGACCGGCCGCACGTCCGGCGTCTGGGCCGGTGCGGGCAGCGCGGCGCCGGCGGCGAGGACGAGCGCAACGGCGAAGGCGAAGCGGTGCATCGTGGTCTCCTTGTCCCGGCATCCGGATGCGGCCGAGGACGCCACGATATCACGCGCCGCCCGACCCGGTTCAGGTCCGGTACCGGGCGCAGTCGATCTCGTACTTCTTGACCTTGTAGCTCACGATCCGCTCGGTCGAACGGAGGAGGGAAGCGGCCCTGACGCGGTTGCCGCGGGTCACCTTCAGGGCGTCCTCGATGATGTCCTTCTCGTACGCCTCGACGGCCTCGCTCAGCGACTGGCTCATGACGGTGCCGGACGCCTCGGCCGTCTGCAGCGACGGCGGGAGGTCGTGGGCGTGGATGACGCTCCCGTCGCACACGAGCACCGCCCTCTCCATGGCGTTCTCCAGCTCCCGGACGTTCCCCGGCCAGTGGTAGGCCATGAGGATGTCGATGGCGGGGGTCGAGATGCGCCGCACCTGCTTGCCGTGCTCGATCCCGTAGCGTTCCAGGAAGTGGTCGGCCAGCAGCAGCACGTCGGTCTTGCGTTCGCGCAGCGGCGGCACGAAGATGGCGAAGACGTTGAGGCGGTAGTGCAGGTCCTCGCGGAACGTGCCGGCCGCGATGGCCTTCTCGAGGGCGGCGTTGGTGGCCGCGATCAGGCGCACGTCGACCTTGACCGGATCGGTGCCCCCCAGGCGCTCGAACTCGCGTTCCTGGAGCACGCGCAGCAGCTTGACCTGGGTCGAGGGGTTCAGATCGCCGATCTCGTCCAGGAACAGCGTGCCGCCCTGGGCGAGCTCGAACCGCCCTTTCTTGCGCGACTGGGCGCCGGTGAACGCGCCCCGCTCGTAGCCGAACAGCTCCGACTCGATGAGGGAGTCGGGCAGGGCGGCGCAGCTCACCTTGATGAACGGCTTCCGGGCCCGCGGCGAGTTGTAGTGGATGGCGTGGGCGATCAGCTCCTTGCCGGTCCCGGACTCGCCGCGTACCAGCACCGTGGTGTTGGCGGCGGCGACCTGGGAGACTTGGCTGTAGACCTGCCGCATGGGGCCGCTGGTGCCGACGATGTTGGCGAAGTCGTACCGCTCCTGGAGCTCGCCCCGCAGGTGGACGTTCTCCTCGGTGAGCCGCTGGCGCTCGGCGTCCACGAGGTGGTTGACGCGGATCGCCTGAGCGATCATGGTCGCGACCACGTCGAGGAACTTGACGTAGCGCTGGTAGTCGCGTCCCTTCTCGAACGGCAGGTCGATGCTTATCGCCCCCACCGACTTCCTGCTCTTGCGGGTCTTGATGGGGACGCAGATGAAGCTGATGTCGCGCCGGTCGAGGTTCTTGCGGCGGGCCCGGTTGAGGAACATCGGCTCCTTGCTCGCCCGCGGCACGATGACCGGCTTCGCGCTCTCGACGACCCGGCCGGTGACCCCTTCGCCAACGGCGTAGCGGGCCGAGCGCCCCTCCGGGGTCAACCCTTCGGAGGCCTCGACGTGGAGCAGCCCCGAGTCCGGGTTGACCAGCGTGATCGAACCGCACACCACGCTGTCGCGTCGGTCGAGCAACTGCATCACCCGCTGCAGGGCGGCCCGCAGGCTGGAGCCTCCCGCGAGGGCGTCGTTCACCTCGGCCAGCATCTCGAGCCGCGCGATGTCCGTCGACCCGTGCCCCTTCGCCACGTTCTCGTTCGTCCTCCTTGCAGCGGTTGTCGGACGCCGGGCCGACGCAGGCTTCCCGTCGACGGAGCCCGCCGGCGGCGGCGCCTGCCTGTGAAGTGTGGCGGGTATCGCGCGGAGCGCATGGCCCGCCGTCGTGCAGATCCGGTCCGCTATCAGGGCAGCGGCATGGGCAGCCGCGTCTCGCCCATCAGGTGCCGGTCGATGCCGGCAGCGGCGCTGCGGCCCTCGGCGATGGCCCACACGATGAGGGACTGGCCGCGCTGCATGTCGCCCGCGGTGAACACGCCCTCGACGCTGGTCATCCAGTTCTCGTCGCGCGACACGTTGCCGCGGTCTGTCAGTTCGACCCCGAGCTCGTCGAGCAGCCCGCCGCGGGTCGGGCCCAGGAACCCCATGGCCAGCAGCACCAGGTCGACATCGAGCGCGAACGCGCTGTCCGGGACCGGGGCGAACGAGGGCCGCCCGTTCTCGCGCTTCATCTCCACGCGGGTCGCGTGCAGCGCGGTGACCTGTCCGGCCGCGTCGCCGGTGAACCGTTCGGTGGACACCGAGTAGACGCGCTCGCCGCCTTCCTCGTGGGCGCCTGATACCCGGAAGACGTTGGGCCATTCCGGCCACGGGTTGCCCGTGCTCCGCTCGGCGGGGGGCCGCGCGAGCAGCTCGAACTGGTGGATCGAGCGCGCGCCCTGGCGGTGCGCGGTGCCCAGGCAGTCGGCCCCGGTGTCGCCGCCGCCGATGATGACGACCCGCTTGTCCCTGGCGGTGATGAACTCACCGTCGCCGATGTCGTCACCCTCGCACCGCCGGTTCTGCAGCGTCAGGTACTCCATGGCGAAGTGGATGCCGGAAAGCTCGCGCCCGGGGACCGTCAGATCGCGCGGCTGCCCCGCGCCGCCCGCGAGCAGCATCGCGTCGTACTCGCGCCGCAGCTTCTCTGCCGGCACCGTCACGCCGACGTCGGCGCCGGGCCGGAACTCGACGCCCTCGGCCTCCAGGATGTCGAGGCGGCGGTCGAGGAACCGCTTTTCCATCTTGAACTCGGGGATGCCGTAGCGCAGGAGCCCGCCGATGCGGTCGGACCGCTCGAACACCGTGACCCGATGCCCGGCGCGGTTCAACTGGTCGGCTGCGGCCAGCCCCGCCGGTCCCGAGCCGACGACGGCGACCGTCTTGCCGGTGCGGGTGGCCGGGGGATCGGGCCGGATCCAGCCCTCCTCGAACGCCCGCTCCACGATCGCCATCTCGATCGACTTGATGGTCACCGCGTCGCGGTTGATGGCGAGCACGCACGAGCCCTCGCAGGGGGCAGGGCAGAGGCGCCCCGTCCACTCCGGGAAGTTGTTGGTCTTGTGCAGGCGCTCGATCGCCGTCTTCCACTGGTTGCGGTAGACGAGATCGTTCCAGTCGGGGATGAGGTTGCCGAGCGGACACCCCTGGTGGCAGAAGGGGATGCCGCAGTCCATGCACCGCGCCCCCTGCGCGCGCAGGTCCTCGGTGGCGTAGGGCAGGTAGACCTCGTTCCAGTCGCGAACCCGTTCCGCGACGTCGCGGCTCGCCTGCTTCTGCCGGTCGATCTCGATGAATCCCTTCAGCTTGCCCATGATTTCCGTGTGTCGGGGCTCGGACGTCCCCGTTGCGGGGGGGCGGAACTGCGGCCGTCGGTCACGGCTCGCGCAGCGTCAATGTGCGAATCTGCGCGCCCTGCTCATCCACGCCCCTTCAGGTGGTCCAACTTGCTGTTGATCCGCAGCACGCCGTATGCGACCAGTGCGGCGATCGCCAGGTCGATCGCCTCCAGCGCTTCGGGCAGTGCTCGTCTCCTCGCGGGGTGAATCGCCCGCTGCCTCGCCCGACCCGGCAAGCGCCGGCCAGAATAGCACGCGGAAGGCCCGCCACGGCGCCGTCTCGCGAGGGGACCGCCGGCGAGCCCCCCTGCCCGGGCCCCTTCGTGCGCCTGCCGAGCGCGAGTCGTCGACCGATGGCGGCTCCACGACAGTCCACTAGTCGGCGCGGGCGCCGACCAGCTCCGCGAAGCCGGGCTCGCGCGACTCCGCCCGCGCCCTGGCCTCGGCCATCAGCACCCGCTTGTAGTCGCGCGGCATCACCTTCACGAACGCCGCCCGCGCCGTGCTCCACCGGTCGAGCACCGCCTGGCCGTTGGCGCTCGCGGTGTGGTCCACGTGCCGGCGGATCAGTTGCTGCACGAGCGCTTCGTCGTCGTCGTCGAGCGGCTCGAGATCGACCATGCCGGGGTTGCAGCGCTGGGCGAAGGTCTCGTTCTCGTCGAGGATGTAGGCGATGCCGCCGCTCATGCCCGCCGCGAAGTTGCGGCCCGTGCGCCCCAGGATGACGACACGGCCGCCCGTCATGTACTCGCAGCCGTGATCGCCGACGCCTTCCACCACCGCGTTGACCCCGCTGTTGCGGACCGCGAACCGCTCGCCCGCGACGCCGCGCACGAACGCCTCGCCCCCGGTGCCGCCGTACAGCGCGACGTTGCCGATGACGATGTTCTCCTCGGCGACGAACGTCGAGGCCCGCGGCGGATACACGGCGAGGCGGCCGCCCGAGAGCCCCTTGCCGAAGTAGTCGTTCGCGTCTCCCTCGATGGTCAGGGTGATCCCGGTCGGCAGGAACGCGCCGAAGCTCTGTCCCGCCGACCCCGTGAACGTGACGTCGATGGTCCCGTCCGGCAGTCCCGCCCCGCCCCACCTGCGGGTGACGGCCGACCCCAGCATGGTGCCGACGGTCCGGTTCACGTTGCGGATGGGCAGGGTGAACGACACCGGGGTCCGGTGCTCGACGGCCGGGGCGCAGCGCTCGATGAGGGTGTTGTCGAGGGCCCGCGCGAGGCCGTGGTCCTGCTCGCGCACGCAGCGCCGGGCCACCGTGTCGGGCACGTCCGGGTTCAGCAGGATCGGCGACAGGTCGAGCCCCCGCGCCTTCCAGTGGTCGACGGCGCCGGTCGTGTCGAGCCGGTCGACGCGGCCGATCATCTCGGCCATGGTGCGGAAGCCCATCTCCGCCATCAGCTCGCGCACCTCTTCGGCCACGAAGCGGAAGTAGTTCTCGACGAACTCCGGACGCCCCGAGAAGTGCTTGCGCAGTTCGGGGTTCTGGGTCGCGATGCCCACCGGGCACGTGTCGAGGTGGCAGACCCGCATCATGATGCAGCCCTCGACGACGAGGGGCGCGGTGGAGAACCCGTACTCCTCGGCCCCGAGGAGGGCGGCGATGGCCACGTCGCGGCCCGTCTTCATCTGCCCGTCGGTCTGGACGACGATGCGGTCCCGCAACTGGTTGAGCACCAGCACCTGCTGGGTCTCGGCGAGGCCGAGCTCCCACGGCGCGCCCGCGTGCTTGATGCTGGTCAGGGGCGAGGCCCCGGTGCCGCCGTCGTGCCCGGAGATGAGCACGACGTCGGAGTGCGCCTTGGCCACCCCCGCCGCCACCGTGCCCACCCCCACCTCGGCCACGAGCTTCACGTGCACCCGCGCCTGCGGGTTCGAGTTCTTCAGGTCGTGGATGAGCTGGGCGAGGTCCTCGATCGAGTAGATGTCGTGGTGCGGGGGCGGCGAGATCAGGGTCACGCCCGGGGTCGAGTAGCGTATCTTGGCGATGAACGGGTAGACCTTGAACCCCGGGAGCTGGCCGCCCTCGCCGGGCTTGGCCCCCTGCGCCATCTTGATCTGCAGGTCGTCGGCGTTCACCAGGTACTCGCTGGTGACCCCGAACCGACCCGACGCCACCTGCTTGACGGCGCTGCGCCGCAGGTCGCCGTTCGCGTCCGGCGTGAACCGGGCCGGGTCTTCGCCCCCCTCGCCGGTGTTGGACTTGCCGCCGATGCGGTTCATGGCGATGGCCAGCGTCTCGTGGGCCTCGGCGCTGATCGAGCCGAACGACATGGCGCCGGTGGAGAACCGCTTGAAGATCGACTCGACCGGCTCGACCTCGTCGAGGGGGACCGGCGCGTCGGCCGGCCGCAGCCGGAACAGGCCGCGCAGCGTGGCGCGCTTGCGGTTCTGGTCGTTGACGAGCCGGGCGTAGTCGCGGTAGATGGCGTACTGTCCGCTGCGGGTGGCGTGCTGCAGCTTGTAGACGGTGTCCGGGTTGAACAGGTGGTACTCGCCGTCGCGCCGCCACTGGTACTCGCCGCCGCTGTCGAGTTCGTCGTCCTCGTCGCCGCGGGTCGGGAACGCCGCCCGGTGCCGCTGCTTCACCTCCTCCTCGACGGTGTCGATGCCGATGCCGGCGAGACGGGACGCCGTCCACGTGAAGTAGCGGTCGACGAAGTCCTTGTCCAGCCCCACCGCCTCGAAGATCTGGGCCCCCCGGTAGCTCTGCAGGGTCGAGATGCCCATCTTCGACATCACCTTCAGCACCCCCTTGGTGAGGGCGAGGATGTGATGGCGGACGCCCTTCCGCGCGTCCACGTCGGCGACGTCGCCCCGCTCGATCAGCTCCTCGATGGTCTCGAACGCCAGGTACGGGTTGATCGCCCCCGCGCCGTACCCCAGCAGCAGCGACATGTGGTGCGGCTCGCGGGGCTCGCCCGACTCGACGATCAGGGCGCAGCGGGTTCGCGTGCCTTCGCGCACCAGGTGGTGGTGCACGCCGGCGGTGACGAGGAGGGCGGGGATCGGGGCGTGGTCGGCGTCGACGCCGCGGTCCGACAGCACGAGCACGGCGCAGCCGTCGGCGACGGCTGCGCTGGCCCGGCGGCACAGCTCGTCCATCGCCCCGGCGATGCCGCCCGAGCCCTCGCGGGGGTCGAACAGGGTGGACAGGGTCACCGCCCGTAGCGTGGGGTCTGGATTGCGCCGGATGCGGGCCGTCTCGTCGTTGTCGAGAATCGGGTACTCGATGCGGATCTGGTGGCAGGACTCGGGCTCCGGCTTCAGCAGGTTCCGCTCGGCCCCCAGGGTCGAGCTCATGTCCGTGACGAGCTCCTCCCGGATGGCGTCGAGGGGCGGGTTGGTGACCTGCGCGAAGAGCTGCTTGAAGTAGTCGTAGAGCAGCCGCGGCCGGTCCGACAGCACCGCCAGGGCGGTGTCCGTGCCCATCGAGCCCACCGGCTCCACCCCCTGGGCGGCCATGGGGCCGAGCAGTATCCGCAGGTCTTCCTCGGTGTAGCCGAACGCCCGCTGGCGCCGTCGCAGCGACTCGCGGTCGCCCGGAGCCGCCTCGGCGGGCGGCAGGTCGTCGAGGTGCACTACCTGGGCGTCCAGCCAGGCCTGGTAGGGATGTGCGGCCGCGAGCCCCGACTTGATCTCCTCGTCGTCGATGATGCGCCCCTGGGCGGTGTCGACGAGGAAGATCCGGCCGGGATGCAGCCGTTCCTTGACGAGCACGTTCTCGGGCGGCACGTCGAGGACGCCGACCTCGGACGCCATCACCACCAGGTCGTCCTTCGTGACGTAGTAGCGGGACGGGCGCAGCCCGTTGCGGTCGAGGACCGCTCCCACCACCGTGCCGTCGGTGAACGCGATCGACGCGGGGCCGTCCCACGGCTCCATCAGGGTCGAGTGGTACTCGTAGAACGCTCGCCGGTCGGCCGCCATCGACTCGTGCTTCCGCCACGGCTCGGGGATCATCATCAGGATCGCGTGGGGCAGCGACCGGCCGGTCATGGCCAGGAATTCGAGCACGTTGTCGAACGTGGCGGTGTCGCTCTGGTTCTCCTTGATGATGGGGAACAGCTTCTTCAGGTCGTCCCCGAGCAGGTGCGACTCGCACAGCGCCTCGCGCGCCCGCATCCAGTTGATGTTGCCGCGCAGGGTGTTGATCTCGCCGTTGTGGGCGATGTAGCGGTAGGGGTGCGACAGCGGCCACGACGGAAAGGTGTTGGTGCTGAAGCGCGAGTGGACGAGCCCGATCGCCGACTCGAGGTCGGGGTCGACCAGGTCGGGGAACATGGTGGTGACCTGGTCGGCGATGAGCATGCCCTTGTAGATGAGGGTCTGCGACGACAGGCTGGCCGCGTAGAACGCATCGGGGGCCTCGAGGCCGAGGCCGTCCACGGCGTTCTCGATGAGCCGGCGGATGACGTACAGCTTGCGCTCGAACCGCGCCTGTGCGTCGGGGCCGTCGGTCAGCCCGGGACCGCGTCCGATGAACACCTGTCGGATGACCGGCTCGCCCCGTCGCGCCGTCGCCCCGAGGGGGCTGCTGTCGGTGGGGACGTCCCGCCAACCGAGCAGGACCTGGTCCTCCTCGTCGACGACGCGGGCGACCAGCTCCTCGACCCGGCGCCGCTCGTCCGGCGGCTGCGGCAGGAACAGCATGCCCACCCCGTACTGCCCCTCCGGAGGGAGGGCGAAACCCAGAGCCGCCGTCTCGCGGCGCAGGAACCGGTCGGGGACCTGCATCAGCAGCCCCGCCCCGTCCCCGGTGTTGGGCTCGCAGCCGCAGGCGCCGCGATGGAGCAGGTTGACGCCGATCTCCAGCGCCTGATCGACGAGCTTGCGCGAGCGCTGCCCCCGGATGTGGACCACGAACCCCACCCCGCAGGAGTCGTGCTCGAACCGGGGGTCGTAGAGCCCTTGGCCCGATGCGCGCGGTGGCCGTCTTTCGGATCCGCTCATGGGTTCGCTCCCTGCGGGGCGGCGCCCGCCGTCGGGACGGACGCCCGTCGCCGCGCGCCGGCAACCACCCCGGTCCGGCGGCGGGCGGGCGTCTCGGGCGCGGGCGCCCCTGCCGCCGGCGCGTCGGCGCCGAGCAGCTCGATGAACGCGGTGACGGCGGGGTTCAGCCGTCGATTGCTTCTGTGCACGATGCTCAGCGGCCGCACCAGCGGCGGTTCTCCCGCCGGCAGCACGAGCGGCGCCTGCACCAGGGTGCCGCGGCGCACCTCGCGGCGCAGGGTCGGCTCCGGCAGGATCGCGACGCCCGCCTCCTCGTCGACCGCCTGTTTGATGGTCTCGATGTTGTCGAACTCCGCCGTCACCGTCACCTCGACCTCGTGGCGCCGAAGGAACCGGTCGACGGCCCGACGGACCGGGAGCTTCCGGTCGAACGCCACGAAGCGCTCGCCCGCGAGGTCGGCCGGCCGGACCCCGCCCCGCTTCGCCGCGAGATCCGCGAAGCGATGCGCGGGGGGGCAGGCCACGACCATCGACTGCCGTTTCCACGGGATGACCGCGAGCTCGCGCCGCGGGGTGACGAACGAGATCAGGCCCAGGTCGCACCGATCGCTGAGCACCTGCTCGCAGATCTCGCCGGGGTGCATGTACTGCAGGTCGACTTCGGCGCCCGGCGCCTCGGCGCGGAACCGGTCCACGTACTGGGTCAACTGGTGGATGCCCACGGAGTAGATCGTCGCGAGCCGGACCGTCCGGCCTGACGGGTTCTGCCGGTGCCGCACTGCGGCTTCCAGCTCTTGATAGCGCTCGACGATCTCCTGGCAGCCCTTGAAGAACAGCCGGCCCTCGGGAGTCAGTTGCCACGGCCGCTTGGACCGGTCGATGAGCTGGGCGCCCAGGTGCTTCTCGAGCTGGCGCACCGCCTGGCTCGCGGCCGACTGGCTGACCGAGCTGGCCCTCGCGCCCCGCGAGAAGCTCTGATGACGCACTACGTCGCAGAAGATGCTCAGCGTTTCGACGTGCATGGAGGCCGATCAATTTACCACAATCGGCTAATAGCCGAATGTGACGGTATTAGCATGTCTGATATTGCGGGTGTCGCCGCGCCGGTGGCCGGCCGCGGAACCGCGATCGTTCAGGACAGTGATCGATGCGGAATCGCCGACTGCACGCGGGTGCAGCCCGTTCTCCGCGGCGTCGCCGACCGGCTACCGGTCAAGTGATCCCGCTCGGCGTTCCTGAGAGCCGGTCCCGGCGTCGAGGTGCCCGGCGAGGGCCGCGAAGGGCGCCCCGTCCGTGGTGCGCGCGTGGATGCCGAAGCGTGTTCCCGGTCCGGTGCGGGGGGTCAGGGTCCAGGGGGCGCCGTCGGACAGCGTCCGGAGGAACGCCTCGAACGCGGGCCGGACCGCCGACAGGGTGTCGGGTGTGTTCGGGGCCAGGAGCCGGTCGTTGGCGACCCAGTCGATCTCGTCTCCGCGGAAGCGGATCGGCCCGGGCAGGGTCGCGTCGCTCTCGAGCCGCCGGGCGGCGCGGACGAGCATGCCCGCGACCGTGCGCAGCCGCGTCTCCAGCGGTCCGGCGAGCGGCTGCGTCTGCACGTACTGCAGCCCCAGCCGGTCGTCGCCGCGGTCGAGGACGTACCGGCCTTCGTGACCCACGAGGAGCACCAGGGGACCGGTGGGGAGATGAGTGTAGTCGACCACGTCGATCAGCAGGCCGTCCACCGCGCGGGTCTGGATCCAGCGATGGAACACGGGGATGACGTCGCGCGGCGAAAGCACCGCGTCGTCGTCCAGGAAGACCTTCAGGCCGATGCGCTGCACCGCGGCGGCGTCGGCGGGTGGGGCGGACGCGGGGGCGCTCACGCGGGACTCCCGGTCAGGGCCGTCTCGGCGGCCGTCGCCGCGACCGCCGCCGGCGCGCCGGCCAGCCGCGCCTGGCAGGCGTGGGTGGCCTCCAGAAAGAGCTGGGCCTCCTCGATCGACTGGCGCACGGTATCGACGCCGGTCGGGGGTCCGATGCGGGCGTGCCGCCGGAACAGGTACTGCGCGAACTTCCCACCGGCGAACCGGTCGAGGAAGACGCCGGTGTCGAAGAAGCGGGTCCGAAACTCGGCGACGATGCGGTCCGGGTCGTCCGGGACGTCGAGGAACTCGGTCTTGACGAGCCCCCGCGCCGCCTGCAGCATCGCCCCGTAGGCGAGATCGTCGGCCACGGCCACATTCCCCGCCTCGAGCTGGAGCTGGGCCTCGAACACCTGGCTGTCGGCCCCCGCGAGGTCGAACTCGGTCAGCGTCACCACCTCGCCCGCGCACTCGCCGATGCCCATGTCCCCGATGCCGAACTCGCGCGGGTCGCCCCAGTCGCGGTAGTAGTCGGGCGCGACCTCGTAGTCGGGCACCGCCATCAGGTCCTGGGCCATCTCGCGCAGGGCGCGCTTGCCGATGCGGGTGATGAACGCGTGGAACGTCTCGTCGGACCGGCGTTCCTCGACGAAGCGATCGGTGATGCGCCTGACCACTTCCGGAATCTCGCGGGCCGGCACCGCGCCGATGGCGAGTCCGTAGGCCCCCGCGTTCTCGACCCACTTGCCGCCGAGCACGACCTGGAAGTGCGGCACCACCCGTCCCCGCACGTGCCGGCTGACGCCGTAGAACCCGATGTCGCTGACATGATGCTGGCCGCACGAGTTGAAGCACCCGCTGATCTTGATGCGCAGGCCGCGGACCGCATCGTCCAGCGTGTCCAACTTTCCGCGCACCTGTCGTTCGAGCTCGGCCGCCAGCCCCCGCGACGAGGCGATGCCGAGCTTGCAGGTGTCGGTGCCCGGGCAGGCGGTGATGTCGCCGATCGACTGCGCGCCGGGCCGGCCCAGCCCGATGGCGTGGAGCTCCCGGTAGAGCGCCGGCAGGTCCGATTCGCGCACCCAGCGCAGCACGATGTTCTGCTCGACGGTGGTGCGGACGGTGTCGCCGACGTACCGGCGGGCGATGTCAGCCAGTTCCCGGAGCTGATCGCTGGCGATATCTCCCAACGGCAGGCTCACCGTGACCACCGCGTGGCCCGGCTGGCGCTGCCGGTAGACGTTCGAGCGCGACCAGGCCGCGAAGTCCGACGCGTCCGGCTCGCCGTCGAGGGGCTCGCCGTCCTTCAGCGGCTGCTCGTCCGTCGACGAGAGGTCCGCAAGCCACGCGGTCCAGCGCTCGTCGTGGGCGAGACCGCGGCGTTCCTCCTCGACGAGCCGCCGGAACTCGTCGATGCCGAGCCGCGCGATGAGGAACTTGATGCGGGCGCGGGCCCGGTTGCGCTTCTCGCCCAGCCGCGCGAACACCCGCGAGATCGCCTGCAGGGTCGGGAGGACGTCGGCCTCGGCCATGAACGCATCGAAGAGCTTCGCCTCGTGCGGCACGGCGCCGAGGCCGCCTCCCACGTAGACCTCGAACCCGCGCTCGGTCCCCGCCGCGGTCTCGCGAGTCACCGCGATCGCGCCGAAGTCGTGCATGTTGACGAGGCCGCACGCGTGCTGCCGGCACCCCGAGAAGGCCACCTTGAACTTGCGGCCGAAATCCTGCGCGTCGGGATGCCCGAGGAGGAACCGCATCGACGCCCGGGCGTAGGGCGTCACGTCGAAGGTCTCGTCGCGGCAGACGCCCGCGAGGGGGCAGGCGGTGACGTTGCGCACGGTGTTGCCGCATGCCTCGCGGGTGGTGATGCCCACCGCCGCGAGCCGGCGCATCAGGGCCGGGGTGTCGTCGAGGTGGACGAAGTGGAGCTGCACGTCCTGCCGGGTGGTGATGTGGCAGATGCCGTCGCTGTACTCCTCGGCGAGGTCGGCGAGGGTGTCCATCTGCTCTGGGTTCACCCCGCCGAACGGGATCTTGATGCGGTGCATGCCGGGAGCGTCCCACACCGTGTCGGGGCCCTTGGTCAGGCCGTTCGAGGGGAACGCGAGGGTCTTGACCCCGTTGCCGTCGTTCCGCTGCCCGTTGTCGTAGCGCTGTCCGTAGGCCCCGCGCCGCAGGCGGGTCTCGGCGAACACCTTGTCGTCGATGCGGCCCTGGCGCTTCAGGGCGATCTGGTTCTCGAAGGTGTCGATCTCCCGCGCCAGCTCCGCCGGGATGCGATTGCCGAGTCTGTCCTTCCAGGTCATCTCGAGCTCCAGCTCTTTACGTCGGGATCTCCCGGTGTCGCTCATCGGCAAGGCGCCGTTCTTCTGAGGTCACCGAGAGCTCCAGCCTTCTCGTGTCGTCGCCGCGTCCGGTATCGTCTCGTCGAGCACCGCGTGCAGATCGACCACCCGGCCGACGACGATGGTGCCGGGAGCGCCTTCGGCGCCCGGGTGCGGGGCCGTCCCCAGTTGCGCCAGCGTCCCGGTCCAGATGCGGGTCCGGGGCGCGGCCGCCGCGCAGACGATGGCGGCCGCGGTGTCGGCGGACCAGCCGCGGTCGAGCAGGCAGGCCGCGACCTCGGCGCGACGGGCCAGCCCCATCAGCACGACCACAGTGAGCGAGCCGGGGGGCAGCGCGCCCAGCACCGAGCGGAAGCTCGACTCGTCGTGCCCGGACAGGACCGCGAACCCCGAGGCCGCGCCGCGGTGGGTCATGGGGATCCCGGCCAGGGCGGGGGCGGCGACTGCGGTGGTCAGCCCCGGCACGACCTCGAAGCGGATGCCCGCGCTGCGCAGGGCCAGCGCCTCTTCGCCGCCCCGTCCCAGCACGTAGGGGTCGCCGCCCTTCAGCCTGACCACGCGGCGGCCGCGGCGGGCGGCGCGGACGAGGAGGCGGATGATGGTCTCCTGGCGCACCGACCGGCGTTCCGCCCGCTTGCCGACGCAGAAGCACTGCGCCCCGTGCGCCAGCGCCACGATCTCGGGCGCCACGAGGGCGTCGTAGAGGACCAGGTCGGCCTGCTGCAACCGGTCCAGCGCCCGCACCGTCAACAGGGCGGGGTCTCCCGGACCCGCTCCCACCAGCGACACGAATCCCGGGTTCGGTCCGGGTCCCGGGTCGGGGCCGCTGACGCCGGCGCCCGGCCGCCGATCGGCCGCTCTCGGCTGCTGCGGTCGAGGTCTCATGCTTTCGATCTTCCTGGTCGACCCGTCGCCGGCCGGCCCCCCCGCGGTCGGTTGCTGCGGCCGGTCACCTCGGCGCCCGGCCGTTCTCTTCGCTGTTTCGGTCGATCGCGCCCGGTCGCGGCGAATCGGCGCCTGCCGCTTCGGCTTCTCCAGGAGACGGCCGATCGTGGAAGGCGGACCCGCCCGGCGCCGGCTGCTCATCGTAGAGGGCGGCCAGGGCGCGCAGGAGCAGCGGCCGCCGCCGTTCCATCGGCACGTCCCCGGCGATCCATCGCGCGCGCTGCTCCGCCGCCGCGGCCAGCCACCGTTCCACCTCGTTCTCGGGCAGCAGCGCCTCGAGCGCCTCCCGAATCAACCCCGCGAGGGCCGGCGCCCGCCCGTCGGTCGAGATCGCGGTGGTGACCCCGCCGCGCCTGACCACGCCTCCGAGATAGAGGCTCGCGTTCCTCGGATCGTCCACGGCGTTGAGGAACAGGCACCGCTCTTCCGCCGCCGCCGCGACCTCGCGGTTGACCTCCGGGGGGGCCGCCGCCACCGCGAGCCACGCGCCGTCGAGGTCTGACGCCCGGAACGTGCGGCGGCGGACGGCCACGCCGCTGGCCGCGATGGCGTCCCTGACCTCCGGAGCCACCACCGTCACTCTGGCGCCCGCGGCGAGCAGCGCCCGCAGCTTCGACGCCGCCACCGGTCCGCCGCCGACGACGGTAACCGCCCGGCCCGCCAGCTTCAGGAACGCCGGAAAGAGCGGCGCCGCATCGCCCATGGATTCCCGGCCGGGAACGACGGGCGTCCGTGGCTCCGGCTTCCGGCCCTCCGCCCCCCGTCAGCTCGGCTGCAACGGTGGCCAAACAGAAAAAAGCCCGGAGCCTTGCGACCCCGGGCTTTCGGTCTTTCGCGCTGGTGCTTGCTGTCTTCTCGTCAGCTTCTGTGCGTCACCTCACACGACCGTCAGCGCCGGGGGCCTTCGGCGGCCTCCGGACAACAACAGCAACAACAACAGGCAACGCTCAGTGTGCGCAACTTCACGACGACGAGACTCTACCCCGTGAGGGTCCCCGGCGTCAAGGCGTCGGTCGAACCCACCCTGGTATCGCTCTGAGATTTTGTCAGTTCAAATGATATATTTGGACTCAATGTGCCATATGTGTCGAGATTTTTTGACCATCCTGCCGGCAGCTACTTCCTCTTCGGGCCGCGGGGTACGGGCAAGTCCACGTGGCTGCGGGCCCGCTATCCAGACGCGGCCTGGATCGATCTCCTCGATGCGGAAGCCGAACGCCGCTACTACACCCGACCGGAACGGCTGAAGGAGTTCGTTGCGGCCCACGCCGACCGGCGCACGATCGTCATCGACGAGATTCAGCGGGTTCCCCAGCTCCTTCCGCTGGTCCATCAGCACATGGAGCGCGACAAGTCGCTCCGGTTCGTGCTGACCGGATCGAGTGCCAGGAAGCTGCGCCGCGCGGGGGTGGACCTGCTGGCGGGCCGGGCGGTGCTGTGCGCGATGCACCCGTTCATGGCCGCGGAACTGGGAGCGGCCTTCGATCTCCCGCGCAGTCTCGAATCGGGCCTGGTGCCTCTCGTGGTGATGGCGGAGAATCCGGGCCGGACGCTGCGCGGCTACATCGATCTGTACCTGCAGCAGGAGGTCAAGGCGGAAGGGCTCGTGCGCCGGCTCGACGACTTCAGCCGGTTCCTCGAGGTCGCCTCTTTCTCGCACGCGCAGATGCTGAACGTCTCGGACATCGCGCGGGAGTGTGTCGCCAGCCGCAACACCGTGGAGTCGTATCTCGGCATCCTGGAGGACCTGCTCATCGCCACACGGCTTCCCGTCTTCCGCCGGCGGGCCAGGCGGGCGGTGGTCGCGCACGCCAAGCTCTACTTCTTCGACGCCGGCGTGTTCCGCTCGCTGCGCCCGGCCGGGCCGCTCGACGCACGGGAGGAGATTGCCGGGCCGGCTCTCGAGGGCCTGGTCCTGCAGCACCTGCGGGCGTGGATCGGCTACGGGGGCGCCGACTGCCGCATCCACTTCTGGCGAACGCGGGGCGGGTCGGAGGTCGACTTCGTCCTGTACGGGGGCGCGGGGTTCCACGCCATCGAGGTCAAGAACAGCCGGTCGCTGCGTCCCGCCGATCTCAGGGGGCTTCGGACGTTCCACCAGGACTATCCCGAGTCGTCGCCGCTCCTCCTGTACCGCGGCGACGAGGCCCTGGAACGGGACGGGGTCCGGTGCCTGCCGGTCGACCGGTTCCTGCGCGAGCTGATCCCGGGACGCGACCTGCCGCGCTGAGGCCATCTCGGCCTCCCCCTGCGCAGCCGGCCGGAGCCGGGTCGGGCGCGGGGAACAGCCTGGTTCCCGACCGCCAGTGCACCACTCCTCCCTGCGGAGCAAGATTCGGGTCGGAGGGGCCGGACATGCCGGTCGAGATCGGCCGGGAGGTGTTGCTTGCGTCGGATACCGGTGTCGTCGCCATCGCGGCCCGACCGGCTCCGGCCGTCCGAGGAGTGGTCGAACCCGCCGCAGGGACCGCCGCCCGCTCGTCGGGGGACCGCTACTGCGTGTGGCCGTGCCGGTCGGGCCGGCGCGGATGGTCGTCGGACGCCCGGAACCACCGTCCCGCCCGTCGGAGACCGCTACACTGTGAGCCCATGGTGACGATGGAAGCCGTCAACGAGGTGGCGCTGCGGGCCGCCGCCGTCGTTCTCGAGCGCTACCGCGCCGGCGACACCTGGGTGCGGGCGAAGGCGGACGGATCGCCGGTGACCGAGGTCGACCTGGCGGCCGACGCGATCCTTCGCGAGGGTTTGACGGCGCTGGACCCCGCCATCCCGTATCTGTCCGAGGAGCACGAGATACCGCCCCGCGAGGTGCGCCGCCGGTGGTCCCGCTACTGGCTCGTCGACCCCCTCGACGGGACGAAGGAGTTCATCGACCGCGCCGGCGAGTTCACCGTCAACGTCGCCCTGATCGAGGACCGCGAGCCGGTCCTCGGGGTGGTGGCGGTGCCCGTGGCGGGGCTGCTGTACTGCGCCCGCGCCGGGGAAGGCGCGTGGAAGCGCGAGGGCGACGGCCCGCCGCGGCGCCTGCGGTCGACCCTGTCCCACCCGTCCGATCCCCTGCGCGTCGTCGAGAGCCGATCTCACCCCAGTGTCGCCCTCGAAGCGTTCCTCGAGCCGATGAACGTGGTCGAACGGGTCAAGAGCGGCAGCTCGCTGAAGTTCTGCGTGGTCGCCGAGGGACGGGCCGACGTCTACCCGCGGCTCGGGCCGACCATGGAGTGGGACGTCGCGGCCGGCGACTGCGTTCACCGCAACTCGGGCCACCCCGAGCCCCATCCCGGCGCCCTGCGCTACAACAAGCCGTCGCTGAGAAACGGCGGCTTCGTCATCGGATTGAAGCCGGGGACATACGTACTGCCGGCGGGTTGCTCCGGGTCGTAGAGGACGGCGGAAGCATGCGGGAACCTCATGGCCCGGGTTGCCCCGTCCACGGGTCGATCACCTCGACGTCGAAAGGTGCGAAGTGCGCCGTGTCGCGGGTTGCCACGGCGAGGGACTCCGTCTCGGCGGTACCGGCGATCAGGGCGTCGGCGGTCTGCGCGGGCCTCCCGGCGCGGCGGGCTCGGGCTCGCAGCCGTGCCGCTCGTTGCGCGGCCCCGCGGCTCACCGGGAGGATGCGGCTTTCGTGGTTCGCGACGATTCCCGCGACCCGGGTCGCGAGCTGGGCACGGCGCCGTCCCGCCGAGAGCAGGCGGACGCCGTACTCCAGCTCGTGCAGCACGACGACAGAGAGCCACAGGCGGTCGTGTCGTGCGCGCAGGAACTCGGTCACATGGGGATCCGGAGCCGGCTTGAGCATCTCGGACACGACGTTGGTGTCGAGGAGAAACCCCGTCATTCTGCCGATCCTCGACCGAACGCCGACCGATCGAGCGCCTTCCAGTCGTCCTCGGTCCAGTCGTCGAACGGGCCTGGCCGCTCCTGCCCTTCGTCGCGCGGCGGGAGCTCGAGCGGGCCGGCGCCGGGCGCGTTGGCGATGAGCCACTGCCCGAGGGACGGCCGCGGCTCGGTGGTCTCCTCCCAGAGCCGGGCCGGCACGACCACGAAGGTCCTGCGCGTTCCAATGCGTTGGGGTCCGTCTTCCTCGGCGCGGCGCAGCACCTCGGACAGCCTGGCTTTCGCCTCGGCGACGGTCCACGCCCGCGGCGACTTGCGTTCGTAGGTGACCATTCAGGCGCTCCTCCAGCCCATTACCTCGGCAGGTTCACATGGACTAGTCTGGACTCGTCTGGTACATCCTGTCAAAGACGAGGGATGGTTCGGCCGTCGCCGTACGCGCGAGAACCGGCGGAAGCCGCTGCGGGTCCCATTCCGGAACGACTTGGCGCGCGAGCGGCGGCCTGTCGGCCGCGGCGACCGTCGGCCGCCGCGGTCTCATCGCTCGGGAGCGCGCCGCCACCATGCTGCGGCGAGGCTGCCGACCAGCGAATGGAAGACGCTGGCGATGGCGCTCGGTATCGCCACCAGGGGGTTGGCGAAGTTCTGCTGGGCCAGCACTACGCCGAGCCCGGTGTTCTGCATTCCGACCTCGATCGCCACCGTGCGGGCCGCCACTTCACGGCGCAGGGCGAGCCGGCCGGCGAGATAGCCGAGAAGGAAGCCGAGCGAGTGGAGGCTGACGACCGCGAGCACCAGCCGGGGGCCGGCCTCGATGATCCGTTCGCGGCCGCCGCCGACGACGGAGCCGACGATGAGGCTGATGGCGGCGATGGCCACGAGGGGGGCGACCGGCAGGATCCGGTCGACGGTGTGGGGAAAGCGCCACCTGAGCATGGCCCCCGCCGCCACCGGCACGACGACGACCTGGACAGTGCTGAGCAGCAGTCCGGCGGCGGGGACGTCGACGCGGTTGCCGGCGAGGAGGGCGGTCAGGAGCGGCGTCATCACGATCGCCAGCGCCGTGGACAGCGCGGTCAGCGTCACCGACAGCGCGACGTCCGCCCGCGCCAGGTACGCGATGACGTTCGAGGCGGTGCCGCCGGGGCAGCACGAGACGAGGACCAGACCGACCGCGAACGGCGTCGGCAGGGCGAAGAGATGGCCCAGGCCCCAGCCCAGCGCCGGCATGACGGTGTACTGCAGGACCACCCCCGGCAGCACCCGGGCCCGTTCCCGCCCCACCCGGCGGAAGTCGTCGAACCCGAGGGTCATGCCCATGCTGAGCATGATGACGCCGAGGCCGGCGGTGATCAGCGGTCCGCTGAACCACGTGAACCACGCCGGCTGGATGAGGGCCGCGATGCCCGCGCCCAGCACCCACAGGGGAAACGCCGAGGTCAGAACCGAGAGCATGCCCAGCCCCGCGACGGTTGCGAGCCGCTACGGAAGCGCCGCGACCACTGCCTGGATCTCGGCGTAGTCGGGCTCGACCCCGAGGCTCCCGCCGACCCAGTGGTAGCGCACCACGCCCTCCTTGTCCACGACGGTCACCGCGCGGTTGGCGGCGATGTACCCGTCCAGGCCGCCCAGTCCGGGAAACGCGAGGCCGTAGGCGGTCACGACCTCGCGGTTGTAGTCGCTGAGAAACATGTACTCGACATCGTGCGCGGCTTTCCACGCGGCCTGGACGAAGGGCGGGTCGACGGTGATGCCCACGATCTCGGCGTTCAGCGCGCCGAACGCGTCGAGACGGTCGCGCAGAGCGCACATCTCCGTCGTGCAGACCGGGGTGAAGGCCCCGGGGAAGAAGACGAGCACCACATGACGACCCCGGAACTCCCGCAGGCTCCGCCGTTGCTGCAGGGTCTCGTGCAGGGTGAAATCGGGGGCGGGCCGTCCGACGACGATGGCCATCGAGTGATCTCCCTGGAGGACGCCAGCTCGGCCGGCGCCGTGACGATGCGCCGGCCCGCACGAGGGATCCGACGCCTGAGAGTATCGTACGGCGCCAACTGCGCCGCCGCGCTCGACCGCACCGTCCGTGCTTGCGCGGGAAGTGCTCCGGCATTCGAACGGGTGGAGTTGACGGCCGAGGACACGACGCGGAAGATCAGGAGCTGCAGTCCTTGAAGGGGGGGCGTGTCCGCCGAGCCGGTGGACCGCCGATGCCGAGACGTCCGTTGACTTCCACAGACCGGTTCCAGCGCGCGATCGCGGGGTTCGACAGGGCCAATGCGGAGGACCCGAACCGGGAGCAGGTGGGCGGGGTCGAGCAGCCGAAAGAGCTCGTCTACGCCCGCCGGATGACCGCCCGTCTCGACCGGTTCCGGCCCGATGCTCCGGAGGCGGTCCGGCTGGCCGCCCGCTGCCAGCACATCCGGCGCTGGACCATTCCCCGCGCCGACTACCCGGCCGGCCGCGACGGCTATCGCCGGTGGCGCACCGACCTGGGCCGCTTTCACGCCGAGGCGGCCGGCGCCATCCTGCGCGATGTCGGCTACGGCGACGACACCGTGGCGCGGGTGGGGTCGCTGCTCCGCAAGGAGCGGTTGAAGGCCGACCCCGACGTGCAGCTTCTCGAAGACGTGATCTGCCTCGTCTTCCTGGAGCACTATCTCGCCGACTTCGCGCCGAAGCACGACGACGAGACCCTGGCCGGGGT
>CBDATI010000022.1:0-113122 GCA_965199675.1 Vicinamibacterales bacterium | reverse complement strand
CTGAACGCCTCGGCTCCCCCGCCGTCGATCGAGCGCGGCAGCGGACGCGCCCACGGCCCTCGATGCCTTGAATGCCTCGGCTCCCCGCCGTCGATCGGGCGCGGCGGCGACGCGATCTGTCTCGGCTGCCGCCCCCCCCTGCGACCCCTTCGACGATTGACAACCGCCGCCAGCGTCGATAGGGTTGGCAGGCTCCGCGACGGCGCGGATCGACCGTCCGATGGCGATGACCGTCCGGCCGCGGACGTACCGTCCCAACGGCGGTCCGGCGGCACGCCGCGCCCCCCGGGGGTGGTGGATGTCGGAACTTCCTGCACAGCCCGACCCTGTCGATGTCGAGCGGATCATGGCGCAGATCCGCGCCCGCATCGAAGAACGCAGCCGCCGCGAGACGGCGCCGACCGCCCAGACGGCGCGCGAGCGCGCCGAGGCGGCGCCGTCGGAGTCGTTCGCGTTCGACGGCAACAGCATCTACAGATCGTCGCGCGGAGGTGGGGTCGGGCGCGTGCTGTACGGCACGCGGAGACTGCTCGCGCCGCTCGTCAAGTTCGTCTTCAACATCGACCCAATGGTGGCCGCGCTCGTCGTGCAGGCGAGGCGGAACGCGCAGCAGGCGGCGTTCGACGACGATGTGGCCCGTCGGCTGGCGGCCCGGGAGAAACAGGACGCGCCAAGCCGACGGGCCTTGCAGAACCTGACGGCGGGGATGGAGCGACTCGCCGCCGACCTGAAGAGCCACCGGAAACTCCTGGCGTCGATGGCCGAACGGCTGGACGCACTCGAGCAGACCCGGACCTGCGAGCACGGGGCGAGGCCGCACGGCGGCGGGCGGGCGGACGACGACGCCCCCGCTTCGCCGCCCGCAGTCCACACGCCGCCGCCGAATCGATGAGGCTGGCCGTCATCGTCCAACGCTACGGGCTCGAGATCAACGGCGGGGCCGAGCTGCACGCGCGCTACATCGCCGAGCGCCTGGCCCGGCACACCGACATCGAGGTCCTCACCACCTGCGCCCGCGACTACATCACTTGGCGGAACGAGTACCCTGCGGGCATCGACACGATCAACGGCCTGCCGGTGCGGCGGTTTCCCGTCGACCGCGAGCGCGACCCGTATGAGTTCGGCCTGCGCTCCCGACGGGTGTTCGAGCAGCCGCACTCTCTCGCCGACGAGCTGCGGTGGCTGTCGAGCCAGGGCCCCACCAGCCCCGCCCTGCTCGCCCACCTGGTTCGCCACGAGGACGAGTACGACTACTGCATCTTCTTCAGCTACCGGTACTACCACGCCTACCACGGCATCCGGGCCGTCGCACGACGCGCCCTGCTGGCGCCGACGGCCGAGCGCGACCCCGCCATCGGCCTGTCCCTCTTCGGTCCGACCTTCCGCGGCGTACGCGGCATCCTCTACAACTCGTTCGAGGAGCAGGCGCTCATACACCACGTATCGGGAAACCAAGCGGTGCCGGGGGTCGTTGTGGGCATCGGCTCGGAGGTGCCCGACGAGGCCAGCGCGGCGCGGTTTCGGGCGCAGACCGGCATCAGGGGCCCCTTCGCCCTCTACGTCGGCCGCATCGACCCCAACAAGGGGTGCGCCGACCTGTTCGGCCACTTCCGGCGCTACGCGGCCGAGGGGGGGGGGCTCGATCTGGTGCTCGCCGGGTCGACGCGCATGACGGTCCCCGACGACCCGCGCATCCGCCACCTGGGGTTCGTGTCCGAAGAGGAGAAGTACGACGCCCTCGCCGCCGCCGACCTGCTGATCATGCCGTCGCCGTACGAGAGCCTGTCGATGGTGACGCTGGAAGCCTGGGCGATGGGGCTGCCGGTGCTCGTCAACGGCGACTGCGACGTGCTCCGCGGTCAGGCGGTCCGGAGCAACGCCGGCCTCTACTACACGAGCTACCCGGAGTTCGCAGAAACACTGCGGCGGCTGGAGAACGACCCCCGGCTGCGCGCCGGCCTCGGCGCCAACGGCCGCCGGTACTTCGAGCGGCACTACACGTGGCCGGAGATCGATCGAAAGTACCTCGACCTGCTGCACCGGCTGCAGCAGGAGGACGACGCGGGCAACGCGCACACCATGGAGCCGATGCCCGGATGGCTCGGCCGGCGGCGTCGGAACCTGCCGCCGGCCGCCGGGGTCGTCGAGCGCGCACCGCGCGGGCCGGTCCCGCCGTCGGAGAGCCCGGATCTCGCCGCGGGGACTCACGCCACGGGCGGCTGAACTAGCCGCAGGGGACATCGCGACCGGTCGGCGATTCCCCGCACCACGCGGAGCACGCCCTTGCGCAACGACCACGCATCCCCACCCCGGCGCCGCAGCCACGGTGGGTGCGCGCCGACGACGTCCTGACCATCCTGCTCGTGCTCGCGGCGCTCCAAGCCGCGGTCTTCGGCGGCTTCGAGATACCCGGCCTCTCGATCCGGAATCCCTGGCGGCCCCTCCTGCTGGCGCTGCTCATCGGCGGCCTGCGTCTCGGTCTGGTGGACAGGGCATCGATCCGCCGGGGAATCGAGCGCTTCTGCCGTTGGGGTCGAGCGAGGGGACGACGGGCAGGCCGCGGATGTCGTCGCGGCGGGCGTGCAGCTCGACGAGCCACTAGCGGCAGTCCGGATCGAGTGGCTGGAACGAGGTGACGTTGAGCCGCAGCTCTCCGTCGCGGGCGAACCGCAGGCCCTTCACCTGCACCTTGTGCCCATCGTGGTCTTCGACCGCGAACTCGCCCACGCCGAGCAGCCGGTAGCTCAGCGATCCGAGCGCCCGCCCCCGCGAGGCGTCGAGTTCGTCCTCGCTGGTGAACGCCTGCTCCGTCGGCTCGCCCGGGGTGGCGCGTTCAAGCATCCACGCGCCGCCGCCCGCCAGACACCCGACGACGGTCCGCATCTCGACCTCCGGATCCTGGCCGGCCTGGGCCGGAGCGGCCGCGACCATGCCGGCAAGCAGCACGGAGACCGCACAGTTGCAGGAGGAGATGCGCATCATGGGTGAAGCCCGCGGTGAAATTGCGGCGGCCGCACCGACTCGACGAATGGCCGACGACCGCCAACTTGTACCATGGCCCCGGTGGACGATCAACCGGACGAGGCCGGCCGGGCCGCGCCGACGGGCACGGTGGGGTGCGTGAAGGGGCCGTCGTCCCCTCCGCCAAGCGGCCAACGGCGCGCCGACGGCATCGCGGGAATGCGCGACGCCGACTTCCGTTGTCCCTCAACGGAGAGGAGCATCCCGTCACGGGCAAAGACGGGATAGAATCCCCGCATGAGGCAGTTGCTGGCGGTTCTGTTGGGGATCGGCGTCGCCGCGGGAGCCGCGCCTCCCCTGCAAGCCCAGCGGCAACAGCCGGGGGCGACGCAGGGCGGACCGACGACCGGCGACGAGATGATGCCGCCGTTCGACCTGCGGTACTTCCTCGGCGACTGGGAGATCGAGTGGTCTCCCCTCGACACGCCGCTGTTGCCGGGCGGGAGCTACACCGGGGTCGAACGCGTCCGCCACATCGCGGACGGCCGGTATCTCGAGGTGACGGTCGAGCTCGAAGGCGAGGAGCGGTCGCTGCGCGGCCAGGGCATCCTGTTCCTGGAAACCGGCCCCTTCGGCGCCCACCTCACCAAGTACGTGGTGTACGACGCCGGGTTCGCGCTGCTGCAGCCGGGCCCCCTCGGTGGGGACCTCGGGGGCTACTACAGCCAATTCTGGGAGACCCCGGCCCCCATCCGGCACGGCGACGCCGAGCTGATGATCCGGGGTCGGAGCTATCTCGTTTCGCCGTACGCGTACCGGGTCAACCAGGAAATCTCGGTCGACGGCGAGCCGTTCGTCAACTTCGGGGTCATGTGGTACACGAAGGTCCTGGAGGAAACGGGGCAGGAACGATGATGTCGAGATTGAGAGTGATGGCGGCCCTCGCGACGCTCGTCGCGGGCGCGGCGGGCCTGACGCTCGCGCACGCCCAGGCCGACGTGACCGGCGACTGGGAGATCCGGCTGACGACGCAGACCGGCGTGACGACGTGGCAGGCGCGGTTCGAGCAGGACGGCGACAGGCTCGGCGGCGAGATCGACCTCGGCGACAACGAGATCCTCGACGTGGACGGCGCCGTCGAGGGCGCGAAGCTGACGTTCGTCATCGTCGTGCCCGACCTCGACGGCGACCAGCCCATCGACTTCGAGGGCGAGCTCCGTGGGCGACACCATCCAGGGCGCCCCGGGCAGCTTCAGTTGGTACGGCACCGGCGACTGGAAGGCGACCCGCAAGTAGGACAAGCAGGAGGAACCGGCGGATTCCCGCCGGCTTGCGGGGTCGCGAGGTGACGACGGGCGCCCGGGGCGGAACGCGCGATTCGGCCCCGGGTCCCAGGAAACGGAAGGCAGCCATGAGAAACCGCTTTGCAGGTGCGTTGGCCGTCGCGCTGCTCGTGTCGGCGGCGCTCGTCTCGTTCGCCGCGTTCGTGCGCGCCGCCGAGGACGACATCGGCGGCGTCGTGACGAGCGCGAACGGCCCCGAGGAGGGGGTCTGGGTGATCGCCGAGACCACCGGGTTGCCGACGAAGTTCGTGAAGAGCGTGGTGACCGGCGACGGCGGCCGCTATCTCATCCCGGACCTCCCGGACGCCGCCTATGACGTGTGGGTCCGCGGCTACGGCCTCGTCGACTCCGCCCCCGTGCAGGCGTCGCCCGGCGACACCGTGGACCTCTCGGCAACGGTCGCCGAAACCCCCGGCGAGGCCGCGGCGGTCTACCCCGCCAACTACTGGTACTCGCTGATCCGCCCGCCCGCGCAGGCCGAGTTCCCGGGCACGGGGCCCGACGGCAACGGCATCTCCGCCAACCTGCAGCACCAGGACCAGTGGCTCGACGTGCAGAAGCAGGGGTGCATGCTCTGCCACCAGCTCGGCAACCGGATCATCCGCGAGATCGACAACCTCGCGCAGTTCGACTCGAGCCTCGCGGCGTGGGACCACCGGGTGCAGATGGGCCAGCGCGGCGGCCAGATGACCAACGTCATGAACCGGTTCGGCCGGGCGCGCGGCCTGCAGATGTTCGCCGACTGGAGCGACCGCATCGCCGCCGGCGCGGTGCCCGCATCGCCGCCGCGCCCCGCCGGGATCGAGCGGAACGTGGTCGTCTCGATGTGGGAATGGGGCACCGACATCGACTACATCCACGACGAGATCGCCACCGACAAGCGCAACCCCGAGATCAACGCGAACGGCCCCGTCTACGGGGTCAACATCTCGAACGACGCGCTGACCATCCTCGACCCGGTCACCAACGTGGCGACGAGCCTCGACGTGCCGCTCCGGGTCGACCCGGCCACGGTGCCGGGCATGATCGCGATGTCGATGCCGGCCCCGTCGCGCTTCTTCGGCGATGAGCTGATCTGGAACGACCCCGCCAACCCCCACAACCCGATGATGGACCAGAAGGGGCGGGTGTGGATGACCTCGGCCATCCGCAACCGGGCCAATCCCGACTACTGCCGCGAGGGGTCGGACAACCCGTTCGCGCGCTACTTCCCCCTCGACAACGGGTTCCGCTCGGCCGTCTACTACGAGCCGGACACCGGCGAGTTCGTGATGGTCGACACCTGCTTCGGCACCCACCACCTGCAGTTCGCCGAGGACGAGAACGACACGCTGTACTTCAGTGGCGGCGGGCAGGTCATCGGCTGGATCGACACGAAGCTGTGGGACGAGACGGGCGACGAGGTGGCCGCGCAGGGCTGGTGCCCGACGGTCCTAGACACCAACGGCGACGGCGTCGTCACCAAACCGTGGAACGAGCCGCCCCGCGGCCGACGGCCGGCCGAGCACGACCCCGCCCTCGACACCCGGGTCGTGGTCGGGAGCTACGGGGTCATCGGCGATCCGACCGACGACAAGGTGGTCTGGATCAGCTCCACCCGGTTCCCGGGGCGGCTCGCCCGCCTGCACGTGGGCGACGACCCGCCCGAGACCTGCGTCACCGAGATGTACGAGGTGCCGTCGGCGCTCGATCCGAACGCGCCGAGGGACAAGATCGGGTTCGGCTCGCGCGGCCTCGACATCGACCGCAACGGGGTCGTCTGGACCGCCCTCTCGGGCTCGAGCCACCTCGCCAGCTTCGACCGCACGAAGTGCGCCGTCCACAACGGCCCGGAGACGGCCGACGGCCGCCACTGCGTCGACGGCTGGACGCTGTATCCGACCCCCGGCCCGGTGATCGCCGGCACCGACCCCCCGGTGCGGGCCGACTACCACTACTACAACTGGGTCGACCAGTGGAACACGCTCGGGCTCGGCCGCGACGTCCCCATCGCCACCGGGTCGAACTCGGACTCGCTGCTCGCCCTGGATCCGGAAACCCGCGAATGGACGGTCCTGCGCGTGCCGTATCCGCAGGGCTTCTTTACCCGCGGCCTCGACGGCCGCATCGACGACCCCGACGCCGGTTGGAAGGGACGCGGGGTGTGGGCCACCTACGGCGCCGCCGCCACCTGGCACATCGAGGGCGGCCGCGGCGTGAAGCCAGGCATGCTCAAGTTCCAGGTGCGCCCCGACCCGCTGGCGGAGTAGACCGGGACCTGCCCGGAGTTCGCCGCCCGCGGTTCCGATCCCCACCGATCCGACCTGCCCGGAGCCTCGACAGAGACTCCGGGCAGGCTGTTCTCCGACAACGTCCGGGCGAATTTCTGCCAGAAGCGGTCGCGCGACGTAATCGTCGCTGAAGCACCGGGCGGTTCCCGTTCGAGGGTGGCGTCGGGGCGCTCGGCGCGATTTCGTCCGGCGGTCCCCCTCCTGACCCCAGGCCCGCGGGGCCTGCAGGTCGTCGGCGCCGACCCCTTCCCGGGCAGATGTACGGACGACAACTCCATCAGGTCAAACAAATAATGCCGCAATCGCTCGGCGCGGCGAGCCAGCCGAGCCGGGTGACCCGTTCAGGCCCGAGCCGGTCGGCCGCAGTCCATTGTTCGTCCGCGCGGCGGGTTGCTATCATGGCCGTCAGGGAGAATCGCTGACCGCGACGCCGCACTTGGCAGATCGACCTGCCGCCCGCGAATCGTCGTCGCCGTAGCGCACCGAACGGGGACACGATAGCCATGAACAACCGGAGACAGCCGGGCTGGCAGCGGCTCGAACGACTCGCCGCCGTACTGATGCTCCTGACCGTCGGGGCGTCGACGAGCCGGGCAGGCCAGGGCTCGGGCGCCATCGCCGGCGTGATCGTGGACGAGAGCGGCGGGGTGCTGCCGGGCGTGGCGGTGACCGCCGTGGCCGAGGCCGGCGGCGGCGGCCACACCGGCGTCAGCGACGGGTTCGGCGAGTACGAGATCCCGAACCTCCCCGCCGGCCGGTATCAGGTGCGCGGGGTGCTGCCGGGCTTCAGCAGCGAGATCGCGTTCGTGGCGGTCGAGGCGGGGGCCGTCGCCACCGCGAACCTGCGGCTCGAGCTCGCGCCGCTGACCGAGACGGTCACCGTGACCCGGACCGATCAGGACCTCGCCACCGTCCCGCAGTCGGTGGCGGTGGTCGGGCGCGAGCAGATCGAGTTCGCCCAGCGGCGCTCGTCGCTCGACGAGGCGCTGCGCGGCATTCCCGGGCTCTTCGTGCAGAACCGGCGCAACTACGGCCTGTCGGGGGGCATCGGCCTGAGCATCCGCGCCCCCGAACCGCGCTTCGGCCTGCGCGGGCTCGCCCTCATCCAGGACGGCATTCCCATCACCACCGCCGACGGCACCACCGAGCCGGGCAACGTCGACCTCGGCTCGGTCGGCCGCATCGACGTCATCCGGGGGCCGAGCTCGGTGCTGTACGGGAACTCCGCCGGCGGGGTCATCAACCTCACCACGACGTTCGACACCTCCCGCCCGTTCGTCATCCGGCCCGACGTCCAGTTCGGCAGCTACGGCTACAACCGGCAGCAGGTCCGCATCGACGCCGGGGGCGACGGCCCCACCCAGTTCATGACGAGCGTGAGCCGCTTCGAGACCGACGGGTTCCGCGAGAACAGCCACGCCGAGATCACCCAGGCCAACTTCGTGGTGCGGCGCGAGCTGGGCGACGCCACCGAGATCCGCGGCGTGTTCAACCTCTACGACAGCCCGTTCGCCGAGAGCGCGAGCTTCCTCAACGAGGAGGACGCCCGCGACCCCATGCGGCGGCGGATGGCCCGCGGCGTCGCCCGCGCCCGCAACTGGGGCGAGGGCGCGAACCAGGGCCAGGGCGGCGTGACGCTGGAGCACCGCTTCACCGAGACCCAGATGTTCCGGGTGACGGGCTGGGGCATGTGGCGGGATCTGGACGCGGTGGGGGCGTTCCGCAACGTCGAATTGAGGCGGAACGGGCGCGGCCTGCGGTCGGAGTACGTCGGCGGCGCAGCGGCGGGCGCGGCGGGCATCGACTGGGCGGCCGGCGTCGACGTGGCGTCGCAGAACGACGACCGGCGCGAGTTCTCGCAGGTGGCCCCCGAGGTGAGCGGCGAGCGCGCGACGAGCGGCGCCCTGCAGATCGACCAGACCGAGGACGTGCGGTCGGCCGGCCCCTTCGCCCAGATCGGCGTCTCGCCGACCGACCGCGTGCGGTTCACGGCCGGCGTGCGCTGGGACTACTACGACTTCCGCGCGGGCGACCGCAAGCTCGACGACGGCGACCAGTCCGGCGACCGCAGGATGGACGCGTTCAGCCCCTCGGTCGGCATGACCGTCGCCGCCGCCCCCAACGTCAACCTGTTCACGAGCCTCGCCACCGCCTACGAGACCCCCACCACCGTCGAGCTGTCGAACACCCCGACCGGCGAGGGCGGGTTCAACCAGGAGCTCGGGCCGCAGGACCTGCGCAGCTTCGAGGTCGGGGTGCGGGGACTGGCCGAGGCGGCGCGCCTGCGCTACGAGGCGGCGGTGTACGTCTCCACCGTCGACAACGCCCTCGTCTCGTTCCAGAGCCCGACCGAAGAGGTCTTCTTCCGCAACGCCGGCGAGTCGTCGCGCGACGGCGTCGAGCTGCTGCTCGAGTGGATCCCGGACCCGGCGTTCAGCACCCGGTTCGCGTACACGTACCAGAACTTCAGGTTCGTGCAGTTCGCGCCGGGCGGCAACGACTTCGCCGGCAACGTCGAGCCGGGGTCGCCGCCGCACCGCCTCTTCGCCGGCTTCAACCACACCGCGCCGTTCGGCCTGCGCTCGGGCATGACGGTCCGGTGGGTCGACGACTACACCCTCGACAACGCCAACACCGTGTTCAACTGGGCGTACACGGTGGTCGACCTGCGCTTCGGGTTCGATGCGACGCTGGGCGGCGTCGACGTCCGTCCGTTCCTCGGCATCGACAACCTGTTCAACGAGATCTACAACTCGTCCACCATCACCAACGCGTTCGGCAGCCGCTACTTCGAGCCTTCCCCGGACCGCGAGTACTACGTGGGACTGACCATCGGCGGGGGGCCCCGGTAGGCGTCTGCACGGCGCTCCGCAGACGCCCGGAACCTTGACGCCGGGCGGCGGTGCGGACACACTTAGGGGCTCGCTTCGCGGAGGCGGGCGCCTCTGGCCGGTGCCGACGGCGGGCGGACCGGGCGCGCGAGACTCGACGGCCCCGATGGACGCCACCGCCGCACCATGCAAAGGGAGAGCAGAACAGACTCATGGCCGTGCAAACGACGCGCGAAATCGACTTCGACCGGGCCAACGAAGTGGTCCAGCGGTTCCAGAAGGAGTCGACCAAGTGGCTCTACGGCCTCGACGATGCCGCCCGCATCCTGTCCTGGGCGTTCTTCACGTTGCTGCCGTACACCGACAAGCTGAGCCAGAGCAAGCTGCTGCGCCAGCCCCACGTGATGTTCCGGGGGCCGACGGGCACCGGCAAGACCGACCTCGTCAGCGCCTGCGCGATGGCCATCGACGCCAAGTTCGAGCGCATCCAGGGCCTGCCGACGTACATGCCCGAAGACATCCTCGGCTATGAGACGATCGTCGAGGAGACCGACGGCTCGCGGAAGCTGGTGTTCAAGCCCGGCAAGCTGATGGCCCACATCGTCCTCATCGACGAGGACAACCGGCTGTCGGGCAAGACCAAGGCGGCGGTGCTCGAGGGCATGGAGGAGAGCTCGGCGACCCTCAGCTCCGACTACGGCAACCTCGCCGAGGGCAAGATGCTGCCCCTGTTCCCGCTGTCGGGCGACTTCAACGACATCGACGGCCCCCGCTTCTTCATGGTCATCTGCACCGAGAACATCTTCGGCGAGGAGGAGGGCACGTTCGCCAACCCGGTGGCCCAGCTCGACCGCACGACCCTGTCCATCAACATGCTCGACCCCGAGGACGAGGAGGACGAGCTGAACATCAGCGCCCGCAACGTGGTCGGACGCAAGGTCGAGAAGCTGACCGACCTCCACGAGGTGCTCGACATAGCCCGCTACATCTTCGACAACGTCTCGATGTCGGACTACGGGCAGCAGTACAAGGTGCGGTTGATCCGGAACACCCGGCCGCACCGGGTGATGGGACGGGCGGCCCGGACCGTCAAGGAGTACATCCGCGTGGGCATCTCCCCCCGCGTGCACTTCCACCTCGAGGCGGTGGCCCGGACGTTCGCCTTCTTCAACGGCGACATGGCGATCACCCCGGACCACATCAAGGCGGTCGCCGGCCCCGTGCTCGCCCACCGCATCGTGCTGCGCGAGGGCATGGAGTTCTCCGTCGACAAGGACGACCTGCTCCAGCAGATCCTGCGGGACATGGAGGTTCCGCCGTGGAAGTAGAGGAGGTCTACGCCCGGTTCCGCGACATCAAGCACGGCATCCGGGCCCGCAAGCCCTCCAACAGCATCCACTTCGGCGAGCACAAGAGCGGGTTCAAGGGGACCGGCTACGACATCGTCGGCGTCGATCAGTGGCGGCCGGGCCAGCCCCTGAAGGACGTGGCGTGGAGCCTCAGCCTCCGCACCTACCCCGAGAAGCTGTACCGCATCGAGCGGATGGAGCCCAAGGAGCTCCGCACCCTGATCGTCTGCGACCTGTCGTACTCGACCCTGTTCCAGGTGTCGCAGGAGACCAACAAGGCGCTGCTGATGCTCGACCTGCTCGGCAACATCGGGCTGACCCGCGCCAACCTGCGCGACCCGGTGGGGCTGCTCGGCTACTCGGACCGCATCGAGCTCTACCTGCGCCCGAAGCTCGGGACCTCGCAGGTCTTCTACATGGCGTACAAGATCTTCGAGAAGCTGAAACTCGAGCGGGAGTTCCCGGCCCGGCGGCGGGCCCACCTGAAGGTCGCCCTCGACTTCATGCTGGCGCGGCTCAAGATGCGCCACTCGATTGTCCTGCTGACCGACGGCGTCGACCTCGTCAACGACCCCGACGCCGTCGATTTCAAGCAACTGAGCACGCTGGCCGCGAAGCACGATATGATCGTGCTCGTCCTCGACGACCCCGACGAGTTCCGGGTCAGGAGCCGGCTCGGCTACATCCGGATCTCGGACATGGAGACGCGCAAGCAGACCGTGATATCGGCGCGGAAGGCGGGCGCGATTCGCCGGCGCATCGAGGAGACGCGGGCGGCGCTGCAGTACAAGCTGAAACACCAGGCGGGCATCGACTCGGTGGTGCTGACCGAGCAGAACCACCTCGAGGAGCTGCCCAGGTTCCTGATGTCGCGCTTCGCGCGCTAGGTGTCTCGCGGGCGGGACCTTCGCAGACTGGCAGGGAAGATCGGGTGACCATGACACGCCTATTCGCCGTCGCCGCCGGCCTCTTCTTGATCGCGCCGCCGGGGTCCGCCGCTCAGCCGCCCGATCCCGGCGCGCCCGGCGAGGGCCTCGTGCGGGTCGAGACGCTGGAGCTCGAGCCGACCGTCGTCAAGACCGGCGACCGCATCACGCAGCGCTACCGGCTGCGCTTCCCCGACCTGATCCCGAGCGGCCGGGAGATCATCGTCCTCGAAGACCGCATGACCCCCGAGGCGCTGCCGGTCCACCCGTTCGAGGCGACGGCCCTGGTGGTCGAGAAGGACCGCATCGACGACACGCACGTGTGGGACTTCGTGTACGAGTTCCGCCTCGTCGACCCCACCAAGATGACCTACGCCCTGCCGAGCTTCAGCTTCTACTACCTCGTGCGGGATCTCGGCGAGGACATCGAGGACGCCGAGGTCCAGCAGGTCGACGGGGGGCAGGGGCTGGTGCGCTACGTGACGTCGATCACCGACGAGCCGCTGCTCGACATCCGCGACACCATCGAGCTCGGCACGTTCTCGGGCCTCGCGACGTTCTTCCGCACCCTGGCGTGGGGCATCGCCCCCCTGCCGCTGCTCGTCTGGTTCGTGATGCTGGTGCGGTTCGCCCGCAAGCCGAAGGCGGTCTCGATCGAGAAGCAGCAGGAAGAGGACGAGCTGGCCCGCATCGAGGCGCAGATCCCGGTCCTCCCCTCGATCTGGGAGGCGCGCCGGGCCGTGAGCCGCGAGCTGGCGGCGCTGCGGAGACTGCCCCGGGACGTCGCCGCCGACCAGCTCGCCGACCGCCAGCGGGCGCTCGTGCTGGCCCTGCGCGACTACCTGCAGGCAGACCTGCCGGCCCTCCATTCCGGCGACACCGCCCTCGACATCCAGCGGCACGTCGACGGGCTGAAAGACAGCTACCGGAAGGGCGCCCTCGGGGTGATCGCGGGCCGGCTCGTGGCCTATCAGCGGGGGCTGGAGACCGGCGCGCCGGCGCCGGTGGAGCACCCCGCCAGCGAGGCGCGCCTGCTCGGGGAGGCGCTGTACCGACTGCGCCCGTACGTGCGGATGGTGAACAACCTGAAGGCGCTGGTGGGAATGGCGGCGCCGCGGCCGGTGAAGGGTTAGGACGAGATCATGCTGATGCCCTGGTCCGAGTTCGTCATGTTCGTCGACGGCGGCGTGCGCGAGCTGATCGAGACCGACTTCGCGCAGATCCGGTACGGCGACGTCGGCATCGCGATGGGAATCGCGCTCGTGCTCGGGGTCGTGCTCGCCGTGACCCTGGTGCGGCTGGCCGCCGTGAGCAAGCGCCACGTGCGCGAGCACTCCGGCCACGTCATCGAGCCGGGGCACCGCAAGCGGCTGTGGATCCGCGTCCTCCACACCGCCCCCAAGGCGCTCGCCGCCGGCGCTCTCGCGCTGCTCGTGTTCTCGGTCGCCGACCCGTTCCTCACCGCCACCGAGGAGGTCAGCGGCTACGTCGAGTCGCGGGTCCGGGTCGATCTGGTCGACACGTCGGGGTCGATGGCGTGGGAGTTCCCCGACACCAACAAGTCGAAGGCCGAGGTGGCCCGCGACGCCCATCTCGAGTTCCTCGAGATGCGGCGCGACAAGAACGACCGCGTGTCGCTGTGGCTGTTCTCCACCTATCCCTACAAGGTGGACGACTTCGTCATGGACGACGAGCTGTACTACTACCAGGTGTGGGACGCGCCCTACGTCATGACCCAGCGCCTCGACAAGGCGATGGTGGTGCCGCGCGACAAGGTCCGCATCGTTCCCGCCGAGGGCGACACCAACATCATCCGCCCCCTGCAGGACATCGTGAAGTACTTCGACCAGGACGAGGCGGCGGTGGGCCGCGGCCAGAACCAGAACCGGGCGGTGCTCATCATCACCGACGCGGCCGTCGACGAGTTCCCCGACGCCGAGTTCGCGGAGCTGAACAAGCGGAACATCGTGCCGTACATCATCTACATCAACACCAGCGACGCGCGCACCGCGAGCTTTCTCCACCCCACCGTCCCCCAGCTCGTCGGACAGATTCAGGAATACGGCGGCGACTACTTCGACGTGACCGACGAGGACAGCCTGCTGCGCGCCTACCAGGCTATCGACGAGCGCGAGGCGGTGCGCATGGAGCTGAAGCACCGGGCCCTGAAGGTGCCCATCTACTCGCGGTTCCTGCTCGTGGCGATGGGGCTGCTGCTCGTCGGCATCCCCGTCGGGTTCGTGTCGGAGCTGCTGTGGGGGACCACGCCGTAGCGGGTTCCCCCTCCGGAACGGAGACGGGCGGGCGCCCCCGGAGGCGGCCGCTCGCGAGACCCGCG
This sequence comes from Vicinamibacterales bacterium, assembly GCA_965199675.1. GTDB lineage: Bacteria > Acidobacteriota > Vicinamibacteria > Vicinamibacterales > UBA8438 > JAJEEA01. The sequence goes on along the minus strand of CBDATI010000022.1, from coordinate 99,104 downwards.
GCGCTCGAGAGAGAAGTGACATGCGACTGACAGACCTGCTCGACAAGGAGCACTCGTTCCGGTATCTCGTCGGCTTCGTGCTCGCCCTGCTCTTCTTCGCCGGGGTCTCGATACCGGCGCGCAGCCTGACCGCGTTCTACACGAACCTCGAAGGGCTGAGCGCCAGCGTCGAGCGCGGCGACTTCGAGACGGCCGAGACGCAGCTCGCCGAGGTGTCGGCGTTCTACCAGGGCAGCCGGGCGTGGGGCATGCAGTGGTTCGCCGACTCGTACCTGTTCCGCGACTCGTTCCTCCAGCAGGCGTCCTACAACTACCTGACCGGCGACTACCAGACGGTGGTGGCCGACCTCGCCGACGAGATCGACGATCCGCGGGCGTCGCACCTGCTCGCGAACGCCAGGTTCATGCTGGCGCGGCAGCGCTACCGCGCCATCGACCCCGAGGCCCCCGACGCCGCGACGCAGCGCGAGGCCATCATCCTCGAGGTGATGGAGACGGTGAACGCCGACTACGAGCGGGCCCTGCGCGGCGACCCCGGCGACCGCTTCGACTACAAGTGGAACTACGACCTGACCAGCAACGCCGAGGCGGTGCGGCGCGCCCTCGAGGCGCCCCGCGAGATCGAGCCGCCCGAGCTCGAGCAGATGAAGGGTGAGGGCACCCCGGTGCGCCGCCGCCGCGGGTAGTCGCCTGCGCACGACCCGATGGACACCATCAGCCGCCTGCTCCGGGAGAGCGTCGAGTTCGCCAACCCCGAGTACCTGGCGATCGTCCCGCTCGCGGGCCTGCTGCTCGTCTTCGGCCTCCTCGTCTTCGCGCTGCGGCTGCAGTTGCGCCCGGCCCGCACCGAGGGCTCGAAGTACCCGCTCTTCGGCCACGTCAAGTTCTGGTTCCTCGCCATCATCGCCCTCGCCCTGGTCGCCGTCGCCGCCGCCCGGCCGTTCTGGGTCTACGGCGGCCAGACCTTCCGGCGGGGCGACGTCGATGTCGTGGTCGCCATCGACGCCTCCGCGTCGATGTGGGTCAAGGACCTCGGACCCTCGCGCCTCGACCTCGCGGTCCGCGAGGCGCTGGGCCTCTACACCCAGGACATCCTCACCCCCGGCGACCGCACCGCCGTGTACGTCTGGGGCACCACCACCCTGCGCCGGGCCCACATGGCGTCGAACGCCGAGCGGTTCATCGAGGAGGTGGGGCGCATCGCCCCGCCCGTGAGCCTCACCGGCGACGCCTTCCCGTGGGACAGCGACATCGCCACCGCGTTCGAGTCGATCTACCTGTCGCTCGACAACCAGGACCGCTTCGAGTCGGGCGACGACGATTGGCTGCCCGAGGAGCGCAACGACCGCGTGCTGCTGCTGTTCACCGACGGCGACTTCCTCATCGACGCCGAGCAGATGAGCCGGCTCGACACCGCCCTCGCCGAGTTCCGCCGTCGCGGCCTCGTCATCTACACCATCGGCATCGGCAGCCGCACCGGGGCCAACGTCGACTCTGTGCTCATCGACTACGTGCGCGGCATCGACTACGACGAGACCCTCGAGCAGGACCTCGCGGGGCTGCGCACCCAGCTCGGCTTCGAGGGCATCAACATGGTCGAGCAGCGCACCGGCGGCCGCTCGGTCATCGTCGACAGCCCCCAGGTCGACGCCGCCACCTTCCTCCGCAACGTCGTCGACTCGCACCGCAGCATCTCCTTCGAGCTCGTCCCCTCGGACGACCAGCAGGAGATCTGGCAGTGGTTCGTCATGCTCGCCATCGTCGTCTTCGTCCTCGCCATCGTGTTCTATTGAGGCGCGGCGGACCATCGAGAACCCGCTGGTCGATGCTCCCAGCCGAGGCGACAATCGCCGGGCCGTTCCGAGACCCTGTGCACCGATGCTCGTCGCCCTCTCGATCAAGAACTTCAAGAGCATCCGCGAAGCGCACGTCCGCTTCGGGCCGTTCACCTGCTTCATCGGCCACAACGGCGTCGGCAAGAGCAACCTGTTCGACGCCATCCACTTCCTGAGCGCACTTGCCGAGCAGAACATCTCGGCCGCGGCCACCGTCGTGCGGCGCACGAGCGACGGCGGCCATTCGCCACTCGACCTCGTGTTCGGCCGGGACCCCAGGCGCAGGATCGAGCTGTCGGCGGACATGGTGGCGCCTCCGGTGGTCCTGGACGACTTCGGCGAATCGGCGATACCGAGCACGACCCTGCTGACCTACACCGTGGGGTTGCGCTATACGCCCGAGTCTGACCGGCTGCTGGTGCAGTACGAGAGCCTGACCCACGCCAAGCTCAAGAACGCGAAGAGCTTCATCGGGTTCCGTTGCTCCAACGACTTCAAGAAGGCGGTCGCGTCGGGAGGGCGTCGGGGAGGACCGCTCATCTCCACCAGCGAGAACAGGATCCAGCTCCACGGCGACGGCGGGAGCCGAGGCCGCCCCACACCGGTCGGCCGGTCTCCCCTGACCGTGGTGGGGGGCACGAACACCTCCGACTACCCGACCGTCCTGGCTGCGAAGCGGGAAATGTCGTCGTGGCGCATCCTCCATCTCGAGCCCAGCGCGATGAGGACGCCGGACACCCGCTCGGCGCCCGCCCACGTCTCCGCCTCGGGCGGTCACATCCCGGCCACGCTCCACGCCCTCGTCAGGAAAAACCCGAATGCAAGCGCCGAGATCCTCTACCGGCTTCGGCAGCTCAACTCGGACATCGCGGAGCTCGATGTCTACACGGACGACGTCCGTGACCAGTTCGCTCTGCGCGCCCGCGTCCGCGGCGTGGACAACTGGCTGTACGGCCGTTCCCTCTCGGACGGTACGCTGCGGTACATCGCCCTGGTCCTGATGCTGGTGGATGTTCAGGATCGCGCCGTGCTGTGCATCGAGGAACCCGAGAACGGAATCCATCCCTCTCGGGTGCCCCATTTGGCGGATCTGTTGCGGGACTACGCCGTAGACGTGGACGACGCAGTGGACGATGACAACCCGCTGCGGCAGGTCCTGCTCAACTCCCATTCGCCCGAAGTGGCGCGACAGTTCTCCTGCGACGATCTGATCTTCGTCGAGCGGGCGCTCACGAGTACCGACGGGCCCATCAGCGTGTTCCGGCCGATCGCCGACACGTGGCGAACGAACCTGCCGAACGGAAGCGAGTCGAGCGTGCTGCCCGCGGATCGGCAGGCGGTGGCCGACTTCATCGGCGGCTCGCCCGTCAGCCTCGAGTTCGGGCAACTGAACCTGGAGTTTGGATCCGCCAGGTGAACCGACAGTTGGCGTACGCCGTGGTCGCGGATGGCGGAACGGATCGGCTTCTCGTTCCGATCATCCAATGGGCGGTGCACCGCTTGGACCCCGGCGTGGAGATCCTCGAACCGGAGTTCCGGAAGCGAAAACACAGCGTGACGGAGTTCCTGGCGAACTACAGGACCGGGGCGATGCTGATCTTCGTCCACCGCGATTCCGAGAACGTCACGCTCGACGAGCGCCTGCAGGAGTTCGACGCCGTGGATCGACAGGATGTCGTTCCGGTCGTACCTGTTCGGATGTCAGAGTCGTGGCTCCTTTTCGACGGACCCGCAATCGCCAAGGCGGCCGGCGAACCGTCGGCGCAGGTACCGGCGCCCGGCATCGGCCAGATTGAGAACATCCCGGATGCCAAGGATCGCCTGGACCGACTCCTCTACGACGCGGCTGGGGCGCCCGCGGGCCGTCGCGGCAGAAAATTCCTGCGTTCAATCGTGGATCGTCGCGTCAGCGTCGCCGAGTACATCGCAGACTACAGTCCGCTCGAGAACGTGTCTGCATTCCGCCGGTTCCAGGAAGCACTGGCGGCGCGCTACCCGTACAAGTTCCCTTGAACCCCCTGCACGGCTTCCTCGTCCAACAGACGAGGCGAAGCGTGCTTCAGTTGCGCACCCCTGGGCCGGTTCACAAAGCCGTTCGACCGGACACCCGTGCGCCAAGTGTCACTGGCACCCGGGCGAAGGGGAGTCGGTCGAGGCGAGCTCCGGAACGGAGCAGCGCGGGCGCTGAGGGCGGGGTGGCCGCGGGCCCGAGTTCGGCACTTCGCGGGAATCTTGCGGGCGTGCGTCAGCCCCGGCTCCGGGCAGCACGACGCGGTCGATGGTCAGCAGGCGCTGATCCACTTTCCCCCACGGCGATCTCGACGGCCCGGAGCCGGTCATCGACGCGGGCAAGATCGTCGCGGAGTTCGCTGATGCGGGCGTTGACGCCGTTGAAGCGATCCGTCGATGCGCGTGTTGACGCCGCCGATGCGCATGATGACGCCCGTCGATGCGCATGATGACGCCGTCGAAACGGGCAAAGAGAAACCCCCTCTCCCCCGGGAGCATTCCCGAGGAAGAGGGGGCAACGGAGACTACGAACGCCGCCGAATTCTACCGACGGTGGTACCGCCGATAGCCGCCGACGGCGAGGAAGGCCGCCAGCAGGAGCTGCGCGATGATCGGCAGGGCCGGCACCGCGGCATCCCAGAGGTAGAGCTTCACTTCGCCCGTCACCTCAGCCGCCATGCCTTCCGCCATGCCGTAGAGCACCAGCTCTTCCGGCATGTTGTCCATGTTCTCCATCATGCCGTCTTCCACCGCCATCACCATCGTCGTGCCGCTCATCTGGCCCGCACGGATGACAATCGGGTCGGCGGTGAAGTCGTCGTCCCCGGCGCCGCTCATGGCCCGGTCACGCATCAGGTTCACCGTCACCGCTTCGGTGACCGCACGGTTCGCCGTCACCGTGAGCATCGCGCCCCCGCCCCCCTCGACGACGTTCATGTCTTCGGGGCCGGTCAGGGTCAGGGTCAGCGCTTCGACGCCCACCTCGACCGGGAACATGATGCTCGCCTCGCGCGGATCCGTCTGATCGGCGATCTTCACGCCCGACGGCATGCTCGCGTGCGCGGTGATGGTGATGTCCGCCATCCCCATGGCCTCGGCCATCACCGACACCATGCCGCCGCTGACCATCGTCGACGCCACCTGCTCGTCACTCGACATGACCGAGTACGACAGCGTCACGTTCGGCGCGGCGTTGAAGAGGGCGCTGCCCATGATCTCGATCATCTCGCCATGGGTGAACATCATGTCGCCGCCCATGCCCTTTTCCTTCGCGTCGTAGACGGCGGCCTCGACTTCGGCCTGCGTCTTCGCCCACACCAGCTCCATCGTCTGATCGCTGATGGTCAGCTCGGTCACCATGGGCACGGACATTTTCTCGGCGCCGTTCCTGGTCTCCTTGCCGGCGAGCATGGCGTCGAGCACCAGCATCTCGCCGTCGTCGAGCACCTCGTCCTCGAGGGCCATGACCTTCACCATCATCGACTGCGTCCACGGCGATTTGCCGTTGTGCTTCGGGAACTCGACGGTCGCCGGCAACTGGTAGTCTCCCATGCCGGCCGTGGTGCCCGCACCCATCGTCAGCATGACATCCACCGCTTCCGAGGTGTAGCGCCTCGTCTCCGGATCGATGGCGATGGTCTCCGGCGGATTCCGGTCGAGGGTCAGCTTCAGCTCGATCTCCCCGCCTTCCGCGACGCTGCCCATGCTCGGATCCACCGCGAGCAGCGGCAGCTTGTGGATGTCCAGCACCTTGAGCTCATGAGGCGTACTCGGAATCAGGTGGTAACCGCCCGACGCCAACGAGTACTCACTCACCGACGCCTCCAGATGGTACGTGTCGTCCACCCTGTTGCCATCGGACGCCGGCAGATGAACGGTGACGTTCTCCTTGTTGTCGTCCGGGTTGGCTCCGCCGGCTCCACGCGCGTTCAAGACCAACGACGTGTCACTCACCGAGATCATGGCCGAACTCACGGTCGCGCCGTGGAGATCCACCATATTGAGCCGAACATCGAGCGGGAGGTCTTCTCTGTGAGGCACCGCCTCGATGATGAACTCCACTTCCTCCGCGTTCTCGTAGACCGTCGTCGGTCCCGACGACCTGCCCCTCTTCACGGTGACCGTTTGTTCCTCGTTGTCCTCGATGATTACCAACACATCGTCGGGGCGACGGACGTTTACGTCGACGTCCTCGCTTCCGCTCACCCCGACAAGGAACGCGTCGTTTTCCGCTTCACTCTGGTCTTCGAGCACTCGGATAGCCAGCTCGCCCGAATTCACTTCGCGGTCAAGCTCGCTGTTTGGCGACGTTTTCGGCGCCGGGGGCAGATCTATGCGCATCCGGGCCCACGTGCGTCCACTGGCATAGCGTCCGCCTCCATATCTCGTGTCCGGAAAGTCCACGTCCTGTTCGTAGTCGAGCCAGGACACCCAATCCGGCAAGGTTACGCCAGCGGCCGACGACCATCCTGCATATATGTCGACAAAAACATACTTCGTGTTCTGGGCGTGAAGCTCGGTGAGCTCCTTGTGTGTCCAACTAACTTCCAGCTCCACGCTGAGATCCAATTCACCCTCTTCCACGTGGATCCGCGTGTCGCCTCCGATTGTCTTCTCCTCAAAATTGCCCTTGATCTCCATCCTGGTGATCTGGCCCCTCAGTGTCGGAGCGACCGGAGGGTCCGCCGGGTCGATACCGGAGCCAGTAGCGGACCAATCGGACATGCCGAGGCTGTTCACGGCGCGCACCTGAAATTCGTACGTCTCGCCGTCGGTCAGATCCGTGAAGGTGTATGAGGTCCCCATCGTGGCGTTCACCGGGGGCACGGACCACGCGGTTTCACCCATCATTCGGTGCTGCACCTGATAGTAGATGATGGGGTCGTTGTTGTCGGCCGGCATATCCCAAGACACGTCCAGGTCTCCGGACGTTGTGTTCGGAGTCACCGTAGGCGCATCCGGCATGTCCGGCATGTACTGCACCGTGATTCGAAAAGTCTCCGATTGAGGCATCCCCGTGCCATCTGCCGCGGAATAGGTCACAGATACGCCGCCCTGGTCAATCGGCATGGTCGGCGTTCCAGTGAGCATACGCCAAGTATCCTTCATATCATCCGCCTCGAACATCAGGCCCGCGGGCAAGGCGGTCGTGCTGTATTGGGTCTCCATGCCGAGGCCGCCGAGAGCCTCGGGCAGGGTTATCGGCGTGATTTCTTCGCCTGCGGAGACGATCATGTCAGGCACCGGATCCAGGGGCGACAGCTTGAGGCGCAGGATCGCGGACACGCCGTTGACGTCACCCGTGTCCGGTATAGGAATACGGGAGCCACCGACTCGAACCTCCAGCGCAGCCGCTGTAACAACGACACGTCTTTTCCCCCTGCCGGTCGAACGTGCAGCCTCCACGTTGAAGGTCGCGGTGAACGTGTCGCCGTCAGCGCTGGGCATCATGCTCCTGGTCGCCAGCTTGAACGTCCCGTCGGGGTCCTCTGTCATGCCGCTACGACCCCCCATTCCAAGATCCCGGCTCTTCTCGTGGGGAACCAAGTTCAGGGTCAAATAGCGTGGTGTGGGACTGAGGGGATTCGTCGAATCGCGAGTATAGGTTACCGTGATGGGTATCGGGCCCAGATCGACGTTATAGTCGTGGTCCATCTCAGAGCCGTACGTCACTTCCAGGGTTTGGGCCTCAGCCCCGTTCCCCAGCGCGAACACCACCCCGACCATCGCCATCCACTTCAGCGCCCTGCAACTGCCTCTCGTCAAAATCGCTCCCATGCGCATGTCACAATCTCCCTTGAAGTCCGTTCCCGCCCCGCCACGACGGAAGCACTCGCCTCTCCGCCTTCCTCCCGCATAGCCCTCGGCTACGGCTCCTCTCACTTGAATCTCCCGCACCCAGCTTCACGATGTGCTGCCGTCGCGACAGCCGCTTTTCCATCGGCAACGGGGGAATTGGATCAGTCCGCCATTTTTTCGGGTGGGCGAACGGGCGTCGAGGGCGAATTTTGGCCCTGAATCCGGGCAAAAACGCGGTGTCGTGACCGATGGCGGAGGGCTCCGCCCGCTCGCCGTTTTTCCACCAAAAATGGGGGGAAATTTGGCGGGATAATTGGGGGGAGACCGGATTTCGCGAACCGCCGGCGAGAGCCGCGAGGGGCGGATCGGATGTAAAGCGGACGAGTTTGTCAGACTCGGAAATCAACAAGAATCATGGCCATGATTCTTGTTTGCATGCACGGGGCGAAGATCCACCTCTCGCGCTACGTCGGTCAGCTTCGGGAAGGCGAGACGATAACAGCTCTGCCGCCGCGACGAACCGGGAGCCGAGATTCGCGCCCTGCTCCGGGCGCGCACCCGGCGGCGGCGATCCCGTCGAGCACCAGGTCGGCCCGACTGTCTCTTCCCCGGCCGCCCCGAGCGGTTCCTGCTCGAACAGCGGGACCGCCACGGCTTCCTGATGGCGCGGAGACTTCAGATGAGCAGTAGCGCAACCATCCGAGAAATGGTAGTGTAACAACTACAGGAATTGTATTGCAGATGCTCGATGAACGGTAGTGTAGCGGGTCGTGCGCGGCGGGTCGGGAGAGCGGGCTACCGGCCGCGGATCGTCGACGCCGAGTTGCACGAGCTGCTGGCGAACCTCCCCGCGGTCAGCGTCGAAGGGCCCAAGGGCGTCGGGAAGACGGAGACGGCCCGCCAGTGGGCGGCTAGCCGTCACGAGCTGGATCGGCCGGGCGCGTCCGATCTGGTCGAGGCGGACCCCGATCGGCTCGTGCGCGGGGCCGAGCCCATCCTCATCGACGAGTGGCAACGCTATCCCCGTGGAAAAAGGGCAAATTCGGGCCCTCCTGAGGAGTGTCGTAGACTTCGCATGGCGATGGGCAAGGGCCGGGGCTCGACCGGCGCCACCGATGTGGGTGACGGCCCTTCCCAAGAGGCGGGGCCGAGCGGCTGAATCGGGGAGAAATCGGTTCGGATTTCGTGGAGGGGTTGTGTGCGGTCTTCTACCGGATGGGTCGGAGTCCGACCCGGGCGGTCAGATCGGGTATTTCGAGGGTCCATCGGAGCGCGCGATTGCGTCCAGGCGGGTCGCGGATTCGCTGAGCCTGCCGGGCGTGACAGGCGACGCCGAACCACTCGACGCTGTCACGGACTCGGCTCTCTGATCGACGAGACGCACGCGGCGGTGTTCACGCCCGGAAGCGGGTCTGGCCCCGAAGGGGAAGACGATCGGGGTGGACGCGACGCGCTGGAAGCGAACGCGGCGATGCGGAGCATCGAGCGTCGGGATACGGGGGACTCGTACGACGCGTTCGTGCGGGGGCTGGCGGAGGCATCTGGCATTGCGACGCCGACGCGGGCGGAGTTGGCGCGTTTCGACCGTTCGCGGAAGGGCGGAAGACGTCGAATGAAGAGTGGACGTCTCCGCAGGACCCGGACGCGAAGATCGCGAAGATGAAGGACGAGGGACGCATCTGGCCCACAAGGCGGAGCACGGTGTCGACCTGGAGACGGGAGCGCTCCTGTCGGTGACGGTTCAGGACGCGTCGGAGGGTGATACGGCGACGCTGCCGGAGACGCTGACGAAGGCGGCGGAGCAGGTGGAGGCGGTTCAGACGGTGAGGGCGTCGAAGAGGTGGTGGCCGACAAGGGGTATCACAGCGACGCGACGCTGGTGGCGCTCGACGACCTTGGTGTACGCAGCTACATCGCGGAGCCGGCGCGTGGTCGGCGCGTCTGGCAGGACGAAGACGGGTGAGACGCCGCCGGAGAAGCGTGCGCGCAGTCGGCGCTGTATGGGAATCGTCGGCGTATTCGCGGGGACCGGGGCCGTCGTCTCCAACGCTGCCGAGCTGGTGGAGCGGCCTTTCGCTCACCAGTATGAGACCGGGGGTCTGCGTCGGGTGTGGGTGCGCGGCCATGAGAATGTCGCAAGCGGGTGCTGGTCCAGGCGGCGGGCGCAACCTGTGGTCTGTTGCTGCGCCGCCTGACGAGCGTCGGTACGCCCCGGAGGCCGGGCACGGGCTCTTTCGGCGATTCTCGGGCGATCGAACCCCATGGGCCTCTGGGGGCGTCTGAACGGCCTCTGCCAAATGGGCGGTCGCCCCCTGGGGCTCAGGCTCGTCCCCAAGCTGCTTGAACCCCGCTCAGCGAACCGACTTCGTCGACGAGTGGCAACGCTATCCCCCCTCCTGGGACCTCGTCCGGCGGGCGGTGGACGCCGGGCGCCGGCCCGGGCGGTTCATCCTCACCGGATCGGCCTCGGACGACGCCCGGGGCACGCATTCCGGCGCCGGGCGCATCGTCACGGTGAGGATGCGCCCGCTGTCGCTCGCGGAGCGTGGCGTGGACGCGCCGGCGGTGAGTCTGGCGGATCTGCTTGCCGGCGTCCGGCCGGCGATCGCCGGCCACACCGACGTCACCCTGGACCGCTATGTCGAGGAGATCGTGGCCGGCGGATTCCCCGGCATGCACGGCGGAACGGGCCGTGCCCGGCGGGCGGAGCTCGACGGCTACATCTCGCGAATCGTCGACCGCGAGCTGCCCGAACAGGGCGTCCGCACCCGCAACCCCGCCATGCTGCGCCGCTGGCTGCGGGCCTGCGCGGCCGCCACCGCCACCACCGCCAGCCACGACCGCATCCGCGACGCCTCCACCGCCGGCGAGGGCGACAAGCCGGCCCGGTCGACCACCCGCCCCTACCGCGACACGCTGGAGCGCCTCGGCATTCTCGACCCGGTGTTCGCGTGGCTGCCCGGCGGCGGACACCTGTCACGGCTGAACGTCGGGCCCAAGCACCACCTCGCCGATCCGGCGCTGGCCGCGCGGCTGCTGGGCATGGACGCCGGCGCCCTGCTCGAGCCGCGACCGGCGGCGCCCGTCATCCCTCGGAACGGCACGCTGCTCGGCGCGCTCTTCGAATCGCTCGTCACCCAGAGCCTGCGGGTCTACGCCCAGGCGGCGGAAGCCGACGTGAACCACCTGCGGACCTGGGGCGGTGAGCTCGAAGTCGACCTCGTCGTCGTGCGGGGCGACCAGCGGGTGGTCGCCGTCGAGGTGAAGCTGACCGCCGTGGTCGCGGACCGGGACGTCAGGCATCTGCGCCGCCTCGCCGACCGCATCGGTCCGCAACTGCTCGATGCCGCCATCGTCACCACCGGCGCCGACGCCTATCGCCGCCGTGACGGGATAGCGGTGATTCCGGCCAGCCTGCTCGGCCCGTAGACGGCCAACCCGACGTCTGCGGAAGAGACGAACAAGGGACCAGCACGGAGTGTCCCGTCTCGCCGAAGCAGACCCGGCAGCCGGAGCGGGGGGCTGGAGAGCCGATTCAGCGGCGGGCGGAGCCGACGGCGGGGCGCGACTGGGGCTACCCGGTCAGATGCTCGCGGAGGAACGCCAGGGTGCGGGCCACGGGTCTTCCGTCGCGCGCCGGTTGGCGTCCAGCCCTTCCTGGGCCTTGAGGAAACGGTGGCGCCGTCGTACACGATGCCCTCGAACGACTTGCCGACGGGCCGAGCCGGCGGCGGGCGCGACTGCGGCTACCCGGCCAGATGCTCGCGGAGGAAACGCCAAGGGTGCGCGGCCACGCGTCCGTCGCGCGCCGGTTGGCGTCCAGCCCTTCCTGGGCCTTGAGGAAAACGGTGGCGCCGTCGTACACGATGCCCTCGAACGACTTGCCGGCGGGCGGAGCCGACAGCGGACGCGACGAGGGCTACCCGGCCAGATGCTCGCGGAGGAACGCCAAGGTGCGCGGCCACGCGTCTTCCGTCGCGCGCCGGTTGGCGTCCAGCCCTTCCTGGGCCTTGAGGAAAACGGTGGCGCCGTCGTAGACGATGCCCTCGAACGACTTGCCGGCGGCGGCCATCGCCGCCCGCGCGCCGGGCATCGTCGCCGCCGTCTGGAGCTCCCCGCCGTACAGGCCGAGGACCGGCGCTTCAATGCGTCGGTAGTCTGCTTCCACGCGGGGCGCGTCGCCGTAGAAGACGACCAGGGCATCGAGCCCGGGCTGCTCGACGGCGTAGGCGAAGCCGGCCGAACCGCCCCAACTGAACCCGACCACGCCGAGTCGTGGATGGGCGGCCGGCAGGTCGAGGGCCCAGGCGCGAACCGCGTCGAGCCGACGCGTCCGCTCCCGCGGCCCGATCATCGCGACGGCGGGGACGAGACCATCCGCGCCGCCGAGATAGGCCCCGTCGGGCGTCAGCCCCGAAGGGATGTCGGGGGCGACCGCGAGGAACCCCTCGGCCGCGAGGGCGTCGGCGATGCTGCGCACCCAGTCCGACAGCCGGTAGGCGTCGTGGACGACGACCACGACCGGGGCGGGCGAGCGCTCGGGCCGCACCACCCAGGTGCGGACGGGCACGGCGCTGCCCGGCGCCGGGATGTCGACGAACTCGCCGCGCCGGGGCGACACCGCGAGGTCGCCCTCGGCGGTGGCCCCGCTCGGCGGCAGATGAGCGGCGGAGACGGGGGCGGCAGTCTCCCCACGGGCGATGGTGCCCACCACCGCCAGCCAGGCGCCAATCTGGAACACGGCGACGGCGACAAGAGCGACGACAACGGCTCGCATCATCCGAACCTCCTGTCACCTTGAACCTGCCGGAAGTGGAACGTTCCCGCGAGCCAATTGCCCACGGTCATGGCTGGCGCCGCTCGCCGAGCACTTGCCCGGCCCTCGGATCCTGCCAAACGCCGGCGCCGGCCGGCCGCTCCCCTTCGCCGTCGGCCGGCGCAGCTCCCTCAATTGCCCATGGTCATGGCTGGCGCCGCTCGCCGAGCGCTTGCCCGGCTCTCGGGTCCCGCCAAACGCCGGCGCCGGCCGGGCCGCTCCCCTTCGCCGTCGGCCGGCGCAGCCCCCTCCATTGCCCATGGTCATGGCTGGCGCCGCTCGCCGAGCGCTTGCCCGGCTCTCGGGTCCTGCCAAACGCCGGCGCCGGCCGGGCCGCTCCCCTCTCGCCGTTCGGCCGGCGCAGCCCCCTCAGAAGCGCGACGCCTTGATCCAGGTGTCCGACCGCGCCCAGCTCGCTTCGAGGTCGGCGTCGACGGCCGCGTCGGTGCGGCCCTGCGCCTCGACAGCCGTCTTCAGGCCGAAGAGCGACCAGCCGTTGTGGGGATGGTCGGCGAGCTCGTCGCGGTACGCCTGCTCGGCCTCCGCGTGGCGCTCCAGCTCGAGCAGGAGCGCACCCAGCCAGTGCCGGGCCGCGAACGGCAGCGGCTCGGGCTCGTCGTAGGCCAGCGTGTCCTCCAGCTCGACCGCGCGCTCGAAGGCGGCGACGGCGCCGTCGGTGTCGCCCCGCTCGCGGAGCAGCTCTCCCTCGAGAATGCCGGCGACGACGCCGAGCAGGGTCTCGGCGGGGTGGAACCGCATTTGCGCCTCCGAGGTCTCGGCGAGGCGCCGCACCCGGTTCAGATAGACCTCGGCGAAGTCGGCGGCGCCCTGGCGCAGGTGGGCATAGCCCTGGGCGAAGTCCCACAGCCCGGCGGAGACCTCGTTCTCAGGCCGGTCGGTCACCGCCAGCACCTCGTCGAACCGGCCGAAGCGCAGCAGGGTCAGCACGTGGTGCACGCCGTCGCCGGTCAGCCGGTGATAGTCCTTGCCGGCCTGGATGGCGACGGCGCCCTGCCCGTCCATCGACGCCGCGAACAGCAGCATGTGCAGGTTGTGGGTGGGGTAGATGGCCACGCCTTCGCCGCCGCCGTCGGCCGCCTTCAGGTCCGAGTGCCAGGCGCGGAGGTTGGCCCGCACCCCGTCGGCCCAGCGCCCGATCTCGTTCCAGGTGTGCGACGGCATGTGGTTGATGTGGCTGGCGCCGGGGATGGCGGCGCCGAGGTGCTCGGCGCACGCCGCCGCCCGGCCCGGATCGACGGTCGACTCGGTGGCGTGGATGTAGAGATGACAGGCGCCGGGATGCTCGATGTCGCGGGCGAGCACGCTCTCCAGCACGCCGTGGAGCCGCTGGACGTTGGGGTCGTTCAGGTCGCGCGTGCCCCGGCGCGGCTCGAGCAGGAACAGCGCGTCGCCGTAGAGTGTGGCGGCGTCGAGGTCGTCGGGATAGCGCTCCGAGAGCGCCTTCATCGCCTCGGCGTAGGCCTCGTCCTGTTCGCGCCTCCTCGCCACGTCGAAGTCCTCGACGTAGCGCACCGACAGGGCGTCGATGTAGTCGCGCTCGCGGGGCGTGCCGTGCCCCGCCGCCGCGAGGGCCATCGCCTTCTGGAGGGCGGCATGGGCATGGGGCGCTTCGGGCGGCCGCATCGGCCCGTTGAGGTACGAGCCCCAGGCCCAGGCCTCGCCCCAGTAGCAGATGGCGCAGTCGGGGTCGTTGGCCCACGCCTGGCGGAACGACCGCACCGCGTCGACCTTGGCGAAGGCGTACATCAACTGCATGCCCTGGTCGAAGAACTGCTGCGCCTTCTCGTCGTCCGAGGAGATCGCGAACGAATAGGGACCGAGCACGGCGGGCTGGTAGGGAATCGGCTCCTGGTACGGCGCCGGCAGCGTCGGCCCCTCCTGGGCGGCGACCGGGGTCGCCGGCAGCATCCCGGCAACCAGCACCGCGGCCATGACACGCGCGACACGAATGCCGCGCCAGGTCGGTTTCGTCATGCTCTCTCAACCTCCTCGGAATCGATTGGGAATCACCAGGGACACGACGCCCCGATGGGGGCAAGACCGTGCGGCCGTGACCGCACGCGGCCCCCTCGGCGCCGGGCGCCGTCGCCCGGTTGGCGCCCGACCCGCCGCCGGCCGCCCGGCGCGGACTACTGAACCGACACTTCCGGCACGTCGCCCTCGACCAGCAGCTCGGGCTCGGTCGCGGCGCGGATCTCGTCGACGGAGACCCCGGGGGCCCGCTCCCGCAGGCGCAGCCCCTCGGGGGTCACCTCGATGACCGCGAGCGAGGTGACGAGCCGGTCGACCACGCTCTTGCCGGTCAGGGGCAGGCTGCATTCGTTGAGAATCTTCAGGTCGCCCCGTTTCGACACGTGGTCCATGACGATGAGGACCCGCTTCGCCCCCGTCACCAGGTCCATGGCGCCGCCGGGCCCCTTGACCATCGCGCCGGGAATCATCCAGTTGGCGAGGTCGCCGCCCTGCGACACCTGCATCGCCCCGAGGATGGCGAGGTCGATGTGCCCGCCCCGGATCATCGCGAAGCTCTGAGCGCTGCTGAAGAAGCTGGCCCCGGGCACTGCCGTCACCGTCTCCTTGCCGGCGTTGATGAGGTCGGCGTCGATCTCGTCGTCGGTCGGGTACGGCCCGATGCCGAGCAGGCCGTTCTCGCTCTGCAACTTCACGTCCACGCCGGCCGGGATGTAGTTCGCGCACAGGGTCGGCATGCCGATGCCGAGGTTGACGTAGTAGCCGTCCTCGATCTCGCGGGCGGCGCGGGCCGCCATCTGCTCGCGGGTCAGTGCCATCGATGGATCTCCCGAAACGAGCAAGCGTAGCAACCACGCTTCGGGGGCGTCAACCCGCCAGATCGACGAGCGCCGCCGTGACCATCCGCAGGTTCAACCGCAGGCGGTCGACGGTCATGAACTCGTGGTCGCTGTGGCCGGTGTAGGGCTCGTCGGGCATCGCGGGACCGAAGTTCACGCCGTTGGGCAGCAGCCGGGCCTGGGTGCCGCCGCCCACCGAGATGGGCCCCGGCGCGGGGCGGCCGGTGTAGTGGCGGAAGACGTCGAGCAGGACCGGGACGTGCGGGGCCGACTCGACGTAGTAGGGGTCGCCGATGTCCGTCGTACAGTCGAACGACAGCCCGGTCTGCCGCCGCCAGGCGTCGAGGGCGGCGCGGATGGTCCGCTCCACCGCCGGCCCGGTCCGGCCGACGGGGCGGCGGACGTTGAGGGCGGCGACGAGGCCACCGCCGGCCGCCGGGGTCAGGGTCGCGAGGGTGAGCGTCAGCCGGCCCATGACCTCGTGGGCGTAGGCGAGGTCGCCGAAGCACTCGGCGTGGTGGCCGGAGCCGACGAGGTCGTTGACGAAACGCACCATGGTTCCCGCCGCGGTCGGCGGCCACCGGCGGCGGCCGAGCAGGGCCGCGAGCTGGACGATGGCGTTGCGCCCCGTCCACGGGGCGGACGAGTGGGCGGCGACGCCGTGAGACCGGATGCGGATGACGTCGCCGTCGCGATCGATCTCGAACCGGCCGGCTTCGGCCGCGGCGACGGCCCCCTCCATCGCGGCGGCCAACCGGTCGTCGGCGCCGGCGACGACCGCTTCGGCGGAACCCGGCACCCGCGAGAGATAGCCGCCGCCGGTGAACGACACCAGCCGCGGCGCGCCCGCGGAGGCGGCCGGGGCGCGGTCGCGCAGGGTGACCCGAATCTCGCCGGCGCCGAACTCGCCGGTGACCACCGGGTAGAGGGCGTCGAACGCCACGTTCAGCGGCGGCGGCGTCCAGCCG
Source organism: Vicinamibacterales bacterium (assembly GCA_965199675.1). Taxonomy (GTDB): domain Bacteria; phylum Acidobacteriota; class Vicinamibacteria; order Vicinamibacterales; family UBA8438; genus JAJEEA01. Next base: position 82,846 of record CBDATI010000022.1, on the reverse strand, counting down.
GCGAGGAACTCGCGAAAGGGGGTCCAGTCGGACTCCTCGTGCAACGAGACGATCAGCTCGACGCGGCGGCGCCGGGGCAGCCCCTCGTCGCGCAGGGCTCCGAGGCTGTAGAGCGCGGCGGCGACGGCCCCCTTGTCGTCCTCGACCCCGCGGCCCAGCAGCCGCCCCGGCTCCGAGTCGCGGTCGAGAGTGAACGGGTCGGTGCGCCACGCGGCCGCGTCGGCGGGCCGCACGTCGGCGTGCGTCAGGAGGCCGAGACGATCTGCCGACCGGCCCAGGCCCAGCACCAGGGCCGCGCCGTGGTCCTCGAAGTCGAGCCCCAGGCGAGCGGCGAGGTCGGCGAGATAGCCCTTGAGACGCAGGAACTCGGGGTGGCGGGCATTGGGCACCCCTTCCTCGACGACGGTGCGAAAGGCGACGAGGTCGGCCAACGTGTCGACGACGGCGTCGAAGTGGTTGGCGACCGCGCGGTCCGCGGCGGCGCGCGCGAGGGGGGACGGCGCGACAGGCGGGAGCGGTGCGGCGTCGGTCATTGGGCGCCCGGATTCGGCTCGCGCCGTCCCGACCTTTCGACGGCGGCGCGGCAGTCCACCAGGGCCGGGTCACCGCTCGTCATGACGGTATCACCGACAGCGGCCCGGCCGTACTCGTCATCCGCAGAGTCGAGCCGTGCCCGGCGGTCACGACCGGCTCGCCCGCGATTCGCTCAGGGGCGCCGCGGCCGGCGGCGACGGCCAGCGGTGCGGTTCGTCGAAGATTATGTGCCGAACCGTCGCGGCCCGCATGCCCCGCATGAACGCAGGCGCCAAGTGAAGTAGGATCTGCCGGCGCTGTCGGCAACCCGATGTCGGACCACAACGGGCGCGGTGGCGCACCGGCTGCACGATGACAGCGCGAGAAGCCACCGCGCCGCCCGACCGCTCTGACCGGGCTTCGCACGACCCCGCCGAGACGGCGACGTTCCGCCGCATCTGGGCCCTCGCGTGGCCCACCCTGCTCTACAACGTGCTCGAGCTGAGCCTCGGGGTGGCCGACCTGCTGATGGTGCGGGGGCTCGGGCACGAGGCGACGGCCGCGATTGGCCTGACGCGCCAGATCGCGTTCCTCGTCGAGGCGTCGGCGCTGGCCGTCGCCACCGGCGTGATCGCGCTCGTCAGCCAGGGCGCGGGGGCCGGCGACCGCCGGCAGGTCGAGGGCGTGATGCACCAGGGCACGCGCCTCGTGCTGCTGCTGAGCCCGCCCATCACCCTCGCCGGCTACCTGCTGAGCCGGCCGCTGCTCGTCGCGATGCAGGCGGACGACGCGGCGCTGAACCACGCCGTCCCGTATCTGCACACCTATTTCCTCGGGACGGTGTTCCTGTGGGGGACGGTCATCCCCGCCGCGATCTTCCGCGGGAACGGCGACGCGAAGACGCCCCTCAGGCTCGCCACCGCCGTCGCGGTGCTGAACGTCCCCCTGAACTACGTGTTCATCTTCGGGGCGGGACCGTGGGCGCCGATGGGGGTCGCGGGGGCGGCGGTGGGGACGGTGGCGGCCCGGGCCATCGGCGCCGGCCTCTATCTGGCGCTCCTGACCCGCGGCACGCGGCACGGCCGGGTCCGCTTCCGGCCCGTGCTGGGGCTGGACTGGCCCCTGATCCGGCGCATGCTGCGGATCGGCATGCCCCCCGCCCTCGCCGGCGTCGCCCGCAACGGCGCCCGGGTGGTGTACCTGGGCCTGCTCGGGGCCGGCGCCCTGGGGGCGTCGATGCACGCAGCGGCCGGGGTCGGGCTGCAGGTGCGGCTGGTCAGCGTGCTGCCGGCCCTGGCGTTCCAGATCGCCACCGCCACCCTCGTGGGCCAGGCTGTCGGCGCCGGGCAGCTCGACCGGGCCGAGGCCCTGGGGCGCCGCAGCGTGCAGCTCCTGTCGCTGATCATGGCCGGGGTGGTCGCGCTGACGTTCGCGTTCGCGCGGCCCCTCGCCGCCCTGTTCATCGCCGACGCCGAGGTGGCGCCCCTCGCCGCGACGGTGCTGCGGTGGTTCGCGGTGGCGCAGTTCTTCAGCTCGGTGAGCATCTGCGTGCAGGGCGCGCTGACCGGCGCCGGAGACACCAGGCCGATCCTGACCTACACCCTGATCACGCAGTGGGGACTGCTGCTGTCGCTGACGTTCATCACCGTGGCGGTGTTGGGGTGGGAGCCGGAGGGGCCCCTGCTGGCCTGGGCGGCGGCGCCCCTCGTGCAGCTCGGGTTGATGGTGCGCCTGTTCCGGTCCGGACGCTGGAAGCGGCGGGCTTCGATGAGGCCGCAGGGGTAGACCGGCCGACCAACTCGACAACCGCCCGGTGTTCACCTTTGTGATGGGCGGCAACGGCGCAGGAAAGAGCGCCTGGAAGCGCGACAACGACGACCGTCTGTCGCGGCAGTACTTCGACGAGGACTCAATCGCAAGAGGAATCGCCGACTGGAACAGCGAGAACGCCCGCCTGCGAACACGACGGATCGTCGACCGCGAGATCGCACAAGCCATCGAGGACCGACAGGACTTCGGAATAGCGATTCGAGATGTCTCTCGCCAGCAGACAGAGAACCAGGCAGGACCGGCTCCCCTGAACAGTGGGGGCGCCAGGCGAAGCATGGAGTAGTGCTTGCCGAACTTCCTGGCTCGAAGGCGACGATTGGCGGGCTCGATCGCGACGGGAACACGGCGGGAACGGTGGCGCGCGCGGGACGCCACGGAACGGCGGCGGGCCGAAGCGGTCATCGGCCCCGATGCTGCGCCAGGTAGTCCCAGGCCTCGGGGTCGCCCGTCCACTGGTCGAGGCCGCGCTCGCACCGGACACGCCCCGCGGCGATGGTCTCTCGGAGGATGCGCTCGTTCTCGCCGAGCCGGCCGCGATCGCCCTCGCGGTGGTGGAGATGGCACGCCAGGGCCGCCCCGCGCAGGTTGCGGCGCCGGCGCCCGAGGTGGCCGAGCCGCACCGCCAGCTCGTTGTCCTCGCGCCCCCAGCCCCACATGGCCTCGTTGAAGCCGTTGACGGCCACCAGGTCGCGCCGCCAGAAGCCCTGGTGGCAGCCGCGGACCGTCATCGGGTCGCGGTGCGGAGGGTTGAGCAGCCGCGCCGCCGCGACCGGCAGCCGAGCGAGCCTCGCCCGCCGCCGGACGCCGGGGGTGAATACCGAGGGCCACCAGCCCGGCCGCCCCGTCATCAACGCCGTCGCCGCCGGGCCCAACGGAATGCGCGACCCCTGGCGGAAGCAGCCCGGATCGCGCAGCCGGCCGTGGTCTTCGACGCACCGCGGGTGGCACACCATGTCGCCGTCGAGGCTCACGATGTAGTCGCCGGCGGCCCGGGCCATGGCCTTGTTGCGGATGGCCCCGAGCCGGAACCCGTGGTCGGGGTGCCAGACGTGGCGCAGAGGGCAGGGGGCCACCGGCTGGTGACGCTCGACGACGGCGCGGGTGTCGGGTCCGCTGCCGTCGTCGGCCACGATGATCTCGCAGGGGACCGCGGTCTGCCGCCGCAAGGCATGGAGGCACGCGTCGAGCGCGGCGGGCCAGTTGTACGTGGCGATGACGACGGAGACCGCGGTCATGAACGACCGGCGTCCCGGTGGAGCTCGTACAGCCGCAGGCGCTTCATGACCGTGCTGTGGACGGTGATCCAGGCCGCGATGACGCCCGGCCAGCCGTCGAGGACCGCCCGGCGGAGCACGAGGTCGCGGAACAGGTACGCGGGCAGCGACAGGAACGTCCCCAGCAGCCTCGGCTTCCTCCCCCGTTCGAACGCCTGCCGGGCCCACAGGTCGATGTAGCGGCAGGCCTTCGCCTGGTGATGGGCCACGCTGGCGTAGCTGTCGTGGACGAGGGGCGCGGTCAGGCGGTGGGTGCGGCAGCCCGGGGCCGGCCGCAGGCGCTCGTGCACCCGGTCGGGCGTCCACGCCGCGCGGCCCTTCCGGTAGCAGCGCCAGATGTGGTCGCGCGCGAACGGCCGGTAGTGGTTCATCGTCCGGCCGCAGTAGCGGGTGCGCCGCGAGAGCTGCACGGCGTCGGCCCGCTCCAGCAGCCCCGGCAGCTCGGCGCGGCACTGCCGTTGCAGCGCGTCGCTCATCCACTCGTCGGCGTCGAGCATGAGGATCCACTCGTGGCCGGCGTCGTCCTCGGCCCGCCGCCGCATCGGCCCGAAGCCCAGCCACTCGCGGTCTATCACGGTCGCGCCGTGCGCCGCCGCCACCGCCGCGGTGCCGTCGGTGCTGCCCGAGTCGATGACGATCTTCTCGGCCGCGAAGGGGACGCTGTCGAGGCAGCGGCCGATGGCGGCCTCCTCGTTCCGGGCGAGCACGATCAGCGAGAGCGGCAGGAGGCCGTCGGCGGCCTCACCCGCGGCGGTCGTCGTCGCGGACCGCCCTCGCCGCGCCCGGTCGCCCGGGGGCGCGCCGTCCACCGGCGCCCTCGCCGTCGATGCGTACCGCGGATTCACGACGACGTTCTCCCGAGCGTGTCACTCGACGTTGTGGTAGGGCGGCCGGTGCTCGACATAGGCCATCCACATGCAGTCCAGCATGGTCCACAGCACGTCGAGCTTGAACTGCAGCACGTCGAGCATCGACTCCTGCTGCTCGCGGGTCCGGCAGTAGTCGAGGGTGATGTTCAGGCCGTGCACGACGTCGCGGCGGGCCTCGGAGAGCCGCTTGCGGAAGTAGTTGTAGCCCTGCTCCGAGATCCACGGGTAGTGCTGCGGCCAGTTCTCGAGCCGCCGCTGGTGGATCTTCGGGGCGAAGAGCTCGGTCAGCGACGACCCCGCCGCGACCTGCCACGGCTGCCGCCGCGCGAAATTCACGTAGGCGTCGATGGCGAACTTCACCCCCGGCAGCAGATGCTTCTGGGCCCACAGGTCGTCGCGCGACAGGCCGACGGCCTCGCCCAACTGCAGCCACGCCTCGATGCCGCCCTCGGCGCCGGCGCTGCCGTCGTGGTCGACGATGCGCTTGACCCACTCGCGCCGGACCTCGCGGTCCGGGCAGTTCGACATCAGCGCCGCGTCCTTGACGGGAATCGAGACCTGGTAGTAGAAGCGGTTGGCCACCCACCCCTGGATGGCCGGCCGGTCGAGCTCGCCGGCGTGCATCCGGACGTGGAACTCGTGGTTCACGTGATAGTACTTCTCCTTCGCGCGCAGCCTCTGCTCGAACTCATCGCGCGACCACGCCGCCCTCTCCACATCGTTCACCTGCTCGGCCTCCCCGCGTCCGTTCGTCGCGTCAGGCTAGCACGATCCGGCGGGGGCTGTCTCCGCAACCCGCCGGCGGCGCCCCGCAGCGATGGCGCATTTTTTTTCTTGCACTGCTCCGGCGGGCTGTGTATAGTCTGCCTTTCCGGTTGACTTTTTCCGACAGAAGGAGCGAGAACATGACCTGGACCAAGCCCGAGATCAGAGAGATCGCCCTCAACATGGAAGTGACTCTCTACGTCACCGCTCGCTAGGCCGATCCGGGAGCGCCTCTTGGGGCGCTCCTGTTCGCGCCTTGGGGTATACGGCGTCTTCTGGTCTCGAACCAGGGATATCGTGTTCCCCGGTTCTGCTGCGCGTGTGCGGCTCTGTCGCGCACGCGCTCTTTTTTGTACCGGCGCCCTGGCCCTGGATCTACCCCGCGGGTCTCCCCGACCCGACCGGGCCCGTCGTCGCCGACGACGCCTTGGCCCTGAAGACGGTCTTGCGCCCGTCCCACGCGCTCGAGACCGCGCCGGTGTTGCAGACGACGCGAGGCGCTGCCCCCGCGCCGAGCGACTTCACCGAGCCGGCCTGACCTGCCCGACCTACAGCACCGACCCGGCGACAGCGACAACGTGATGATGGCGTCGGTCCCGGCCCCCCCGCCTGCAACTCGCCGGGCCGACGTGACCTGCCCGACTACAGCACCGACCCCCGGCGACAGCGCCAACGTGACGATGACGTGGGTCGCGGACCGCGCCGCCCGGGCGACTCGCCGGCCTGACCTGCCCGACTACGGCACCGACCCCGGCGACAGCGCCAACGTGATGATGGTGTCGGTCGCGATGACCGTGACGTACTGCCGGCCGTTCACCGCGTAGGTCATCGGGCTCGCCCGGATGGGCCGGGGCGCGTCGTACCGGAACAACTGCTCGCCGGTGGCGGCGTGGAACGCGTAGAACGCCCCGTCGTCGGCGCCCTGGAACACGAGGTCGCCGGCCGTCGCGAGGTTCCCGCTCGCCCCGATGTGGGTGAGGGCGGGAAACACCTGCTGCCACGCCTCCTCGCCGCTCGCCGGCTCGTACGCGGTCAGCGTCGTGGTCGGGGTGAAGGCGGGAACGCGGCTGATCTCCTCGAAGTTGCCGTTGTGACCGAGCCCGTGCGGCCCCGGGCGGAGACTGTCGCCGAGGGGCCTGACGATCATCGAGACGGCGGCGTTCTTGCCGGTGACGTAGAGCAGGCCGGTCCGCGGGCTGAACGCCGGCGAGCCGAAGCTCGATCCGCCGTGGGCGACGATGAGGTGCTCGTCGATGGAGTACGGCGTGTACATCTGCCGCGTCTGCGCCTGCAGCTCGGGGTCGTCGAGATGCACGAACGTCGCGCAGAACGGGGTCATGGGAATGCCCCGCGCGTTGTGGGGAATCGGCTGGGTCGGGTAGACGACCTCGCCGGGCACGTTGCTCTCGGTGGGGACGGCCGTCTCCACCATCGGGTTGATCGGCACGCCGGTCTCGCGGCGCCAGAGATAGAGCAGGCAGTTCTTGCCGGCGGCGCCGACGCCCGCGATGGTCTCGCCGTCGCGGGTCACGTCGAAGAGCACCGGCCCGGTGACGTGGTCCCAGTCCCAGAGGTCGTGGTGGATGGCCTGGTAGTGCCAGCGCAGCGCCCCCGTCTCGAGGTCGAGGGCGATGGTGGCGTTGGTGAACAGGTTGGCCCCGGGGCGGGCCGAGCCGTCGTAGTCGGGCGACGGGTTGCCGGTGTTGAAGTACACGAGGCCGAGATCGGGATCGATGGCGGGCTGCGTCCAGACCCCGCCCCCGGCGCGCTGGCCGTCGCCCCAGGTGTCGCGCGCGACCTCCCACCCGTCGTCCTGGGGGCGCTGGGGAATGGTGTTGAACACCCACCGGATGGCGCCCGTCTCGGCGTCGGCGGCGATGACGAGGCCGCCGGGGATGTGGTTCTCCGAGTTGGAGGTGCCGAGGTAGAGGGTCCCGTCGTGGTAGGCGGGCGCGCTCGTGATGCGGTAGCCGATGTCGTGGGGATCGAAGTCCGGCGGATAGGCGTCCGGGTACTTGGCCTGCAACGCCAGGGCGACCACCGGGAGCACCCCGCCGTCGCCGTACGACTCCACGAGCGCACCGGTGCGGGCGTCGGCCGCTACCAGGTTCGGTCCGGTGTAGGCGTAGATCTTCCCCTCGGCGTAGGTCGGTCCGCGCGAACGGTTCGGCCGGGCCGAGTCGAGTTCGAGCGTCCACACCGACTCGCCGGTCGTCGCGCTGACGGCCACGACGTTCGCCCCGGCGTGGAAGTACATCAGGCCGTCGACGACGAGCGGCGTCACCTGGGCGATGTTGACGCCGGCCGGCGCCGTCGCCGACCAAATCTCGGTCAGGCGTCCCACGTTCCCGGCGTCGATCTCGTCGAGCCCCGAGTAGCGGCTGTTCGCGAGGTCGAGGTTGTGGCTCGTCCAGTTGGTCTGCCCGCCCGCGGTGATGTCGGGCGGGGCCGTCCCCCGCGTCGTCCGGCCCTGCGCCTCGGCCCGGCCGGCTCCCGCCGCCCCGACCGCGAGCACGACGAGGGTCGTCACCAGCCCCCGCACGGGGTTGCCTGCTGTCATTCGGTCACCTCCCGGTCGTTCGCGCCGTCAACCCGCCGCGTCCCCAGGACGCGGGCGACGCCCACCCGCGGACGGCGCCGCGGCCGCGCATCGTCTTGCCGCCAGCCAGGGCGTTGGCCAGGGCACGAACAGGTCGTCGTGGCGCCGGTCGATATCGATCGAGGCGCCTCACAGCCCCTCACAGCGCGATGTCCATGCCATCGTAAGCGATCTCGATCCCGGCCTCGACGAGGGCGGCGTGCTCGGCCGACTCTTCGTCGAGGATGGGGTTGGTGTTGTTGATGTGGATCACGATCTTCCGCGGGCAGTCCAGCGACACCAGGGTCTCGACCATGCCGCCCGCCCCCGACTGGTTCAGGTGGCCCATGTCCTGGGCGCGCTTGTCACTGATGCCCTCGCGGGCGAGCTCGTTGTCGGTCCACACCGTGCCGTCCACGAGCAGGCAGTCGGCCTCTTCCATGTAGCGGCGCACGTGCGGCTCGATCTCGCCCAGGCCCGGGGCGTAGAACAGGTTGCGGCCGGTGGCGGCGTCGGCCACCCGTACCCCGATGTTGTTCCCGGGAATGGTGTTGTGCCGGTGGGGCGAGTACGGCGGCGCCTCGCTCTTCAGCGGCACGGCGGTGAAGAGCAGCCCGTCCGCCTTCGGGATGGCGAAGGGGACCTCGTCCAGCCTCACCTCGCGCCAGTTCACGCCCTTGAAGTGGGACAGGACGTTGAAGAGCGGATAGCCGGTGGTGAGGTCGTCGTACACCACCCGCGTGCAGTAGATGTCCCACGCCTCGGTGTGCTCGCGCAGCACGACGAGGCCGGTCGTGTGGTCGACCTGCGAGTCGACGACGACGATGGCGCAGATGCCCGTGTCGCGGACCGCACGCCCCGGCTGCAGGGGCGGAAACGAGGCGAGCTGCTGCCGGATGTCCGGCGACGCATTGAAGAGCACCCAGTCGACCCCGTTGCTGCTGACGGTGATGGACGACTGCGTGCGGGCGCTCCCGCGGAGCGTCCCCTCGCGGAGCCGCCGGCAGTTGCGGCAGTTGCAGTTCCACTGGGGGAACCCTCCCCCGGCGGCCGATCCCAACACGTGTATCTGCATCGATTACCCCGGTGTCTGATGAGGATGAGCGCTCTGCCTCCCGGACCGCGGCGGCTACCGGGGAGCCTGTGGCGGCGTTCGTTGTATCATCACTGTGGCGTTCGCCGCCACACCGAGCCATGCCGCAGCCGATCACCACCCCCGTCCTCGCCCCCGGCGCCCGCTACCGTTGGGACAAGGTGCGCAACCAGCACCAGCTCGTGTTCCCCGAGGGCATGATGGTCCTGAACGAACCGGGAAAGGCCATCGTGCAGTTGTGCGACGGACGGACCACCGACGAGCTGATCGCGACCTTGAAGGAGCAGTTCCCCGGCGCCGAGCCCGCCGGCGACGTCCACGAGTTCCTCGGCCATCTGGCGGAACGGGGGCTGGTGCGCGACGGAGGTCAGCGTTGACCGACACCCCCCTGCCCCGGCCACTCGCCCTGCTCGCGGAGGTCACGTACCGCTGTCCGCTGCAGTGCCCCTACTGCAGCAACCCCCTCGAACTGAACAAGTACCGCGACGAGCTCGACACCGAGACGTGGGTCCGCGTGTTCAACGAGGCGGCCGACCTCGGGGTGGTGCAGCTCCACCTGTCGGGCGGCGAGCCCCTGGTGCGCCGCGACATCCTCGACCTCGTCCGCGCCGCCGCCGCGGCCGGGCTCTACTCGAACATGAGCACCGGGGCCACGGTGGTCGACGGCGCCCGGATCGAGCAACTGCGCGAGGCCGGCCTCGACCACTTCCAGGTGAGCCTGCTCGACACCCTGCCCGAGTCGAACGACCGACTCGCGGGGACGCAGTCGTTCGACCGCAAGCGCGAGGCGGTGCTCGGAGCCAAGCGGCTCGGGTTCCCGGTGACCCTGAACGTGGTGCTGCACCGGCAGAACCTCGACCGCATCGCCGAGGTCATCGCCCTCGCGCAGGAATGGCGGGTCGACCGGCTCGAGCTCGCGCACACCCAGTACACCGGGTGGGCGTTCAAGAACCGGGCCGCGCTCATGCCCACTCGCGAGCAGCTCGACCGCGCCCACGCCGAGGTCGAGCGGGTGCGCGCGGCGGGGACCGGCGGCGTCGACATCCAGCACGTCCTCCCCGACTACTACTTCGAGCGCTACCCGAAGGCCTGCCTCCAGGGCTGGGGCATGGTGTCGATGAGCGTGGCCCCCGACGGCTACGTCCTGCCGTGCCAGACCGCCCGCGAGATTCCGGGGCTGGAGTTCCCCAACGTGCGCGACCACGCGCTGGCCGAGATCTGGGAGCGGGCGCCCATCTTCCAGCGCTTCCGCGGCACCGACTGGATGCCAGAGCCGTGCCGAAGCTGCGACCGCCGCGAGATCGACTTCGGCGGCTGCCGCTGTCAGGCGTTCCTCATGACCGGCGACGTCACCGCCACCGACCCCATCTGCGAGCTCTCGCCCCACCACCACCTCGTGGCCGCCGCCCTCGAAGAGGCCGCGCAGGGCGACCCGCCCCTGGTCTACCGCGTCATGCCGCGATGAGCACGGCAGCACGGCGGCGCGATGCCGGCCCGCAGCCGCGCGCCACCTACCAGGACGTGCTCGACGCCCCGCCCCATCGCGTCGCCGAAATCGTCGACGGCGTGCTCTACACCAGCCCACGGCCGGCCTTGCCGCATGCGCTGGCGACATCGGCGCTCGGGCACGATCTCTCCGGCCCCTTCCAGTTCGCCCGCGGCGGCCCCGGCGGCTGGTGGATCATCTTCGAACCCGAGCTCCACTTGGGCGACGACATCCTCGTGCCCGACCTCGCGGGCTGGCGCCGAGAGCGGATGCCAGACTTCCCCGATGCCGCATACGCCACCCTGGCGCCCGACTGGGTGTGCGAAGTCCTCTCGCCCTCGACCCGCAGGCTCGACCTGCACGCCAAGCGCCCCGTCTACGCGCGCGAGGGCGTGGGGCATCTCTGGCTCGTCGACCCACCAGCTCGAACACTCGAGGCATTCGAGCTGCGCGACGGCGAGTGGGCGCCGATCGCGACCGCAAGAAGCGACGCCCCGGTCCGCATCCGCCCCTTCGAGGCAGTCACCTTCAGCCTCGGCGACCTGTGGCCGTGAACACGCCGACCTGACGCTCGAATCGTGTCGACGAATCGACGCGCCCTGCGGCCCGGACCCGGGCCGCGCCGATCGGCCGGCGTCGCCTCGGCGACCGCCGCCCGCAAGGACCGCTCTCGCGATGGTTCCCCGGAAGCCGGGCCAGGATCGGCGGCAGGGCGGGTTGTCCGAGGGCGCTCCGCACCGGCCCATCGAGGGTCTGGAGGCTCCGCGCGCGGACCGGCGCGGTTCGCCGCCGGCCCTGATCGGGTTGTGCATTCAGAAGGACGAGTGGAGACTGATCTGGATCTGCCCCTTCGAGCCGCCTCGCACCGTCTGGATCATGTAGCCGGCCTGAACCTGGGACCGGTCGCTGACTCCGAAGCCAAGTGCGGTGTAGAACCGGTTGCGGTCGAAGCGCTCCACGGTCCTGCCCGGCCCGATTTCGAGCTCCCCGTTCATGAAGACTTCGTTGTACAGCGCCAGGTAGATGGACCTGTTTCCGGTCCCCCGTCCATTCAGCGCGACATCGCCGAACAGGGCGTAGCGAAACCGAGTCCGGAAGTCCTGGCCGTCGACCCAACGCTGTTCGTACCGGTAGCGGTGGCGCAGAGAAACGACCCGTCCCAAAGACTGCCGAACCAAGGCCTCCTGATACACGCGTCGCTCCCCGCTGGTCTCGTCGCTGTCGCCGAAGGCGCCGCTCGTGATGTGCGCCACGCCACCGGTCACTCGCACCGGAGATTCGGGCAGGTCGTAGGTCAGGCCGCCCCGGATCAGCAACTGCTCCAGGTCGGTTCCCATGTTCCAGTTGCGGTGCTGCACGTCACCCTGTAGTCCCACCGACGTGTCATCGAAGCGAGTCGACCAGAACAGCATGTACCAGGCGCCGAGCTGGTCCCAGTCGACCGGCGTCTGCGCCGGGGCCGCACCGGGCGCCAGCATGACGCCGGCAAGAACGAGGGCGCCGAGCAACCGCTGCATGGGTCAGATGAAGCGCACGACGCCGGTGGAGACGTCATACATCCCGCCCACGATTCGGATCGTTCCTTCCTCCTCCATCGCGGCCAGTACCGGGCTCTCTCGGCGAATCTCCGCCATCACCATGCGCACGTTCTCTTCGGCGACCCCGTCGACGTAGTCGGCGTTGTCGACATCGCGCTCGCCGTCGTTCGCCTCCACGGCTGGTTCGATCTTCTGCACGAGCTGCGTGAGATTGCCGAGCCGGGCGCTGCTGATGGCCCCCTTCACGGCGCCGCACGAGGTGTGTCCGAGGACGACCACGAGCTTCGACCCGGCGAGTTGACAGGCGAACTCCATGCTGCCCAGCAGTTCGGTGTTCACGATGTTGCCGGCGACCCGGGCCGCAAAGATGTCCCCGATCCCCTGATCGAAGACCGTCTCGATGGGGACTCGCGAATCGATGCACCCGAGCACCACCGCGAACGGGTACTGCCCGGCGGCGGTCGCTCGAATCTGATCGCTGTAGTCGCGACGGACAGGAGTCCCGGCCACGAATCTCGCGTTGCCGTCGGCAAGGAGCGTGAGGGCGGCGTCAGGCGTGACGGCAGCCTGTGACGCAGCATCCTGGGCCGGCGCGAACTCCTGGTCGTCCGCCGCCTCGGCGGGCGCCGAGTCGGCCGAGGGCTCAGACGCCGAGCATCCCGCGAGGGCAAGTCCGGCGGCCGACAGGCCAAGACGTTGTCCAAAGGCTCGGCGCGACGCTGTCGGCGGCGTGCTCGAGGCGCCGGCAGCGAGCACTGGCGTGATCCTGTTGAACATCTCGTTTCTCCTCGTTCGGTCGTATGGGCAACGTGTTGGCCATCGCAAAGCCAAACCTGTTACCCGCAGAGAGCCTTATTTGGAACAGCCTAGCAGAAAACAGCCCCGGCCGCGCCGCGGCCGGGGGGGCCGCCGGCGCAGGCCGTCACCCGCCCGGACGCGTCTTGCGGCGCTCGATGACCTTCTCCTGGTGCTCGCCGACGACCACGCGGTCGACGTAGATGCCGGGGGTGTGGACCAGGTGGGGGTCGATGGCGCCGGCGGGGACGATCTCCTCGACCTCGGCGACGGTGACGCGGCCCGCCTCGGCCATCGGGGGGTTGAAGTTGCGGGCGGTCATGCGGTAGACGAGGTTTCCCTCCTCGTCGGCCTTCCACGCCTTGACGAGGGAGACGTCCGCGTGCAGGGCGGTCTCGAGCACGTACCAGCGCCCGTCGAACTGGCGGGTCTCCTTGCCCTCGGTCAGAGGAGTGCCGTAGCCGGTGGGGGTGAAGAAGGCAGCGATGCCGGCCCCGCCGGCCCGCATGCGCTCGGCCATGGTGCCCTGGGGGTTCAGCTCGACCTCGAGGATGCCGTCGAGGAACTGCCGCTCGAAGAGCTTGTTCTCGCCGACATAGCTGGCGATCATCTTGTCGATCTGGCGGGTCTCGAGCAGCAGGCCGAGCCCGGCGCCGTCGACGCCGGCGTTGTTGCTGATGCACGTCAGGCGCCGCACGCCCGAGTCGCGCAGCGCGAGCACGAGACTCTGGGGCACGCCGCACAGGCCGAACCCGCCGACCATCAGGGTCATGCCGTCGTGGAGCAGGCCGTCGAGGGCCTCCTTCGAGCCGGAATACACCTTCTTGCTCATGCCAACCGCCCATCTCCGAGTGGGGCTCCGTTGCTGCCGCCCAGCCTGCCAGCCTGCGGCGGAGTCCGCCTCGCATTCGACGCCGGAGTCCGCGCCGCCCAGTCCGAGAACACCCGCCCGAGACGGCGGGCGGCGTCCTGCCACGGCGCCGCCCGATCCCCCGGGCCCGGTGCGCCCCGGGCCGTTCCCACGGTGCAGGCGCCCGGACCCGCCGAACCGGCCGTCTCGCGGCTCCGTTGGCTCCCGACCACCCCTTCTGGGGAAGTCCGCGCCGTTCTGTTCCTACCCCTTCATCGGACCGTCGGGGACCCCGGCCCCCTTGCGCACGCAGCGCGCGAGGTTCGACATGTCCTCGTCGCCGTAGCCCTGGGCTATCAGACCGTCCTCGAGGGTCGCGACGAGGCTGGCGATGTGCGCCGGCACCTCGAACGTGCGGGCGGTGTCGAGGGCGATGCCGAGGTCCTTGCGGTGCAGGCGGGTCCGGAAGCCGAGGGGATAGGTGTCGTTCAGCATGTTCCCCGACCGGTTCTGGAGAATCCAGGAGCCGGCCACGCCGCCGCCGATGGCCTCGACGACCTTCTCGGGGTCGGCCCCGGCGCGGTGGGCGAGCGTCAGGGCCTCGCCGAGGGCGAGGAAGGTGCCGGCGATGACCACCTGGTTGGCGACCTTGGCAATCTGTCCCGCGCCGACATCGCCGATGCGGGTGATCTTGGCCCCCAGCACTTCGAGCACCGGCCTGGCCCGCTCGAAGTCGGACTCCGTGCCGCCGCACATGATGGCGAGGGTGCCCTTGATGGCGCCCTCCGAGCCCCCCGACACCGGCGCGTCGACGTAGCCGATGCCCTTCTCGCGGAACCGGGCGGCGATGTCGCGGGTGGCGGCCGGGGCGATCGACGAGCAGTCGATGACCAGCCCCCCCGCGCGCAGGCCGTTGATGGCGCCGCTGTCGGCGTCGAGCAGCACCCGCTCCACATCGGGGGTGTCCGAGACGCAGGTCAGCACGATGTCGGCGCCGCCGGCGGCCTCGGCGGGGCTCGCGGCGCGGCTCGCGCCCTCGGCCGCGAGGGGCTCCTCGCGCTCGCGCGTCCGGTTGTGCACCACCACGTGGTGGCCGGCCTTCAACAGGTTCCTCGCCATGGGAGCGCCCATGGTCCCCATTCCGATGACCGCGATGCTCATGGGTGACTGTCTCCTTCAGACTGTGGGTGGCGACGCGATCGGGCCGGGTCTCGCATGCACGATGCCGCGACCCGACTGCGGGCGGGTCGTCACGAGGGCCAGCAGCTTCTTCCAGTAGCGGAACGACGGCCGATAGACGACGTCCACCGAACCGAACCCGGCGGAACGCAGCATCTCCGTCAGGGCGGTCATCGTGGGGATGCCGCACAGGTCGCGGGTCTGTTCGTCGACCCGCTCGTCCCCCGGGAAGAACGGCACCAGCGGATACCGCTCGTGGATGAACGGCAGCAGGACGTGCGTCTCGCAGATCAGCAACTGGCGCGTCACGCTAGCAATCCGCTCCAGCGCCGCCAACGGGTTGCGCAAATGGTAGAACACGCCGAGCAGCAGCACCAGATCGAACCGGCCGAGGCGGTCGACGTCGAGGTCGTGGGCGTCCAGGCGCTCGTACTCGACCCGGGACCCGAGGCGCTCGCGGGCCGCGAGGAACTCGTCCATGCCGTAGCGGTCCCAGGCGAACCGGTCGACGGCGACCACCCGCTCGGCCCCCCGACGCTCGCACTCGAACGAGAAATACCCGTGCCACGCCCCGATGTCGAGCACGCTCCAGCCCGTGAGATCGGCGGGGATGCCGAGCAGGCCCAGGCGGCGCCGGAAGCGCCGGCGGACTCGCCACTCCTCTGACAGAGGCGCCGCCCCCCGGTCCGGTTCGGCGATGTACTGGTGGGGTTGCCTCGTCATCGGCGGATGCGCGCGGTCTGTGGAGCGCGTCGCCCGGAACGCCGCCGGAAACCGCCCTGCCGTCGGTCCGGCGCGCGAAACCGCAGCAGTGTCTTCCCCCGGCTCACTCTCCGTGGAGATCGTGGGCGTGGGGATGGGCCGTCGCCGGCTCGAGGCGGGGGTCGGCCAGCGGCAGCACCGGGAACGTCTCGAGGAACGCCGTGTACGACCGGAAGAACAATCCCGCCACCCCCGCCCCGACGAGGACCTCGACAGGGCCCAGGGGCACTCCCTCGCCGTGCCACAACGACGGCGAGACGAGCAGGAAGCGCTCGAGGCACATGCCCGCGAACGCCACCACCGCAATCGCGGTCAACCCGCGCGGGCTCGTCTTCACGGCCCGGCTCAGGAGCACCACGAACGGAATGACGAACGCCGTCGCGAACACCGTCCACGCCACCGGCGCCCACGCGCCGTGCATGCGGTGGTAGATGAACTCGGTCTCCTCGGCGAGGTCGCCGTACCAGATCACGAGGTACTGCGACCAGAACATGTACGCCCACAGGATGCAGAACCCGAACAGCAACTTGCCGATGTCGTGCAACTGGTGGGGGCCGATGTACTCGGTCAACCGCAGCCGCTTCTGCGCCCACACCGCAACCACGGCGAGGAACGCCAGCCCCAGGAACAGGTTGCCGATGAAGTAGTAGCCGCCGGCCAGCGTCGAGAACCAGTGCGGGTCGAGCGACATGAAGAAGTCGAACCCCACCAGGGTGAACACCCAGCCATAGGCGATGAGCACCGCCGGCGCGAGGCGGCTCTGCGCCCGCTGCGCCGCCTCGCGTTCGTAATGGATGCCCCGCCACCCCGCGATGAGCCGGCGGGTGAACCCGGTGGCGGGGTGTTGGCCCGACTGGTCGAGCAGCCCCACGTCCGGCCGCAGCGACCGGTACACGTAGTACAGGCTCAGGCCGCCGAGCAGAAGGAAGGCGACGATCTGCCGGGAGACGAAGAACGGCACGTTGAGCCACGGCGCCTTGGCCTCGACCGGCTCATGCACCCACGGCGCCCAGTCCTCGACCCCCGCCAGCAGGACGAGGAGCAGCCCGAACGCGATGGGCAGGAACGCGGCGGTGGCCTCGGCCATCCGCTTGAGGGCCCGGCCCCAGCGCGACGAGGTCACCTGCATGATGGCCGAGACCACCACGCCGGCCTGGGCGAGCCCGCCGAAAATCAGGAAGGCGACGAGCAGCGACTGCCACGCGCGAATGGGGTCGCCGTGGAAGAACGTGTAGAGGAACGCCAAGCCACCCAGCCCGGCCGCGATGCCGCACAGGCGTCGGGCGCCGTCCGTGACGAGAGGGGTTCCGACCGTGATCATCGTCCTTCGTCAGCCGGCAGGGTGAACGTCTTGACGTACCGCACCAGCGCCCAGCGCTCGCGGGCGCTCATGGAGTGGGCGAACGGGGGCATGCGGAACCCGCCGTCGCCGATGATGCTGAAGATCCAGCCGTCGGTGTAGTTGTTCTGCACGTGGCGCGCCGCGAGGCTCGGCATGCGCGGGTAGTGACCCGCGATCTGGCCGTCGCCGAGCCCGTCCGGGCCGTGACACATCGCGCAGTACACGTCGTAGAGCCACTCGCCTTCCGCGAGGACGGCGGGCGTGGCGGGCACGGGGTTGGGGAGGTCGCGCGACTCGAGGCGGTCGCGCTGCCGCTGGCCGTCGACGGCGATGGTGTCTTCGACCGGCGCCCGCGGATCGACCTGGGGCAGTACCACCGGCCCCGTGTACATGTTCCGCATGAAGGCCGGCTGGGCCAGGGCGACGGCGCCGGCGGCGGCGGCGAGCATCGCAGCGAGGACGCCGCGGGCGAACCGGCGCCGCGAGCGCGCACCGGGAACACGGCCGGCAGCCGTCTCGAGGGCGGCCGGAGCGGCCGGCGCAGGCCAGCGCATACCGAGGCATCGCCGGGCGCGGGCGGGCATCGTCATCGTCGCACCTCCCCGGCTGCCTGGCGCGTCGGACACGCACGGCCGGCGCCGAGACCGGGCCGGCCTCTGGACCGGTAACGGCCGGCGCGGGCGGACATCGTCATCGTCGCTCCTCCATCCCGTCCTGACGTCAGACACGCACGGGCCTTCGCCGCCGAGGCGGATGTCGGCGAGCACGGGCGGACAACGCCATCCGCTGCCCCCGACGGCTTCGGGGCGCGCCAGACACGCCCGGCCGGCGTCGAGACCGGAATTGGCGCCGGGCAGGGCAGGGTCATCCTCGGATCTCCACGGCTTCGTGGCGCTCGAGACAGGCCCGGACCGCCGTCACCTGCTCGCGGGGACACGTCACCGCGATGCCGGTCATGTCGTTGGTGAATCGGGGGTCCGGGGCGGGACGGCCGAAGACGCGCGGCAGACCCGACAGCAACAGGAAGCCGAGCATGCCGCCGATCGCCCCGAGCAGGATCGTCAGCTCGAAGGCGATGACCACGAACGGGGGAATCGAGATGAGCGGCTTGCCGCCGGTGATCATCGGCCAGTCGAGCACGGTGTAGATGGGGAACGCGAAGCCGAGAAAGCAGCCGAGGAGCCCGCCGACGAGGACGAACACCCGCACCGGGCTGACCGAGACGTGCAGGGCCTGGTCGAGGGCGTGATCGGGCACCGGCGAGTACGCCACGACCTCGCCGAGCCCTCCATCGAGGATCTCGCGCGTTGCCGCCGCCGCCGTCTTGCCCCGATCGAAGATGCCGAGTATCTCCATGCGTCGCCACCCTACACCGGGTCGGGCCAGGCGCTGGCGGGATCGGCCTCCGCCGACCGGTCCATGGTCTCCTTCATCTCGGTGATCGACACCGCCGGGAAGTTCTTCACGAAGAGGAGGAACAGGGTGAAGAACAGCCCGAACGACCCCACCGTGATGGCCGCCTCGACCCACGTCGGCTGGTAGACGCCGGCCCAGTTGGCGGGGTCGAAGTCGTGCGAGAGCGACGTGACGATGATGACGTAGCGCTCGAGCCACATGCCGATGTTGACCAGGATCGAGATGACGAAGAGCACGCCGAGGTTGGTCCTCACCGCCTTCCAGAACAGCGCGAGCGGGACGATGACGTTGCAGGCGAACATCATCCAACTGTAGCCCCAGTACTGGCCGAACATGCGGTCGAAGAACGTGCCCTGCTCGAACGGGCTGCCGCTGTACCAGGCGATGAAGAACTCCGTCAGGTACGCGTAGCCGACGATGAGCGACGTGGTCAGCATCAGCTTCGCGAGGTTCTCGAAGTGATGCACGGTGATGTAGCTCTCGAGCCGGAAGATGCGCCGCATCGGCACGAGCAGGGTGATGACCATCGCCAGCCCCGAGAAGATGGCGCCGGCCACGAAGTACGGGGCGAAGATGGTGCTGTGCCACCCGGGCAGGATGGACACCGCGAAGTCCCACGACACCACGCTGTGGACGGAGATGACGAGCGGCGTCGCGAGGGCCGCGAAAAAGCCGTAGAGGGCGGTGTAGTGCCGCCACTGCCGGTCGGTGCCCAGCCAGCCGAACGAGAGGAACCGGTAGATGGGACGCCGCCAGCCCTTGACGCCGTCGCGGGCGGCGGCGATGTCCGGCATCAACCCCAGGTACAGGAACATCGCGCTGACCGTGAGATAGGTGGTGATGGCGAACACGTCCCAGATCAGCGGGGAGCGGAAGTTCACCCAGAGGTCGCGCGCGTTCGGATACGGGATCAGCCAGTAGAAGAACCACGGCCGGCCGATGTGGATGATGGGGAACAGCCCCGCCGTCATCACCGCGAACACCGTCATCGCCTCGGACGCCCGCGCCACCGCCGTCCGCCACTTCGCACGGAACAGGAACAGCACGGCCGAGATGAGGGTGCCGGAGTGGGCGATGCCGACCCAGAACACGAAGTCGGTGATGTAGATGCCCCAGAAGATGGGGTGTTCGTAGCCGGCGACCCCGAGACCGGTCTGCGCCTGGTGCAAGAACGCGGCGGTCCCCGTGGCGAGGGCCGAGAGGGCCAGCGCCAGCCCCGCGTAATACAGCACCCCGGGGGGCCGGAGCGTGCGCAGGATATCGTCGTTGATCTTCGCGAAGCTCATGGCGGGGCGTCACCCGTCGCGGTCGACCTTCTTCAGGTAGGTGACGGCGGGCCGGGTGTTGAACACGGCGAGCGCGTGGTACGCGCGGGCGTCGGCCGAGAGCCGGGTGACGCGGCTCGACGGATCGTTCATGTCACCGAAGACGATGGCCTGCGATGGGCAGCTCTGGGCGCACGCGGGCGAGACGTCGCCGTCGCGCACGGGGCGCTCCTCGTCGCGGGCCCGCTCCTTGCCGTCCTGTATCCGCTGGACGCAGAACGTGCACTTCTCCATGACGCCGTCGCTGCGCGCGGTGACGTCGGGGTTGAGCTGAAGCTGGAGCGGAGCCTCGAACTCGGGCATGAACCAGTTGAACCGCCGCACCTTGTAGGGGCAGTTGTTCGAGCAATAGCGGGTGCCCACGCAGCGGTTGTAGATCTGCGCGTTCAGCCCCTCGTCGGTGTGATACGTGGCGTACACCGGACAGACGCTCTCGCAGGGCGCGTGGTCGCACTGCTGGCAGAGCATGGGGAGGAAGCGGACGTCGGGGCCATCGCCGGCGGCCCGCGGCTCGTCGAACCGCTCCATGCGCAGCCACGACATGGTGCGGCCGCGGCGCATGCGGTCGGCCCCCATCACCGGGATGTTGTTCTCGGCGTAGCAGGCGACCACGCAGGCGTTGCACCCGTTGCACGCGTCCAGGTCGATGGCCATCCCCCAGCGGTGCACGGGGTGCTCGTGCTCGGGGTACAGGCTGAAGTGGTGCTCCTCGGGGTGGACGTTGCCGGCCGCGAGGGCAGCCAGCGACACCGACTGCGCGAGGCCCCGCCCCTCCTGGTCGAAGTTCCGCTGCAGCCGCGGGATGGGGCGCGACAGCTCGCGCGGGGTGACGTCGACGCCGGCGCCGACCCACCGGACGCCCCCCGACGGCCCTTCCGGGGCGGGGTCGAGCAGCGCGATGGGGTTGACCCCGCGCCCCGTCGCATAGCGCCCGAAGTCGGTGTGCCCCTGCCCGATGGCGATGGCCACGACGCCTTCCGCGAGATGCGGGTTGACGATGACGCTCGCCTCGACCTGCCCGTGGTCCGACGCCACGGTGACGAGTTGGCCCTCCTCGGCCCCGAGGGCCTCGGCGGTTTCCGGGGTCATCTCGACCCCGGTGCCCCACGTCGTCTTCAGCATCGGGTCGGGGACCTCCTGCAGCCAGGGCCGGTTCGCGCCGCGCCCGTCGAAGAACTGCGACGACGGATAGGCAACCAGGCTGAGCCGGCGCCGCCGCGCCGGGGCGCCGAGATCGGCGGCGAGGTCGGGACCGAAGACGCCGGGGCGAAGGGCGGTGTCGACCGGGTCGGCGGGGAGCGTGACACCGCCGCGGCGCAGGGCGTCCGCCCACCACGTCTCGAAGTCGGGGGGCTCGGGGGCCGGGGCGTCATCGGCGGCGGGCGCCTGCGCGTCGGCGGGCGACGCCTCCGGGCCGGCGGCCGGCGCCTCCGCGGAAAGTTCGGGAGCCGGCTGCATCGCCTCCCACGCGTCGCGCAGGTAGCGGTAGAAGTCGCCGCGACGGGGCAGAAAGGCGGTCATGTCGCCGCCCAGCGCACGCGCCACCTCGATGAGCAGGTCGCCGACGTGGCGGGTGTCGAACACCGGCCGCATCGTCGGCTGCATCAGGCCCCAGACCCCGCGGCGGGGGTTGCTGTCGCCCCACGACTCGAGGGCCGTGTGCACGGGCAGCAGCAGGTCGGCCTGGGCGGTGGTCTCGTCCGGCAGGCTCGACAGGGCGGCCACGAACGGCACCGCGGCCAGCGCCCCCCGGAAGTCCGCCGCGGCCGGCATCGCGAACACGGGGTTGACGTCGTGGACGATGGCCAACTCGATCTCGCCCGCCCGCATCGCGTCGGCCAGCCCCTGCATCTCGGCGTACGGCGCGGGATCGGCGGTGGACGCGGCGCCGAAGTCGACCGTCGACCCGACGTTGCCGGCCACGTGATTCAGGAGCGAGACGGCGACCTGGGCCGCCGTCGCGTTGGCGCCCGACACCCCCACCCCGCCGCCCACCGCCAGGGTCCGGCCGGAACCGAGGGCGGGGTCGGAGAAGGCGCGCGCCAGCTCGCGGATGCGGTCGGCGGAGAGGCCCGCGACGCCGCTCACGGCTTCGGGCGATGCCCCGGCGACGAGCTCGCCGATGCGCGCAGCCTCGTCGGCCGGCACGCCCTGCGCCCGCTGCTCGCTCACGATGACCTGCACCATCGCCGCGGCCACGAGGCCCTCGGTCTGGGGAGCGACGGCGTGCCAGGCGTCGGCCCCGGCCCCGGTCAGCGAGAGACGGGGCTCGATCTGCACGAACCGCGTCGAGCGGCCGTCCCGGACCCGGCGCTGCCCTGCGTGGTCGCGGGCGAACCCGACGGGAGAGCCGAACGTCTCCAGGAAGTCGGCCCCGAACGAGACCACCATCTCGGCCCGGGCGAAGTCGTAGTGGGGAACGTCGGCGCGCCCGAAGGCCCGCTCGTTGGCGGCGCGGATCGCCTCGTAGCCGAACGGCTCGTAGCGGACCCAGCGCGCCCCGAGGGCAGCCGACCAGCTCGAGACCAGCTCGCCGAGCGTGCCGGTCAGCGGCGGCGTGATCAGCGCCACCCGGTCGCCCCGGCCCGCCGCGTAGAGCGCCTGCAACCGGTCGACGAGGTCCTGCTGCGCCTCCTCCCAGGCCACGGGCTCGAGTACGCTCCGGCCCGCCGCCGCATCGGTGACGCGGCGGCGGTGGGGCCCGGTGATGCGGTCGGGATTGTAGAGCCCCTGGAGCGATGCCTGACCCCGGACGCAGAGCCCGCCGCGGTTGACGGGGTGCTCGGGGTTCCCCTCGATCTTGACGGCCCGGCCTTCCCGGGTGCGGACGCGGATGCCGCAGCCGGCCGGACACTCCCCGCAGACGCTGGCGTACCAGGTAGCGACTCCGGGCACGACGTCGTCGGGGGGGACGACGAAGGGAATGATGCGCTCGGGCGGCACCGGCGAGCAGGCGGCGGCCGCCGCCGCGGGACCGGCACTGCCCAGCACCTTGAGGAACGTCCGCCGGCCTACCCGGTCGACAAGCGGCGACGACGGCTCGCTCACTGCACCTTCTCCCCGACGGCCCACGCGCCCCATGGCGTGGGACGGCCAACTGGATCGAACCCCGGCGGCCCGCCGGCCGCCACGTCCGTTCCGGCGTCGCACCGCGTCAGTAGTGACATGCCAGACAATCCCTGGTGGCGCCCCGGTCCTCGTGACAGCTCACGCACCAGCCCATGCTGAGGCTCTCCACCTGCACCGCCGCCTCCATCTGCGCCACGTCGCCGTGGCAGGTCTCGCAGCCGACCCCCGCCCGCACGTGCGCCTTGTGCGTGAAGCGCACGTAGTCGGGCAGGTCGTGCACCCGGACCCAGGGGATGGGCTCCTCGTTCTCCCAGTACTCGAGAACCTTGAGAATCTCCGGCTGCTCGCTCAGGACCACCCGGTGGCACCCCGCGCAGCGCTGCACCGACGGAATCCCCGCCACCGGACCCCGCCGCGCATAGGCGTGGCAGAACTGGCAGTCGATGCCGATCTCGGTGACGTGATGCGAATGGCTGAAGTCGATGGGCTGCGCGTCCGGATCCGGCGGCACGGCCGCGTCCCCGGCCTCGCCGGACGGCGCCGGGGCGAGCTCGGCCTCGCCGGGCGCCGGCTCCTGCGCCATGAAGACGGTCAGGACGCCCGTCCCCAGGAAGAGCGCGCACGCGATGGCGAGCACGACGGCCGGCGGGCGGACCGTGATCGAATGCAGAATCATCTCCTGTCGCGGACCGCCCGGTCCGCCTTCTTTCGCCTGCCTGTCACCGGAGTTGGCACGTGATCTGTCGAGCAGGGCGGGCACCGGCGTGCGGAACAGCTCGATATCATACCCGAAAGCACCGACCGCCCCGCAAAGGCACGCAAGGCACCGGGGCGCGGCCGGCGCTTGTCGCGGGTCGCGGCGACGTGGTAATGGTTCATGGAGCCCATGTGCGCTCCCCCCGGGGCGCATGGCGGCGTGAGAAGCGGCGGCTCAACGCAAGACACCGGAGCGGTGTGGAGGAAACGGGAGAATGAACGCCATGACGGTTCGCGGCACGCGTCGATGGTCCGGCCCGGCGGCGGCCTTCGTGCTGGCCGCGGCTGTGGCCGCCGGTCCCGGGGCGCCTGCCGCGCTCGCGCAGAACGAGCCGGTGTATCCCGTGTACGACGGGTTCACCGTCACCGATGACGGCCTGTACGTGCTGTCGTTCGCCTACTTCAGCCACAACTTCGAGCCGGTGACCGTGCCCCCCGGCCCGCAGAACCGGTTCGAGCCGGCCGCCGCCGACCGCGGGCAGCCGACGACGTTCCTGCCCGGGCACCACCGGTTCCAGTGCATCGTGGTCCTCGGCCCCGACTTCGCGGGCGGGCTGCGGTGGACGCTCGATCACGCCGGCGTCACCACCGCCACCAGCGAGGACATGCTGCAGTACAACTGGGAATTCGAGGAGCGCTCGATGGGCCGCCTGCTGCGCGACGTCGAGCCGGCCGCGGCGCCCCGCGGCGTCTGCCTCAACCGGTCGCCGACAGTGAGGTTCCTCGGGCTGCGGAACGGTCCCGGGGGCGCCCCGCCCGAGGTGACGGCCGCCGTCGGCGAGCCGCTGAAGCTGTTCGGCAGCGTCCGCGACGAGGGGCTGCCCCGCGAGGGGACGCTGGTCACGCAGTGGCGGATGCTGAGCGGCCCCGGCGCGGTGACGTTCAGCGCACCGGACGAGCCGCGCACGCTGGCCTCGTTCGACACCCCGGGGCGCTATGCGCTCGAGCTGTGGGCCAGCGACGGCGAGCGCGAGGCATCGAACCGGGTCGCGGTCACCGTCGAGCCCGCCCCGTGAGGGCGCCCTGGCACCGCGCGAGCCCGCCGCGGACGACTTCTGGAGCAACATCGGCAGTCGGTGGCTCCTGCGCCGACTCTGGCCGGCAGCCGGGCAACCGTACGTATTCTCGCCCGGAGGCCTCCTGTCTGGCGCCTCGCGGTAGCCGCCGATCAGCCCCCCCCGATACCCCCAAGCGGCAAGTCCGCAACCTTACTTGTCGTGCACCCCGGAGTCTTGCCGCTTGTCCCGGTTCGCCCCAGGCGAATACAATCGATAGTTCTTGGCGTGTCGGGTCCGCCTCGTCGCCGGGAATCGAGCCCGTGCCGGGGCGGCGCCGGTACCGCTCCTGATGAAAACGTCTGCCGGGGGCGGGTCTCCGCGGTGGCGGCGTGGGCGCCGGCATGCGTCGATTGCCGCCGCGGCGGTGTTGAGGGCGGCAGGCTGCAGGAGGGGACTACGTGCGGGTGTTCATCGTCAACCCCAGCCACTTCTCGTTCGGGGTGGCCGTCATCACGCCCCGCTGGCTCTACGTGCTCGCGGCGGCGACCCCCCGCAAGTGGGGCGATCCGATCCTCGTCGACGAGAGCCTCGAGCCGTTCGACGACAGCCGGATCGAGCCCGGCGACGTCGTCGGCATCGGCATCCACACCGGCAACGCCCTCGTGGGGTACGCGCTCGGCAAGCGCGCCCGCGAGCGCGGGGCGTGGGTCGTGTACGGCGGCATCCACGCGACGCTCTATCCGGACGAGGCGCACGAGCGCGGGGGCGCCCACGCGGTGGTCAAGGGCGACGGCGACCTCGCCTGGGGCGCCGTCATCGATGACTGCGCCAAGGGCGAGCCGCAACGCATCTACGACGCCGGCCAGGTCGACGCCAACCGGTTCAAACCCGCGCGCTGGGACCTGCTGAAGCGCGAGAACTACATGTGGGCGTCGGTGCAGACGGTGCGGGGCTGCCCCAAGCACTGCTCGTTCTGCTCGGTGTGGCGCACCGACGGCCAGAAGCCGCGCCAGCGGCCGGTGAACCCCGTCGTCGAGGAGGTCGTCGAGCTGCGGCGCATGGGCTTCCGGTTCATCGCCCTCGCCGACGACAACTTCTATCCCGTCACCCTCGAAGACCTGCGGATGGCGGACCGCCGCGAGGACAAGGCCCGCTACAACCAGCTCAAGGCCCTGCGCGACGAGCGTTTCGAGCTGATGGCCCAGCTCGAGAAGCTGCCGAAGGACCTCGTGTTCTACACCCAGATCACGATGGAGGCGGCCGAGGACCCCGAGTTCCTGAAGGCGATGCGCCGGGCCCGCATCCTCGGCGCCCTCGTCGGGGTCGAGGCGGTGACCCCCGACGGCCTCAAGGACGTCTACAAGGACTTCAACCTCGCCGGCGAGGAGCTCGTCGAGCGGCTGAAGCTGTTCAAGGCGCACGGCGTGCACGTCCTCGGGTCGTTCATCTTCGGGCTGCCCAGCGACCGTCCGGCCACGTTCGAGGCGACCCTCGATTTGGCGCGCCGCGCCGACATCACCTTCGCGCAGTTCGTGACCCTGACGCCGTTCCCGGGCACGCTCGATTTCGACAAGTGGGAGCAGGAGAACGCCGAGAACATGCCGCACGTGGACGGCATCCCCATCTCGCGCCACTGGCTCATTCCGCAGTCGAAGCGGCCCAAGCTGATGACCCCTCACCCGGCGATGTCGGGCGAGGAGATCCGCGTCCGCACCCAGGAGGTGTGGGACCACTTCTACAGCGTCAGGGAGGCTTGGCGCCGCTCGTCGGTCGTCAAGTCGTTGAAGGCCCGCCTGGCCTTCATCCTGGTCTCGAAACTCTACCGACAGATGTTCGCCAACACCGGCCTCTCCACCGACAGCGCCCGCGTGTCGCGCTCCACCCGGTGGGCTCGCCTGATGGCCAAGCCGGCCCACCGACTCTTCGCCGCCGAGCCCATGCCCGACCTGCAGGTGCCGGCGCCGTAGCCGGGCCGCGGCGGGCCGATGTGATTACCCTGTGCTCGTCCGGGATGCCGCGGACGAGCAGAGCGACAGGTGCAGGGTCAGGCGCTTTCGGCGAGCTGGGCGATGAACCGGCGGTGTTCGGCGGAGTCGATGCCCTTCTGGAGCTCGGCGAGGGCGGTCGCGATGTCGCCGGCCAGCAGGGCGGGGCAGGCTATTCGCAGGCCGGGGAAGACGCGGCTGTGGATGAGGCCGGCATCGGCGGGCAGGAGACGGTACTCGCCGTCCGCCAGCGCGAACCAGTCGATGCGCCGGTCCCGGACCCGCCACACGACGTACTCCTGCACACCGTTGCGGCGGTAGGCGCGGAGCTTGTCGTGCAGGTCGATCGACGTGCTGCTGGCGGCAACTTCCGCGACGAGCTCCGGCGCCCCCTCCAGATAGCCGTCGCTCACCCGTGACCGGCCGCCGGCCGGCGGTTCGATGCGCAGCAGCACGTCGGGTTGTGGTTCGTTCTCGAGGTCGAGACGAACGGTGGCGTTGTCGGCGACGCGAACGCCGGCGGTCGAGGCCGCGTAGACACCGAGCACGCTGTGTAGCGCGGAATGGGCCTCGGCATGAACGAGGCTGACCGGCGACGGCATGTAGACGATTCCCTCCACCAGTTGCGCCTTCTTGAGGTCCGGCCGCATCGCATAGCGCCGCTCGAACTCGCATCGCGTGAGGCGGTCTCCGTTCTCCAGGGCGGGCGTTTCCGACGCCGGAGGGTTTGGCGTCGCCGACCCGGGCGCCCGCGACGGCGGCGTGACGTCGAGTTCAGCCATGGGCAGCGGGACTTCCGACCCGGAACTCAGTTCGCGTCCCCGCCCGGCCGCAGGTGCTCGAGGATGAAGTCGAGCATCTTCTGCCGCAGGTGGGCGTTCAGGTGGGGGTCGGTGATGCCGTGCCGAGAGCGCGGATACAGCATCAGGTCGAACTGCTTGCCGGCCTTCTGCAGCTCGTAGGCGAACTGCAGGGTGTTCTGCATGTGGACGTTGTCGTCCATGGTGCCGTGGATGAGGAGCAGGGCGCCGTGGAGGTCGGCGGCGTTGAAGCGGGGCGAGCTCTCGCGGTAGCCGTCGGGGTTGTTCTGGGGCGTGCGCATGTAGCGCTCGGTGTAGATGGTGTCGTAGTCGCGCCAGTCGGTGACGGTGCCCCCGGCGATGCCCATGGCGAAGCTGTCGCTGTGGGTCAGGGCGTAGCTGGTCATGAACCCGCCGTAGCTCCAGCCCTCGATGCCGATGCGGGACGCGTCGACCCACGGCTGCTCGCGCAGCCACGCCACCCCGTCCTCGATGTCGGCGAGCTCCTGCCGGCCGAACTGCTGGTAGACCGGCCACGTCGAGACCGCCCCCTTGCCGCTCGCGGTGCGGTTGTCCATGACCCAGACGACGATGCCGTGCTGGGCGAGGAGCTGGTAGAACAGGTTGGCGGTCCCGCCCCAGCGGTTGCGGACCTGCTGGGCGTGGGGGCCGCCGTAGGTGTGCTGGAACACGGGGTAGCGGCGCGTGGGGTCGAAGTCGGGGGGACGGATGAGCATGGCCTCCATGACGAAGCCGTCCCGCGCCGGCACCTGCAGGAACTCGGGGCTCGACAGCCGGTAGTCGTCGAGGGCGCGGACGCGGTTCTCGGCGATGACCCGGGCCTCGTCGCCATCGGCCGCGTGCAATCGCACCTGAATGGGCGTCTCGATGTCGCTCCAGGTGTCGAGGTACCAGGTGAAGCCGGGGCTGAAGCGGGCGGCGTGGGTGCCGGGGCGCTCGGACAGCCGCGTGAGGTCGGCGCCGTCGAGCCGGACGCGGTAGACGTCGCCGCCGATGGGGCTGCGGCGGGTGCCCGAGAAGTAGACCCACCCCGTGTCCTCGTCGAGCCCGTGCAGGGTGCGCAGCTCCCACTCGCCGTCGGTGACCTGACGGACGAGCTCGCCGTCCGCCCCGTAGTGGTAGAGGTGCTTCCACCCCGAGCGCTCGCTGAGCCAGAGGAACGTCCCGTCCTCGAGCCACAACGGGTCGCCGTTGACGGAGACCCAGGCCGGCGTGGTCTCGCGGAAGAGGTGAGTCATCGCGCCGCTCGCGGATTCGGCGAGGTTCAGGTCGAGCCAGGTCTGCTCGCGATTCTGCACCTGGAAGACGACTTCGCCGCCGCCGGGCGTCCAGCCCACCGAGACGAGCAGCATGTCGGTCGGGGTGTAGCGGCCGAGGTCGACCCAGGTCGTCTCGCCGCCCGCCGCGGGCACGACGCCGAGGCGGACGAGCGGGTTGCGGTCGCCGGCCTTGGGATAGTTGGTCTGCTCCAGCCCGAGCCGGTACGGCAGGTGATCGACGACAGTGAAGGCCTGGACGGGGCTCTCGTCGGTCTGGAGGTAGGCGAGGCGGGCCGAGTCGGGGCTCCACCAGAAGCCCTTGAAGTTGCCGCGGCCGTATATCTCCTCCTGGTACACCCAGTCGAGCTCGCCGTTGAGGAGATCGACGCCGTCGCCGCCCTCGGTGAGGGCCCACTCGCGGCCGGTGTCGACGTCCACGACCGCGAGGTCGTAGTCACGGACGAAGGCCACCATCCGGCCGTCGGGGCTGAACGCGGGCATCGACTCCTCGGCGGGGTCGCGGGTCAGCCGCCGCACCCGCACGTCGTCGGCGCGCCGCCGGTCGAGGTGGTAGAGGTCGCTGGAGATGTTCATGACCGCGGCGGAGTGGTCGGCGTTCCACACGAGCCGGGGGCCCCGGGCCGCCCGCCGCGCCGCCGCCGCGCTCATGCCGGGCAGATCGGCGAGCGCCTGCTCGAGGGCGGCGCCATCCAGGAACGGCTCGACGTCCCCGGTCGCCGCGTCCACCGCCAGCAGGTCCGCGCGGCCCGAGGTGCGTTCCCGCTGGAGGTGACGCGCATCGTCGATCCAGGTGAGCCCGATGGGGGCGTCGCCGTTGAAGTCCACCCGCCGGTCGGGGTGGTAGATGGCGTCGATGGTGAGGGCCTGTTGCTGGGCCGCCGTCGGTCCGGCGAGAGCCGCCGCGAGGGTCGCGAGGACGGCGACGCATCCTGCGTGGACGCCGCGGCCCCGCGGACCGTGCCCGCTCCGCGGGCGTCGGCGCCCGACCCGTTCCTGCGGCACGTCCCGCCGCGCGGGCGCCCGGCCCGGCGCGGTGCGACATGCGGTCTCGCTGCGGGTTCCTCGATACCAACGGATCATCGTGCCTCCTTGCGATACGGCCCGAACCGTTCCCGTACGGGATAAACTGGCGCAGGCAAGCCCCTCGCGACCGGGGTCGCCGGCGTGGATGTCCCGCGCCGGGCGGACGATGGACTGCTTTCGGCAGCCCCCGCGCCGCCGGCGCCCGCACGCGCTCGCCGGAAGTCGGCGCCGCGGAACGGTGCAAACCCCGGCGGGAGATGGGTCGGGCGGCTTGCGTGGCCCGCCGCCGATTTCCGCGCCCGGAAGTCGGCGCCGTGGAAGCGGTGCCGACTCCCGGGCGGGACTGGTCGGGCGGCCGTCGCGGCCGTCGCCGATTTCGGCTAGCTTAACAGAGATGTACGCGGCGACGCGTCGCCGCAGGGGGAGGTGGCATGCGGTATCGGAAATGGGTCGGAATGGCCGCGGCGTTGGCGGTGGCGACGTCTGTCGGCGCGCCCCCGGCGGGGGCGCAGGACGGGGGCGAGCGCCGGCACCTGCTCGAGCGAATCGACGATGCGGCCGTCGTGCAGCTCTACGCCGACGGCTTCGAGGGGCTGTCGCTGCGTGAGAAGACGCTCGTCTGGCATCTCTACCAGGCCGCGCTGGCGGGACGCGACATCTACTACGACCAGCGTTACGAACACAACCTCGAGATGCGCGAGGTCCTCGAGGAGATCATCACCCACCCGGACGGGGTCGACGGCGGAACATTGGCCGCCATCGAGAAGTACGCCAAGCTCTTCTGGATCAACACCGGCCCGTTCAACAATCTCACCGCGCGCCGATTCGTGATGGAAACGACCCCCGCCGCGCTCGCCGACGCGGTCCGGGCGGCGGCGGCCGACGGGGCCGAGTTCCCCCTGCGCGACGGCGAGGACCTCGGGGCGATGGTCGAGCGCATGGCGCCGCTCTTCTTCGATCCCGACTTCGAGCCCATCGTGACGAACAAGACCCCGGGCCCCGGCGAGGACATGCTGCTGGCCAGCGCCAACAACCTCTACAAGGGCGTGTCGATGGCCGACCTCGCGACCTTCGACGAGGAGTACCCGCTGACCTCGCGCCTCGTGAAGGTCGACGGCGGGCTCGTCGAGGAGGTCTACAAGGTCGGCGGCAAGTACAGCGACGAGATTACCGAAATCATCGGCCACCTCGAGGCGGCCGTCCCCTACGCGAGCGAGGCGATGGCGAAAGCGCTGCGCGCCAACATCGCCTATTACGAGACAGGGGCGCCGGTCGACCAGCGGGCCTACGACATCGCCTGGGTCGAGGACCAGGACTCGTCCGTCGACACCATCAACGGCTTCACCGAGGTGTACATGGACGCCCGGGGAGCCAAGGGCGCGTGGGAGGCTCTGGTCTTCTACGTCAACCCGGAGAAGACGGGGGCCATCCGGACCCTCGCCGAGCACGCCCAGTGGTTCGAGGACCGCATGCCCTGGGACCCCCGCTACCGCAAGGCCGGCGTGACCGGCATCACCGCCAACGCCATCGAGGTCGTCGTCGAGATCGGCGACGCCGGCCCCCTGACCCCGATCGGCATCAACCTGCCCAACGACCAGACGGTGCGCGAGCAGCACGGCAGCAAGTCGATCTCGCTGGCCAACGTCATCGAGGGCTACGACCTGTCCCAGCCGGGAGGCTACCGGCAGGAGTTTGCGTGGACCGAGGAGGAGGCCGAGCGGTCGCGCCGCTGGGGCAGCCTCGCCAGCGAGATGACGACGAACATGCACGAGGTCATCGGCCACGCCTCGGGGCAGCTCGCCGAGCGGCTGGGCGGATCGGCCCAGCCCTACCTGAACGAACAGTACTCCGCCCTCGAGGAGGCGCGGGCCGACCTGATCGGCCTCTATTTCATCGCCGACCCGAAGCTCGTCGAGATCGGGGTGCTCCCGGCCGACGCGCACGACGACATCGTGCTCGCGCAGTACGAGGCGTACACCCGCAACGCCCTGCTCCAGCTTCGGCGGATGCGCGAAGGGAACCAGATCGAGCAGGACCACATGCGCAACCGCCAGATGATCGTCCACTGGCTGATGGCCAACACCGAGGCGATCGAGCGGCGCGAGCGCGACGGCAAGACCTACTACGTGATGGTCGACGCCGACGCCTTCCGGGCGGGGGTGGCGACGCTGCTCGCCGAGGTGCAGCGCATCAAGTCGGAGGGCGACTACGACGCAGCCCGGACCCTGTTCGAGACCCACGGCATCCGCTTCGACCCCGCCCTGCGCGACGAGGTCGTGGCCCGGGTCGACGCCGTCGGGCTGCCGTCGTACTCGGGCTTCGTGCAGCCGCGTCTCGAGCCGGTGCTCGACGACGCGGGGGAGATCGTCGATGTCGCGATCTCCTATCCGATGGACCTGGCCGCGCAGATGCTGGAGTATTCGGGGAAGCGGACGCCATAGCAGCCAGCCGGACGGCACGCCGGCGCGTCTCCCTCGGTCGGTGCGGTTGGCCGCCCAGTCCAGGCTAACGCAACCAGCCCGGCGGCACGCCGGCGCGTCGGGCCTCGTCGCGGAGGTCGGCGACAGCCCGGGCGAGGTCATCGACTTCGGTCCGGGTCGCCTCCAGGCCGGCCAGCGCCGCCTGGCGCTCCTGCTCGATGGCGGCGCGCTGCGCGGGGTCGTCGCGGGCGGTGAAGTCGGCCCACAGCCCGTTCACGCGGGTCTGCAGCTCGGCGGCGCGGCGCTCGGCCCGCTCGAGGGCCTGCCGGGCCTCGGCCATGCGGTTGCGCCAGCGCTCTTCGTCGCCGGCGGCCTCGGCCTCGGGGGGCGCAGCCGGGGTTTCCGGTTCCGCCGCGGCGGCCCCCGACTCTGCTCTCGCGGCCGGCTCGTCGCCGCCGATTCGCACGGTCAGGCTGCCGCTGTACACGAGGTCGGCGTTGGTGTAGACCCTGAGCGGCGCCGCGTCGGGGCCGGCGTGCCGCACCAACGCCTCGCGCCGCAGCCGTTCCTGCCGCGCCGCCTCGACGAGGGACTGCGCGGTCGCGCCCCCGGCCACCGCCGAGACCAGGACGAACGCGGACAGGGCGGGAGCGGCGATGGGCTTCATGCGGTCTCCTCACGTTTCGGACGCCGGCGACGGGTCTGTCGATCCGAGGTGGCCGACCACGCGCGCAACGAGGTCTGTCTCCCGCTGCTCCGGACCGGGTGCTCGGAAGAGGCGTGACCGTCAGCAGTCCAAGTATGCACGAACCATGCCGCTGAAACGATCGGGCCCGCCGGCTCGTCCTTCGACGTGCGGGCGGTCCTTCCGAGCCGGGGGCGGCCGCACCGCGGAGACCCCGCACGCATGAACATCGGCATCGTCTGCTATCCCACCGTCGGCGGCAGCGGCATCGTCGCCACCGAGCTCGCCAAGGCCCTCGCCCAGCGGGGACACGAGGTGCGGCTCATCAGCACCGAGATGCCGTTCCGCGTGCCCGACTTCCAGGTCGGGCTGGTCTTCCACGCCGTCCGGACCCCCGGTTACCCGCTGTTTCGCGAGCCGCAACACTTGTTGTCGCTCGCCAACAAGATCGTCCAGGTGAGCCGCGAGCACCACCTCGACGTCATCCACGCCCACTACGCAATCCCCCATGCGGCGGCCGCGTATCTGGCGCGGCAGATTCTCGCGAACACGGCGGGGGCGCGCGTGCCGCGGGTCATCACCACCCTGCACGGCACCGACGTGACCCTGATCGGCAGCGACAGCTCGTACTCGGAGACGGCGGCGTTCTGCATCGACCAGTCCGACGGCGTGACCGCGGTGTCCGAGAGCCTGCGCGCCGACACCTACCAGCAGCTCTCGGTGCGGGCCGACATTCGGGTGATTCCGAACTTCCTCGACTGCGACATCCACCGCCGCTCGGAGGACGCCGCTCTGCGCGCCCGGTTCGCGGGGACGGCCGGCGCCGCCCCGGGCAGCGGGGTCGAGGACGGCAACGGCGGCGCGACGGGCGCGGGGGCGACGCGCCTCGTCATCCACGTCTCGAACTTCCGGCCTGTGAAGCGCATCGAGGCGGTGATCGACGTCTTCGACCGCATCCGTCGGCGCGTGCCGTCGAAACTGCTCCTCGTCGGCGACGGGCCCGACCTCGACCCGGCCGTCCGGCAGGCGCGGGACCTCGGGCTCGCCGACGCCGTCGCCCCCCTCGGCGAGCAGGAGCAGGTGGTGCCGCTGCTCTCGGTCGCCGACCTGTTCCTGCTGCCGTCGGCGCAGGAGAGCTTCGGGCTGGCCGCGCTCGAGGCGATGGCCTGCCAGGTGCCGGTGGTGGCGTCTCGCGTCGGAGGTCTCCCCGAGGTGATCGAGCACGGGGTCACCGGCTTCCTCCATCACCCCGACGACCTCGAGGGGATGGCGTCGAGCGGGGCGGCCCTGCTGACGGACGAGCCGCGCCACCGGGCGGTCGCGGCGGCGGGGCTCGCCGCCGTCCAGCAGCGGTTCTGCGTCAACGCCATCGTGCCCCGCTACGAGGCCTTCTACGCCGAGGTGCTCGCGCGCGAGTCCGTCCTCGCGGTCCGCTGACCGGAGGCGCTGGGCCGGCCGACGTCCCGCCCCACCGGCCCTGGCCGGCGCGCTCCCCGCCCCCTCGCGCGGGCCCGCCAGCGGGTATACTGGGAGGACCATGACACAGACTCGCACACTGGCGGCAATCGGTGCCTTGTGTGTTTTCCTCGCCGCGCCGGGACCGGCGCCGCAGGCGCAGCCCGCCGAGCGGATCAACGGCCGGACCGAACTCGGGCTCGTGCTGCGGCAGCTCAACAACACCGGGACGTTCATGTCGGCGGTGGCGCATCCCGACGACGAGATCAACGGGCTGCTGACGCTGTTGAGCCACGGCGAGGGCGTCCGCACGACCCTCGTCAGCGCCACCCGCGGCGACGGCGGACAGAACGAGATCGGCCCCGAGCTCTTCGACGCCCTGGCCGTGCTGAGGACCGAGGAGCTGCTGGCCGCGCACCGACTCGACGGGGCCGAGCAGTTCTTCACCCGCGCCGTCGACTTCGGCTACTCGTTCAGCCGCGAGGAGACGTTCGAGGCATGGGGGCGCGAGATCATCCTCGGCGACTTCGTCCGCCTCATCCGCACCATCCGGCCCGACGTCATCGTGGCGATGAGCCCCGACGGCGAGGGCGGGGGGCAGCATCACCAGGCGTCGGCGATACTCGCCCGCGAGGCCTACGCGGCGGCCGCCGATCCGGCCCGGTTCCCGGAGCAGTTGGCGCAAGGGTTGCGGCCGTGGCAGTCCAGCAAGTTCTATTTCCGGGACGGGTTCCCCACCTTCCGCTTCGGCGGCGGGTTCGGGCGCACCGGCGGCGGGCCCGGCGGGCCGCCCCCGGGCTTAGGCCGCAGCACCGCGCGGACGGGCAACGTCTCCATCGACCTCAGCCGGTTCGACCCGCTGCTGGGGCGCACCTACGCCGAGATCGGGAGCCACGCCCGCGGCATGCACAAGTGCCAGGGCATGTCGCCGCTCGTCAGCCTGCCGGGGCCGGCGTCGATCCGCTACCGGCTCGACGACACCGTCATTCCCGGCCACGCGGGGCGGGAAGAGCGTTCGCTATTCGATGGGGTCGACACTTCCATCGCGGGGCTCGCCCGCTACGCCGGTCCCGATCCGCCGCCCGCCCTCGTCGAGGGGTTGGCCGCGCTGGGCCGCCACGCCGCCACCGCCCGCCAGGTCTACGAGCGGGGCGCGGCCGAGGCCCAGCGGGTGACCCTGCTCGCGGGCCTCGAGGCGGTGCGCGCCCTCCGGGACGACCTCGGCACGTTCGGCCTGTCCGACGAGGCGGCCTTCGAGATCGACTTCCGGCTCGCCCGGAAGGAGGCCCAGTTCGAGCGCGCCGTGGTGCTGGCACATGGTCTGCGCATCGACGTCTTCGCCGACGACGGCGTCGTGACCCCGGGGCAGGAGATCACGGTGATGGCCCAGGTGGCGAACCACGGCGGGGACCGCGCCACCGTGGAAGGGATCCGCTTCCAGGGCTTCGACGCGGCCGCGTCGACGTGCGGGACCGGCGCCCTCGTCCCCGGTGCGGTGTACCGCTGCGAGACCCCCCTGGCCCTGCCGTCGGAGGCCCCGCCGACCGACATCTACTGGGAGCGGCTGCCCGACGCGGCGCGCTACCGGGTCGACCCCGACGTGCCGTTCGGCGCCCCGTTCCGGCCCACGCCGTTCCGCGCCGCCGTCGAACTCGATTTCGGCCGCGCCTCGGTCGTGTTGGAGCGGCCCGTCACCTTCCGCTACGGCAGCGACCTCTTCGCGGGCGAGAAGCGCATGGAGCTGCACGTGGTGCCGCCGTTCGCGGTCGAGATTGCACCCGAGATCGCCATCGCGCCCGTCGGCGCGTCGGCGCCCCGTGACGTGCGGGTCACCGTGCGCAACGGGGGCGTGGGGCCCGCGAGCGGGGCGGTGACCCTGGACCTGCCCGACGGTTGGCGGCAGACGCCCGAGCGCATACCGGTGACCTTCACCCGCGAGGACGAGGCGCGCACCGTTCGTTTCGCGGTCGAGCCGGCCCCCGACGCGCCGGCCGGGGACTACCGTATCGGCGCGCGCTTCGAGACCGGCGGCGCGCGCTTCGACCGAGGCTACCAGGTGGTGGAGTATCCCCACGTGGGCCGGCGCCACCTCGTCCACGCGGCCGAGGCGACCATCCAGGTGATCGACGTCCGGCTCGACCCGGCGTTGCTGGTGGGGTACGTGGACGGGGTCGGCGACGAGGTGCCGCCGGCCATCGAGCAGCTCGGGGCGCAACTGGAGCACATCGGCGGCGACGAGCTGCGGTTCGGCGACCTCTCCCGCTACGACGTCATCGTCACCGGGGTCCGGGCCTACGAGCGCAACCAGGTGCTGCGCGCGAACAACGACAGGCTGCTCGAGTACGTCGAGGCGGGCGGGACCCTCGTCGTGCAGTACAACAAGTTCGAGTTCAACGACGCGCAGTACGGGCCCTATCCGGCCCGCGTCAGCCGCAACCGCGTGACCGACGAGCATGCGCCGGTGCGGGTCCTCGCCGCCGACCACCCGGTCTTCGGCTATCCGAACGCGATCTCCGACGCGACCTGGAGCGGCTGGGTGCAGGAACGCGGGCTCTACTTCCTCGGCGACCGGGACGGCGCCTACGCCGACCTCGTCGAGCTGCGCGACACCTTCCCCTCGAATCCCGGCGCCAAGCGCGGCGCCCTCGTCGAGGCCCGCTACGGCGAAGGGCGCTGGATCTACGTCGGCCTCGGCCTGTGGCGCCAACTGCCTGCCGGCACCCCCGGGGCCTACCAGTTGCTGGCTAATCTGCTGAGCCTCGGCGGCGTTCGGGCGCCGTAGCCGACACGGTCCGCGCGCCTCGCGCCGCGGGCCCGGCGGCGGCTCGGCGAGACGCCGGGGATCCCGCGTCTCGCCGATTCAGGCCGTCCCGGCCGATACGTCGCAACGGACGGCGGTTGTTCCCACGAGCTCTCGAAGTCGTCGGAGCGGCATGGACGCGCCCGCCCCGGGCGCCGTCCGCCCGCACCGTGAACATGCTCGGCAACAGGCAAGACGCTGCGCCGGAAACGCTGCGTCCGACGCCTGTTCCGCAGCACCGCATGGGTGCCTCTCGTGTCAGCAGGCCCCGGGCCGGTGGGCAGAGCTATGGCTCCGAGAGCAGATAGACGTCGCCGGTGGGTTGCTGCACACCGCCGGCGGGCTCGAGGGTCACCGCCATCGCCGCCGGAGTCACGCCCTCCGGGATCTGCAGGGTCACGGTGGCGGAGCCGCTGGCCTCGGGGACGAACAGCACGGCGCCGATGGGGTCGGCCTCCGGGGTGACGAACCAGAGCTGGTAGGTGTCGTCCGCGGGCAGGGGGGGAAGCCCGGTGGCCAGGAAGGCCATGAGGCCCGACTCGTTCCACAGAGCGCGTCCGACGCCGAGGGAAGCGAGCGGTTGCCCGACCAGCGTCAGGGACTGGACGGTCGGGTCGGCGGCGATGGCGATCACCTCGTCCCGCCGCGTCGCCTCGAGGGCCGCGACCGTGGATTCGAGCTCGAGGATCTGCGCCCGGGTGTTCGCCGACTGAACGTCGGCCCGCAGATTCGCGATCTCGCGGTGCAGTGCGGCCACGTAGGATCCGCCGCCGCCCGCGACGGCGACGAGCAGGAGCGCCACGAACCAGAACAGAGGGCCGAACCCCGACTTCCGCGGCGCGGCCGGCGGGATCGGAGCCGCCGCGGCCGTCTCCGTGGGCTCGGCGGGCGCCGGGGTCCAGCCCGCGACCTCCCGCAGCACCCGCTCGCGGAGGGCCGGCGGAGGGTCGACGGGGATGGCCGTCTGCGGCAGGTGGCGGGCCACCGGCAGCAGCGACTTCACGTCCCGGACACAGTCGAGACAGACCTCGAGGTGCGCTTCGAAGCGGCTTCGGTCGGCCTTGCCCAGCGCCCCGAGCGCATAGAGGGCGGCCTGGCCGCCGAACCCGCACGGCATCCGTTCGGTCATGCCGTCAACGTCTCCCGCAACTTCGACAGACCCGCGCCTATGCGGTCCCCGACCGTCTCTGCCGGCAGCTCGATGCGTTCGGCGATCTGGGCCGCGGTCATGCCTTCGAGAGCGGCGAGCTCGATGGCGGTGCGCTCGATGACGGGGAGATCGGCCAGCCCCGCCCGCAGCCGGACCACTGCTTCGGTCGACAGGGGCGGGCGCTCGTCGGCGATGGCGGGCATGGGGAGTTCAGCGACCGCGGGGTCGTCCGAGAGGGACATGGAAAGGGCCCGAAGGCGCTCGATGGCGCGGCGGCGGGTCGCCGCGATCAACCACGATGCCGTCGGCTCGGGGGCGCCGTCGGCCTGCCGCAAGCGGGACCAGGCATCGGAAAAGACCGCCTGCACGACCGTCTCAGCCTCCCCGTGATCCCCAAGGATGCGCAGGGCCAGCCCGTACATCGCCCGGACGTAGCGATCGTACATCACCTCCAGCGCGTGCGGGTCAGCCTCGGTCATGTATGGAATATTACTTCACCCGCTTCCGGCGCGCGGGCCGGGGGCCGTTCCCCGCCGGCGGTTCCGGACCGCCCGGCGGCCGGCGCCCGATCGCCGGGCGCGCGCGGCCCGTTGTCCGCCTCGTGACGAGGATCGTATTCGCTCGCGGCGCCGGACCGGCCGATTCGGGCGCGGTCACGGAGGACCCGGCGACCCCTTCGCGGCCGGAGTCCGCTCGGGGTCGCGCGCGTCCCGTGCGGTCGTGGACGCGGGCGGCCCGGTTCCCGGCTCCCGGCCGGGGTCCGCGTCCGCTCGCGGCGCCGGGTCGGCCGGCGCGGGCGGCTCGGTTCCCGGCTCCTGGACGCCCAGCCACTCGTGGACGCGCTCGAGCACGGCGGCGATCGCCGCCCGCTGGCGCTTCAGCCGGGCGCGCGCGCGGAGCGGCGTCTGCCGCGTGGCGAGGAACGCCCGTACGAGCCGGATGACCGCGGCCTGCCGCTCGATGGCGATCAGCCCCGTGAACGCGAGGGCGACGAGCCCGGCCGCCGTCGCCGCTCCGATGCCGCTGCCGAACCACAGTCCGCTCGCGACCGACAGGGCCGCTATCCACGCCCCGTAGACCAGGACGCCGCCGACGACCTCCCACGCGGGGCGGCTCTGTGGCTCGGGCGCCCAGCCGCTGAGCGCCCACGTGGCGTAGTACGGCGCCGCGAAACACGCCAGGGCGAGCACGGCGAGGGGACCTGTCACGAGGGTGCGGCCGCCCTCCCGCAGGACGAACCGAAGGACCTGACCGGCCGGCATCCGCCGGTCGACGTCCTGCTCGCGCAGTCCGAGGGCCCGGAGCTGCGCGTCGTGGGCGAGCACGTCGCCGAGGACCGCGTCGTAGCGATCGGGGTGTTCGACCCGCAGGCGGTCCATGCCCCGCGCGATCAGCCGCCGCCGGCGGACCCGCTCGGCCGGGTCCCTGGAGACCCCCCTCGCGGCGGCGTAGAGGCGGTCGACGCGGTCGACGAGCGGCAGGTCGGCTCGCGGGTCGGCCTCGATCATCACGCGGCGCAGGCGGGCGGCGATGCGGTCGGTCAGCGCGCGGGCGGCGCCGTGCGGGTCCGCGCGGAAGGCGTCAACGAGGTCGACGGCGTCGAACGGCCGGCCGTACATCGCGGTCATCCTCGACCGGAACAGCGGCAGGCGGTCGAAGTTGAGCCCGACCGGCACGATCGCGACGGGGCGGCCGGCCGCGGCGGCGGCCAGGGCCATGCGCGCAGCCCCGGTCCTCAACGGCTCGAGGCGGCCGCTGATGTGGCTGACGCCCTCGGGGAAGAGACAGATGGCGTCTCCCTCGCCAAGCGCCCGCTCGACCGCCGCGAACGTCTCCGCGTTGCGCGAGGTGTCGACACCGGGGTCGATGCGCCGGTAGACG
Organism: Vicinamibacterales bacterium; assembly: GCA_965199675.1. Lineage (GTDB taxonomy): Bacteria > Acidobacteriota > Vicinamibacteria > Vicinamibacterales > UBA8438 > JAJEEA01. The sequence continues at coordinate 42,908 of CBDATI010000022.1, read as the reverse complement.
GGTATCGCCCCCGACCGGCGGACGAAGGGACTCAGCACGTGCCGCTCGAACAGGGTCGACTTGGCGAGGAACCGGACCGGCCGGGTGGCCGTCGCCTGGATGACGGCGGGGTCGAGGACGGTGTTGGGGTGGTTGGCGACGAGGAGGACGGGCCCCTCCGGCAGCCGGGGGCCGACCCGGTCGATGCGGTAGAAGATCGCCGCCCCCAGCACCGCGAGTCGCCACAGCACCGGGCGGCCGGGATACCGGGGTTCGGGCGGCCGCCCGTCCGACGCGGTCATGACGGGCGCATTCTAGCGCACTGGGCCCACCATTGACATCTTTATGGATATGCGGGAATACTGCCGCGATGAAGACGACGGTCGATATTCCCGAAGCCCTCTACCGCCGGGCGAAGATCCGGGCCGCGGAAGAGGGCACCACACTGCGCGCGCTGCTGCTGGCGTCCCTGACCGCGTCGCTCGATCATCCGATTTCGACCGGCGACATGCTCCCGCGCCGGGAGCGGTTCGAGGTGGACGAACGGGGTTGGCCGGTCCTGAAGCGGGCGCCCGGCGACGCCACCGTCATCACGGACGAGCTCGTGAACCGGCTGCGTGCGCGCGAAGGGGTCTGAGCGTGGACTTCCTGCTCGACGTCAACGTGCTGATCGCCCGCGCCGACTCGCGTCATGTGCACCATCGGCGCTGCCGGCGCTGGGAAGCGGAGCATGCGGCGGCGTCCCTGTGCACGTGTCCCCTGACCGAGAACGGGTTTCTCCGCATCTACGGTCACCCCGACTATCCGGGCGGCCCCGGCTCGCCCGGCGAAGCCCTCATCGAGCTGCGTCACCTGCTGGCGTTGCCCGGCCATCGGTTCCTACCGGCCGACTTGACCATCGCGCGCGCGTCGATGTTCGGAAGTCTGGCGGGCGTCTCGCCGAGGCAGCTCGCCGATCTCTATCTGCTTGGCGTCGCCTCGCGGCATGGCGTGCGGTTCGCCACGATGGACGAGAACGTGCCGGCGGCGTTGATCGCGGGCGGGCCCGCCGCTCTCCACGTGATTCCCGCGGACCGCCGCTGACGAGGACGACGACACCGGCCTCGGCGGGGGTTACACCCCGACAGCGAGAATGGCGAGCACGGCGGGCCGCGCACCCTGAGCGGCGGGAAACGGCGCGGCGGAGATCGGACGCCGACAGACAACGGCTCGTCGCGGCGTTGAAGAGACTCGTCGGCGATCTTCCTCCCGACCTTCGAGCACCACCGACCGCGTCTGCTCGCCCCCCGGAGGCACTCCCGGACGAGCCGGCGCCGGCGTTGTACCTCGGCGACGGGACGGGGCCACGACCCGGCACGCGGGCGGCGCCTGCGAAACCAGCCGAATCACTTGGCGGCTTCGCGTGAGGCGCACCACCCGCCCGCGCGCTACCTACGGCCGGGTCGCGACGAACCGCAGGCGGACGTAATCGACGACCCACGCGCCGTCGGGCTGCTGGAGGCGCGGGGCCAGGCGCTCCCGCATCTCGGCGAGCAGTCCCGCCCGATCGGGCTCGGGCGCCGCGGTGATGAACGGCTGCGCGAACACTTCCAGCCAGTGGACGACATCGCCGGGCAGAGGGGTCGGGCGCGGGAAGCGCTGGATGGAGTCGACCCTGAACCCGCGTCTCTCGAGGCGGGCGCGGTACTGGTCCTCGGTGGGAAAGTACCAGGGATCCGCCGCGGCCCCGTCGATGCCCCGCGCCTCGAGCGCATCGGCGAAGCACGCGCGGATCGACGCCACGCAGCCGGCGCCGCCGCACTCGGCCACGAACCGCCCGCCCGGCCGCAGGGCCTTCCAGACACCGTCGATGGCCGCGTCGGCGTCTCGGATCCAGTGGAGGACGGCGTTGCTGAACACCGCGTCGAACTCGGCGTCGAACGGCAGTTCGCGGGCGTCGACGATGCGGGCGTCGAGCCCCCGTTCGAGCGCCGCCCACACCTGCTCGGGGCTGCTGTCGACGCCGACGACCCGACAGCCTGCGTGCCGCAGACGTTCGGTGAGGGCGCCGTCGCCGCAGCCGAGGTCGAGGATGCGCTCGCCGGGCTGCGGGGACAGCAGGTCCACGACCGGCGCCCCGAGGTCCGAGACGAACCGGGCATGCGCGGCGTACGATTCAGGATCCCAGTGTTGAGTCATGACGGCGTCGACCCCGGAGTATACCGTTCGGGCAGGTGCATCGAGCGTCATGATGACGAACGCCGGGCGCGCAGTGGGCGGCCGGGTGGTCATGACGTGGCCGTCGGGCTTCCCGAACCCGGCAGCGCGGGACCGGACCCGCTACGGGTGATCGAGAGCCAGCGCGCCCGTGTAGATGGCCATGCCGACGACGGCATCGATGCCGGCGGCGTCGAGGGCGTCTATCTCCTCGCGGGTGGTGATGCCCCCGGCCGCGGTGACATGCCGGCTCGTCGCCGCCGCCACCGCGCGCGCGGCGTCGAGGTCGGTGCCGGTCATCAGCCCCTCGCGATCGACGTGGGTGTAGAGGAACTCGCCGCAGTACGGCTCGAGCTGCCGCACCGCCTCGACCGCGGTCACGTCGACCGGCTCGGTCCAGCCCCGGATGACGACGCGGCCGGCCTTGCTGTCGACCGCCCCGATGATCCGCTCGACCCCCACCGCGTCGGCCAGGGATCGGGCGAACGCGAGGTCGGGCCGGCCGTGACGGAAGAGGGCCGAGCTGACGATGACCGCCCGCGCGCCGTAGCCGATGACCGCCTCGGCGCGCGCGATGGAGCGGACGCCCCCACCGACGCGGCAGGGAAGCTGCGGCGCGACCCGCCGGACCAGCGCGTCGTTGTCGCCCGACCCCATGGCGGCATCGAGGTCGATGAGCTGCACCTTGGGGAACGCGGAGAAGCGGGCGACCCACCCGTCGAGGTCGTCGCTCTCGATGGCCAGCCGCTCGCCCTGGACGAGCTGCACCACGCGGCCGTTCTTGAGGTCGATGGACGGGATCAGCATGAAGTCGGGTCCGCCTCGCGCGGGGCCCCGGCCGCGCGCCGGTCCGGGCGCGGCCGCCGCACCGGGATGCCGTGCGCGTGCAGGTGGGCCTTGAGGTCCTCCACCGCATGCTCGGCATAGTGGAATATCGAGGCGGCGAGGGCGGCGTCGGCCCGGCCCTCGGTGAAGACATCGACGAAGTGGTCGAAGTTGCCTGCGCCCCCGGACGCGATGACGGGGATGGGCACGGCCGACGACACCGCCGCCGTCAGCTCGCAGTCGAAGCCCTGCTTCGTGCCGTCGCGGTCGATCGAGGTCAGCAGTATCTCGCCGGCGCCGCGGTCGGCCGCCTCGCGCGCCCACTCCACCGCGTCGCGCTCGGTGCCCTGCTGGCCGCTGCGGACGTAGATGCGGAAGCGGCCGCCCTCGCGCTTGGCGTCGATGGCCACGATGACCGCCTGGCTGCCGTAGCGCCGGGCCAGGGTGGTGATGAGTTCCGGCCGCGAGAGGGCCGCGGTGTTGATGCCGACCTTGTCGGCGCCGGCCTCGATGGCCGCTTCCGCATGGTCCTCGCCGCGGATGCCGCCGCCGACGCACAGCGGCAGGAAGATCTCGCGCGCGACGGCGCGGATGGTCTCCGCCAGCGCCTTGCGCCCCTCGATGGTCGCGGTGATGTCGAGGATCACCACCTCGTCGATGCCCTCCCGGTTGTAGCGGCCGGCGAGGGTGGCGGGGTCGCCGGCGTTCCGCAGGCCCTCGAAGTTGATGCCCTTGACGACGGCGCCGTCACGAACGTCGAGGCAGGCGATGATGCGTTTCGACAGCATGGCGCGCCCTGTTGCACCCGGCTAACGCACCCGGTGCAGGAAGTTGCGGAGGATGCGGAGGCCCACGTCCGACGACTTCTCGGGGTGGAACTGCACCCCGCCGACCGGGCCGCGCTCGACCGCGGACGCGAACTCGACGCCGTAGCGGGTCGAGCCCACGCAGCTCTCGGTGACGGGGGCGGCGTACGAGTGGGTGAAGTAGACCTGGTCGCCCTCGTCGACGCCCTCGAGCAGCCACGAGTCGCGGGTGCGGTGGAGCGAGTTCCAGCCCACGTGCGGCACCTTGAAGGCGCCGGTGCTCGCCCCGGCTTTCACCGCCTCCGCGGAGCATCCGCTGTTCTCCCGGAGTTCCCCGCTCATGCCCGCCGTGTTCGCCAACGGCGAGCCGGTGTCGTCGGCGGTTCCGCTGTTCTCCCGGGGTCCCCCGCCGATTCCCGCGGAGGCGCCGCCGGTCCCCGCCGCGCCGCCCGCCTCGTCGGTGATCAGGCCGCACGTGCCCGGCAGCAGCTCGAGGCCGGGGTGGCCGGGGGCCTCGGCGCTGCCGTCGAAGAGCCACTGCATGCCGACGCAGATGCCGAGCATGGGCCGCTCGCGCGCGATGTGGTCGCGGATGGCGACACGCCAGCCGTGGCCGAGGGCCGCCGTCACCTCGAAGTTGCCGACGCCGGGGACGATGACGCCGGTCGCCCCTTCCAGGTCCGTCGGCGCGGCCGGGGTCGCCACCGGCGCCCCCAGGTGGGCCAGCGCCTTGCGCACCGAAGTCAGGTTGCCCGCGCCGTAGTCAATCAGTGCAATCATCGCGCAGCGCCGCCCTGTTGTTACCCCCGGAAGCGCGATCGACGCCAAGGGACGCCGGTCGCGCTCGGGCGCGGCCCGCCCTCTGCGCGCCGCTCGTGTTGGTCGACAAGTCGGATTCTCCCCGGCGCGCCTACATCAGTTCCTTGGTGCTCGGCAGCCGCCTCGCCATGCGGTCGTCCTTGTCGCACGCCACCCGCAGCGCGCGCCCGAACGCCTTGAACAGCGCTTCGACCTGGTGGTGGCTCGACCGGCCGTAGAGCACCTTCAGGTGCACGTTGGCCCGCGCGCCCAGCGCGAACCCCTCGAAGAAGTCGTGCAGCAGCTCCGACTGCAGGTCGCCCACGAGCCTGACGCGCAGGCGCAGGTCGACCACCGCGTGGGGACGCCCCCCGAGGTCGATGGCGGCGACGCCGAGGGTCTCGTCCATCGGCATCACGAAGTACCCGGCGCGGTTGATGCCGCGACGCGTCCCGACGGCCTTCGCGACCGCCTCGCCGAGGGCGATGCCGACGTCCTCGACGGTGTGGTGCTGGTCGACGTCGAGGTCCCCCGCCGCGTCGATCCGCAGGTCGAAGGCGCCGTGGCGCGCCACCAGCTCGAGCATGTGGTCGAGGAAACGGATGCCGGTGCTGACCGCGTACCGGCCTTGGCCTTCGATGCCCAGCCGGACCGTGATCTGCGTCTCGGTCGTGTGCCGCTCGATCCTGGCGCGTCTCATCGCAGCATCCCGCCGTCGATGGCGGCAACAACCCCGCCGGTCATGGCGGCATCGACCCGCCGGCTCGATGCCCGTCTCGTGGCGGCGGCGCCTCGCCGGTCACGACCGCAGCGCCCGACCCGGGCGCGTCTCGTGGCGGAATCCCCGCTCGGCACGACGGCCGTATCGCACCGTCGCCCACCGCCGCGCCGCCGCCCTCGTCTTCCGCGGCGCCCCGCGGCGGTCGTCACCGGCTCCCCTTCACGCGTACGCGCACCGACTCGGCGTGGGCGGTCAGGCCCTCCGCCTCGGCCAGCGTGAGGATGGTCGGGGCCAGGGTCTCGAGCCCTTCCAGCGTGATGCGCTGCGCGCTCTGCACCGAGACGAAGTCCGACGCGCTGAGACCGCCGCGGAACCGCGCCGCGCCCCCCGTGGGCAGCACGTGGTTCGACCCCGTCGCGTAGTCGCCGGCCGCCTGCGCCGCATGCGGCCCGATGAAGACGGTGCCGGCGCGAGTGGCGCGCGCGGCCACCTCTTCGTCGAGGCACACCAGGTGTTCGGGCGCGATGTCGTTGGCCAGCGCCACGGCCTCGTCGAGCGAGCGGGTGACGACGACGACTCCGTTGCGCTCGATGGACGTTCGGGCGGGCCCGTCCGCGGGCAACCGCTTCTCGACCTGCCGGGCGACGCGCGCCGCGAACCGGCGGTCGGGAGTGAGCACGATGGACCGGGCGTCGGGGTCGTGCTCGGCCTGCGCGATGAGGTCGGCCGCGATCCACCGCGTCTCGCCGCGCGCCGCGACGATGACGATCTCGGTCGGGCCGGCGTGGAAGTCGATGGGGCAGTCGGCCGACACCAGCGCCTTGGCGGCGGCGACCCACGCGCTCCCCGGTCCGACGATCTTGTCGACGCGGGGGACGGTGGCGGTGCCGTAGGCGAGGGCGGCGACGGCATGGGCGCCGCCGAGCCGGAACAGACGCGTGACGCCGGCGATGGCGGCCGCGGCGAGGGTTGCGGGGTCCGGCCTCGGACAGGTCACGAAGACCTCGGCCACCCCCGCCACCTGCGCGGGAATCGCGGTCATCAAGAGCGACGATGGCAGCGGGTAGCGCCCCGCCGGCACGTAGCAGCCGACCCGCTCGAGAGGGGTCACGCGCTGCTCGATCTCGACGCCCGGGGTCACCGTGGTGCGCCATCCCTTCGGCAACTGCCGCCGCGCGATGCGGCGGATGTGGCGGGCCGCCGTCCGCAGCGCCGCGCGCAGCTCGGCGGGGGCCGTCTCGAGCCCGGCCTCGATCTCGGCCGGCGAGACTTCGGCCGGGCCGTCGAGGCCGTCGAACCGCCGCGCGTAGCGCAGCAGCGCCTCGTCGCCCGAGCGGCGGACCGCGGCCACGATCCGGGCGACCCGGCGGGTGAGGGCGGGGTCGACGTCCTCGCGTCGGTCGACGAGGCGCCGCACCTCCGCACGGTCCGACGAGTCGATGATCCGCATCACAGCACGATCTTGTTCAGGGGGAACTCGACGATGCCCTCCGCCCGCGTCGCCTTCAGCTTCGGAATGAGCTCGCGCACCGACGACTCCTCGATGATCGTCGACACGGCGACCCACGCGTCGTCGCTGAGCGGAGCCACCGTCGGGTCGTGGAGAGCCGGCAGGAGCCCGAGCACCGCATCGAGGTCGGCGCGCCGCACGTTCAGCATCAGGCCCACCCGGCCCTGGGCCTCGATGGCCGCGCGCAGCAGCAGCGCGATGTTGTCGATCTTGGTCCGCTTCCACGCATCATCGAGGGCGGCGGGGTTCGCGATGAGCTGCGGGTTCGACTCGATGACGGTGTCGATGATGCGGAGACGGTTGGCGCGCAGGGTCGAGCCGGTCTCCGTCGCCTCGACGATGGCGTCGGCGAGCAGCGGCGGCTTGACCTCCGTCGCGCCCCACGAGAATTCCACCTTGACAGGAATCTCGAGCCGCTCGAACCAGGCCTCCGTCACCCGCACCAGCTCGGTCGCGATGGTGGCCCCGGCGAGGTCCTGAGGGGTGCGGTACTTCGAGTCCTCGGGCGCGGCCAGCACCCACCGCACCTTGCGGAAGCTCTGCTTCGAGTAGACGAGATCGGCGATGTCGACGACCTCGCCGCCGGTGGCGGCGTGGTGCTCGGCAATCCAGTCCTGGCCGGTCAGGCCGGCGTCGAGGGCGCCGTGGGCGACGTAGCGCGCCATCTCCTGGGCCCGGATCAGCGTGCACTCGATCTCGGGATCGTCGATGGTGGGGTAGTACGAGCGCGAACTGGTGTAGATGTTGAAGCCCGAGTTCGCGAAGAGCTGGATGGTCGAGTCCTGCAGCGAGCCCTTGGGAATGCCGAGCCGTAAGGTCTTGTCAGCCATGATCGATGCGTGAACGGTTGACTCAGCGGAGCGACGCGGCGGCCTCGTCCGCAGGCTGCTCGAGCGTCCGGAAGAAGCAGGTCCGCTCGCCGGTGTGGCAGACGTTGCCGTCGCCGTTGCGCGTCACCCGCAGCAGCACGGTGTCGTCGTCGCAGTCGACGAGGATCTCCCGCACGGCGAGGGTATTGCCGGAGGTCTCGCCCTTCATCCACAGCTTGCCGCGGGTGCGGCTGAAGAAGGTTGCGAAGCCCGAGCGGCGGGTGAGGTTCAGCGCCTCCTGGTTCATGAAGCCGACCATGAGGACCTCGTCGCTCGAGGCGTCCTGCACGACGGCGGGGATGAGTCCGTCCAGTTTCGAGAAGTCCATGTCGTGTCCCTCCGCGCGCCGGCGTCCGGCCGGGGCGCGGATCGCTTGCCCGATGGGTCGCAAAAAAAAAGCCCCGCCGGGGTTGTCGGCGGGGCGGTCGGATGCGTTGGCGGTGACGAGCGGTCGAGCTACCTCACATGCACATCCGCAGCCCCGCCCCGATGGACGGTGAGCTGCGCCATATGCGCCGCGTGGTGGCCGTGCCGCCGCATCATGATGTGGAGTACCCTATCCGACGCGGTCTGACGTGTCAAATCGGCCGACGGCGGCGTCCGGCGTTCCGCCGTCGTTCCCCGCATCGTCACCGGGGAGCGGGGGGATGCATGGCGGCCTACCCCGCGGTCCGGTGCGATGGCGACCGGGGGCGGCGCGAGAAGCCGATGCCTCCGGGCGCGATGCCGGCGGAGTGACGCCGCCCGGCCGAACCCGGCGATCGGCGTGGTGAGACGCAATGCCTGAGAACGCCGGGTCCGGAGGCGGTCGGTGGGTGGCCCTCCACTCGTACAACGTGCGCATCTGCCACTGGGTCAACGTCGTCGCCGGCGCCTACCTGCTGCTCAGCGGCATCCACATCTTCCTCGACTTTCCCGAGCTCTACTGGGGCCACACCGGCTACCAGGGCTATCCGGCGATCTTCCGGCTCGCCGACTGGGGCATCTCGTGGGACGAGGCGGGAGCGATGGGAGACCGCCGGTGGGGGCGGAACTACCACTTCACCTTCGCGTGGGTGTTTCTCGTCAACGGACTCGTCTACTTCGGCTGGAACGTCGCGACTGGCCGCTTCCGCGAGCGCCTCGTGCCGCGCCGGGACGAGCTCGGCGCCGCGAGTCTCGCGCGCGACTTCCGTGCGCACCTCCCCTGGCGCCTGCGCGCGCGCGCCGCAGCGACCCGCTACGGCGTGCTGCAGAAGCTCTCCTATCTCCTGCTGCTCCTGGTCTACGTGCCGCTGATGACGCTGACCGGGCTCGCGCAGTCGCCCGGCTTCACCGCCGCCATGCCCTGGCTGCTCGACCTGTTCGGCGGCCGCCAGTCGGCGCGGACCCTGCACACCATCGGCACCGTCGTGTTCGTGCTCTTCGTCGTCGTTCACGTGCTGGAGGTGGTGGCGGCCGGCGCCGTCAACCGCATCCGTGCGATGATCACCGGCAAGTTCCGCCTGCCCGCGGAGGAGTCATGAGCAAGCCGTCAGCCGCCCCGCATCGCATCGCCCGCCCCCGCACCCTCTCCCGGCGCCGCCTGCTCGCGCAGGCACCCGCCCTGGGCGGGCTGTTCGCCGCGGGCTGCTCGCGCGACGTGTACGTGCCGCCGCGCGTCCGCGGCGGCCTCATCGGCGCCGCCGACGTGCTGACCATGAGCACGAACCGCCTGCTGCTCCGCGACCAGCCGCTCGCCCGCGAGTACGGCCCGGACGACATCGCCCCCGAGTTCCCGACGTGGGGCCAGACCAACCCCGACGACGAGGAGTACCAGCGCCACCGGCGGGAGGGGTTCCGCGACTGGCGCCTGCCGGTGGGCGGCCTCGTGGGCAGGCCGCGGTCGTTCTCGCTCGACGACATCAGGCGGCTGCCCGCGCGCACCCAGATCACGGCCCACGTGTGCGAGCAGGGCTGGTCGGCCATCGCCGAATGGACCGGGGCGCCGCTGCTGCGGTTGCTCGAGGCGGCGGGCGGCCTGAAGCCGGAGGCGCGCTACGTGATGCTCGACACCGTCGACGGCTGGTACGAGGGCATCGACCTGTTCGAGGTCGTGCACCCGCAGACCATCCTCGCCTACCGCCTCAACGGCGACGACCTCCCCGTCGGCAACGGCGCGCCGCTGCGCCTGCGCGTCGAGCGCCAGTGCGGCTACAAGAACCTGAAGTTCCTGAAGTCGATCCAGGCGGTGGACTCGATGGCCGGCTTCGGCCGCGGCACCGGCGGCATCAACTCCGACTGGGGCTTCCACTGGTACGCCGGCGTGTAGGGGCGCTGCCCGCTGCCGTTACGCCCAACTGGCGCCACGCGCAGCCAGCCGTCCCGAGTCTCCACTGCGCAAGGCGCGCCAAGGACGGTTGGTCCGCCGCGGCGCCGACATGGAAGGAGCGCGGCGCGCCTGCCGCCAAGCCATGTTTTCGCTGGCGAAGTGGGAGGGAATGCGGCTAGAGTGGAGTGCTTCTCTGCCGGGCGGGGCGTGCCCGGAGAGCGGAACGAGGTGGACCGGCGGCGTTCTCGGTGGTGGGACGGCAGCATGTTCGAGAGAACCCGGCGCGCGCGTGCATGTGGATGGGGAGCGGAACCGCGGTGGGCGCCCGTCGGGGCCCGCCTCCGCGGGCGGGCGCTCCCGATCATCCTCGCCGGAGTCGGGCTCGTGTCTCCGGCCGCCGCCGCGGCGGGGCAGGCGCCCGCCACCGTGGTCGTGGCGCCGTTCACGAACGTGAGCCGACAACCCGCCGACGACTGGATCGGCGCCGGCATCGCCGAGACCATCGCCATCGATCTGCAGAACGCGGGGCTGGAGGTGATGGCGCGCGGCGCCGCCGGGCCGCAGGGCATCGGCCGCCGCGGTTCCTCTGACCCCGCCGCCCTCGACGCCTATCGGCGGCAGGGCGTCGCGTGGATGATCGACGGCACCTTGCAGCGGGTCGGGGACGCCCTGCGCGTCACCACCCGGATCGTCGATCTCGCGACCGGCGCGGTGACCTTCGGTACCCGGGTCGACGGCGCCGTCGGCGACCTCTTCGACGTGCAGGACGAGGTCGCAGCGGTGCTCTCGGCCCGACTCTCGGCGGGCCCGGGCGACGGGTCGGCGGCAGCGGTGCGGACCCTGCCGGCGCCGGCCGCGCCCGGTTTCGCGCCCGTGCGCCGGGATGCGGCCCGGCGGGCGCCGACCGTGCGGACCTCGCCGGTCCCGCCCATCGCCGCGGCAGTGTCTCCCGCCGCGCCCGGTCGTCGGCGTCGGTCGCCGGCGACCGACGCCGAGCAGCCCGTCAACGGCGCCCTGGCCTTCGGCTCGGCCCCTGCCGGCGGGTCCGCAACGCCACCCGACGCCGGCCCGCGCCGCCGTCGAACCGGAGGCGGCGGTTTCGCCCCCACCCCGCTGGGCCGTCCCACCGCGGTCATCGGGCGCACGAACAACCCGCCCGAGATCGACGGCCGGCTCGACGACTCGGTCTGGGAGACCGCCACCCACATCACCGACTTCGTCCAGATCGCGCCGGTCGAGGGCGCACCGGGGTCGGAGGAGACCGAGGTGTGGATGGCCTACGACAGCGACCATCTCTACTTCGCCTTCTACGCCCATTACACGCGGCCCGAGACCATGCGCATCAACCGGGCCGACCGCGAGGAGATACGCGGCGACGACCGCATGTCGATCCTGTTCGACCCGTTCCTCGACCAGCAGCGCGCGTACCAGTTCGAGGTGAACGGCTACGGCGTGCAGGCCGACTCGCTGGTGAACGCCGACGGCAGCACGGGGTTCTCGCGGTCGAGCGGCAGCGGGTCGGCGAGCCGGGGAAGCGGCCCGCGGCGCAGCGGCGGCAGCGGCATGAGCAGCTCGGGGCAGTTCGGCATCCGCGGCGACGACTCGTGGAACGCGCTGTTCGACACCGGCGGCCAGGTCGTCGCCGACGGCTGGACGGCGGAGATGCGGATTCCGTTCAAGAGCCTGCGGTATCCGTCCCGCGGCGCGGGCACCGGCCACCGGTGGGGGTTCCAGATCACCCGGGTCATCCGCGACAAGTCCGAGGCGCAGTCGTGGTCGCCCATCTCGCGCGGCGTGGCCGGCCAGCTCACGCAGTTCGGCGCGCTCGAGGGGCTGTCCGACTTGTCGCGCAGCCGCAATCTCGAGCTCCTGCCCGAGGTGACCGGGTTCAGGCTCGGCGCCCTCGACACCGGCACCGGCGAATACGCCACCGACGACCCGACCGGACAGTTGGGGTTCGGCGTCAAGTACGGCATCACCCCGAACCTGACCGCGGACGTCACCTACAACCCCGACTTCTCGCAGATCGAGTCGGACCGGCCGCAGATTGAGACCAACCAGCGTTTCGCGCTCTTCTATCCCGAGCAGCGTCCGTTCTTCCTCGAAGGGCAGGAGATCTTCCAGACCGCGACGCCGCTGACCCTGGTGCACACGCGCACCATCGTCGATCCCCGCTTCGGCGGCAAGCTGACCGGCAAGGTGGGCCAGACCACCCTGGGGGTCGTGGTGGCCGACGACGAGGCGGCGGGCCGGCTCGACGACACCGCGCACCCGCAGTACGGCGCCACCGCGCAGACCGTCCTCGGGCGCGCCCGCTACGACTTCTACGCCGAATCGTACCTGGGCGCCATCATGACCGCGCGCGAGTTCGGCCCCGACCACAACCGGGTGGCCGGCGTCGACGGGCGCTTCCGGCTGGGCCGGACGCACCGCATCAGCTTCCTCGCGGCGGGCTCGCAGACCGAGGACGCGACCCTCGGCTCGCTCGCCGGGGGGGTGATCGAGGCCGACTTCTCGAAGCAGGGCCGCAACGTCAGCTACAACGTCGCCCACAGCCGCATCGACCCGGGATTCGTCACCAACACCGGCTTCCTGCCGCGCGTCGATCTCCAGCAGACCAGCGGCACTGCATCGTACCGGTGGTGGCCCGAGTCGACCCTGATGACCTGGGGCCCCTCGGTGACCTATCTGCGGCTGTACGACCACGCGGGCGTGCTGCAGGACGAGCAGCTCCAGGGGATGGCGAGTTTCTCGTTCCGCAACAACATGGCCATCACCGGCATGGTCAACCGCGACCTCGAGCGCTACGGCGCGATCGACTTCCGGAAGACCGGCTTCGGCTTCTTCGGAGTCATGAGCGCGCGCATCCTGTCGATATACGGCGGCTACAACTGGGGCGACGGCATCCTCTACGACACCGACAGCCCGTATCTCGGGTGGTCGACCGTCGGCAACGTCAACTTCCGTTTCCAGCCCACGTCCCGGCTGCGGACGGAGTTCACCATGGTGTCGAGCGACTTCGTCGAGCCGATCTCACAGGCCGACATCTTCAACGTGAAGATCTTCCGCACCCGCACCACCTACCAGTTCACCGACCGGTTGCTCGCCCGCTACATCATGGAGCACAACACGGCGGCCGCCACCCTGGGCAACAACGTGCTCTTCACGTACCGGGTGAACGCCGGCACCGTCATCTTCCTCGGCTACGACGACCGCTACCGGCAGGGCATGCTCATCGACAGCCTGCTGTTCCCGACCACCGATCTGCTGCGGACCAACCGGGCCTTCTTCGGCAAGATCTCGTATCTCTTCCGCTACTGAATCTTCACGGCGCCCATCCACTTGTTCCCGATCTGACGCTCGCGTTCCCGTTGTCCTCCACCGTCAGCGGCATGCGGGCGACCACCCGAACGGCCGCGCAGGGGAGGCCCCATGAGCGAATCGGATCCCGGCATCACCCTCGGCGTCGAGGAGGAGTTCTTCCTCGTCGATCCCGAGACGCGCGACCTGCTGTCCGATCCGGACCGGCGCATCTTCGAGGCGTGCGAACGGAACTGCGGGCCGCACAACGCCGTGCCCGAGTTCCTCCGTTCCCAGATCGAGACCGGCACGAAGGTCTGCCGGACGGTGAGCGAGGTGCGCGAGGCGCTGCGCGAGACCCGCCGGGTGGTCATCGAGGCGGCGGCCGAGTACGGCGCATCGGTGATGGCCGCCTCGACGCACCCGTTCGCCGCCTGGCGGGCGCAGGTGGTCACCCCGCGGCAACGCTACGAGCGCTTCGTGGTCACGTTCCAGGAGAGCCTGCGGCGCCTGGTCATCGGCGGCATGCACATCCACGCCGGCTTCGGCGATCCCGACTCGCGCATCCGGGTCATGACCGCGCTCCGGCGTTATCTCCCCCTGCTGCACGCGCTCTCGACGTCGTCGCCGTTCACCGGCGGCCGCGAGACCGGGTTCAAGAGCTACCGGCTGACCATCATGGGGGCGATACCGCGTACGAGTCTGCCCGGGCCGCTGTCGACGCGCGCCGACTACGACCGGCTCGTGGACGCGTATCTGCGCATGAGGTTCATCGAGAGCGGGAGCGAGCTGTGGTGGGACATCCGTCCCTCGGAAGCGTTTCCCACCGTGGAGATGCGGATTTGCGACACCTGCCCGCGGATGGAGGACGCGGTGAGCATCGCGGCGTTGTTCTCGTCGCTCGTCCGACACCTCGCGCGACTCGATCGCGAAGGTCGCCTGCCGCCCGAGCCGCCCACGGAGATCATCGCCGAGAACCGGTGGCTCGCGCAGCGCTACGGCGTGCTCGCGTTCTTCGGTAACGAGGGGAGCGCAGGCCGGGTGGACATCGAGGACCACGCCGCCGCCCTGGTGGAACAGCTCGCCGACGACGCCCGCGCCCTGGGCTGCGAGCCGGAGCTGCGCCGCGTGCTCGAGATCATCCACGACGGCGCCGGCGCCGACCGGCAGATAGACCACTACCGCCTCCGCCGGCTGGACGGCGACACCGAGGAAGAGGCATTGCGATCGGTCGTCGACCTGGTGATCGCCGAGACGCGGGAAGGCATCGCCGCCGACGCGTAGCTCCTCGCGCCGTCGGCGGCGCCGGCGCGCAACGCACCCGACGCTGGAGACCGGGCGGCGACAGCCCGAGCTTCCTCGCCAGTTCGACGCTCGTGGCGCGGCCGTTCCGTTGGAGGAGGGTGAGCAGCCGGCGATCGAGGTCGTCGAGGCGCGGCGGCCAATCGCCGGCCCTCGCCCTCGTCGCCCTCTGTCCCTTCGCTGGAGCCCGCGCGTCCAGCGATGGATCACCTTGATTATTTGGATTTAAAACCAAAACGGCCAACAAAATTAACAAAAGAACAATTCAGAACTGAACCACAACTTTAGCAATTGAACACTGTCAGAAAATGTTGCTATTGTGAGTACATGCCAGTCGCCACGCTCGATCGCCCGGGGAGCGCCGCCTCCGCGCCGCCGTCCGGCGCGGCCCGCTCGCGTCTCCGCGAGCTCGCACTGCTGTCTCCACCGCCCGGTTTCGTATCGCTCGCCGGGGGCCTTCCCGCCCCCGAGCTGATACCCCGCGCCGCCTACGCCCGGGCCCTCGCCGACGTGCTGACCGACGACCCGGCCGCGTTGCAGTACGGCCGGCCGCACGAGCCGCTCCGGGAGCGCATCGTCGAGCTGATGCGCGAGCGGGGCATCGATTGCGATCCCCGGCAGGTGCTGCTGACGTCGGGAGCCCAGCAGGCGTTGAGCCTCGCCGCCCGTTTGCTGATGGCGCCGGGGGCGGAGATGCTCGCCGAGGAGCACGTCTACACGGGCCTGCGCCAGGCGGTGCAGCCGTACCGGCCGTCCATCCTGACGGTCCGCACCGATCTCGACACCGGCATGGACATCGACGGCGTCCGGACGCTCCTGGCGCGGGGGGCGCGGCCCGCGTTCATCTACGCGATGGCCGACACCCACAACCCGTGCAGCGTCCGGCTGGGCCGCGAGCAGCGGCGGGGGCTCGTCGCGCTCGCGCGACGGTTCGGCGTCCCCGTCGTCGAAGACGACACCTACGGGCTGCTGCGCTACGACGGAGGGTGGCTGCCTGCCCTGCGGGCGCTCGACGCCGAGTGGGTGATCTACGCCGGCAGCTTCTCGAAGATCCCTCGCGCCTGCGCTGCGTCTCGGCTGGCTCGTGCTGCCGCCGCGTCTCGCGGCCGAGGCCGGGATCCTCAAGGAGGCGACCGACCTGGAGTGCTCGGCTCTCACCCAGCGCGCCGTCGCCCGGCTGCTGCGGCACGGCTTCGCGGGCCATCTCGATCGCGTCCGGTCCGGCTACCGGCGCCGCCGTGATGCCCTGCTCGGGGCCCTGCGCGACCACTTCCCGGGAGGCGTCCGGTGGACTCGCCCTCCCGGCGGCTTCTTCGTCTGGGTCGAGCTGCCGCCGGGGCTCGACGGCGACCGCGTGTGCGAGGAGGCGCTCGCCGAGGCCCGCGTCGCCGTCGTGCCGGGGTCGGCCTTCGCGGCGGCGGAAGGAGCGACCACGAACCGCCTGCGGCTGAGCTTCTCGAACGCCCCGCCCGACGACATCCGAGCCGCCGTCGCTCGCCTCGGACGGCTGCTCCATCGGAGACTGCGCCATGGCTGACCGTTTCCCCATCCGCCGCATCGACCACATCGAGTTCCATGTCGGGAACGCCCGGCAGGCGGCCGCGTTCTACCGGCATGCGTTCGGCTTCCGCGTCGCCGCCTACCGCGGTCTCGAGACGGGGAGCCGCGAGACGACCTCGTACGTCCTCGAGTGCCGGGCGATCCGCTTCGTGCTCACGAGTGGCCTCGCTCCCGACCACCCCGCCGCCCGGTTCGCCCACGCGCACGGCGACGGGGTGGCGACCCTCGCCCTCGAGGTGCCCGACGCGGCGTACGCCTGCACGGAGGCGCGCCGGCGCGGCGCGGTCGCCGCCGCCCCGCTGGTCGAGGACCGGGGCGTGCACGGCGTGTTCCGATCCGCGGCGGTGCGCGCCTACGGCGACACCGTGATCCGCTTCATCGAGCGGTGCGGCTACGACGGCGTCTTCGCGCCCGGGTTCGAGCCGCACGGCGCACGCGAGGCGCCGGCGGACGACGTCGGGCTGGCCGCCGTCGACCATGTCGTCGCCAACGTCGAGCTGGGCGAGATGGACCGCTGGGTGCGGTTCTTCGCGGAGACGATGGGGTTCAGCGAGATGGTGCACTTCGACGACGAGGCCATCTCCACCGAGTACTCGGCCCTCATGTCCAAGGTCGTGCAGGACGGCGCCGGCCGCATCAAGTTCCCCATCAACGAGCCCGCGGCGGGACGCCGCAAGTCGCAGGTCGCCGAGTATCTCGACTACTTCGGGGGCCCCGGTGTGCAGCACGTCGCGCTCGCGACTCGCGACATCGTGGAGACCGTCTCGCGGATGCGCGCGCGCGGCGTCGCGTTCCTGCCCGTGCCCGACGCCTACTACGACGACCTCGGGGCGCGCGTCCCCGCCGTCGCGCCGTACGTCGGCGAGTTCGCCCGCCTCGGCATCCTCGCCGACCAGGACGATGAGGGATATCTGCTGCAGGTCTTCACCCAGCCCGTCCAGGACCGGCCGACGCTGTTCTTCGAGATCATCGAGCGACGCGGGTCGAGGGGCTTCGGACAGGGCAACTTCAAGTCGCTCTTCGAGGCGATCGAGCGCGAGCAGGCGCGTCGGGGCAACCTCGTCGCGGCGGCGTCATGAGCTGCCGTCTGAAACGGGGCGTGCGCCGACGTCCGTCAGTGGCGGCGATCGAGGTAGGCCCGCAGCCGCGCCGCCTCGTCAGCCGCCGCAGGGTCGCTCTCCACCTGGTGGAGCCGGGTCCGCACCACGAACAGGTCCATGTCCTTCTCGCTCGGGGGCGTGTCGCGTTCGATTATCTCCCGCACCTTCCGCGGGAAGAACGTGCCCCAGTCGGGCCGGCGGCCGTCGACATCGGTGAAGCCGTACTCCTTCGCCAGTCCCCAGCTCGACAACAGGCTGCCGCTCTTGGCCCCGACGTCCGGGTCCGCGGCCAGCGCCGCCACCGCCCGCCCGACGTAGCACGGCGTCTCCGACTCCGCAAAGTACGGATCCTCGGCGATCGCGTCCCGCCAGTTCGCCTCGGTGACCCCGCAGTGGTCGAGCACCGCCTCGGACCGGAGCAGCCCCGGCGTGACGGCCAGGGCGGTCACCCCGTGCGCGTGCAGGTCGGCCGCCATCGCGTACGCGAGCCGGATGACCGCGTTCTTCGCGAGGTCGTAGAAGAGATTGCCGCGATACCCCAGGGTGTCGCCGTCGGTGACCTCGACGACGAGCCCGGCGTTGCGCTCGACCATGAGGGGGACGCCGTGCCGGCTCGTGACGATGTGGCTGTGAACGGCGCGCTCCAGCAGCTCCAGTCCCTGCGTGGTCGAGAGCTCCCAGAAGGGTTTGCCCCATTCCGTCAGGGCATCGCCGCCCCAGACGTCGTTGACCAGCACGTCGAGCCGGCCCTGCTCCGACCGGACGCGCGCGAAGAGCCGCTCGACCTCGGCCTCGACGGTGTGGTCGGTCCGCACCGCGATGCCGCGACCCCCCGCCGCCGTCACCAGCTCCGCCGTCTCGTCGATGGTCTCCGGCCGCCCCGCGGTGGCGGGCCGCCCCCGCACGCTGCGGCCGGTGCAGTAGACGACGGCGCCGGCCGCGCCCAGCATGCGGGCGATGCCGCGGCCGGCGCCGCGGGTGGCGCCGGCGACGACGGCGACCCGGTTGCGGAGAGGCTGGTCGGGCATTGGGACTCCTTCGGGTCGGGGACCTCGCGTTCGACAGGCCGATTCTACGGTGACGGCGTCCGTGCCGCGTTCGGTCGGCAAGCGCTCTGCCGGTGCGCCACCTGCTCGGCGCGGGGCCGGTCGAGACGCATCGGGGCGGACAACCGCGCCGCCCTCGACCGTCGCGTCGTTCCCGCCGGGCCGGCTGCTACCATACCCTGAGCATCCGAGGAGACCCCACCATGCGTCTGTCGGTCCTGCCCTGCCGTGTCTCGCCGTTCCATCGCTTCTTCCGCACCGCGAGCCAGGCGGCGGCGGGCCCGATCCCCGTCGCCCTCGCGCTGCTCGTCCTGTGGATGTCGACCGGCGCCCCGGGCCTGACCGCACGCCCGGCGGCCGCCGAACCGCGCGGGCCGAGCCCCGTCGTCCAGGGGACCGGGGACGGCGACGAGGCCGACGGCGACCCCGACGACACCGGGCTGCCGCTCGCGGTGGACCGGCTGGTGCCCCTCGACATGACGGAGGGGAGCTGGATCTCGCTCGATGTGAGCCCCGACGGGGAGACCATCGTCTTCGACTACCTCGGCGACCTGTTCACGATTCCCATCGGCGGCGGCGAGGCGACGCAGCTCACGTCGGGGATGGCGTTCGACGCCCAGCCCCGGTACTCGCCCGACGGATCGCGCATCGTCTACACGTCCGACGCCGACGGGGGCCAGAACATCTGGGTCATGGACCGCGACGGCTCGAACCCGGCGCCGGTGTCGAAGGGCGCCGCGAACCGGGCGGAATCGCCGGACTGGATGCCGGACGGCCGGTACGTGGTGGCGGCGATGGGGCACTTCCGGATCGGAGAACTGCCCAAACTGAAGTTGTTCCACGTGGACGGAGGCAGCGGCGCGGGCCTGATCTCGGAACCCGCCAACCTCAAGACCCTCGGCCCCGCGGTGTCGCCGGACGGCCGGTACATCTGGTACTCGCGCCGCACCGGCGACTGGCAGTACAACGCCCAGCTTCCGCAGTACCAGCTCGAGGTCTACGACGTGGAGACCGGCGAGCGGTACCCGCGCTCGTCGCGCTACGGATCGGCGCTGCGGCCCACCCTGTCGCCGGACGGGCGGTGGCTGGCCTTCGGGACGCGGCACGACGAGCACACCGGACTGGTCCTCCGCGACCTCGACACCGGGGCCGAGCGGTGGCTGGCCTATCCGGTGCAGCACGACGACCAGGAGTCGCGGGCGACCCTGGACGTGCTGCCGGGCATGTCGTTCACCCCCGACTCGCGCCACCTGGTCGCGTCCTACGGCGGGGGGCTGTGGAAGCTGCCGGTGGCGGGCGGGGCGGCGGAGAAGATCCCGTTCCGGGTGCGGTTCGACCTGACGCTGGGGCCGAAGGTGGCGTTCGACTACCCCATCGAGGATACGCCCACGTTCACGGTGCGCCAGATCCGCGACGCGGCGCCGTCGCCCGACGGCGAGCGGCTCGCGTTCACGGCCCTCGACCGCCTGTGGGTGGCCGACGCGGACGGCGGCGACCCCCGGCGGCTGACGGGGGACGAGCGGTCCGAGCACTTTCCCGCGTGGTCGCCGGACGGGGCGTGGATCGTCTATTCCACCTGGGACGGCGAGCAGGGCCACCTCTACAAGACGCGGGCCGACGGCGCCGGCGACCCGGTGCGCCTGACCCGCGACGCCGGCGCCTACTACCAGCCGGCGTGGGGCCCGGAAGACCGCATCGTGGCGGTGCGCGGACCGGTGCGGACCTACTTCACGCAGGGCGAGGGCGGGTCGCCGGGCACCGAGATCGTCTGGGCGCCGGCCGATCCCGAGACCGCCGGCGGGTCGGCCGCGGTCCTCGTCGCCCCCTCGGGGGGCAGGGCCTACCCCCACTTCACGGCCGACTCGGACCGCATCCACCTGTTCAAGCCGCCCGATGCGCTGGTCTCCATCCGCTGGGACGGTACGGACGAGCGGGAACACGTGAAGGTGGCGGGTCCCACCCCGTCCGGCGCGAGCGAAGGACTGCGGCCGACCCGCATCGTGATAGCCCCGCGCGGGGATCAGTCGCTGGTCGAGGTGCAGCGCCAGTTGTACGCCGTGACCGTACCGCGACTGGGTACCGCGCCGACGATCAACGTGTCGAATCCGGAGAATGCCGCGTTCCCCGTCCGGCGGCTGACCCGCTTCGGCGGCGAGTTCCCCGCGTGGAGCGCGGACGGCCGGACGGTGCACTGGTCGCTGGGCAACGCGTGGTTCTCGTACGACCTCGACGCCGCGCGCGCCTTCGACGAGCGCCGGGCGGCCGAGGCGGAGACCGCCGAGGCGGAGGAGGACGAGGCCGCAGGTGCCGGCCAGGACGAGGTTGCGGACGCCGCCGACGAGTCAGGCGAACCGGAGGACACGGAGGCGGAGGACGAGTTCAGGGCCGCCGAGGTCCGCGTCGTCATCGACGCGGCGCGCGATCTGCCCGACGGCGTGGCGGTGCTGCGCGGCGCGCGCGCCATCACCATGAACGGCGACGAGGTCATCGACGACGCCGACATCGTGGTGCGGGGGCCGCGCATCGACGCCGTGGGGCCGCGCGGCGCGGTGGACGTTCCCGCCGAGGCCACGGTCATCGACCTGTCGGGGCGCACCGTGGCGCCCGGTTTCGTCGATACCCACGCGCACCTGCGCGCCCGCGACCAGATCCACCGCACCGACGTGTGGCCGTACCTCGCCAACCTCGCCTACGGCGTCACCACCACCCGCGACCCGCAGACCGGCAACACCGAGGTGCTGTCCTACGCAGACATGGTGCGGGCGGGGACGGTGCTCGGTCCCCGCATCTACTCCACCGGCCCCGGCGTCTTCTGGCAGGACGGCATCGACACCGCGGACGAGGCGCGGGACGCCCTGAAGCGCTACGCCGACTACTTCGACACCAAGACCATCAAGATGTACGTGGCGGCGGCGCGCAAGGGCCGGCAGCACATCATCGCGGCGGCGCGCGAACTCGGCCTCATGCCGACCACCGAGGGGGCCCTGAACATCCGGCAGAACCTGACCGAGACCCTCGACGGCTACCCCGGCCTCGAGCACTCGATTCCCATCTTCCCCGTGTACGGCGACTACGTGCGGCTGTTCGCGGAGACGGGGCGGGTCTACACCCCCACGCTGCTCGTGTCGTACGGGGGGCCGTGGGCCGAGAACTGGTTCTACAGCCGCGAGAATCCCCACGACGACGCCAAGCTGCGGCGCTTCGTGCCCCACGACGAGATCGACGCGCGCACGCTGCGGCGCGGACAGTGGTTCCGCGACGGGCAGCACGTGTTCGAGCGGCACGCGCGGTTCGTGCGCGACCTCGTCGAGGCGGGGGGACGCGCCGGGGTGGGCAGCCACGGCCAGTTGCAGGGGCTCGGCTACCACTGGGAGCTGTGGGCGATGGCCGCGGCGGGCATGAAGCCGCACGACGCCCTGCGCATGGCCACGGTCATGGGGGCCGACGCCATCGGCCTCGGCCAGGACCTCGGCTCGATCGAGCCCGGCAAGCTCGCCGACCTCGTGGTCCTCACCGGAAACCCGCTCGACGACCTGCGGAACACCAACACCGTCGAGCGCGTGATGCTGAACGGCCGCCTCTACGACGGCAGCACCCTCGACGAGATCTATCCCCGGGAGCGCCCGCTGCCGCCGCTGTGGTGGTGGGACGAGGAGCCCGACGGCGTCCCCGGCCTGGGACGCTGAGCGGGCGGCGTTCAGACGGCGTCACGCGGACGCATCGCGGTCAGGAACGCGCCGGCCGCCCGCGCGACGCGCAGGGCCGTAGAATGAAGCGAAATGCACGCACCCCTTGCCGACGACTGGCGTCTCCCGCCTTTCAGGCTCTCGAATTACACGAACATGATACGGGCGGGATGGACCGACGGTGAACTCGAGCGCTTCATCCTGCGCGACCTCCCGCGGCGGTTCCACGCCCTGAACCGGGAAACCCAGAGACGGGAACTGGAACGCGGGGTCGACGTGACCGGAACGCGCTGGGACGCGCTGATCGCGGCCGTGAGCGAGCAGCTCGCGCTCACTCACGATCTCCCCGTACCGGCCTGGATCGACGAACCCGAACGGTTCCTCGACGAGACGTGGGTGCTCGCCCAGGGCACGTTGAACCGACGGCTGTGCCTGATGTACGCCCCCGGCCCGTTTCTGCGGCACGGCGCGGTCCCGCATCCGGGCGAGTTCAACGCGCGGGCGGGAGATACGGATGAGTGGGCCCCTGCTTGATCGAGCGACCATCGAGCAGATCTTCAAGGAACTCGCGGACGAACTCAGGTTCGCGCGGACGCGGGTCCAGCTCTACGTAATCGGCGGCGCCGCGATGAGCATGAGCTTCGACCGGGACCGGACCACACAAGACGTGGGCGCCAGGATCGAAGCGGGGCACGGCAAGCTGGTCCAGGCCGCCCGGAAGATCGCGCGGAAACGAGGGCTGAGCGACAACTGGCTCAACGAGCAGACCACCGCGTGGATGCCTCGTGAAGCCGACAAGGCCGCCCGCGTGCTGCACAACTCCCCGTACCTGACGATAACGGGCGCCTCACCGAAACACCTGCTCGCGATGAAGCTCGACGCCGGACGACCGCAGGACATCGAGGACGCCAAGGTGCTGATGAAGCGGATCGGCATCTCGGACGCGGCCGAAGCAGCCGGCATCCATGGACGGCTGTACCCCGGGGAACGGATGAAGGCGCAAGCCATCGAGGGACTGGCGCGGATAAGCCGAGAGCTGGCCCGGGAAGCCGGGGGCCAGGACGACGACACGCCGCGCGATCAAGGACGCTGAGGCCGTCGCGGCCTCGGGAGGACGTCTCGGCTCACGTCTCCGGATCTGCCTCCGCCTCTCGGAGGTCCCGCAGGTAATAGGTGAACGCACCGCCGGCGATTGCGGCCACGGTCAGCACCTTGAGCAGGAAGCGCGCCGTCACCGCGCCGTCGAGCAGGTTGTACACGACGGCGGCGACATCGCCGATCAGGACCGCCGACGCGATGAAGAGCGTGACGTACGTCAACTGGTGGCGGACCCGCGATGCGTGTGCGCCGGGGCTCGACTGCATCAGGCGGCGCACCACCCGGCTGACGTACAGGAAGACCGGAGACGCGACCACGAGCACCGACACCGACCAGCGGACGCCGTCGCGCGTGCGCTCGGCGGGGATGTCCTCGGGATGCGGGAACGCCAGATCGACCAGGCCGAACACCAACGCTCCCAGGCTGTAGGCGCTCACGAAGAGGCCCGTGAACAGCACCGCGTACAGGAACGCTTCCCGCGGCTTGGCGGAAACCGCGGGGCGCGGCACCGGAATCGGGAAGTCGCGGTCGGCGAAACGGCCCATCGCCTGCCTGACCTGATCCGGCGGCCACCCGGCGTCGAGCAGGGCGGCCTCGACGTCGGTTCTCGCGAGGTCGCGCCGCAGGCTCTCCCTGACGAAATCGACGAGGTCCAGACTGAGCGCCATGTGATGCTTCCTCCTTCCGGCCTGTTGAAGCGATGGTCGCGACCTTCCGCCAGAACCGCTCGACCCCGACCGTCTCGCCCATGCGGCGCACCCGCTCGTCCCCGACGCCGGTCGCGTCTCATCAGAACAGCTTGACCTCGACCGTCTCGCCCTCCTCGACGATGTCGGTGCGCGCGGGTATCTCGATGTAGCCGTCGGCCTGCGACATGCTCGTGATGTCGCCCGACGCCTTGAAGGCGGGCGCCGCCTGCCCATCGACGATGCGGACGGTGTAGAACTGGTGCCGGCCGGGGGTCGAGACGAAGCGCCGCGCGGCGGGGACCGAGGCGGTGTGGAACCGGTGCGGGGGCAGGCGGGCCACCTTGCGCAGCACCGGCGCCAGCAGCATGTACGCGTTCGACAGGCACGAGGTCGGGTAGCCGGGCATGCCGAGGACGAGGACGCCGGCGATGACGCCGCACGCGGTCGGCTTGCCGGGCTTGACGGCGATGCCGTGGAACAGCAGTTCGCCCTTCTCGCGGATGACGTCGAGCGTGAGGTCGCGCTCGCCGACCGAACTGCCGCCGGAGAAGACGAGGAGGTCGTGGTCGAGGCAGGCGTCCACGGTGCGGCTCAGCTCGGCGAGGTTGTCGGGAGCGGTGGGCAGCGGCGTCGGGATCCCGCCGTGTTCGCGGACGACGGCGCCGAGGGTGAACCGGTTGATGTCGTAGATCTGACCGGGGCCGAGCGGCCGACCCGGGGGCGCGATCTCGCTGCCGGTGGACAGGAGGGCGACGCGCGGCCGGGCGTACACCTCGACCTCGGCGATACCGAGAGCCGCGATCGACCCGAGCCGGCTCGGGGTCAGGAGATCGCCCGGCCGCAGCAGCTCGGCGCCGCGGGCGATGTCGGCGCCGCGGCGCCCGACGTGCTGGCGGGGATAGACGGGGGTGAACACCGCGACCTCGCGGCGGCTGCGGCGGTCGGTCTCCTCCACCATCACCACGGCGTCGGCGCCGTCGGGCATCGGCGCCCCGGTGGCGATCTGCGTGCACTGCCCCGGCTCGACGGTCCGGGTGGGGACGTCGCCGGTGTGCACCGTCTCGATGCAGTCGAGCCGCCGCGGATCCGTCCGGCTGGCCCCGAAGGTGCTCTCGGCGACCACCGCGTAGCCATCCATGGCAGCGCGGTCGAACGGCGGCACGTCCTGGCCGGCCGCCACCGGGGTGGCGAGCACGCGGCCCACGCCCGCGTCCAGCGCGACCCGCTCGGTCCGGTCGAGGGGCCGGGCCGCCTCGTCGGCCAGCCGCAGGGCCTCTTCGACGGGGATTGTCTTGCGTATCGGCCGCATCATCTTCCGCTCACTCCGCTCACCGACCAGCTCCACAACCGCAAGCCGTCGCCGACCTCCGCCGGGTACCATCTCGACGCTACTACGCTGCCATCGTGGAACACCAGATGCCAGATACGGACAGCCTCCGGGTCACGCGACCACTCCATCCTCGTATCCTCCATGCACAGCGGGACCAGTCGATTGGATTCGATTGTGACGTTGTCGCATGAAGGCGGCCATCGCTCGACGTACGCGTCGTACGCCATTCCGTTGCCCAGTCGCGCACTTCGCAACCACCTGTCGGCCATGGCGTTCGGCGGTTCTCCGCCGCCGCCGGCGAGGAACAGAGCGAACATACAGACCAAACCCACCACCACACCAGTCAACACGCGTCGCATGTTCATTCCTGAGTCTCCCAACCAATGCTGAGGACCGGGCCTGGCTGGCCCGCCGTTCTGCGTCGCGTCAGATGAGTATCCACCAGTGCCCTCTCACCGCGAGACCTCGCGCACCATGTGGCCCAGCTCGGGCAGCACGAGCCGCGTCATGCCCAGCCGCACCGCGTTCCGCGAACCGGGGAGGGCGACGATGACCTTGCCCCGCGCCGCCCCCGCGACGGCGCGCGACAGCATCGCGGCAGGACCGATTTCCTCGAAGCTCAGCGCCCGGAAGAGCTCGCCGAAGCCGTCGAGGCGTTTCTCGATCAGGTCCGCGATCACCTCGTAGCTGCCGTCGCGGCGGCTGATGCCGGTGCCGCCGGTGGTGATGATGGCCTGCGTGCCGTCCGCCGCGAGCTGACGCTCGATGGCGGCCCGCAGGGCGGCCGGTTCGTCGCGCACGATCTCGTGCCCCAGCACGCGGTGCCCGCCCTCGGTCAACAGTGTCCGCAACAGCCGCCCCCCGGTGTCGGTCTCTTCGGTCCGCGTGTCGCTGACGGTGATGACGTGGCAGCCGACGGCGTCGGGGGCGGCGGCGCGGTGCTCCTCGTGGCTCATCGCGGTGATGATACCTGCTACCATCCCCGTGTGCCTGTTCAAGCCCGCCGACTTGCGGCGGCGGCCGCGATCGTGGCCGCCGTGATCGTGGCCGGCGCCGCGGCCCCGCAGCCCGAACCCGAGGCGGCCCGGTGGGTCGAGACGACCCTGCGCGGGATGAGCCTGGACGAGAAGATCGGCCAGCTCGTCATGCCCTCGTTCCGGTCCACCTATCTCAGCACCGACAGCGAGACGTTCGACCGGCTGGCCGCCCTGGTCCGGGACCAGCATGTGGGCGGGTTCCTCCTGTTCGGGGGCCGCGACCGCGCCCCCGACGTGCTCCTCAACCCCAGCTACTCCCGGTCGACCCTGGGGCAGCCACTCGCCGGCGCGTCGATCATCAACCGGCTCCAGGCCCTCTCGACCCTGCCCCTGCTGAACGCGGGCGACTTCGAGACCGGCATCGGGTTCCGGCTGCGCGGCGGCACGACGTTCCCGCGGGCGATGGCGTTCGGGGCGGCGGGCGACGAGGGGCTGGCGTTCGAGGCGGGGCGCATCACCGCGGTCGAGGCGCGGGCCCTCGGCGTGCACGTCAACTTCGCGCCGGTCGCCGACGTGAACAACAACCCCCGCAACCCCGTCATCAACACGCGGTCGTTCGGCGAGGACCCGGCGGCGGTGGCGCGCCTCGCCTCGGCCTGGGTGCGCGGCCTGCAGGCGGGGGGCGCGGTCGCCACTCTCAAGCACTTTCCGGGGCACGGCGACACCGACGTCGACTCGCACCGCGGGCTGCCGCTCATCGCGCATCCCCGGGCGCGCCTCGACCGGGTCGAGCTGCCGCCGTTCCGGGCGGGCATCGCGGCCGGGGCGGGGGCGGTCATGACGTCCCACGTCGCCCTGCCCGGTCTCGACCCGGTCTCGACCCGGCCCGCCACCGTCAGCCCGCCGGTGGTCGCCGGTCTGCTGCGCCGCGACCTGGGGTTCGACGGGCTCGTGTACACCGACTCGATGCGCATGCGCGGCATCACCGACGAAATGCCGCCGGGGCGGGCGGCGGTGGCGGCGGTGGCGGCCGGCCACGACGTCGTCGTGCATTCTCCCGACGACGTGGCGGCGTTCGCCGGCCTCCGCCGGGCGGTCGAGCGGGGCGCCCTCACCGAGGCCCGCGTCGACGCCTCGGTGCGCCGGATTCTCGCGGCGAAGGCGGCGCTGGGCCTGCACCGGACCCGGGCGATCAGCCTCGACGACCTGCCGCGGGTGGTCGGCGCCCGCCGCCACCGCGCGGTGGCGGCCGAGGTGAGCCGGCGCGGCCTGACCCTGATCCGCGACGCTCGCGGCGACGTGCCGCTGGCGCTGCCGCGGTCGGCGGCTGTCTTGTACCTGTCGGTGCTGGACTATCCCTCGGGTTGGGGCAACGGCGCCCCGAGCCGCACGTTCCTGCCCGAGCTGCGCGCCCGCTGGCCGAACGTGACCGCGGTCGAAGTGTCGGACCACACGTCGCAGGCCGAACTCGATCTCGTGACCGCGAGCGCCCCCCGCTACGACGCCGTCGTGGCGTCGGTCTTCGTGCGCGCCGCCTCGTTCAGCGGGCGCATGGACCTGACGCGCGGCGTCGTCCGGCTCCTGCGCGACGTCGCTCGGGGCGCCGCGCGGCGGGACCAGCCGTTCGTCACCGTGTTCTTCGGGAACCCCTACGTCGCGACGGCCCTGCCCGAGCTGCCGGCCATGCTGCTGACCTACGACTTCTACGATCTGGCCGAGGCCACCGCCGTCCGCGCCATCGCGGGCGAGGCGGCCGTCGGCGGGCGTCTGCCCATCACCCTCGGGCGCGGGTTTCCAGCCGGGCACGGGCTGACCCGCGCCGCCGGGCGACGGTGAGGCGAGGACGGTCCTTCGGCCGTCCCCCCCCTCCGCGCGGGGGTTCCCCTCGGGCCGGCACCGCTGCCCGACCAATGATGCACTGTGCATAGTGCATGCATGTCCAGCAAGACGATATCGCTCACGGAGGAGGCCTACGAACGGCTGCGTGCGCGCCGCCATCCCGGCGAGTCGTTCAGCGCGGGCGAGCTGGCCCGAGACGACCACGACCGGCAAGGCGTTCCTCGACATCTGCCGGGAACGCGGACCCGTCTTCGACGCTACGGTCGCTGGGCGCCTACCGGCTGCGGCGGGTCGGCGCCTGTTCGTGTCTGATGCGCCTGTTGGTGCGTCGGCGCACTTGAGTTACCATGCGCAACTGGGTGTGAGTGCACGGGTGGACGGGTTCCGACCGGGCCGGTCGGAGCATGCAGGAAGGACTGCGATGACGGCCAGAGGCTTGGTGGGATGGCTCGGTCTCGTGCTCGCGGCCGGCGGCGCCGAGCACGCCGGGGCGCAGGCTCCGGAGGCGACACCGGCGGTGGAAGCCGCTTCCGCGCCGCGGGCGCTGCTCGACCGGTACTGCGTGGCGTGCCACAACGACCGCGCGCGCCAGGCCGGCCTGACCCTGCAGTCCATCGACACCGAACGCGTCGGCCACGTCGCCGGCGAGGTCGAGGCGTGGGAGAAGGTCGTGCGCAAGCTGCGGGGGCGGGCGATGCCGCCGCCGGGGCGGCCGCGGCCCGAGCCCGAGGCCTACGACGCGGCCGCCCGCGCCCTCGAGACCGCCCTGGACGCCGCCGCGGCGGCCGATCCCAATCCGGGCCGCCCGCCCATCCACCGCCTGAACCGCGTCGAGTACCGAAACGCCGTCCGCGACCTGCTCGCCCTGGAGATCGACGAGCGCGCGCTGCTGCCGCCTGACGAATCGGGCTACGGCTTCGACAACATCGCCGACGTGCTCGCAATCTCGCCGGTCCTCCTCGACCGCTACATGGTGGCGGCCGAGAAGGTCAGCCGGCTCGCCCTCGGCGACGCGTCGATCCGGCCCGCCGTCGAGACCTATACGGTCCCCTACACGATGTGGCAGGCAGGCCGCATGAGCGAGGACCTGCCGTTCGGCTCGCGCGGCGGCCTCGCGGTGCGCCACCACTTCCCCCTCGACGGCGAGTACGTCATCCGCCTCGAGCTGCAGCGCGCCTACGGCAACCACATCCGCGGCCTGCAGGAGCCCAACGACATCGAGCTGCGCCTCGACCGCGCCCGCATCGGGCAGTTCACGGTCGGCGGCGACGGCGTGCGGGCGCCCTGGAACGCGGTGTCGCGGCCCTCACTCTACGAGCAGACGGCCGACGAAGGGCTGGAGGTGCGCCTGGCGGTGAAGGCGGGCACGCGGCTCGTCAGCGCGGCGTTCCTCGACCGGGCGGCCGTCGCCGAGGGCGTCCTCGAGCCGGTGCCGGGGGTGTCGAGCCTCGCCTACTCCCGCGACCGCAACGCGGCGATGGCTCTCGACAGCATCGAGATCAGCGGTCCCTACGACGGGGCGACCCCAGAAGACACGCCCAGCCGCCGCCGCGTGTTCACCTGCTACCCCGAGGCGCCGTCCGACGAGGTCGGCTGCGCGGCCGAGATCCTGTCCGGTCTCGCCCGGCGGGCGTTCCGCCGCCCCGTCGACGACGCCGATGTCGAGCCGCTCCTCGCGCTCTACGAGGAGGGCCGTCGCGAAGGCGGCTTCGAGCGGGGCATCCAGTTCGCGATGCGCGGCGTCCTCATCGACCCCGAGTTCCTGTTCCGCATCGAGCGCGACCCGGCCGGGGCGGCGCCCGGCGCGGCCTATCCGGTCAGCGACCTGGAGCTGGCGTCGCGCCTGTCGTTCTTCCTGTGGAGCAGCCTGCCCGACGACGAACTGATCGACGCGGCGGTGGCCGGCCGCCTGCGCGAGCCGGGCGTGATCGAGGCTCAGGTCTCGCGCATGCTGGGCGATCCGCGCTCGGATGCGTTCGTCGACAACTTCTTCGGGCAGTGGCTGCTGCTGCGCAACATGCGGACGGTGGCCCCCGACCCCGACGCGTTCCTCGACTTCGACGAGAACCTCCGCGAGGCGATGGCGCAGGAGACGGCCCTCTTCGTCGAGAGCCAGGTGCGCGGCGACCACAGCGTCCTCGACCTGCTGCGGGCCGACTATACCTACCTGAACGAGCGCCTCGCCCGGCACTACGGCGTGCCCAACGTCTACGGCAACCACTTCCGGCAGGTGCCGGTCGCCGCCCACGGGCGGGGCGGGCTGCTGGGCCAGGGCAGCATTCTGACCGCCACTTCGTACCCGAACCGGACCTCGCCGACCAAGCGCGGGCTGTGGGTGCTCGAGAGCCTGCTGGGGACGCCGCCCCCGCCGCCCCCGCCGGAGGTGCCGGGACTGCCCGACGCGAACCACCCGGAAGAGGCGCGCCGACTCTCGATGCGCGAGCGCATGGAGGTCCACCGCATCAGTCCGGTCTGCGCGAGCTGCCACGTGCTGATGGACCCGCTGGGCTTCTCGCTCGAGAACTACGACGGCATCGGGGCGTGGCGGACGACCGAGGAAGGCGCGCCCATCGACGTGTCGAGCACCCTGCCCGACGGCTCCCGTTTCGCGGGCCCGGCCGGGCTGCGGGACATCCTGCTCGACGCCGAGGAGCGTTTCGTCGAGACCGTGACCGAGAAGCTCCTGACCTATGCCTTGGGCCGGGGGGTCGAGTATCACGACGGGCCCGCCGTGCGCGGCATCGCGCGCGGCGCGGCGGCCGACGACTACCGCTGGTCGTCGATGATTCTCGGCGTCGTCGAGAGCACTCCGTTTCAGATGAGGAGATCGCGAGAGCCATGATTGTCACCAGGAAGCACCTCCCGCGTCGTACGTTCCTCCGCGGCCTCGGCGTGACCCTGGCGTTGCCGATGCTCGACGGCATGACGCCGGCGTTCGGCCTGCGCGGCCAGGCGGCCGAGACCGCGCGCCGCCTCGGCGTCGTGTACGTGCCCAACGGCATGTACATGCAGAACTGGACGCCGTCCGGCGCCGGGGCCCTCGACATCACCGAGACCCTGCGCCCCCTGGCGACCCACCGCGAGCGCATGGTCCTCATCAGCGGGCTGTGCAGCCACGAGGGCATCGCCCGCCCCGGCGAGGGGGCCGGCGACCACGCTCGCGCGGCCGGCGCGTTCCTGACCGGCGTGCACCCGAAGAAGACCGAGGGACACGACATCCGGGCCGGGGTCTCGATGGACCAGATCGCGGCCCGCGTGCTCGGGCAGGAGACCCAGCTCGCCTCGCTCGAGCTGTCGCTCGAGTCGGCGGACCGCGCGGGGTCGTGCGACCCCGGCTATAGCTGCGCCTACGCCAACACCCTGTGCTGGAGCAGCCCCACCACCCCGCTGCCGATGGCCAGCGACCCGCGCGCCGTCTTCGAGCGGCTGTTCGGCGCCGGTGGGACCACCGACCCCGCCGCGTGGCTGGCCGCCCGTCGGCACGACCGCAGCCTGCTCGACATGGTGACGGCCAAGGCGGCGCGGCTCCGCCAAGAGCTCGGCCCCCGCGACCAGGTGAAGCTGAACGAGTACCTCGACGCGGTGCGCGACGTCGAGCGGCGCATCCCAGATGGCCGAGCAGCAGACGGTGCGCGAGCTGCCGGCGATGGACCAGCCGGCCGGCGTACCCGACGGCTTCGTGGCCCACGCGAAGCTGATGTTCGACCTGCAGGTGCTCGCGTGGCAGGCCGACCTCACCCGGGTCACCACGTTCATGCTGGGGCACGAGACGAGCAACCGCGCCTATCCCGAGATTGGGGTGCCCGATGCCCACCACGCGCTGTCGCACCACGGCGGCGACCGGGTGCTCATCGAGCGGCTGAAGAAGGTGGACCACCACCTGACCGAGATGTTCGCCTACTACATCGACCGGCTCGCGTCGACCGAAGACGGCGACGGGACCCTGCTCGACTCGGCGATGGTGATGTACGGCAGCGGCCTCAGCGACGGCAATCGGCACAACCACCACGACCTGCCCACCCTGCTGGTGGGCGGCGCCGGCGGACGCCTCGCCGGCGGACGCCACGTGCAGGTGGCCGAGGACACGCCGAACACCAACCTGTTCGTGGCCATGCTCGACAAGCTGGGCGTGCCCATCGAGACGATGGGCGACAGCACCGGCCGGGTCGACGCGCTGTCGGTGTGAGGAGGCGGGGGGATGCAGGGACGAACGGCAACCGGAGCCTCTCTCGGAGGCAGGCGCCAGCCCAGCCGGCGGGCGTTGAGCGCCGTGCTGGCCGCGGCGCTCAACGCCCTGCCCGTCGCCGCGGCGGCGGCCGACGCGCCCCTCGCCGACGCGGTCGAGCGGCGTGACCGCGGCGCCGTGCGGGCGCTGCTGTCGGAATCGGCCGCGGTCGACGCCCGCCAGCCCGACGGGGCCACCGCCCTGCACTGGGCCGCGCACTGGAACGATGTCGAGACCGCCCGGCTGCTCATCGCCGGCGGGGCCGACGCGAACGCGGTGAACGACCTCGGCGTGCCTCCCCTCGCCCTCGCCGCCCTGAACGCCAGCGCGGAGATGGCCGACATCCTGCTGCGCGCCGGCGCCGACCCCGGCGCCACGCGCCCCGGCGGCGAGACACTGCTGATGACCGCCGCCCGCACCGGCAACCCCGACCTCGTGCGGCTGCTCGTCGCGGCCGGCGCCGAAGTCCGCGGCGCCGCCCACTTCCGGGCCCAGACCCCGCTGATGTGGGCGGCGGCGGAGGGGCACGCGGGCGTCGCGCAGTTCCTGATCGGGGCGGGCGCCGATGTGCACGCGCGGTCAGTGCACGGGACGACCGCCCTGCTCCTCACGGCCCGCAAGGGCGATGTCGAGACGGCGCGCGTGCTCCTCGACGGCGGCGCCGACGTGAACGCCGCCGAGCCGTACCTCGCCTTCGACGCCCGGGTCGACGTGGAGGAGTCGCAGACATCGGGCCGCACCCCGCTGCTGGTGGCGAGCGCCAGCCTCGTCGCGACCAGCGGCTGGGAGTACGAGCTCGACGTCGAGCCCAGCACCCACGAGGCCCTCGCCCTGTTCCTGCTCGAGCGCGGCGCAGACCCCAACGTGCCCGACAGCATCGGCCGCACGGCCCTGCACGCTGCGGTCGAGACCGGCAAGGCCGAACTGGTGAAGGCGCTCCTCGAGCACGGCGCCGACCCCAACGCCCGACTCACCCGGGCCCCGTTCGTCTTCAAGGGCGACTTCATCTCGTACGGCCGCCATGTCGGGGCTACGCCCCTCTGGCTGGCCGCGGCGGCGCGGACGCCCGACCCCGAGATCCTCCAGGCGTTGGCCGCGGCCGGCGGCGACCCCGGCCTGCCCGCTGACGACGGCACCACCCCCCTGATGGCCGCGGTCGGCGTGGTGCTGAACGAGGCGCGGCAGCCCACCGCGATCGAGTCGCTCGAGCTGGTGACCCTGCTCGTCGGCATGGACATCGACCTCGACGCGGTCGACCGGCGCGGCCGCACCGCCATGCACGGCGCGGCCCGCCTCGCCAAGAACGCAATCATCGAGGTGCTCGCCGAGAACGGCGCGCGGGTGGACCTCGCCGACGGTCGCGGCCTGACCCCGCTCGACGTCGGCACCGTGTCCCGACCCCTGCACCCCGACACCGAGCGGCTGCTCCGCCGCCTCGGCGCCACGAGCATCAACGACGATCTGCGGTGATGCCGGGGAGTCGCTGCCGCCATTCCGGAGTCCGCCCGCGGGCGTAGGACACGGCAGCCGAACGTGCCTTCTCCTGTCCGCGACGGCGCGGTCGCTTCGCCGCCGGCACCGCGGCCGGGCCAGGTCGCCTTCGTCCGCCAGCGTCGCTACCTCGTCGAGGACGTCGCCGCACCCGCCGCTGCGGACGACGCCACCCTCGTTCACCTCTCCTGTCTCGACGACGATGCGCAGGGCCAGCCCCTCGCCGTGCTCTGGGAGCACGAGCTGGACGCGCGGGTGCTGGAGGACGCCGGCTGGCACGCCATCGCCCGCAGGGGCTTCGACGAACCGGCCCTGTTCGCGGCCTACCTGCGCACGCTGGCGTGGAACGCTGTCACCGCCACCGATCCGGGTCTGTTCCAGGCGCCGTTCCGCGCCGGCATCCGTATCGAGCCCTACCAGCTCGAACCGTTGTCGAAGGCGCTGCGCCTGCCCCGCGTCAACCTCTTCATCGCCGACGACGTCGGCCTCGGCAAGACGATCGAGGCGGGGCTGATCATGCGGGAACTGCTGCTGCGCCGGCGGGTTCAGCGCATCGTCGTGTCCGCCCCGCCCTCCATGCTGGAACAGTGGCGCGACGAGCTGGAATCGCGCTTCGGGCTCGTGTTCCCCATCCTCGATCGGACCTACGTGACCCGCGTGCGCCGCGAGCGCGGTTTCGCGGTGAATCCCTGGACGACCCACACGCGGTTCCTGGTCTCGCACCGGCTGCTCATCGACGAGACCTACGCCGCCGGCCTGCGCGACTGGCTGGGCGATTCCGCGCCGCAATCGCTCCTGGTGCTTGACGAGGCCCACCACGCGGCGCCCGCGCAGGGCGCCCGTTACGCCATCGACTCGCAGACCACGCGCGCGGTGCGGGACCTCGCCCCGCGCTTCGAGCACCGGCTGTTCCTGTCGGCGACGCCCCACAACGGCCACTCGAACAGCTTCTCGGCTCTGCTGGAGATTCTCGATCCGCAGCGCTTCTGCCGCGGCGTGAAGGTCCTCAAGGGCCAGCTCGACGACGTCATGGTGCGCCGGCTGAAGTCCGACATTCGGGAGATTGCGGGCGGCTTCCCGCGGCGCACGGTCGAGCAGATCGACATCGACGGGCTGCCCCCGGATGCGCCCGAACTGGTGTTGGCCGAGAAGCTGAACGCCTACCGCGAGGTGCGCGAGCGCCGTCTGGCGGGCGCCAGCCCCGCCCAACGGGCGGCCGCGGCGCTGGTTCTCGGCGGACTCCAGAAGCGCCTGCTGTCGTCTATCGAGGCGTTCGCGAAGACCTTGGCGGTGCACCGGAAGCGCGTTGCCGAGGCGCTGAAGAAGGCACGTCGCGCAGAGGAGCTGCCCGCCGCCGCGCTGGCCGACCTGACGGCCCTCACCATCGGTGTCGACCGCGATGACGCCGGTACGGAAGGAGTCGATCGAGCGGATGCGGACGAGGTGGATGGCCGCGACGGGGGGAACGAGCGATCGTGCAGTGATGCTGCCGACGAGCCCACGTTGCTGGAACGCATGGCGCGGGCCACCGCCGCCTCGAGCGGCGCCGACGGAATCGCCGAACGCACGGCCCTCGAACGCGAGCTGGCGCTCGTCGACGAGATGATGACGATCGCCGAGGCGAGCCGTTACCACCCCGACGCGCGCATCGAGCAACTCGTGGCCTGGATCGGGCGGCGGATGTGTCCGCGGCTCGAGTCGCGCACGGGTCCGCCCCCGCCCTGGACATCGGCCCGAGTGATTGTCTTCACCGAGTACGAGGACACCCGCCGCTACGTCGAGCGCTGCCTGCGCGAGGCCATCGCCCACACCGAGCGGGCCGCCGACCGGATCGCGGTGTTCGCCGGGCTGACGCCGCCCGCCGCCCGCGAGGAGATCAAGCACGCCTTCAACACGCAGCCAATCGACCACCCGCTGCGGATCCTCATCGCCACCGACGCCGCCCGCGAAGGGTTGAACCTGCAGCGGCACTGCGCTGACCTGTTCCACTTCGACTTGCCGTGGAATCCCGGCCGCCTCGACCAGCGCAACGGCCGCATCGACCGCAAGCTGCAACCCGCCGACGAGGTGTTCTGCCGCTACTTCCGCTACGTCCAGCGCCCCGAGGACCGTGTCCTGCGGGTGCTCGTGCGGAAGGCCGAGCGCATCCGCGAAGAACTCGGCAGCGTGGCCAGGGTGGTGGAGGACCAAGTCACCGATCACCTCGCGCCGGAGGGCATACGCCGCACCCGGATCGGCGAGCTCGCGGACCGCATCGGCCGGGCCCAGGCGGATCATCGGCAGCAGACGGCGGAGGAGGAGCTGGAGGAGGAGACCCGGGCACGAACGAAACGGGTGCTGCAGGACGTGGGGCGGATGAACCGGCGCCTAGAGCAGTCGCGGCGGCGGGTCGGCGTCACGGCGGCGCAGTTCCGGCGCACACTCTCGATGAGCCTGCGGCTGGCCGGCGTTCCCGGCGGCATCCAGGCCCGGGTCGAGGCCCTCGACGGTGGGTCCTCGACGGTGCACGAGCGAGCTGAGGGCGACACAGCGTGGCCGGCCGCGGCCCGGAGCAGAGGCGCACCGCCGATGCTCTCCGACTCTCGCCCCGCGGAGTGGGGCGAGGTACCCGCCTCGCCCGGCCCGCGGGGCGATGAAGCCCAACCGGGAATTCGGGGGCCCGCGCCGCCGCCCGGCACGCCCGCGCCGCCCCTGTTCGACTTCCCGCCGCATCCGACCCTGCACCGCGACCCTGCCTGGACGGCGGCGCTCGACACCCTGCGCGAGCGCCGGCGGCGGGGCGAACGCCCGGACGAGTGGCGCCGGCGGGCCGCGGTGCGGCCGATCGCCTTCGAGGACACCGGTCCGCTCGGGGCGCAGGCCGTCCACCTGCACCTCGAGCACCGCCTCGCCCGGCGCCTGCTCAGCCGTTTCACCGCGCAGGGACTCGTGCACCACGACCTGTCGAAGGCCTGCCTGGTCGCGGCCCCCGGGCGCGATACGCGCGTGATGCTGCTGGGTCGGCTCGTCGTCTATGGAGAGCGCGCAGCGCGGTTGCATGAGGGACTGGTGCCGGTTACCGCCCGCTGGACAGCGGCCGCGCGGCGACCGCGGCCCCTCGATCCCTACGGCCGCGCCGGCGAACAGACGACGCTGACGACGCTGCAAGAGGCATTGGACGCCGCCGGGGCTGCATCGGTTCCGGCGGCGGTGCAGGCGCGTCTGGCCGCGTCGGCCGAGCAGGACATCCGCGACCTGCTGCCGCACCTGGAACGCCGGGCGACGGAGGCGCGCGCGCGTGCGCAGGCTCTGCTCGAACGCCGTGCCGAGGCTGAGAGCCTCAGCCTGCGCTCGCTGCTCGAACGTCAGCGCGAGCGTATCGAGGCGGCCCGGACGGATACGCAGCGGACCTTCGACTTCGACGCCGAGGAACGGCGCCAGCACGAGGCCGATCGGCGCGCCTGGGACCGCCGCCTGCGGCAGATCGAGGACGAGCTCGAGCGCGAACCGCGCCGCATCGCCGCGACCTACGCCGTCCGAGTCGTGCGCGTCGATCCGGTCGGCATCGTCTATCTCTGGCCGCAGGAAGGGCGCTGATGGCGGACCGCGAACGCCGGCGCCTGATCGCCGCCCACCAGGAGTGGCTCGGCTTCGCGCAGCCGGTCGGTCTCGTATTCTCGCCCACGGTCCTCGTAGACGCGCAGGTCGTGCCCGATCGCAACGCGGCCGCTCGACAGCGCGCGTTCACGGACCTCCTCACCGTCGACGAGAGCGGCGCCGCGGCCCGCTGGCGGACCCCCGACCTGCGCCGCGTCTTGCTGGGCTGGCTCGGCTGGGAGGCCGACGACCTCGTTGACGCCAGTGCCCACCGCGAGACGCTACAGGTCGGTCTCCCCGAACTCCAGACCGTGCTCGCGCCGACATGGGCGGTGCGGGTCGACGACGTTCCGGACCTGGATCACACGCCGGCCGCGACCGAAGACCCCCCGGGCGCGCCCGCGGCCGACGCCGCGGAAGAGGCCCCGTGCGAGACCTGGATGCTGCTCATCCGCGTGGAGGAGCCGGGCGCGGATCTCGACCGCCCGCCTCCCGGCGCGGTCTGGAACGCCAGCCGGCACGAGCGCTTCGTGCGGCTGCTGGCGGAGACCGACGTCCCGGTCGGGTTGCTCTGCAGCGACGACCGCATCCGCATCGTGTATGCGCCGGCCGGCGAGACGCCGGGGTACCTCACCTTCGACTTCTCGCAGATGGCGATGCCGGCGGGCCGGCCCATCCTCGCCGCCTTCGATATGCTGCTCTCGGCCCCGGCGATGTTCGGGCATCCCGACACCCGCCTGCCGACCCTGCTCGCCCGGAGCCGCGCGGCGCAGGCCGAGGTCTCGACTCGCCTGTCGCGTCAGGTGCTGGCCGCGCTGTATTCCCTGCTGCGCGGATTCGTCACGGCCGACGCAGAGGAGACGGCGCGGCTCGCGCGCGAATCGCCCGCGCAGCTCTACAACGGGCTCATCGTCGTGTTGATGCGCCTCGTGTTCCTCCTCTACACCGAAGACCGCGGGCTGATGCCCGACCACTCGGTCCACCAGCAGCACTACGCGCTCGGCGGCCTGTTCGCGCGGTTGCGAGCGGACTCCGCCGCGTGGCCCGACACCATGGACCAGCGCTTCGGAGCCTGGGCGCAACTGCTGGTCCTGTTCCGGCTCGTACACGGCGGCGGCGGGCATGGCCGCCTGCGCTTCGCCGCCCGCGGCGGGCGGCTCTTCGATCCAGGTCGCTTCCCCTTCCTCGAACGCCTCGGCGATGGCGAGCCGGCGGTGCTGCCGCGCGTGCCCGACGAGACCGTCTGGCGCATCCTGCAGAACCTGATGCTGCTCGACGGCGAACGGCTCTCCTACCGCACCCTCGACGTCGAGCAGATCGGCTCGGTCTACGAGGCCCTGATGGGGTTCCGCATCGAGCTGACGACCGGCCGCTCGTTCGCCCTGCGCAGCGGCGCGGGCAGCGGCGCCGCGGTGGTCGTCGACCTCGATGCGCTGCTGGTCCTCGACGGCGACCGGCGCGCCCGCAGCGTGCGGGAGCAGGCCGGTGTCGACCTGCCACCGAAGGCCGCCGCCGCGCTGCGGCGGGCCGCGACGCTGGAGGACGCCGCGGCGGCGCTCGACGGCCGCGTCGACCGCGCCGCCACGCCCGCCGTCGCGCCGCCCGGCACGCCCGTCCTGCAGCCCACCGACGAGCGCCGCCGCTCTGGCAGCCACTACACGCCGAGCACCCTCACCGGCCCCATCGTCGCCGACGCGCTCGCGCCGCTCTTCGAGCGCCTGGGGCCGGCGCCGCCCCCGGACCGCATCCTCGACCTGAAGGTGTGCGACCCCGCGATGGGCTCTGGCGCCTTCCTCGTCGAGGCCTGCCGGCAGCTCTCGGCCCGTCTCGTCGACGCCTGGCGCGCGCACGGCGCGCCGGTCGACCGTCCGGCCGACGTGGACGAGTCGCTCCATGCGCGCCGCCTAGTCGCCCGCCGCTGCCTCTACGGCGTCGACCGCAACCCTATGGCGGTGGATCTGGCGCGGCTCTCGTTGTGGCTGGTCACTCTCGCCGCCGACCACGAGTTCACCTTCGTCGACCACGCCCTGCGCCACGGCGACTCGCTGGTAGGGCTGACACGCGCGCAGATCACCGCGCTGCACTGGCGGACCGCGTCTGCCGCATCCCCTCGGGGAGGTGCGCGGGCGGTGCCGGCGCCGGTCCAGCGCGAACTCGTCGAGCAGCGCGTGCGCGAACGCGTGGCCGAGGCCGGCCGCCACCGCGCTCGCCTGCACGCGGCAGGGCAGCAGGCGCCGACCGCGGAACTCGATGCCCTGCTGCAGCAGTCGGCGGCGGCGCTCGCCGACGTGCGCCTTTACGGCGACCTCGTGCTGCACGCCTTCTTCTCGGCCGACCGGCCGCGCGAGCGCGAGCGCCTGCGCACCGAGTACGCCGGGCATGTTCAGACCGACCAGATGGCCCGCCACCGCGACCCCGGCGCCACCCTGCGCCGCACCCTCGGCCCCTTCCACTGGGAGATCGAGTTCCCGGAGGTCTTCGATCGCGAGAGATCGGACGACCAGCCGGCGGCCGAGCCGCTAGGTCGGCCGGGCGCGTTCGATCGCGAGCCCGCGGCGGGGGGCGGGTCCGAGGCCGCGCGAAGCGGTCGGCGGACGCGGAGTCGTGCGCGTTCGAAGGGGGAGTTCTCGCCGGCCCCGTGGCGCGCCGGCGGGTTCGACGCCATCGTCGGCAACCCCCCGTTCCTGGGGGGCAAGCGGATCAGCACCGTCCTCGGCGCCGGCTATCGCGACTGGCTCGCGGCGCGGCATGACGGTGCCAGCAGCAACGCCGACCTGGCGGCGCACTTCTTCCGCCGCGCCTTCGACCTCTTGCGGCCCGGCGGCGCGTTCGGCCTCATCGCCACCAACACCATCGCCCAGGGCGACACCCGCGGCAGCGGCCTGCGGTGGATCTGCACCCACGGCGGGACGATCTACCGGGCGCGCAAGCGAGTGAAGTGGCCGGGCCTGGCCGCGGTAGTGGTTAGTGTGTTGCATGTGCACAAGGCGGAGTGGCGCACCCTGCCCGGCGCGGTCCGGACGGCTTGGCGGATCCGCGAGACGGCGACCGCCTGGGGAAACACACCGACAGCACCGGTCGTCTCGCCGGGCGGCGTGTTGGCGCCGCGGCTCGACAACGAACCGGTCGAGCAGATCACGGCCTTCCTGTTCCCCCACGGCGGCCACGACGACCCGGCGCGGCTCCGGACGAACGCAGGCCAGAGCTTCCAGGGCAGCATTCTGCGCGGCATGGGCTTCACGTTCGACGACACCGACCGGAACGGTGTCGCCACCCCGCTGGCCGAGATGGAGCGGCTGCTCGCCGAGAACCCGCGCAATCGGCAAGTCGTCTTCCCGTACATCGGCGGCGAAGAAGTCAACAGGTCGCCGACTCACGAACATCACCGCTACGCGATCAACTTCCTGGACTGGCCGCTGCGGCGCGAAAATCTCGGCGCACGCTGGGCGGATGCCGATGATGGTCAGCGTCACAAGTGGCGGCGGCAAGGGGTCGTGCCGTTGGACTACCCTGGACCGGTGGCGGCCGACTGGCCGGATCTTCTGAAGATCGTCGAGGACCGAGTTCGGCCAGAACGAGAACGGCTGGGCGCATCCGCCATCGATCGCAGTCACAAACAGCACTGGTGGCTGTACGCCAACGACCGTCCGCAGCTCCGAGCCGCCATCGCCGGCCTGGATCGAGTACTGGCGATCTCCCGCCACGGCCAGCATGCCGCGTTCGCATTCCTCCCGACCGGCATGGTCTACGCGGAGTCGACAATCGTCTTCCCCTTAGGCACCCACGCCGCCTTCTGCGCCCTGCAGTCGCGCCCCCACGAGCTCTGGACCCGCTTCTTGACCTCGTCCATGAAGGACGACCTCCGCTACACACCCTTCCGCTGCTTCGAGACCTTCCCCTTCCCTGACTGTTGGGAAACCCACCGAGCCCTCGAAGCCGCCGGCCGCGCCTGCTACGAATACCGCGCCGCCCTGATGGTCCGGAACCATGAAGGCCTGACGACGACGTACAACCGCTTCCACGACCCCGACGATCGCGACCCGGCCATCGCAGAACTCCGCGCCCTGCACGCCGCCATGGACCGCGCCGTCCTCGACGCCTACGGCTGGACCGACCTCTCCACCGACTGCGAGTTCCTCCTCGACCACGGTGACGAGGACGCCGGCACCGACGCCTCCACCGACGAGCCCGCGCCAGCCGCCGGCCGACGCGGCCGCCGGAGGAAGCCCTATCGCTGCCGCTGGCCCGACGCCACCCGTGACGAGGTCCTCGCCCGGCTGCTCGCCCTCAACGCCGACCGCGCCGCCGAGGAAGCCCGCGCCGCCGGCGCGGTCACGCCGACTGACGAGCAACCGCGCCGTCCACACCGGCCACGCCGGCCGGTCTCCCGGGATCGCCGCGCCGCACGGCCGCAGAGCCACTTTGGGGAAACCGATGAGTGAACCGCGACATCCGAACGCTGGGGGCGATAAGCCAGCGACACCATTGCCGCCGCAGGTCGGTAACCGGCCGGGAACAGAACCGATGGGTGAGAGGGGTTCAGCTCCTCAACCAGCATCCAGCGCACCACCGACATCATCGACACCACAGACCAGCGACGCGTCCCGTACGCCCGACACACCCGCCACGGATGCACCTTCCGATCCGGCCCGCACCCAACCTACCCACCGCGAGTCCCAAGCGCCCGGCACAGACCCGTCGGCATCCGAGGGTCGGGACGGCGCCTGGTACACCGTGTTCGTCGTCGCAGAAGCGCTTCTGGTCGCCGTCGCGATCAT
Organism: Vicinamibacterales bacterium; assembly: GCA_965199675.1. Lineage (GTDB taxonomy): Bacteria > Acidobacteriota > Vicinamibacteria > Vicinamibacterales > UBA8438 > JAJEEA01. The sequence continues at coordinate 917 of CBDATI010000022.1, read as the reverse complement.
CTGTGCGTTCTGGACCCTCCTCCCCAGGGCCATCAATGGTGACGGCGACGCCGGCCGGGCCGCCCTGACACTCCTGCACCTCGTCGCGTGGAGCGGAGCACTGGGCGGGTTGCTACACATGATTACCTCGTTCGTCTCCCCGCCAAACTCCGGCCCGCAGGATCGAACGCGCCGCCGCGTTCGTCTGGCGTTCAAGCCGGTCGTGGGCGCAGGCCTTGCGGTGGTCGTGTACTTCGTCATGCAGACGGGCCTGCTGTCCCCCGTCTCGTCGACACCGTCGGAGGCGACCGTCGCCAATGCGCCGTCACCCAACAACGCTACCGATGTCTACCGCGCGCTGGCGATCGCCTGCCTCACGGGTCTCTTCGCCCGCCGGGCGATGGACAAGCTGCGCGAAGTCTTCTTCACGCTGTTTCAGTCCGGGGAGAAAGACGGGCAGAACGGCCTGCAAGGGGCTGGTGCCCAGTCCCGCGGAGGCGCGCGCCCGTGATGGGAAGGACGCTGACGAGTCCGAGGGCGCGTCAGGCGTACCTGTCGGCGCCTCGACCGACCGGATCCGGATCCGGTCTCCGGGAGGGTGTGACCGAGGTGCGGACACGCCGCGGCATCCGCGCAAGCAGGATGGGAGACACGCAGCCGTGACCCCGCCGCCGGCTCGCCCGATGCTGTACCACATCACGCATGTGGACAATCTCGCCGGCATCGCGACCGACGGACGCCTCTTGTCTGATCGTGCGATGATCGCCCGGGGTGGACCGATGCAGGCCATCGGCATGTCCACGATCAAACGCCGCCGGGTCGAAGAGCTGCGGGTTGCCTGTCATCCCGGCACGCAGGTCGGCGACTATGTTCCGTTCTACTTCTGCCCCCGCTCCGTGATGCTCTACGTGATCTGGCGTGCGAACCACCCGGAGCTG
>CBDATI010000021.1:0-63563 GCA_965199675.1 Vicinamibacterales bacterium | reverse complement strand
CGTCCCGATCGGGCGCGACGACGACCTGATCTACATCGTCGACTACGGACCGGCGGGACGCCGCGGCGACGTCGACAGCGTGCGACTGCTCGGCGTCTCGGTGGAGGAATCGCTGCGCGCCTACGGCGTTGGCGGTGGGGGAAACTGACGCCGCGGCGTCGGCAGCGGCTCGGCCAATCGCGGTCCCCGGCCGGGCGCTATACTGGCCCTCATGTCGCCCGCCGCCCGGCCAACCGGGCCGTTGTCACCCGCGGCTTTCGCCCCCGTTTCGAAGTCGGCGGACGCGGCCGCCCGCACCGGCGTGCGATGTCCGCCGAGGCCGGACACGCTGGACTTCCCCGGCTGCATCCCGGTCCGACTGACCCGTGACGCCGTCGAAGACCACGACGGCCGCCTGGAGTACTGGGACGCCGCCCTGGAGACGGCCTGGGTATGCGAACCGACCTCCCCGTGGCACGAGGCCCCGTGCGCGCGGTTGGCGGGCCTGGTCGAGCGCATCGCGGCCATCCGCGGGTCGCCCATCGAGTGCTTCGGGAACATGGACCTGGAGGTCAGCGACGCCGACGGCCGGCCGCAGCGCATCCTGCAGGCCGACCAGGTGGTGTATCTCGACCCCCGTCCCGAGCATCTGCCGGGTTCGCGGTCGCTGGTGCTCGGCGAACATGCGTTTCCCGATGTGCTGTTGGAGGTGGATCACTCGACGGACGTGCGCCGGAGCAAGCTCGGGTTGTACGAGTCGTGGGGCTTCCCCGAACTGTGGGTCGAGGTGCCGGAGCGGCGTTCGGCGAGCCGCCCCCGGAGCCGGAAGCCCGGATTGACCATTCACGTGCTGGACGGCGGCGCCTATCGTTCCGCTCCGGCGAGCGCGGCGTTGCCGGGCTGGACGGCGGCGGAGATCCACACCGCGTTGAACGAGCCCGTGCTGTCGCCGGCGACGATGCGGGCTCTGGAGCGGGTGGGCGGCCGGCTGGGCGCCCGCGAAGGTACAGGGCCTGAAGACGACCTGCTGCTGCGCTCGCAGCGCCGCGCGGGCCGGGAAGAGGGGTACGCGGCGGGCCGCACGGCAGGGTACGCGGCGGGCCGGCGCGACGAACTGACGGCGGCCATCGTGGGTGTGATGCGGACGCGCGGCATCGAGTTCGCGGCTGAGCAGGACAGCTCGCTCACCCTGCCCGACCTCCCGCGGGACGTGCTGCTGGCCGCCGCCATCGCCTGCGCCGACGAGGAAGACTTCTGGCGCCGACTCGGCCTCGGGCCCCGCCCGTGACCCGAAGTGCCACGCCGGGTTGCGGCGAGTGACGGCAAGACGTCGCAGACCGCGGCCAGCCCCGCGATATCCACCGGCCCGGCACGGGGAGACAGAGCCGTGCTGAAGCGCCTGATGGGGTGGGCGGTCGATCATCCGGTGACCGTCGGCATGGCGGCCCTCGCCCTCGGGGTGCTGGCCGTCTTCGACGCCGCGAACGCGTCGGTCGAGCTCGTGCCCGAGCTGTCGTATCCGCGCGTGGACGTCCGGTTGGCGTGGCCGGGGGCGTCGCCGCGGGCGATGGAGGCGGTGATGACCTCGCGGGTCGAGGCGGCGGCCGCGCGCATCCCCGGCGTGCGCGGGCTCACCTCGCGGACCGAGCGGGGCTCGGCCGTGGTGCAGGTGTCGTTCGACCCCGACGCCCGTCTCGACATCGGACGGCTCGCCCTGCGCGACGCGCTGCGGTCGGTCGAGCGCGAGTGGCCGGTCGGCGCTCGCGCGCCGCGGCTGTCGCCGTACGTGCCGCCCGAGCTGCAGCAGGACGCGTTCCTCACCGTCTTCCTGACCGGGGCCCTGTCGCCGGAAGCGCTGCGGCGGGTCGTCCGCGACAATCTGCAGCAGCCGCTGATCGCGATCGAGGGCGTCGCCGGCGTGACGATGCTCGGCGGCCGGCGCGAACTGCTGACGATTGAACTCGACCCCGACGCCCTGCACCGCTTCGGACTCGAGCAGGCGGCGGTGACCGCCGTCGTGCTCGACGCCCTGCGCCCGAGGCGCGCCGGGTACGTCGACGACGGCGAACGGCGCATCGACATCGTTGTCGACGCCGGGACGCGCACCCTGGACGCGCTGCGGACCCTGGCCCTGCCGGGACTCGACGGGCGCGTGCGGCTCGGTGACGTCGCGGCCGTACGGCGTCGGTCGGCCCCGCCCGAGCGCGAGTACCGTTTCCGGGGCCGGCCGCGCGTCGCCCTCGTCGTCGAACGCGCGGCGGGCGCCAACGTGCTAGCCCTGTCCGACCGGGTCCGCGCCCTCATCGAGGACCGCATCGCCGCCCTCCCCGGCGGACTGTGCCACTTCATCACCCGCGACGGCGCCGAACCGGTGCGGGCGGAACTCGCCTCGCTGGGCCGGCGGCTCGTCTGGATTCTCGCCTTCGTATCGGCCGCGCTGTTCGCCGTGTTCCGGAACGTGAGAACCCCGGCCCTGCTGCTGCTGACGGCGGGGGCCACCGCCGCCCTGACGCTCTCGTTCATGACCCGGGCCGGGCTCTCGATCAACGTGCTCACCCTGGCCGCGATGGCCCTCGGCCTCGGCATGCTGGTCGACAACGCGGTGGTCATCGTGGAGAACATCGCCACCCGGCTCAGGCAGGGCCTGCCGACCCGCCGCGCCGTGGTCGACGGGGCGGCGGAGGTGGCGCGGCCGCTCTTCTTCGCCCAGCTCACCACCGTCGGCGTCTTCCTGCCGTTCCTCTATTTCGACGACCGCCTCGCCATGACCTTCACGCCCCTCGCTCTCGTGCTGACGGCCCTGCTCGCGGCTTCGGTGGCGGTGTCGTGGTTCCTGGTCCCGGCGGCCGGGGTGCGTTGGCTGCCGGCCGCCAGCGCCGTGTCGCGCGGGGGGGCAACCCCCGACTGGCGGCGGCGCCCGGTGGCCGTGGTCGTGCGGTTCTGGTGGGTGGCGCCCCTCGTCGCGGCCGGCCTGTGCGCCCACGGGGGATGGCGGTTCTGGCACGACGTGCCGCGCGGCCGATTCCTCGAACCGCCGGTCGAGGAGCGGCTGGTCGTGGTTGTGCGGACCCCGAGCGGCACCGACCCTGAACGGACCGATCAGGTCGTTCGCCAGTTCGAGGACGTGCTGCTCGACGGTCCGTCGCCGGAAGCGAACGGCGATGTGTGGGTCCAGGTGGACGGGCAATCGGCCCGCCTGGAAGTCACGTTCTCGGACGCGCAGCGGGCGCGGGGGGCGCCGTTCGCGGCCCGACGCCGCCTCATCGAACGGGCCGCGACGTTCTCACGGGTCTCGGTCACCGTCACCGGCTTCGGCCTGCCGTTCTACGCCGGCGCCCCCGGCTTCCCGCCGACCCACAACAGCCGCCTCCAGGTGCGGGGCTACGACCTCGCGCGGGCGGTGAATCTGGCCGACGCCGTCGGCCGTCAGGCGGCCCTCAGCCCCCGCGTCGTCGACTACCGCGTGACCACGTCGACGCGGGGGCATTTCTGGATGGGCAGCATGGACCTGTCGGAGCGCGGACTCGCGCTCTCGCTGCGCCCCGAAGGCATCCGTCAGTTCGCTGCCGATCCCCAGGACGTGCTCGACTTCGTGACCTTGGCCACGGCCCGCGGCTCACCGCGAGCCTACCAGTTCGAGGGCGACGAGCGGCTGCCCGACGTCACCGAGTTCCGCGTCCGCGGCGCCGACCGCCAGGACGTCGATTCCCTGCTGCGACTGACCGCGCCCGCAGGCTACGACGCGCCGGCGCGTATCGAGAACCTCGCTGAGGTGCACGAGACGAACGCGCCCGACGGCGTCGATCGACGCGATCAGGAGTACACGGTGACCGTATCGTGGGACTACCAGGGGCCGCCCCGACTCGCCCACGAGTACGAGGGGCAGGTGCACGAGGCGGTGCAGGCTCCGGCCGGTTTCTCCGTGCACCGCGACGACCCGTGGGCGGTCACCGGGCAGGAGTGGCGCATGCTCGGCTGGGCGCTCGCGGGCGCCGTTCTCGTGATGGTCCTGGTCCTGGCGGTGCTCTACGAGAGCCTGTGGCATCCCTTCATCGTGCTCGCCACCATTCCTCTCGCGCTCGTCGGCGTCTGTTACACCTACCTCTGGACGGGCGCGAGCTTCACGTCGTCGGGCTACATCGGGGTCATCCTGCTCGTCGGCATCGTCGACAACAACGGCGTGCTGCTGCTCGACCGCATCGGTCAGCTCCGGCGCGCCGGCCTGAGCGCTCCCGACGCCGCCGTGCAGGGCACACTCGACCGCGTTCGGCCCGTCCTCCTCACCTCGGCCACCACCGCCCTCGGCCTGCTGCCGATGCTGTGGGACGGCCCCGCCACCGGCCAGCCCGACCTCTGGGGCGACCTCGCTCGATCCGCCCTCGGGGGCCTCGTCACGTCGAGCGCGCTGGTGTTGGCCGTCGTGCCTTCGCTGTATGTGGGAGGGGAACGCCTGCGGCGGTTCGTGCGCGCCGACAAGCCGCCGCATGCGCTCACGCTGCCTTGATCGGCGGCCTCCGACGGCGCCATCGGCGCCGACACGGCCCCTGCGCCCTGGAGCGGCGCCAGTGCCATGTCCTGCACGCGACGCGCGCCTTCCCCCGCGTTGGCGCGGGCTCGGCGGCTCCCGTATACTCGATTCGATGCCTGCTCCCGACCCGCCGGCCGGGCCGGCGCCAGCCACCGGTTTCGACGCCGTCTCGCAGTCGGTGGACGCCGCTGCTCGCATCGCGCCCCGCGGATTCCCGCCGGCCTCGGGCGCCGCCGCCCTGCACTTCCCCGGCTGCACCCCCATCCACCTGACCCGCGACGCCATCGACGACCACGAAGGCCGCTTCGAGTACTGGGACGCGGCCCTGGAGACGGCGTGGGTGTGCGAGCCGACCTCCCCCTGGCACGAGGCCCCGTGCGCAACGCTCGCGGGGCTGGTCGAGCGCATCGCCGCGGTGCGCGGATCGCCGATCCGCTGTTTCGGCCACATGGACCTCGAGGTGAGCGACGCCCAGGGCCGACCGCAGCGCATCCTGCAGGCCGACCAGGTGGTCTACGTGCATCCGACGCCGGAGCGTCTGCCCGGCGCTCGCTCGCTGGTGGTGGGCGTGCATGCGTTTCCCGACGTGGTACTCGAGGTGGACCACTCGACCGACGCGCGCCGGACCAAGCTGGGACTGTACGAGGCGTGGGGCTTCCCGGAAGTGTGGGTCGAGGTGCCGGAGCGGCGCGCGGCGAGCCGACCGCGGAGCCGGAAGGCGGGACTGACGATCCACGTCCTGGAAGACGGCGCCTACCGGACCGCGGCGGCGAGCCGGGCACTGCCGGGGTGGACGGCGGCTTCGATTCACACGGCGCTGAACGAGGCCCCGATGTCGAGGGCGACGATGGATGTTCTCTCGCGAGTGGGCCGGACGCTCGGTGCGCGCGAGGGCACGGGGCCCGACGACGACCTGCTGTTGCGATCCCAGCGACGCGAGGGACGCGCCGAAGGACGGGCGGAGGGACGCATCGAAGGACGAGCGGAGGGGCGCGCCGAAGGACGAGCGGAGGGGCGCGCCGAAGGACGAGCGGAGGGGCGCGCCGAAGGACGAGCGGAGGGGCGCGCCGAAGGCCGGGCGGAAGGGCGCGCCGAAGGACGGGCGGAGGGGCGCGTCGAAGGCCGGGCGGAAGGGCGCGCCGAAGGACGGGCGGAGGGGCGACGAGGGGAGGGGCGCGCCGAGGCGTACGAAACAGGGCGCCGGGACGAGTTGACGGCCGTGGTCGCCGCGGTGCTGCGAGCGCGCGGCATCCCCTTGCCGGCAGTCGCGCGGGACGGGTCGCGGGCTCTCGCCGACCTCCCGCGCGACGTGCTCCTGGCTGCAGCCATCGCCTGCGAGGACGAAGATGACTTCTGGCGCCGACTTGGCGCTGCACCCCGCCGGTGACCGCCGGCAATGGGCCCGGCGCCGTGGTCGCCCGGCGAACCCCGGCCGCCGTCTCGCCGGTTGCGCGCGTTTCTCGCGAGGGAGCGACAACCCGCTCACGACGGGTCGATGTGCGCGGCTGGTCGATGGGGTTGCTCAGCAAGTCGAAGACGTCTCGACCGCGAGGACACGGCCGTTTGTCTGCAGGAGTCCCAGGAACCGGCCCGGTCTCCCGACAGGCGCCGTTCGAGGCGACACCCTGCTTGCATCGGCGGCAAGGAGCCCATGTTGGAGAAACGTCTGTCCGCACCCCGGCGCCTGGCCGCCGTCGTCGGGGGGTGCATCGTCGTCGGGGGGTGCATCGTCGCCGCCGGGTGCGCGGTCGACCCTGACGCGGTCGCCGATCCGCGGCCCGCATCGGGGCGCACGCCGGCGCCCGAGCCCCAGTCGATCCCGGTGACGGTGGCCCCGGTGCGCCGAGGCGACCTCGTGCACCGCGTCGGCAGAGCGCCCTCGTGCAGTATGCGGTGCGCACCCTGGACCAGGCCGCCGTCGCGACCGGATTCTGGCAACCTGGCCGCCGACCCGCGATGGACCTCGACGAGGCGGAGAGCCGCTTCGCGGAGGGTCTGATATCGCGGCGCGATCTCGAGTCGGTGCGCCGCGCCCACGACCTCGACGGACTGGGCGAGCCGAACCAGCGCGACCGGTCGATCCAGGCCGATGTCGGCCTGTCGGCGGCTGAAGTCGCCATTGCCGAAGCCGAGCTGCGCATCGCCCGCTGCGAGGTACGCGCCCCGTTCGCAGGCGTCGTCGCCAGACTGGCCGTGCAGGTCGGACAGGTGGTGAACGCCGGCGAGCCGCTACTGACGCTGGTGGACCTCGACGAGGTGGAGATTCACGCCGAGGTTCTCGAGGCCGACCTGACCGGCCTGCGCGCCGGCGCGCAGGCGACCGTGCAGCCGACCACCGATCCCGACCGGCGGCTCACGGCGCGCGTGCTTCGCATCTCACCCGTCGTCGATTCGGCGCGCCGGGTGGGGCGGGTCACCCTGTCGGTCGACACGGGACGGACCCGCCTGCGGTCGGGCGCCCACGTCCGCGTGACCATGGCGGCACGCACGCTGCGCGACCGGCTGATCGTGCCGAGCGACGCGGTGCTCTACAGCGACGACCGTCCCCTCGTCATGGTGGTCCGCGACGGGGTGGCGGAGTGGGAGTACGTCCAGCTTGGCGAGACCAACGGCGCCGAGACCGAGATCGTGCCCGACGAGGCGGCCCTGCGCGGCGTCGCCGCCGGCGAACTGGTCGTCACCGACGGCAACTTCACGCTGGCCCACGACACGGCGGTCACCGTCACCGAATCGCCGTGAACCACGGACGGGCGGTTCTTCGCGCTCGCCGCACTATCGGAACGCAAGAAGGTCGCGTTACCGCCGGGCCCACGGGATGCCCGTCAGCATCAGCGCGAATCCGGCAAGGGAAGCTGCCGGCTCTCCTCGTCCTCGCGCTCGCCGCACTATCGGAACGCAAGAAAGGTCGCGTTACCTCCGGGCACACGGGATGCCCGTCAGCATCAACGCGAATCCGGCAAGGGAAGCTGCCGGCTCTCCTCGTCCTCGCGCTCGCCGCACTATCGGAACGCAAGAAAGGTCGCGTTACCCCCGGGCACACGGGATGCCCGTCAGCATCAACGCGAATCCGGCAAGGGAAGCTGCCGGCTCTCCTCGTCCCGCGCCTGGTCGAAGGCCGGCGCGGGCTCGGCCGTCCGCACCTGCTCCAGCCAGAACACGCCGTCGTAGGGGATGGAGTTGCCCCGGGTGCCGATGAGGTCGGCGTCGCCGTCGCCGTCCATGTCGCGCACGATGAACTTGTCGAACATGCCGCGGACGCGGCGCGACACGTCGTGGCGGGTCCAGGCCCCGGTCGGGTCTTCGGGCTGCTCGAACCACGACAGGCGGCCCGCCCGGTGCGACGGGGCGAGGTCGACGGCGTCGACGTCGCGCGGGTCCTGGCTGTAGGCGCCGGAGAACGCGTCGAGGCGGCCGTCGGCGTTGATGTCGGTCAGCACGAAGCCCACCATGCGGTCGGGCAGGAGGCCGCCGATGGGATGCAGCTTCCATGCGTCGGCGAAGTCGGCCGGTTGCTCCAGCCACGAGAGGCCGTTGCGCTCGTCGCGAATGGCGATGTCGATGCGCCCGTCGCCGCTCAGGTCGACGAATTCCATGTTGAAGCCGGTGACGACCGCCTCGGGCGCGATCTCGATGCGGTGCTCGCGGAACGCGATGTGGTCGTCGGTGACGTTCTCGAACCAGAAGATGCGCCGCTCCATGCGCGAGCCGCCGATAACGTCGAGGTCACCATCGCCGTCGAGATCGAACGGCTGCGAGTTGATGGGGACGATGACCCGGGCCAGCTCGTGCTCGACCCAGGCGTCGCCGTCGAGGGGGTCGTCGGGAAGCGCGAACCACGACACGGGGTGCTTCTCGATGGTACCGCGGGGCGGGTTCTGACCGCCCTTGTTGGCGGCGACGACCTCGGGGCGGCCGTCGTCGTCGAAATCGGCGAGGAAGACGCGAATGTACGACCCGCGGTCGACGGTCGAGGCGGGGATGACCCGCTCCCACCGCGCCGCCCGTCCCGCCGGACCGGGGTTCTCGAAGTAGATGAGGTGCGACAGCTCGCACGCCACGACCACGTCGGGATAGCCGTCGCCGTTCATGTCGCCGATGGCCACGTCCTCGGCCGCCCCCGCCTCTTCGCCCTCGGCCAGGGTGTAGAGGTCCCAGGTGTCGGGGTCGGCCGAGCCGTAGGCGATGCGGACGTGACCGTCGGGAACGCCGTCGTAGGTCGTGTCGGACTCGTGGACGGAGACGATGTCGGGATGACCGTCGAGGTCGAGATCGGCCATGGCCAGCCCGTCGCTCCCGGCGAGGGCGACGCCGCCCACCTCGAGGTCGTCGATGATGTGCTCGCGCCACGAGATGTACGAGCCGTCGCCGGCCTGGGCGCGGGTCGGCGTGTCCGCGATGGCCATTCTGCCGTCGCCGGACTGGGCGCGCGCCCCCCCGGCCATGACTGCGGCCAGCGCGACCGCCCCCGCGAGAATCGCGACGAACCCCGTCCCCGGCCGGTTGGTCCTGGTCTGCATGACTCTGTGCTCCTCGACTCGGAAGTGCAACGGCGACGTCAGGCCGCGCACCTTCGCCGACTCCCGGTTCGGCTGCCGTCGCCGCGAGGCGCGGGGCTGTGCGGGGAACCGCCTTGCCGCGTCCCGGGGGCAGGCGGCGAAGGACCGGCTGCACCAAGGGTGACCCCGGCGAATCTCGGTCGAACGCCCTCCCCGAGCCTTCGCCGCCCTGCCCATCCGCCTCGGGCCGCGCCTTCCTGCGGCGCCGACGCCTACGGCTCGGCCGCCGGCTTGACCTCCACCGTCACGTTGACCGGCGTCACGAAGACGGTGTCGTCCGCCACCGCCTGCAGCACGTAGGCGCCCGGCTCGCTGAACGAGACCCGGGTGACCGCCCGTCCCCCCTCGCCGATCTCCGGCACCCGCGGGTCGAACGTCACCTCGCCCGGGCCCCGCCAGTGCAGCCACGTGACGGCGAGCCCGGTGGCCGCCGCCCGGCGCGGGTCGACCATCGCCTGCGACTTGGGGCCGCGGCGCACCCGCCGCTCGGCGAGCCGGGGGTTTGGGGGCGGAACGCCGTCGTCACCGGCGCGGACGGCGATCTTGAGCGTGTCAGGCAGGGTCACTTCGAGGTGATCCTCCCCCTCGAGCCGGACGACGGGGCGCTGGTTGTCAACATGGCCCTGCCCCGAGCCCGTACCCCGGTTCAGGCGCAAGACGCCGCCGTCGATCTCCCACACCGGCCACAAGTGGCCAACGGCGCGATCGGTCCGGCCGTTGTGGGTGACGGTCCAGACGAGGTCCTGTTCGCGCCCCCAGTCGGCGGGCACCCGCACCGAGAACGCGAACTGCTGCCGCCGGTTGTAGAAGTGCGTCGGCTGCCCCCGGTCCGCCGGACCCGGCTCGAAGCGGTTGTTCGGGCCGACGGGAATGACCGGCTGCTCCTGATAGTTGCGGTTCAGGTAGCCGAAGACCATGGTGAACGACCCGTCGTCGTTCCGCTCCCACCCCTCGAAGACCGGCTGCACGTTCTGGCCCCGGTTCCAGCGCTCCTGCGCCGACGCGGCCGACGCGACGGCCGCCGCCAGCAGCGCTGCCGCGGCGACGTTGTGGACTCTCCGGTTCTGACCCCTCATGGCTGCTCTATCCCGTGACGCTCGTCTCTACTGCTCGGCGCCGGTCGCGCGACACTCGGGCGCCGCGACCCTGACGCCTCGTGACGCTCCCTGACCCCGAACGATCGAAGCCTCCGCGATCACGAGATCGCGAAGGCCCCGATCGAACCAATCCGCCGCCCTGACGCCTGCGGCGCGGGCTACTCGTCGTTGTCGGCCAGCGCTTCCCGCGCTGCGACCTCCTTCTCGAACGCCTCGTCGTCGAGCTCGTACCAGCTCACCCAGGCGAAGCTCATCTCGTCGCTCGACCGCTGGCCGAAGCCGGCCCAGTTGGTGGGGTCGTCGTTCCAGCGGTTCGCTTCCGAGTTGTCGTGCCAGCTCGTCACGTGGAGGATCGTGCCCTTCGGCAGCAACGGGGCCACGTCGTCCTCGTAGTTGTAGACGATGTGCCACCCGAAGTCCCAGTCCGCGCAGCTCAGAATCTCCTTGCTGTTGTCGGGGTAGATCGCCTCCAGGCACTGCCGCTTGCCGAGGTTGTGCAGGTGGGCCTGGAACGCGGTGATGTGCGAGTTCTCGTTGAGGCGATAGTACCCGTCGTGCCGCACGTTCGAGGCCCCGGCGGGGATGTCGAGGTCCTCGTCGTCGCCGACGTGGGCCGAGATGAGCTTGCGCTCGGGGACGACGCCCCGGGGATAGAACTGCAGGCCGACGCGGGTCCGGTCCGTGGTCTCGACCCCGATCGCGGCGTAGTGCATGTTGAACTTGATCTGCGCTCCGGCCTTGATGAGGCGGCCGGTGCCGTCGGGGAAGATGTCGCCGTTCTTGCCCAGCGCGTACTCGTTGAGGAAGGCGTAGTCGTCATCGTCCGACTCGGGGTCCGAGTTGCTCGTCACCGCGTGATGGACGACCGGGAACCCCTCGATGGACGGCTTGGTCTCGACCGCCTTCACCCAGCGGTCCTCCGTCAGGCCCGAGTCCGAGTACAGGTCGCCCCACCAGTTGGGAGCCTCGGGGGCGACCACGAACGGCTCGGGGATCTCGACGATCCAGTCCGGCTCGCCGATCTTCCACTCGGCGATGTCGCGGAACTCGCGCGGCGTCGGCAGGTCCTCGGGATTGCCGCGGGGCGCGCCGGCGTCGACCCAGGCGGCGATGGTGTCGACCTCGTCGTCGCTCAGCGAGTAGTCGTACTTGAAGCCCTGGATGCCGATGTTCCGGTCGATGTACCAGGGCGGCATGGTCCGCGTGACCACCTTCTCGCGGATGGACCGGGCCCACGGCCGCGTCTCTTCGTAGGTCAGCAGCGACATCGGCGCGATCGAGTCGGTGCGGTGGCACTCCTGGCACGACCGCTGCAGAATGGGCGCAACGTCGCGGGTGAAGGTGACCTCGTGCTCCTCGCCCTGCGCCTCGACCGCAGCCGGCGCCGCGACGACGCCGAGGGCAGCGGCCAGAACGACGGCGAGACCGGCGCGGCGATCAAGTGTGAATGACATCTTCAGGTCTCCGGACGGGAATTCTGGCGCAGCGGGTTGTACGCGCCGCGGCGCCCGGTGGTGAACGACCCATTGTGAACCAGGATGGGCCGCAGCGCCAAATGTTCCCGGACCGATGGGCGCACGTCAAGGGAAGTGGCGGGTGCTGCAGGGTTCTGCGTCGCCGCCAGTCGGCGAGGCGCCCCACGCCACGACCGATGAAGAGACCCGTTCCGAAGGGTTCGCGGCCGGGAACGCGGAAGACGCCGGCCCGACCGGGCCAGGCGCCCGCCCACAAACCGCCTCAGCGCCGCAGCGAGAACACGTACAGGGCGTTCCCCGTCTCCGGGTGTACGATGTCGGGGCTCAGCAGCGACGGCACGCGCCGCGGGCTGCCCCCGCCGAGCCCGGTCGACACCGCGATGTACTGGGCGCCGTCGACCCCGTAGCTCACCGGGAACCCCTGCACCGAGGTGCCGAGCCGGGTCTCCCACAGAACCTCGCCGGTGGCGGCGTCGAAGGCGCGGAAGTAGCGGTCGACGTCGCCCGCGAACGCGAGCCCCCCGCCCGTCGTCAACACCGCGGTCATGAACGCCGCCCGTTGTTCGACGCTCCAGCGCTCTTCGAGGGTGTCGACGTCGTACGCGGCGAGCTTGCCGAGATTGCCGCCGGTCCCCGGCATCTCGAACCACTTCCGGTCCGCCTGCGAACCGCCCGAGCCGATCTCCAGGGCCACCTCGCGGCCCGCGATCTCCAGGCAGCTCTGGCTGAGGGGGATGATGAGCAGCCGCGTCTCGGGACTGAAGGCCGTCGCGTGCCAGTTGTGGCCGCCGGCGGTGCTCGGGCACACCGACACCCAGTCGCCGATGCCCGCGTCGGCGATGTCCTGCCGGTAGGTCACGACACCGGTGTCGGGGTCGATCGACTCGAACACGTTCTGGAACACGGTCTCGGCGTGGCCGAGGAACGCGCCGGTCTCGCGGTCGAGCTTCCACAGGATGCCGTGCTTGCCGATGGTGAGGAGCGCCCTGCGCCCGCCGCTCTCCACGAGCACCTGCTCGAACCCCTCGTCGAGGTCGAGGGCCTCGCCGGGCACGTGCTGGCGGTACCAGCGGATGGACCCGTCGGCCGGATTCAGGGCAAGGGTCGAGTTGGTGTAGAGGGCGGGGTCGTGCACGGTCAGCCCCCGGCTCGCGGGCACCCACGGCTTGGCCTGGGCCACCGGCCAGTAGAGCAGGTCCAGATCGGGGTCGTAGCTGCCCGGAATCCACGAGTCGCCGCCGCCCCGGAGGGCGAGCGGCAGGTCGCCCCACGTGTCGCCCCCGGGGGCGCCGGGGGCGGCGATGGTGAGCCGGCGCCACAGTTCCTCGCCGGTGGCGGCGTCGTGGGCGGTGATGAAGCAACTGTCGGGCATGAAGCGCGAGCAGCCGTTGATGCCGTTCACGACCCGCCCGTTCGCCACGATCGGCCCGCTCGAGTTCGAATAGCCGTCGTTGTAATCGGCCATCCGGGTCTCCCAGACCAGATCCCCGGTCCGGCTGTCGAGGGCCACGACATGGGCGTCTCGCGCCCCCAGGAACAGCTTGTCGTCGTAGATGGCGAGGTTGCGGCTGTTCGCGCCGCGCAGCGCCTCGGGCAGGGGGCGCCGGTACTCCCACAGCAGGGTGCCGGTGGCGGCGTCGAGGGCCTGCACGACGTTGCCGGGGTTGGCGAGGTACATCACGCCGTCGTACACGAGCGGCGTCGGCTGGTTGCGGCCGTCGCCCATCGACCACACCCAGGCGAGCTGCAGGTCGCCGACGTTGCCGCGGTCGATCTGGTCGAGGGGACTGTGCCCCCACCCGTCGTAGGTCCGGCGGTAGATCAGCCAGTCGTCCGGGTCGGGGTCGCGCAGCATCGCGTCGGTGACGGGAACGCGCTCGGCGACGGGCCGAAACTGACGCGTACCCCCGTCCAGGGCCGCCGCGGCCGAGGCGGCAGCCGCCGGCGCTCCCCCGCCGTCTGCCGGCGCGGTGACGCCGCCGAGGGCCGCCGTGCCCGCCGCGACGCCGTTCTCGCGCAGGATGTACGCGACGACGCTCGCATACTCCTCCGGGGCGAGCGAACCGCCGGCGCCCGGCGGCATCGTCACCTGCACGAGTTCGATGAGCTCGTCGACGGTCCTATCCTCCCAGGCCCCCCGGAAGGTCGGCCCGGCCAGCTCCGGCGCCTCGAACGAGCCCGTGAGGTTGAGCATGTGGCACGTCGCGCACATCCGCTCGTAGATGGGCGCGCCGGCGTCCGCCTCGGCCGCCGTGTAGCTGGCGACGGCGAACTGCGCCGAGGCGGCGGTCGGGGCCAGCACGACCGCCGCCATCACCGCTACCCCGGTCAACCCGGCCGGCACCGCTACCCCGGTCAACCCGGCCGGACGCCGTCCGTGTCGTCGTCGATGCATCAACGTCCTCCCGTCGACTCCGTGGTCGTCTGACTCTTCGTCGAGCAAATGCGTCATCGAGCAAGGTGCTGCCGAGCCGTTCGCCGACCGGACCGGAACATCCCGCTTCACTGAGCGCGAAACCGCCTGCATCAGAGCTTCCACACCGGCATCGCGACCGGGTGTAATTCGCCGCGTCGTCTGAACTCCCGTCGTGAGCGGGCGGCCGGTCCGGTCAGTACGCCAGCGCGTAGCAGTCGCGCCGCGGGTCGCCGGCGGCGAGCCGGGCGCCGGTGGCCGGATCGATCAGCACCGCGGTCGCACAGCCGGACATCCCGAACGGCGCCACTTCGTTGACGTCATGGCCCCGACGCCGCAGCTCGTTCGCGACCTCGGGCGAGATTCTCGATTCGACGTCCGTCCGGTTGAAGCCGGCCGCGTGCGGCCAGAAGGACCCGTGCAGGTGCTGGGTGCGCACCCGCGGCCACGCCAGCGCGTCGTGCAGGTTCGGGTACCAGTCGTCCCAGAACTCGACGATGTTCAGGAACGCCTGCAGGATGGTCTGGTCCTGGTTGTCGCCGCCCGGAGTGCCGATGGCCATCAGCGGCTCGCCGTCCTTGAACACGAGGCTCGGCGTCAGGGTGTAGCGGGGGCGGGCGCGCGGCCGTATCTGGTTGGCGCGGGCGGGGTCGAGCCAGAACTGCTCGCCGCGGGTGCTGAGCCCGATGCCGGTCTCGCCGAGGATGACCCCGCCGCCGGTCCAGCCGCCGCTCGGGGTGGCGTCGAAGACATTGCCGTCGGCGTCGACGATGGCGACGTGGGTCGTGTCCTTCAGCCCGCCGGCCGACGGCACGAACGACCCGTCGGCGTCGCTGGCGGCCACCCCGTCCTCGATGTCCGCCACCCAGAACGGCCACGCGTCCACCTCGGGATCGTGCGGCAGCGGGTCCCCGGCGCGGAATGCAACCGACGCCCGGCCCGGGTCGATCTCGGCCGCCCGCTCTCTCGCGTAGGCGGCGGACAGCAGGCCCTCGGCCGGCACGTCGACGAAGTCGGGGTCCGCATAGTAGGTGTCGCGGTCCGCATAGGCGAGCTTCATCGCCTCGACGACGGTGTGGAGGTAGTCGGGGCTGTTGTGGCCCATCGCCTGCAGGTCGAACTCTTCCAGGATGTTGAGGGATTGCAGCAGCACCGGACCCTGGCTGTTGAACCCGTGCTTGTAGATGGTGTAGCCGCGGTACTCGGTGCTCGTCGGCGCCTCGACCCGCGAGTGGAACTCGGCGAAGTCGTCGAGATCGAACGGCGCGCCGTGCTCCTGCAGGAAGGCCACCATCTCCTCGGCGATGTCGCCCTTGTAGAAGCGGTCGCGGGCGGCGGCGATGCCCTGCTCGCGGCCGAGATGGGCGTGGGCCCGCTCGGCCTCGACCATCCTGGTGAGCGTGGCGGCGAGGGTGGGAAACGCGATGGTCTCGCCCGCCGCGTAGAGCGACCCGTCCGGCTTCAGCCAGAAACGCCGGTTGTCGGGCCACGACGCCATGAACTCGAGGTTCGCCTCGATGGCGCGGGCGGTGAGGGGCCGCAGCGGGAACCCCTGCCCGGCGTACTCGATGGCGCGGGCCGAAACTTCCTCGAAACTCATCGTTCCCCAGCGTTCCAGCACCGTCAGTGCGCCGTGCAGGGCGCCCGGCACGACGGCGGGGTCAAGGCCCTCGCCGAAGAGATCACGCCCCCGCGACT
Organism: Vicinamibacterales bacterium; assembly: GCA_965199675.1. GTDB lineage: Bacteria > Acidobacteriota > Vicinamibacteria > Vicinamibacterales > UBA8438 > JAJEEA01. Next base: position 47,817 of record CBDATI010000021.1, on the reverse strand, counting down.
CGTACCACTCGATGCTGGCGCCCTTCGGGGCCCAGCCCTGGGCCACGACGGAGGTGACCTCGCCCTCGGCGGCCGGGTAGACGAGAATGAGCGCCTCGCCCCCCAGCCCGTACAGGTCCTGCTCGACGACGCCGCCGACGAGCAGTGCCGTCACCCCCGCATCGAACGCGTTGCCGCCCCGGACGAGGATCTCGAAGGCGGCGGCCGTGGTCAGCGGGTGGCCGGTGGCGAGACCGGCGGAGGGACCCGACACCGCCGGGCGCTGGGCCTCGACCGGCGCGGCCGCCAGGGCGGCGGCCAGTCCGACGAGCACGAGGCATGCGGCGCGAGCGCGCCGGCGTGCGTGGTTCGACATCTCGACCCTCCAACCACCCCAGTGGTAGTACTGAGAACGCCCGCGGAGCATCGCCCCGCCGGGGTCGGGCGTTACCGCTCCCGGCGACACGGGACGCGACCGAACCCGCGGCCCCTGTCCACCGCTTCTGGCGCGTCCCTTCCGCGTCAAGGGCTCGACGGGACGGCCCTGCCTCGAATCAGCGGCGCTCGGCCGCGATCTGCTCCAGGTACAGGTTCTCGAGGCGCTCGACCGCGGCGAGGAAGCCGTCGGGGTCGACGAAGGTGTCGGGGTTGTAAGTCTGCCCCGCCTGGTACTTGTCGTGCAGCCCGTACTGGCCCCCGTGCGCCGCGACCCAGACGTCGATCTCCAGCGCCTTCTGCTTGCGGAACGTTTCGGCGAAGTCGTCGGCCACACCGGGGTACGTCGGGTCGACGACCAGCCGCTTGCCGGGATTGATGGTGCCCATGTTCGCGATGGCGACGCTGTACTCGCGTCCGCCCTCGTCCACGGTCATGAGATAGCTGGAGCTGCCCGCGGTATGTCCGGGGCTCTCCATCACCGTGAGCCGCGCGTCGCCCAGCTCGAGCACCTCGCCGTCGGCGATGATGCGGTCGACCTCGACCGGCGGGAACGAGACACGGCCGCCGAAGTGCGGATCGCTGAACCCGCCGTCCTCGAGAACCGGCGCGTCGTCCGCCGTCGCCCACATCTCGGCCCCGGTCAACGCCTTGATCTCGGCGAGAGCCGCGGTGTGGTCCCAGTGCGCCTGCATCTGCAACAGCACCCTGACGTCCTCGAGCCGGAACCCGAGCGACTCCATGTTCCCGCGAATCATCGCGGTCGAGTCTTCCAGGCCGGTGTTGATCAGGAAGTGGCCCTCGTCGGACGTCACGAGAAACACCGCGAGGTCGTAGGTGCCCACCGCGTAGAGGTTGCCGATGACCCGGTGGCCGGGGAACGGCCGCGTCCACCCCTCGGGCTGGGCGGCGATCGGCACAGCGGCGACGAGGGTCAGCACACAGGCAGCGGCGAGACGGCGCAGGTCGATTCGCATTTCAGACACCTTCTTCAACTGGAACGGTTCGGGACGCGAGTCCGCGCCGCGGCCCCCGCCGACTTTCACCATGTCGGCTCCCAGCGTTTCCGAGGCCGGAGCCGCGGCGGCTCGCCACCGTCATCGGCTCGCCGCGGCCACGGCGGCTTCGTCCGCCCGGTGCCCGCCGAGAATGCCGGGCATGCTGTAGTTGCCCTCGTGGCACGCATACTCGTACAGCGGTTCGTCGCCGCGCTGCATCGGGAGCGACGCCGTCCACGGGCGGGTCCACGTCTCGGGGTCGTCGACCGTGTACTCGTAGATGAGGGTGTCGGCGTCGACGCGCGTGAGCCGCTCGACGAGGGTCATGTTGCGCGTCGTCCCCCGCCACCGGCGCTGGTCGTTGAAGCCCGAGGTCTCGACGACGAGGGTGTCGCCCTCCCAGCGGCCCCGCGAGTCGCCCGACCACTGGCGGACGTGCTCGGGCAGCGCCGGGTGGTCGTCGAGGGGCACCACCCGCACGGTGTGGACCATCTCGGTGAGCAGCACCACGTGATCGGGGGTCTGGAACACCTGCAGGTTCTGGTTGTAGCCGCCGGGGGTGATGGGGGGACCGGCGTTGAAGCCGAGGATGCACCGGTCGAACGCGCTGCGGTCGAGCCACGAGTCGGCAGGGTGGTCACGGAGATACGCCCGCCGCGCCGCGGTCCGCTCGCGCCCCGCCGGCGACATCTCGGGCAGCCGCCCGTTCGGCGGGTCCACGATCAGGGACGTGCGCCGGGTACCGACGGTGCGGGTGCCGCGGTCGAGCCAGAAGTTGTTGTAGAAGCCCGGGGCCCCGTCCTCGCCCCGATCCACGCTCTCGGTGACCGTGGTGCGCCGGGCCGGGCGGTCGGCGAGCTCGACGTTGCGGTCGACCACCTCCCGCTCCAGGTCGGCCGCCTCCTCCTCGGTCAGGAACGCCTGGTCGGCCAGCGCCTCGGGCCGCTCCAGCGGCGTGATGGTACGGAAGTCCCAGACGCCCTGCAAATCGGGAGCGCCCCACGCCGTCCGCGGCGCGTCCTGGGCCGCGACCGGCGTCGACGACCCGACCATCGCCGCCACCACCGCCACGGTCACGGTTCCGAGAACTCGATGACGCATCTGAACGCCTCCTGATTGGCCGAACACGCCCAATATACTCTCTTTCGCTGGCGGCGACCGTCCCCGGCTAACGGCCCTCCGCCGCCTCCGCGGCGGCCCGCTCCAGGGCCCGCTCGCCGCTCAGCATGTTGGCGATGCTGTAGTTTCCCTCGTGACACGCGTACTCGAACAGCGACTCGTCGATGCGCCGAAGGGGGAGCTGGCCCGACCAGGGGCTCGTCCACCGCGTCGGATCCTCGACCGTGAACTCGTAGCGGATGGTGTCGGCGTCGACCCGCGTGAACCGCTCGACCACGTGGAGGCTCTCGGTTCGCCCGCCGTTGGCGGCGCGGATCCGCACGACGTCGTTGCCGAACGACGACCCCTCCTCGCTGCGGGCGATGCGCCGGGTCTCGACGACGAGGGTGTCACCCTCCCAGTGGCCGCGCATCTCGCCCAGCCACTGGGGGATGCCCCGGTCGGGGCGCGGCCGGCCGTCGAGAGGGACGATGCGGGTGTCGTGGATCATCTCGACGTGGATGACCACGTGGTCGGGCGTCTGCAGAATCAGGTAGTTGTTGTTGTAGCCGGTGGGCAGCATGGGCGGCCCCACCGACCAGAGCATGCACCGGTCGTTGAGGTCCATGTCCGTCCAGGTGTCGGCCGGCCCCCGTCGGGCCCGCGCGGCCAGGCGCTCGTCCTCATCCGCCTGCGCCTCGGGCGTCAGCGGCGGCAGCCGGCCGTCGGGCGGGTCGACGATGAGCGACGTCTGCCCCGTTGACGTCGTGCCACGATCGAGCCAGAAGTTGTTGTAGAACCCCGGCGCCCCGTCCACGCCGACGTCCACGCTCGCGGTGGACTCGGTCCGCACCGCCGGCCGCGCGAGAAGCGCCTCGTTGCGGTCGAGCACCTCACGCTCCAGGTTCGCCACCTCTTCCGCCGTCAGCCGCGCACGCCCCGCCAGCTCCGGCGGACGCTCCAGCGGCGTGACCGTCTTGTTCGTGTAGGCGCCCTGCAGATCGGGATCGCCCCAGGGGGTGCGCGGCGCCGCCGACTGACCGGCCGCCGCGACCACGGGAAGCACCACGACCGCGGACAGAGCTGCGGCGACAAGGGACCGAACCGTCATCTCGACCTCCGTGAGCCCTCAGCCCTCGACGACGGTCACGCCGACGGGCGGGGCTGCCGTGTTCCGCAACGAACGCATCCATGCTACGCCGCCGCGGAGCCGGCGGCAACCGCGAGCCACAATCGCAAGCTCGCCCATCGTCGCGAGACGGCTTCCCCGGAACGCCCCGCCGCCCTGCCCACGTGCCGAGCCGTCTGCGGCGCAGAATGCCGGCGTCGGATAATCTGACACAGGATCGGACGCAGACCAGACGCCGGTCCGGGAGGCCGACCATGAACCGCCGGATTTCGCTGTCGCTCGTCATCGCGCTCGTCGCCGTCGGCGCCGCCGCCGCGACCGCCCAGACCGGAGACACGGGGCACGGCGAGGAGACCTTCAACACCCGCCTCGTCGGCATGCACGACCTTCAGGCGCGCTCGGCCTACCAGCCCCTGCCGGTGCGGCAGGGCGCCCGCCGCATCGTCTACGTCGGCCATCATGCCGGGCGGCGGCTCAATCCACTGACCGGGGCGGTCGAGCCCAACGGCACCTCTGTCGTCGACGTCACCCGCCCCGAGGCGCCGGTCTACCTCGCCCACATCCCCGCGACGGGCGGAGCCAGCGGCGCCCAGATGGTCCAGGTGTGCGCGGGAGAGGAACTCCCGCGGGGCGAGGCGGGGCGGTTCTACCTGCTCCGGTCGAACGGCAACCGCAGTCACGAGGCGTGGGACGTCACCGACCCCGCCCGCCCCGCCTTCGTGAGGACGGTGGCCGAGATGGGCCGCACCCCGGCCGGCGAGCAGCACACCCACAAGAACTGGTGGGAGTGCGACACGGGGGTCGCCCATCTCGTCGGAACCGTCGACGGTTGGCGCGCCCCGCGCATCCTGCAGGTCTTCGACCTCGCGGACCCGGCGGCCCCGCGGCGCATCCGCGACTTCAGCCTGCCCGGGGTCCAGCCGGACGCCGGCGGCCCCGTGCCGGGCGGCTCGGGGCTGCACGAGGCGGTGCGGCTCGGCAACCGCCTGTACCTCGCCTACGGCACCTCGGCCAACGGCGCGGTGCAGATACTGGACCGCGACCGGCTGCTGCGGGGCGATCCCGCCTCCGCCGCCCCCCTCGCGGCGAGCCCCGCCGCCCTCGCGTTCCCGCAGGTCGGCCGCATCGACCTGCCCACCTTCTGGGGCGGGCACACCGCCATGCCACTGCTCGACGTGCCCATCGCCGACTACGCCGACAACCGGGACCACGCGACTCGCGACTTTCTCTTCGTCGTCTCCGAGTCGGTCGCCAATGCGTGCCAGGAGACCCGCCACGTCACCCTCATGCTCGACATCACCGATGAGGCCCATCCCTTGCCCGTGGCCACCTTCCAGGTGCCGGAGTCGAGCGGCGGGTTCTGCGAGCGCGGCGGCCGGTTCGGCCCCCACGCGCCGCAGTGGTCGATGGAGCCCCCGTTCTACCGCAAGCTGATGGTGGTGTCGTGGTTCAACGCGGGCGCTCGGGTGATCGACGTCCGCGACCCCTTCGACCTCGAGGAGGTGGCGCACTACATTCCCGCCACCACCGACCGCACCGACGAGCGCTGCGCCACCCTCGACGGCGTCGAGACGTGCCGCGTGGCCATCCAGACCAACAACGTGGAGGTCGACGACCGCGGGCTCATCTACCTCGCCGACCGCGCCGACACCGGCCTCCACATCGTGGCGCTGACGGGGTCGGCCGCCGCCATCCTGGAGGATTAGCCGCGTCGACGGAGCCGGCCCCGGAGGCGTCTCAGCTCGGGCAGCGCCATCCGATCCGGCTCTCGATCCAACGCCTCCCTGGCCTCGATGATGCCGTCCAGGTCGGCGACCAGAATCGTCACGCCGAACGCTCGACGCCGGTGCGCCCTCGAAGCGAGCTCGTCGAAGGGCGCGAGCTGTCCGCGAGTCCGCTTCGGCGTGCCGACGATGACGTCGATGTCGCCATGGCGCGTCCGCCACGTCGACACTTCGTAGCGACCGAACGTGCCCCCGTCGAGCGGTACGTCGAGCGGTACGTTCGAAGGCGGCGTCTCACGCCGGACCCCGGAGCCGGGCGGCGAGCTCCGTGAAGGCGTCGTTCGTTCGCAGGCGGTCCTCGACACTGCGCGCCAGTGCGGCGTCGGCCGCCGCCAGTCTCTGCGGGCTGGTGTGAGCCAACTCGATTCGGAGCTCGAACCCGCAGGCTTCGAGGCAGCGTCGCGCCGTCTCGAGCCTGGGGACCACCTCGCCCGCCTCGTACTTCGGAATGCCCCCGGCGAGGTCTGGGCGGGCCCTCGCCAGATCGGCCTCGGTGAGCCCGGCCCGCTCCCGCGCCTCCCGAATCAGCTTCCCCAGGGTCGAGGCCATGCCCACCAGCGATAGCCGATCCGACCAAACGAAGGCGTCACCGCTCGCTCTGTTCGGGGGATCGGACAGCGTACGCCAGCGTCCCCTTCATGGGCACTCACGGACCGTCGACGCCTGGCCGGAGACCACCCTGGCCAAGCGGGTCGAGCTCGGGGTCGTTGTCCTGGCCGGCCGAGCGTGGCCTCACGGAACCAGGGGCGGCGTATGCACGGGCAGCCGTCGCGCCTTCGTCGCCTGCTCGAAAGCGTAGCCGAGGGCGAGCAGGCGAGGCTCGTCGAACGCCCGGCCCAGGAACGAGAGGCCGACGGGAAGGCCGTCGCCGGTGAAGCCGGCGGGCACGATGAGGTCGGGGAAACCGGTGAGGTTCGCGTACCGCGTCGCCGAGCGGCCTCCCCCGCCGGACGGCGCGGGGGCGATGTCGATCCGCCCGGGACGCCGGGGCGACGTGGGATACACGATCGCCGCAAGATCGTGGGTGTCCATCAGTCCGCGGATCACGGTGCGCACCATCGGCAGGCCGTGATCGCGCACCGCGCGGTACTCCGGGTCCGACAGCTCGCCGCTCGCGTCCTCCTCCCGCATCAGGCGCCAACGGCCGGGGTTGTGCCCCGCCCCGTCGGTCGGCGACGTGAGACGGACCGACCCCTTCACGAGCTCGGCGAGACTCGCCGCGAATCCCGGCGGCAGGGTCGCCAGGTACTCCGCGATCTGCGCCCGGAACTCGCGATAGCGGACCACGGTGTAGAAATCGCCGCCGGCGTCGAGCAGCCACCGTGGAAACCGCACGTCGACGGTGGTCGCCCCGGCCTCGCGCATCACGTCGAGCGACGCCTCGACCACCCAGTCCACGTCGCTGTCGGCGCCGAGAAAGTCGCGGGCGACCCCGATGCGGGCGCCGGCGAGGGCGTCTGCATCGAGATACTGCGTATAGTCGGTCTCGAAGCGGCCGCGGCTCGCCGCGGTGGCCTCGTCGGCGGGGTCCACCCCGGTCATGACCCCGAGCGCGGCGGCGACATCGTAGACGTTCCGCGCCATCGGGCCGGCGGTGTCGAACGACAACGCGAGGGGCACGATGCCGTCTCGGCTGAGCAGGCCCAGGGTGGGCTTGAGGCCGGCGATGCCGTTGGCCGTCGACGGGGAGCGCACCGATCCGCCGGTGTCGGTGCCCAGCCCGACCTGCGCGTAGGCCGCCGCGATCGCGGCGCCGGTGCCCCCGGACGATCCGCCCGGCGTCCGCAGCAGGTCGTGCGGGTTGCGGGTGCGGCCGCCGAGCGAACTCATCGCCCCGCCCGACGCGAACTCGCTCATGTTGACCTTGGCGAGGACGATCGCGCCGGCCTGTCGAAGCTTCCTCACGAGGAAGGCGTCGTCGGGAGGCGTCGAGCCGGCCAACAGCACCGAGCCGGCGGTGGTCGGCAAATCCGCCGTGTCGAGGTTGTCCTTGAGTACGACCGGGATGCCGTGCAGCGGAGACCGCGGACCGGCGGACCGCCGCTCGGCGTCCAGCGCGCGGGCGCGTTCGAGGGCGTTCGGATTCAGGGCGATGACGGCATTGAGCCTGGGACCCGCGTCGTCGTAGGCGGCGATGCGGGCGAGATGGCGCTCGACGAGCTGCGCCGACGTCAGCGCGCCGGCCTCGAACGCCCGGTTCAGGTCGTCGATGGTGGCAGAGGTGACGTCCACCGTCTGCCCCCGGACGGACGGGGCGCAGGCGAGGCCGAGCAGCAGGACCAGAAGACTCCCGGAAACCCCTGCGGGACACCCGGATCGGCGGGTGCGCGCGAGGGCGAGGAGACGCCGGCGCCCGGCAGGGCGCGTCGAGGGGGCGGGTCGAGCGGACCGACGCATTCGAAGCATGTCAGGTCTCCCGGAAACGAATTGGACCATGCCCAGCCTGGCCGCCATGGAGACCGGCCGGGGTCACGCCGCATTCGCTCGAAGCGCCTCCCGCGCGCGCTCCTCGCGGCGGGCGTTTGCTCACCGCCGCCGAACCCGACCCGGCGGCCCGCCGCCTCGTCGAGATGGGCGCAGCCGACTCCCCCGGGTTCACCGTGCGCGCAGCCGCGCCGCGGCGGCGGCGCCGAGAACTGCGCAGGGCACGTAGGTCACGGTCGAGAGAACGCCGAACCAGAACGGATGCGGGATGGCGGCGAGGTTGGCGAAGCCGGCGACGGTGAGCAGGCCGCCCACCACCACGGCGAGCAGGGTGGCGCGATCCGGCGTCACCAGCCGCACGACCGCTCCGCCGGCCGCCGCGCCCGCGGCGTACGACAACTCGACCATCAGCAGCGCCCCCAGCGGCAACTGCGCCATCAGGGCCGAGACGGCCTCGGGATCGGTGAAGTCCGTGCCGGCCGGCGGGGGGTACAGCCACGTCCCCACCGCCTGTACCGCCGCGATCAGGACCACGCTGCCGAACAGCCCCGCCGCCACCGCGCCGATTCGCCGCCCCATCGTTCGCCTCCCCGGCGGCCCGCCCGCCCGCGATCACCGCCGTCTCAACGATCCCGCGGGCGATCGTCCGGATCGCAGAGATCGCCGAGCACCCCCGACCCGCCGCAGTAGCTGACATCCTGAATCTGCACCGCGATGCCGTCCGGGTCGTTGAACATCAGCTCTTCGGCCGGGGGATCGGAGTCGGCACGCCGGCGGATGCGCGCGGTGATGCCGTGCGCGGCGAGGCGGTCGACGACTTCGGCCGCGTCGAACCCCTCCATGCCCAGGCAGTAGTGATTGATGGACGGCGTCGAGCCCTGCCCGAACGCGATGAACTGCGGGCCGTCGCCGATGCCGAGGACGGGCACGGCCGGCGCCGTCCAATCCCGTTCGGTCCCCTGCGTGGTCACCAGAGGCAGGCCGAGCACCCGCTGATAGAACTCGACCGAGCGCTGCACGTCGCTCACCGTCAGGGTCACGTGATTGAGGGTCTTGACGGGAATGGGCGCGGCCTGCGCGGCCGGGGCCGCCGCGGGAGCCGAACGGGCCACCATCAACGCCGACAACGCCACGACCAGCTCCCGGCGGGTCATCCCGCCGCCCTCGTATCGCCGCACCAGCCCTTCGATGACGTCACTCATGTCGACTCTCCTCGCGATGGGCCCGGACCGCCGCCGGGCTCGACTCCCCGTTCGAAGCCGCCCGGCTCACGGCAGCGTGTTGCACACGTCGACCTCTTCGCCCCAGAAGTCGATGCAGCGGTCGCGGTTCATCTCGCCCTGTCCGACGACCTTGGCGAGCAGGAAGTCCACGAGTCGTTCGACCTCCCGGTTCTGAAGGGTCGCGCCCGGCTCCGGCAACCTCAACCCCATGCGCTCGAGGTCGCGGCGGGTCCGGCCGAGGCAGCGGTCGTCGGTGTAGGCGAGACGGTCGAACGCGGGCATCTCCCGGCCCGGCAGCCCGCACTTGATGACGAAGACGAGCTGCTCGCGGTCGAGCCGGCTCTCGCGCAGGTTCGCCCCGTCCGGCGCCTGGTTGTCCATCTTCATGCCGTCGCCCGACCACCCGTGACACGACTGGCAGTCGGCCTTCGTGTGATACAGGCGGCGCCCCGACGCGATGCTCCTCTCGCTCGGCTGGGCCGACGCCTCTCCGGGGCCGATCCAGGCGATGGCCGCGACCGCCGCGACCGGCACGAGTCCCCACCGCTCGACACCATGCCTCTTCATTGCACGAACCCTCCTTGGCGAAGCGCCTCCGCCGACCGCCCCGCGGAGACCGCGGGCGTCGCCGTCCGGACGGCGCGCGGCGCACCGGGCATGATCTCCCACGGTGCGGCCCGACGCAACCACCGGGCCGCCGTTCCGAACCGGGAGCGTTGAACGCCGCCGCATCCGGCGATAGGATCGGGGCCGTACGACCCGATACGGACGTGCCGCCGGGGGGCGACGGGCCCTTGCCGCGGCGGCCCCGTGCGCAGACGTTTGCAGCAACCTCCAGAGGTGACCATGACGACAAGACGCCTGGCGGGATCGTTGGCGCTCCTTGCGCTCCTGCTCGCGCCGGCGGCCGCGACGGCCCAGGCCCCGGACCGCCACAGGGCGACCGCCCTGACTGACGAGTACCCCGACGTCTCGGGCGTGTTCACGTTCCGCACCCTCACCCCGCTGCAGCGTCCCGAGACGCTGGCCGACCGGGCGACGCTCAGCCCCGAGGAGGCGGCGGCCTTCGAAGCATCGGAGCGGACGCGGCTCAACCGCGACCTCTTCGACCCGGAGACCGGGGCGCCGAGCGCCGGCTACCAGTCGCGGGCGGAGGGCGGGGTGCTGTCGTACAACGAGTTCTGGTACGAGCGCGGCATCGAGCTGACGAGCGACAAGCGAACGTCCCTCGTGGTCGACCCGCCGGACGGGCGAATCCCCTACACCGAGGACTTCTCAGAGGCGAACCGCATCCGGCGTCTGAACCTGCGCAACGGGTTCGCGGACCACTACACCGACCGCAGTCTCGGCGACCGCTGCCTGATGGGCTCGAACTCCGGTCCCCCCATGCGACCGGGGTCGTACAACAACAACGTGATGATCCTGCAGACGCCCGGCTATGTCACGATTCTCAACGAGCACATCCACAACACCCGCATCATCCCCGTCGGCGACGGCGGGCACGGCGACATCCCCCAATGGGTCGGCGACTCGCGCGGGCGCTACGAAGGCGACTCGCTGATCATCGAGACCCGGAACTTCCGGCAGGCGACGAACTTCAGCGGCTCGTCCAGGGACACCGAACTCGTCGAGCGCTTCACGCGCATCGATCCCGACACGGTGCTCTACGAGTTCACCATCGACGACCCGAACAACTACACGCGGCCGTGGACGGCGGCGATACCGTTCCGGCGCACCGACGGCCCCATCTTCGAGTACGCCTGCCACGAGGGCAACTACGGCCTCTACGGCATCATGGCCGGCGCCCGGCGCCTGAACACGCAGCCGGTCGAGGGCACCCGGTAACCGGCGAGCCTCGGAAGGAAACCACGAAGGGGAGGAAGGAAGGAACAACATGCGCACGTCTGTCCTGGTCCTGACCGCCATGGTTGGCGCCGGCCTGCTCGCCAGCCCCGCTTCGCTGCAGGAGCGCCTCGTCGTCGGCGACAGCCCCTATACCGTCGTCGACGGCTGGCTGAAGCCGTTCGCGGAGGCCGGCTTCGCCTTCGGCTCCCACGCCGGCGTGTTCGCCGAATCGCCGGACCGCATCATCATCGCCCAGCGCGGCGAGATGCGCCTGCCCGATCCCCCGCCCGCCGGCTTCGCCGGCTTCGTCGGGTCAATCGGCATCGACGCCGTGCAGCCGGGGAAGGCCAGCGGGTGTGGCGCAACAGCCTCTTCGTCGTCGACGGCGACGGCAACATGACCGAGTCGTGGACGCAGTGGGACTCGCTCTTCGAGGGCACCAACGGCCCGCACAAGATCCGCATCAGCGCCCACGATCCGGAACGTCGCGTGTGGGTGGTCAACGAGACGCAGCACGTCATCTACGCCTTCTCGAACGACGGATCCGAACTGACGATGACCCTGGGCGAGGAGGGAGTCAGCGCCGACGACGAGACCCACTTCGACCGTCCTCAGGACATCGCGTTCCTCGCGGACGGCACGATGTTCGTCGCCGACAGCGGCAACTCCCGCGTCGTGAAGCTCGACGCCGAAGGCAACTACGTGACGCACTGGGGGTCGGCGGGCGGCGGCCGGGGACAGTTCGACGGCGTGCACGCGGTCGCCACCGACACCCGCGGGAACATCTATGTCGCCGACCGCAACAACGACCGCGTGCAGGTCTTCAACCAGACGACCCGCTCGGTGTGGTATCACCCGAACATCTCGCCCATCGGCACCTGGCCCGGGTTCGAGTTCCCGAGCGACATCTACACCAGTGGGTACGACGTGTGGGTGGTGGACAACCGTCCGCCGAGGCTGGTCAAACTCGACGTGAACGGCAACCCGCTCTTCTCCTTCGGCCTCGAGGGCGACGGTCCGGGACAGTTCCGCGAGCTGCACCAGATATCGGTCGACTCGAGCGGGAGCTGGTACGGGGTCGACACCCAGATGGGACGGACCCAGAAGTTCGACCGGATCGACGGAGCCTCGTTCACCGAGATGCTGCCGAGGCCGGACCCGCCGCTGCAATAGACAGACGCCAAAGGGCCTGCCCGCCTCGCCGGCGGACAGGCCCTTTCCTCCCCTGAATCTCGCCCCGAACCGCGACGCCTACTCGGGCAACGCGAACACGAAGAGCGCGTTGCCGCCCTGCGGGCGCCGAACCTCCGGCGTCAGGTCTCTCGGCAGCATGCCGCCCCAGCTCGCGCCGCCGCTCCCCGTCGGTATCGCCAGGTATTGGCGGCCGTCCACCGCGTAGGTGATCGGAAACCCCTGGATCGAAGTCGGCAGGCGGGTCTCCCACCGCGTTTCGCCGGTGCGCGCGTCGAACGCGAACGCCTGGCGGTCCCAGCCGCCGGCGATGGCGAGGCCGCCCGCGGTGGTGAGGGCGGCGCTGTTGATGGGGGTACGGAAGCGGCGGCGCCACATGACCTCGCCGGTGCGCATGCTCATGGCCAGGAACTCGCCGAGCTGCTCGCCGCTGTCGGGGTGGTGGTGGTTGGTGCGGCGCACCGGGCCGGTGCCGCCGCCCCCGGCCACGCGGTCGACGGGCCCGAAGACCGCGGTCTCGCAGTTGAGGTGGATGGGGATGAAGAACGCCTCGAGCCCGGGGTGGTAGGACATCGCGCGCCAGCTCTTGAACCCCGCGGTGCTGGGGCACCAGTAGATCTCCTCGCCGATGACGGGGATGGTGCCGTCGCGGTAGGTGACCTGCCCGGTCACGGGGTCGATGTCGGCCACGGTCTGGTAGCCGAGGTCGTGGGCGCTGCGGAACCGGCCGGTCTCGAGGGCCATCTCCCACAGGACGCCGATCTTGCCCATCGTGAACACCGAGCGCCGGTCGTCGTAGTCGACGAGGATGCGCTCGAACACCTCGTCCATGTCGAGGGTCTCGCCCGGCAGGTGCTGGTAGTACCACTTGATCTCGCCGGTATCGGGGTCCAGGGCCAGCGTCGAGTTGGTGTAGAGGGCGTCGCCGTCGGTGCCGCGGACGGCGCGGGCCCACGGCTTGGCCTGCGACGTGCCGTGGAAGAGGGTCCGAGTCACGGGGTCGTAGCTGCCGGGAATCCACGAGTCGCTGCCGGCCCGGAACATCGGGGGCAGGTCGCCCCAGGTGTCGCCCCCGCGCTGCCCCGGCAGGGCGATGGTCGAGGTGCGCCACAGCTCCTCGCCGGTGTTCGCGTCGAGACCGACGATGTAGCAGCTCTCCTCGCGGTAGCGGCCGCAGCCGGTCAGCCCCGACACCACCCTGCCGTCGGCGACGATCGAGCCGCTCGAGAACTGGTAGCCCACCCCCTGGTCGATGTCCGCGTCCCAGACCTCCTCGCCGGTGCGCGCGTCGACGGCGACGACATGCGCGTCGGCCGTGTTCAGGTAGATCTTGTCGTCGTACATCGAGATGTTGCGGTGCATGCGGCCGGGGGGCGGCCCCCCGAAGCTGTTTCCGGGCGCCTCGGCGCCCCGGTCGTACTCCCAGATGAGGTCGCCGGTGGCGGCGTCGAGAGCCTGCACGATCTCGCCGGGATTGGCGATGTAGAGCACTCCGTCGTGCACCAGGGGGGTCGTCTGCTGCGGTCCCGGGCGCAGCGCCCAGCTCCAGACCAGACGCAGATCGCCCACGTTGCCGGTGTCGATCTGATCGAGCGGGCTGTGAGCCTGACCGTCGAGGGTGCGCCGCCAGCTCAGCCAATCGGCGGGATCGGGATCCTGCAGCATCGCGTCGGTGACGGGCGTGTAGCTCTCGATCTGCGCGGACACCGGCGGCGCCAAGATCGCGGCGGCGATCAGCGCGGTAGCGAACGTGACTCGACGGACCATGTGGGGGCCTCTCTTCAGGAAACCCGGCCCCGCGCGCCGCGGAACGGTGCGGGGGGCCGGGGGGTTGGCCAGTGGTGACACGCGGCGGCGAGATCGCCCGCGCGTCCGGTCAGGCGGAAGCCCAACGGCTCGTTGCTCGCCTCTCGGTCCCGCCCGGCTTCCAGCGCGGGGACGCTACCGGATGCGCAGCAACTCGACGTCGAACACCAGCAGGCCGGCCGGACGGCCGCCGCCGGGGTTGTTGCCGTAGGCGAGGTTGGCGGGAATCCAGAAGCGGCGCTTCTCGCCGACCACCATGAGCTGCAGACCTTCCGTCCAGCCGCGGATGACGCGATTCAAGGGAAAGGAGGAGGGCATGCCCCGGGCCACCGAGCTGTCGAACATGCGGCCGTCGGTCGTCCAGCCGGTGTAGTGCACCGTCACGTTGCTCGTCGGACCCGGGTGCTCGCTGCCCGTGCCCGATTGCAGCACCCTCGACGCCAGCCCCGAAGCGGTGGTCTCCGCGTCGGCGGGGGCGGCTGCGACGTCGTCCGGGGCCGCTATCGTCAGTTGGGCCTCCGCCCCGGCGGCGAAGGCGAGCGAGCAGATTCCGGCGGCGAGGGAGACAATCAACATCCTGGACGGAGTGAATTTGATCATGGCGCAGATCCTACTCGCTGACGACGCATGACAAAAGTCCACTGTCCCGGTCCGGCGCCCGCGCCCGCCGGACCGGACACCGCCCACGACCGGCGCGGGCGCGCATCTCGGGACCGCACCTTCATCGGGTCCGCCCGACCACGACCGTGATCGGACCCTCCCGCCAGATGCACTCGGCGTCGAACCCCGCATCCCGCATCGCCGCGAGCTCCTCGTCGAGCGGGAAGTAGGTGTCCTCGTCCGCCCACTCCTCGAGGTGGGCGAGGGCTCGCGCTTCCGCGATGCCGCGCGACATCATGTGCTCGACCCAGAAGCGGTACGTGGCGTCCCGCCCCGCCGGCTCCGCCGGCATCGTCGCATCGCCGTTCACGAAGACGCCGCCCGGCCGGATCGCGGCGCGAATCCCGCCATACAGAGCCCGCTTCTCCCTCATCTCGGAAACGTGATGCAGGGCCAGAGACGCCGCCGCCCCGTCGCACGGAGGCAGCGGGGCGAGGAACGACATCTCGCGGACCCGGACCCGCCCCTCGAAGCGCGCGAGCCGCCCACGGGCCTGCGCGAGCATCTCGGGGTCGACGTCGACGAGTTCCACCGTCCGCGCGCCGTCGTGCGCGAGAATCGCCTCGGACAGGGCGCCGGTGCCGGCCCCTAGATCGAGCACGCAATCCGGACCGGAGGCGGCGAGGGTTCGGGCGATCATGTCGAGCATCGCCTCGTAGCCCGGAATGAACCGGCGAATCGTCTCGTCGTAGGCCGCCGTCTCGATGCGCAGGTGACGCCTGACCGAGTGGGGGGACATTCGAACGGGCTCACGCAACGGGGGCGCCAGACGCCCCCCTCGACAGACAGGTTAGCACGCCGAAGCGGGGTCATGGCCTCGCGGACCTTCGCCGGCGGCAGGGCGCCGCCGTCGCAGGCGGGATGGACGGCGGAAGGTGGATCTGCGGAGGAGACGGCCTGCGGCGCCGGGCGGCGCTGGTGGCGCAACGCCGCCAAACAGCGGGGTCAGGACGCCGCCTGCTCCGAGGCGGGGAACACAGCGGGTCAGGACGCCGCCTGCTCCGAGGCGGGGAACAGGTCCTCGATGGAGCAGCCGAAGTAGTGCGCGAACTTCCTCGCGTTCTCGACGGTGATGGTCTGATAGCGGCGGCGTGCGACATCGCTGATGTAGGGTTGCGGGAATCCGAGCGCCGCGGCGACCGTTCCCTGGGTGACCCCGGCCAGGGCAATCGCCTTGGCGACGCGGTTGGTGCCCGGCTCCGCGCGCAGGGCCGCGAGCTGTTCCGCTGTCAGCATCGTGTTAAGAATATACGCCATGGCGCGTATTCGTGCAATCGTTATTCGCCTTTTCGCTAACACGTTGACTCCATTGAACTACGTGTTTACACGTGCAGCATCCATACGTTACCCTGAGCGGCGTGTCGCTCGGGCAGAACATCAAGCGCCTGCGCATCGCGGCCGGCATCTCCACTCAGAGAGCGCTGGCCCAGCGGCTGCGAGTCCCGCAGCCGCAGGTCTCCGACTGGGAGAACGACCGCTACAGGACCCTCGAGACCCCCACGCTGATGAAGCTGGCGAAGGTTCTGCGATGCACGATCGACCAGTTGCTGAACGGGGTGGACCCGGACTATGACCAGGTTCGCGAGGCGCGGGAGGCGGCCTTCGACGTCGAACCCAGGCGGATCGACTACGGCGCCGACGCCGCCGACAGCATCCCGCTGGTGGCGGAAGGCTCGGCGGCTCCCGCGGGAACTCCCCGGAAGAGAGGCGCGCCGCCGCCCGGCCAGATCGAGCGGTGGATACCGCGTCCCCGCGACGTGGATGCGAGCGCGTACGGGGTCCATGTCCGAGGCGACTCGATGGCCCCCGCCTACCTCCCGAACACCATCGCGATCGTCAGCCCCGACCGCCGCCTTCAGGACGGCGACGAAGCCTACGTGCAGTTGGCGCCGGACGAGCGGCTGATTCGGCTGGTGCGGAAGACGCGCGGCGGCTACGTGCTGGAATCGTACAATCACGCGTATCCGGCCCGCGTCGTGACGCGGAAGGAAGTGCTCTCGATGCATGTCATCCTCTACTCCCGCCGCCGAGACTTCTGACCCCGACGCCGGATCTCCCTTCGTTCGGGTCTGCCGCGGGTACGGCGGGCCCGCGGCAACGCAGTCCGGCATGCCGACCCCCGACGCGGCCGACCCGCCGAGCCCGGCTCGACAGGAGCCCGCCGCGAGATCCTGGGCAGATCGGTTCGTCGGCCCCGACCCGCGGTTCCAGACGGCCCGGCCTTACCGGCGAGACACCCTGATGAGCTACGATCACCGGATCCCACGAGGCGCGCAGCACCCGGCAAACGGGAATGCGACGGTCGTGGCACGGGGCCCGGCTGCAATCGCCCCGTAAAGGAGAGACTGCGCGATGAGTGAGCAAGAGCCGCAGGCGAGCCCTGCGAGCGATTGGGTGTCGTACCGCCCCGAGATCAAGGTGCTCGACTGCACCATCCGGGACGGCGGCCTCATGAACGACCACCAGTTCGCCGACGAGACGGTGCAGGCGGTGTATCAGGCGTGCGTCGAGAGCGGCATCGACTACATGGAGATCGGCTACATCAACTCGCGCCGGCAGTTTCCGCCGGGGCAGTTCGGCGCGTGGAAGCACTGCGGCGAGAGCGACATCCGCCGCATCGTCGGGGACAACGACACCGGCCTGAAGCTGTCCGCGATGGCCGACGCCGAGAAGAGCGACTACCGCGAGGACATCCTGCCGAAGTCGGAAAGCGTCCTCGACATGATCAGGGTGGCCACCTACATCCACCAGATCCCGCTCGCCCTCGACATGATCAGGCACGCCCACGACCAGGGCTACGAGACGAGCCTCAACCTGATGGCGCTGTCCACGGTGCCGGACCGCGAGCTGAACGAGGCGCTGGCCCTGGTGGCGAAGTCGGAGGCGGACACCATCTGCATCGTCGACAGCTTCGGGGCGCTGTACGGCGAGCAGATCGACAGCTACATGGACACGTTCCTGGGCTACGCGGCCCCGGCCGGGAAAGTCGTGGGGATGCACGCCCACAACAACCGGCAACTCGCGTTCGCGAACACCGTCCAGGCGACCATCAAGGGCGCCAACCGGCTCGACGCGAGCATGGCGGGGCTGGGCCGCGGCGCCGGCAACTGCCCGATGGAGCTGCTGCTCAGCTTCCTGCACAACCCGAAGTTCCGGCTGCGCCCGGTGCTGTACTGCATCCAGCACCACATCGAGCCGATGCGCGAAGCGCTGAAGTGGGGCTTCGACTACCCCTACATGATGACCGGAGTCCTCAACCAGCACCCGCGCGCGGGCATGGCCTTCAACGAGTCGGAGGACCGGGGCGACATCATCAAGTTCTACGACTCGCTCGAGGACCCGGACTGATCGCCCGCGGGCGCGGTCCCGGCGCAGTCCTCGCCACATAACGTGTCGCCGCCGCCCCAGTCATCACGACATCCAGACGCCTGCTGGATCAACCGGACCGGGAGTCGGCGGACGACGACGACTCCTTCCAGGCTGGCGTGGTCGAGGCGCTGTCGACGACCCTCGATCGCCGCCCCGCCGGCACGACGTC
Organism: Vicinamibacterales bacterium; assembly: GCA_965199675.1. Classification (GTDB taxonomy): domain Bacteria; phylum Acidobacteriota; class Vicinamibacteria; order Vicinamibacterales; family UBA8438; genus JAJEEA01. Next base: position 29,707 of record CBDATI010000021.1, on the reverse strand, counting down.
CGTCATCCATCTGACGTCGGACGCAGGCGAGGGCACGAAGCTCGAAGCGCAGCCGGCATCCACCAGCCGCGCCATCGACAGGGGTGACGTCGCCGGCAGACAGGACGCGTCATCACGGCAGGTGGGGGGTGACGAGCGCCGTCCACAGCGCGTAGCCGGCGGCGGAGAGATGCAGGCCGTCGGTGTGCAGCAGGTCGGCGCGCGGCAGGCCGCCGGGGCCAATCATCGGGGTGTGGACGTCGACGTAGAGCAGCCGCGGGTCGGAACCGCAGTAGGCCTGGATCTGCCGGTTGGTCTCGCGCATGGGCCCCACCAGCGCCCACCGCGCGAGGCTCGGTTTGATCGCGAGAAAGAGGACGCGCGTACCGGGCAGCCGGGCGTGGACCTCCCGTGCGAGGGTCATGAAGTCGGCCGCCACCCGGTCGGGCGCCTTCCCGGCGGCGATGTCGTTGTCGCCGGCGTAGAAGACCACCGTACCGGGGGCATGCCGCAGGACGAGCAGCTCGAGATTGGCGATGGAGTCAGAGATCTGCGACCCCCCGAAGCCGCGGTTGACGTAGTGGCGGCCGGGGAACCACACGTCGAGGTCCCAGAACCGGATCGACGAGCTGCCGACGAAGACGACGCCGCCGGGCGGGTAGCGGCTCGCCAGGTCCTGCTGATGGAACGCCATCAGCTCGGCCGCGAAGGGCCCGCTGAACACAGGCGCAGGAAGCGGCTCGATCGGGGACGGCCCCACCGGATTGACGCCGTCCCCGCAGCCGGCCGAGAGCAGGGCCAAGAACCCGAGCAGCAATCTCCGCCGCGCGCGACCGGCGACCCGTCCTGCCGCGCCGGCGCTGGGTCGACGCGGGACCGCAGCGGGGGCCCCACCGACGACGACCCGCACCGGCCGCCGGCGACCCGTCCCGCCACCGGGTCGGCGCGGGGTCTCGCCAGGCGCTCCCGAGGCCGCTGCCGACCCGCAACACCGGCCGCGGCGCCGCATCAGCGGTGACCGTTCAGCAGGTCCCAGTGCCGCTCGGCCCGGTCGAGAATCGCCGGCAGGTCGTCGGCGAGCAGGTAGCGGTCGTCGATCAGGGCGCGGCCGACCGCCTCGACCTTCCCCATGAACTCGTCTCGAGACGGGTAGCGCTCCTCGATGGACAGCCGCGGGTCTCCCGCCGCCTCGCGCTCGGCCCGCGTGGCCGCGAACGGCACGTACGACCCCGCGAGGGACACTAGGCTGTCGGGGTCGCCGTAATCCGGATGAGTGAAGTTCCAGCCGGTGTAGGTGGCCAGAGGCACCGCGACTTCCGGATGCACGATGCCGGAGGTCTCGTTGCCGTCGGCATCGACCGCGGGCACGAGCATCGGCAGCGGCACCCCGGCGTCGTCGGCCCCGGCCAGCCACGGGTTGCTCACGCGCGTCCCGCCGGTGCGGTCGTGCGGCGACCGGACGCCCGGGATCGCGGGGAACCCGAGGTCGCGGGGCGGCACCAGGTTGCCGTCGGCGAACCGGGGATGCCGGCTCGGGGGCGGCTCGACTCCGTCGACGACCCAGTCCTTGAGGGCCGTCAGCAGCGCCCGCATGTTCCACCAGTAGTCGGTCGGGTTGCCCATCTCCTGTCGGTTCCCCGGCTCGGGCGGGGGAAACGGTCCCGGGCCGTGCTGGGTGCCGGCGAGCAGGTAGAAGCGCACGTTGTCCTGCAGGTCGATGTCCGCTTCGCCGTCGGGGGTCGCGTGCACCAGGGTGGCCACCCGCCCGCCGCCCCAGTACTCGACGCCGGTATTGGTGTACAGGATGCGGGGCTGGTTCTCGCGGCTGCGGTCGTTCCCCAGCGTGCCGTCGACGGCCCCGGTCACGGGATCGCGGAGGGCGGCGTCGGCGAAGGGGAACGAGGTGGCGTCGAACATGCCGAGCGAGATCGGGGTCGCCCCGGGCTGGTTGAGGTCGAGCCGCGACGCGCCCGCGATGTGCGGGATCATGCCGTCGAAGACCCGTCGCCCCTCGGTGTCGGTGTTGAAGCCGAGATAGAGAAACGTGCGGAGGAACCGCCCGCTCTGCGACGAGCCGAACGAGAGGGCGTGCCTGGCCGTGACCGTCGCGTCGGGGTCGTGCTTGATCCAGGACGCGGTGTCGCGGACGGCGGCGAAGCCTAGCCCGCCGACCGGGTCGCCGTCCACCGACGGCGCCGTGAACCGGATGGGACGGCCCTCGGGCACGTCGAACTCCCAGCCCACCCACACGAGGGTATAGCCCTCCTTCATCAGGAACCCGTCGCCGTACGGCCCGCTGCCGCCGCGGTTGAACCCGAGCGCGGTGAGGCGTCCCCGGTTCGCGATGTCCACGAGCACCACGCCGTTGCCGCGCGCGGGGTCGGCGGGGGCGAGAATCTGCAGGTCGCCGGTCGCCTCGACCATCCCGTCGGCGTTCGTGGGCGCGCGGTCGAGATTCGCGATGACCTGATTGCGGGGGTCGGCGGGGTCGACGGCGAAGGTGATCCGACCCGCGATCAGCTCGTAGGAACCGGCGTCGCCGAACGCGCGGCCGTCCTCGATGGGGGCGCGCTCGGTGATCTCGACCGACGAGACGTCGGCCCGCGCCGCGAGCGGCGCGAGCAGGACAAGGGTCAGGACGGCGGAGAGAAAGCGACAGGTCGACTTCATGGCGATACGTTCCCCTTCGATGCGTTGAAAACGACGGCGCGTCTCCGTCGCGTGCCCGGAAGTTCGCGCCGCATGACCGTGCCTCGTCCCGGGTGAGGCGGCGGCTCACCGAGTGTCCGCCCGCGCTGCCATCGCCGCCGGCGGGCGACTGCCGCCGTTGCGCGCCCGGGAGTCTGCGCGGTGGCACGGCGCAGACTCCTGCCGGGGTGGGTTGGGCCCGGAGAGCCGTCAGGCGGCGATGGGCGGGCTACTTCTCCCGCGCCGCCGCGAGCTCCTCCGCGCGCGACCCCGCGAGAATGTTCGTCAGACCGTAGTTCCCTTCGTGGCAGGCGTACTCGAACATCTCCCCGTCGAGGCGCGACATCGGCAGCGAACCGCTCCACGGCCGGGTCCACGTGTTCGGGTCGGTCACCGTGAACTCGTAGCCGAGCGTGTCGGGGCCGAGCCTCGTGAAGCGCTCGACGACGTGCAGGTCGGTGCTGAGGTTGCCGTTGAAGTTGCGGATGAACGCATGCCGATTGAAGTTGGTGGTCTCCACCACGAGGGTGTCCCCCTCCCAGCGGCCGCGCGAGTCGCCGGCGTACTGGCGGATCTTCCCCGTCACGTGAGGGCGCCCGTCGAGTGGAACGAAGCGCACGTCGTGGATGTGCTCCTGCAGGATCGCCACCATGTCGGGGGTCTGTACGATGTGGTAGTTGTTGTTGTAGCCGGTGGGAAACGACGGGATGCCGCGGTACCAGAGGCAGCGGTCCCCGAGGTCGAGCTGCTCCCAGGTTTCGACCGGCTCCTGGCCGCGGCGCATCCGCGCGAGCCGACGCGCCTCCGGCGAGTTCATCCGGCCCTCCGCCTCGGGGGTCAGCGGCGGCAGCCGGCCGTCCTCCGGGTCCACGATGATCGAGGTCCGCCGGTCGGGGACCACCGACGTTCCCCGCTCCATCCAGAAGTTGTTGTAGGCCCCCACGTTGCCGCCCGCCTCGGTGCGCTGGGCGGGCGCGGCGAGGAGCTCGGCGTTCCGCTCCACCGTCCGCTGCGAGAGGCCGGCCGCCTCCTCGGCGGTCAGGAACGCGCGGTCCGAGAGGTCGGCGGGGCGCTGCAGCGGGGTCAGGGTGGCGTTGTTCCAGATGCCCTGCAGGTCGGGATCGCCCCACGCCGTGCGGGGCGAGGCCGGCGCCTCGGACGCCTGGCCCCGGGCCGTGGCGGGCGCCAGCGTCAACGCGAGTACGACGGACACGACGGCGAGCAATGGACGGCTCATGTCACCCTCCTCCAGATGCGGATCTTCTCGGCGTTTCACACCCCGCCAATGATCGCCCCGAACCGGGTCCAGCGCAAGCGGCGAGGGCGGCGCGTTCGTGTACCATGCCCCGGTCCTCGCGAAACCGTTCATGGCGCTCCAGCTCACTCCCCGGCAGGCGGCCACCATCGCGGCCGCAGTAACCACCATCTCGACCCTCGTCATCCTGCTGGCCGTCGGCCTTCTGTTCTGGCTGGCCGCCCTGTTCCTGCGCGCCTTCTCGGGGGTGTTCCTGCCCCTGGCGGTGGGCGGGGTCGCGGCCCTCGTGTTCCGCCCCTATTACGACTGGCTGCGCGACGCCGGGCGGCTGCCGGTCCCGGCCGCGGTCGCCGCCGTCTTCCTGTCCGCCCTCGCGCCGCTGGGCGTCTTCGCCGCGTTCTTCGGGAACCTCGCCATCGAACAGCTCGTCGGTCTCGCCGCGCAGGTGCCGGAGTGGTGGGCGAGCGCCCGCGCGCGCCTCGAGGACGAGCTCCCGCGGGCCAGCGAGATGCTCGCGTCGTCGGGCCTCGGCGATCGGCTGCGCGAGATCGCGGTCGCGCAGCAGGCCGCAATCTTCGAATGGCTCCAGACGATGAGTGTGCAGGCGGTCACCGTGGGCTTCGGCCTCGCACGCGGGCTCACCGCCCTGCTGTCGTGGATCATCACCCCGGTCTACTTCGCCTACTTCCTCACCGCCGGCTTCCGGCTCGACACCGACCGCGTGCTGCCGTTCCTGAAGCCGGAGACCCGCGCCGACGTGACCTACCTGCTGCACGAGTTCGTGGACATCACGGTGGCGTTCTTCCGCGGCCAGCTCGTCATCGCCCTCCTGCAGGGACTGCTGTTCGCGGCCGGCTTCAGCCTCGTCGGCCTGCGCTACGGGTTCGTCATCGGCCTCGCCCTCGGGCTCCTCAACGTCATCCCCTATCTGGGGAACATGATCGGCCTCGCCGTCGCCATACCCATCGCGTTCTTCCAGGCCGACGGCGGGTGGCTGACGTGCGTGCTGGTGCTCGCGGTGGTGCTGGTGGTGCAGCAGATCGAGGGCTGGGTCCTGACCCCGAAGATCATGGGAGAGCGCACCGGGCTGCACTTCATGGCGATCATCGTCGCCGTCTTCTTCTGGGGCACCGCGCTCGGCGGCATCCTCGGGCTGATCGTCGCCATCCCCCTGACCGCGTTCCTCGCGTCGCTCTGGCATCTCGCGCGCGAGAAGTACATCCCGGAGATCGTGTGAGGCGCGTCCGTCCCGCCGGGCCGGACGCCGCCGATCAGGGGGCGGGCCGTGATACGGTTACGGGACCGGGGGCCTGCGCCGTGAACGGCGGGCTCCCGCCGGTCGGTTGGGGCGCCGAGCGGAGCCTCGGGGCGCCGATTGGCGGGCTCCGCGCCGCCGGCAGATCCGGCGGCCGCGCGGGGTCGGGGAAGGCGCCGGCGGGGCGAGGTCCTCGCCGGTTTCGGAAGGGTTGCTTCGCCGTCTCGAGGGGTTCAGGATCTTCGGCGACGGAACTGGAACTGGACGAACGACAGGAGGATGGACATGGCGGGACGAATCGGCTCGCGGTTCGGTCTGATGGCGGCCCTCGTGCTCGTGGCGGCCGGGGCGTGGATGGTGGGACAGGGCCCGACGATCACCGCGGCCCAGAGCAACTTCGTGGGCGGCGACCCGACGCGGCCGGACTCGTCGGACATCCGCGCCCTGCGCCTGCGGTTCGAGGCGGGCGCGCGGTCGAACTGGCACAGCCACGGCGGGTTCCAGGTGATCATGGCCCTGGAGGGTCGCGGCCGCACCCAGGTGCGCGGCGAAGCGCTGCAGGAGATGGAGCCGGGCGTGCCCTACTACGCGGGCCCCGGAGTCGTGCACTGGCACGGCGCCGCCCCCGACTCGCACATGGTGCAGCTCACCGTCGTCGGCGGCGAGGGCCCGACCGACTGGCTCGAGCCGGTGAGCGACGACGACTATCTGGGCCAGTAGCGCGCGTCACCCGCCCGGGACCGCGGTCGGTTCCGCGGCCCGGGCGCGGACCAGCCCGGGTTCCGTGACGCGGCCACCCCGCTGTCGCCCCTCCACCGGCACGGCGGCGCGACCCCGCCATGGGCCCTTCTCGAGGAGGCCTCGTCATGCAGCCATCCACGCTCAGTCGCGCCATCGAGCGGAGGCGCGGACAAGCCCGCGCGCTCCGCGTTTCCATCGTCGCCGGCCTGCTCGCGCTGACCGCGGTGGCCGGCCTGTCCGCCAAGGACTGGCCCCAGTGGCGGGGCGAAGAGCGGCGGGGCGTCTGGACCGAGACCGGCATTCTCGAGGCGTTCCCCGACACCGGGCTCACCGTGAAGTGGCGGGCCCCGGTGAACGGCGGCTATGCCGGCCCCGCCGTCGCCGACGGGCGCGTCTTCGTGCTCGACTACGTCGAGACGGAGCCGCGGACGATGGACGGCGTCGAGCGCCTCCTCGCCCTCGACGAGGAGACCGGCGAGGTGCTCTGGGCCCACGAGTGGACCACCACCTACCGGATGCTGATGTTCACCTACGCGACCGGCCCCCGCGCCACGCCCACCGTGGACGGCGACCGGGTCTACGTGACGGGAGCGACCGGACGCATCCTGTGCCTCGACACCGCGACCGGGACGGTCCTCTGGGAGAAGGACACCGTGGCGGAGTACGGCACCAGCATTCCCATCTGGGGCACGTCGAGCGCGCCGCTCGTCGACGGCGACCGGGTGATCTTCCTGGTGGGGGGCGAACCCGACGCCCTCGTGATGGCGTTCGACAAGCACACCGGCGCCGAGGTGTGGCGGGCCCTGGAGAGCCGGACGGAGATGGGCTACAACCAGCCGCTCATCATCGAGGCCGGCGGGGCCCGGCAGCTCATCGTCTGGCATCCGCGCGGCCTCTCGTCGCTCGACCCCGAGACCGGCGAGGTGTACTGGGAGGAGCCGTTCGAGGGGCGGGCCAACATGACCGTCGCCGACGCCGTGCACGCCGGCAACCACCTGTTCATCTCGGGCTTCTACAGCGGCTCGATGATGATGCGGCTCGCCCTCGACCGGCCCGCCGCCACCGCGCTGTGGAAGGACGGCAGCCGCCGGGTGGTCGACAACGGCATCGAGGTGGCCGAAGAGACGGGCCTGCACTCGGTGATGACCACGCCGCTGGTCGTCGGCGACCACATCTACGGCATCGGCAGCCACGGGCAGGTGCGGGGCCTGCTCGCCGCCACCGGCGAACGGGTGTGGGAGGCCGAGGGGCTGACCAACCGCAACCGCTGGGGCTCGGCCTACTTCGTCCGTCACGAGGACCGCCACTTCGTCTACAACGAGAACGGCGACCTCATCATCGCGCGGTTCCACCCCGAGGGCTACGACGAGCTCGACCGCACGCACCTCATCCACCCTACGTCGCGGTCCGGCTACGGCGGCAGCCGCGCGGGGACGCGGTCGCGCTTCCGCCACGGCCAGAGCGACCGGCTCGTGGTGTGGGCGCACCCGGCGTTCGCCAACCGCCACGTGCTGGTGCGGAACGACGAGGAGATCATCCGGGTGTCGCTCGACGCGAGCGACTACTGAACGGCCGGAGGCGGGACCGGCGCGGCCGGCCACCGCCCCGCGGGGACAACGCGGCTCGCGCAGGGTGCGGGTGGCGTCCGTGCGGCATGGCGGGACAGCGTGCGACGGGCGACCGGAGAGATTGGGATGGCGACATACACACGGAAAGAGTTTCTGGGCCTGAGCGCGGTGCTCGCCGGCGGCGTCGGCGCGGCGAAGCTGCCCGTCGCGGCGGCGCAGGAGCCGGCCGCCACAGAAGGACCGCCGGATCTCGCCGTCGTCAACGCCCGCGTCCACACCGTCGACGAGGCGCTGCCCCGCGCCGAGGCGTTCGCGGTGCGGGGCAACCGTTTCATCGCGGTGGGCGCCACCGACGACATCCAGAACCTCGTCGGCCCGGGCACCGAGGTGATCGACGCCGAGGGGATGACCGTCACCCCGGGATTCATCGACACCCACGCCCACCCCAGCGGCGTGAACGAGCTGTACGGCGTGAACACCAACCTCGGGACCGTCGCCGAGATCCAGCGGGCCCTGCGCGCCAAGGCCCTCGACACGCCGCCGGGACGCTGGGTGCGCGGCTTCATGTTCGACGACACGAAGGTGGTCGACGGCCCCCTGCACCGGACCCACCTCGACGAGGCGGCGCCCGACCATCCCGTGAACGTGGCCCACCGCGGCGGGCACACCAACTGGTTCAACAGCCGGGCGTTCGAGCTCGCCGGCATCACCCGCGACACCCCCGACCCCCCCGACGGCCGCTTCGCGCGCGGCCCCGACGGTGAGCTGTCGGGCATGGTGGCCGAGCATGCGCGGGACGTCTTCGCCGACGTCGGCGAACGGGAGGACCTCAGCGAGGAGGAGCTGCGGACGCGCGCCCGCGAGGGCATGGCCCACATCTCGCGGCTCATGACCGCGGCCGGTCTCACCACCGTCCACGACGCAGGCGCCGGCCGCGGCCGGCTCGTCGCCTACCAGGACGCCCGCCGGGTGGGCGAACTGCGCCACCGCGTTTACGCGATGGTCCGCGGCCCCTACGAGCAACTGCGCAACGCGGGTGTCTACACCGGCTTCGGTGACGAGTGGGTGCGCATCGGCGGCGTGAAATTCAGCGCCGACGGGTCGGCCTCGGAACGCACCATGCGGATGAGCACGCCGTTCGAGGGCCGGCCCGACGATTACGGCATCCAGACGATGTCGCAGGCGGAGATCCACGAGGTCGTCGAAGACGCGCACCGCCACGACTGGCAGGTCGGCATCCATGCCAACGGCGACGTCACCATCGACATGGTGCTGAACGCCTACGAGCGGGTCCTCGCCCGCTGGCCGCATCCCGATCGCCGGCACCGCATCGAGCACTGCTCGCTCGTCAACCCCGACCTCCTGCGGCGCATCCGCGACACCGGATCAATCCCGACCCCGTTCTGGACCTACGTCCACTTCCACGGCGAGAAATGGCGCGAGTACGGCGCCGCGAAGATGGAGTGGATGTTCGCGCACCGCTCGTTCCTCGACTACGACATCCCCGTGCCGGGGGCGTCCGACTACACGCCGGGGCCGTTCGAGCCGCTCATGGCCATGCAGAGCATGGTGACCCGCCGGGACTTCAACGGCCAGGTGTGGGGAGGCAACCAGCGGGTGACGGTGGACGAGGCGCTGCGCATCGGCACCCTGCACGGGGCGCGGGCGTCCTACGAGGAGCGCGACAAGGGCTCGATCACGGCCGGGAAACTCGCCGACTTCGTGGTCCTCGAGCGCGACCCGCACGACGCCGACCCCGACGACATCAAGAACATCGCCGTCGTGCGCACGGTGGTCGGGGGACGGACGGTGCACTTGGCGTAGGCGTCTGCGCCGGGGACCACGACCACGACCGCGCCGGCATCGACCCGGGAGGCGCGCCGGCGCGGACGCCAGCGCCTGGGTCCCACGCCGACCGCTGTCGGGTCAGAGGGTGGACCGCGGATCCGGGTGGACCAGCGGCGCTTCGGCGTCCCGCACCGGCCGGGGTTCGGGTAGTCGGTCCCGTTGGTCAGACGGTCTTCTGCGTCAACGCGGCTCGCCCCGCGGCCGGCGCGGCCCCGTCGGTTCATCCATCAGAGACGCGCCCGCAGGCGGCCGAGCGCCCGACGGACCCGCCCGGCGCCGAGCCAGACGCCGAGGCCGGTGGACGCCAGTCCGCCCATCATGAGCGCAATCAGCCCGACATCCCAGAGCGGCCGCCGGTCGTACCAGAAGGCGAAGTCGAGGCTGTGCAGCCCGTTGAACAGCCAGCGCTCGAGACGATCGTATCGATGGACGGTCCGGACGATTCGGGCGGTGGTCGCATCCACGTAGATCCAGGTTCGCATGGGGTCGGCGAACCGAATGCGCACCGCAGGCAGCGGCGGCCGTCCCGCGCCGCGACCGTAGTAGTAGGCGTCGTACTCGTCGAGCTGCACCGCGTCGGTCATCGGTGCGGCAGGCAGGGCCGCCCGCAGCCGCGCCGCGAGTTGGCCGGCGTCGACCGGGGCTCGCCGCGGCGCCAGCGTCCCCGCTTCCAGCAGCAACCGGTCCGACCCTCCCGGTTCCGCCGGGGCCGCCGACCCGCGCGCCAGCCGCACGTGGTAGTACGCCCCGTCGTCGATGCGCAGGAGCGTCACCTCGCTGACCGGCCGGCCGGCGGTGGCCCAGTCCCACCCGGCCGGGTCAATCGCCGGGAAGTCGGCCAGCGCGAGCGGCCCGCCGGCGGGCGCACCGGAGGGCACGTGCAGGCCCTCCGCGGTCATCCACGCGAACGGCTGCACGGACAGCAGGCCGCTGAAGGCCCACGTCGCCGTCGTGAGCCCGAAGACGACACCGGTGAGGTAGTGCCAGCGGAGCCCGCCGACGTAGGGAATGCGCGGCCGGCCGCGGCGGGTCCGGCGCCACCGAAACTGCAGCACGCCGAGCAGAAAGCCCGAGACCGCGACCAGGCAGCCAACCGCCGAGGTCCAGACGATGACGGCTTCCCAACGCGGGCGATCCACCCGCAACGCGGGAAGATAGAACCAGTGGGGAATGGCGCCGAGCCAGGCGAGCGCCCGGCTTCGGCGCGTGGTCACCATCGCCACTTCGGCGGTGCGGCGTTCAACGTACACTTGGGTGCCGGCGCCGTCCGACACCGCGAACCTGTGGGCCGGAAGGAACTGCTGCGCAATCAGCATCCACTGGTCCGGCCGCTCGACGAGCCCCTCGTACGCCAGCGCCGATAGCGGTGCGCCGGTGAACCGCCGCACGACCTCCCGCGCCTCGTCGGGCCCGATCGGCAAGAGCCGCGCGCCGTCGTCGGCGAACACGGTGACGCCGTCGAAGCGGTACGACGGCCGCCCGGCAACCGACAGCAGCTTCGCTTCCACCGGCGGCGGTTGGACGCCGGCGGCGTCGGCGGCCGCGGCCGGCGTCAGGCGCACCCGAGACAGGTCGAGGGGAAGCCGCCGCTGGAGCCGCTCCTCCGGCGTCAGCTCCGGCATGCCGCCCGTGTACATCATCACCACGCCGGAGACGAACCAGAGCACGAACAGCGGGCTGAGGGGAATCCCGATGTAGCGGTGCGTCCAGATCGACCAGCGCCGCACGCCCGACGCGAGTCGAGCCGCCGTCCCGACCCGCAGCCCCATGACCGTGATCAGAAGCGCGTCTGGAGCACGACCGAGTACGTCCTCGGCGCGCCGAGCATCAGGTTGTTGGCGTAGAAGAACGACGGGTCTGTCTGCCCGAGGTAGAACACGTGGGACCAGGAGGCGTACGCCGCGTCGGTGAGGTTGTCCACGTTGAACGCCACCCGGACGCGGTCGCGCTCCCACGCCACCCAGGCGTCGGCTCGCGTGTAGCCGTTCAGGACGATCGTGTTGGCGTTGTTGGCCTGCCGGTCGCCGATCGCGCGCACCGCGCCGCCGATCTCGACAGGTCCCCCGCCGACGTTGCGGACGCTGGCCCAGAGGTTGGTGAGGACCGTCGGCACGTTCGGGGGGGTGTTCCCCGCGAACTGCACGAAGTTGGCCGACGGTGCGAAGGTCGCGTCGGTCCAGGCTACGCTCGCCCCGAGGCGCGCGTTCGCCCCCGGACTGGCCGCGGCCGCCAGCTCGAGGCCACGCGAGGCGATGCCCGATGGTCGTGGCGCTGTCGCGAGCGAACTGCTCCAGCACGTCGTCACGCTCGATGTCGCTGTCGCGAGCGAACTGCTCCAGCACGTCGTCACGCTCGATGTCGATGCTCCGCACCACGCCGCGGTCAGTTGCGCCCCCCCGCCGGCGAGGTCCGCCTTCAGACCGACCTCCCACTGGCGGGCGTCGGTGAGGTCGAAGTCCTGGTTGGCGTTGACGAGGAAGAGGTTGGCGTTCACCGGGTCCTTCGCGTTGCTGACCTGCCCGTAGGCGACGAGGTCGCTCCGGAGGTTCACGACCGCGCCGGCGCGCCAGCTCCACCACCGGAACGCGCGCTCGAAGCCCCCGCCCTCGGGCTCGCCCGCCGCATTCAGGTTGACGCGATCGAGGTCCATCGCCTCGTAGCGCAGCGCCCCCGTCAACCGCACGCGGCTGGTCAGAGGCAGGGAGTTCTCGACGAAGAGGGCGCGCGAGTCGATGGTCGTCGGCGCGATGCCGCGCAGCTCCCGCGGTCCGTAGACGCCCGGCGCCGGGTCCAGCAGATCGACGCCATCGCCCGGCCCCTGCGCCACGTCGAGCCGGAACCCGCGCGTCCGCTCGAAGTCCAGCGCGAACGCCTCGAACCCGATCGCGAGCCGGTTCTCGCCGCCCGCCGTCGGCGTGCGCACGTCGAGCTGCAGGCGGTCCCCGACCAGCCGCTGGTCGTGGTCGAGCCAGAAGTAGCCGTAGTAGCGCTGCACCTCGCCCACCCGTCGGCAGACGTCGAAGACGGCCGTGCAATAGGGGAAGCCCTCGCCGTTCTGCCAGTCGCGATCCGCCCCGAACCCGTAGGCGATGTTGCGCAGCGTGACGCCGTCGGCCAGGCGGACCTCGGCGTCGGAGCGCAGCAGGAGCTGCCGCGAGTCGTTCACCGCGTCTCCCACGTTGTAGTTGAGGAAGCGCGTCCGCGCGTCGATGCCCTCACCGGTCGTCGTCGTGACGACGTCGAGCGGTTCGACGATGTGGGCGGTCGGCAGCAGGGGCGTGCCGAAGTACGACCCGACGTCGTCGTCGAGCAGGTCGAAGCTGAAGCGCAGCTCCGCACGCGGCTCGGGCCGCCACAACAGGCTGCCGGTGATGTTGGACGAACTCGGGTTCATCCGTTCGACGTGGCCGTCCGAGCCGTAGCGGCTGAAGTCGAGCCGGTACCAGAGCGACTCGCTCACCGGTCCGTTCACCCCGACCGACGTCTGGTTGGTGTTGAAGCGACCGTAGGAGAAGAGCGCGTTCCACTCGTGGGCAGCGGTGGGCGTGGCCTGCTTCGTGATGGCGTTGACGGCGCCGGCCACCGCCCCCTGCCCGTTGAGAACGGACGACGGTCCCCGCAGCACCTCCACCCGATCGAGGTTGAAGGTATTCTGCGGCCGCATGACCATGTTGGCCGGGCCGAGCCAGATGCCGTCGCGCAGGACCGTGATCTGCGACCCCGTGAACCCACGCATGGAGAAGTTCGACGGCGCGGCCGGGTTCTGCCCCGCGAGGACCCCGGGCGTGGTCTCGACCGCATCGCTGAGTCGCAGGTGGCCACGCGCTTCCATCACCGAGCTGTCGACGACATCGATGGACGCCGGTACGTCCAGCGCCCTCAGGCCCAGCCGGCTGCCCGTGGCCGTCTCCTCGGCCAGGCCCAGCTCACCCACGACGCCGGTGACGACCACCAGCTCCTCGAACTCCGCGGCCGGAAGCCGCAGGGCGAGGGGAACGACCGCCCCCGCGGCCACCGTGACGCTGGATGCGAGCGGTGCGTAACCCTCCCGGGTCACCGTCAGGATGTAGTCGCCGGCGGGAACGCCGGCCATGACGAACGCCCCGTCCGCCGCCGTGGTCGTCGAGAGACCGAGCTCCTCCAGGGTGACGGTGGCCCCCGCCAACGGCGCTCCCCCGCCGTCGTCCACGACCGTGCCCTGCACCGAGCCAATCCCCTGTCCCTGCGCCGGCCGAGCCTCCAGCAGCCCCAACGCCGCCACCATCCACACCGCGAGCAGGCGCATCCCGCGCCAACTCCGCCGTCCATTGGTCCGATTGATTGTCGACAACTGCGCTCCTCATGACGTCCAGACTCAGCGTCAGAGTTTGTGACGGTATGGAGCGCCCGGCAACTGAAGTTTCTCCTAAGTTTCCCTGACGAAGTCCTGAATCCCGACACGAGAACGATCCCGTTGGTTTGGAGGAAGCCGCCGGCGAGGGAGCGAGAAAGCCTGCGCCGGGGACAGATCCGCCCGACACGAGACGTGGCCCGTGGTTGGAAGGAGGCTGCTCGCAAGGGAGCGAGGGAAACGTAGCGCCGCGGAGAGAACCCCGCCGGCGGCCGAGGCGAGCGCCTGGCCGGGCTGGCAGGCCACCCCGCCCACGCCCGGCCCAACGGCGTCGCCTTCGACCCCGACGGGAACATCGCGATTCCGGTAAAGTGCCGACTCAGGGGTTCCCATGAGGCCACGCCGGCATCGCGACGACCTCCTGCTCCATCGTTCCAACACTCTCCACGACCACCTCGACCACGTCGCCCACCTGCATGTTCCGCCGCATCCCCGGGACCGGCGATATCGCGCCTGTATAGATGAGGTCGCCAGGCTCGAGCGTCATGTAGCGGGACAAGTAACTGACGAGCCGGGCCGGACGATTGATCATCGTGGCCGTCCGCCCCTGGGAGAGGAGCTCACCATTGACTCGCGTGGTGACCTCGAGGTCGCTGTAGTCGAGACCCCTGACGATGGTGTTGCCAAGACCCGACCAGGAATCGGTGGCTTTGCCGACGAATTTGAGCGCCCTCGTTCCCCGCCCGGCCGTTATCCATGACAGTTCAGACCAGTCGTTGCCGGCCGCGACACCGAACACGTAGTCCAGGGCCTCGCTCTCCGGTATATGTCGGCCGCGGCGGCCAATCACGAGCACCAGCTCACCCTCTGGAACGACCAGCTCTGCCTCGGGCGGAAGTTCGACCTCGCCGCCATCGGTGCTCAACCCGGATGAGTGTTTGAAGAAGTACCTGGGATGGGGCACCTGTCTGGGCGGACCATTGGTCGGGTGATAGTTGGCCGCTGCCGCCAGGACTTTCCGGCCCGGTTGATCCGGATCGACGGGCAACCCCAACTCCACATCGGCGGCATCGAAAGTACGTCCGGTCGGCGCCGCGCCTCCCTCTACGGGATCCCCATCGAGCTCGCGAATCAGCTCGCCCTCCAACATGCCGAACGAGTGGCCGTCCGAGTGCCGGAAGCGCACATGGGTGCTCACGCCGTCCGCCTCGGGAAGCGCGGGACCCGAGACGGTCTGCCGGGTCGTGCGCACCAGCTGGTTGCTCACTATGCCGATGTCCTCAATCTCGACCTCGACGATATCGTCCTGCCAGAGCTGACGCCGTGTCCCGGGCAGTTGCGGAGGCGCAACCGTCCCGGTGTAGATGACGTCGCCGCGCTTGAGCGTCACATAGTGGCTCAGCTTGCTGATGAGCGCGGCCGGATCGTTACGGAAGTATGCGGTGGAGCCCTGTGCGGCGACCACCCCGTTCAGCCTGACCGTCAGCTCGAGATCGCTCAGGTCGAGCCCGGTGACCACCTGGTCGCCCAGGGAGGCGAACGTATCGCCCGCCTTGCAAAAAACATGACTCGGCTCTTCGGTGCCCCGTCGTTCTCCGCACCAGTCGTTCTCGCTCCAGTCATTGCCGACCGCCACACCGAAAAGGTGGGCCATCGCCTCGGACTCGGGGATGTGCCGACCCTCTCGCCCGATGATGAGCGCGAGCTCGCCCTCGAAGTTGAAGTTCGTCGCGCCAAAGGGAACCTCGACCGGAGCGCCGTTCTTGGCAAGCGAAGTCGTCGCCTTGCCAAACCAGACCGGATGCTCGACTTCGACCGGGTCGCCGTTCGGATTGTTCGAGTTGATGGCGACTCCGAGGACGTGGGGCACCCTGTCAGGATTGACGGGGATCTCCAGCTCCACGTCTCCCAGCGCGACCGTGCGGCCACTCGGGCCTACCCCATCGTCGAAGATCGGGTCGCCGTCGAGCACGCGGATCGACTCTCCTTCGACGATGCCGCTGTGCGTGCCGGTGTCGTCGGTGAACCGGACGTAGCGGGTCACCTCCAGATCCTGAGCGGCGGCTGTCACATTGGTGATGACTTGCGAGGCAAGAATCACAACGGGAATCAATGTGAGTGTTCTGCGGCCATGTGTGAATGCAGCCATTACCTTCATGAGAAAGCCTCTCCGTTTCCTGATTGAACCGTCCATCCGACCGTCGTCTCCTGCCCTGTCATACCCGCGGGAGCCGGTAGACCCGCAGCGCAGTGTCGTGGAACATCGCCGCCCGCTCGTCGGCCGAGAACCCCTGCGTCAGCTTCTTGAACTGGTTCCAGAGTACGGTGTACGAGCACGACAGCTTGTCGACCGGGAAGTTGCTCTCGAACATGCAGCGCCGCGGCCCGAACGCCTCGATGATGTGGCGATACCAGTCGCCGTTGGCCGCGGCCAACTCGTCCGAGGTTGGCGGTCGGTCGCGCTCGTGCCAGCCGTAGCCGTTCACGACCATCTGGATCCCGCCCACTTTCGCCACCACGTTCTGACGTCGGGCCAGCTCGGTCACGGCCGGCTTCCAGACCTCGAAGACCTCGTCGCGGCGTCCCGCGTAGGGCCCGATCCCGATGGGCCCGCCGAGGTGGTTGAAGATGATGGTGGTGTCGGGGAACGCGTCGGCGAGGTCGGCGAGGTCGGCGATGTGGGTGTGATAGACCCAGCCCTCGAACGTGAGCCCGTAGGGGCGGAGGTGTGCGTAGCCGCGACGGAACTCGGAATCGAGGAGCAGGTGCTCGGGCCCGGTCGGACGCCGCGCCACGACCGGCGGCTCCGCCCAGGCGGCGCGATGGCGGACGCCCCGGAAGCGCTGCGGGCTGGCGGCGACCTGCGCATCGAGCACCGACGCCACGCGGTCGCCGAGGAGCAGGTTGGCCGACCCCACGATGCCGGTCGCCACCCGGGTCTCGCCGTACTGGCCGCTCGCGCTCATGGCGGCGACGCCCTGCACGAACTCCGTCTCGCCCACGATCCGGAGCTCCTCCGGACCGTCCGCCCGATACATCGAGCTGCACTCGACGAAGACGGTCTGACGGACGTTGTGGGTGTTCGTGTCCTCGAGCAGCTCCTCCAGGAGGTAGCGATTGCCGGGGCGATCCCACAGGTGGTGGTGCGGGTCGATGATGGGCAACTCCGGCTCCAGCACCGCCTCGTCGGTCAACGCCAGCCAGTCGGCGCGAGGACCGCTCGGCGCCGCGGCGCGCCGGGTCTGGGCAAGAGCGCGCATCGAGCCGGGCAGACCAGCCGTTACCGCGGCGGCCCCGACCGCCCCTGCCGCCGCTCGACCGAAGAACGTCCGTCGCGTGATGTCATTCATGATCGTCAACTCCTTGCTCCTTGCGGGCGCCTCGCCCTGGCTCCGACAACGTCAGCAGCCCTGAAACCGCTTCGCCGGCGCCGGGCAGTCCCGCGGAAAAGTGTCAACTTGCGAAAGCGCGGCGACGAGGAGAGGTGCGCGCGCGGCTGCCGTGCCGACCCGGAATCGGCGGGCCGACGCGGCAGCCGCAGAGATCAGTCGGCGCCGCGCACCCGACCCAGCCGGACGGCGGCGCCGGCGCTCACCAGCGCGACCAGGCCGCCGAGGACGAGGAGAGGAACGAGCGCACGACGGGCCACGTCGGCCGATCCCTCGTCGATGAACGTGAAGACCGGCACCTCGGGCAGCACCCCGGCGTCCATGCGCTCGCTGGCGAGAATCGCCGGCACGAAGAACTGCCGCCACTCGTCGGCGAAGCCGCGCACCTGCGACTGGAAGCTGGCGAAGCGCGCGTCGCCCGTCCCCGCCGCGTCGACGAGCACCTCCTGGGCCAGGAGCGCCGGCGACAGGAAGCGGTAACGGCGCACCACCGCGAGCTGGTCGGCGCGGCGTGCGTCGTGCACCGCGGTCACCTCCTCCAGGCGGCGATTGACGGCGTCGGTGGCGGCCCAGGCGAGCGCGGCCTGGCCGGGCTGGTCGGCCACCACCCCGCCCATCTCCGGATGGTCCTCCAGGTAGCGCGCGAGCAGCTCGCTGCGGCGGTTGACGGCGTCGTTCGAGGCCTCGCGCTGGGCGGTGATCATCTCCACCCGGGACGGCAGCGGGTGCAGCAGTCCCGCCGCGATGTTGACGGCGGCCGGCAGCACCACCACCAGGACGAGCCACGCCCCCACGAGGGCGGTGGCGTTCCAGGCAGAGGACCGCCGCAGGCCGTTGACCCACGCCGCGAGCGCGAACCAGAACAGCGCGTACACGGTCACCGTCCCGCACCAGAGGAGCACCCGGCCGGGCGAACCGAAGCCCCCCGTGGCGAGGATGCCGAGCAGCGAGACCGCCGCGGCCAGCCCCACCACGAGGACGGCGCGAAATGCGAGCTTCGCGAGCACGACATCGCGCGCCGACACGGGCTGCGAGAGCGTCAGGGCCAGCGTCCCCTGCTCGCGCTCGTCCGAGAGGACGTTGTAGCTGAGGGCGAGGACCAGCAGCGGCAGCAGGTACACCGTCACGAAGGCGAGGTCGAAGCGCCCCACCATCAGGTTGAGGGGGTTCTCGACCTCTCCGTTCTGCTGGAACGACGCCTCGTTGGTGTAGATGCTGACGTCATAGTAGTACGGCAGGAGGTCGCTCTGACCGACGGCCAGGGCGGTCAGGGGCCCCGGCTCGAGCACCGCGGCGTGGGCGCCCCGGGCCCCGCCGAGGACGTTGGGCGCGCGGGGGTCGCGGAAGGGCGACGACGGCTGCCCGCCGTTCGCGATGTCGGCCAGCTCCTGCTCCAGGGCCTGGACGCGTTCCGCGTTGCCGGTTCGCGCCGCCTCCACCGTCCGCTCCTGGAAGCTCGCCCAGGCCATGCCGTTGGCCAGCGCGTAGACGAAGAGGACCGCGAAGACCCCCAGGACGACGCGCAACGCCCGGTCGGCCGCGAGGAGACGCCACTCGTTGAGAAGGACGGTGCGCAGGATCATGGCTACGCCACCTCCGCGAGCCGGACGCGCTTCGCCGCGAGCACGACCGCGCCGGCCAGCCACAGCCCCAGCGCCAGGAGCGACAGGATCCGGTTCTCGAGGACCCAGCCCAACGTCGGCGCGTCGTACTGCAGGGGCGGCACCTGCGTCCAGAGCTCCGACCCGGCGACGTACGAGAAGTCGCCGCTGCGGGAGTTCTCGGCGAGGTCGTAGTTCATCTGCCGCATCAGGTCCCGGCGGTACGTCTCGGCCGCCGTCGCGAAGTGGCGATGCTGTTCGACGTCGGTGCCGGCCAGCCCCATCGAGAGCGTGCGCACCGCGAGCAGCGGCGCCGCCACCGCGAGTGCCTCGTGCACGAGGCCCTGGCGCTCGAAGGTGTCCCACAACGCGCCGTAGTTGCGGTCGAAGATGCGGTTCCCGAACTCTTCGCTCTCCTGCAGGTAGAATCCCGCCTCGTTGACCGGCAGGTCATCGACCCGCTCCACGCCGTGCTCCGCGAGGAGCCGCTCGGTGAGCGCGGCGCGGTCCGGGCGCTCGATGCCCTCGACGCCGGCCGCCATCTCCCGCTCGAGGGTGCGCGCGAACTCGACCGCCGACGGCGTCGGATGGAGCCACTTCGACAGATCGACCGCGGCCCGCGGGGCCACGAGTCCGTTCACCACCCAGACCCCCAGCAGGACGACCAGCGCGGTGCGCGCCGAGCGCGCCCACGCCGACACGGCCAGCCCCAGCCCCACGAACGCGGCGAAGTAGGCCAGGTAGACGCCGGACAGGACCGCGCCCCGCGCCAGCGCCGAGGCGCCCGGACCCGGGCTCCCGACGACGAGGGCTGCCGCGCCGACGACCGCCGCGGGCACGAGCAGCAGCATCAGCGCGCCCGCGATGCCCAGGGCCTTGCCCACGGCCAGGTCGCGCCGGCCGATGCCGGTGGCGAGAAGCTGGCGCAGCGTGCCCTGCTCGCGCTCGCCGGCGAGCGCGCCGAACGTCAGCAGGATGATGAGCAGCGGGACGAGGTTCTGCAGGACCTGCGCCGCCGTCAGGGCCCCGACGCGCTGGGCGGCCGTCGCGTCCTGGGCCGGGCGCATGAGAAACTCGTTCTGCCGGTGCGCCTCCAGCCACACCGACGTGCCGGTGTAGGGGTCCACCCCCTCGTCGACGAAGGACAGGGCGAGGCGGGGCTTGAACGCGTAGATGCCGTAGTGGGCGGCCGAATGGGGGTTCTTCTCGCCCTGCGACTCCCAGTGGTCGCGGGCGGTGGCCTGCGCCGCCGCGAGCTCCTCCTGCGCCTGGCGCGCCTGGACCCAGCCGTGGCCCAGCGAGACCAGGAGCAGCGCCCCCACCAGGGCCGCGCACCAGCGGAAGCGGCCGTCCCGAACCACGTCGGTGAACTCCTTCCGGACGATGTGCTTGATCATCGGTGACTCCCTTGCCCGGCAACCGTGGCCGCGCGACCGCCAGTGTCCCGCCCCGCCTCCGATTGCCGCTTTGTCAGCCGGTGGCGATAGTCCCCGCTGCATCGAAGCAGCAATGCCCCCCGCCCGGCTGAGTCGTTCGTCGCTGCAAGCGCCAGACCCGCGCCCCCCTCACCCCTCGTCGGGCGGGCGCCCCCGCCGTCCGACGGCGCCCGCCGGGCGCGGGGCAACGCGGGCCTTCGCCGCCGGCCGCTACTCGCGCATGTGCTCCAGATAGATGCGCTCGAGATCGGCGTGGCCGATCTCGTCGGTGCTCATCTCGTTGACGAGGCGCCCGTGCCGCATGATGCCGACCCGCGTGCCCGTCTCCTTGGCGCGGAAAAGGTCGTGGGTCGCCATGAGCACCGCGACGCCGCGGTCCCTGAGCCGCTCGAGCAGCTCGGAGAACTCGTTCGAGGCCTGGGGGTCGAGACCCGACGTGGGCTCGTCGAGCAGGAGCGCGCCGGCCTCCTTGGCCACGGCGATGGCGATGCCGACCTTCTGCCGCATGCCCTTGGAGTACTCGGACACGCGGCGGTCGACCGCGTCGGACGGCAGTCCCGCGCCGACCAGGATGTCGGTGAGCCGGTCCGGGGCCAGCGCCCCCCCGCCGCCCAGCGCGGCGAAGTACTCCAGGTTCTCGAGCCCGCTGAGGTTGCGGTACAGCATGACCTGCTCGGGGATGTAGGCCAGGCGCCGCTTCGACTCCAGTGGCGCCGCCGCGACGTCGAGGCCCATCACGTGCACGCTCCCCGCCGTCGGCTCGAGGAAGCCCAGGAACAGGTGGATGGTGGTCGTCTTGCCCGCGCCATTCGGACCGAGCAGACAGTAGATCTCCGAGGCCCCCACGCGGAGATCGAGACCGGTGACGGCCTCCGTGTCACCGTACCGCTTGGACAACCCCCGGGCCTCCAGAACGGGCACCGACGCGGCGGCCTCGGACGCGGACGGCGCGTCCATCGTCAGGACTTCGCTCATGGATCTCGATCGGGATCCCGGGCGGATCACCGGGACTCCCCCCCTCCAACGCATTGAAGATCAGAACCACCGTCGACGCGCCGACGGCACTACGCAACCGGGGAGCTACGGGTCAGGCGAGTCGTCAGGCGGGAGGGGCCCGGGAGCCGTGGCCCTCGATCTCGGCGGCGCGGGCGTACCCCGGCTCAGGCGCACGGACGGCGCCGTCGACCGCCGGATCGGGGTGCTCGTGAACGATGGAAGCGATGAGTGGCGAACCCTGGACGTGGCACAGGACGCACGTGTCGCCGCGCCCCTCCGCCTCGTCGTGGAAGTGAGGCGTCGCCGCGTGGAAGTGAGGCGTCGCCGCCACGGCCAGCAGCGCGAGCGCGGCGACCGCGCCCCACCGCAACAGCGTCGCCCGGCCTCGCCGCATGGAGACCTTTGTAGCGCGTTCGCGCGAGTCCGTCAAGGGTGTGATATCCCGCGGGCAGCGCCGGGCGCAGCCCCACGCCCGAGAGGGCTGCTCCGGCCTCCGGCCGTGCGCACGGACTGGAAGCACGCCCCCACCCTCCTAACTAATGGAACCGCACCGCGTAGCTCATCCGGACCCCGCGGCCCATCTCGGGGGCGCGGTCCTTGATGTACGACGTGTGGTTGCGATAGAGCGCGTTCGTCAGGTTGTGCCCGGTGAACGACACGATGTGCGACGTGTGCTGCCGCGGCCACACATAAGACGCCCGCAGGTTGACCACGGAATAGCCGTCGGTCTCGGTCTCGCCCCGGAACACGTCGGCCTGCCGCCCCGCGAGCTCCACCTGCGGGCTCAGCGTGAACCCGCCGTAGGGCATGTCGAGGCTCAGCGTGCCCCGCAGCGGCGGAATCCGCGGCAGCGCGTCGCCGGTCGTCGTCAGCCGCGCGTCGACGTACCCGAGGCCGAGCGTCAGCCAAGTCTGTCCGGCGAACCGGGCGCTGCCCCGCGCGTCGAAACCGGCGAAGCGGCTGTCGCCCTGCAGGATGTTGAACACCGGCAGGTTGTCCATCTCCGCGCCGCTGCGGTTACCGAAGATGAAGTTGTCGATGTCGTACATGAAGAAGTTCAGCTCGCCCCGGACGCGGTCGCTCCGGTGCCGCAAGCTCAGGTCGAGCCCGAGGGTGGACTCGGCGTCGAGGTCCGGGTTGCCGACATCGAAGGAGAGTGTGCCGACGTGAGGACCGAAGTTGTACAGCTCCTCGAGGGCCGGGGCGCGGTAGGAGCGGGTCACGTTGGCGACCAGGGCGTTGCCGGCCCCGAGCGCCGCATGGAGTCCGACCGAGGCGGACGCGCCCGCGAAGCCGCGGTCGCGCGCGTCGGGCGCCTCGAGCGGGTGCTCCCCTCCCTCCTCGTGATCGTCGTGCCCGTGATCGTCGTGCCCGTGATCGTCGTGCCCGTGATCGTCGTGCGCACTCCCGCCGCTACGCTCGGCCACCTGGTAGTCATCGCGGTCGACCCGACCGCCGAACTGCACGCGAAAACGCCCCAGGCTCAGCTCTTCGTAGGCGAAGGCCGCGAACGACGACAGGTCGGTCCGCGGCGCCAGCGCCTCGAATCCCGTGGCCTCGAAGTCCCGTACCTGCGCCCAGGCGCCGAACCTCCCCGCCAGGCGGGCCGTCTGGCGCTGGTCCAGGTCGGCGCGGACGATCGCGGTGCGGTTGTTGAAGCGGGTGCCGACGCGCTGGCTCCCGCCCTCGGCCTCCAGCTCGTCGTGGCCCCAATCCACGATGTTCAGGCTGAGCCGTGCTCCCTCGATGACGCGGTTGCCAAGGTTGTGGAGACCGATGTCGACCCGTCCGGCGCGACGCTGCCAGTCGAGCGCGATCGCCGTCTCGTCGTGGTGGTCGTCCCCGTGCCCGCCGGACTCGCCTTCGTGGTGGGCGTGGAACTCACCGGCGAACGGCACCCCGTATTGGCCGCCGTTCGCCGTCACGCCAGCACTTGCGAAGAGCCGGTCGCCCGACCAGCCCACCCCGGCCCGCACGCTGCTCGACTCGGTGGCGGAGTTCTCCACGGTCCCCAGGGGCGTGGCGTAGTCGTCCGTCCGCCGCGTGCCGCCGCCGGCCCAGTACCGCATGCCGTTCCGCGCGTGTTGCACACCGAAGTTGGTGCCCGCCTGCGCGTTCGCGCTCCCCACGTCGGCGCTGAACTGCGCCCGCGTGCCATCGAGCAGCGACTCGCGGTAGCTCTCGTGGGGTGTGATCATGTTCACGACCCCGCCGACCGCGTTCGAGCCGTACAACAGCGTCGCCGGCCCACGCACGATCTCGATGCGCTCCGCGCTGTTGGGGTCGACCGCGACTCCGTGGTCGCCGGAATTGCTCGACAGGTCGCCGGTGCGGACGCCGTCCTCGAGTATCAGCACCCGGTCGCCGTCGAAGCCGCGGATGATTGGCCGGCTTGCGCCGGGGCCGAAGCCGCGGACCGCGATGCCCGGCTCGTTCCGAACGACGTCTCCGAGACCGACGGCCGACTCTCTGGCGATGTCGAACGAGTCCACGGTGGTGATCGCGTTGAACGCCTCGAACGTCGTCTCGGTTCCGCCCGCCGAGGCGGTCACCGTCACGTCCTCGCGAACGGGCGAGAGTCCGATCTCGAAGTCCGCCGTCGCCGTGCCGCCCGGATCGACGGTCACCGTGCGCCGTTCCGCCGTCAGGTGCTCGCGTTGCGCGAGGACCTCGTAGGAGCCGGCGGGCACGTCCTCGATGGCGAACCTGCCCAGTTCATCGGTCAACGTGAACTTGCCCGTGCCGACGACGATGACGACCGCGCCGTGAATGGAGCCGTATTGTTCCAGTGTCACAGAGCCGAGCACGGTGCCGGTCTCCTCCTGGGCAAGGACCGGCGCCGCGGTGAGGACGGCCATCGCAGCCGCCACACGAATACCTGGTGCGATCAATCGGTACATCAGATTCCGGTACATCAGTATTCCCTTCCCGAGTTCCACTTCTCGTGATCCCTGTTCCCGTTTCCATCGCGCAGGGCGGCCGAGAGCGCGCGTCAGGGAGACAAGCACCCTGGACGGGCGCGAGACCGACGCGCGGTGTCGGGAAACGCGGACCCTGGACCGCAGTCGGCCGCGACAAGCGGCGCTGCCGCCGGCGCGCACGCTCATGCGCTTGCGGCAACGGTGCGCCGTCGGCAACGATGGACGAATCGAAGCGTGTGACGGGAACTAGGCGGGCGGGCCGCGGGCGGGGAGGCGGCGGCAGTGGGGAGACGCGGTCCACTCGCCGTCGGCAGCCCGCTCAAGGGGCTCCGCAACCTCGGCGAGTCCGATCGGCAACGAGCCGGAGAGTCCGGCGGCAGGCTGGTACGGGAGCTGGCAGACCGCGCAACGCTCGTCGGCCGCGTGCTCCTCATGACAGAAGACCTCGGCGGCGGCGGCGCCGGCCACCGCCATCGCCAGGACGACGATCCAGGCGCGCGAGCCGGAGCCGCGTCGTGCAAACCCCGAGTGAACTCTGTCAACCATCCGCATTCGACCCTAGCCTGGATTATTCGTGAAGGTGGTGATTTTTGGTAGAAGCAGGAGCCTCCGTGTGGTACAAACGTTGTGGTACCAAGCGTTTAGCCACAACGGAGGCCGCTGCGGGATTGTCCCGTTCGTTGTTGAACTTTGCGAGTGGCGGACTCCCTGTTTCCGCTCCGAAGCCGTCTATT
Organism: Vicinamibacterales bacterium; assembly: GCA_965199675.1. Classification (GTDB taxonomy): domain Bacteria; phylum Acidobacteriota; class Vicinamibacteria; order Vicinamibacterales; family UBA8438; genus JAJEEA01. Next base: position 4,966 of record CBDATI010000021.1, on the reverse strand, counting down.
CATTCTACACTACTCTACGCCACGTCAGCAACCGCGCCGTCGGGCTGGCCAGCGCGTCGAGCCCGCCGACCAGATGGCGCAGGTCGCGGTAGCCGCGCACCCGCCGAAAGCGCGGTGCCGCCTCCACCAGCGCGCTCGCCACCCAACGCTGAATCATCTGGCCGCCGCGCCACCGTTTGACCCGCCGCGTGTAGCTCTCGACGCTCCCCATCAGGTTCTCGATGATGTTCGTCGTCCGCAGAGTACGTTCGAGGGCCCCCGTCAGACCGAGCCGCTGCACCGTCAGCGTTTCCTCGAGGCCCTCCCGGATGGACGCCGCCGCGCCAGGGTGGTCGCGTTCCAGCGACCTCGCCAAACGCTTCAGCACCCGCCCCGCCCGGTCCGCGGAATCCATGTCCCAGGCATCCCGCAACGCCTTGCCCACCGAAGCGTGCAGCCGCTCGGGCAGATGGCCCAGCACGTTGCGGAGCTTGTGCACCTGGCAGCGCTGGCCACCGCCGCCGTCTCCGTCGCGCCTTCGCGCAGACCGAGCACGTGTTTGCGACCCTCCGTATCGATGCCCAACGCTACCACCAAGCTGTGGTCTCGGAAGACCTTGCCGTCGATGCAGACCACACGCAGGTCCAACTCACGCTTTCCGAGGTCAGCCGCGGGAGCTCCGAGGTGGTGCGGTTCCAGCTCGGTCGCGCCGCTGCGGCGGTCGGCGACCACGCCGCCGCCGCCGACCACCTGGAGGCCGTCCTGCGCCAGAACCCCGCCGCGACCGTGGTGCACTACCCACTGGGCTTGGCTTACCGCGGCCTGGGCGACCTCGACAAGGCCCGCCAGCACCTCGACCGGAGCGGAGGGCGGGTCGACGGGGGCTTCTCGGCCGGGGTCGGGCTCTCCATGTCCGATCCCCTGCTGGAAGAGCTCCGGAACGCGCTTCGCAGTCCGCAGCGTCATCGGACCCTCGCCCTCCAGGCCGACGCCAACGGCGACCGGGAGGAAGCCGTCCGCCAGTTCCGCTTCGCCCTCGAGCTGGAGCCCGACGACGCCGACCTGCAGCTCAGCCTCGGCATGGCCCTCGACCGGGTCGGGCGCGCTCGCGAGGCCCTCGTCGAGCTCGAGGCCGCCCTCCGGCTCGACCCGCAGTCGGCCCAGGCCAACTACATGGTCGGGACCATCTTCGAACGGGCGGGCAGGGACGCGGAGGCGATAGCCCGCTATGCCGCCGCCGCCGAGTTCGCTCCCGAGTCGGCCGAGGCGCATCTGCGCCTGGCCGACGCCTACAGCCGGACGGCGCGGATGGACGAGGCGCTGGCCCACTACCGGCGGGTGCTGGCGGTCGCCGGCGACTCCGTCGCGGGCCGTTTCGGCGAGGCCATGGCCCTGGTTCGCCTGGGCCGCCACCGCGAGGCGCGGGAGCGGTTCGCAGCGGCGCGCGAGCGCCATCCCGACCAGCCCGCGTTCGCGATCGCACTCGCCCGCCTGCTCGCTGCGTCGCTCCGACGCCGGCGTGCGGAACGGGCCCGGGGCCGTCGCGTTGGCGGAGACCATGGTCGCCACCGTGAAGACGACCGGTGTCGCGGAAACGATGGCCATGGCCCTCGCCGAGATCGGACAGTTCGCCGGCGCCATGGAGTGGCAACGTCTCGCCATCGACGTGGCGCGCGACGCCGGACGCAGCGATCTGGCGCAACCGATATCCGCCAACCTGGCCTCGTACATGCGTGGAGAGCCCTGCCGGACGCCTTGGCGCGACGACGAGCCCGAGTACCGTCCGGGCCTTCCCCTCGAGCCGGGTCTGCTGGCCCCGTGACGACGGGGCGACCTGCCTGCCTGTCCTTCTGCGCCGAAGAAGTGAAGCCCATCCGGCATCCACGGGCGCCCCGGAACCGACCACCGGCTGAGGGGAAATGCGTGATATCTTCATGGTTGGATTGATGTCACGCAGAAGTTGCTGCGGGCCGAAGATGACATCGCACGCTCGGCTTTCGCCACAGAATCAGAGGCCGTGATTCGCGGCGAGCATGCCGGAGGGATGCCGTTACGGAACAGGTTTCTCTTTGGCATCCGGCTCTGCAGGCACACAAACGGAAGGCTTGAGAGAACGATATCCATGTCGATTTCTGGTGATATCGTGTCGGGGGAGGCGCCGCCGCCGCCCCGTTCACCTGCGTCGAAATCAGGTCGATTCGTGTTGCGCATGCCGGGGGCGACGCATGCGATGCTCGCGGCGGCGGCCCGTGCATCGGGCGTGTCGCTGAACGCGTACTGCGTCTGGAAGCTGACTGATGTCGGTGCTCCGGGCGGTCTCGCCGACGAGCGGGCGTTCATCTCGCGGGCCGCGGCGATTGCCGGCGACGCCTTGCTGGCGGTAATCCTGCATGGTTCGTGGGCCCGGGGCGATGCGACGCCGCAGTCGGATGTCGATCTGCTCGTCGTCGTCGAGCCGCGGGTCGCGCCGAATCGCCAGTGGTACCGCGAGTGGGACGCGCAGCCGTTGACTTGGCAGGGCCGCGCCGTGGACCCGCACTTCGTGCATCCGCCGGCGGAGGGGGTTCTCAGCGGGTTGTGGGCCGAAGCGGCCGTCGACGGCATCGTGACCTTCGATCGGGACCGGCGGGTTTCCGCCGCCCTGGCGCGTATCCGACGGGCGATTGCCAGCGGCCGTTTCGTGCGGCGGGTGGTGCACGGACAGCCCTACTGGACTGAGGTCGTGCAGGTCGTGTGATGCGCAATCGGACGCTGGCGGTCGATTACGTACGGCGCGCCGAGTCTCGCCTGCGGTCGATCGACGTCCTGTACGAGGACAGGAGCTGGCCCGATGTGGTTCGGGAATCGCAGGAGGTGGTCGAGTTGGCGCTGAAGGGGTTGTTACGCGCGGCCGGCGTCGATCCGCCGCGGGTGCACGACGTCTCGGACGTGCTGACGGCCGAGCGCGGTCGCTTGCCGGCGGGGCTGGGGGACGACGCCGTGGCGCGCCTCGCCGCCGCGTCCCGCGATCTGCGGCGCGACCGCGAGCTCGCCTTCTACGGCGCCGAGGACCTGACGCCGTCCGAGTTCTACCGCGAGCCGGACGCGGCCAGCGCCCGCGAGGCGGCGCGCTTCGTGGTGGAGCTCGTGCGCCCTCACGTGGCGGCAGAACCGTAGGCAGGTATGAGCTCGCTTGGCGTGGTCGGGTGGAGGCAGCGGTGTGCGAGCTTTTGCCCGGGCCAGCGACGCCGAGGTCGTGGGGCGGCGGAGGGTCAGGGCGTGCCGATGTCGGCCAGCCCCCCGCGTGCGCCCGCGTGGTCGGGATCGAGACGCAGCGCTTCGCGGAACGCGAGCGCCGCCCGATTTCGCGCCCCGCGCGCCGTGAGCGTGAGGCCGAGGTTCGCGTGAGCGTCGGCGTTCTCGGGGTCGACCACGATCATCCGCTCGAAGAGGCCGGCGGCTTCGTCCATGCGGCCCTACTCGGCCAGGAGCACCCCGAGGTTATTGAGCGTGCCCAGGTGGTTGGGGTTGCGGTCGAGGGCCCGCCGGTACTCGGCGATGGCCTCGCCCGGCCGGCCCGACGCGGCGAGCACCGCACCGAGCTCGTAGCGGGTGGGAGCGTTGTCGAGGCCTTCCAGTGCTTGCCGTAGCATCTCCTCGGCCTCCCGGTAGCGCCGGAGACCCGAGAGGCAACGCCCGATGTCGGCGAGGACGCCGAAGTCGTCGGGACGCTCGCGCCGCCGGCGCTCCAGCAGCTCCAGCGCCTCTTCGTAGCGCCGGAGGAGCCGGAACGTCGCGGCCAGCTCGGCGAGGGCGACGTCGTGGTCGGGGTCGAACTCCAGGGCCCGGCGAATGAGGTACTCACGCCAGGCCGCGTTGGTCGCGAGGTCGGCGGTACCGAGCGCTCCCACCGCGTCGGCGGAGGTCGGCCGGTCGCGGGCGGCGCGATTCGCCGCCTCGAGATGCTCTCGCAGGGCCGGCGGCTGACCCGACAACTCGGGAAGGGCGGGAAGGGCGCGAAACCGTTCGCATTCCGTTGGGCGGCCTGTCGGGTGGTCGCCGGGGGGGATGCTTCGGCGGGTGCGGCGTCCTCCGGGCGCGCGGCTTCGCGATGACGCTGGTCCGCGGTCGTCCGGGCGGGTCGTTCCGCCCGGATTCGTCGTGCCCCAGAGCAGTCGCGGTCGAAGCTGCGGACCGGGAAAGGCCCAGATTTCCTCCCATTCCTGGCTGACGAGGGACACGATGTCGCGGGCCCCGTCCTCGTCGAGGTCCGCGGCGAGGGCGTTGATGGCGCCCGAGAACCGCTGCAGCACGTGGGTCTCGAACGCCCAGTCGCCCCGGTTCTCGAGCCACAGTGTCTCGCCGTGATCGTAGCCGAAGGCGGCCACCGCGAGGTCGAGGTCGCCGTCGCCGTCGAGGTCGCCGGCCCGCACGTCGGCGACCCGGGGGAGGCGCTCGGCCGCGACGCGGCTCGCGAAGCGCTGGTCGCCGTCGTTCTCGAGCACGACGACCGAGCCGATGCGGAGGTCGCTGGGAAAGAGCTCGCCGAGGCTGGCGACGAGCAGGTCGAGGTCTCCATCGCCGTCGAAGTCGGTCGGCTCGACGTGGGCCGGCGCGCGGATCTCCTCGGTGATGGGCCGCTCGGTCCACGTGCCCGCCGGGAACTGGCGGATCCAGGCGACGCGGTTCCGAACCGCGTCGCAGGCCAGGATGTCGGGGAGGCCGTCGGCGTCGAGGTCGACGATCTCGACGTGCGCGATCAGGGGGCGCTCGTTCTCGCCGCGCGGCTCGCCCACCGGCTGTGCCGTGAAGACGTCCGACGGCGCCCCCGCCGGCAGGACGGCGCGGCGCGGGTCGGCCGCATTATCGGGGTCCGCCGCGCCGCCGCACGCCCACGCCAGCATGCAGACCAGACCCGCCGCGAGGCCACGGACGGCGGTCGGCGGGACGATCGATCCTGTCCGGGCCCGATAGCGAAACACCGGATTCAACTATACCACCGTAGCAC
>CBDATI010000020.1:0-256541 GCA_965199675.1 Vicinamibacterales bacterium | reverse complement strand
CGTTTGCGGCGCGGGCTCCGGGATGGCCTTTGGCGGGGCCCCTCCGCAGGATAGCAACTGTCGATGATGAGACAAGGCGGGCGTCGATCGGGAAGACAAGGATGCGATCGATTGTAGGGAAGGGGTCTATACGCGTCAAGACGACGGGTTCGACCGTCGCAAACCCACGTCGCCCGCGGCTCGCATTGACCGACGCGCGAGCCCGGCGAAACTTCGCTCGCGGCGGCTCGGGAACGGGAACTCTGGTCGAAGAGGGAGGACCGCCAGTTCGGTCCCGCGGCGGAATCAGTCGGCCGAGACGCCGGAGGCGAACACCAGCCGAAGCGGGTTCATGGGGCGGTTGCCGACCAGGACCTCGTAATGGACGTGGGACCCCGTCGCGCGGCCGGTGGCGCCGGAGTACCCGATGACCTGCCCGCGCTCGACGTCCTCGTCGACGCCGATGGCGAACTCCGACAGATGAGCGTAGCGCGTGCGCCGGCCGAAGCCGTGGTCGATCTCGATCATCTTGCCGAGGTTGCCGTTGCGTCCGGCTTCCACGACGCGGCCGCCGGCCGTTGCCCGCACCGGCTGTCCGTACCCGGTGGAGATGTCGAGCCCTCGGTGAAACGTCCGCTCGTCTGTGAAAGGATCGCTCCGGTACCCGAACCGGGATCTGATGCGGCCCGGGGCGGGGAGGTTGAGCGGCGTCGCGGCGGCGAGATCCTGTCGGAGCAGGATGTTGCCCTGGGCGACCCCGAGCTCGATCTCCAGCACGTCGAGCAGATCGTGAAGCAGGTTCAGGGTTTCGGTCGGCGCCGCATGCGCCACCGTCCGCAGGGCCGGCGCTCTCCGCGAACGGTCGACCTCCGCCACTTGCACCATGGCCTGCCTGATGCCGGGCGCGACGACGGACTGGTCGTGCAGGGCCTCGACGACGGGCTGCAGGGCGGCCACTCGGCGGGACAGGTCGGCGACGGTGGTGCTGTAGCGGTCGATCTCGGACTGGAGCAGGGCGTTGAACGAGCGCAGCCGATCGTTCATCGTCCAGCGAGGCGATTTCAGCCACTGGGTCGGATCGAACCTGGTCCCGTCGGACCAGGCGGCGAGGCCTGCCCACCCGAGGGAGAGAACGATCGACAGGGCGGCCACCAGCTTCGGGCGGAAGCTAAGAGCGAAGCGGTGAACGACGCCGGTAGAACGATCCGCGATGATAAGGGAGTAGCGTTTGACCAGTACAGACCTCTCGAATGCGAATGCTATCACGGCGACCGTGATTTGCAAAAGGGCCCCGCCGGCGTCGCGTCACTGTCTTGACGTGCCCCCCAGGCCCTGAGTCGGCCGGGGGGCCGGCCGGTCGGTCGACCGGCGCCTCGGGGTCCAGCGAACGCGGCTGTCCGCGTGCTATTCTGATATGGACGCACGGGTCAAGCCTGCATCGTCGTTGGTTTCTCTCGTCCTGGCGACTCCGGGTTGTTGGGCCTGGGGACGGCAGTCGGAGTGGCTGAACGCGACGATTGATCACTCTGATATGCGCGGGTTGGGTACCGCATGGTCATGATCCGTCGGGAGCTGCCTCGGACTGATGCCGCGGGTCGAGGCTGTGAATCGCCTCGCCGCACAGAATATACGAGGATTCTCCTTCTCGCCGCCACTCCGACTGCCGCCCTCACGCCGCTGCGGATCCTACGCCGTCGCGCTGACGGGCACCTGCCGCTCGACCGTTCGGGCGATATCCCACATGAAGCCCAGAAGCTCGCGGCCGACCGCGGTGACCACCTGGTTGTTGTTCTTCCCGGTCGCGGCCAGCATCCGATACCGGTGGTGCAAGCGCTTCTGGGCGCGCCAGGCGATCTCGATGATCGCCGGATCGAGGCCCGCCTGCCGGGCGCGCAACGGGCCACGGACGGCCGGACCGAAGCGATACGCCCATGCGGCTTCAATCACGATGCGTCGCAGGTGCGCGTTGCCCGTCTTCGTGATGCCACCCGTCCGGCGCCGCGATCCGGTCGAGTATTCACTGGGGACCAGCCCCGAGTACCCCATGAGCTGCCGCGGGTTCGAGAAGCGAGAGAGCTGCCCGACTTCCGCCACGATGGTGGCCGCCGAGAGTGCCGCGACGCCGCGCAGCGCCTGCAGCGCCTGGATGACCGCGCGCATCTGCGGCGGCGCGGTGCGCACCGCCTCAAGGATGGCGGTGTTCAAGTGGGCGATGCGTGCCGCGACCCGCTCGACCTCGTGCAGGTAGTCCGTCAACACCACCTGGTGCAGCGGGGAGTCGAAGCGGACCTTGCGGATCCAGTCGAGGTGACCGGCCGTCCACGCCATCTTCAGGTGTGCGGGGCGGCGTCGACCCTGGCGCAGCAGGAACTTGCCCAGCCGATGGCGCGCCCGGAGTTGGTCCTTCTTCGCAGCTTCTCGCGCCCGGACGAGGTCGCGGAGCGCTTCGTGCTCGGCATCCGGCACCCACACCGGCGTCAGGTCGTCGGCGCGGTAGCACCGAGCGAGCTTGAGCGCATCCCGACGGTCGGTCTTCACGCGGTCCCCGGCCTTCACGGGCACGAGCGACGGGGCGACGACATCGCAGTGCACCCCGAGGCCGAGCAGTTGCCAGTACAGGCCGTATCCGGTTGGGCCGGCCTCGTAGCAGGCACGCAGCTCGTCGACGGGCCCCAGCTTGCGAACCAGTCGGCGGACGGCCTCGGGTCGATTGGCGATGGTGCCGAGGCTGCGGACCTCGCCGGCGGACTCGGCCACCGCGACCGTAATGGTAGCGGCGTGGACATCAAGGCCGACGAATCGTACGTTACGCATGGACCGGCTCTCCTTTCGCGTGCGGCTCTGCACTGTGACCTCTCCGGGCACAGCGTAATCCGCGTCCCTGCGAAACGGAGGCCGGTCCTTTTCTTTGCAGGGGGCCGCACGCAGTCCTTCGGCTCCGTGCGTCCATGGTGACTGACCGGCCGCCGACCGTGCGACAACCGCAGGCCTCGGGCGGGACGCGCCCCCACCGACCCGGCGGGATGCGCCCACCACCGGCCCCTGGCGAGACGCCGCCCCCACCGACCTCCGGCGGGACGCCGCTCCCGCAGGTCCTCGGCGGGACGCCGCTCCCGCAGGTCCTCGGCGGGACGCGCCCCGGCGCCGTCCGTCGCGCGGCGGCGTCCCGCCGTCGGATCGCATAGGCCGTCGGCCCGGTCCCCCGGGCCTGGACGCGGCCTCGCGATGATGGCACAGTGAGTCCATGACCGACGACACCCTGCCCACTCGGCTCGCCGGCGACTTCCTGCGCGTCTCGCGGCATCAGATCGACACGCGCCGGCGGCGCATCGAGACGTGCCTGGGCCGTCTGACCGAGGTCCAGATCTGGACGCGCCGGCACGACGCCGAGAACGCCGTGGGCAATCTCGTCCTGCACTTGTGCGGCAACGTCGAACAGTGGATTCTCGGCGGGGTCGGGGGGAGGACGGTGACCCGCGACCGCGACGCCGAGTTCGCGCGGCGCGACCCGATTCCGGCGTCGGAGCTCGCGGCGCGGCTGGGGGCCGTCATCGGCGACGCGGACGCGGTGTTGGCGACCCTGACGCCGGACGATCTCGCCCAACCCCGGTCCATCCAGGGCTACGACGTGACCGTGCTCCACGCCGTCTTGCACGTCGTCGAACACCTCGCCGAGCACACCGGCCAGATCATCTGGGCCACCAAGGGCCTGACCGGCCGGCAGTTCGGGTTCTACGACTACCTGGGCGACGACGACCTCGCCGGCCGCATGCCGTAGCACATGCAGCATGTGCACCCCGGCCGCCCGAACCGGAACGTGCCAGAATGGACGTTTCGAGCCGGGCCCTCCGCCGTGCGACGAGCAGCGGCGCCGAAGTCGACGACAGGCACGGCCGACCACCCGGACGTGACGCGCCCGGCCGCCGTGCGACGAGCGGCGGCGCCCGAAGTCGATGACAGAGCACGGCCGTTCCGCCGGCTCCGACGCCCGGCGGCGCCGCCGACTGCCCCTGGGCATCCAGACCTTTCGGGAGATCCGCGAAGGCGACTACTACTACGTCGACAAGACCGCCTACCTGCGGCGGATGACGGACGGGGGCAAGCACTACTTCCTGTCCCGCCCGCGGCGTTTCGGCAAGAGCCTGCTGCTCGACACCCTGAAGGACCTGTTCGAGGGCCACGAGGCGCTGTTCGCGGGCCTGGACATCCACCGTCACTGGGACTGGTCCGTCCGTCACCCCGTCGTGCACCTGAGCTTCGGCGGCGGTCACTTCAGAGAGTCGGGTCAGCTCCACGCCAATGTGATGGCCCAGTTCGACGCGGTCGAGGGCGCGGCCGGGGCGGGGGGCTACACCGCCGCCCCGGATCGGTTCCGCCACCTGCTGCCGTCGCTGCATCGGCGTGCCGGTCAGCGCGTGGTCGTGCTGGTCGACGAGTACGACAAGCCGATCCTGGACGCGCTGGACGTCCCCGACGTGGCCCGCGCCAACCGTGACTTCCTGCGCGGTCTCTACGCGGTGGTCGAGGACTGCGACGCGCACGTTCGGTTCACGTTTCTCACCGGCGTCAGCAAGTTCTCCAAGGTCAGTCTGTTCTCGGGCCTCAACAACCTCGCCGACATCACCCTCGATCCACGCTACTCGGCCGTCTGCGGCTACACCGAGGCCGACCTCGACACCGTGTTCGCACCGGAACTGCCCGGCCTCGACCGTGGCGCGATCCGCACCTGGTACAACGGCTACAACTGGCTGGGGGAGGAACAGGTCTACAATCCCCACGGCGTGCTCCGGCTGTTCGATCGCCGGCGGTTCGGCCCCTGGTGGTTCGAGACCGGCACGCCGACGTTCCTGGTCGAGACGCTGCTGGCGCGCAACGTGAGCGCCGTCGACCTGGACGACCTGCCGGGCAGCGACGATCTGTTGTCCGCCTTCGACGTGGACCGGATGGCCCCCGAGGCGTTGCTGTTCCAGACCGGCTACCTGACCATCCGAAGTACCGAGGCGCGCGGCGGCGAGACGTACTACCGGCTCGGCTATCCGAACCGAGAGGTGCGGCAAAGCCTGAACCGGAATCTGCTGAGCACCCTGACGGGAGACCCCGCGCGCCAGACGGCGCAGCGCGCCCGATTGTTCGACCTGCTGGCGGCCGCCGACCTCCGCGGTCTGGAAGCGCTGTTGCACGCCTTCTTCGCCGGCATTCCCCACCAGTGGCACTCGAACAACGACATCGCCCGCTGCGAGGGCTACTACGCCAGCGTGTTCTACTCCTACGTGGCGGGCGCCGGGCTCGACGTGACGGTCGAGGACAGCACGAGCCGCGGGCGTTTGGACATGGCCGTTCGCGTGGGCGACCACGTCTATCTGTTCGAGTTCAAGGTCGTGGAGATCGCGGGGCGGGGAACGGGATCGGCGATGGCGCAACTGCGAGAGCGTCGCTACGCGGAAAAGTACCGAGGGCCGGGCCGTGCATCTGGTCGCCGTGGAGTTCAGCCGCGAGACCCGCAACCTCGCCGCGTTCGAGACGGCGCGGGCGTGAACGGGCCGTGGCCGGGCGGCTACAGGGGGCCTGTGCCAGGGGGAGCTGGACGCCCGCACGAACCGGCGCGAGGTTTCATGCGGGGGAGGTTGGGAGAGGGTGAGGACGGTTGCGGACTCGGCGCCGGGGGCGGCGGTCGGTCGTCGGCTCCGCCGGGTGGCGCGGTGGGGAGCGGGCGGTGAGGAGGCCGGGGAGCATCGGCTTCGGCGCACTACTCCGGCGACTCCGGCGACTCCGGCGACTCCGGCGACTCCGGCGGCGGCAGGTTGTCCGACGGGTCGGGGAAATAGACGCGCGACAGGTAGTTCAGGGCCACCGCGATGCCCTGCCGCTGCGGCATGGTCGCCACCAGGGGGGCCGCCATCGCCACGAAGAAGAGCAGCGCCTGCGGCCACGTGGGCGTGTGGAGGCCGAAGAAGACGATCAGGATCAGCCCGATCGCGATCGGGATGCGGTCCATCACGATCCAGTAGAGCCAAGTGTCGCCCTGGTTCCGCAGGTACTGCAGTCCGCAGACGCGGCAGCGCTCGTGCAGCGTGATCCACCGGACGAAGAGCGGTCCCCGGCCGCAATGGGGGCAGCGCCGCCGCGCGCCGCGCCAGAGCGTGCGGCGAATCTCCGGCTTCATGTCGATCTCGGCGGCGCCCCCACGATGGCGGCCTCCTCCCCGCCGCCGGCCCGAGAGCCCGTTCCCGCCCCGGCCTCGTTGAGCGAGCCCTGGCGGTAGCCCCGCGGATCGACCGTCACCCGGGCGAAGCCGGCGTCCCGGAACCGCCGCGCGACCTCGGCGCGCACGCGGGGGCTCCGCAGCCGGGCAATCTCGTGCGGCTCGACCTCGATGCGGGCGGTGTCGCCGTGGAACCGCACCCGGCACACTCGGAACCCCAGCTCGCGCAGGACCCGTTCGCCGGCCGCGACTCGGCTCAGCCGCTCGGGCGTAATCGCGGTCCCGTAGGGGAAGCGGCTCGACAGGCAGGCGAGGGCCGGCTTGTCCCACACCGGGAGTCCCAGCCGTCGCGCCGCCTCGCGGATGTCCGCCTTGCCGAAGCCCGCTTCGTCGAGGGGTGAGAGGACCCCCTGTTCGCGCGCGGCCCGGCGGCCGGGCCGGTGGTCGCCGCGGTCGTCGGCGTTGAACCCGTCCAGCACGTGAGGCGCCCCCAGGCGGGCCGCTTCGGCCACCGCCACCGAGTAGACCTCCACCTTGCAGAAATAGCAGCGGTTGACGGGGTTCGACGCGTACCGCGCATCGTCGAGCTCGTGCGTCTCCACCAGCACGTGGCGCACCCCGAGCTGCCGCGCGAGGTTCTCGGCCCCGGCCCGTTCCTCGGGGGCCAGGCTCGGCGAGACTGCGGTCAGGGCCGTCGCGCGGTCGCCCAGGACGCGGGCCGCTTCGGCCAGCAGGTAGCCCGAGTCGACGCCGCCCGAAAAGCAGACCACCGCTCGGTGGAGCGCCGCCAGCCGGTCGCGCAGCGCGGCGATCCGGTCGTCGAGCCCCACGGGGGGCGACGTGGGCCCCGGGTCGGCCGGGTGAGGGGCGCGGAGAAGCGAGCTGCCATCGCGCATGAGTCCAGTATAGCCGTGGGGCCACGCCAGCGGCTGCTGGCGGCGGAGCCGATGGCGCACTCCGGGCAACCGCGGTGCTGGTGCCGCCGCTGGCGACCGGGTTCGGCGTTCGAGTTTCAAGACGATGTCGACGTCTTCCTGCAACCGTCGGCTGACGGCAGTGACGCTCGCGCCTCCTCGACGCTCGACCGAAGCGACGGCGACGGCGCCCGTCAACACCGAGCGCTGCCTGCGTCCGGTCCAAGCTCCATCTCGGCCGCGGCTGCGGCAGCCGCCGCCCCGAGCGCTGCCTGCGTCCGGTCCAGGCCCGGAGATTCCGACCCGGCTATAATCGGTGCGAGCCGCGGGCTGCCGGCGAGACGGTATCGCGCTGCGAGCGCGGCCGCGGCGAGACGCCCCGCGGGCCGCGGCGTGAGCTGTACCGACCGCTTCCGCCCCGGGTTCGAGCCGACCCGATGCCGCGGGGCGGCGGGGCAACCGATCCGTGCTCTACGACATCGTTCTCATCGTTCTCGGTCTCGGTCTGGTCGCCAAGGGCGGCGACCTGTTCGTCGACTCGAGCATCTACATCGGACAGGCGCTGCGTATTCCCCGGTTCGTCATCGGGGGGACTCTGGTCAGCCTCGCCACGACCACGCCGGAACTGGTGGTGTCGGCGATGGCGAGCAGCGCCGGCGACACCGGCATCGCGCTCGGGAACGCGGTCGGGTCGTGCGTCTGCAACATCGGGCTGATCGTCGGCACCGTCTCGCTGCTCACCCCGGTGGAGGTCGAGAAGCGCGACTTCGTGCGGCGGGCGGCGTGGATGGTCTCGGCCGCGGTGCTCGTGGTGGTCTTCACCTGGGACCGGACCCTGAGCCGGCCGCTGGCCGGGGTCCTGCTGGCCCTGGCGTTCGCGTACCTGGCCTGGGACTACGTCGGCATCCGCAAGCGCCGCGCCGAGGCCGCGGGTGGGCCCGAGCCCGACACGAGCGGGCTCGCGAGGGCCCTCGGCCTGTTCGCGCTGGGGGCGGCCCTCATCGTGGTGGGCAGCCGCCTGCTGGTCGACTCCGGGCAGTCGCTGGCGGCGGCGCTCGGGGTGCCGTCGGTGATCATCGGGCTCTCGGTGGTGGCGATCGGGACGTCGCTGCCGGAGCTCGTCACCGGCGTCTCGGCCGCCCGCAAGGGGGTCCCGGACCTGTCGCTCGGCAACATCATCGGCGCCAACGTCCTCAACCTCTACCTCATCGTCGGCCTGTCCGGCGCCATCAATCCGCTGACCCTCGACGTCTTCACCCAGGTCTACTCGTACGGCTGGCTCGGCGTGTTCTTCGCCGCGGTCCTCGGTCTCACCGCGCGGACCGGACAATTCCACCGGGGCGGCGGCCTGCTCCTGCTCGCCCTCTATGCGGTCTACGTGACCGGGCTCGTTCTCGTGCCGGTGCTCGGCGTCGGCGGGTGACCGCCGCCTCCGGCGTTCGTGGCCGTCCGCCGTTACGCCGCCTACTGACGCGCAGGCTCCCGCGGCGCGTCCGGCTCGGCCGGGCGGCGGACGATGGGGTAGACCGTGCCTGGCGTTCCCACCGCGTCGTCGACGAAGTTCCAGTTCACGATGCCGTCGTCGGACCGCGGTTCGAGCAGCGTGAACACGAGCCGTCCCAGGGGCTGATCGAGGGGCACGACGAGGGCGCCGGCGGGCACGATCCGCTCGACCGGGGTCCACTCGCCGGTGACGGTGCGTTCGCGATGGCCCTGGAAGGGGCGGTCGGCGACCGACGACGTGCGCACCACGAACTCCTCCACGGCGAGTGTCGCGTCGGCGTCGAGAGGGGCGCCGTCGACGCCGTGGGCGGCGAGGAGATCGACCACTTCGGCGAGGTCCGCCGGCACGTAGTACGCGGCGGGGGCGACCTCGGCGCCGCCGTCGGTTGCCGTGAAGGTGCCGTACTCGTACATCTCGGTCGGCTCGGCCGCATCGAGGCGGCGCCGCATGGGGGCGCGGGTGTACGGGTTGGGCACCTCTTCCGTGCGCCCCAGCACGATTTCGACGGGGGCGTCCGAGCGGGCCGCGACCGCGCGGGTCGCGAGGCGGGTCCCGGCGACGGGTTCGGCGTCGGCGGCCTCGACGAGGGCGGCGACGACGCCGGCGTTGTCGTGGGCGAACGCCAGCGCCTCTTCGGTGAACCGCAGCGACGCGCGGATGCGCTCTTCGAACGGCGCGTAGGCGTAGGCCTCGCCGAGCAGGGCGACCCGGTTGCGGAGTCCCACGTAGTTGTTGTTGAAGCGCGGGCGGTGGTCGAAGGTGCGCCAGGCCGGCTCCGCCCCGTCCGTGAACGGCAGGTTGCCGTAGTAGTAGAAGAGCCAGCCGTCGGACCGCTCGACGGCGCGGGTGACCGCGGGCAGCCACTCGTCGCGGAGGAGGGCGTCGATGGCGGGATGGGTGTTCGGGTGGAGCGGCGGCGCGTAGGTCAGGTGATAGGCGTGCTCGGTGCCGTTGGTGGTGTGCAGGTCGATGACCACGTGCGGATCGTAGTCGTGATAGGCGCGGGCGAGGGCCCGGGCCTCGGGCGACTCCAGCTTCATGTGGTCGCGGTTGAGGTCGAACCCCTGGGCGTTGGCCCGTTCGCCCTGGCCCGCGACCGGCCCGAACTGATAGGGGCGGGTGTCGGGTCCCATGCGCTCGTGGCCGTCGGCGTTGTAGATCGGGGCGACGAGGAGCATCATCGACGACGACCACTCGGGATGGGCGCCGGCCGCGAGGTCGCGCAGCAGCATGAGCAGCGCTTCCTTGCCGGCCACCTCGCCGCCGTGGATGGCCCCCTGGAGCCAGACGCGGAGGCGGTCGGTGCCGGCGACCGAGCTGGGCCGCGCGTCGGCGGTGTCCCCGACGACGGCGAGGGGCAGGGGACGGCCCTCGACGGTAGAGCCGAAGGTCGTGGCGTGGATGCGCTCGGAACGGTCCGCGGCCAGCGCCACGAACTGCATGACCTCCCCGTAGCCGGTGGTCTGCTCGTAGCCGGTGCGCTCGGCCCGGGTGGGCGGCAGCGCCCCCGCGTCGCGGCCTCCCGGTGCGCAACCCGCCAGCGGAGGGGCCGTCAGCAGGGCGGCCGCGGCGAGAACGGTCCACCCCGTAGCCGGGGGGCGGTCGCCGCGCCGCGCTGGAGATCGGTCGGGCGCCGCGCGCGGTCCCCGGAGACCGGCTGGCCGCGGCGCCGCGCTGGAGAGCGACCGGACACCGCACCGCGTCGCGGCGGGTCGAACCCGCCGGTTCCCCCCTCGCGGGTTGCGAGAGACGACGATCACAGGCACCCCGCAATCCGTTGGACGGCGGTGTCGACGTCCGCCTCCGTGGTCCCGCGGCCGACGCTGAGCCGGATGGCGCCGTGTCCGACGGCGGGCGGAACCCCCATGGCCGCCAGCACCGGCGAGAGCGTCCGTCGTCCGGTATGGCAGGCGGATCCCGTGGAGGCCGCGATCTCCGGCATCCGCGCCAGGATCTCGTCGCCGTACCGACCGGGGAAGCCGATGTTGAGGGTATTGGGCAGCCGGCGGTCCGGGTGGCCGTTGAGGACGACGCGGTCGCCGAGCCGCGCCCGCAGTCCGTTCCACAGGCGGTCGCGCAGTTCGCGCAGGCGGTCGTCGCAGGGGTCGGTCTCGGCGAGACGGCAGGCCGCCCCGAGGCCGGCCGCGAGCAGGGCGCTCTCTGTGCCGGCCCGCCGGCCGTCCTCGTGGCCGCCCCCGTGCACGAGCGGCTTCAGCGTCACGCCGCGCCGCACGAACAGGGCGCCGACCCCCTTGGGGGCGTAGAGCTTGTGCCCGGCCAGGCTCAGCAGATCGACGCCGAGCTCGCGCACCCGCACGGGGATCTTGCCGGCCGACTGCGCCGCGTCGGTGTGGCAGAGGACGCCGCGCTCGCGTGCGATGCGCGCGATCTCGCTGACGGGCTGGACGGTCCCGACCTCGTTGTTGGCGTGCATGACGCTGACGAGGACGGTGTCGCGGACGATCGCGCGCCGGACGTCGTCGGGGTCGACGAGTCCGTGGCGGTCCACCGGGACGACGGTGACCCGCGCCCCCAGGGCCTCGACGAAGCGGCACGGCTCGAGGACCGCGGGATGCTCGATCGCGGTGGTGACGATGTGCGGCGGGGAGGCGGCGCCGAGGGCGACGCCCTTCACGGCGTGGTTGTTGGCCTCGCTGCCGCCGCTCGTCAGCACAATCTCGTCCGCGTCGCACCCGAGCAGCGACGCGATGTGGCGGCGGGCGGTGCAGACGGCGTCGCGGGCGGGGCGGCCCGCCCAGTGCCCGCTCGACGGATTCCCGAACCCGGCGTCGAGCAGAGGCCGCATCGCCGCCGCCACCGCCGGGGCGATGGGGGTGCTCGCGTTGTGGTCGAGATAGATGCGGGTCGGTCGGTCCGGCACCAGCTTCTCACTTCCGGGGGAACCGCGGGGCGGCCTCGCCCGTAGTGACCGGGCAGGGCCGGGTCCGGCTCTGGCGACGCATGGAACCGGGCGGCGCGGCCCGCGGAACCCGTGCGGTCCGCGGACCCGTATTGTAGCGGGCGACGGAGACGAACGCAGCCCGACGGATGCGGGCGACCTGTCGCACGGGCCCGGCCGCTCGTACTGCACGAAGGATACCGCGTCACCGGACGGTGACACCGGGCGCGTGCGGCGTGCCGTTGGCGTCGGCCGGCTGGCAGAGGGGTGCGACCCGAGCAGGCGGCGCGCCGTTTCCCGCCGGCATCGACCCGCGCCTCATGCCTGGCCCGAGCATGCGGCGCGCGGTACGAACGGTGGTCGTGGGGGCATGCAATCGCCGGCATCGACCGCGCGTGCCGCGCGTGGAAGGGTCGTTCCGGGGTGCGTGCGGCGAGTGGGTTGCCGTTCCGTGCCCGGGCCGGCTCGGGGCGTCGTTCCGGGGCGCGTGCGGCGAGTCGGCAGTGGTCCGCAGCACGCCCGCGCTGCCGTCGACGGTTCGCCAACTGACTGACCGATCGGGTCATCGAGAGGGGGATCCCATGCGTCGATCCGTGTTCCGCGCGACCGGCGTGGCGGCGGCCGTCCTTGGGGCGGCGGGTGGTTGTTCGCCGGCCGCCGCCCAGTCCGCTTCGGCCGGCGCGGCGCAGTCCGGCAACGAGATCGACCGGTTCATGGAGCGTGTGCTCGAGAACCGCGACGCGTCGTGGCGTCGCGCCGGCGACTTCGTGCTGCGCGAGGTGCTGACGCTGGACGTCGACGGCCCCGCCGGCCTGCCGATCGCCGGCTTTCGGCGCGAGTACGAATGGTACGTCCGCGAAGACGTGGTCGTGCGCAGCCCGCGGCGCTTCGACGGGGTCGACATCGGCGAAGCCGAGCGCCGGGAGTACGAAGCCGACTGGCTGCGCCGGCGCGAGCGGCGCCGGGCCGCGGCAGAGGCAGAGGCCGCGGCAGAGGCGGAGGCCGCCGCCGCAGAAGATGCCGCCTCGGCCGTCGCGGCGGCTGGCCCTGCCGCGGCGGCTCCCGGGCCGGATCCCGGCCGCCGGGAGGCCGGGGCGGCGGATCTGGAGCGGCTCGCGCCCGAGTTCATCACCGACGCCGGCTATTTCCTGGAGTTCCCGTTCGAGCCCGGCAACTACTACCTGGCCGGGTACGAGACGCTCGCGGGCCGCGAGGTGGTGAAGATCGAGTACTACCCCTCCAGTCTCTTCGACGACGACTCGGAGCCGGAGTCCGAGCGCGAGCGGCGCATCGCCGAGGGGTTCGCCAAGACCTCGCTCGTGACCCTGTGGATCGACCCGGAGGTCCACGAGGTCGTGCGCTATACGTTCGACAATGTCGGGCTCGATTTCCTGCCGGGCGGTTGGCTGGTGCGCGTCGACGGGTGGCACGCGTCGATCGAGATGTCGCAGCCGATCGGCGGTGTCTGGCTTCCCCATCGGATGGCCCTGACCGGCCGCGCCACGACGGCGTTGGGCGGGTTCGAGCTGAGGCTCACCCGCGAGTACTCCGACTACCGCGAGGCGCTCACCGATGGGCGCCTCGTGGGCGCCGCGGATCCGCGAGAGTCCCGATGATTGCCGCGACCGCCGGCGCCGACACCGCGTCTTCCGCCCGGGCGGCGGGCGCCGGTGCGCTCGCGTCCGCGCGGGGCGGCGCGGCGGCGCTGCTGATGCTGCTTGCGGCGGCGCCGCCCCTGGCCGGGCAGTCCCTGGCCCCGTTTCCGGCCCGGTTCGCGTCTTCGTCCGCGGTGCGGCTCTTTTCTCGGTCTCCGGCCCAGCTCCCTTCGCCGTTCTCGGCCCGGCCTTTCGCGCTTTCTCCGGCCCAGGTCTCCGCGCCGTCACCGCCCCGGCTCCCGCCCTCTCCGGCTGCGGGGCCGGAGGTCGTCGCGGAGCTGCGCGTGCACGGCAACCACTCGATCGCGGACGAGGACATCCTGCAGATGGCCGGGGTCGCCCTCGGCGATCCGGTCGGACCCGAGACTCTGGACCGCATGGCGGCCCGGCTGCAGGCGAGCGGCCGGTTCGAGTCGGTCGAGGTCCGGAAGCGGTATACGTCGTTCGTCCGGCGGGAGGCGGTGGCGCTGATCCTGCTGGTCCGCGAACGGCCCGGTGCCGCGGACCCGGCGCGCCGGGCGGTGGGCCGCGCGCTGGCCTTCCTGGCGCGGCGGACGATGTTCCTGCCGACTCTCGACTATGCCGAGGGACACGGCTTCAGCTACGGCGCCCGGTTCCGGCTGGTCGACGTGGCGGGCGCGCAGAGCAGTCTGTCCGTCCCCCTGACCTGGGGCGGGACCCGACAGGCCGGCGCCGTCTTCGAGAAGCGGTTCGAGACCGGTGTCGTCCATGCCTTGCGCGCCGGGGCTGCGGCGACGCGTCAGGAGAACCAGCACTACCGCGAGTACGACCGGCGCCTGTCGGTGTGGGCCGGGGCCGACCGCCGACTCGTCGGCCCGTTGCAGGCGACGGCGCGGGCCGAGTGGAGCGACGTGGGCTTCGGGGCCGTCGCCGAGACGGCGGCGACCTACCGGGTCGCTCTGGCGCTGGACACGCGGCGGAACGCGGGCTTTCCCCGCGACGCGGTGGTCGCGCACGCGGGATGGCAGTGGCTCGACCGGGCGGGAGCGGGCGTCGTCATGCAGCCGCAGGCCGACCTTCGCGGTTTCGTGGGGTTGTCGGGGCAGATGGTGCTGGGGCTGAAGGTGCTCTTCCAGGGGGCGAGCGGCCCGCTCCCGGGCTATGCCCAGCCCCTGCTCGGGGGGCTCGCATCGGTGCGCGGCCACCGGTTCGGCCATCGCGCCGGCGACCGACTGGCCGCCGCCTCGGCCGAGCTGCGGTTCCCGGTGAGCTCGCCGCTGAGCTTCGGCCGGGCCGGGGTGCGACTGTTCTTCGACACCGGGGCCGTTTATGGCGCCGGCGACGACATCCACCGCACCCGGTTCAGCCAGGGGGCCGGGGGCGGCGTCTTTCTCAACGCGGCGTTCGTCAACCTGCAGGTCGATGTGGCCCACGATCTGGACGACGGCGTTCGGCTTCACGTCGGGACCGGCGTGAGCTTCTGACCGCACGCCGCGGCGGCGGCCACTGGAGGGCGCCGAGCGGCGGCGCCCATGCCCGGACGGGCCGGCCCGAGGGTTTGGCCTCGGCTGGTGTCGTCGATGTCTTCGGCGCCCATGCCCGGCGGGACGACCTGGAACGAGGGCGGAAGTTATAATCCGCCGGCACGAACATGGCGCGGCTCTCGACCTATCTCTTCGATCTCGACGGCACGTTGATCGATTCCACCGCGCTGATCATGTCGTCGTTCCGCCACACCATGCTGACGCATCGCGGCGCGGTGCCCGATGACGAAGACTGGCGGGCGGGGTTCGGCCGGCCGCTCCGGCCGCAGCTCGCGCGTTATGCGCGGGACGCCGAGGAAGTCGGACGGATGACCGCCACCTACCGCGCCCACAACCTCGATCACCACGACCGGCTCGTGAAGCCCTATGCGGGGATCCGCTCGGTGGTGGCCGAGCTGGCCGGGCGCGGCGCGCGGCTGGGCATCGTGACGAGCAAGAACCGGACCGCGGCCGAGCACGGACTGCGCCACTGCGGCCTGGACGGCTTCTTCGAGGCGCTGGTGACCTCGGACGACGTGACCGAGCACAAGCCGCATCCGGCGCCGGTGCTCGCGGCGTTGGCGCGTCTGGAGACGAGGCCGGCGGAGACGGTCTTCATCGGCGACTCGCCGCACGACTGCGAGGCGGGACGGGCGGCGGGGGTGTCGACGGCGGCGGCGCTGTGGGGGCCGTTCTCCCGCGCGTCTCTCGACCCGCACGGTCCGGACCATTGGCTGGAGCGCCCGGAGGCGATCCTGAAGCTGCGGTGAAACCATGACAGGTGTGCCCGAGGGCTATCGGTTGTTCGAGTACGTGGACCCGTTCGAGGATCTGGTCGGGCCCCTCTGCTACCGCGAGGACGAGGAGGGTCGGCTGCGGTTCGCGTTCGAGGCGCAGCCGAAGCACGCCAACACCGCGGGACAGCTCCACGGCGGCGTCCTCATGACCTTCGCCGACTACGCGCTGTGCCTGACCGCGATTCACGGCCTGCCCGGTGAGCGGTGCGTCACCGTGTCCCTGAGCTGCGAGTTCACCGCTCCCGGCGAGGTCGGCGACTTCGTCGAGTCGACGGCCGAGGTCGTCCGGCGCACCCGCTCACTGACCTTCGTCCGCGGGCAGGTGGCGGCGGGGGACCGGACCCTGCTGAACTACAGCGCCATCGTGAAGCGCCTGCCGCGCTCGGTGGGGACCACCCGCGACCGACCGGCCGGGTGACGTTGCCGGGGACCTGCGGAGATCGGCACTGGAGAGCCGGCTCACGCGGACAGCGTTCGCGTGCTGACGTCACGCGTTAGAATGGAAGGCATGGAAGTGGCGCCGTTGCTGCTGTGATGGCGGCGGGGGGGGACCGTTGTGGAACGGCTGGCGGATCGCGCGGCTGTCGGGCCGTGTAGACGCGCTCGGATCCACCATGCAGATGGTGTTGACCCTCCTGGCCGGCGGAGCGACGGAATCCACGAACCGGTCGTCGGCGCGACCCTGACCCGAGGCGAACGCCTATCCGAACTCATCGTCGATCGACCGGTGTTTCTCAAGGAGGCTCTACCGATGCGTCCTCGTGCGACGTTCCTGATGACCTTGACCGGCCTGGTGGCGGCGACCGCCGCGTTCGCCCAGCAGGGGGCGGTGGACGGCGAGTGGCGGAGCTTCGGCGCCGATCTGGGCAGCACCAAGTACTCGTCCCTCGACCAGATCTCGGCCGACAACGTCGGGCAACTGGACATCGCGTGGCGGCGGCCGATCGTCGATCCGTCTTATCTGGAGTTGGATCCGAACCTCCGGTTCTCGAACGTCTCCACCGCCGCCCCGCTCATCGTGGGAGACACCGGCTATGTGCCGAACGCGGTCGGCCTCGTCGAGGCCTTCGACGTGACCACGGGGGAGACCCGCTGGGTGCAGACGCCGTACGGAGGCGCCGACGACGTGCGCGGGGCCGGGACCCGAGGCGTCGCCTACTGGACCGACGGGAGCGAGGCGCGCATCATCGTCCAGCGTGGCGAGTACCTCTACGCCCTCGATCCGAACACCGGCGCGCTGTTCCCCGACTTCGGCGACGGCGGCCGCGTGCATCTCACCATCGGGCTCGCCGAGGGGGCCCGCTACCGGTGGGGCGGGGCCCCCACGGTCGTGCGGGACGTGATCGTCGTCGGGCAGTCGATGTCCGACACGTTCCAGACCATGGAGGCGATCCGCGGCGACGTGCGGGCCTTCGACGTCCGCACCGGCGCGCTGCGCTGGGTGTTCCACACCGTTCCCCAGGAAGGCGAGTTCGGCACCGACACGTGGATGAACGACTCCTGGCAGTACTCGGGGCATGCGCCGGTGTGGTCGCTGTTCAGCGCCGACGAGGAGCTCGGGTACATCTACATGCCGGTCACGTCGCCGACCAACGACATGTACGGCGGCCACCGGGGCGGCGACAACCTCTATGGCCAGAGCATCGTTTGCGTCGACGCCGAGACCGGCGAGCGGGTCTGGCACTACCAGACCGTGCACCACGGGCTGTGGGACTACGACCTGCCGGCGGCGCCGATCCTGATGGACATCACCGTCGACGGCCGCGAGATCGAGGCCGTGGCGCAGCTCACCAAGCAGGCGTTCGTCTTCGTCTTCGACCGAGCGACCGGCGAGCCGGTGTGGCCGATCGAGGAGCGCCCGGTGCCGCAGGCGGCGACGCCGGGCGAGCTGACCTCGCCCACCCAGCCGTTCCCCACCAGTCCCCCCCCGTTCGACCGGCAGGGGGCGACCATCGAGAACCTGATCGACTTCACGCCCGAGCTGCGGGCCGAGGCCATCGCCATCACCGAGCGCTACGTCATCGGTCCGATGTTCACGCCACCGTCGATACGGGGCGACGGCCCGAACGACAAGCAGGGGACGATTCAGCTTCCGGGCTCGCAGGGCGGCGCAGATGTGCAGGGGGGCGCGTTCGATCCCGAGACCGGGATGCTCTACATCCCCTCGATCACCTCGCCGTTCGTGGCCGACATCATCGAGGGCAACCCCGACCGCACCAACCTCGCCTATATCAAGGGGAGCCGGCAGTGGATCGGCGGCCCGCGGGGGCTGCCGCTGTTCAAGCCGCCCTACGGGCGCATCACCGCCATCGACATGAACCGCGGCGAGATCGTGTGGATGACGCCCAACGGGGACGGCCCGCGGGATCATCCCGCGATTCGCCACCTCGGCCTCGGGAAGCTGGGTGTCCCCGGCCGCCCCGCGCCCCTGCTGACGAAGTCGCTGCTGTTCATCGGGGAGGGCTCGACCAACCTGCCGGGCGGGGCCCGGGTGCCGGATGGCATGCCGCCGCAGATCGTGACCAACTATGGCGGGCGCGTGTTCCGCGCCTACGACAAGGCCACCGGCGACGTCGTCTGGGAGACGGAGCTGCCGGCCGGCACCATCGCGCCGCCGGTCACGTACCTGGCGGATGGAAAGCAGTACCTGCTGGTGGCGACCGGGGATGTCGAAACCCCCGGTGAGACGCTGGCGTTCGCGTTGCCCTGACGCCCACGGACGGGGCGTCGCCGGAAAGCGGATCGGCACCGCCAGTCGCGCACAACCGATCCGGCATGCCGTCGACCGGCGGCATGCCGGGCGACGGCGGCGGAGTGGCGAGTGTCGTTGCGGGTTCCTAGAACCCCCGCTTGCGGCCGCGGAGGCCCCGCCGGCTGCCCTTCGGCTTCGCCGGGCGCCGGCCGAAGTCCATCTGCGGCGGGCCGTCGTTCATGAAGGGCGGCGGCATCGAAGGCCGCGGCGCCCGGTCGCGGGCCTCGCTCACCCGGAGGTTCCGACCGTTGAGCTCCGTCCCGTCCAGCTTCTCGATAGCCTGGGACACCGAGGCGGCATCCCCGAACTCGACGAAGGCGAACCCCCGCGGCTTGTCGGTGGCGCGGTCGACGGGCAGGAACACCTCCGTGACCTGTCCGACCTGTCCGAACAGGGTCTCGAGCTCGGTCGATGACGTTTCGTAGCTGAGGTTGCCGACGAAGATTCGTGAAGAAATGGTGTACCTCTCCTGTTGGTGCTGATGATGTGACACGGTCCGCCGTCATCGGCGGCGCCGCCGACATGGCGGAACGCTCAGCATACTCCGTCGCAGCGGGAAACGCAAAGGCGGCCGGCCCGGCGGGGCGGTGTATCATCGGAACGGCGACGGAGACGCGCGAGAAGATGATCACGATTCTCAATCAGACCTCCCGGTTCCTCAGAATCCACCTGTCGCGCGGAAAGGTGCTGCGGCTGGGGCCCCGGAAGGAAGGCCAGGTCTCGACCCAGGACGCCGAGGGCGACGCCGTCAGGCAGCTCGTGGCCGACGGCGCGGTCAAGATCATGGGAGAGGGGCCGCAGGCCGGGGCGTCCACCCCGGCCAACCCCGCGGCCCGGACCGACGTGCACGGCCACCATCCCCGCCTCTCGGGCGGCCGCCGCGGCGACCGCTAGGCCCGGGAGTCTGCGCCGCAGAACGACGCGGATACTCGGAGGTTGGTCGGCCGCCGGGCGGAGCCGCAGGCGACGTTGCTTGGCGGCTTCCGCCGGCCGCCGCCGGGGAGCGGTACGGCGCCGCAGAGCGCCGCCTGCCGGGGAGCGGGGGGCCGGTTCCGCAAGGCATCGCCTCCGCGGCGAGGCGTCGCCTCGGCGACAGGCGCCGACTCCTGGGTATAATCTGGCGGTTTCGGATTCGGGGAGAGTGGATGGAGGTTCAGTCGATGGTGCAGATGCGGACACGTCTCGCGGCCGGGCTCGTCGGGCTCCTGCTGATGTCGCCCTCCGGGCCCGTTCGGGCGCAGGACGGTCCGTGGCAGACCTACGGCACCGAGAACGGCGAATGGCGCAGTTACGCGGGCAACATCGCCGGCCAGAAGTACTCGCCGCTCGACCAGATCGACGCCGCCAACTTCGACGACCTCGAGATCGCGTGGCGCTGGCGGTCGGTCGACGCCATGGTCGGCCGCACGATGCCGGACGGCAGCGAGTGGTGGGCGCCGCTGGAGACCATCGTCGCCTCGCTCGAGGAAGACAACCCCGACCTCTACCGGCGGGGACATCCGCCGCGCCCGGGCGGCATGCAGGCGACGCCGCTCATGGTGGGCGGGGTGCTCTACTTCAACACCGCGCTCTCGCAGGGGGTGGCCGTCGACGCGGTGACTGGCGAGACCCTGTGGGTCTTCAACCCGAAGAGCTACGAGGAGGGGACCACCCCGATGACCGGCACGTTCCGGCAGCGGGGGGTGGCCTACTGGACCGACGGCGAGGGCGACGAGCGCATCTTCTGGGGCACCGGCAACGGCTACCTGGTCTGCGTCGATGCCGGCACCGGGCGGCCCTGCGCCGACTTCGGCCCCGACGGCAGCGGGATGGTCGACGCGATGGTCGGTCTGCCGCGGGCCGATCGGGCCGACCGCGACTATCTGAACGCGCTGCTCTACGGCATCCACTCGCCGCCCATCGTGGTGCGCGACCGGGTGATCCACGGCTCGCAGGTCGCCGACCGGCGCATCACGAAGGAGGCCGTGCCGGGCTGGGTGCGGGCCTGGGACGTCGAGACCGGGGCCCACGCCTGGGATTTCCACACCGTGCCCAACAGCCCCGACGAGTTCGGCGCCGACACCTGGCTGAACGAGTCGTGGCGCTACTCGGGTAACGCCAACGTCTGGTCGATGCTCGCCGGCGACAACGAGCTGGGGCACGTCTACCTGCCGACCGGCACCACCACCAACGACTACTACGGGGGCGACCGGCCCGGCGACAACCTCTTCTCGGAGTCCATCATCGCCGTCGACGTCGAGACCGGAGACCGCGTCTGGCACTTCCAGGCGGTGCACCACGGCCTGTGGGACTACGATTTCCCGACCCATCCCAACCTGGTGGACATCACCGTGGACGGGCGCGACATCGAGGCCCTGGTCCAGGTCAGCAAGCAGGGCTTCGTCTACACGTTCGACCGGGTGACGGGAGAGCCGGTCTGGCCGATCGAGGAGCGTCCCGTGCCGACGGAGACGAACATGCCCGGCGAGTACGTCTCGCCGACCCAGCCGTTCCCCACCCGGCCGGCGCCGTTCGAGTACCAGGGGGTGACCATCGACGACCTCGTCGACTTCACCCCCGAGCTGCGCGAGATGGCCATCGAGGCGGTGCGGCCGTTCCGCCTCGGGCCGCTGTTCACGCCGATCTCGCGGCCGGAGGAGGGCGGCTGGCAGGGGACCCTGATGCGCCCGCCCGACGGCGGCGCCGCGACCTGGGCGGGGGCCGCCATCGATCCCGAGACCGGCATACTCTACGTGCCGTCGCGGAACAACGCCGTCGTCATCACCATGTACGAGCCGGACCCCGCGCTGGGCGCCACCGTGCCCTACACCCACGGCGCCCCCGAGGGGCGGCGGATGACTCGCGGCCTGGGGCCGTCGCGCAGCGGCGCCCTCATGCCCCAGGGGCTGCCCCTGCTCAAGCCGCCCTACTCGCGGATGACCGCCATCGACATGAACACCGGCGACCACGTGTGGATGCAGCCCCTCGGGAACGGCGACCGCTATCGCAACCACCCGCGGCTGCGCGACCTGAACCTGCCGCCCCTGGGCGGCGACGGGGTGGGCGGTCCGGTGCTCACGAAGACGCTGGTCGTCAGCGTCCTCTCGGCCGGGGGCAGCGACGGGGGGCCGCGCCTCGTGGCGCGGTCGAAGGAGACCGGGGAGGAGCTCGGCTCGGTGGACCTGCCCACCGGAGCTCTGGGCACGCCGATGACCTACATGGTCGACGGGCGCCAGTACATCGCGCTGACCATCGGCGGGCGCCCGCCGGAGCTGATTGCCCTTCGGCTGCCGGAGTAGCTGCACGAGTTCACACCTCAATATCGGGGAGCACCCAGATGAAGAGATCTGCCATCGCGGTCATCGCGGTCCTGTCGCCAGTCCTGTTCGCGTGCGGTTCCGAGCCGCAGTTCGTGGGGACTGCCCATGTCCTGCGGGTGCTGGAGAGCCTGGAGACGCAGCAGGCGGCCACCGCGGAGAGCATCGCGGACCTGCAGGACAGCGTCGGCGCGCTGGAAGATGCCCTGAGCAGCGGGGCGCCGCCGGCCGCGGAGGCCGCATCGGGCGGGGCCGCGCCGGCGCGGGAGCTCGCGGTCGAGACCACGGTGGCGTTCACCGAGGGCCCGACGGTGGCCGAGGACGGTTCGGTCTACTTCACCGACCTCGGCAACAACCGCATCATGCGGTGGTCGGCAGACGGCCAGCTCACCACGTTCCGCCAGCCCAGCAACCGGGCCAACGGGCTGATCTTCGACAGCCAGTGGCGTCTTCTTGCCTGCGAGGGCGGGGACGGCGAGACCGCCCTGCCGCGCGTCACCCGCACCGACATGGCGACGGGCGAAGTAGAGGTGCTGGTCGATTCGTTCGAGGGGAAGGAGCTGCACCAGCCCAACGACCTGACCATCGACGGGCAGGGGCGCATCTACTTCACGGACCGGCCCGGCCCGAACCCGACCGAGAACCAGACCGGCGTGCACGGGGTGTACCGCATCGACCCGGACGGCGCCGTCGCGCGCATCCTCACCGAGCCGGAGGTGATGCGGCCCAACGGCATCGTCATCTCGCCCGACGACACCACCCTGTACGTCATCGAGACCGAGCAGGCCGAGGGCGGCCCGCGGCTCATCCGGGCCTATGACCTGAGCCCCGAGGGCACGGTCGGCAACATGCGCATCTTCCACGACTTTCTGCCGGGGCGCAGCGGCGACGGGATGACCATCGACAGCGCCGGCAACCTCTACGTGGCGGCGGGTCTGAACCGCACGCGGGGGACGAGCGAGACGCTCGACACGGTGGCCGGCGTGCACGTGTTCTCGCCGGCCGGCGAACTGCTCGAGCACATCCCGGTGCCGGAGGACACCATCACCAACGCCGCCTTCGGTGGGCCGGACCTGCGCACGTTGTACGTCACGGCGGGGAAGACGCTGTTCAGCGTCCGCACCGACGTCGAGGGAACGCGCCGCTAGCGGCCAGGGGACGGAGACGGGCCACCGTCGTGATGGAGTTCCGGATCTGGAAGTGGGAGTCCATCCACCGGCACGAGGGCGAGCTGTACCTTCGGCGGCTGCGGGTCGTCTCGTCCCGCTGGTTCGGCATCTACGTCCACTGGTTCCATGCCAGCGACGACGACACGCTGCACGATCACCCGTGGTGGTTCGTGACTGTCATCCTCCGGGGCGGGTACTGGGAGCATACGCCGGGGGCGGACGGCGCGCCGGTCCGGCGCTGGCACCCCCCGGGGGCGGTCCGGCTGCGACCGTCCCGCTGGTTGCATCGGGTGGAGATCGACCCGGCCCGGCCACCCGTGACCGTCGTGGTGCGCGGTCGGCGCATTCGCCGGTGGGGGTTCAGGACCGGTTCCGGGTGGGTACCGTGGACCGAGTACAAGGACAATCCCTCGGGGTAGCCGCGACCGGCGGGGACGCCGCCTTGGCCTCCCGGGGCCGGCTTCGGGAGGCCGGGGAGCTGCGGTCGTCGACCGTGGCGGCCGGTTCTGGACGGTCTCTGCACAATCAGCCGCGGCGGACAGCATGACGCCCGGTTCGATGGCGGTTGTCGCGACGCAGGTGGCCGGGTTCGTTGCCTTGTGCTGACCGGGGCGCGGCAGGTTGAATCCGCGCCTCGACGAGCTGGACGTTCGGCGGCGTCGAGCGGGCGATCGTGGAGTTGCCGACGATGCTCGCCGAGCGTCTGCCGAGCCCGAAGGCGGGACCGTCCAGCCGCTCGTGAGCGTCGAGCGGTCGGCTCGTGCCGCAGACGGCGGCACAATCGTTCACGGTGACGGTGTCGCGGTCGGCGCCGTTCACCGACGACCCGCTGCAGCCCGCGTGACGCCGATCAGGGCGGTCCACTTCACGGAGCTGCGGACGCGAATCGGCGCGGCGAGGGGCGGGGCTGGCGCCGTTCCCGTGGACCGACCCGGTCCTGACCCCGGGCGTGACGCGGGTGCGGGGTCGTGGTGTTCCACGGTGGAAACGCGAGTTGACGCTTCGGCTTCGAGGCGGGAGCGCCGGAAGAGGTTGGGATGCCGGAGGAGGTTGGGATGAAGACGAGTTGGATGGCCGGCGCCGGGGCGGTGTGCGTGGTGGTCCTGGCGGTGGCGGCTCCCGCGGCCGGGCAGTGGGTCCCGGAACGCCTGGAGTCGGACGGCTCCGCGATCGCGCGGACGCCGTGGGGACACCCGGATCTGCAGGGGCTGTGGAACAACTCGACGACCACGCCGATGGAGCGGCTCACGGAAGAGGAGTGGGCACTGAGCCGCCGCGCGCAGCGGGCGGTGATCGAGGCGACCGGCGGCACCGGTGCGGGCTGGCTCGAGCAGGCCGGCCGCATCGACCGCGACGCGCTGATCGTGGACCCGCCGGATGGCCGCATCCGGATGACCGAGCAGGGCGTTGCGAGGCTGATCGCCCGCGAGGCGGCGCGCGAGGGCCGCGGCGAGGCCGACTCGTGGCTCGACCGGAACAACTGGGAGCGCTGCATCTCGCGGACGCTGCCGACGGCGATGATCCCCACCCTGTACAACGCGAACTACCAGATCTTCCAGACCCCCGACCACTTCGTGCTGCTGATGGAGATGATCCACGAGGCGCGCATCGTGCCGCTCGACGGGCGGCCGCACGCCGACGAGGGCATCCGCCAGTGGCTGGGCGACGCGCGCGGGTACTGGGAGGGCGACACCCTCGTCGTCGAGACCCGCCACTTCAACGGCAAGCTCGACGGTGGCGACTACCAGCCGTCGCACGTGACCCCGACCGGCCCGCGCATGTCGGGCGAGACCCTGACCCTCGTCGAGCGGTTCACCCTCGTCGACGCCAACACCATCGACTACCGGATTACGGTGGAGGACCCCGAGACCTTCGCCGTGCCGTACACGGTGGCGATTCCGATGCAGCGGTCCGCCGCCGACGTGACCCTCTTCGAGTACGCCTGCCACGAGGGCAACCACGCCATGGTGAACCTGCTGCATGCGGGCCGGGCCGACGAGGAGCTGGCTCTCGAGGCGGCGGCGCTCGTGTCGCGGCAGCGCATCGAGGCGGGGCATCCCGGCGTGCGCGAGCCGGCGGTGCCGTTCGCGCCGATTCCTTGACGGGGAGGAACGGGGGGATCTCGGGCCGGGAGGGGGCGTCGGGCGTGCCGCGCGGGTCCGCGGCGTCGGAGGACCGGCGCCGCCTTTCCTGGGAGTTCAAGCGTGCCGAGCCATGTGGCAGACGGCGCAGACGAGCTCCGGCTCGCCCCCGGGCGGCTCGTCCAGCTTGAGCCACTCTTCGGCCATCGTCTGCCCGCAGTCGCGGCAGCGCCCGTCCTGCCGGCTGTAGAGCCGCGCGCGGATATCCTGCGGTTGCCGCCGTTGCCTGACGATCAGATACAGGGCAGCCAGCAGGCCGACCGCCAGCGCGATCACGAATTCCCGAATCGCCATCGTTGTTCTTGGGTCTGCTCGTCTCTCCCGCCGGTCGCGTAACGCCCGGGGGGGGGGGCGATTGCAGGCCGAAACCGGTCGGACTGGCTTCGTCCACCCTCGCCAGTGCAATATTCTCATACGAAGCCGAAGAGCGGGGGGAAGACCACGACCACGACGGCGGCCCAGGCCGCGTAGACCGGCAGGTACGCGGTCTGCCAGCGCTCGACCGCCGCGAACGGACCCCGCCCGGCGAGGAACCGCGCGTACAGCCACAGCGACCAGCCCAGGTTGACGAGGAGGACGAGGTTCTCGCCCAGCGCCGCCACCCGGTTCGGGCTGAAGCCGAACTCGGAGATGCGGGCGGCGATGGCGGCCAGCGCCACCGCGTCGGCGAGGAGGGCGCTGGCCACCAGCACCACCTGGACGACGTCGAAGACGCCGGGCGGGGCCTGGGGGTCGCGGGCCGACACTGCGTAGAGCAGCAGGCCGAGGACCACCGCCAGCAGCAGATCGAAGCCGATCAGCACGTCCCGGTCGAGGGCGACGCCGCGACCCGTGAACGCCATGGTGGCGAGGAAGGCCAGCAGCACCAGCGCGAAGAGGGGCGTGAACACCCGCGTCAGCACCGGCGCCATGTTCTCGATGACGCTCTGCTTCGCCTCGACCAGCCAGGCGCCGACGATGACCGCCCCCATTGCGCCGCACGGCAGCACCCACGCGACGACGAGCGGCTCGACGTCGACGCCGATGGCCGAGAAGATGCCGAAGGTGAAGCCTGTGAGCACGCCGCCCCCGAGGGCCATGAGCACGTAGTAGATGAACAGCTCGCCCGAGAAGCGCACGAAGTCCATTCGCCCGGCGACCGTGCGCCACCGGTCACCGGCATATGCGGCCCCGACAGCGAGCCAGAGGGCGATGGGCAGGTGCAGCGCCGCGAGCACCAGAGTCGAGCCCTCGGGTGCGAACGGGAAGACGTTGGCGAACACCGCCCCCGCCGCGAACGGGAGGGCCAGCCCCAGGGCCCGGACCCGGTCGAGACCGCGCTTCCAGACGAAGTAGCCGGCGAGCAGCGGCAGGACGAAGAGGGACAGGTTGCGGACATAGAACGCGGGGAGTTCCTCGTCGGGGTCGAGCGAGTGGCCGAAGAGCTCGGGGAGCCTGATGGCGAGGGCGGCGGCCGCGGCCACGCCCATCACCACGATGAACTCGTCGCGCGCCGTCCGCTTCGGCGCGCCGGCCGTGTCGGGCTCCGCCACGAGCTGCTTCCAAAGCCGCTCGGAGTGCTCGCGCGCGAACTCGCGCGAGACCGCGTCGAGGTTGCCCATCCGCTTGACGGCGACCAGGAACGCCTCGTCGCCAGCCAGTCCGGCCTCGACGAGCGCCGCCACCTGGTCGCGCAGGTGGCCTTCCAGCTCGTCCACGTCGGACGCCCGGATTGCCTGCCGCCGGCGCAGGTACGCCCGCCACTGGGCGATCTGTGCTTCGAGTGCGTCGTCGTGTAGCGCCATCGTCGTTCCGTTCCTCCTCGCCGTGCCGTGCGAAGGGCCCGCGAGCTCGCCATGCCGCCCGGAGGGCCCGCGAGCCGGCGAGCGGTGCATTCCCGGGGGCGCCGCTGTGCTGCTAGCCGACGGTCGCCGGGGCCAGCTTGAGCCAGACGCCCCGCAGCGTGTCGTCCACCACCTGCCACTGACGCCGCAGCCCCGCGAGCTGGTCGCGCCCCGCCTGCGTGATGCGGTAGTAGCGCCGGCGCCGCCCGCGGGGCGAGGCCTCCCAGCGCGCCTCGATGCAGCCGATCCGCTCGAGGCGGTGCAGCACCGGATAGAGCATGCCGTCGGTCCACTGCAGGTGGCCGCCCGACAGTTCGCCGACCCGCTTGAGGATCGCGTAGCCGTAGCTGTCGCCCTCGGTCAGGATGGCGAGGACGAGCGGGGTCGCGGAGGCGGCGACGAGGTCCTTGCCGATGTTCATCGAATTTTCGCCTTGCAGGGCGACGCGCCGGCCCGGCGCGAACGGCCCAGACTCGCAAATTATACATAGGGACCATATGCATAGCAATACTATGTATCAGGTCACCTGCATCGGATCCCGCGGTGGAGTGGAGACCGCCGGTCGAGTACAACGGGGTCGCCCGCCCCGGGACTGCTAGGATTGGGCGTGCACAGGAGGACGCCAATGACGAGACAGTCGAGACTCGTGCGTGTCGGGGTGGTCGTGGTGCTGGCGTGGCTGGCGTGCAGCGCGTTTCCGACGCCGGCCGCGGCCGGCCAGGCGCAGGAGTTCGTGCCCATCACCGACGAGATGCTCCGCGACCCGGACCCCGGGGACTGGCTGATGGCGTACCGCACCTACGACTTCCAGGCCTTCAGCCCGCTCGACGAGATCGACCGCGGAAACGTCGGCGAGCTGCGCCTGGCCTGGATGCGGGCGATGGACGAGGGGGACCAGGAGATTCGGCCCCTCGTCTACGACGGGGTGATGTACATCGCCCACCCGGGCGCCGACCGCCTCGAGGCCCTCGACGCCGCCACCGGCGACCGCATCTGGGAGTTCGAGCGCGAGCTGCCGGCCGACCTGCGCCAGTACGTGCGGCTCGGAGCCCGCACACGCAACCTCGCGCTCTACGGCAGCCACGTCTATCACCTGACCCAGGACGCCCACATCATCGCGGTCGACGCCCGCACCGGCGAGCTCGCCTGGGAGTCGCAGACGGCGGACTACCGCGACGGCATCACCCACTCGTCGGGCGCGACGATCGTCAACGGGATGGTGGTCAGCGGTCGGACGTGCAGCCCCGGCAGCCTCGAGGCCCGCTGCTTCGTGGCGGCCCATGACGCCGAGGCCGGCGTCGAGCGCTGGCGGACCTACACCGCGGCCGGCGCCGACGACCCCGGCGGCGCGACGTGGGGCACGCTGCCCACGGCCCAACGCGTTCACGTCTCGCCGTGGGGCGTGCCGGGGAGCTTCGATCCCGAGCTGAACCTGGTGTTCTGGGGCGTTGCGGTGCCCCTGCCGTATACGCGCCTCGTCCGCCGCGGCGCCTGGGACGTCGGCGACCGCACGCCGTGCGAGCTGTACTCCAACTCGACCATCGCCATGAACGCCGACACCGGCGCCATCGACTGGTACTACCAGTACCTCCCATGCGACGACTGGGACCAGGACTTCGTGCAGGAGCGCACGCTCATCGACACGGTGGTCAATCCCGACCCCGAGGCGGTGCGCTGGATAAACCCGAAGCTGGCCGGCGTCGCCGAGGAGCGCAGGATCGTCGTGGTCCTGGGCGAGCCCGGCGGCCTGTTCGTCAACGACCGCGAGACGGGAGAGTTCCTCTGGGCCGACCCGCTCCCGTTCGACAGCACGGAGCGGTTCGTCATCTCGGACGTCGACGTGGAGACCGGCGCGACCACCATCAACATGGACCTCGTGGCGCGCGAGGCCGGCGACCAGTTCATCATCTGCGGCCACAACGTGAAGGGCTGGTGGTCGTGGTCGTACAGCCCGGTGACCGGGATGCTCTACATTCCCTTCAACCGCTCGTGCCTGAACCAGACCCTCAACCCCCGGACGGTCTCGGGGACGGGCCCCCGGTTCTCGATTCCCGACCCCGACATCGGGCCGGACGGCGACCTCACCGAGGTGCGGGCCATCGACATCTCCACCGGGCGCGAGGTCTGGCGCTACAGTCAGCGCGCGCCGAATGCCGGCACGACCCTCGCCACCGCCGGCAACGTGGTCTTCTTCGGCGATTCGAACCGGCGCTTCCGGGCCTTCGACGCCGAGACCGGCGAGGTGCTCTGGGAGACGATCCTGGGCAGCCAGATCAGCGGCTACCCGGTGACGTACGAAGCGGGCGGCCGGCAGTACCTGACGGTGCCGGTCGGCGGCGTCGGCAACCGGCTGCGCACGTATGCACCGGAGCTCGAGGCGCCGACGGGGAGCAACATGCTCGTGACGTTCGCGCTGCCTTGAGCGGCCGGACGCGCGCCGTCACCGCCGGACGGTTCCACCGAAGGCGTCATGGCTGTTCCTCCCCGCTCGCGGCCAGCTCCTCGACGCGGGCGCCGCGCAGGACGTTGGCGATGCTGTAGTTGCCCTCGTGGCAGGCGTACTCGTACAGCGGGCCCTGCGTGACGCCGCGCGACGCCTGGTTGGTCGTCAGCGGGATGCGCACGCTCCACGGCGAGGTGAACTTCGCGGGGTCGGTCAGGGTGAACTCGTACCGCAAGGTGTCGGCGTCGACGCGGGTGAAACGCTCGACGAGTTGCATGGTGTGGGTCGGCATGCGCCACGTCTGGGCCCACCGGTCGGCGCTGCCGTCGATGAAGTGGGTCGACTCGACGACGAGGGTGTCGCCCTCCCAGCGCCCGTGCATGTCACCGTTCCACTGGCGGATGCCGGTTTGCGGCCGGTCGGCAAGGGCGACGATGCGCCGGTCACGGAACATCTCGTGCACGATGACGACATGGTCCGGCGTCTGGAGGATCTGGTGGTTCGGGTTGTAGCCGAGCCAGAACATCGGCACCCCGTCCGACAGGCAGCGCTCGCCGGTGTCCACGTCCACCCACGAGTTGCGGGTCCCGCTCACCCGGTATATCGCCTGCCGCCGGCCGCGCTCGCGCATCTCCGGCGTGTAGGGGACGCGCCCGTCCGGCGGGTCGGTGATCAGGGCGGTTCGGCGGTCGGGCACGAGGCGCGTGCCGGGGTCGAACCAGGTCTGGTTGTAGGTGCCGGGGTCGCCCTCGCTCGGCACCCGCTCGACGAACCGGGTCTCGTCGGCGCGCCGCTCCAGGCCCGCCGCCTCCTCCTCGGTGAGGAACTCCCGGCCGGCGAACCGGTCCGGCCGCTCCAGCGGGGTCAGGGTCGAGCCGGTCCAGATGCCCTGCAGGTCCGGATCGCCCCACGGCGTCCGCAGATTCGCCGATTGCGCGCCGGCGAACGAGGCGAGTCCCACGACACCCATCAGCGTCGCCACCGCCGCGATTCTGACTGACATCCCAAGCCTCCTTGTCTGACCGGTGTCCGACCGACCCACGCATGGAAAGCGTGGCCCTCACCACGACCTCGGCCGCTCCGGGGCGGCCGCGTCCTCCTCGTCTGGCTCACGGGAGGACGCCTATTCCGAGCGTCCAACTTCCCGCCGCAGCGTCTCGGCCGTGATCTCGTTGTGCGAGCCGTGCCACCGGATGCGCCCCCGGTCGAGCACGAACGCCTGCGGCGATTCGTGACGCACGCCCAGCCGCCGCTCCACCTCGTTCGAGAGCGCCCGCTGCTCGATGACGCGGAGCACATGCACGGGCCAGTCCGGGCGGTCGTCGGCGAACTCGCTGACTTCGTCGATGACGTACGCAGAGACCGGGCACCGCGTGCTGTGCTTGAACAGCACTGCCCGAGGGCTGTCGATGATCGCCTGCAGCGCCGCGGCGTCGGCTATGGTGTGCACAGACCGTGGTGTTCGCAGACTCGGCGCCTGCTTGTCGCCGGTGGCCGGGGCACGGTGCGCCGGTCGGACAGCCCGCCAATCGTGACCGGCGACGCCGCTTGGCGCCCCGCCGTCCCGACGGAAGCCCGCGCCGTTCTGCGGCGCAGACTCCTACGGCTCGAGCTCGGTGCCGGGCGCGGTGCCCGCGATGAACGCCTCCCGGATGGCGTCGCCGCTCCAGGGCGACACCTCGCCGGTATCGGGATCCACCGATGCGAAGACGATGTTGCTCGGCGGCACGAAGCGGTCCTCGGGGCCGGCCTCGCGGCCGTCGATGTGGGCCCGCATGAAATCGATCCAGATCGGCAGCGCGACTCGCGCGCCCTGCTCGTCGTAGCCGAGCGTCTTCTTCTCGTCGTAGCCGACCCAGACGCCCACCGTGATCTCGGGGTCGAAGCCGATGAACCACGCGTCGGTGTAATCGTCCATCGTGCCGGTCTTGCCGCCCAGGGGCCACCCCAGCCGGCTCGCCCGGATGCCGGTGCCGCGCTGGACCACGCCTTCCATCAGGCTCGTCATGACGTAGGCGGTGTCGGCGGGGACGGCGTCCTCGGACACGGGGCCGTTCTCCTCCAGCGCCTTGCCCTCGCGGTCGACGATGCGGTCGATCTGGTAGGGAACCATCCGCACGCCGCGGTTGGGGAAGACCGAGTAGGCGCTCGTGACCTCGAGCAGCGTCGCCTCGGCCGAGCCCAGGGCCACCGAGAGGTACGGCGGCGCTTCGGACGTGAAGCCGAGCCGCTTGGCGAAGTCGAGGACGTTCTGCGGGCCGAGTTGGTTCATGACCCAGACGGCGGGGACGTTGCGCGATTTCTCCAGCGCCAGCCGCAGCGTGATCGGCCCCAGGTAAGTGTGGTCGTAGTTGGTGGGTCGATAGAGCGGCTGCCCCGGTCCCACGTCGTAGCCGATCCGCT
The DNA here is from genome assembly GCA_965199675.1 of Vicinamibacterales bacterium. Taxonomy (GTDB): domain Bacteria; phylum Acidobacteriota; class Vicinamibacteria; order Vicinamibacterales; family UBA8438; genus JAJEEA01. Next base: position 225,080 of record CBDATI010000020.1, on the reverse strand, counting down.
CGTCCTGCAAGATGGACGTGGCGGTATAACCCTGGTCGATGGCGGCGGCGTAGAGCACGCCCTTGAAGAGCGAGCCGAGTTGTCGATAGGCCTGGGTCGCCCGGTTGAACTTGCTGCGGTCGAAGTCGTAGCCGCCCACCATCGCGAGGATGCGGCCGGTCCGGTTCTCGATGGCGAGGAGCGCCGCCTCCGCCAGCGGCTCCTGCTCGAGCTCGGCCTCCACCACCGGCCGCCCGCCGCTCGTGTCGAGGGCGGTCACCTCGACCTCGACGAGGTCGCCGGGGGAGACGACCTCGTCGGCGCCCACGCCCCCGAGACGCCGGAAACCCTTGTACTCGCGCGTCTCGGTCAGGCGCAGTCCCCTGGGCGCGACCCGCGCGACATGCGGCCCGAACCGCACCTGCATCGCCTCGGGGTCGGCGTCGGTGACGACCGCGGGCACGATGTCGCCGGCGTTGATTGGCAGACGCCAGCGGTAGTGCTCGTAGGCCGCGAGGATCTCCGCCGGCTCGCGGTAGTCGCCGCTCTCCGCCGCCTCGGCGAGGACATTGCGCGCGGGGGGCCTGAACCCGCGGCGCTTGTCGTGGGCGCGCAGCCCTCTCTCGACCGCCCGGTTGGCCGCCTGCTGCAGCCGCACGTCCAGCGTGGTGTCGACGCGCAGCCCTTCCTCGTAGAGCCGCGCCACGCCGTACTCCTGCTCCAGGTGCTGGCGGACCTCCTCGATGAAATAGGGCGCGATGGAGTTGCTCCGCTCCTGCCGGTCGGCCAGCACGATGGGTCGGGCCGTCGCCGCGTCCGCCTCCGCCGGAGAGATGAAGCCCTCGTCGACCATCCGTCGCAGCACCAGGTTGCGGCGGCTGACCGCCATGTCCATGTTGACGAGCGGGCTGGACCGCGCGGGTGTCGGGAACGTGCCGACGATGGTGGCCGCCTCGCCGAGATCGAGCTCGGTCGCAGGCTTGTCGAAGTAGAGCTGCGAGGCGGCCTCGACCCCGAACGCACTGTGCCGGGCCGTGCCCAGCCAGATCTGGTTGGCGTACAGCGTCAGGATCTCGCGCTTCGTGTAGCGCTTCTCGATCTGGATCGTGTAGAAGGCCTCGACGATCTTGCGCTGCCACGTCTTCTCGAGACCGAGGCTCTGGCCGCCCAGCGTGACGTTGCGGGCGAGCTGCATGGTGATGGTGCTGGCGCCCGCTGCGGTCAGATCACCCTGGAGGACGTTCGAGACGAGCGTCATCACGATGCGGGGAATGTTGAAACCGACGTGGCTGAAGAAATCGCCGTCCTCGGCCGCGATGATCGCGTTGCGCAGCACGTCGGGAATCTCGTCGTAGGTCAGGATGACGCGCCGCTCGGTGGCGTACTCGCCGATGAGCTGGCCGTCGCGGGCATGGATGCGCGTGATGGTGCCCGGCGCGTAGTCGTCGAGCTCGGAGATGATCGCGAGGTCCGGCGAGTAGGCGAAGAGCACGCCGGACACGAGGCCGATGGTGGCGATGGCGGTGAAGGCGAGGACCATGGCCACCCGCCGGGCGTAGAGGCTTCTGAGGGTGTCCATCCTGCTTCCCCGTCCCTGCGCGATTGCGGTCGCGTCTGGAGTTCGCCGGCCCCGCCGGCCCGCCAATCGTCGCCGTCGGCGCCGCCGGACGCCCTGACCGACCCCTGCCGGCGTCTGCGCGGGCCCCGGCGCAGACGCCGGGCGAACTCCCCAAGGGCGATTATACCCGCTGGCCGGCCGACTCCGACCGCGGATTACCGCGGATCTCTACCCCTGTTCTCGGATCGTGCCCGCCCGGCGGCCAGTCTTTTTCCGCCCGGCGGCCAGTCTCGGATCGTGCCCACCCGGCGGCCAGTCGGCTCCTTCATCGCCCTTCGAACGGGCGCCAGATCCCTGCGCTCTCACGCCGGCGTCCGCGTCGGCCGAGGCTGGGGTCAGCGCCCCGCGATGAGTTGCCGCAGCCGGGCCACGCCCGCGCTGGCGGGACCGGCGACCGGCGCCGAGTGCGCAGCCGCGGCCCCCGGCAGGATTCGCTCCATGGAGAACTGTGCGAAGAGGATGGCGGTGTCCGCGTCCACGGCGCGGACCGCGTCGAGCACGAGGCGGTCGTGGCTCTCGGGTTCGCCGCCGATCAGGGCGTCCATCGCCCCGTCCACCGCCTGGCGGGTGATGGACAGCTCGCCGCCGCGGGCGGCCGCCTCGCGTTCCAGCTCTTCCGCCAGCAGCGTCGCCGAGTCGGGGGCGGTGGCGAGGACATGCAGGGGGCGCTCGAGCGCGAACGCCCGCTCGACGATGCCCTCGAACGACGTGGCCACCGGGATGTCCATGCCCACCCGGGCCTGCTTGACGGCCTCGCCGAAGAACGACCCGGTCATGATGATGCCCTGGGCCCCCGTCTCGGCGCTGTAGCGGACGAGGCGATGGATGCGCGACGCGAGTTCGGCGTCATCGGCCGTGCCGAGGTTGCGGTCGAGGTACAACCCCCCGTCGAGGAGGTGCGCGACGTCGGCGGCAGGCCAGCCCCGGTCGAACGCGAGCTGGGTAGTGGGGATGGCGTTCATGAGGGCGTGGATCGCCCCGATGCGGTAGCGTCGCTGCATGGTGGAGGCTCCTTCTCGCGTTCTCGTCGTCGTCGTCCGGCGTCCATCGCGCCGTGCGACCGGATACCGCCGCGCGCCGGCGGCCCGCTGCGTTCCCCTGCCGGCGCCCGCCGGGGTACCATGGAGAGTATTCGGGACACCAGGAGGAATAGATGAACCGACCCAGAATCGCGTTGTTGGCCGTCGCCCTCGGCGTCAGCGGCACCGTCACCCTGCACACGCTCCAGAGCAACGAGGCGGTCGAGACGATGGCCGCCGCCGCCGGTGATTTTCTCGCGTCGCTCCCCGAGGCGCAACAGTCTGCGGCGACCTTCGACTTCGAGTCGGACGAGCGCTCGCGGCACCACTTCATCCCCCCCGAGGTGTTCGAGCGCCACGGCGTGTCCTACGCCGACCTCGGTTTCGAGCAGAAGGTGCGGGCCCAGGACCTGCTGCGCTCGGGGCTCAGTCAGACGGGCTACATGACCGCACAGCAGATCATGGAGGTCGAGGGCATTCTCGGGGTGCTGGTGGAGGGCGAGGGCCGTCGGTTCTCGCGTGACCCCGAGGCCTACTTCGTGTCGGTGTTCGGGACGCCGTCGACCACCGGCACGTGGGGATGGCGGTGGGAGGGGCACCACCTCTCGCTGCACTTCACGGTCGTGGACGGGGCGGTCACCGTGAGCACCCCGACCTTCCTCGGCGCGAACCCCGCCACCGTCCCCTCGGGCGCGCGCAAGGGGCTGCGGGCGATGAAGGCGCAGGAGGACACCGCGCGCGAGCTGCTCGCCTCGCTCGGCGCGAGCCAGCGCGAGGCCGCGATCTTCGACGATGTCGCGCCCTCCAACGTGGTGACGGGGGCGGATCTCGTGGTCGACCCGCTCGAGCCGATCGGCGTCAGGGGCGCGGACCTCTCGACCGGGCAGCAGGAGATGCTGATGGCGATCGTCGAGTCGTGGGTCGGGTTGATGGCCGACGACATCGCCGAGCTGCGCCGCGAGGCGGTGCTCGAGGGGGGCATCGAGAACACGTACTTCGCGTGGGCGGGCCCCACCGAGCGGGGCGCGGTGGCCTACTACCGCGTGCAGGGGCCGAACTTCCTCATCGAGTTCGACAACACCCAGGAGGATCCGAACCACATCCACGCCGCGTTCCGGGACTTCGACGGCGATCTCGGCCGCGACCTCCTGCGCGAGCACGTGGCGCAGGACCACTGATTCGGGAGGCTCAGGGCGCCCGACCGTGCGACGCGCGGTCGGGTCCGCCCCGGTCTTTCTCGCCGGCAGGAGTCTGCGCCGCAGAACGGCGCAGACTTCTGGCTGGGCCGCCCGGCGGAGCCGCGGGCGGCGATGAGCGGGGCAGTCCGCGTCCTCACCTCGCGCGGAGCTGCCGGTGGCGGCTCCGCGATGTCTGCGGGCGCCGGGGCCGTTCGAGCGGACATCCGCGCGCCGCGCTACCGACGGAAGCGCCGTTGCCGCCCCTCGAGCCGGCGGAACCGCACGGTCGCCGGCCTTGTGCGGGCATGGGTGGCCTGAAAGGGGCGCCGCCGTTCAGCCATTGGCCGTCAGTCAGCGCGCCGGCAGGCTGAACGCCCAGTACTCCGACCCCGACGGCGGCCCCTGCCGGCCGCCGCCGGCGGCGATGACCACGTACTGCCGACCATCGACGGCGTAGGTCACCGGCGTGGAGAAGCCCGCCGCCGGCAGCTCCGCCTGCCACAGCTCCTCGCCGTTGTCGACGTCGATGGCGCGGAACTTCCGATCCGGCGTGGCGCCGATGAAGATGACCCCGCCGGCCGTCACCACCGGGCCGCCGTAGCTCTCCGACCCGTAGCCCAGGTCTTCATGGCCGGGATAGCCGCCGAACGGCACCTGCCAGTCGAAGTCGCCGGTGGCGAGGTCGATGGACGTGAGGGTGCCCCAGGGCGGTGTGTTGCCGGGCAGACCCTCGTGGTCGCGCACCCAGCGGTAGCCGCCGTGGGCGTAGCGCACCTCGGTGCTGGGGGTCTCGGCCGCCCGCGCCGCGGCCGGGGCCGCGAGATGGCGCATCACGCCGCGGCGCTCGATTTCCGCGAGATGGGCGAACGACGGCATGCGGCCGCGGCCCTCGTTGAGGATGGCGGTGATCTCGGCCCGACCGATCCGGTCGATCACGCCGTCGAGGTTCGGGCCGTTCGAGGTTCCTTCCAGGTCGGGCCCGTGGCAACTCCCGCAGTGCTCGGCGTACACGCCCCCGTCGCTGAAGCCCACGGGCATCTCGTAGAGCTGGAGGATGCCCCCGATCTCCGACATGTTGACGATCAGCCGGTTGGTGTTCGGGTCGAACGCCGAGCCGCCCCATTCCGCGCCGCCGTCGTAGCCCGGAAAGAACAGGGTGCCGTCGAGGGTCGGCGGCGCCCAGGGCCGGAGGTCGAAGTCGGCGATGATCTCCTGCACGAACGCCGTCGCCTCGGGGCTGCGGGTCGTGAGCTCGAACTGCTGGCGGGTGACCGCGACGGCCGAGACCGGCTCCGTCGGGGCCGGCGCCTCGCCCGGCAGCTCGCTGGGCAGGGTCGCCTCCTCGATGATCTCGTAGAGCGACTCGCCGGTGTCGCGGTCGAACACGTAGAGATGGCCCGACTTCGTGGTCACCGCGACGGCGTCGATGACCGCCCCGTCCCGCTCGAGCTGGACGAGCGTCGGCGGCGCGGGCAGGTCGCGGTCCCAGATGTCGTGCCGCACGATCTGGAAGTGCCAGCGCAGCTCGCCGGTCCGGGCGTCGAGGGCGAGCAGGCAATTGGCGTAGAGGTTGTCGCCGGGTCGGCGGCCGCCGTAGAAGTCGGGGGTGGCCGAACCGGTGGGGACGAAGAGCACGCCGCGCTCCTCGTCGAGGGTCATCGCGGTCCACGCGTTGGCGCCTCCCGCGTTCTCCAGCGACCCCGGGGCCCACGTCTCGGCCCCCGGATCGTCCGGCCGCGGAATGGTGTCGAACCGCCACTCGAGGTCGCCGGCGACGGCGTCGAACGCGCGGATGCTGCCCGGCAGGGCCCCGTCGCTCTCGGACGTGGAGAACCCGAACACGAGCCGGTCTTCGAACACCACCCCGGGCGCGGTCACCGTCATCGGTCCCGACGCGCCGGCCGGCGTGAGGTCGAGGCGACCGCCGTCGCCGAACGCCTCCACGGGCTCGCCGGTCGCCGGGTCGAGCGCGATCAGGAACCGCCCCGCCGTGTAGAAGAGGCGCGGGCCGCCGTCCCCGTCCCACCACATCAGGCCCCGCTGCGCCGCCCCCGGCAGTCCAGGGTCGTGGCGCCACCGCTCCTCGCCGGTGGCCGCGTCCAGGGCGAACGCGACGAGCCGCGGCGACAGGCCGTACAACACGCCGTCGATCACGAGGGGGCTCGTGTACATGGTGGAGCGGCTTCCGCGCAGCTCGCCGGAGTCGTACGTCCACGCCACCTCGAGCTCGTGAACGTTGCCGCGGTCGATCTGGTCCAGGGCGGAGTAGTGCGACCGGCCGGCGTCGCCGAGGTACACCGGCCAGTCCGTGTCCTGGGCCACGGCATCCGGCGCCGTCCCGGCCGCGGCGGCCAGGGCGAACGCGAGGACGCCGAGAGCGGCGGGGCCTTCGCCGCGGTGGGTGGCGGCGTGGCCGCGGCGGACGGTTCTTGGGCGGGCATCGAGCATGGGCGGTCGTCCTTCTCTCGGTTGTGCAGCCTGGCCGCGGGCGCCCGTTGCCCGGGTTCAGGGCTCACCGCTTCGTCGCCGGGCGGGGCCTTCGGCCGCGGGCGTCCGGCTGCGCCGCGCGACGGCCGGTGACGGCCTCGCGGCGGCCGTCGGGCAGTCGTTCGATGCGGGCCATGCGCTCGCGGAGGTTCGCGCCTTCCGCGCTGAAAGTCCTCGTCCGGGCGTCGATGCGGCCTCGGCCCGGGTGTCGTTGCGCACGGTGTCGTTGCGCCGTTCCTCGACCTGCGCGTCGATATGGTTGCGCAGCCGGCCGGCTTCATGTCGGCAGGGTGCGCTGTCGTTGCGGAGCCGCGCGAAGAGGGCGATGAGCGGGGCGGGCATGATCCACGGGGTGAGGGCGTCCATGGGGTTTGCCTGCCGGTCAGGCCACGGATGGGGCGTCGGGCGACGTGGCTCCCTGCATGATATACCGCGACGCTCTGGTCGCAGAGTGAGCCCATGGCCGCGGGTTTTTCGCACTGTCGAGATGAGGGCGATCGTCGCGACCCGCCGGCGGGTCTGGAGCGGGACGGGTCGGCAGCGTGCGCCGCGCGATGATCCGTTGGGGACCAGCACGACCCGTCGACCTCTGCGGCGCAAGACGCTCGGGGGCGCGAGGTCGACGGTTGGGAGGGACGAATGAAGTGGACACGATCGGCGACCATCGCGGCCCTGGTGCTGGTCCCGGGCGGGACGGCGGCTGCGGCCGAGCTGAAGCCCGAGACCGTTCGCGCCTTCGAGCGCTACGTGGATCTCACGGAGAAACGCATGCGGGCGGCGATCGAAGGCCGAAGTCCGTTCCTGTGGCTCGACCGTCTCGCCGGCCCCGAGCGTGACGATGTCCTCGCCCGGCTCCGGTCCGGCGAAGTCGTCATCGAGCGGCTCGAGACGCGAGACGGCGGCGACGAGGTCGACATTCCGCACGGCGCGGTGCACCACTGGGTCGGCACCGTGCTCATCCCCGGCGTCACCCTGGACGAGACCATCGCCATGGTGCAGGACTACGACCGCTATCCCGACATCTACGCGCCCGACGTCCGGGCCTCGGCGATCCGGTCGCGCGAGGGCGGCCGCTTCGAGGTCTACCTCCGGCTGTACACGAAGAAGATCCTGACATGGGTGGCCGACACGGAGCACAGCGTGGAGTTCGTCCGGGTCGACGACACCCGCATGCACGTGCCCAGCCGCAGCACCCGCATCGTGGAGGTCGAGCACCCGGACACGCCGCGGGAACGCACGAAGCCCGAGGGCGACGACCGCGGCTTCTCGTGGCGGCTGAACAACTACTGCTCGTTCGAGGAACGGGACGAGGGCACCCTGATGCAGTGCGAGTCGATCACCCTCACCCGACGGGTCCCGTTCCTCCTCGCGGTCGTCGTCCGGCCGTTCGTGACCGGTGTCCCCCGCGAGAAGCTGACTCTCACCCTGGAGGCGGCCCGCCGCCGGCTCACGACCGGCCGGTGAAGCAGGGCGGGCGGTCCGCGCCGGCCGGCCGCTCGGGCTCGGGCTCGGCCTTGACGGGTCGGTCGCCCGCGGGGCGTCATCCGCGGCGAGCACCGACGCCATGCGGTCCATCCCGTTCGCGGCGCGATCCGCGGCCCGCCGTCACGTCTGGTCGGAGGGCCGGTCTCGGAACGCGGCGCGGGCGGTGGCCGGTTCGATGACGAGGAAGGTGACGGCGCTGACGATGCCGACCGCCGCGATCAGGCTTGCCCAGGCGGTGCGAGTCTCGACGATCAGGGCGGTCGCGGCGAGCAGCAGCACCACGAAGAGCCAGTCTGCGGCGCGGATCCACGGCGAAGACTGGGTCTGCTGGCGTTCGAGCTGCGCGGGGGTGAACCGCTCGGTGAACGAGAGGTGGAACCGGAGGTTGGCCGCGACCAGCACGGCGGCGAGGGCCGGGAAGAACATCGCCGAGCCCCACGGCGGCGGCGCCCATTCCCGCACCTGCCACAAGGGATACAGCATCGCGTAGTAGGCCACGCCGGCCGCGCGCTGGTGGAACTGCCACCACCACACCGGGCTCAGCCGCCTCCCGCGCGCCGGGTCTGCGCGGCGTGCCGCCCCGTCGGTCGGATTCGACCGCCTGCCGCGTTCGGGGTGGGGACTCCCGCGCTCTGTTCGTTCGGTGGAGCGGAACTGCCTGCCGCGTTCCGGGGCGTGGCGGCCGCGTGTCGCCCCACCGGTCGGACGGGCGGCCATCGATTCGGCGGGAGTACGGCGGGCCCGCTCGAGTTCGTCGATCAGCTCCCTCGTTGCGCCGTACCGTTCGGCAGGGGCCTTCCGCAGGCACCGGCGGATGATCTCCTCCAGGGCGCGCGGGCATGCGGGAGCGAGCTGGCGCAGGTCCGGCGGCGTCGCCTCCAGCACGCGGGCGACCGTCGACACCGGCGTGGCGCTCGTGAAGGGGTGCGAGCCGGTGGCGAGCTCGAACAGCAGCACCCCGAAGGCGAAGATGTCGGCGCGGCAGTCGACCGGCTCGCCGCGGATCTGCTCGGGCGCCATGTAGCCGGGCGTGCCCAGCATCGCCCCCGGCGCGGTGAGCTGGGTGGCGGACGCGGCGCCGGCGTCGGGATCGTCGAAGCGGGCCAGCCCGAAGTCGACGAGCTTGATGCCGGCCTCCTCGCTGTCGGCATCCGGGGTTCGGATCACGTTCTCCGGCTTCAGATCGCGGTGCAGGACGTTGCCCTCGTGCGCCGCGGCCAGGGCGCGGGCGATCGCGATGGCGGTGTGGAGCAGATCCGCCGGGGGCAGCGGTCCGGCGGCCAGCTCCTGGCGCAACGTGTCGCCCGGCACGTACTCGCTGACGATGCAGAGGGCGCCGTCGAACTCCTCGAGGGCGTAGACGGTGGCGATGCCGGGATGGGCCAGGCTCGCCGCCGCCCGAGCTTCGCGGCGCAGGCGGCGTCGGCGGCGCTCGTCCGTGGTGAACCGCGGGGGCAGCGCCTTGATGGCGACACGCCGGCCGAGCCGCGTGTCCTCGGCGAGGTGGACGACGCCCATGCCGCCTTCGCCGAGCTTGCGGATGATCCGGTACGGACCGAGCAGCCGGCCCGCCGCCAGCTCGGGCTCGCCGGCTTCGCCGCCCGCGACCGCGTTCTCCGACGGGGTTGGCACGACCGGCGGAGCGCTGCCCTCGTGGTGCGCGAGGAGGGAGTCGACCTCGGCCCGCAACGCCGCGTCCCCCGCGCAGGCCTCGTCCAGGAACCGCGAGCGCTCCTCGGGGTCGTGCTCCAGCGCCCGATGGAAGAGCTCGCCCACGCGGCGCCAGCGTTCAGGATCCACCGTCCCGCTCGGCTCCCTTCGACCGGGTCCCCAGCGCGCGCTGGAGCCACGCCCGGGCCAGCGTCCAGTCCCGCTTGACGGTCGCGGGAGAGACGCCCGTCGCCTCGGCTGTCTCCTCGACCGTCAGCCCTCCGAAGAACCGCAGCTCGACGATGCGGGCCTGACGGGCGTCGAGGGCCGCGAGGGTCGACAGGGCCTCGTCGAGGGCGAGCAGGTCGACGGCGGTTCCGGGGCCCGCGACGAGGGCGTCGTCCAGGGTCACCTGAACCTGATGGCCGCCCCGTTTCGCGGCCCCGCGCGCCCGCGCCCGCTCCACCAGCACGCGCCGCATGCCGATCGCGGCGATGGCGAGGAAGTGGGTGCGGCCCTGCCAGCGCCGCGGCCGGTCTCCGGCCAGCCGCAGGTACGCCTCGTGGACGAGCTCGGTGGCCTGCATGCTCCGGGCGCGCTCGCGTCGGACGTAGCGGCGGGCGAGGCGGCGGAGCTCGTCGTAGACCACGGGCATGAGCTCCTCGGCGGCGGCGTTCTCGCCGGCCTCCAGGCGGTCGACGAGCTGCTCGACGGTGGCTTCGGGAATCGGGGCGTCGTCGTCCAGGTCATCCATGGCGATCGTCGAGTCGGCCGGGCCGGAGCACTGAGCGGCCGCCGCTCGCGGCCGGGGCGGGCCGGCGGGTCGGCGACCGGCTTCCTGCTAATCGCGCATCAGCTCTGCGCCCTTCCGCGCCAGGTCCCGCACGCGGACGTCGTAGTCGGCGAAGCGGACGTCCCGGGTCTGTCCCCGCAGATACCTGATGTAGATCTGCTGCACGATGACGGCCAGCTTGAACACGCCGAAGACGTGGTACCAGGCGATCCGGTCCAGGTCCAGGCCGCTGCGGCGGGCGTAGCGCTCGACCACGTCGGCTCGGGTGGGGAAGCCCGGGTGGTTCGTGGGCATCCGCGACACGTGGTGCCAGCGCGGGTCGTCGCCCGGCTCGTTCCAGAAGTTCAGCAGGTACCCGAGGTCCATCAGGGGATCGCCGCGCGTGGCCATGTCCCAGTCGAACACGGCGACGGGGGTCGCGGGATCGTCGGCATCGACCATCAGATTGTCGAGCTTGTAGTCGTTGTGAAGCAAGGCGGTGGCCTGCGGGGCGGGCACCCCGCCGTCGAGCCAGCGCAGTATCCGGTCGACGTCCTCGATGTCCTGGTCCTTCGCGGCGTGCCAGCGGCGACGCCATCCGTCGAGCTGCCGCCGCACAAAGCCTTCGGGGCGTCCCAGATTGCCGAGGCCGACCACGTCGGGGTCCACCTGGTGCAGGTCGGCGAGGACGTCGACGATCATCTCGCCGGTTCGCCGTTGAAGGTCGAGCCGACCGTGCAGGGCGGGGGGCAGATCGCGGCGGATGACGGCGCCGCGACGGCGTTCCAGGATGTGGAAGTCCACGCCGAGGACGTCGGGGTCGGTGCACACCGCGTAGCTGCGGGGGGCGAGGGGAAAGGCGTCGCCGAGGCGGGCCAGTACCCGGTGTTCGCGCGCCATGTCGTGGGCAGTGGGGGCGACCGGCCCGAGGGGCGGTCGGCGCAGCACGTACTCGGCCGCCCCGAACCGGAGCAGGTAGGTCAGGTTGGCGTGCCCGCCTCCGAACTGGCGGATCGTCAGCGGCCCCGTCGCCTCGGGCAGGCGCGCGCGCAGCCACGGCTCAAGCCGCGAGCGGTCGAGCTGCTCGTCGGGCCGGACCTCGATGACCTCGGGATCGACGGTCGGAATCACGTTGGCGGATCCCCGTCGGAAACGCGCGGCGCCCGCCGCGCCGAGCATGCATCGCGGGCCGAACTCGACGGGGATGTTGCCACGGTTTCCTATACTACCCGAGGCGCCCGCGCGGCGATTGGTCGCGCCGGCGGTCGACGACGAGAGTGTTTCCTCGGTCTGCGTCACGCGGGCGAATCCGCGACGCGACGGAACCGGGCGGCCGGAGACGGACCGGACCCGGGCGGGCGAATGGAGCAGGCATGCGTGTAATCGATGGCCTCGACGCGCTCGAGGCGCTGGCCGGCGTCGAGCTCGGCGCGAGCGAGTGGCTGACGGTGACCCAGGGGATGATCGACCGGTTCGCCGACGTGACCCTCGATCCCCAGTGGATCCACGTCGACCGGGAACGGGCGGCGGCGGAGTCGCCGTGGGGGACGACCATCGCCCACGGTTTCCTCACCCTGTCGCTGATGCCCCACTTCCGGCGCCAGATCTCCGAGGTCCGCGGCGTCTCCCGCGCCATCAACTACGGCGTCGACCGGGTCCGCTTCCCCAACGCGGTCAAGACCGGCGCCCGCGTGCGGGGGGTCCAGACGCTGCTGACGACGACCCGCGTCGAGCCGGGCCTGGTGCGGTTCACGAGCCGGTTCGTCGTCGAGATCGAGGGTGAGTCCAAGCCGGCGTGCGTGGCTGATACCGTCACGCTCGTCTACGCCTGACGGTCCGCCGCCTGACGGTCCGCGGCAGGGGTTGCGCGACACTCACCGTCTGTTCAGCTCCAGGCGCGCCACCGCCCGCCGGTGCACCTCGTCGGGTCCATCCGCGAGCCGCAGGGTGCGGGCGTGCGCCCACGCCGCCGCGAGGCCGAAGTCCTCGCAGATGCCGGCCCCGCCATGGACCTGGATGGCGCGGTCGATGACGTCGAGGGCCATGTTCGGGGCCACGACCTTGATCATCGCGATCTCGGCCCGTGCCGCCTTGTTGCCCACGGTGTCCATGCGGTGGGCGGCGTTCAGGGTCAGCAGCCGCGCCTGCTCGATCTGGATCCGCGAGTCGGCAATCGCCTCCATCACCACGCCCTGATCGGCGAGGGGCCGCCCGAACGCCACCCGGCTCCTCGCCCGCGCGCACATCGCCTCGAGCGAGCGCTCGGCGAGGCCGATGAGCCGCATGCAGTGATGGATGCGGCCCGGCCCCAGCCGCCCCTGGGCGATCTCGAAACCGCGGCCCTCGCCGAGCACGAGGTTGGCGGCGGGCGTCCGGACGTCCTCGAAGGTGATCTCGAAGTGACCGTGCGGAGCGTCGTCGTAGCCGAAGACGGTCAGCGGGCGGACGAGGGTGACGCCGGGAGAGTCGGCCGGGATCAGGATCATGGACTGCTGCCGGTGCTTCTCCGCCGACGGGTCCGTCTTGCCCATCAGGATGAACAGCGCGCACCGCGAGTCGCCGGCCCCCGACGCCCACCACTTGTGCGCGTTGACGACATAGTCGTCGCCGTCGCGCTCGATGCGGGCGCCGATGTTGGTGGCGTCCGACGACGCCACCTCGGGCTCGGTCATGGTGTAGGCCGACCGGATGGCGCCATCGAGGAGGGGCTCGAGCCACCGCTTCTTCTGGGCCTCGGTGCCGTAGCGCACCAGCAGTTCCATGTTCCCGGTGTCCGGGGCCGAGCAGTTGCACGCCTCGGGGGCGATGGGCGACCGCCCGAGGATCTCGCACAGGGGCGCGTACTCCAGGTTGGTCAGTCCCGCTCCGAGGTCGCTCTCGGGGAGGAACAGGTTCCACAGCCCGGCCTCGCGGGCCCGGGACTTCAGTTCCTCCATGACGGGGGGAGACTTCCAGCGGTTCTCGGCCGCCGCGAGCTGCTCGGCGTAGACCCGCTCGTTGGGGTAGATGACCTCGTCCATGAAATCGAGGACGCGGCGACGGAGTTCTTCGGTTTTTCGTGAGTACGTGAAGTCCATGGTCTACACTGGGGTGAAGCTGGCGGCGGTAGCGTACGGCGTGACGGCGCCGCGTACGGCGTGACGGCGCCAAGGGTGACGGCGCCAAGTATAGTGCCGGCGGTTCGCCGACCCCACTTCAGCCGGCGCACCGGTGGATTGTGAGTCCCGGGAGGGTGTGACTGATGCGAGTATCGAAGACGGCGGCCGGCCTGTGCACGGCGGCGCTGCTGCTGGGAACGGCGGCGACCGGCGCCGAGGCCGCGGAAGGCGCTCCGACGTTCGCCGCCGACGTGGCGCCGATCCTCTACGAGAACTGCGTGGCCTGCCATCGGCCGAACCACCTCGCGCCGATGTCCCTCATCACCTACGACGACGTCCGCCCGTGGGCGCGGGCCGTCAAGTCGAAGGTCGTCTCGCGCGAGATGCCTCCGTGGGGCGCCGACTCGAGCGTTCGCGCCTACCGGAACGACGTGAGCCTGTCCGATGACGAGATCGACCTCATCGCGGCCTGGGTCGACGGGGGGGCGCCGCGCGGCAACGACGCCGAGCTGCCCGACGTGCCCGAGTTCGCCGACGGCTGGTCCATCGGCGAGCCCGACCTGATCTTCACGATGCTCGAGCCGTTCCCGGTGCCGGCCGACGGCACCGTACCCTACTCCTACGTCACCGTGCCGACGAACCTGCCGGAAGACACCTGGATCTCGGCCCACGAGTTCCGTCCCGGCGACCGGCGGGTGATTCACCACGTCATCTCCGAGGTCCTCGAGGACGACGGCGTGCCGGCGACGGCCGAGGTGAAGCTGCAGCGCGACCGCTCGCGGACCCGCGCCCGCGGCGCCCGCGTCGGCGGCTACGTGCCGAACCGGCTCGGCACGGTCTACGAGGACGGCGTCGCCGTGAAGCTGCCCGCCGGCGCCGACATCGAGGCGCAGATGCACTACACGACCATCGGCGAGCCCGTCCTCGACCAGAGCAGTTGGGGCGTCGTCGTGGCCCAGGCGCCGGCGTCGGACCGCCGCGAGGCCGGCGGGGGCGCGGTCGCCAACCTCCTCTTCCGCATCGAGCCGGGCAACCCCGCCTACGAGGTCCGGGCGAAGCGCCAGATCGACGAGCCCGCGTTCCTGTCGAGCATGATGCCGCACATGCACGTGCGCGGGAAGTCCGCCAAGTACATCGTCCGCTATCCCGACGGCGCCGAGGAGGTGGCGCTGTGGGTGCCGAACTACGACTTCAACTGGCAGCTCCGCTACCAGCTCGAGGAGCCCATCTTCATGCCCGCCGGCTCGACCCTCGAGGCGGTGTTCACCTACGACAACTCGGCCAACAACCGGCACAACCCGGATCCCTCGGCCGAGGTGCGCTGGGGCGACCAGACCTGGGAAGAGATGATGCTGGGCTACTACGGCACCGTCGAGGTTCCGGCGGAGGAGACGACGAACCAGCCCTGACGCCGGGGCGATACCTGATAGAGGGCGCGGCGTCCGCTTCGCCGGACGCCGCGCCGACTCCACGAGCTCTTCACGCTACGGCCCGCCATCTCGCCGCGACCCGGTGGCACGTTTCGCCAGCCACCGGACGATCTGCTCGGTGACCGTCTCGAATATCTCTTCCGCCCGCGCCGCGTTCTTGCCGCGCATCTTGAGCGAGTGGTCGCCGCCGGCCACCGTGACCAGCTCGGCGTCGGCGCAGGTGGCGACGACCGGGCGGAGTTCGTCGGGGGTGCCGAAGACGTCACGCTCGCCCTGCACGAAGAGCATCGGGGCGGCGACCGACGGCAGGTGCGCGGTGCGCGGCTTGTCGGGCCGGCCCGGCGGGTGGAGCGGATAGCCGAGCAGCACGAGGCCGTCCACGCCGTCATCGCCGCCGTCCGCGCCGTGCCCGGCTGCCACCTGCGTCGCGATGCGGCCGCCCATCGACTTGCCGCCGATGACCAGGAGTCTGCGCTGTGGCACGGCGCTGACTCCTGCCGGGTTGGTTGGGCGTCCGGCGGGGCCGTCAGTTGACGATGGGCGGGCCGGGCGGCGATCGCCCTCTGCGGCTCGGGCCCGCACCGCGGCGATGACCGCGCGGTAGCAGGCCTCGAGGCGCGCCTTGGGATCGGGCACGCGGCGGCCGCGCTCCATGTAGAGGAAGTTGAAGGTGACGACGTCTATGCCGCGGGCGGAGAGAAGTCGGGCGAAAGCGGTCATGAACGGATGCGTCTGCGGGGCGCCGGCGCCGTGCGCGAGGATCATCGTCGTCCCGATGGGCGGCGCCCCCGCGGCCGGATACGCCATCGCGCCGACGGCGTCGCCCGAGGGCAGCGTCACGGTGAACGGCGAGTCCGTCGTCGACTCGTCCCTGCTTCGGTCCGGCATGTGTCACTCCCGCGAGTCCAGCGTCGTTCCTCCCGCTCCGCTCTCCATCGGTTGCGGTTGTCGAAGCGTCCGCGCCGTCACGCGCCGCCGACGGCAGCCGGGTTCGGATGGACGGACGTCCCGTTCGCCCGACCGTCGACCCGCCAGATCGCGAACAGCACGGCGACGATGGCGACGCCGAGCCAGCGTCGTGGTCCGTCCACGAAGACCACTGCGCCATTCACGATCATGAAGAGGAACGCGCCGCGCACCGCCGTCGTCCAGGCTCGCGAGCGCCGTGCGTAGCTGCCGGGTCTCGTCCGCCACCAGAGCGCCTCGCCGACCCAGAGGACGGTGAAGGCATGGTTCACCCACAGCCCGCCGCCCCATGCCAGGCCGAGCAGCGCCTCGGTGCGCGCCGCGGTGTAGGCGTAGGCGTCGGCGTGGCTCCATCCGTGGTGAGCGGCGAAGGCGGCGGCGACGTGGGCGAGGTAGGTGGCGGTGCCGAGCAGCCAGACCGGCCGGGCCCACGCCGCCGCGGGCCGGCGCGTGCGGCCGTACTCGCCCGCGGTGTAGAGCAGCAGGGCGGTCCAGATGGTGAGGACGACGACTGGAGACGGGCTCGGCGTCGGCATCGATGGGGCGGACTCTACCACTCCTGCCCTCGGTCGGGCGCCGCCGGCCCGCGGGCGGCCCGTCGCCACGGAGCCGTGGCGGACCGAGGTCACCGTCGGGGCCGGGCCGGTCGGCATGGGACGACATTCACCGCGGGGCGCGATTGCGTTACAGTTTGCCTTGTCCGACGACTGGCGCGGAAGGAGACATCGCACCGCGACGGGAACCGCCCGCCCTGCCCGACTCTGCTCCGACGATGGGTTGCGGCGGCGGCCGTTGCTGACCGAATCGAGGACGACATGATGAGACCGACGAGCCTGACGATGGCGGCCGCCCTCGCGGCCTTGACGATGGCGTGCGGCGGGGCCCCGGAAGAGGCGCCCGCGGAGGTGGACCTCGGGGAACCGGCCGGGGAGGGCCGCATTCTCCGGGTCGACCCCCGCTTCGACTCACTCGTGCCCCCCGGCGCCACGATCGAGAAGCTGGCCGAGGGCTACGTGTTCACGGAGGGGCCGGTGTGGGTCCGCGGCGAGTCGCGGCTGCTCTTCTCCGACGTGCGCGCCAACGCCATCCACCAGTGGACCGGGGCCGACGGGGCGAGCCCGTTCATCGATCCCGTCTTCGAGGGAGACCGCGAGGGGTTGCGGTCGATCTCGTCGAACGGATTGACGCTGGACGCCGAGGGGCGGCTCGTCATCGCCGAGCACGGCAACCGGCGCATCTCGCGGGTTGAGGACGACGGCACGCGCACGGTGCTCGTCGACGCCTTCGAGGGCAGCCGCCTCAACAGCCCCAACGACCTCGTCTACGGCTCCGACGGGTCGCTCTACTTCACCGATCCGTCGTACGGCCTGGAAGGCCTCGAGGAGTCGCCGCTCCGAGAACTCGACTTCAACGGCATCTACCGCCTGCACCCTGACGGCGAGCTCGAGTTGCTCGTGGGCGACCAGAGCCGCCCGAACGGCATCGCCCTCTCGCCCGACGAGGATGTCCTCTACGTCGCCAACTCCGACGCAAACCAGAAGGTGTGGATGGCCTACGACCTCGGCGAGGACGGCGCCTCGAACGGGCGCGTCTTCTACGACGTCAACGATCAGACCGCGGCGGGCGCGGCCGACGGCCTGAAGGTCGACCTCGCCGGCAACCTCTTCGCCACCGGTCCGGGCGGCGTCTGGGTCATCGGGTGGGACGGTGTCCACCTGGGAACCATCCTGACGCCGGAGGTGGTGGCCAACGTGGCGTGGGGCGACGACGGGCAGACCCTCTACATGACCGCGAGCACCGGGGTCTACCGCATCCGCCTCGCCACCGGCGGGACCATTCCGGGGCGCAACCCCATCGTCGCGATGGAGACCAACCACGGCAGCGTGACGATGGAGCTCTTCGCGGATCGGGCCCCCATTTCGGTCCGCAACTTCCTGCAGTACGCCTATGCCGGCTTCTACACAGACACGGTCTTCCACCGCGTGATCGAGGACTTCATGATCCAGGGCGGCGGGTTCACCATGCAGGGCGCCGCCCTGCGGCAGAAGATTGCCCGCGAGCCGATCACCAACGAGGCCACCAACGGCATCAGCAACACCCGCGGCACCGTCGCGATGGCCCGCACCGCCGCTCCCCACAGCGCCAGCGCGCAGTTCTTCATCAACACTCGCGACAACGCCCGGCGGGGTCTCGACCACCGGAGCACCGACCCCGACGAGTACGGCTACGCCGTCTTCGGGCGGGTCACGGCGGGAATGGACACGGTCGACGCGATCGCCGCGGTGAGGACGACGCGCCAGGGGGCGCACCAGAACGTGCCGACCGACCCGGTGGTGATCAACGCGATCACCGTGCAACCGTGAGCTCGACCTGACAGCGAACTGCCGGGTTCCACGTTCGTCACCGGCCCGCCCGGTCGGCGCCGCGGGCGGCGGCGTTTCGCGGCGCGGTCCAATGCCGGGCCGGTTCGCGGTCGCCGCCGCGCCGTCGGCGCCGGGGCGGCGCCGAGGACTGGCCCATGTGCCAGGGGACGACGGGCGCTTCGGGTGGCGGCGTTCCGCGGCACGGTCCAATGCCGGGCCTTTCGCGGTCGCCATCGCGCCGTCGGCGCCGGGGCGGCGGCGAGGACTGGCCTATGTGCCGGGGGACGACGGGCGCTGCGGCGCCGACTCCCGTGGGCGGGCTTCGGCGGGGAGGGCGTCGATGAGCCCGAGCAGGCGGGTGGCGCGCTCGGCGAACATCTCGTGCTCGGCGGCGAACTGCGCGTAGCGGCGCGCGATGGGCATGACCCCGTCGTTGTAGTAGGCGAGCGCGGCGTTGTAGAAGGACGAGGCGGCCTGCCGGCGGACGACGGCGAGCTCGGCGGTGCGCCGCTCCACGAGCCGGGCGCGGCGGTCCTCCGCGAGGGTGTCGTTCTGATCGAGCTCGGTCAGGGCGCCTTCGAGTCGGCTGGTGGTTTCCCTGAAACAGAGGGCGGCGCGGCTGAAGGCGGATGCGGTCTCGATCCAGCGGGTCTCCTCGATGTGCACGCGGCCCAGGTGGAACGCGGCGTCGCAGTAACGCGCGTTGATGTCGAGGGCGGTCTCCAGATCCGTCCGGGCATCGTCGAGCCGGCGCTGCACGAGCGCGATCTGTCCCGCGAGCGAGTAGGACTCGGCGTCAGGACGATGACCGATGGCCGTGGCGGCGTCGTCGCGGGCTCCATCGACGTCGTCGAGGTTGAAGCGGTTCCACGCCCGCCAGAAGTGGGCCTCGGCCATGTACCAGCGGCCCATCTCGATCAGCCGGTCGAGCAGGGGCACCGTCTCGGCGCTGCGATCGAGGTAGCTCAGCGACCGGGCCATGCCAAGCAGGGCGTCGCGCTGGTCCGGCACGAGGGCGAGGGCAGCGTCGTAGTAGGGCAGGCTGACCTCGTAGTCCTCGACGGTGCGGGTGACCTCGCCGAGGGCGAGGGCCGGGGCAGGCCATTCCGGCCATTCCTCGTGCGCTCGTTCGTAGTGGTACTCCGCCAGGGCCACGTTCCCCCGGTTCGGTCCGCTGCCCTGCTGCAGCGCGTGCTGGCCGAGGAAGAACTCCATCTCCGTGAAGCGCGGCTCGATGGTCTGGATCGACGCCAGCCCCACCAGCTCCCCGGCGCACAGGGCGTGCCGGTAGCGGACGTAGACGGCGTCGTCGTGGGCGGCGAGGACCTCGGCGAGCTCGGGCGGTTGCTCGGCGAGCCACTCGCGCGTGCAGTTCAGGCTGAGGTACAGGTAGGCGGCGAGGGGGTCCGCAGGTACGAGCGGCTGCAGCACCAGGTTCCAGGCGTCGCGGTCGCGATCGGCGATGGCGCGGGCGAAGACGTTCTCCTCGGACAGGTCCTTGGGAATGCCGACCTCCTGCCAGGGGGTGGTCACCGCGATCTGCAGGAACGTCTCCCACTCGGGGCCGACCCGTGAGGTCCTGCCGGCTGCGGCGGGCCCGCCGGCTTCCACGCGCGGTGCGGCCCCGCTGGCGGCCGCGGTCTCGTGCATCGCCTGCGAAGCCTTCTGGTCTCCAGAAGAGGCGCGGTCGCCCGCTGCCCCCGGAGCGGCTTGGCTGCCCTCCGTTCCCCCGCCTTCCCGGGCCTCCGCCGCTTGCCGGGACGGCTCGAGGCCCGCGAGCGCCACCGCGCGGTCGAACGTGCCGCCGTCGGGCAGGCCCAGCTCGCGCTCCCGCATCCCGATGAGCAGGGTGGTTCGGAGGAGACCGGCGGTCACCGTATCGGGCTCGAGGTCCCGGCGGGCGAGCTCGTCGTACCGGGTCTGCGCCTCGAGCAGGCAGCGGTAGCAGCCGCGCAAGGTCAGATCGTGCGCCTGCGCCAGCTCATCTCGGACCGCATCCATCGGGTCGGGCGCGACGGGAGGCGGTGCGGTGGCGCACGACCAGACCAGGGCCAGCAGCGCCGGCGTTGTCGTCGGTCCGGGGATGTGTCGCATCGCGGTCGTCCAATGACCTGACGACAGTGCTCGGTGTTCCCGCCAACCGACGCGACGCGCGGCCGGGCATCTACCGCACAAGGCGATTCCGTCGCAGCCCTGCCCCGGGGCAGACGTGCCGACGCGCTGCGCTACCCGGGAATGCGTACGCGCCTTTGGACACCGTTCGGGTCGGGCTGGCCTCTCAATCGTCGTCTCGCACGCTCTCCCGGTCGGGGTCCAGGCGCGTTCCCTGCCGTTCCAGCGTGTCCACGTCCGCGAGGGCCTTCAACCGCCCCATCTCCCGCTTGTTGCGGAGAAGCGCCCCCCGCCCGAGGAACGGCAGATCGAGGTCGTCGACGCGGACAACGCGCCGCGTCCGCCAGGCCGCGTCGAACTGCAGACCGGTCACCGACGTGAGCACGTCGATGCGCTGGGGGGATGCCCATCTGGAAACACGATCCGTTCCTTCGCGAGGTCGTGCACCGAGAGGCCAAGGGTCTCGGCCGGCGCGCCGAAGTCGAGCAACGCCGCCCACACGCGTTCGGCGTTGTCCGGCTCGGGCGCGACCCACACGTCGAGGGCGCCGGTCGCGCGCGGGACGCCGTGCACGGCCACCGCGTGCGCGCCGACGATGAGGAATCGCGCGTCGGCCCGCAACAGGGTGACGAGAAACTCGACGAAGTCGGCGTTCAACGTCCTGGCGGGCCGGACCCGGCGCCGCGAATCACCCGTACCGGCATTCGGTCTCTCGCGTACCGGGGCAGACGGCGTCCGCTCGTCGTCCACGCGTCGACGGCGAGGGGCCACATCATGGCCAGCCGCTCCTCGGCCGTGGTGCGGTCGCTGAGGTCGTCGGACGGTTCCTCACCCAGCCGGAACACCCTGACCGGCCAGCCCGCCCGTGCGCGGCGCCGCGCGTCGGCCGACGTGTCGTGAGACGCCATCCTCCGCATCATAACGCCTGCGTCGCCGCGTGCGGCGCGGTTCTGGCGCCGATCGCCCTTCACGCGTGCGCACCCGCCTCCACGGCCTCCGCCAGATAGGGAATCGTCTGGGGGCCCTCCGGCAGCACGCAGACGCGGGCGTCGGGCCCCGAGCGGGCGAGGGCGTCGCGGGTGGCGGCGCCGACATCGTCGATGGGGGTGAGATGCGCGGCCCGTACCTGTTCGTCCGAGAGGCCGTCGGTCTTGAGCAGCACGTCGGCTCGCTGCTGGATCTGCGCCTGCACCTGCACCTCCCACTGGTCGTGGCGGTTGTGGCCGGGGGCGTTGATCATGGCCAGCAGGGCGTCGGGGCTGTCGCGCCGGGTGAGGATGTCCAGGTACTCGCCGTGGTCGGGATAGCCGTCGGCGCAGGCCGAGGCGCACACGATGGTGCCCGCCGGCTTCACCACCTGGGCCGCCGCCGACAGGCCCTTCACGGTCTGGTAGAGGTTCTGGTCGAGCGGGTAGCCGCTGTTGGTGGTGACGACGACGTCGAACGGCCGCTCGAACGCCTGCATCGCGTGCCGCCTGACCACCTCGCGCACCGCCCGGTGCACCGCGAACAACTCGCCGGCCGCGACGTGAGTGACCTGCCGGTCGCGGTTGATGGCGACGTCGATGCTGAAGTCCACTCCCGACCGGGCGGCGATGGTCCGGATGCCGTCGTGGATGGGGTTGCCCTCGGTGACGCCCCAGCGGGCCTGCGGGCTCCCGATCATCTCGGCGTCGTGCAGCCGCATGATCGTCCGGAAGCCGGCCAGCCCCGGCGCCACCATCTTCGGACCGCCGCTGAAGCCGGCGAAGAAGTGCGGCTCGACGAACCCGGTGGTGATGCGGACATCGGCCTCGACCCAGGTCCGGTTCAGCCACACCGGCACGCCGCCGTCGACCTCGCCGAGGGACACGAGCTGCGCGTCGTCGAACGCGTCGTGGACGACGATGCGGTTGCGGTCGACGATGTCCGCGCCGAGCATCTCCACCAGCTCGTCCCGGGTGGTCGCCCGGTGGGTGCCGCTCGCGATCAGGATGGCGATGCGGTCGACGGGCACGTGCGACAGGGCCTCGAGCACCACCGGGAGCACCGTCGCGCTCGGCATCGGCCGCGTGACGTCACAGACCGAGATGGCCACGGTCTGGTTTCCCTGCACCCGCTCGCGCAGGGGGGCGCTGCCGATCGGCTGCTCGATCGCCTGCCGGACGGCGCCGGCCTGGTCCGGGAGTCCGTCGACATAGGTGGGCTCGATGACCGTCGTGCTGCCGTCAGGAAACTCGACCGGCAGCCCGGTGCGGCCGTACGCGAGATTGACGATCATGTCTGCGAAGCCTCCGGCGCCGAATCGTGACGCCGCCGCGCCCGGCCGCCGGCCGGCGGCGCCGTGTCCGGCTCGATGCCGGCGGCGTCCGAAACGCGAACGACGACGAGCCGACCGCGCGTCAGGTTCTCAAGCGTAGCATGTGAGGTGGACCGGATCTGCGTTCCGAACCGGGAGAGCCCGGGTCCTCCGATTCGTCGCGAACCACGGTGCTCGCCCTCCCGCCGGTCGGAGACTCACGGCGCGGTCCGGCGCGTCAGCACGCGCCCGAGCTGCGCCGCCGCCTCCCTGGCGCGATCCTCGATCTCGTCCTCCGAGAGCGTGCTCAGGGGGTGGGTGATGACGACCGGCTCGAGGTCGCGGGCGCCGAGGGCGGCGCGTTGCACTTCGGCTTCCCCCACGAAGGCCGACGTCACGATGACCGCGGTGGGGACGCCCCGCTGCTCGAGCCGGGCCGTGTCGTGCACACTGCACGACGTGCACGACCCTCAATCGCCGATGGCGGTGACGATGACGTCGTTCTCGGCCGCGATGCGGTCGAGCAGGACGTCGGTCGCCTCGCGCGAGAAGCTGTCCTTGACGTAGCGGTTGACCGCCGACGGCTCGTGCTCGCCGAGGGACGCCACGGTGCGCCGCAGCAGCCGCGACGCGTTCCACTTCGAGTTGTCCAGCACCCCCAGCCGCACGCCGCGCAGGGTCTCGGGGCGCCGGGCGAGGCGAATCGACGCGGCGGTGACGGTACCCCGCGGGTCGTACACGATCTGTCCGGAAGGCAGGCGCCGCTCACTGTTCCCTGTCATGCCGTCATCCCCTCGCTCGGTAGAGAAGTAAGCGACGAGCCATCCCCGGCCACCTCATTGCCTTACCGCTTGTCGTTGCTGATCCGGCCAGGTCCTTCTCATCGTGATCGTCCCGCTTGCGGGCGGCGGTGGCGGGCGACGGCGGGGGCGAGACGCTCGGCCAGCGCCTCGGCGCGCCTCGTGCGGTCCACGTCACCGGGTTCGTTCAGCACGTCCTCGAGGTCGCGGCGCCGCAGGCCGGGCACGGCCTCGGACGTTTCTGCCGGGCGCCAAGCGCCGGGCTCCGCCGTCTGCAGCGTGGCGCGACCCTGGGCTTCGCGTCGGACCCGCCGGTGCGCGTCCATGTTCGTTGAACACGCTGGTCTCCGGCATCATGCCGAGAGCTTATCGCGTCCGTTGCCGGCCGGCAACGCCGGGTGGCCCAGCGGGCGTCGCCGGACCTGGCGGGCACCGGCGCGGCGGGCGGACCTGCTGCCTCACAGCTCGCACGTGCCGTCTACGCAGAGCGCCTGGCCGCCGGGGGCGCGGCCGTCGAGGGCGCGCAGTACCGGCGACGTCATGTGGCCCCAGCCGGGGACGAAGGCCGAGAAGCGGCCGGCGTCGCCGCCGGCGACGAAGAGGTGGATGTCGTCGGGCGTCGGCACGATGGGGATGCGGGCGCCGGGCCGGCGCCGGTACCACCTCGGCAGGTTGCGGTTGTAGATGCGGCCATAGCGGCCGTCGAAGCTGACGTCTTCCCAGGTGTTGGTGGTGTGCGACCAGAGATAGCGGCGCACGTCGCTGCGGGTCCAGCCGCGGGCGGCGATGGTCGCGGCGTGCTCGGGGCCGATGACCACCGCGCACGAGCCGCTGCTCACGGCGTTGTTGTGGGCGATGGTGCTCATGGCCGAGACGATGCTGTCGAGCACCCCCTCGGCGTCGTTGGCCACGTGGTTGGTCACGCTGTGCGGCCCCTCGGCGGCGATGCCAAAGACGGTGCTGTCCTCGGGGCGGTAGCCCTGCTCGACGTGGTACGGCGCCCACGGGCTCGCCTCTTCGTTCTCGGCGATGCAGAAGGTGTACTTGCCGGGGTGGCCGAGGGTGCTCTTGTCGAGGTCGCCGGGCTGCGCGCCGCCGACGTTGAGCAGGACCAGGCGGACGGCGCGGCCAATGGTCGCGTTGGCGCGGTTGCCCGAGCCGAACACGTTGGCGCCGGCGTTCATGCCGATCTCGGTGCGGACGGGCCCGTTGACGACGAGCAGCGGCGCCGCCATGTGGGTCGTCGCCTGCACGCCGTGCAGGTTGAAGTGCGGGGTGCACAGGGCCAGCATCGCGGCCCGGACCAGCGGCGCGTAGGCGGGCCGGCACCCGGCGAGCACGAGATTGACGGCGAGGACCTCGCGGGTGAGGTTGCCCCACCGGGGGGGGACCCGGGTCTCGACCCGCTCCGGTTCGCCGCCGAGGGCGGCGACCATCGCCTCGACCGACGCGGGGGTCGGTGGCACGACCGGGAGGCCGTCCGTCCAGCCCTGCCGGAAGTACCACTCGACGAGGTCGACGGCTTCGCCCGCGGGCGGCGGTGCAAACTGATCGGTGCTCATGAGTCGTGCCGCCGGGTTTCGGGCAGAGCAGCCGTCGCCCGCGGCGGGACCGGAACGTCCGAGGCCGGGCGGGAACGGGCTGCGGGCCGCGGCGCTTCCGGCCCCCCGCGGTTCACCACCGCAGCCGGACCAGCGTCCGAACCGCGACGATGAAGTCGCGCCAGTTGATCTTCTTCCCGCTCGTGTACGAGCGTCCCGAATAGCTTATCGGCACCTCGACGATCTCGATCCCCTGCCGCAGCACCCGCGCCGTCACCTCCGGCTCGATGTCGAAGCGGTCGGCGGCCAGCGGCAGCTTCGCGATGACCTCGCGCGCGAAGACCTTGTAGCAGGTCTCCATGTCCGTCAACGACGCGCCGTAGAGCAGGTTGGTGAGCCGCGTCAGGACCACGTTGCCCAGCCGCTGCGTGAAGAACATCGGGGGCCGCGCGCCCAGAAACCGCGAACCGTAGACGACGCGGGCGCTCCCCGCGACGAGGGGGGCGAGCAGGCGCGGATAGTCCTGCGGGTCGTACTCCAGATCGCCGTCCTGGATGATGATGTAGTCGCCGGTGGCCTCCGCGAACCCGGTGCGCAGCGCCGCACCCTTGCCGCGGTTGCGGCGGTGATGGCGCACACTGACCCAGTCCGGCTGGCCCTCCGCCCACGCCTCGAGCCACTCGCCGGTGCCGTCGGTCGAGCCGTCGTCGACCACCACGATCTGCCGGTCGAGCTCGAGCTCGAGCTCGAGCAGGCGCGAGAGCACGTCGGCGATGGTGGACGCCTCGTTGTAGACGGGAACGATGATCGACAGTCGCAAGGGAACCGCGCAGACTTTCCGTCGCCGGCCGCGGGGGGAGCGTCGGCCCCGCGGCCGGCGTCACCGCGCCTCGGGCAGGGCCAGCGCCACCAGCTCGCTCGCCATGTCGTCCCAGCCGACGGCCACGACGATGAACTGGCGACCATCGATCATATAGGTCATCGGGGCGCCGGTGGTCCCGCCCGGCAGCTCCATCTCCCACACCACCTCGCCGGTCGTCTTGTCGTAGGCCCGGAACATCTTGCCGCCCGGCCCGTTCCACCACTGCGGCAGGCTCGAGACGCCGGTGTTGCCGCCCTCGCCCAGGAACACCAGCGACTTCGTGACGAGCACCGACGCGCGTCCCCCCTGGCCCAGCCACGGCAGGTCGAGGTCGCGCAGCGCGGGGTGGTCGCGCGGGCCCGGCCCGTTGGCGACCTGCCAGGCGATGTCGCCGGCGTTCATGTCGATGGCGGTCAGTCGGCCGTAGGGCGGCTTGAACATCGACAGGCCCTGCGGTCCGATCAGCGGCGTGTACTTCTCCCGCACGAGGCGCATGTCCGCCCGCGGGTGCTGGGACGGCACGAGGGCGACGACGTTGTGGCTGTAGGCGGACGGCACGTAGAGGGCGCCGGTCTCGGGGTCCACGCCGGCCCCGCTCCAGCTCGCCCCGCCGGCGGTGCCGGGGCTGAAGATGGTGCCCTGCTTGCCGCCGGGCCGCGGGTCGAGCAGGATGGGCGCGGTGAACATCGGCCCCCACACGTACTGATCGAGCAGCGCCACCGCCTCGGCGCGCAGTTCGGGGGTGAAGTCGATCAGGTCCTCCACGCGCACGCCCTGCAGCTCGAACGGCGGCGGCTTCGTGGGGAACGGCTGGGTCGGCGACAGCCGCTCGCCGGGCACGTCGGAGGCGGGGACGGGCCGCTCTTCGATCGGCCACACCGGCTCGCCCGTGACCCGGTCGAAGACATAGGTGAACGCCTGCTTGCTGGGCTGGGCCACCGCCTTGATGTCGCGCCCGTCGACGGTGATGTCCATGAGCACCGCCGACGAGGCGAAGTCGTAGTCCCACACCCCGTGGCGGATGGCCTGGAAGTGCCAGAGCCGCTCGCCGGTGCGGGAGTCGACGGCGACGAGGCTCTCGGCGAACAGGTTGTCACCGGGCCGGTGCCCGCCGTAGTAGTCGTTGGTGGGGGTGGACAGCGGCAGGTAGACGATGCCGAGCTCTTCGTCGCCGGTGGGGTGGGCCCACATGTTGGTGTTGCCGCTGTACTCCCACGACGCGCGGTCGTCGACGGGATCGGCCCCCCAGGTCTCCACCCCGAACTCGTTCTCGAGCGGAATCGTGTGGAACGTCCACACGTGCTCGCCGGTCCGCACGTCGTAGCCGCGCACGTCGCCCCGCGGCGACTCCTTGTTGGCGACGCGTTGGGCGGTGGTGATGTCCTCGACGAACGAGCCGATGACGACGACGTCGTTGACGATGATGGGGGCCGAGTTCCAGTAGAAGTCGGGGAAGGGGCGCAGCAGACCCTCGCGCAGGTCGACCTCGCCGGCCTCGCCGAAGCCGGGGTCGCGGACGCCGGTGCGGGCGTCGAGCGACACCAGCTTGGGGCCGAGGGTCGCGACCACGCGGCGCTCCTCGCCGTCGGTCCAATAGGCGACACCGCGCGTCTGCCGCACCCGCACGCCGTCGCTGGGGCCCGTGTTCCAGACGACCTCGCCGGTGGTCGGCTCCAGCGCCGCGATGGTCCCCAGCCCGGTGCTGAAGTAGAGCAGGCCGCCCGCCATCAGGGGCGTGGTCTGCGAGCCGACGGGGCCGCGGGTGGTCTCGCCGTTGCGGATCGCGTCGGGAATCACCGGCTGCCGCCACGCGATCTCGAGGTCGGCCACCGTCTGCGCGTCGATCTGGTCGAGGGGCAGGTACTTCGTGCCGGCCTGGTCCGCCGCGTAGGCCGGCCACTCGACCGTCTGACCGCCGGCGAGCGCTGCCGCGCCCAGGGTCACCGTCGCCGCCAGGGCCGTCGCCCCGGCCCGCAACCCGCGATTCATCCGCTCCGGCATCGCTTTCCTCCTGGAATCGTTCGCCAGTCTACCGCACTTGCCGGCGCGGGCCCGTGGGCCGGTGGCGGCGGCGCCGGCGCCCCGCCCGACGGGGCTCGGTCCGAACCGGGCGCCCGAGGGCGGGGCGGTTGGTCGCGGTCGACCAGCCACTTGAATCATCACGATAATTTGAAGTGCGTGTTCGAGAGACGCCTCCGCCTTCCCGCACCCGGCCAGGAGACCCTCTTCCCCTGTGGGGTCCCCGCCAGACCGGCAAGAGCACCCTCCTGAGGCGGCGGTGGGGCGACCTGCTGTAGCGGGACGCCGGACCCTCGAATCCTCGCCGCCAGCGCGCCTCTGTCGGAGAGACGAGGCGGTGGTGGCAGTGCGGGTCGCGACGGGGCCTCGGCGGCTGCGGTCCTGGCCGCTCCCAGCGATGGCATCGAGATCTCACCCGGTGGGGCCCGACCGCGATTGACACCCGTCCGCTTCGCCCGGATACTACGCGCATAGGTCGGACCATGCCTGAACCGCGACCTCTCTCCCTGCTCCTCGGCCTGACGTTCTGTCTGGCCATCCTGTGGACGGGCGGCGCGCGCCCGGGCTCGGCGCAAGAGGCGCGGGAGCAGCCCGGCCCGCCCGGGGGCTGGCAGCGGGCGTTGCTCGACCGCTACTGCGTCACCTGCCACAACGGCCGGATGCGCACGGCGGGGCTGGCCCTCGACGAGCACGACGTGACGGCGGTGGCGGCGGCGCCGGCGGTGTGGGAGACGGTGGTCCGCAAGCTGCGGGCCGGGGCCATGCCGCCGCCGCCCCGGCCGCGGCCCGACGGCGAGACGTACCGGCGGTTCGTCGTCTGGCTCGAGTCGGCGCTGGACCGGGCGGCTGCGGCCAACCCCGATCCCGGCCGCACCGAGGCGTTCCACCGCCTGAATCGGACCGAGTATCACCACGCGGTTCGCGATCTCCTCGATCTGGAGATCGACGTCGCGGAACTGTTGCCGGCCGACGGCGCGAGCTACGGCTTCGACAACATCGCGGGGGTGCTCGGCGTCTCGCCGACCCTGCTCGAGCGCTACCTTGCGGCGGCGCGCAAGATCGCCCGCGTGGCGGTCGGACGCCCCCCGCCCTCGGCCACCGCCGAGGTGTTCCGCCTCGCGAGCGACCTGCCGCAGGACGACTGGGTGGCGGGCATGCCGTTCGGCACCCGCGGCGGGGGCGCGTTCCGCCACACGTTCCCCGAGGACGCCGAGTACGACTTCCGTGTCCGCCTCGCCCGCAACGCCGGCGACGATCTCGCGGTGTTCGAGGAGACGCACACGGTGGAGGTGAGCCTGGACGGCGAGCTGGTGCAGACCTTCACCGTCGGCGGGCCGCCCCCCGGGGGGCCGCGTGGCGGCGACGAGTACCGCGCCTGGCGCGACCGGCAGCGTAGCATCGACCGCGACTGGGCGTTCCGCCTCCCGGTCGGGGCGGGGCCGCGCGACCTGCGGGTGACCTTCGTGCGCAAGACGGCGGCGTATCCCGAGACGCTGCGCCAGCCCTACCTGCGGCCGTACACCAGCATCACCGGCGGCGACACCCGGGTGCAGCCGTACCTGGGCAGCGTCACCGTCACCGGGCCGTTCGCGGCCGCGGGCGGTCCGGCGGCCGGCGGGGGCGCTCCGACCGCGGGGGGCGGCGGTCCCCCGGCGGAGACGCCGAGCCGGCGACGCATCTTCGTCTGCCGTCCGTCGGACCGCGCGGTCCCGGCTGAAGAGGCCGCGTGTGCGCGCCGCATCGTGTCGGTCCTCGCGCGCCGCGCCTACCGGCGCCCCGTCACCCCGGCCGATCTCGACGTCCTCCTCGGGTTCTTCGATGCGGGCCGGCGGGAGGCGGGCTTCGACGCCGGGGTCGAGATGGCCCTGCGGTGGCTGCTCGCGAGCCCCGAGGTCGTGCTGCGGGTCGAGCGCGACCCGGCGGGGGTCGCGGCGGGGGAGAGCTACGCGGTCAGCGACCTCGAGCTGGCCTCGCGCCTGTCCTTCTTCCTGTGGAGCAGCATTCCCGACGACGAGCTGCTCGACCTCGCCGAGGCGGGCCGGCTGCGCGAGCCGGGGATGCTCGAGGCGCAGGCGCGGCGCATGCTCGCCGACGAGCGGTCGCGCGCGCTGGTCACGAGCTTCGCGAGCCAGTGGCTCTACCTGCGGAACGTCCCGGCCGTCGTCCCCGACGAGGATCGGTTCCCCGACGTCGGCGAGGGGCTGCGGCAGGCCATGCGGCGCGAGACCGAGCTGCTGGTCGAGAGCGTCTTCCGCGAGGACCGCAACGTCCTCGACCTGCTGACCGCCGACTACACGTTCCTCAACGAGCGGCTCGCGCGTCACTACGGCGTGCCGCGCGTCTACGGCAGCCACTTCCGGCGCGTTCCCGTGACCCACGAGGCGCGGCGGGGGCTGCTCGGCCACGCCAGCATCCTCTCCGTCACCTCGTACCCGAACCGGACGTCGCCGGTGCTGCGCGGCAAGTGGGTGCTCGAGAACCTGCTGGGCACGCCGCCCGCCCTGCCGCCCCCCGACGTGCCGGCGCTGGAGGAGACGACGGCCGGCGGCGAGGTGCTCTCGATGCGCGAGGCGACCGAGCGCCACCGCGCCAACCCCGCCTGCGCGAGCTGCCACCGGCTGATGGACCCGCCGGGGTTCGCGCTGGAGCAGTTCGACGCCGTCGGCCGGTTTCGCACCCGCACCGGGGCGGGCGCTCCCATCGACGCCTCGGGCGAGCTGCCCGACGGCGCCCGCTTCGACGGCGCGGCGGGGCTGCGCGAAGCTCTTGTGAGCCGGCCGGAACGGTTCGTCGGCGCCCTGACCGAGAAGCTGTTGACCTATGCCCTCGGACGCGGCCTCGAGTACTACGACGCGCCGACGGTGCGCGCCATCACGCGCGCCGCCGCCGAGGACGGCTACCAGTTCTCGTCGCTCATTGTCGGCATCGTCGAGAGCGCGCCGTTCAGGATGAGGAGAGCGGAGTCATGATCATCACCCGAAAGACGCTGCCGCGGCGCACGTTCCTGCGCGGCGCCGGCGCGGCGCTGGCCCTCCCGCTGCTCGATGCGATGACCCCCGCCCTGTCCGGCATCGGCGTCCGCGCGGCCGAGCCGGTGCGCCGACTCGGGTGGGTCTATCTGCCCAACGGCATGGCGATGGAGTCGTGGACGCCGCCGGCGCAGACCGCCCTGGCGCTGTCCCCGACGCTGCAGCCACTCGCCCCGTTCCGCGACCGCATGGTGGTGCTGAGCGGCCTCGCCCAGGGGCAGGCCGAGGCCCTCGGCGACGGCAACGGCGAGCACACCCGGGCCACCGCGACGTGGCTCAACGGCGTCCACCCGAAGGAGACCGAGGGGGCGGACGTGCGGGCGGGGATGACCGTGGACCAGATGGCGGCCGCGCAGCTCGGGCGCGCGACGCCGCTGCCGTCCCTCGAGCTGGCCATCGACCGCGACTTCCTCGTCGGCAACTGCGAGAACGGCTACAGTTGCATCTACATGAACACCATCGCGTGGCGCGACCCGACGACGCCGCTTCCGATGGAGAACAACCCCCGCGTCGTCTTCGAGCGGCTCTTCGGCGAGGGCGGCTCGACGGCCGAGCGGCGCGCGCAGTTCCGCAAGGACCGCAGCATCCTCGACGCCATCGCCGATGACCTCGCGCGTCTCCGGCGCGAGGTCGGGGCCGGCGACCGCGCGCGGGTGACGCAGTATCTCGACGCCGTGCGGGCCATCGAGCGACGCATCCAGCTCTCGGAGCAGAGCGACACCGCGCTGCCCGAGATCGCCCGGCCCGTCGGGGTTCCCGAGTCGTACGCCGAGCATGTCGGGCTGATGTTCGACCTGACGGCGCTCGCGTGGCAGGCCGACATCACCCGCGTCTTCACGTTCATGCTGGGCCGCGAGCTGAACGGCCGCGCCTATCCCGAGGTCGGCATTCCCGAGTCGCATCACGGCATCTCTCATCATCGCTACGACCCCGTGAAGCTCGCCCAGCTCGCGAAGATCAACACCTTCCACGTGTCGCTCTTCCGCGGTTTCCTCGAGACCCTGGCGTCGACGCCCGACGGCGACGGCTCGCTCCTCGACAATTCGCTGCTGCTGTACGGCGCCTCCCTCAGCGACAGCAACAAGCACCTGCACTACGACCTGCCCCTGATGCTCGTCGGCGGCAGCGGCGGGCAACTGAAGGGCGGTCGGCACCTGCGCTATCCCCGGGACACCCCGATGACCAACCTGCTCGTCAGCCAGCTCGACAAGGCCGGAGTGCGGCTGGACGATGGTCTCGGCGACAGCACCGGGCGCCTGCCCGAACTGACGCCGCTGGCGGAGGTGTAGGAGACAAGACAGGCAGCGCGCATCGACCAGAATCAGGCGAGCCAGGGGACGGGTGGCGTGAGACACGGACGGCGCGGGCGGCCGTACCGTGCGTGTTCGAAGGGGGTCGGGCGGCGGTGCGTTGCGGCCCCGGGCGTCGGCGGCGGGTCAATCGGCAACGGGGGTGGCGGGCTCGATGGCTTCGATGACGAGGGCGCGCAACTCGCTGATGTCCGCCAGCAACTCGCGACGCAAGTCACCGATGCGGGTGTTCACGTCATCGAAACGGGAATCACATTGGCGTTCACGTCATCGAAACGGGAATTCACCTCTCGGTCAAGCGCTTCCCCGCGAGTGTTCACGTCGCCGATTCGGGCGTCCACGCGGGTGTTCACGTCGCCGATTCGGGTGTTCACGTCGCCGATTCGGGCGTTCATGTCGCTGATGCGCGCGTTCGTCGAGCAGGACGTGCCGATGATGGTCCCGCAGAGGGCGGCGACCGCCAGGAGGATGGTGATGCGGTCGGCGCGATTCACCCACCCGGCGTAACACGGACCCTGGGGGCGTGGCGGCGGCGCGTGGCGGCGCGAATGATGAGCAGCGATTCTGGAATCACGGCCTGGATGCAGGCACGGTGCGCCACGGGCATCGTCCTGGCGCTCTGCTGGGCGGGAGCGCCTGCGGCCCAGCCGGCGGACGATGCGACGTCGCTGCACCGAGCCGCGCATGCGGGAGACGCGGCCGAGGTCGCCCGGCTGCTCGACCTCGGCGGGGAGGTCGACGGCGCGACCCGCCACGGCGTGACGCCGCTGGCCCTGGCGTCGGTCGGCGGGCATGCTGCCGTCGTCGAGGAGTTGCTAGCGGCCGGGGCCGACGCGAACCGGTCGTCGCCGGAGGGCGAGACCCCCCTGATGGCGGCGGCGCGCAGCGGCTCGCCCGCCAGCGTCGCGGCGCTGCTGCGGCACGGAGCCGCGGCCGGCGTCGATGCGCGCGAAGGGTGGCGCGGGCAGACCGCGCTGATGTGGGCGGCGGCCGAGGGTCACGCGCCGGTGGTCGCCCCTCTGGTGGCGGCGGGGGCGGATGTCGATGCCCGCTCCGACGGGGGGTTCACGCCGCTCGCGTTCGCGGTGCGCGCCGGCCACGGCGCCGCCGTCGGGGCGCTCCTCGCGGCCGGGGCCGACGTCAACCGCACCCTGCCGGACGGTACGAGCACCCTCCACCTCGCGGTCGTCAACGCGCACTACGATGTGGCGGTGCAACTCCTGGAGCACGGCGCCGATGCCGCGGCGTCCGGTCCGGGGTGGACGGCCCTCCACCAGCTCGTATGGACCCGCCGGCCGAACCGGCACTACAACAACCCCGCCGCGTTCCCCACCGGGATCGTCACCGACCTCGAGCTCGCCCGCGCCCTCGTCGCCCACGGCGCCGATGTCGACGCCCGTCAGACCGCGGAGCCGCGCGACGGCTACCGCAACCAGCTCAACCGCATCGGCGCCACGCCGTTCCTCCTCGCGGCCAAGGCCGTCGACCTCGACCTGATGCGCCTGCTCCTCGACCTCGGCGCCGACCCGTTGACCGCCAACGAGGACGGCGCCACCGCGCTGCTCGTCGCGGCCGGGGTCGGCATCTGGTCGTCGAGCGAGAGCCCCGGCAGCGCCGAGGAGGCCCTGGAAGCGGTGAAGCTGATGGTGGCGCTGGGCGACCCGGTGACCACCGTCGACGCCAACGGCGACGCCGCCCTCCACGGCGCCGTCATGCGCGGCTCGCCCGAGCTCGTCCGCTACCTGCTGGAGCACGGCGCGGCGCTCAATCCGGTCAACGAACGCGGCTGGACGCCCCTCACCATCGCCCAGGGCGTCTTCTACGCCAACC
Source organism: Vicinamibacterales bacterium (assembly GCA_965199675.1). Classification (GTDB taxonomy): domain Bacteria; phylum Acidobacteriota; class Vicinamibacteria; order Vicinamibacterales; family UBA8438; genus JAJEEA01. The sequence continues at coordinate 191,254 of CBDATI010000020.1, read as the reverse complement.
TCGGCCGGCGCTGGCCCGACATGGAGGCGCTGCTCCTCGGTCTCGGCGCCACCTCACCGACGCCGGAACCCGTGCGCTGATGGTCTGAACTGGCGAGAATCGAGCGGGTCGACCTGCGTGAGGTCTGGTCGAACGAGGTGGCCGACCTCACACCGCCATGGCCCGCCTCATCGGCCGCGCATGAGACCCACCCGTGCGGTGCCTCCGGAGACGAGGGTGAATCCGGCGGGAAAGCGATCACACTCCGACGCTGAGTGAGCCGTGGTTCCGCGGGTTGACGCATTCCCCGACAGATGCGTCAACCACGGGAGCACGAGAGGGCGACCGCTGGAATCGGGGCGGCGCCTCGGCTTCCACAGCACGGAGACAGACCATGATCAGGCTCATCGTTCTCGTTCTCGCCACGGCGGTCTGGGCGGGCTCGGCGTCGCGTGCGGAGGCCCAGGGGGTGTCGTTCGACCGGCTCGGCCTCCGGGTCGATGAGGGCGATCGCGTCAGCGTCACCGACCTCGCCGGCCGTGAGTTGGACGGGCGAATTCTCGACTTTTCGGCGTCCAGCCTGTCGCTGGAGGCCGACGGCATTCGTCACGACCTGAGTGAGGGCGACATTGCGGTCGTCCGACACCGCGAGCGGGACTCGCTCAGGAACGGCACCGCGGTGGGGTTCGCGGTCGGCGTGGGCTTCGCCGCGTACGTGTTCGCCCAGTGCGACGACGCGCCCCCCGCTGCGTGGGTGTTTGGAACGCTGTTGTACGGCACCGTCGGAGCCGGAATCGGCGCGGGAGTTGACGCGATGCACGAGCGCTCGCGGGAGGTCTATCGCGCGCAGAGCTTCGACCGGCGTCTCGTTGTGGCGCCGGTGTTGTCGCGGGGCGGTGGTGGCGTGTCGCTGTCTCTGGGTTTCTGAGGCGTGAGCGGGCATGCTCGAAGCTTGGGGCTCGTGGACAGTTCGGCCAGGGAGGCGCGCCAGCCTTCGCTCCCCGCTTGCAGCCGTCCAGGATTGGCCGCTGTCTGTTCCATATGGGACGCTGCACCGTCCCAGAGGGCCCTGATGGGTGAAGGTTGTCGTGCGTACTGGGCGACGCTCGGCTACGCAGTCATCGTACGGATGTCGTAGAGTGGAATCCGGGTATCCCGGGTCACGATCACCAGCCCCTCCACTTGCGCCTGGGCGACCAGCATTCGGTCGAACGGATCGCCGTGATGGGTAGGAAGGGCGCCGGCCTGCTCCGCATGCCGGAAAGTCAGATCGAGCGGCAGGAAACCCTGCTGCCTGACACCCGCTTCCAGGTCGTCCGGAGCCTCGAGCTGGCCGATTGCGCGCTTGACCGCGATCTCCCAGCCGCTGACGGCGCTGACGAAGACGTCGTTGTGCGCGGACACCAGCGCGTCGCGCGCGTCGCGGCTCAGTTCCCGGGGCTCCGCCAGCGACCATAGCAGCACGTGCGTGTCCAGCAACAGGCGCAAGAGACTACTCCCTCTCGTCACCGGGGAATATCCTCGATTGCCAGAACGCTTCGATCACGTCTGACGGTGTCTCGTCGAAGTCCGGAGACAGTCGGATTCGGCCCTCCATCGCTCCGAGCTTCCGCTTGGCCTTGTGTTCGCGGTAGGGCACCAGCCTCAGATACGGCTCGCCGGCCCTGGCGATGACGACGTCCTCGCCTTTCCACGCCGCCTTCGCCAGCCGCGAGAGCTGTGACTTCGCTTCATGCATGTTGACCTGCATCGGATCCCTCTGCCGCTGGCTCTGGCCATGTAGCTAGACTTGGCTAGGCTACAGTCGCGCCGGTGGCCTCGTCAAGCTCGTTCGCCGAGGCGCCGAGGTCGGCTTCTCGGCGTTCCCGTGTCGAGTGGCGATGACGGCGCCCGGGGACGACCTGGTCTCAGCGGTTCTCCATGCCTCCACGCCCGGCCGATCTCAATTGCCGGCCCCGCGGCGTCAGGCGGTACCGCTGGTCCCGAGTGCTGGGCGTGTCGGGGTGGGTCATCTCCACGTAGCCGAGCTGCAGTGCGGGCAAGAGGTAACGCTGGCGCAGCGACTTGCGGTCGCTGAGGCCGAGCGCGTGGAGGATCTCGCGCCGGGACATCTCTCCGGCCAGCACCGACAACAGGCGCCCGACCTGGGGGCTTGCATGGGGGGTGCCCTGGGGGGTCTGGACGGCCGCGAGAATCGCGTGCCGCCGAGCGCGGCGACGCCGAGACAATTCACGCCGCACTTCCCTGCGAGGTGCACTCTCGGACCGACGGTTGGTGCCGGGCTGATGAGCTGTCGTCCCGGCGCTTGGCGCATTCCCGGGCAGATGCGGCAACCCGGAGCTGGAGAGCGCCGACCACGGAGATCGCGGGCTCTCCGCTCCAGAGCGAAGGAGGTCAGCATGGTCTGGATCATCAGGATCATCATGGTCGGTCTCGCAGCGGTCGTCATGACGGCGACGGGGCCGTCCGCCCAGGCGCAGGCGCTCTCGTTCGACCGGCTCGGGCTTCGGATCGACGAGGGAGATCACGTGACGGTCACCGACCACGCCGGCCGTGTGCTGCGGGGGCGAGTCGTCGACCTGTCCGCATCGGGCCTGTCCCTGCAGGCGGGCGACGTTCGTCACGACCTCGACGGGGGCGACATCTCCGTCATTCGATGGCGCGAGCGGGACTCGCTCGCCAACGGCGCATGGGTGGGCTTCCTGTCCGGGGTCGGCTTTCTGGCGGCGATGGCGCGGGGGAGCGATGGCGACGCCGGGCTCGCCATGACCTTCGGGGCCCTGTTCGGGGCCGCCGGAGCGGGTATCGGCGTCTATTTCGACGCCATCTACCAGCCGTCACGGGTGATCTACGGCTCGGAGGGCTCCGACCGGCGTCTCGCTGTCTCTCCGGTATTGTCGGCGTCGGGAGACGGAGGAGGCGTGTCGGTGTCGCTGGGCTTCTGAGCCCCGACGCGGCGTGGCGCGTGCTCTCGGGTCGGCTCGCCCGCCTGGCGACACCGAATGGTGGGCTCGGCCCGGCAATCCTTGCTGGACGGGGAAGCCCGCGCGGTGATCAACCGGACGGGGGCTCGTTTCCCAGGCGCGCAACCGCCGTCGTCGCGGCGAAGCCCAAGAGCGCCAGGACCAGCGCGGCGCCGACCTGGCCGGCAGAGGGCACGAAGCGCTCGATCGGCCAGTCGGCCGGGTCGATGCCGGGAAGGGAAGCCGCGGTGATGACCTGCCCCCGCACGATGGAGCCCGGGACAGGTTCGACCGGCTGCTGGAAGGGCCAGAGCCCGGCCACGGCACCGAGCAGCAGCCCGAGCAGGGCCCCCAGGGTCGCCTGCCGCTGACGGTCGAGCAGCCACCGCAGCAGGTTCGAGACGCCGACGATGCCGGCGGCCACGCCGAGGCCGACCGGCAGGAGGAGCGCCGCAGCGCCGAGCAGCCGCCGGGCGTCCACGGCGAGGAGCCCAGCCCTCAGCGCATCGACGGCGCCGAGAATGGTCTCGTACTGGCCGAGCAGCAGCAGCAGGTAGCCGCCGCTGACCCCGGGCAGGATCATCGCCGACGCGCCGGCGAGTCCCGACAGGAAGAGCAGGGGTCCGCTCGGATCGCCGCGCCCGCTCCCGGCGCCGAGCCCGAGCTGCATGAGGAGCATCAGGACGACGGCACCCGCCGCCCCCGCGCAGACGGCCGGGGTGGCGGGTCTGGCGAGGCGCCACACCAGGGGCACGCCGCCGAGGGTGAGCCCGATGAACAGGCTGTACATGGCCCAGCGCTGCTCGATGACGAGGCTGCGCATGGGTCCCGCGAGGAGCAGGATGGCCAGGGCCGCCGCCCCGCCGACCGCGGTCAGCAGCGCGACGGTGCGCCGGTCGAACTGGAACGTGGTGACGTCGGCAACCGCGGCGATGAACGCCGGATAGACGCCCGCCGCGAGCAGCATGGTGCCGCCGCTGATGCCGGGGACGAGATTGGCGAGGCCCATGAGGGCCCCGCCGATCGCGCCGCGAACGGTGAGGGACGCGAGGGAGCCGGCGGCGGCCGGCTCCCGGGTGTCGGTGGTCACCTGGGCGTTCGCGCCTACTGGCTGCCCGCGGCCGCCCGATCGTCGGCCCGCGCCCCCGACAGGATGCCCTCCATCGAGTAGTTCCCCTCGTGGCAGGCGTACTCGTACAGCGGGATGTCGGTGCGCTGCATCGGCATCGACGCCGTCCACGGGGTCGCCCAGGTGTCGGGGTCGGTCACCGTGAACGTGTACTCGAGGGTGTCGTCGTCGAGGCGGGTGAACCGCTCCACCAGGGTGAAGTTCGCGCTCGACGCCACACCCGAGCCCCCCGACGTGAGGGGGATCCACTGCCGCTGGTCGTTGAAGTTGGCCGACTCGATGACCAGGGTGTCGCCCTCCCAGTAGCCGCGCGAGTCACCCGTCCACAGGCGGATGCCGTCGTCGAGGGCGGGGCGGTCGTCGAGGGGCACGATGCGCGAGGTGTGCACCATCTCGGTGTGGATGACCACGTGGTCGGGGGTCTGGAAGAGCTGCATGTTCTGGTTGTAGGCGAGCGGCGTGATGGGGGGGCCGGCGTTGAACCCCACGATGCACCGGTCCGACGTGTTGCGGTCGGTGTAGGAATCGGCGGGGTGCTCGGCCATGTGCGCCCGGCGCGCCTCCGCGCGCTCGGCGCCGACCTCGGACAGCTCGGGGAACCGGCCGTTCGGCGGATCGGTGATCAGCGACGTGCGCCGGGTCTCGATGGGCTGGGTGCCCCGGTCCATCCAGAAGTTGTTGTAGGCGCCGACATTGCCGCCGGCCTCGGTCCGCTGCGCCTCGCGCTCCCAGAGCTCGATGTCGCGCTCCACCGCCTCCCGCTCCAGGGTCGCGGCCTCCTCCGGCGTGTAGAACGCCTGGTCGCCCAGGTCTTCCGGCCGCTCCAGCGGCGTGATGGTGCGGAAGTCCCAGATGCCCTGCAGGTCCGGCGCCCCCCACGGGGTCCGGGGCGCATCCTGGGCCGCCGCCGGGGCCGCGGCCAGCCCCGCGACCGCCATTGCTGCGAACGCCGCGACGAGAGCACGCTTGTTCATTGCATCCACCTCCTGGTGTTCCGGTCGTCGTTTCATGCCTTCCAATCATCCATCCCGGGGCGGGTTGCGCGCAAGGGCGCCCCGGCGCGGCAGTGCGGTCTCGCGGGCGTTCCCCTCGGTGCTTCGGCGCGGCGTCCGGTACGGCCGCCGGGGCGTCACTTGAGATCGACCCGACTCACCTTCACCAGCCGATGCCCCACGAGGTCGACGACCGCCTGGGCCTGCTCGAGGGGGATGTAGCCAATCAGCGGCTCGTACTGCCCGTCGGTCGGGTCCATCTCCATGAACAGCACTTCCGTCAGGACGGGTCGAAAACGCTCCAGGCGCAGCAGCACCGGTCCGCAGATGTCTCCACGCACCACGGTCTGGGTGGCCGCCTCCACATCGACGGTGTCGAGTCGGGTCAGTGGTCCCAGGCGGTCGCGCCAGGCGTTGGGCAGCGTGAGATGGGCGGCGCCGGTGTCGACCAGCGCGTCGCAACGGATGCGGGCGGTCGAATCGGTCCCGTTCTCTATCGTCGCTTCGACAGTGATCCGCCCCACGAGGCCCTCCTCGCATCCGCGACGGCGCGCAGACTCCGGCCGGACCGGTTCCCGCCCACTGATTGGGCCGCCCCGGGTCGCCGGTCAGATCCGACGATCGATGCGGTTGGTGACCAGCTCCCTGGGCATGTCCGTCCACACCGGCATGGTGACCGTGGCTGAATTGGACATGATGTCCAGTGTACGCGAAGCGTGACCCGGACCCGGAGGCGACGGTCGACCGGAACGTGCGGCCGATGGCGGCGTTGCCGTCTCGCCGGCGTGCGCGGACCGGGAATCGTCGGCCTGTCCCGAAGTTGACACCTCGCGGGGCAGCGCCGATCATGGCCGCGAGAACCTCTTTCCGCGCCGAGTGCGGATTGCCCGCCCCGGCTGTCAGGAGCCGCGATGCAGATGGAGTTTCGTGTTTCACGGTGTGTCTCGGTGATGGCGCTGGCGGTGTTGACCCTGGCGTCGTCGCCCGGGAGCGCACCGGCGCAGTCCGCCGGCGAGTTCGCGCCCGTCACCGATGCGATGCTCCACGATCCGGCGCCCGAGGACTGGCTGACGTGGCGCCGCACCCTCGACGGGTGGGGGTACAGCCCGCTCGACCAGATCGATCGGGGCAACGTGGGTCGGCTCCGCATGGTGTGGTCGCGGGGGCTCGCGGCGGGGCGGCAGGAGGGCACGCCGCTCGCCTACCGCGGCGTGCTCTACATGCCGCAGTCGAGCGATGTCATCGAGGCCATCGACGCGGTGACCGGCGACCTGATCTGGCGGCACCGCCGCGACCTGCCCGACGACGTCTACGACTTCGTCGGCGGCAACGCCCGCAACAACCGGAACATCGCCATCTACGACCGGTTCATCGTCAACACCAGCGACGACGACTACTTCTTCGGGCTCGACGCCGAGACCGGCGCGCTCGCCTGGGAGACGCGGATCTTCGACTACCAGGAGACGCCGGCCGGGCACAGCTCGGGCCCCATCATCGCCGACGGCCGGGCCATCTCCGGCCGGAGCTGCCGACCCCAGGGCGGGCCCGAGTCGTGCGTCATCGTGGCCCACGACGCGCGGACCGGCGAAGAGCTGTGGCGGCGGCGCACGGTGCCCGCCCCCGGCGAGCCCGGCGACGAGACGTGGGGCGATGTGCCCTACGAGGAGCGCGTGCATGTCGGCACGTGGATGCCGGCGAGCTACGACCCCGAGCTGCGGCTCATCTACCAGGGGACGTCGGTCACGTCGCCGGCCCCGAAGTTCATGCTGGGCGGCGTCGAGAACACGCACCTCTACCACAACTCCACCCTCGCCCTCGACGTCGAGACCGGCGAGATCCGCTGGTACTACCAGCACCTGAACGACCACTGGGACCTCGACCATCCCTTCGAGCGCATCCTCGTCGACACCGCCGTGGCCCCCGACCCGTCCGAGGTGAGCTGGATCAACCCGCGCATCCGGCCGGGGGAGACGCGCCGGGTGGTGACCGGCATCCCCGGCAAGACCGGCGTGGTCTACACCCTCGACCGCGAGACCGGCGAGTTCCTCTGGGCCACTCCCACCGTCGCCCAGAACGTCATCAGCGGCATCGACGGGGCCACGGGCGCGGTGACCGAGAACGCCGAGGTGGTGTTCACCGCGGTGGGGCAGCAGGTCTTCGCGTGTCCGACCTGGAACGGCGGCAAGGACTGGGAGGCGGGCGCCTACAGCCCGCTGACGAATACGATGTACATGCCGCTGCGCAACACCTGCGCGCGCATGCTCGCGACGACCACGTTCCCCGACGACACCCCCGCCGCGCGGACCGAGAGCCGCTCGCGCACCTACGCCATCGCCTACCGCCACCAGTTGGCGCCCGGCAACGACAACGCGGGCACGGTGCGCGCGATCTCCGCCGAGACCGGCGAGACCCTGTGGCTGCACGAGCAGCGCGCCGCCACGATGTCGCTGGTGGCCACCGGCGGCGGGCTGGTCTTCGGCGGCGACATCGCCGGGCGGTTCCGGGCCTTCGACCAGGAGACCGGCGAGGTGCTGTGGGAGATCGCTCTCGGCTCGCCGGTGAGCGGTTTCCCCATCAGCTTCGCCGTCGACGGCCGGCAGTACATCGCGGTGGGCACCGGGGCCGGGGGCACGGCGTCGCACTTCAGCGCCCTGACCCCCGAGATCCGCCCCGCGTCGGGGAACACCCTCTACGTGTTCGCGTTGCCGTGACCGGCTGCGCCGAACGTGCGGGCGCGGGCATCGAGCGGCGGCGGACAGGCCCGGCGCCACGACGGCAGAGGCCTGCTTTTCTCGCGCATTCATCCGGGACATGTCCAGGAAGATCGTAGCCAGAGCGCTGAAGGCGCTCGACGAGGGCGCCACGCCCGCAGAGATCGACGGAATCCTGCAGGATGTGACCGAGACGTTCCTGCGAAAGCGCCTCGGCCGCCTCATCGACGCCGGCGGTTCCGATTCGGCCCTCGCCCGGCGGTTGTGGACGGGCAAGTTCGACGATTCTCCGCCTGCGGCGCCGGACGCGGGCGCACCCGATCCGGGGATTCGGCCAGTACGGAAAGGCGCTGAGGAGGCGGCGTCCGAGTCGCCAGCCCTGGAATCGCCTCCGGCGGCCACCCGGCTCGACGACCCGGCATCGGCTCCGGCGGTCATCCGGCTCGACGACCCGGCGCCGCTGTTGAGCTGGGTGGAACGGAATCCGGGCGGGCGGTTCAGCCTCGCCCCGGTGAAGCGGTTCGAAGTGTGGGGCGTCGTGGCCACGGCCACGCTCGCCCGTGCCGAGTCGAACGAGCCGCTGACGCTGAGTGACTATGACGACAGCAAAGCCGGGCAATTCGCCCAGGCCATCGGCGCTTCCGACCTCGTGCGGGGCGTCGCCCCGAAGAGCCTCGGTGAGTCGGGGCGGACGGCCAAGCTCCGCCGGCTCGAGGCCGGGGCCTTCGGTGAACTCGAATCCGCCGCCGGTGAAGTCTCGGCCCTGCTCGTGCCGGAAGAAGACGACAGAGGTTACCCGCCTCACCATGAAGTACGTCGTCGTCGAACTGCTGCGCAACGTGATTCAGCACAGCATGGACCCGCTCGGCGGGGTCGTGGCGGCCCAGCGCATGGACGACGCCGAGCGTGGCACATCGCTCCAGGTCGCGGTGGCGGACGCCGGCGTGGGCATCTACGAGGCCATGCGCGAGAAGCACCCGCGTGTCCGTGATCATCGCGAGGCGCTGGAGAAGGCCCTCTGGGCCCGCATCTCCGGTACATTCGAGGAGGGGCTGACCGGGTCGCGGCAGAACGCCGGACTGGGCCTCTTCTTCATTTCCGAGATGGCGAAGCTGACCGGCGGCAGCCTGCTGCTGGCGTCCCGCGGGGCGGCCCTGCTGCTGACCGCGGATCCGGAGGCGGGCGACGACCATCGCCTTCGCTTTCTCGAGCCCGACGGACTGGGCTATCCGGGCACCCTGGTCGCTTTCGAGCTTCCGGTCAATTCGGTGGGGGACTACGACGACCTCATCGGAACCATCCAGAAGCGCGCCCGCGAACGTACGCCCAAACGGGCGCAGGGTAACTGGATCAAGTACGAGGAACCACCGTCTCATGCCCATGTCTTCATGGTCCGTTACACATCGGAGAACACGGAACAGGCCGAGCGATTCGCCCGGGAGACACTGGAGCCGAGAGTTCTCAAGAAGGAGCCGGTCGTTCTGGACTTCCAGGGGGTGGAGATCGCCACGCAGAGTTACCTTCACGCACTGTTGTTCAGTATCTTGCGTCTCGCGTGGGCCCGACACAGTTTCATCTACGTCGCCAATGCGAGTTCATCGGTGCGGAGCGGCATCGAACACGTCGAGGACTACGCTCTGGGAGGATAGTCGGGCCATTGTGGTGACCCGCGGTCATCCGGCTCGACGCCGAGTTTCGCCCGCCTGTTCCGGGCGACAGGGCGCGGACGGGAAGGAGCTTGCCGAGTGCGCGCGCCGGCTCCGTTGGCAACGGGCCGCGGGCGGAGACAGTCGGTCACCGCAGATGTCGATGACTCCCGATACCGCGAGCCGGGGGGACGCCGACCAGCGCGCGGCGCGGACGCGCCTGTTCACGCGCGGGAGGCGGCGACCTGGTGAACGGCGTCGAGGGCGCGGTCGATGTCGGCGCGTGAAACGTCGAGGTGGGTGACGGCGCGGACGGCCCCGCCGGCGCCGCTCAGGCGCACCCCGGCTTCCCGCAGCCGGTCGACGAACTCGCGGTTGCTCATGCCCAGCCCGGACGCGTCGAAGAACACCATGTTGGTGTCCGGCGCCGCCGTGCGGACCTCGATGCCATCGATCTCGGCCAGTCCGCGGGCGAGCCGGCGCGCGTTCGCGTGGTCTTCGACGAGGCGGTCGACGTGGTGGTCGAGGGCGTACAGGCACCCCGCGGCGGCGATGCCCGCCTGTCGCATCGCGCCCCCGAAGAGCTGCTTGTAGCGGCGCGCGGCGGCGATGAATGGCGCGGTTCCCGCGAGGACGGCGCCGATGGGGGCGCCGAGCCCCTTGGTGAAGTCGAGCCAGACGCTGTCCACCCCCGCCGCGACCGCGGCGGGGGAGGCGCCGAGGGCGGCGCAGGCGTTCAGTAGCCGCGCGCCGTCCATGTGGAGCGGCACTTCGCGCGCGCGGGCGCACGCGGCGATCGCGTCGAGCGCGTCCAGCGGCCAGACCGCGCCGCCGCCGAAGTTGTGGGTCTGCTCGACGCAGACGATCCCGACGGGCTGGCCGTAGGGTTCCGGGACTGCGGTGGTCCGGGCCATCGCCGCCGAGAGTTCGGACGCCGTGAAGATGCCGCGTTCGGTCCGAATCGGCTCGATCATGACCCCGGAGGCGAGGGCCGCCCCGCCCGACTCGGCGCGGATCACGTGGGCCATCCAGTCGGCGATGAGGGCGTCCCCCGGCCGCGTGTGGGTCTTGACCGCCACGAGGTTGCACATCGTGCCGGTGGGCAGCCACAGGGCCGCCTCCTTGCCGAGCAGCTCGGCCACCCGGTCCTGCAGCCGGGTGACGGTGGGGTCCTCACCCCTCTGCTCGTCCCCGACTTCGGCCGCGGCGATGGCCGCGCGCATGCCCGGCGTGGGTCGGGTCTCGGTGTCGCTGAACAGGGGGATGACGGTGTCTGGCATGATGTGGCGCTCAGGGGGGCGCCGCTCTGTGCGGCGGCCGCCGCGGTCATCGGGCTCCGGACCACCGGCCAGCGAAGCGGTGGCACGCGTGGTCATCGGGCTCCGGCAGGAAGCCCGCGCGCCGGGGGCCCGGTCATCGTACTCCTACTAATTCATCCACCCCGCCAATGGGGCAGACCGATCGTCCGGTCGTCCCGTGTTCCAAGCTGCGGCTCGCCAGGAGTCCGTGCGCCAGGGCCCGGTCATCGTACTCCTGGTCTACCCGTCCACGAGAGAGGGCAGGACGATCGTTCGATGTTCCAAGCTGCGGATCGCCCTTGGCGACGGATCCGTAGTCAGCGTCGTCCTGCGATCGGAATGGCGATCGGGTTCACCCACGACCCCGCGCCGCCTGCTGGTCCAACCGCGCTGATGCGACGGCAGGTCGAATCGTCCAGAGTCCCGATCTGCGGCTCGCCCCGATGACCGCGGATCAGCAGTCCACGTCGTCCTGGATTCAGAAGATGGCGATCGGGTTCACCGGCGATCCCGTGCCCCCGGGCACGCGCAGAGGAGCCACCACCAGCATGAATTCCCAGCGGTCGAGCCGGGCCGCGGTCTCCGCCGCCGCTTCGAGGTCGATGTTGTCGAGCAGGTTCATGCCGCGCGCGACGATGGCGAACCGGTGGATGGGATTGACCCGCAGCCCCGGCACGCTGTTGGGCGCCTCATGCACCGAGTCGGCGCCGAGCAGGGCGATGTCGCGCTCGGCCAGGAAGGGAATGACCGAGGCGTCCCACCCCGCCATCTCCCGGGTCGGCCCGACCGCCTCGCGGTAGGCCCAGCGGCCGGTGCGCAGCAGCAGCGCGTCACCCGGCCCGAGCCGGACTCCGGCGTACTCCTCCCACGCCTCGATGTCCTCGCGATACAGCTTCGTACCCGGTTCGAGGTAGGGGACGCCCTTCAGCCGGGGCATGTCGACGAGCACTCCCCGTGTCACCAGACCGTCCTTCATCTGGGTGGTGTCCATCAGCGAGCAGCCGTCCTCGGTGACGACGTCGCGGAAGTCGAGGCCGTTGTAGAGCTTGTCCTTGTAGAAGACGTGGCACAGCCCGTCGAGGTGGGAGTAGGTCACGCCGTGGAAGTAGACCTCCATCCGGTCGCCGGAGTTCTGCCCCTCGGGGTTGACGTTCATCTGCAGGACGTAGGGCTCGGCCGCGTCCACTGCCGCCTCGGTGAGGAAGTCGTGCGACAGCGACACCGTCGTCCCGGTCCGCACGAGGGCCGCCGCCTCGCGGCGCTTCTCGGCCGTCATCAGGTTGGCGGCGCCGATCTGGTCGTCGTCGCCCCACCGGCCCCAGTTCGACAGGTCCTCCATCCACCGGTCGAACTGCGCGATGCTGACCGGCTCGCGTTCCGCCGGCTGCGCTTCCAGGCCCGTAGTTCCCAGGGACAGGCCGAGCCCCACGATGCCCGTCCCGACCGCGACCCGCATCGATACTCTCGTCATGGGTGTTCTCCACACGCGTGCGGCCGCGTCGCGACCGTCGACGCCGACACCGCGCGACTATCGCAGATGGGGACCACGGACCGCAAGCGCGGGCCGGCGGGAGTGGCCGCGGGTGGCAAGTGGTTCACGGCTCGCGCAGCACCACGGGCTGACCGTGCGGGGTGTGGCGGTAGGCGTCGGCCCACGCCTCCTTGCGGGTGTGCAGGGCCGGCGCGTCGGTCAGGCCCTTCGCGGCGACGAGACGCTCGAGGGCCGCGACCCAGTGGTGGTAGTAGCGCGACCCGTCGTCGGGTGCGCCGTTCGCCGCGGCGGTTCGCAGCTCGTCGGCGAGGGCGCCGGTCCATTCCTTCCAGGTGAAGTGACCCTGCTCGCTGAGGCCGACGGCGAGGGCGAACGCCTGGGCTTGCCACGGCTCGGCGAACACGGGGCCGTCTTCGTCGCGCGGGAGCGGCGGCAGGGCGTTGAGGCGGTCGGCGTCGAGCTGCGGCGCGTCCGGGCGCCGCGCGCGCGGCGGAGGCTCAGGCGGGTTCAAGATGGTCCTCCCACAGGTCGACGTAGACGGTGTCGCGCGCGGGGGCGCGCTCTCCCCACAGGTCGCGCGCCGTGAAGCGCACGGTGTAGACGTGCTGCGGGGGGCGGTCGAGGGCCTGCCCGGCCTCGTCGGTGTCCTGCAGCGCGTAGACGCCGTTGTCCCGGGTCACGACGCCCGTCTTGCCGCGCGCGTACCGTGGCAACCGCGTATGTCCCGGGGGATGCAGGTTGCGCGCGCGCACGGCGGCGCCCGGCTGGAAGCGGGGGGGCGCTTCGACGTCGAGTCGTCCAGGGCCGGTGGGGCGGGCGTCGGGCGCGGGACGGAGAGTGGGCCCCGGAGGGCCGGGTTCCGCGCGTCCCGTCTCGAGCTCGGCTCTCGTCACGAGGCCGCTGCGGACGAGGCGGTCCAGCGACACCGCGAACCAGCGCTCGTAGTACGACATGCGGAGGTAGTCGGCGGGTGGGATGCGCTCGAGGTCGTAGCGGAAGCTCCCCCAGCCCGGCACCCGGTCCTTGGGTCGGAGGGCGGCGCGGAGCGCGAATACGCGGCCTTCCCAGGGGTGGTGGAAGACGGGTTCGCCCCGCTCGGGTTCAACGGGGCCGAAGCCGTCCATCCCGCCCATGTCGTGGATGCCGTTCATGCCTCGCTCCCGCCGGCTGGCGGCGGCACGACGGCGACGCCGATCATCGCATCGCGCGAGACCAGCCCGGCCAGCGCTTCCTCGGTCATTCCCTCCGTGCCGGGCGGACGCTCGGGCAGCACGAGGTAGCGGATCTCCGCGGTGCTGTCCCACACCCGGACCTCCACATCGTCGCCGATGTCGACGCCGAACTCGCGCAGCACCGCGCGCGGCTCGATGACCGCGCGCGCGCGGTAGGCGTTGGACTTGTACCAGACCGGAGGCAGGCCGAGGGTCGGCCAGGGGTAGCAGGAGCACAGCGTGCAGACGACGAGGTTGTGCACGTCGGGGGTGTTCTCGACGACGACCATGTGTTCGCCCTGGGTTCCGCCGAAGCCCAACTCGGCGATGGCCGCGGTCCCGTCGTCGAGCAGCCTGGCCTTGTAGGTGGGGTCGGCCCAGGCGCGGGCCACCACCTGGGCGCCGTTCCGGGGGCCGATGCGGTTCTCGTAGGCGTCGACGACCGCGTCGAGGGCGCCGGGGTCGACCATCTGCTTGTCGACGAGAATGGACTCGAGCGCGCGCACCCGCAACGCGATGTCGTCGGGTACGACCTGGTGATCGTGATGGTGCTCGTGGGCCGACGTTCCCCCGCCGGCCGGGCCGTTGTCAGCCATGTCAGCGCACCCGCGTGCTGTGGACCGAGACGCACTGCCAGCGGCCGTCGCGGCGTATCCAGACGTCGGTGTAGCGCAGGGTCGACTCGGCCTCCTGCCCCTGGCGGATGCCGACGACATGGAGGGTGAACCACACCACCGCGGTGTCGCCGTAGATGGCGACCCGGAAGTCGTCCTGGACGGCCGAGACCACCTGCTGGTTGAAGTTGGCGATGAGCTCGAGCTCACGGGCCTTGTCGCCGCGGCTCCCGTCGTCGTAGGTGGCGCGGAACTCGTCGGCGAGCAGTCTCTCGACGAAGTCCGCATCCCGGCGGTAGACGGCGTCGTTCCAGCCCCGCTCGAGCTCGATCAGGGTCTCGCGGGTCGACTGGGCGGCCGCCGTCGCCGCGGTGGCGAGCAGGAGGGCGGCCAGCACGTGGCAGAGGGGGCGACGGCAGGTTCGCATCGTCGGTGTTCCTTTGTCGGATGGGGGTGCCACCGCCGCCGGGCGGGGGCGGCGTCCGCGAGGCGCCCGTCCCATCGCCCGGCGCGTCTTCGCTCGGCCGCTCGATGGCCGCCCGCGAGCCTCCGGGCGGCGAGGTCTCCGGGCTTGGCGTGATCCTGTGCTGCGCCGTGGTCCTACAGCTCGCGGATCCAGATGTTGCGGTAGCTCACGTCGTTGCGGTGGTCCTGGAGCATGAGCGGCAGCCGGTCCGCGTGGGCTTCGTAGCGGGGCGCGCCGCGGAAGACGGTCGGCCCGGCCAGGGTCACGTGGTTCTGCACGAGCACGCCGTTGTGGATCAAGGTCACCGTGGCGGGGCGTTCCAGGCCGCCGGCGTCGGTGAACCTCGGGGCGGTGAAGATGATGTCGTAGGTCTGCCACTCGCCGGGCGCGCGCGAGGCGTTCACGAGGGGAATGTGCTGCTTGTAGACGCTGGCCGCCTGCCCGTTGACGTAGGTGGCGTTCTCCCACGAGTCGAGCACCTGCACCTCGTACAGCCCCATCAGGAACACCCCGCTGTTGCCCCGCCCCTGGCTCTCGCCGACGATCTCGACCGGCGTGCGCCACTCGATGTGGAGCTGCACGTCGCCGAACGTCCGCTTCGTGGTCAGGCTGCCGGCGCCGGGCGCCACGGTCATGGCGCCGTCGGCCACCTTCCACCTGGCCTCGCCGTCACGGCCTCGCCACTCGGACAGGTCCTTGCCGTCGAAGAGGACGATGGCGTCTGACGGAGGCTGGCCGTGCTGGCCGGGGTCCACCACGGCGGGAACCGGCTTCCACACCTCGGTCTTCTCGGGGGGCGGCAGATGCCCGCGGGGAGCAGGACAACGGCGGCGAGATACGCGGTGCGCCGAAGCAACGATGCGGTCATTGGTCGTCTCCCGTGACAATGAAATCACACTTGCGGCAGCGTCCAGGGCGCGCGGTACGCCGTCTTCAGCATCGCGTTGGCGGGGCTGTCGGCCTCGCCCTCGAACATCTGCTTCTTCGCGTCCCACACGACCTTGCCGCCGGTGCGGAACGCGATGTTCCCGAGATGGGCGTTGACGGCGGCGAGGCTCGCGACGTCGGCGTTGCACACCGGCTGCTCGCGCGACCGCATGCACGCGATGAAGTTCTCGGTGTGCTGGTCGAGGCCCCGCTGGGCCGGGTTCGCCACGACGCGCGGCCGCCCCGGCATCTTGTAGCCGACCGGGCGCCGGTTCTCGAGCTTCTCCTCGGGAAAGAGCTCCCAACCCCCGCGGTCGACCACCAGGGTGCCGTTGTTGCCGACGAACGCGACGCCGTGGGCGCGCTGGAACGGTCCGAGCTCGATGCCGGTGGCGTGCTCCCAGGTCATCAGGAAGTCGTCGAACTCGTACAGGGCGGTCATCGTGTCGGGGGTCTCCTGGTCGTCGTCGGGATAGGCGAACTTGCCGCCGCTCGCGACGACGCTGCGCGGCGCCTCGGCCTGCATGCCCCACAGTACGATGTCGATGATGTGGACGCCCCAGTCGGTCATCAGACCGCCCGCGTAGTCCCAGAACCACCGGAAGTTGAAGTGGAACCGGTTGGGATTGAACGGCCGCTGGGGGGCCGGGCCGAGCCACCGGTCGTAGTCGACGCCCGCCGGCGGTTCGCGGTCGGGCACGTCGGGCACCGGGGGCAGCCAGTTCATGTAGGCCCACGCCCGCACGCTGCGGATGCGTCCCAGGGCGCCGCCGTGCACGAACTCGATGGCCTCGGACCAGTGGGGTCCGCTGCGCTGCCACTGCCCGCACTGCACGACGCGGCCGTAGTGGCGGGCCGCGGTGGTCATGACCTGGCACTCGTAGATCGAGTTGGCCAGCGGCTTCTCGACGTACACGTCCTTGCCGGCGGCGCAGGCGTCGACCATCTGCAGGCAGTGCCAGTGGTCGGGGGTGCCGATGACCACCGCGTCGAGGTCGTCGTTGTCGAGCAGCGCCCGGTGGTCGGCGTAGAGGGCCGGCCGCTTGCCGCCCATCGCCTCGAGGTCGCCGGCCCGCCGCTCGAGCACGCTCTCGTCGACGTCGCAGAGGGCCGCGCACTCCACCCCCGGTTGCCGCAGCAGCGACCGCACGTTGGAGAACCCCATGCCGTTGACGCCGATGGCGCCGATGACGATGCGGTCGCTCGGGGCGGTCGCCTGCCGGCCCGCGGCGTAGGCGGGCGGCGTCCACAGGGCGGCGCTCGCGCCCACGGCGCCGGTGGCGGATGTCTGGAGGAATCGGCGTCTCGACAGGCTCATGGCACTCTCCATCGTCGACGGTTCACGTCAGGGCGGACTGTGGCACCAAGGATAATCCGGCGACCGGCGGCTTGTCATCCGCGGCGCTCCGCGCACGGGCCTGCGCAGGAAATGCGACCGCGCGCTTCGGCAGGCGAGAATCGGGGTGGCCTCGGAATGCTCGTCGCGGGCGCATCGGAACGCCCGCCGGCCGGGTCACCAACTGACGTGTTCTTCCGCGCGTGCTGCCGCCGGCTGCGTCGAGAGGATTTCAGGCACGACCGCGCCGGCGTGCTCCCCCGCGCGTGCCGCCGCCGGGCATTGCCGTTGTCGGCCGTTTCCGTCTATTTTTCTTGTATGGACGTATTGATCGATGCCCTCCCCGTGCTCGCCGTCGGCGGTTTCCTCTGGCGGCAGATCTCGAGCCTGGATCGACGCATGGGGGCCGTCGAGCGAGGGTTGGGCGATGTCGCGCAGCGGCTCGCGCGCCTCGAGGGCCGCATCGAGGGCTGGCAGGACCACCAGCATCCGCCGGTCGCGTCCGCCTGACAGGTCGTCAACCTCCTTCGTTCCGGGCAGGCGCCGTCGCCTCCGCCGAGCTCAACTGAAGTAGACCAGCACCGCCGCCACCAGCAGCACGATGGCGACCGACTGGACGACGTCCCCCGTCGTCCACGTCCGCTCGCGGCGGGCGTTCCCGGCCGGCGCCCCGAACGTCAGCCCCCTCAGGCGCGCCGGGTCCGGCCGGTCGGTGGCGAGGCTCACGGCCACGAGGAGCAGCACGCAGACGACGAACAGGGCGAAGCCGAAGTACAGGAAGTTCACCCCGGCCAGCCAACCGAGGGGGCCGGACAGTGCGTCGGCCCACAACTCGAGCAGCAGCTTCGTCATCCCCAGGACGAACCCCGCCACGAGGGTCGCGATGGCCCCGGTCGCGTTCACCCGGTTCCACAGCAGCCCGAGCAGGAACACCGCCGCGATGGGCGGGGCGATGTACGCCTGCACGTTCTGCAGATAGGTGTAGAGCCCCGTCGCGAGGACCTGCATGACGGGGATCCACGCGATGCCGAGCGCGACCACGGCGAGGGTGCCCCACCGGCCCACCCGCACGAGCTCCGCCCCGCTCGCCGCGGGCCGCACCTTGCGGTAGACGTCCATCGTGAACAGGGTCGAGCACGAGTTGAACACCGCTGCGAGCGAGCTCATCAGGGCCGCGAGCAGGCCCGCCGCGACGAGGCCGCGCAGGCCCACCGGCAGCACCGCGTTGACGAGCACGGGCAGGGCCTGGTCGGCCTCGGCGAGGTCGAGGCGGCCGCGGTTGGCGAGGCCCAGCGCGATCATCCCCGGCACGATGAAGAGGAAGATGGCCGACAGCTTCAGCCATGCGCCCCAGATGGCGCCCCGCCGCGCGGTGGCCTCGTCCTCGGCCGCCAGCACCCGCTGTACGATGTACTGGTCCGTGCACCAGTACCAGAGGCCGACGATGGGCGGGGTCAGCACCATCCCCAGCCACGGGAACTCCGGGTCGTCGAGGGGCTTCCACATGTCGAACAGCTCGCCGCCGACCGCCTGCTGCAGCCCGCCCCAGCCGCCGATCTCGGCGAGCCCGAAGACGGTGACGGCGGCCGAGCCCCCGACGAGGACGAACGCCTGCAGCGCTTCCGTGTAGACCACCGCCCGCAGGCCCCCGAGGACGGTGTAGACGCCGGTCAGCACGACCACCGCCGCCGCCCCCGTCCAGAAGTCGAGGCCCATCAGCCCCTGCAGCATGACCCCGCCCGCGTACACCGTCACCGACACCTTGGTGAGGACGTAGCCCACCAGCATGACCACCGACAGGAACCAGCGGCTGCGGCCGTCGTAGCGGCGCTCGAGGAACTCGGGCATCGTGAACACGCCGCTGCGCAGATAGAACGGCACGAACACCCAGCCCAGCAGGAGGATGATCCAGGAGTGCAGCTCGTAGTGCCCCAGCACCATGCCGGTGCTGGCCCCGGAGCCGGCGAGGCCCACCACGTGCTCGGAACCGATGTTCGACGCGAACAGCGACGCCCCGATGGCGAACCAGCCGACGTGCCGGCCGGCGAGGAAGTAGTCGGCGGCGGTCTGCTGGCGGCGGCGCGCGACCCACGCCGCGATGCCGAGCAGGGCCGCGAAGTAGGCCCCGACGACGACCCAGTCCAGAGCGGCGAACCTCATCAGCCGGTCTCCCTCCCGCGGTAAGCGCGTCGATCTTACCGGGACCGGTCGCCGCCGACGATCCCGATCCCGCGGGCCGGCGTCTTGGGCGGGTTCCCCTGGGCGGAACGTGGGTGGAGCATCGAGAGCCCGGCGCTTGTGATATGACAATGCCGCGCGGCGCCCGCGGGCGCGGGCCGCCGCCGGTCCTCGCCGCGACGGAAGGAGACGAGTCGAACGATGGCGCGAAAGGTAACACTGTTCACGGGACAATGGGCCGACCTGCCGCTGGCCGAGCTGGCCCCGAAGGCGAAGGGGTTCGGATTCGACGGGCTGGAGCTGGCGTGCTGGGGCGACCACCTCGACGTCGACCGCGCCGCCGTCGACCAGACCTACTGCGACGAGCGCCACGCCCTGCTGGCCGAGCACGGGTTGGGCTGCTGGGCGATCTCGCACCACCTCGCCGGCCAGCTCGTCTGCGACCCGAACGACGACCGCTCCGACGCGTTCGCCCCCGAGGCGGCGCATGGCGACCCCGAGGCGAAACGCGCGTGGGCCGTCGAGACCATGAAGAACACCGCGCGCGCCGCCCGCAACCTCGGGCTGAAGGTCGTGTGCGGGTTCACGGGGTCGCCCATCTGGCACCTGCTCTACTCGTTTCCACCGGTGTCCGAAGAGACCATCGAGGCCGGCTATCGGCGCTTCGCCGCGCTGTGGAACCCGATTCTCGACGTGTTCGACGCGTGCGGGGTCCGGTTCGCCCTCGAAGTGCACCCCACCGAGATCGCGTTCGACATCGTGAGCGCCCACCGGGCCCTCGACGCCGTCGGCCGCCGCGAGGCGTTCGGCTTCAACTTCGACCCCAGCCACCTGCAGTGGCAGGGCATGGAGCCGGCCCGGTTCATCGGCGAGTTCTCCGACCGCATCTACCACGTGCACATGAAGGACGCCGCCGTGACCCTCGACGGCCGCACCGGCCTGCTCTCGTCCCACCTGCCGTTCGGGGCGGCCGACCGGGGCTGGGACTTCCGCTCCGTCGGGCGGGGCGACGTCGACTTCGAGGCGATCATTCGCGCGCTGAACCGCATCGGCTATGCCGGGCCGCTCTCGGTCGAATGGGAGGACTCGGGCATGGACCGCGAGCACGGGGCCCGCGAGTCGTGCGAGTACGTGAAGGACGCCGACTTCGAGCCGTCGACGGTGGCGTTCGACGCCGCATTCGAGGAGTAGAGATGGCACGACGGCAGTGCATGGGCATGGTGGTTTCCTGCGCAGCCGGGCCGGTCGTGACGGCGCAGGGCGGATCAGCGGTTCCCAATGACGGGTTCGAGGGAATGCGGTCGGGGAGATGAACATGGCGACCACTACACGACGGCTGCGCATGGGCATGGTGGGGGGAGGCCCCGGGGCGTTCATCGGCGACGTCCACCGCCGGGCCGCCTGCATCGACGGCGACGTGGAGCTGGTGGCGGGGGCGTTCGCGTCCGACGCCGCGCGCTCGCGGCAGAAGGGGGCCGAACTGCGACTCGACCCCGCCCGCGTCTACGCCTCGTACGCGGCCATGGTCGACGGCGAACGCGCGCGGTCGGACGGCGACGGCATCGACTTCGTGTCCATCGTCACCCCGAACCACGTCCATTTCCCCGTCGCGAAGGCGTTTCTCGAGGCCGGGTTCCACGTCGTCTGCGACAAGCCGATGACGTTCACCGTGGACGAGGCGCGCGAGCTGCGCCGGATCGTCCGGAAGAGCCGCCGCGTCTTCGCCCTCACCCACAACTACACCGGCTATCCCCTGGTCAAGCTGGCCCGCGACCTCGTGCGCGAGGGCGACCTCGGCCGCGTGCGGAAGGTGGTCGTCGAGTATCCGCAAGGCTGGCTCGCCACCCGGCTCGAACGCACGGGCATGAAGCAGGCCGAGTGGCGCACCGACCCCGCCCGCAGCGGCGGCGCCGGCTGCATGGGCGACATCGGCACCCACGCCGAGAACCTCGCCGAGTACGTCACCGGCCTGCGTATCGTCGAACTGTGCGCCGACCTGACGACCTTCGTGCGGGGGCGCCGCCTCGACGACGACGGCAACGTGCTGGTGCGGTTCCAGAAGGGGGCGCGGGGCGTCCTGCACGCCAGTCAGGTGTCCGTCGGCGAGGAGAACGCGCTCACGCTCCGGGTCTACGGCGAGCAGAAGGGCCTGGAGTGGCGCCAGGAGGACCCCAACACCCTGCGCGTCCGGTCGAACGACGGGCCGGTCGAGATCTGGACCCGCGGCCAGGGCTACGTCGCCGCGAAGAGCCCCGCCGCGGCGCGCGCCACCCACCTGCCGGCGGGACACCCCGAGGCGTTCCTCGGTGCCTTCGCCAACGTCTACCGCAACGCCGCCGACACCGTTCGCGCCCGTCTCGCCGGCGTCGAGCCCGACCCCCTGGCCCTCGATTTCCCGACCGTCGACGACGGCCTGCGCGGCATGCTGTTCATCGACGCCCTGCTCGAGAGCGCGGCGTCGGACCGGAAGTGGACCCGCGTGCCGGCGCGGTGACGACCCGCTCGCGTCGTCGTCGCCGGCCCGGGATACCGTCGATGTGACATATTGATGCCTTTCAGGTATGCTCAGACGCCATGCGGACCACGATTCGACTTGGCGATGCGCTCCTTCAGGAGGCCAAGCGCGAGGCCGCCAAGTCGGGTATGACGCTCACCGCCATCATCGAGGAGTCTCTGCGCGAACGATTGGCGCGCAGCACGGCCGACGCCGCACCGCGCGCGCGCGTGCGGCTCACGACGGTCGGGGGCAGGGGCCTGCGCCCAGGGATTGACCTCGACGATTCCGCTGCGTTGCTGGACATGATGGACGGGACGGAGTGATCCTGCCCGACGTGAACGTGCTCGTCCATGCGCACCGCGAGGACGCGCACGACCATCGGGCCTATCGAGACTGGCTCGAATCGGTCGTCAACGCCGACTCCGCGTTCGGGCTGAGTGATCTCGTCGTCAGCGGATTCGTGCGCATCGTCACCCACCCGCGAATCTTCGCGCCTCCGAGCGCGCTGGCCGACGCCCTGCAGTTCGCCGACGACCTTCGCCAGTGTCCCAATTGCGTCGCCGTGGCGCCGGGACGCGATCACTGGCGGATCTTTCGCCGTCTGTGCGCCGAGGCGCGCGCCAAGGGCAACCTGATACCAGACGCTTTCCTGGCCGCCATGGCCATCGAGCACGGATGTGAGTGGATCACGACCGACCGCGATTTCGCTCGTTTCCCCGGCTTGCGGTGGCGCCACCCGCTGAGATCATGAGGGCATGCCGCGCCCGCGATCGTCGCCACGACTGGCCGGCCTCGTGCGCCGCGGCCGGGTGAGTGTCGCCCCATCGTCAGTCAGGTCGCCGATCTCGCGGTAATCTCGGCGTATCTGATCCCCGTGTCCGCGCGGAAGCAGTTGTTCGACCTCTCGGACGACATGGCCACCCGCATCAACGTGCAGTTCTACTCGGACGCGCCGGACGCCCTGCTGAAGGCGCTGCTGGATTGAAACAGGAGGCCGCATGGTCGAACTCGGGGTCCGGACGCTGATCGCCGCCGTCCTCATCCTCGTCCTCACCGCCGCCGCGACGGCCGCGCAGTCGCTCGCGTCGGTTCAGGGCTTCGTGAGCGACGACACCGGGGCGAGCCTGCCGGGGGTAGTGATCGAGCTCGTGGACCTCGAGCGCGGCCAACGCCGCACCGTGGTCACGAACCGGGGAGGCTTCTTCGCCCTCCGCGCCGTGCCCAGCGGGGCATACGACCTCGTGGCGTCGCTGGACGGCTTCCGCACGGCCCGGCGCGAGAACATCCGCCTTCTCGTCGGACAGAGTTTCGAGGTGGATCTCCGGCTCGGGGTGGCGGCGGTCGAGGAGACCGTGCTGGTGACCGGGCAGGCCCCGCTCATCGAGGTGGGGCGGACCGGGGCCGCCAGCTATGTGAACGAGGAGGAGATCGCCAACCTGCCCATCTCGGGCCGCGACTTCGTGCGGTTCGCCCTGCTGAAGCCGACGGTCCAGGTGGACGCGCAGGGCCGGCTCTCGCTGAGCGGTCAGCGCGCCGTGAACTCGGGATTCACCATCGACGGCGCAGACGCGAAGAGCGCCTTCTTCGGTTTCGGGCGGGGCGGGATGGCGCGGCAGGGCGGGGGCGCCCTCGTCGCGCAGGAGTCCGTCCAGGAGTTCCAGGTCGTCACCAGCGGGTACTCGGCCGAGGCCGGCCGCTCGGGCGGCGGCGCCATGAACGTGATCACCAAGAGCGGTACGAACGAGCTCGCCGGCTCGAGCGTCCTCTTCCTGCGCGACGACGACCTGTCGGCCCGGCTGCCGCAGTCGCCGCTCGACGCCGCGCGCGGTGTGCGGGCCGACGACGCCCGGTACGAGGTGGACGAGTTCCGCCGCTACAACTGGGGCGGGTCGCTCGGCGGGCCGATCCGGCGCGACCGCACCCACTTCTTTTTCTCCTACGACCAGACCGCCCAGAGCCAGCCGTTCCTCCGCGACATCCGCGGCCGCGGGCAGTACGATGCGGTCTTTGCCGCCCACCCCGAGCTGGTGGCCGGATACCGGCCGAACGACGACGGGATAGCCGCCGCCGACCCCGAACGCGGCCGCACCGCGAGCGGCCAGTTCGTGCGCGAGACCGACAACCTGATCCTGTTCGGCAAGGTGAACCACCGCGCGAGTGAACGGCACACCCTCACTGTGCGCTACAACCTGTCGGACTATTCGCGCGTGTCCGAATTCGTCGGGGAAGAGTCGCGGCGGTTCGTGGACAGCCACTCCACGGTGGGCTCGCTCGTCTCCGTCGTCGGCGACAACGGCATCAACGAGCTCCGCGTCCAGTACGCCAACGATGCCTTCGACCGGCGCTCGCACCTGCCGGAGAGCGCTCTGCAGGCCAGCTTCGCGATCCACAGCCCGTCGTTCGGCGTGTTCGGCAAGCCGCCGTGGCTGCCTGTCACCAACGACGAGCACAAGATCGAGCTCCAGGAGCGGTTCTCGTTTCTGTCGGGGAACCACGAGCTTCGCGCCGGCTTCACCGTGAGCCATGACCGCCTGAGCGAGTTCTTCGTGGGCAACGCCGACGGCGACTACGACTTCGACACGCTCGACGACTTCGTGAACGGCGTTCCCTCCCGCGCCGTCATCTTCTTCGGGAGCGTGGAGAACCCCAACTTCGTGGTCTCCCAGCAGCTTCTCGGCGCCTACGTCCAGGACTCGTGGAGCCCGAACCGGCGTCTCACCGTTCAGATCGGCGCCCGGTGGGACGGCACGTTCAACCCGGGCGGCATCGAGCACGTGCTGCCCGAAGGGCGGAGCATCCCGGACGATCTCGACAACTTCTCGCCCCGCGCCGGGCTCGTCTGGTCGCCCGACCGGGGAAGCGTCGTCCGGGCCGCCGGCGGGATCTTCCACGCCCGCACCCCGACCCTGCTGTTCTCCACCGCCCACAGCGACACCGGCATCTATCCGCGCTACGGGAACGCCATCGTGTCGCCGGGGCAGGCGGGCTGGGTGCCCATGGGCGGCCCGATAGACAACACCAGTCCGCCGGCCGGCCTGATCCCCGCTCTCAGCCACTTCGACCCCGGTTTCGACGACCCCCGAACCATCCGCTTCAACCTGGGGTACGAACGGGAGCTCGGCGACGACCTCGCCGCCTCGTTCGATCTGCTGCATGCGCGAAGCGACTCGCTCACCTCGAACTTCGATGCCAACGTGCCGGTCCCGGTTCGCGACCGCTTCGGGCGTCCGGTGTACTCGGGCCGGCGCATCGACCCGGCCTACGGACCGATCCTGGTGCGGGCTCCGCTGGGCCGTTCAGACTACGTCGCGCTGACCGCGGCGTTGAACCGGCGCTTCCGCAACGGCGTGCAGTTCCAGGCGCACTACACGTGGTCGCGCGACCGGTCGAACGACGACAGCGAACGCTCGAACCGCCTGACCCTGACCGACCCCACGGACCCCGATTACGACTGGGGGCTCTCGGTTCGCGACGTCCCCCACCGGTTCGTGGCGAGCGGTGTCTTCGCCCTGCCGTTCCACTTCACCGCGAGCGGCATCTTCACCGCCCAGTCGGGCTCTCCCTTCACCGCGCTCGATCCGGCGGTGGGCTTCCACCACCATCCGGGTTTCGCCGTCGGCCCGTACGGTTCCCAGACGCGGGCGGTGGTGGATGGCGAGCTCGCGCCGGTGAACGGCGAAAGGAATGCCCCCTGGACCAACCTCGATGTGCGGCTGACGCGGCGCTTCCACCTCGACGGGGCGCAGGTCGAGGCGCTCTTCGAGGTCTTCAACGTCCTGAACACCGGCGCCTTCCGGGTCGGTCACGCCGACCAGCAGGAGGTCTTCGGGAACGACGGGGTGACCCCGAACCCCGAATTCGGCCTCGCCGGCGGCCTCGTCGGCGCCCCCCGCCAGGCCCAGATCGGCCTGCGCCTCGTCTTCTGAGCCGCTCGCGGCGTGCCTCCAGGAGCGAAATGCACCCGGCTTGTCCACTTCAGTGTGGATAAGTGCCTTGAACGAGGGCGCGTGCTACAAGCTGATCGCGGCGATCATCGCCGACGAGCGGTGACAGCGTCATGACGACGACCCGCGGCCGGCGATTCAGCCCGACGACCGCCGCCGTATCGACTACGACCGCGCGCCGGCGCTGGCAGCGCGGCCTACCAGCCGGCCAACAGTCATCCTCGACGGCGTCGTCGTCGAGTTCCCTTTCGGGAACTCGGGGTCATGGCGCTGCAAGGCGATGAAGTCGAGGAGGGTTGCAACTGTTGCTGTTCTCCTTCACTATGGGTGACTATAGATGTCTGCGGAGCGCAAGCGTTTGAGCGTGCTCTGGAGATGGTGAGGGAGTGACGACGACGTTCGTGACGGTCTCGGCTTCGGCGAGCGTCTGTTCAGGGGACTGCCAGGGATCCCGGTGCGCACGGTGGACTGCAGGCGGTGACGGTGAATGGCCGCACCAGATCGGCATGGGCTACCTTGGGGCCGGGAAGGTGGCGAAGCTGGAGTTCCGGTCGCGGGAGGAGCTGCCGTGACTGAAAGCGGAGACGAGACCATGAGCATGGCTCAGTACGTCCTGCGATGCCTCGGGCTGGCCGGCGCTCTCGCGGCGCTTCCGTGCTCGGCGCTGGCGCAGCCGGTCGACGAGGCGGGTCCACCCCGTACGCCCTGGGGCGTGCCGGATCTCCAGGGGACCTGGTCGCTTCCCACGATGACGCCCCTCGAGCGACCGGCCGAATTCGAGGACAGACTTCGTCTCACGGAAGAAGAAGAGGCGGAGTTTCTTGCCACGCGGCGGAGCCGCATCCGCGAGGGGCTCGCTCGGGCCCTGAGCGCCGACTTCGAGCTGGGCGATGGCGGGGTCGACCAGTCCATCTACGACCATCCGCTGCTGGACGGGCGCACGTCGCTCGTCGTCTCACCCGAGAACGGGCGGATTCCACGCACCGAGGAAGGCCGCTACCGGGTGGGCATGCCAGGTCGGCGTATGAGAGGCATCCCGGAGGGTCCCGAGGACCGGGCACTGGACGAACGCTGCTTGATGGGCGGGATGCTGCCGCTCCGAGGGAGTGCGTTCCCGGCCCGGATCTTCCAGACCCCGAATCATGTGGTCATCCACTACGAGTTCATCAACGCCACGATCACGGTCCCGCTGGACCACCGGCCGGAAGTGTCCAGTGCCATCCGGCAGTGGACCGGGATCTCGCGCGGCTCCTGGGACGGCGACACCCTGGTGATCGAATCGACGAACTTCGACCCGCGCTGGACCTTTGCGGGGTCCGGGGCGGGTATGCGTCTGGTGCAGCGTCTGACGCGCATCGACCAGGCCACGATGCATCAGGAGTACACCGTCTACGACCCGGACTCGTTCTCGGAGCCGTGGTCGGCGGAGTACCCTCTGACCAACACCGAGGAGCCGATCTACGAGTTTGCCTGTCACGAAGGCAATCGGAGCATGACGCTGCTGTTGAACGGCGCTCGGGCCACCGAGCAGATGGCCCGGTTTGTCGGCGCGTTCGGTCTCTCGTCGTTCGAGCGGGTCGGTGGGGCGGCCGCGGACGGTTCGGCGTTCACCGACGGGATGCTGTCGTATGACGCCAGCGGCCGGGTGTCGGTCCAGCTTTCAAGCCGTGAGAGCTATCTGGCCTACTACGGCCGATATGACGTGAACGTCACTCGGAGAGTCGTCGAGCATGAGGTCGAGGGCGGGTCTCGACCGGATGTGCCGGGCAGGACGCTGAGCTACTCGTACGACCTCGCGGACGACGGCGACACGCTGGTGCTCTCGCTGATGGGTGACGACGGAGTTGAGAGCCGCGCCACCTGGCAGCGTCATCGCTAGTGTGCTGGCCTCGGCAACGACGACGCAGAACAGGCCGCCACGGCCGACTGCCTTGTTGAACGGATGATATCCGGCGTCGTGTCATGACCAACGGGTCGCTGGCGGAGAGCTATCTCTTCAAGGCCTCGAAGCGGCTGAAGATCCTGCCGGTGCTCCTCGAAGAGGAGGCCTATTCGGACGTCGTGCAGATACCGCAACGCCTTGTCCACGGGCCGGTCGCTCCACTTCACCTCGATGAAGTGGGGTCGGTGCTTCACGGTCGGTCACCACGAAGTCGACCTCGCGGCCGTCGACCTCGCGGAAGTAGCGCAGGTCGAGATCGCGGCCGCGGACGTCCTGCTCGTGGTGCACCCACTTGAGCAGATGCAATGGCCACGAGGTTTCTCGAAGCGGGCGGCCTTTGTCGCGCACCGGGATCCAGTCGTAGTGGTGGTCGGCGAGATAGCGTCGGAGCGATGCGGGCATCGAGCGATGCTGGCATTTTCACGCCCGTGTGAAAGATCTTGCTGCATTTTCGATCCGTAGTGAACGCTTCGACCGGCTGACGACAATGAGATACAGCACGATGGTTCACACGGCACGGGTCTGCGCCGTTCTGCCCCTTACCGCGACGGATAGCCTCCCACCCAGACGGGGCTCGACCACGCCATGGCGTCGTTCACCTGTCGCACTCGCACGTAGTAGTAGTCGCCCTGCCGCGGGTCGTCCTCGTCGGTGTGGCGGAAGCTGACGTCGCGGGGGCCGTTGCGGATGAGGCGGCGCAGGGTGATGCGGTCGTCGGGGTAGTCGTCGATGGGCATTGCGCGTTGGACGCCGCCGGCGTTGAGGGTCATGCGCACCCGGGTGGCAGGGATGACTGCGCGCGGCCGGTAGAAGGGCGGCGCCGAGCCGGTCTCGGTGGTCTCCTCGAGGTCGACGGTGACGGCCACGCTGGGGCGGATGCCCGACAGCGTGAGCCGCAGCGAGCTGCTGTCGCCGCGGGTGTGGGTGGCGAAGCGCGCGCCGTTGCGGGTCGGCTCGAGGAACTGGGTGGTGGGGTTGACGAAGTCGGTGGCCGAGACCCGATCGACGTTCGCACCGGTCACCCGTACCTCGCCGCGCCAGTGACGCCACCCCCGCGGCGCGTCGCCGGGGTGGACCGGCGCCTCGCCGGACGAGAACGACAGCAGCCACTCCTCGGTGTCGGCGGGCCGGCCGCGGCCCACCGCGTACTCGTCGCTCCAGATGACCTCGTCGTTCTTGAGCAGCTCGACCGACCGGATGGGCGCGGTGCCGATGACCCGGCCCTCGACGTCGCGGACGTCGGCGTACTCGGCCTCCTGCCCCATCGACGTGCCGTTGACGAGGACGTCGAGGATGATGCGGTCGCCGGTCGTCGCATAGGTGCGCCGCTCCTTCATGGCGTCGAAGATGGCGTCGCGCGAGCGCTCGGGAGCCATCACCGCGCCGAGGCCGCCGCGCTGGGCCAGCGAGTCGCGGTTCGGGGCGGAGTAGCCGGGGTGCGACAGGTGGTCGTCAGAGGCGGCGATGAGGCCAACCCGGTGGCCGTGCGACAGGTACTGCCGGACGAACCAGTTGAAGGTGCCGTGCATCGACATCATCTCGATGAGCGGCTCGAGCTGCGGGTCCGACTGGCGGTAGTCGCCGGGGTTGTGGGCGTGGGGGATGACGAGGACGTCGTCGGGGTCGTAGCGTGCGTGCAGGGCCTGGTAGAGCTGGGACAGGGTGGGGTATTCGACGGCGGACACCGGCATCCGGTCGGCGGTGTTCCGGTAGAGCACGTTGTGGTGGCCGCCGAACCGGGCCGGCCGGGTCCACTCCCAGCCCAGATAGGGGATGAACCGGCCCGGGTCGTCGAACGTCTCCACCGCCTGCTTCGACAGCTCCCACTCGGCGTCGTCGAGCCAGACGTCGTGCTCGGAGTGGGTCACGAAGTCGAGCCGCGCGTCGTCGCGGGCGAACGTCATGAAGAAGTCGATGGTGCCGATGCCCTCGGCGTAACCGGAGTGGCCGTGGGTGTCGCCCCAGAAGATGCGGCGTTCCGGATTCTCGACGACGAGGACGGGGTTGGCGACGCCGGTGATTTCCCGGTCCTCGGATCGGATCTCGATCCAGTGCGGCCCCGGCTCGTCCAGGGTGAGGGGCACGAGGGTGATGGCCTCGGCCCCGGCGGGGGTCGCCGCGCGCACCTCGCCGTTGACGAGCACCTCGAAGGCGGGGATGTCGCCGGTCGCCCGGTTGTAGAACGCGTCCTCGGCCCGCACCGAGAGCTCGAACGGCTCGCCCGGCTCGACGATGCTCGGGGCGAATCCGTGCACGCCGGCCACCCGCGTCCCGCTGACCACGAACGGCAGGATGGGGAGCGGCCGCCACTCGCCGGACGCGTCGAGATCGACGTAGAGCGGCAGGGGCATCCGCGCGCTCGAAGTGCTCGTCATCAACAGGCCGGGCCCGCCGCCGCTGGTGTCGCCGTAGGTGACGGTGACCGTCTCGCCGGGGTCGAGCCGACCCGCGGCGAGACGGAAGACGAGAGCCGGCTCGGGCGCCCGGAACCCGCCGTGGGGGCCGCGCGCCATGTACACGTCGGTCTCGAACGCCGCGTCGCCGTCGCTGGTGGCGATGGTCACATGGCCCTCGCCGGCGGGGTCGTCGGTCTGGAAGGGGCCGTAGTTCATGTTGAAGTGCCGGGCCACCCAGAAGCCGCCGCCGGTCTCGACCGCGTGCGTCCCCACCGTCCACGTCTGGCGGATGGTCTGGTGGCTGCGCGCCTCGAACGGGCCCAGCGACTCGGCCGCGAGCTCGCCCAGGGCGCCGGGCTCGTCGTGCAGGGTGAACTGGCGGACGAGCCGGTCGACGATGGCGCCCTGGGCGAGGGCCGCCTGCCCGGTGGGCGGCAGGGTCGCCTGCAGCCGCACCCGCGGCCCCTCCAGGCCGACCTCGCCGCTGCCGAGGGCGTAGGCGTCGACCCACGCGTCGAGGATGCGCGCGCGCTCGGCGATGGTCGTCTCGTCGGTCGGACTCGCGGCGACGTCGGTCTTGAGCTGCTCGACGGCGGCGCGCATGTCCGGCGTCAGGTAGTCGTCGCCAGCGCCATCGTCGCCGGGGGGGCCGCACGCTCCTGCCCAGCCGGCCAGGGCGAGGACGGAGAGGATGCCGCGAAGCGCCGGTTGGTTCCCGGTCCCGGTTCGCGGGCGGGCCGCATCCGATTCTCTATCCACTGTCCTGCACGTCATCTGGTGAGGTTTCCTGTTCTCGTGGCGCCTTGCTGGTGATTCCGGGATCCTGCCGACGTCCGGCTGGGGCGTAGCCGGATCAGCATTTCCCGCCGCCGATGCTGAACATCGCGGTGGCGCCTTCAGAACATGGCGATGGGATTCGCCGGGCTGCCGGTGCCGCGCGCGACGTTGAGCGGCAGCAGCATGAACATGAACTCGTGCCGGCCCTCCTCGGCGCAGGCGGCGGCGATGGGCTCCAGCCGCGCGTTGTCGAGCAGGGCGACCCCGAAGTTGAAGAGCACGCCGTGGACCGGCCACGGCAGATCGGCCGCGCCCATCCGGGCGTCCATGAGGTCCCACCCCAGCAGCGCGACGTCGTGGTCGCGGATGAACTCGGCGCAGCTCGGGTGCAGACCCGGGCGCCCCTGGCTGCCGTCGTCGCCGCTCTGCATGTACGAGGCCCAGCCGCTGTGCACGAGCAGGGCGTCCCCGGGCTCTACCGTGACGCCCTGCGCGGCCGCGATCGCGTCGAGCTCGTCGCCGCGGACGGGGCGGTCGGCCGTCACGTGGGGCTCGCCGCGGTGGCGGGGCACGTCGAGCAGGACCCCCTTGGTGATGATGCCCCGGTTCCAGTGGGTGATGTCGCCGAAGTGGGCGCCCTGGGTGGTGATCTCGACATCGGGGTCGCGGCCCTGCCACATGCCGTCGTCGTCCCAGATGTGACAGAGGGCGTCGATGTGGGTCACGGTCGAGCCGTGGTAGATGAAGCCCAGGTAGTCCATGACGTAGCCGCCGTTCCCGCCGAGCGAGCTCTTGGTCATGAAGTGCTGCGGCGGCTCGAAGACGCGGCTGAGGGAGACGGTGCGGCCGGTGCGCACGAGACCGGCGGCGGCGGCGCGCTTCTCGGCCGTGATGAGGTTGATGGCGCCGACCTCGTCGTCGTCGCCCCAGCGGCCCCAGTTGCGCCGGTCGCGGTACATCGCCGCGTAGTCGGTGTCGTCGGTCTGCGCCGCCCGGGCGGCGGGAGCGGCGGGCGCCGTCGACGCGGCCGATGCTGCCGCCCGGTTCCTGGCGGCCTGCCGGGCCAGGAGCTCCGGGGGAGAGAAGGTCCCCGCGCTGGTGCTAGGTGAGGCCAGGGCTGCGGCGGGCCGGGCCAGCGCGGCGCTGCCCACGGCGGCTGCGTGCATCAGGAAGCGTCGTCGTGATGAAGCCATTCCGAGGTCTCCCGCGGCCCTTCCCGGGGCGGTCGGAGCCGGCCGTCGAGCCGCTGATTGGACAGGATTATAGCGTCAGCCGGCGTGGTTCCGGTAAACGACTGACCAGAATGGACGTATCCTATTCTGGTCGGGGCCGTGGCGAGATCCGCGGCTCTGCGCGGCCAGGATGCGGCGCCGGCCGGCGGCGGCGGGGCGCGTCGTCCCTGTCGCCGCGGATGCGGCCCGCGGTGACGAGGAGTTGGTGACGTGAGAGCGAGACGTGCGCGTCGGGTGGTCCGGGTCGGGGCGGTGCTGGCCGGGATGGCGTTGACGGCGACGTCGGCATTGGCCCAGGGGCCCGCGGCTGGCTTCGGCGGTCGGCTGTCGGGGACGGTGGCCATTGTGCCGTTCAGCAACCTCACGGGAAGCCCGGCCGACGACTGGATGGGTCGGGGCATCGCGGAGGCGCTGGTCGCCGGGTTCCCCGCGGGGTCAGCCACCGTCGCGCAGCGGGATGGAGCCGCAGGGGCCGACGGGTCGGCGGCCGTACCCGTGTCGGTAGCGGAAGCCGTCGACCTCGGCCGCGCGCTCGACGTGCCGTTCGTGCTCGTCGGCGCCTATCAGCGGTTCGCGAGTCAGCTCCGCATCACCGCCCGGATCGTGTCGGTGGCCGTCGGAGACGTCGTCCGTTCCGCCATCGTCGACGGCGCTTCGGGGGATCTCTTCGATCTGCAGGATCGTCTGGTGCTGGCCCTGTCGGCGGA
Source organism: Vicinamibacterales bacterium (assembly GCA_965199675.1). GTDB lineage: Bacteria > Acidobacteriota > Vicinamibacteria > Vicinamibacterales > UBA8438 > JAJEEA01. The sequence goes on along the minus strand of CBDATI010000020.1, from coordinate 158,817 downwards.
GGACTTCTCGGCGGGAGCGGCGCCGGCGGGAGACGGGGCGTCGAGCACCGCCGGCTCGTTCCGTCGCCCTGCTGAACCCGCGTTGGCCCCGCCGGAGCCGCAGGCCGGCGCCGAGGGCTCCATCGCGCCGCGGGCGGCGACCGTGGGGGGGGCGCCTGTCTCGCCGGGCGCCGTGCCCGCGGCCGGGGCGGTGGCGGGCGGCTTCCTCGCCGGCGATGCTGCGGCGCTGACGTCGCTCATCGACGGACCGCCGGCGCCGCTCCCGCCCGAGGTCATGACCCGCGACGAGGACGGGCGCACCACGGTCCGGGCCATCCCCCTCGCGGAGGGCATCCGCCTCGACGGCGTGCTCGACGAGGCGGTCTACGAGACCGTGTCCCCCATCACGGGGTTCATCCAGCAGGTCCCCGACATCGGCGCCCCCGCCACGGAGAAGACCGAGGCGTGGATCACGTTCGACGACACGAACGTCTACGTCTCCGCCCGGGTCTGGGACTCGGCCCCCGAGAGCCAGTGGGTCGCCAACGAGATGCGCCGCGACACCAGCCAGCTTCGTCAGAACGACACCTTCACCGCGTTCTTCGACACGTTCTACGACCGCCGCAACGGGTTCAACTTCTACACCAACCCCCTCGGGGCCCGCGCCGACCAGCAGTTCACGAACGAGGGCAATCCCAACTCCGACTGGAACCCGGTCTGGGACGTGCGCACCGGGCGCTTCGACGGCGGCTGGACGGTCGAGATGGAGATCCCGTTCAAGACCCTGCGCTACCGCTCGGAGCCGCCCCACCTCTGGGGCATCCAGCTCCGTCGCGCCATCCGGCGCAAGAACGAGTGGGTCTACCTGACGCGGCTGCCCATCTCGGCCGGCGGCGGCAGCGGCTCGGCCGGCATCTTCCGGGTCTCGGCCGCCGGCACTCTCGTCGGCCTCGAGCCGCCCCCCGCGAGCCGCAACATCGAGGTCAAGCCCTACGCCATCGGCGGTCTCGCCACCGACCTGACCGCGAACCCGGTGGTGAGCAACGAGGGGAGCGGCGACGGCGGCATCGACGTCAAGTACGGCATCACCGAGAACCTGACCGCGGACTTCACGTGGAACACCGACTTCGCGCAGGTCGAGGTCGACGAGCGGCAGGTCAACCTGACCCGCTTCCCATTGTTCTTCCCCGAGAAGCGCGAGTTCTTCCTGGAGGGCCGCGGCATCTTCGGCTTTGCGAGGGGCGGGGTCACGGGGCGGTTCGGCGGCCCCGGCGGGGGCCCCGTCGGCGGCATCTTCGGCGACGTCAACGTGCCGCAGCTCTTCTACAGTCGGAAGATCGGGCTCGAGCGGGGCCGGGTGGTGCCCATCGTCGGCGGCGCCCGGGTGACGGGGAAGGTCGGCCAGTTCGACGTGGGGGCGCTGAACATCCATACCGGCGACGAGACGATCTCCGCCTCCGATCCGACCAACTTCACCGTGGTGCGCCTCCGGCGCGACCTCCTGCGGCGCAGCTCGGTCGGCGCCATGTTCACCAACCGTTCCGTGTCGCGGGTCGCCCCGGGGGCCAGCCAGGCCTACGGCGTCGACGGCACCTTCGCGTTCTTCGAGAACGTCAGCTTCATCACCTACCTCGCCCGCACCCGCGTGCCGAGTCCAGCCTACGAGGGCAGGGACACGAGCTATCAGGGCAAGTTCGAGTACGCCGCCGACCGCTACGGGCTGCAGGTGGACCACCTGCTGGTCGAGGACAACTTCCTGCCCGAGGTCGGGTTCCTTCGGCGCGACAACTTCCGGCGCACCTACGTGTCGGGCCGGTTCAGCCCGCGTCCCGCGTCCATCGAGAGCGTCCGGCAGTTCAGCCTGGAAGGAGCCGTCGACTACATCCTGATGGCCGATGTCCTCCAATTGGAGACGCGCCAGAGAACCGCGTCGTTCCAGACCGAGTTCGAATCGAGCGACCAGCTCACATTCGCCGCCACCGACAGTTATGAGTTGCTCCTCGAGCCGTTCCAGCCGCCCGGTTCGGATTTCTGGATTCCGGCGGGGGGCTATGGTTTCGCCGACTACTACGTGGCCTACGCCATCGGGCAGCAGCGGCGCGTCAACGGGCAGGTGGCGCTGCGGCGGGGCGCCTACTTCGGCGGCGACCTGACGAGCCTGGAGCTGAGCCAGGGCCGCATCGCCGTGCTGCCGCAGATGTCGGTGGAGCCGATCGTGTCGTTCAACTGGATCGACACGCCGTACGGCACGTTCCAGTCCAACCTGGCGCTGACGCGGGTCAACTACGCGTTCAACCCGCGGATGTTCTTCAGCGGCCTGCTGCAGTACAACTCCGCCGACAACTCGTTCAGCAGCAATCTCCGTCTGCGCTGGGAGTACAGCCCCGGCAGCGAGCTGTTCGTGGTCTACACCGACGACCGCGACATCACCAACGGGTTTCTCCCCGACCGCGGCTTCGACCTGCGCAACCGCGGCTTCGTCGTCAAGTTCAACCGCCTGTTCCGGTTCTGAGGCCGCCTCGCCGCCATGTCCGCGCCGGCAACGGCGCCGGGCCGGCTGCCGGGCCGGCTGCCGGGCCGGCTGCCGGCGTGCCCCCCGGGCTCCGGTTGAGAGGCTGGCGCAGGGCGCTCTCGGCGGTGTTACCATGGCGCCCATGCACGGCGTGCAACCGGCGGTCGGCTACGGCGATCTCCTGGACATGTCCGACGACGGGCGCCGCTACGAGATTCACGGAGGAGAGCTCGTCGTGGTCCCCTCACCGTTGCCGGGTCACCAGATCGCGGTGGGGGAGATTCTCACGCTGCTGCGCGACCATGGCCGCCGGTCGGGCGGTCTGGCCCTTGCCGCGCCCCTCGACATCGTCCTGGATGAGCACGACGTGGTGCAGCCGGACGTCGTGTTCTTCCGCGCTGAACGGCGTCACCTGGTGCGGCCGTTCGCGGTGACCCGCGCGGTTCCGGACCTCGCCGTGGAGGTGCTCTCGCCATCGACCGCGGACGTCGACCTCGGGCGGAAGATGCAGATGTTCGCGCGGTACGGCGTGCCCGAGTACTGGATCGTCGACCCCGTCGACCGGCGGATGGAAGTGCACGTCCTCGCCGATGGCGCGTACCACCGGGAGCAGGTGGCGTCGGCGGACGACACCGCGCGGTCGGTCCTGTTCCCCGATCTGGCGTTCGAGGTGGCTCGCCTCTTCCCGTTCGGGTAGTCGGCGCAATACTCGCTGGCGTTCGAGGCACCCGGTTCTTTCCCGCTCGGGCAAGCTGGCGCGGGACGTCGCGTTCACTCGCGTGTCCGGTCCGTCGAGGAGGCGCTGTCCGCGCTCGGTCCACCTCGGCATCCCCGAGGGCCTCCTGCGATCCGTCGGCCGAGCAACACAACCGGACGGCTTGCCGCGCGGGATCGGCGTTATCCCGATCGCCTGGGTTCGGCGTCCCGTCGACGCGGGCGCCGTTGGCCACCTGCGCCGCGCGCTGCAGGATGGCTTGGTCGACCAGTCCCCGCACCGTGGTGTTCATCCCCCGGTTTCGCACCCGCGCTGAGAACGCCAGCGGACCGAGCAGTGCGGACAGCTTGCCGACCAGTTCATCGGCGAAGCCACTCGACACCAGCGGTACCCCCGGTCCAGTCCAGGAGCAGCGGCTTCGCGGGCTCGGTGTTCAGCAGGTTCACGCACCTGGTCCACAGTTGCCGGCCAGTGGGCCGTGACCCGAACCCGGTCGATTCGTCCCGCAGCCTGACGACCATGGGCGACGCGAGTTCTGGCATGCTTCCAGCAGAATCGCCGGTGGGCGATGCTGGGGCGTAGGCCAAGTCCCGGTCGGTTGGGAGGATTCCAGGACCGACTGACACATTCTGACCGTTCTGACACTTCCTTCTGCAAGATCCACCCGGCGATGACGCCGCGCCCCGGGCGGTCTTGAGGGGGATCGGTGAAGGAAGGCGTTCGTGCGACGGCATGGTCCGCCGTCGGGAGAGCAGTGATGGACAACGGTTTCAAGTCGGGTCAGTTGGTGCGCCTGAAGCACGATCCGGGCCGCATCGGGGTCGTCACCGACAGACAGCGCAGTCGGGGCGCCGTGTGTTTCCGGCAGGTACGGTTCCCGGAGGGCACCCAGTACGTGCCGGTGGATCAGCTCGAGGCTATCGCGTCGGAGGGCGACGACCCCATCGACCTGCTGGTGCGCGGCCGCCTCGGCGACGCCGCGGATCTTCGTCGGGCCGTGACCCACGCACGCCTGACCGGGCGGCTCGCCGACGTGATCTATAGCATGGACACCACCGGCACGGACTTCTACGCACACCAGTTCAAGCCAATCGTCCGACTGATGAACTCGGCGGGCCGGGGCATCCTGATCGCGGATGAGGTGGGCCTCGGAAAGACGATAGAAGCCGGTCTCCTCTGGACCGAGCTTCGCACGCGATTCGATTTTCGGCGTCTGCTCGTGCTCTGTCCGGCGGTGCTGCGCGAGAAGTGGCGGCTGGAGCTCCGCAAGCGCTTCGGAGTCACCGCCGACGTGCTGGGCGCCGGCGAGACGCTGGATCGGCTGCGGCAGGCCGAGCAGGACGGCCCCACTGGCGGTTTCGCCATCATTGCCAGCCTGCAGGGGTTGCGGCCCCACCGCGCCTGGAACGACAGGGCCGCAGACGAGCCGGGCTCGGCCGCTTCCCGCCTGGCGCGTTTTCTCGAAGACCGGAGCGAGGGCGATCCCGTCGTTGACCTGTGTGTCATCGACGAGGCGCACTACCTCCGGAACCACGAGACGATGACGTCGACGCTGGGGCGTCTCGCGCGGGCGGTCTCCGACTTCATCGTGCTGCTGTCTGCGACCCCGATTCATCTCAAGAGCGATGACCTCTTCGAGTTGCTCCGGCTGGTGGACGAGGACACGTTCGATCGGCAGCAGGCGTTCGACGACATCCTCGAAGCGAACCGCCCGCTCGTGCGCGCCCGGCAGTTGGTGCTCGACGCCGTGGGCAGGGTGGATGCCGAAGCGCGTCGTTCCGAACTGGAGACGGAATTGCGCCGGGCCCACGCGCATTCCCTGCTGGCGGGCAGCCGCCAGCTCCGCGCGCTGATCGACGAGGAGGTCTGGCGGGCGGATCTCGCACAGCCCAGTGTGGTCGCCGGTCTGGCCGAGCGGCTCGATCGCGTGAATCTCCTCGGTCACGTCGTGACGCGGACGCGCAAGCGGGAGGTTCAGGAACGGCGTGTCCATAGGGACGTCTCCGCCCACGACGTACCGCTGAGCGATGACGAGCGCCGCTTCTACGACGCCGTGACGAAACTGGTGCGCGATTACTGCATGCGGCGTGGTGGCCATGAAGGGTTCCTCCTGACCACGCCTCAGCGTCAGATGAGCAGCTCGATGGCCGCGGCGCTGCAGTACTGGCGCCAGGACGGAAGGAGCGACGACGAGGAAGAGGAGTCGTGGACCGAGACGGATGGAGAACGGCCGCTGCGGGCGGAGTTGACGGCTCGTGCCTCGGAGCTAGGAGACCTGAATGCTCTGCGCGACGGCGACAGCAAGTACCGCAGGCTGCGTGACGAACTGCTGACGCTGTTTCGGGAGGAGCCCTCGACCAAGGTCGTGGTGTTCTCGTACTTCAGGGCCACGCTGCGTTACCTGCACGAACGACTCGGCGCGGATGGCGTCCGCTCCATCACCCTGCACGGGGGGCGCCCGGACAAGGACGCGGTCGTGGACGACTTCCGCGACTCGCCTGATGTTGCCGTGCTGCTGTCGTCGGAGGTCGGCGCTGAGGGTATCGACCTGCAGTTCGCCCGCATCGTCATCAACTACGACCTCCCCTGGAACCCCATGCGGGTCGAGCAGCGCATCGGCCGCATCGATCGCCTCGGGCAGCAGGCGGACAAGATCCACGTCTGGAACCTCTTCTACCGCGACACCATCGACGACCGGATCTACCGTCGCCTCTTCAAGCGGCTCAGGGTCTTCGAGGAGACCCTGGGGGGGCTGGAGTCCGTGCTCGGCGAGAAGGTGCAGGAGCTGACGCAGGCGCTTTTCGGTCGGCACCTGACGCCGGAAGAAGAGAAGCGGAGGATCGATCAGACCGCGCTTGCCCTGGAGAATCAGCGGCGGGAGGAAGAGCGGCTCGAGCGCGAGGCGGCCGACCTCGCCGCCTATGGCGACTACATCCTGCGCCAGGTGCACGCCGCCCGCGAATTGCACCGGTCGATTTCCGCGGAGGACCTGCGGTCGTACGTGACGGATTTCTTCGGCGTCCACTACGTCGGTTCCGAGTTTCGGCAGCACACCGATGAACCGATGCGTTTCGGCGTCAGTCTGTCCGCGGATGCTCGTCATGATTTTGGCGCGTATCTCCGGAAATGGCAGCTCGCCGCCCTGACCCGTCTCGCCGGCGATGCGGTGCGGCACGTGCCGTGTCGCTTCGAGAACACCGCGGTTCCGGACGCGCGGGGTCGCGAGGAGGTGATCAGTCAGTTTCATCCGCTTGTGCGGTTCATTTCAGAGCGCCTCGATGAGCCGGACCAGCGGCGTCGGCCGGCGGTCGCCATCCGACTGCCTGCCGGAGAGCTTGGAGGGCGGATTTCGCCGGGCCGCTATGTCTTCTCCCTGCAGCGCTGGGCGGTGCGGGGACTGCGCGACATGGAGCGGCTCTGCTACGCGGCTGCGCCGCTCGATGCCGGCGCGGAGCCGCTCGAACCGGAGGCGGCGGAGCGCCTCGTGGGCGCCGCCGTGGCGCGCGGCACCGCGTGGCCGGGCGCCCGCGGGGCGGTGGACCTTGGCGCAGCCGTGCAGATCGTGGAGGACGCCTGTCTCTCACCGTCGGACGCGAAGTTCAAACGGTACGTCAAGGAGGTCGGGGCGGAGAACAGCGATCGCGCCGAGGTGCAGGAACGCATGCTCGACGAACAGTACCGGAACCAACGGGCGAGGCTGGATGAACTGCTTGCCCGGTATCGCCGGGAGGGGCGAACGCGTATGCTGCCACCGACCGAGGGGCGACTCCGGGCCTTGGAGATGCGCACCGAACGGCGGCGGCGGGCCATCGCCGAACGGCGAGAGCTGCGGCACTCGCCCGCGGAGGTCATCTGCGTCGGCGTCATCGACGTGACGGCGGAGGGGGAGCGGAGATGAGCCGGTGGACTCGGGTTCGGCGTTGGAACGACCGGGCGGCGGCGTCTGGATCGCGGTCGGAGACCCAGGGTCCCGCGGCGGAGAGAACGACAACTCCGTCGTTGCGGAGCGAGGCATCGCCGCCGTCGCGGTTGGCCCAGTGCCGCACTCGCAGGAAGCGGTCCCTGGAGGCGGCGTCTTGCAACTCGGCGGCGACGCAGTTCAGCCGACCCTCCGGTGAGACCACGTACCTTGTGCTGGGCCTCGATTTTGGCACGTCCTGCACCAAGGCCGTCATCCGCAGCCCCTATGCGATGCGAAGCCGGGCGACGGCGGTTGCGTGGCCCAGTCGCCTCGCCGCCGCCGGCTATCTGCTGCCCACGGTGTTGCACGAGGCGGACGGGGCGTTCGATCTGGAGCCGACGAGGGGGTCCCAACGCCACGCCGACGTCAAGGTCCATCTGATGGACGACGCGAACTCCGTCGACGCCAGAGTCAGGGCCACGGCCCATCTGGGGTTGGCCCTGCGCGCCGCTCGGCAGTGGTTCCTCGACACGCAGCGAGACGTATACGGCCGGCTTCCACTCCGTTGGGCCCTGAACGTCGGGATTCCATCGGCGGGCTACGACGACCAGCAAGTGCGAGAGGCGTTCGAAGCGGTCGCGCGTGCGGCCTGGCAGCTCTCGTTGCGTCCGGAGCACCCCACGAGGCGCGTGGTGATTGACGCGTTGCGCGAGGGCGAAGAGGCTCTGGATTCCCTGGAGAACATCGCCGTGATCCCCGAGATCGCCGCCGCGGTCGTCGGTTATGCGCGATCGAAGCACCGCAGGGAGGGCCTGCACGTTCTGGTCGACGTGGGTGCGTCCACCCTGGACATCTGCGGGTTCGTGTTGCACCAGGCCGATGACGGACGCGACCAGTACAGCCTGCTGACGGCCTTGGTGAAGAAACTCGGTCTGCATGAACTGCATGGGCGGCGAATGCACGCCGCGCAGGCGGCCGGTGCGCGATTGGCGCCCGATGTGCCGGCGTTGAGCCCGTTCACCGCGCTTCCAATCGCGGGCAGGACGTATCTGGACAGGCGCGAGGTACGACTTCGCCAAGATCTGGACGCGGTCGACCGCGGTTACCGGGAGGAGTGCGTGGAAGCGATAATGCTGATGCTGATGGACCTGCGCAAGAGGAGGGACCCGCGGTCACCGCACTGGAATTCGGGTCTGCCGGTGTTCATGGGCGGTGGCGGCGGCCGTTCGGAGATCATGCGCGAGATCATGCGGGAGGCGCAGAAGCGCCTCGTCGGGGCCGTCCCGACGAGAGGCATCAAGCGAGAGCACCTGCCGGCACTCAGCACGTTGTCGAACGAGGATATCCCCAATGACATGGCCGGCCGGCTGGATGTGGCCTACGGACTCAGTATCGACGAGGACAATATCGGGGAGACCGTGCCCCCGGAGCTCATTATCGACATACTGCCGATGTCTCAGCGCGAGCATGAGGGCGTAAGCAAGGAACAGGTCTGATGCGGCGCTGGCACCGCGCGGAGTGTCGTGGCCCCCGCCGCGGTACCCCGTCGTCGAGGGGCCCTTGCGGAGATTCAGGCGCTCGGGCGCTGGGGTTGGCGCCCACTCGCGTCGGCGAGGTGGAACCTGGCGGCGCGGGTGCAGCAGGAAGTCGGTTTCACCGGCGCCGTCCGGTCTCGCTCACGCTCACCGGTGACGCTACGTCAGCCTGAACGGCGGGTAGCGATCGGTCGCGAGCAGGATCGCGTAGGCCTGTACGCGCCATGTCCAGCGGGACACCCCGACCACCAGGTCGAAGATCTCCCGTGGGTAGCGGCCCGTCACCAGGATCGCGAACCACGCGAAGATCACCAGGACCAGGGTGATGGCTCCCAGCAGCAGGAGCAGGATGTAGTGCGGGAATGCCAGCAGCCACTTGACGAGCGGCAGCCAGCGGTTCAGGTCGCGGCGGGCGTCGGGGTAGTCGAGATCGAGGTGAACGGCCTGGCGCTCGTCGGTCGAGGGATACTCGTCGCGGAGAAGCAGCACGTAGGCGGCGACACGGACCATGAAGCGGCTCAGCTCGAGGTTCCAGTCGAACCACCAGCGGGGATACTTGCGGCGGAACAGGATCATCAACAGGGGGGGAAAGAACAGAAACCCGCCGGTGGAGATCACGATCCTGGCGCCCTCGACCGCCTCATCCTGCCCCGATCCGAGCCGGTCGCCGGTCAGCAGCGCGGCGACGACGACGATGGGGATCACCAGGAACAGGCGGAACGCGGTCGTGAGGCGGTCCAGCCCGTCCTCCGGATAGTTGATGGCGAGCCGGGCCGGATAGCTGGATGTGGCGGACGGTCCTGCGAGTTCGTCGGTCATGACAGGCTATCTCCCGCTCAGGCCGGCGTCGGGGGTGACGGGTGAGATCGGGCGCGGGCCCGCTGGCCCCATGTTACCGCCGATGGGGCGCGAGCCCCGACACGGGCGCAAGCCGACGACTACGTCCAGTCGGTCAGCGCTCCCGGATCGTCGAGGGGGGCGGCGTGCGCGCCTGCCCCGTCGTCGAGCGGGTACGGGTTCGGCGCCCGGCAGAAGAGGGACATCGACCGCACCGCGCCGGCGGGCAGCGCGCGGGCGATAGCGCGGAGGGCACGGGTGTCACGGCCGGTGGGGTGCTCGGTCCACTGCGCATCGGCGAGGTGGAAACTGCCGGCGCGGTGCAGCAGGAAGTCGGCCTCATGGGCGCGGTCGCCCCAGAAGTGGAAATCCCAACCGCCGCGGCGGTTCGACTGGGCGCGGCGGATCTCGGCGCAGACGAACGTCTCCCACAGAGCTCCGGCGAGCGGCGACGAGCGGAGAGCTTCGGCCGTCTGCACGCCGCACAGGAACGCGGCGAGGCCGGGGTCGCGCACGTACAGCTTGGGCCGCTTCACGAGCGACTTCGTCGGGTTCGCGAACCAGGGTTCGAGCAGCATGAGCTGGTGCGACGCTTCGAGCGCCGACAGCCAGGCGCTGGCGGTCGAGCCGCTGATGGCGGCGTCGCGGGCGAGGTCGGCGCGGTTGAGGAGCTGCGCGGTCCGCAGCGCGGCGGCGCGCAGGAAGCGCTCGAAGGTGCGCAGGTTGCCGACCTGGAGGAACTGTCGGAGATCGCGTTCCAGGTAGGTCGCCACGTACGAGCGGTAGAAGCCGTCGGCGTCGATGGCGAGGTTGGCGTACAACTCGGGAAAGCCGCCCCGTACGACGAACTCGTCGGCGGTGAGGCGGGGATGCGCGGCCCTCGCCTCTGCGAACGACAACGGCTCGAGGGCGAGGACGGCGGCGCGGCCGGCCAGCGAGTCGGAGACCGACTTCATCAGGCGGAGGGGCTGCGAACCGGTCAGCAGGAAGGCGCCGCAGCGCCCGCGATCGCGGTCGACGGCCACCTTCAGATGCCGGAAGAGCCCGGGGGCGTACTGCACCTCGTCGATGACCAGGGGCGGCGGATGGCGGGCGAGGAAGGTGGCGGGGTCGCGCTCGGCCTGTTCCGCCTCGCTCGGCAGGTCGAGGGTGACGAAGGCGTGGTCGGGAAAGAGCCGGTGCATCAGGCTGGTCTTCCCGGTCTGGCGCGCGCCCGTCAGCACCACCACCGGCCGGGTCGCCGCCTGCTGCAGCAGCAGCGGCTCGATCTGACGGTCGATCCACATCGTGCAAATTCTACGATGTCATCGAACGATTTGCGTGTTTCGTGTGTCGATAATCGACACCTGACGGTCCCGAGCGCCGTCGCCGTTGTCTCGTGCACGCGCGACTTGCGGCGCCATGGCCGACGGCCATCGCCGCCGTCCCGTCGTGGCGACGCGGGGCACAACGGTGCGGCCCTGCGGCGTGACCGCCGGCGGGGCTGGTGGGTTTCAGTCGCGGGTTGGCCGGTCGAACCTCGCGCGGCGTGACCGCCGACGGGGGCGGGGCCGCCGTCCTCAGCGCACGACGGCGAAGTCGGCCGCCCACTCGTGAGGGCCCAGTGGACGACGAGGCGGCCGCGGTCGTCGCCGGCGCGGCAGCCGCGGGTCGGCGGGTCGGACCTCGTGCGGCGTGACCGCCGACGGGGGGGCGGGGACCGCCGTCCTCAGCGCACGACGGTGAAGTCGGCGGCCCACTCGTGGGGGCCCCAGTGGACGACGAGGCGGCCGCGGTCGTCTCCGGTGGGAATGAGGGTGGCGCCGAGGGGCCGGAAGGACCCGGCGGCGCGCGAGTACTCGACCGGGGTCTCCGCTGCGTCGAACGCGGGGTCGTGCTGCGTGCCCCAGGAGTCGGGCTCGTGGTTGAACACGAATCGCCAGCCAGCGCCGGCCCGGGCGAGCCAGACGCCGTAGGCGCCGGCGAATCCGGGGGCGAGGTTGCCGGTGGGAACGTCGGCGTCGCCGAACCGCAGGGAGACGTCGGACTTGAGGCGGAGGACGGGGGCGCGGATCATCTCGACGACCGCCCCGTCCGCGGTGTCGACGAGGCGCGGATAGTCCTCGTCGTCGACGTCGATGCCCTTCCAGTACAGCATCGAGATGCGCGCCCCGTCGGGCAGCACGAGGGCCGTCTCGTTGCGTTCGTTGAGCATGTTGTTGCGGGCCGTCGGGGTGTTGTCGTCCGCGGCCTCGCGGGCGGTTCCGCGGCCCGACACGCGGGGACGGCGGGGCGGCGGCGGCAGCTCGTCGAAGCGGAAGTCGCTGCTCCAGGCCTGACGGCCCCAGTGAAGTTCGAGCCGGCCCGTCTCGGCGGCGGTGGCGTGCACGGAGGCGGTGAACACGGACGCCGGGGGGGCGGCTTCTCGGTGCTGGAGCGGCACGACGTGCACGGTCCCGCCGTCGCCGCCGGCCGCCTCGCGGGTCCGGATCTCGAGGCGCCAGCCCTCTGCGCCACGGACGAGCCACAGCCCGGGGCGGGGCGGCTCGGGCGGTTGCGCCTCTCCTTCGTCCGCGGACTCCTCCCGCGCCGCGGCGGCTGCTCGCGCCAGTGCCGCCGCCCGTTCTGCGCTCAGCGCCTCCAGATCGGCTGCGAGGGTCCCGATCCGCAAGGCGCGATGCGCTTCGAAGGTTCCCACGCGCACCTCGGCCCCCGCCAGCAGTTGGGCGTACGCCGGGCCGTCCGCCGGCAGGTCGGGCGGGAACGCCACGGTGATCGCCTGCCCCTCGAGCACCAGCGAGGCGTGCACGAGGCCGTCGGCGTCCTCGCTCGGCGTCGGGGTCTGGCCGTCGGCGTGAGCCGTGGCCAGCGCGGTGATGACGCAGGCGAGACCCGCAACGAGGCGAGACCGCAGCCGCAGGCAGCGGCGCAGGTCGGCAGGGCCGGAACGGCGTTCACCGATGGTCATGGCGATGTTCCCCGCAGCGTCTCGGTACTTCCTGCAGAAAGAGCGAGGGCGGGACCAGTCGGCCCCGCCCTGCGTGAAGCCTGATGGAGCCGGCGGACGGCTCGTCAGTCGTTGTCGGTGGTCGGCATCGCCGCCGGCTCGTCGATCTCGGCGTAGCCGATGAACCCGAGCGACATCTCGTCGTCGGTCCGCGGCCCGTAACCGACGAACCGGTTCGGGTCGAAGCTGCGCCGGGACGCCCGCTCCGGGGTGTTGTCGTACCAGAAGTCGACGTCGATGCGCGTGCCCTTGGGCAGCAGCTTGGGCTCCTTGTACTTGTAGGTCACCTGCCAGCTCTGGTCGTAGTGGGGCACGTCGAGCAGCAGCTCCTCGGTGCCGTCGGGGTAGAACGCGGTGTAGCGCGCGGCGGTGGCCCGCAGGTGGGCGTGCGGCCAGTAGGTCAGCACCAGGGTGTCCTTGTCGAGGACGCGCGACGACCCGACGCGGTAGTTCGGGTGGTTGGGCGGAATCTCGAACCCGCGGTTGTAGAGGGTGTCGTTGATGACCTGGTGCTCCACGGGCTCGTCGGCGACCCAGAACGCGATCTCGGGGTCGCTCCAGGCGGCCGAGCCCTCGGCCGGCTCCTTGTGGTAGTGCATGTTGAACGAGATGCTCGACCCGGTCTTCAGCAGCACGCCGAAGCCGTCGGGCAGCATGTCGGGCTCGCCGCCCTCGGCCACGCAGCTCAGAAGCTGGCTGCCGGCCACATCGGCGCCCTCGTCCTCGACGGCGTTGGCGGGGATGAAGGCGCCCGGCGCGATCATCGACGAGCACATGTGGTGGGTGATCTGGTTGTCGCCGACCCGGAACTCCCAGCCCTTCACCCAGGTGTCCTCGGGCAGGATGTCCTCGGTCAGCTTCGTGTAGAAGGTGATGTTCAGGTCGTAGATGTCGTCCTCGACCCGGAACGGCTCGGCCATCTTGACGACGAAGTCGGGGCTGCCGAGGGTCCATCCGTCGTTCGCGGCCTCCGCGAACTGCCGGGCCCGGCGGGGCGTCGGCGGCGTCGCCGGCGGGCGCTCCGGCCTCGACCCAACTCAGAATGGTGTCGATTTCGGCGTCGGTCAGGCCGCGCTCGTTCTCGAACACGCCCTTGGGGGCCGAGGCGAACCACGGGGGCATCTCGCGCGACTCGACCTTGCCGGCGATGGCGCGGGCCCAGGGCCGGGTCTCGCGGTAGTCCATGAACGACATCGGGGCGACGAGCCCGCCGATGTTCGCGCCGGACGGCCGATGGCAGGTCTGGCAGTTCTCCTGCATGATCGGCAGCACGTCCTTGTAGTAGGTCACCGCGGCCTCGGCGCCATTCTCGGCGTAGCCGGGGGCGGCGAACGCGGAAACCATGCCGAACGCGAGAAGAACGAACGTGCGCGTGAGCTTCATTCAGAATCTCCTTGGCGGCCCGATGTTCGGGCGCGATTCGAGAGCGGACGCCTCACGTGCTTTTACCACAGCGCGCCATCGGCGGCAAGAGTCGAGGCGGCAAGGCGACTGAAGAGAAACCGTGCGGACGGTCGGCCGGCGGCGTCACGGCAACGGGACCTGTGCGGCGAGTTCCTCGAACCAGTTGGTGACCACCACGAGGGCCGGGGGTCGGGCCTCGCCCCGCCGGGGGTCGGGCCTCGCCTCCTGTTCCTTGAGCATGAGGAACCGCTGGCCGTCCGGGGCGACGTCCCAGGGCCGGAAGCGGTCGAAGGCCAGCGTTCGGTAGGGCGCCTCGAACAGCGGCTCGGGCCGCGACGGGGTGAACGTCGGTTCGGCGGCGTAGGCCACCGCCATCATCGTGGCGCTACGCTGGTCGACCCTGCGGTAGAAGAGCTCGCCGCCGTTCGGTGACCACACGGGGGAGAGCCCGCCGCCCTGCGACACCTGCCACTTCCCGTCTTCGACGTTCGGAAACGGCCGGACGTAGACCTCGAACGCGCCCGACTCGTTGGACTGGTAGGCGAGCCATCGCTCGTCCGGCGAGAGCGCCGGGAAAGACACGCTGAACGGGTCGGTGACGAGGGGCACCGGCGCCCGGTCGCCGGCCAGGGGGAGCAGTTGCAGGTCGGCCTGCAGCCCGGCGCCGAAGGTGGAGACGACCAGGGCGTCTGCGCTGCGCACCCATGCCTCAGCCACGTGGAATCCACCGCTCGCGGTCAGGCGCTCGGCCTGGCCGGTGCCGTTCGCGGCCTTCGAGAAGAGGCCGGGACGGTCGCCGCCGGCGGCGGTGAAGACGACCCGCTGGCCGTCCGGCGTCCACACCGGGCCCGTGTTCAGTTCTGCGTCGAAGGTCAAGCGGTTCGACACCTGGCGGACGAGGTCGTAGATCACGATGTCGACGCGGCCCGGCTCCGAGGAGAGGGTCAGGGCGACGCGGCCGCCGTCGGGCGAGATGCGGGGCGTGTCGTAGTCGCCGGGCGGCGCCGATATCGGCTCTTCGCGGCCGTCCCGGTGCACCCAGACCAGCGTCCGGCTTTCCGGTTGGCGATCGGCGTCGCGCCGGGAGTAGACGAGGGTGCCGTCGGCGGCCCACGCAAAGGCGCCGATGTTCGCGGCGAGCGGAACCGGCGCGGCGGTCATCGCGGCGCGTTCGAGGTCGAACGGCGCCGCCATCAACGTGCCGGTCCCGCGGAGTCCCCACCGGGAGGTCTGCTGGAACACGAGGTGTCCCGTCGGCGTGTAGGCGCCCCCCGCGCCGTCCGCCACCGGTCGCTGTTCGCCGGTTTCCAGCGAGACGACGAGCAGTTGCGGCGGCTCGCCCGGAACCACGCGGGAGACCAGTGCCGCGCGGGCGCCGGGAAGCACCCGCGGCGAGTGCAGCGCGAGACCGGGCGAACTTGGACGGGCGCGCCTGGCCGCGCCGGGCGGTCCCCGCGGCAGGTCCGACCCCGTTGCCGCCTCGGCGCCGTCGCCGCCCGCCACCGGTTCGGAGGCCCCGCCCGCCGCCGGCAGGCGCCGCAGGCCGCCGACGCCGCCCATGACGATGTGGTCGTCGTCGCCCCAGCTCGCGCCCAGGGCGACGACGCCGCTCATCAGGGTGACGGGCGGTCCGCCGCGAAGCTGCGCCTTGTTCAGCGTCCACTTGGCCTGCAGGCGGTCACTCGGCCCCGCCGACCCCGGGGCCGAGTAGAAGCCGACCCACTCGCCGTCGGGCGACAGAAACGGCAGGATGGCGCCCTCCGTGCCGGTCAGCGGCTGCGGGTCGAGCTGGTCCATCCGACGGACCATCAACTGCCTGGACTGTCGGGTGCGCCCGGCATAGACCAGCAGCGATCCGTCCGGCGACAGGACGAACGGATCCGGGCCCGCGGTCGGGGACGGCAAGGCGAGCGCGAGGCGCCTCACCGGGGTGTCGGTCGGCGGCGGCGCGAGGGTCCAGAGCACCGCCGCCGTCACCACGGCGCCGAGTGCCAGTCCGGCGCCGGCCCACGCGACGGGCGGCGTTGCCCCGCTCACCGACGAAGACGCGGCCGCGGCGGCCGTCCCGTCGGGCGCCGCCGCCTCACGCGCGAGCGTCGCCTCCAGATCGCTGACGGCCTCGCCGGCGTCCCGCATGCGCCGCCGCGGGTCCCGTTCCAGACAGCGGCGCAGCACCCGCCGGACGGGAGCGGGCGTGGACGGCGGAAGCGTGGACAGGTCGATCTCGCGGTCGAGCACACGGGCCAGGACGTGCGGCACCGTCTCGCCTCCGAACAGGCGCTCGCCGCACAGCATCTCGTAGAGCACGACACCGAACGACCACAAGTCGGCGCCGATGTCCACCGCGGTCCCCGCGGCCTGCTCGGGCGACATGTAGGACGGCGTCCCCATGATTACCCCCATGCGGGTGGCCGAGGCGGTGAAGGTGAGCGACTGCGACACGTCGGCGTCAGGCGCCGGCTCGGGATCGAGCGCCTTGGCGAGACCGAAGTCGAGCACCTTGACGGTCCCGTCCTCCCGCACCTTGATGTTGGCCGGCTTGAGGTCCCGGTGCACCACCCCGGCCTGGTGGGCCGCCTGCAGGGCCCAGGCGGTCTGCAACGCGACCTGCAGTGCGTCGTCGAGGGGGAGGGGGCCGCGCGCGATGAGGTCGGCGACCGTCGGGCCCTCGACCAGCTCGAGGACCAGCGCCCGCGCCTCGCCGCTCTCCTCGATGCCGTAGATCTGCGCGATGTTCGGATGGTTCAGCGAGGCGAGGACCCTGGCCTCGCGCTCGAAGCGCGCACGCCGGTCGGGGTCGGCGGTGAACGCCGCCGGCAGGACCTTCAGGGCCACGTCCCGGTCGAGCGTCGTGTCGCGGGCGCGGTAGACCTCGCCCATCCCGCCTGCGCCCAGCGGGCCGGTGACGCGGTAGACGCCGATCGAGGTTCCGGTTGTCAGCGGCATGGCTCACGGCGGCCGGGCAGGGTCAGGGCCGGCTGGGTCCCGCCCGGTGCATGAACTCGACCTCGCTCACTCGATGAACCTCACCGCGAGCCCGAGGGCTCGCGCGACGTCGGTCTGTCGTCGGTCCGCGCTCGCGAACAGGACCGGCGACGGCATGCGGACGGCGAACAGGGGCGAACCGTCGCGCCGATGCCCACGTAGTCGTAACACGATACTACCTTCACCCCGGCTCGACCCGGCTCGACAGGGCTCGGAGCATCGTGCTCGATTGACACCGCCGGGGTGTTCGGCCAGACTATCGGCGAGTCGAACTGTGCCGAATCGCCGTCCGCAGTTGTCTTGACCCGCGGGTGCGGTCCGTTCTTCCCCCGACGGCGAGATGCGCCCTCGTTCCTCCGCATCAGTCCCGTCAGGCGATTCTGGCGGCGCCGGCGTGTCGAGGCGCACGAGTCAGCGCGGATTCCCGGCGGCGTGCAGGAGGGCCGACCGACGATGCCAACTCTCGCGCAACGGACTCGTTTCGAGGCGGCCGGGGCCTTGGCCGTCGTGGCGGCGTCGGCCGTCGCCGCCACCGGGGCGTTCGCCCAGCCGACCGCCGGCGCCGCTCTCCTCGGGGAGACGGTCGACCGGTACTGCGTGGCGTGCCACAACGACAGACTGCGCACCGCCGACCTGAGCCTCGAGGGCCAGGATCTCGCCGCCGTCGGTCACCACGCCGAGCTGTGGGAGCGGGTGGTGGCGAAGCTGCGCACCCGCGCCATGCCCCCGGCGGGCCGTCCGAGGCCTGACGCCGAGACCTACGACCGGGTCGCGGGATGGCTCGAGTCCGAGATCGACGGGGTCGCCATGCGGGCCCCGGACCCCGGACGCACCCAGGCCGTGCACCGCCTGAACCGGGCGGAGTACGCCAATGCGGTGCGGGACCTGCTGGCGGTGGACGTCGACGTGGACGACCTGCTGCCGGCCGACGACTTCGACGAGTACGGCTTCGACAACAACGCCGACGTGCTGACGGTCTCGTCCGCCCTGATGGAGCGATACCTGTCGGCCGCGCGCAAGATCGGACGGACCGCGCTCGGCGAGGTCCCGCTCGGGCCGTCGGCCGAGACCTACAAGGTCCCCATCCTGCTGATGCAGGACGACCGGATGAGCGACGATCTCCCGTTCGGGTCGCGCGGGGGCATCGCCATCCGGCACGTTTTCCCCGTCGAAGGCGAGTACGACCTCCAGATACGCCTGCACCGGAACTACGTGAACTACGTGCGGGGCATGGGCTCGCGCCACGAGCTCGAGGTGCGGCTGGACGGGGTTCTCGTCCGCACCTTCGTCTTCGGCGGCGAGGAGCCGGAGGGCGTCCAGGCCCCCGCCAGCTACGGCGGCAACCTGTTCGGCGACCCCGAATGGGAAGAGTACATGCTCTTCGCCGACGCCAACATGCGGGTGCGTTTCCGGGCCGAGGCGGGGCCGCGTGTCGTCGGGGTCTCCTTCGTGCGGCGGTTCACCGAGCCGGAGGGGGTGCTGCAGCCCCGGCAGAGCGTCTTCGCGGTGGCCGTGAACGAGATGCGGGACGGCTACGCCGCGGTGGAGCACGTCGTCATCGGCGGTCCCTACGCCGCGGGCGGGCCGGGCGACACGCCGAGCCGCCGCGCCATCTTCGGGTGCCGACCCGCCAGCGAGGCGCGGGCCGACGAGGAGCGGTGCGCGCGCGAGATCCTCGGCTCGCTGGCTCGCCGCGCCTACCGCCGGCCCGTCGACGAAGGCGACCTCGACACCCTGATGCAGTTCTATCGGGCGGGCCGAGTGGGCGCCACCTTCGACGCGGGCATCCAGCTCGCCCTCGAGCGCGTGCTCATCGCTCCGGACTTCCTGTTCCGGGTGGTGCGCGACCCCGTCGACGGGGCGCCGGGGACCGCCTATGCCCTGAGCGACCTCGACCTCGCGTCGCGGCTGTCGTTCTTCCTGTGGTCGAGCGGACCCGACGACGAGCTGCTCGCCCTCGCCGAGCAGGGCCGGCTCGCCGACCCCGCCGTGCTCGAGCAGCAGGCGCGCCGCCTGCTCGCGGACCCCCGGGCCACCGAGCTGGTGCGCAACTTCGCGGGCCAGTGGCTGTACCTGCGCAACCTGCGCAGCGTCGTGCCCGACGCCATCACCTTCCCCGAGTTCGACGAGAACCTGCGCGAGGCGTTCCGGCACGAGACCGAGCTGTTCGTCGACAGCCTGCTGCGGGAGGATCGCAGCGTCCTCGATCTGCTCGGGGCCGACTATACCTTCGTCAACGAACGGCTCGCTGACCACTACGGCATCCCCAACGTCTACGGCAGCCACTTTCGGCGTGTGCGCCTCGACGGCGACGTCGCCGAGCGGCGGGGCGGCGTCTTCGGGCACGGCAGCGTGCTGACGGTGACGTCCTATCCGAACCGGACATCGCCGGTGCTGCGCGGCAAGTGGATGCTGACCAACATTCTCGGGACGCCCCCGCCCCCGCCCCCGGCCGACGTGCCCGACCTGCCGGAGCGGGGCGCGGACGGCCGGCACGCGACGGTGCGCGACCGGCTCGCGCGCCACCGCGAGAGCCCCGCGTGCTCGGTTTGCCACGCCCCGATGGACCCCCTGGGGCTCGCCCTCGAGAACTACGACGCGGTGGGGCGCTGGCGCACCACCGGCACCGCCGGGCTGCCCATCGACGCCTCGGGCCAGTTGCCCGACGGCACCGCGTTCGTCGGGCCGACGGGGCTGCGCTCGCTCCTGATGGAACGGCGCCACCAGTTCGCGGCCACCCTGACCGAGAAGCTGCTGGCGTACGGGCTGGGACGGGGGCCGGAGTACTACGACCGTCCCACGGTGCGGGCGATCACCCGCGAGGCGGCTTCGGACAACTACCGCTGGTCGTCTATCATTGTCGGTATCGTGAAGAGCACACCGTTCCGGATGCGGAGGTCCGAATCATGATCATCACTCAGAAGGCGCTTCCCCGTCGTACCGTGCTCCGAGGGCTCGGAGCTTCGCTCGCGTTGCCGCTGCTCGACGGGATGACGCCGGCGTTCGCGGCGTTGCGCACGACAGCGGCGGCCCCGGTCCGGCGCCTCGGGGTGGTGTACGTCCCCAACGGGATGATGATGCCGCACTGGACGCCGCCGACCGAGGGCGCGGGCTTCGAGTTCCCGACCATCCTCAAGCCGCTCGAGCCGCACCGCTCGCACGTGCAGGTGCTGTCCGGCATGCACGGTGTCGAGAGCGAGGGGCCGCACGCCCGCGCCTCGACCCGCTTCCTCACCGGCGTGCCGTCGAAGCCTGACGACGGCTCGGACCTGCGGGGCGGGGTGTCGATGGACCAGCTCGCGGGCCGCGTGCACGGCCGTGAGACCCAGCTCGCGACCCTCGAACTCGCCCTCGACGGGCGCGACTTCGCGGGGTCGTGCGACGACGGGTTCAGTTGCGCGTACACCAACACCATCGCGTGGGCCAACGACGTGACCCCGCTGCCCATGGAGAACAACCCGCGGGCGGTGTTCGAGCGCCTGTTCGGCGACACCGGCAGCACCGACCCCGCCATCCGCCGGGCGCGGCTCGCGAAGGACGCCAGTCTCCTCGACTCGGTCACCGACCGCGCCGCCGACCTGTCGCGCCAGCTCGGGGCCGGCGACCAGGCCAAGCTCGACCAGTATCTCGACGCGGTGCGCGACATCGAGCGCCGCATCCAGATGGCCGAGGCCCAGAGCGACCGCGAACTGCCGGTGGTGGCCCAGCCCGCCGGCATTCCCGACAACGTCGGCGATCATGCGAAGCTGATGTTCGACCTGATGGCTCTCGCCTGGGAGACGGACCTCACCCGGGTCGTGACGTTCATGATGGGGCGGGAGATCACCGGCCGGACGTATGCGGAGATCGGTGTGCCCGACGCCCACCATCCGATCTCGCACCACCAGCGCGACCCCGAGAAGCTCGCCAAGCTGACCAGGATCAACCAGTATCACGTGCAGCTCTTCTCGGCGTTCGTCGACCGGCTCGCCGCCACCCCCGCCGGCGACGGCACGCTGCTCGACCACTCGATGATCGTCTACGGCGCGGGCATGGGCGACAGCAACGCCCACGCCTCGTACAACCTGCCCATCCTCCTCGCCGGCGGCGGGGCGGGCGTCGGCGGGCGGCACGTGAAATACCCGGAGGACACGCCGCTGGCCAACCTCCACCTGAGCCTGCTCGACAAGATGGGCGTGCCCATCGAGCATCTCGGCCACAGCAACGGCCGGCTCCCGCTCGAGCCGCTGTCCGGCGTGTAGGGCCCCGGCGCCGACCGGCGCCGGCGTCGAGTGAACAGGGCCGGTTCCGCCGACGGGGCCGGCTCTTTCGTCGTTCAGGGGCTCGTGGTGATGCGGCGGGACCTCGCCCCGGGGCTCCCGACAGGTCGGCGGGCGGCGCGAGCCTTCGCCCGCTTGACGCGCGCGTGAGGAAGGTTCGGGCTTGCCGGGTCCACGGTCACCTCGCGGCGGCCCGGATTCACCACGAGGTCCATGTCCTCCATCGGCACGGCCCCCAACAGGACTTCGTCCCCGAGGACGAGTGCGCCGGCGAAGCAGAACCGTTGGCCGAACGTCACTTTCAGCGGTCCGACGTAGGGAACCCGCAGCTTCCGCCCGTCCGCGACCGAAACCTCTCGCGTGGATTCCGTTTCGAGACTCAGTTGCACCGCGATATGCTCGGGAATGCACAAGAGGAGGGCGCCGGTGTCGACCAGTGCGCGAACCCGCACGGCCCTCAGATCCGAGCGCCTCGGGTTGCCGAGGTCGATGTCGGCGTACACGTGTCCCATACAGTCCTCGTTCCGAGTGTAGCAGCATGTTGCGGGGGCGTCGCCCTGGTTCAGATGTCGTCGTCTTGGGGATGACATGAGAGAGGTTCGCCCGGGCCGCGGCGTCCGGGCGGGGTGGTTCGGCGGCGGCAGGTGCACGCTTCCAGACGCGCGATCGGCTCAGTGACGCGTCGGGCGCTTCGCGCGGTTCGCCATGGTGATCTGAACGACCATTCCCGCGCCCGGGCCGTGCATCGACCGGCGAGACGAGGAGCTCTTTCGGGAAGCGAACAAGGAGACATCCCCATGCGAGTCATCACTGGAAGGCGTACGCCTCGACGGCATCCGTCTCGAACCCGCGGGGCGGCCACGACGCTCGTTGCGATGGCGTTGGTGTCGGCGTCAGCGCCGGTCCTGGCGCAGGAGATGGAGCGGAGCGCCGCCGCCGACTGGCCGACCTACAACCGCGACCTCGCCGGCACCCGCTACTCGCCTCTCGACCAGATCGACGCGTCGAACGTCGCCTCGCTCGAGGAGGTCTGGTCGTACCGCTTCCATCCCGAGGACGGGTTCATCGAGGGGCCGAGCCCGGCCGAGCTGTTCCAGCAGGTGACGCCGATCGTGGTCGACGGCGTGATGTACCTCGCGTCGGGGAACCGGGTGGTCGCCCTGCGGCCCGAGACCGGCGAGGAGATCTGGCGGCACGAGCTGGCCGAGGGGCTGGCGTCGTTCCGCGGCGTCGCCTACGGGCCGGCCACCGACGCCCACGCGGCCCGCATCTACTTCACCAGCCTGTCCAAGGTCGTCGCCCTGACGGCGGCGACCGGCGAGCTCGACCCCGGGTTCGGCGCCGGGGGCGAGGCGGCCCTGCGCATCCCCTACACCGGGGTGCCGGTGGTCTACGACGACACCCTGATCCTGGGTTCGAGCGCCTTCGGCCCCGGGCAGCGGCACATCGCGCCCCACCTGAACCAGCCCCGGGGCGGGGGAGAGCCCACCCGGGCCTGGCCGCGCGCCCTCGACGCCACCGGCGCGCTGCGCTGGGAGTTCCCGACCCTGCCCACGGAGAGCGACTTCGGCAGCGAGACCTGGGGCAACCAGAGCTGGCGCGACCGCATCGGCAACAACGTGTGGGCGTTCACCCTCACCGTCGACGAGGCGCGCGGCCTCGTCTACATGCCCGTCAGCAGTCCGGGGTCGAACTTCTACGGCGGCGACCGCCCCGGCGACAACCTCTTCGCCAACTCGACCATCGCCATCGACATCGCCACCGGCGAGCTCGCCTGGTACTTCCAGAACATCCGCCGCGAGCTGTGGGACTACAACCTGCCGCCGTCGCCGGGCCTGATGGACATCGAGCGCGACGGTGAGCTCATCCCCGCCCTCGCCCAGGTCGGCAAGTCGGGGTGGATGTTCATCCTGAACCGCGTGACCGGCGAGCCCGTCCACGGCGTCGAGGAGCGGCCCGTGCCCGTGGGCGACGTGCCCGGCGAGCAGTACTCGCCAACCCAGCCGTTTCCCCTCGCGCCGCCGC
Organism: Vicinamibacterales bacterium; assembly: GCA_965199675.1. GTDB lineage: Bacteria > Acidobacteriota > Vicinamibacteria > Vicinamibacterales > UBA8438 > JAJEEA01. The sequence goes on along the minus strand of CBDATI010000020.1, from coordinate 135,679 downwards.
CGGTGTCGCGAGTGAGCATCGGCCCCGACGACATCGTCACCGGCGACGACACCACCCCCGCCCACGCCGCCGCCTGCCGCGAGCTGTGGGACACCGTCGGCTACTACAACGACGGGCCTTATACGCCCATTCGGTACCGGCGGGAAGGGACGCCGCCGTCGCTCGTCTTCCCCGGCACGGGGGGCGGCGTGAACTGGAACGGCACCGCCTACGACCCCGAGCTCGGTTACATCTTCGTCAACTCGAAGGACCAGCCCATCAGCGGCTGGATGACCGAGAACGAGCTGTACGGTCCCGAGGTGGACGACCAGGTGGCCTTCGTCCGCGAGGCGGGGCCGCCGTTCGAGGCCCCGATCTTCGACGCCGCCGGCGAGCGGCTCGGGGCGCTGCCCTGTTTCAAGCCGCCCTGGGCCCGCCTCGTCGCGGTCGAGGCGGCCACCGGCGAGATCGCGTGGGAGACGCCGCTGGGCATCGACGAGCTCCTGCCCGAGGGCCGGCGGCGTGTCGGCAGCCGCAACGTCGGCGGCCCCATCGTCACCGCCGGCGGCCTCGTGTTCATCGGCGCCACCGTGGACCGGCGCTTCCGCGCGTTCGACTCCCACACCGGCGACGAGTTGTGGTCGGTGGCGTTCGACTACAACGTCGAGGCCATCCCCATCACCTATGCCGGGAACGACGGGCGGCAGTACGTCGCCGCGAACGTGTCGGCCCCGGCGAGCGGCCAGCCGCGGGGGAACGAGCGGCTGGTCGTGTTCGCGCTGCCTGAACGGTAGTGGCTGGTTGCGCCTGATCCTGAGGAGATGCGATGAGCAAGTGGAGGTGCGCCGTCTTTCTGTTTCTCCTTGCGGCCGCATCGCCCGCGCCGTCCGGCGCCCAGACCGCGGGCATTCCCCGCACGCCCTGGGGCACGCCGGACCTGGGGGGCGTCTGGGACTACCGCTCCGCCACCCCGATGGCGCGGCCGGAGGAGTTCGGGAACCGGGCGGTGATGACCGAGGAGGAGGCGGCGGCCATCTCGCGGCAGACGGCCGACTGGTTCGAGTCGATCGACGGCGGGGACATCGTGCCCGGCCACACGATTCACACGCGGGTATTCCTCGACTTCGGCACCGACCCGGTCCCGGACCGTCGCACGTCGCTCATCGTCGACCCGCCGACCGGGCGCCATCCGCCCACGGTGGAAGGGGCGGATGCCAGGCGCGCCGCCGTGGCGGGCTCGTTCGGCCCCGGGCCCTTCGACTCGTGGGAGGACCTCAACCTGATGGACCGCTGCCTCGGCACCATCGGGTTCCCCATCGTGCCCGGCCCCTACAACAACAACGTGCAGATCTTCCAGACCCCCGACCACATCGCCATCCTCGCCGAGAGCATGCACTTCGTGCGCATCGTCCCGCTCGACGGGAGTCCCCGCAGCGGCCTCTCCCAGTTCGGCGGCAACGGCCGCGGCCGCTGGGAAGGAGACACGCTGGTCGTCGAATCGATGCAGTTCGACGGCGAGCTGACCATGATCGGCAGCGAGCCGCGTCGCCTCGTCGAGCGTTTCACCCGCGCGGGCGACATCCTCCAGTACGAGTTCACGGTCGAGGACCCCACCATCTGGGAAGCTCCCTGGACCGCCCGCGTGCCGTTGCGCAAGGCCGAGGGGCCGCTGTTCGAGTACGCCTGCCACGAGGGCAACTACGGCCTGGTCAACATCCTCTCCGCCGCGCGGGCCGAGGAGCGGGCCGCGACCGCGGCGCCGCGATAGCGGTCCGAGCCGCACGAGCGGCTCGAGCTGTGCAGGGTCGGTCGGGCGAGGGAAGTGCTGACTGACGACGGTTGGCCCACGAGGTCCCTGACGCCGCGCCGGCGTTCTTCCTGCGGCTCAATCGTCGTAGGAGGAGACCCTGAGCAGGGAGCGCTCATACCAGCCGTCCCCGGCCGGATCGAAGGTGTTCATCTCCATCAGTTCGCCGCCGAAGACGTGAAGCGTGAGACACGGTTGGTCGGAGAGGTCGTTCGTCAGCGCGTGGTACTCGAAGGGCGGGAGCATGAAGTTGGCGTCGCCGGCGACGACCCGGTGCGACTCCACCGGCGCGAACTGGCAACGGTGGGCCTCCTCCTTGAGCGGCGTGTACTGCGTCACCTCCAGCTCGCCTTCGAGGACCCCCTCGACGCTCCACAGGTTGGGGTGGTCGTGAATCGGTGTTCCCTGACCCGGGGCCCAGGCGAGCACGAGAACCGTGTAGCGGCGAGCGGGGTCGCGGTGCAGCAGCCGCCTTGCGTAGCGATCGGGGCGCGTGCGTCGGAAACGCTCGTCGAGACGGAGCCGTCCCGGCACGAGCGCGTTCTCGACCTCGCGCTGCACCTGCAAGGTGACGGCCTCGACGTCACCAGCGTTCACAGCGGCGTCGAGTCGCCGCACCAACTCGTCTGCTCCCATGACGCTCATCGCCGATCTCCCGTCATAGAGTCGCCGAACCAGGCTCGGGCCGGCTGAACCCTGGCCGCCCGTGGCGAAGCCCCGCCGTATTCGGGCGGCGGGGGCATCCCGCCTGCGCCCGGCAAGCGCCGCCAGTGGCTCGGGCTTGCCGCCCAACCGGTCTCTGTGCACGGCGGGCTCTCATCGGCGGCCAGGCGGCGCGCGCAGCGCGCGTTTCCTTTCCTCGAAGTCTATCCGACGTGAGCCCTTCGGGGGAATGGCGATACGCGGCACGCAGGCCGCGCGGGCCGCAGGCCGCCCGTGGAGAGAGCTCCGCGTTTCACCGCGCCGGAGGGCGCCAGCGGATCGCCGAGGCGCTCGACGGACGAGGCGCGACGACGCCGTCAGGCGGGATGCGCCGCCGCCCGACGGGCTGCCGTTCAGGGGGAACCCGGTCACCGCAGCACGTCGCTCTCCTCCGCCATCCGTACGATCACCTCGGCGTCCTCGGGCAGCAGGAAGCGGCGCGTGACCGACTCGTCGGCGGCCTGCCGGACCGCGGCGACGAAGCCCGCGTGGTCGCCGTACCGTTCCTCCAGTGACAGGCGCGGGTCGCCGCTCGCCAGCCGCTCCGCGCGGGTCCGGGCGAAGGGGAAGAACGACCCCGTCAGCGAACAGAGGTCGCGTCCGCGGGGACCGGGGGCCAACAGGTTCCAGCCGGTGTTGGTGCCGACCGGCGCCGCGATGTCCACCGTGTGGATGCCGGCGATGTCGTGCCCGTCGCGGTCCGTCGTCGGCACGAGCACCTGGTACGAACCGCCGCGCGCCGGCGGCAGCACCGTCTGCCGGCCGCCCCCGGACCCGAACAGGGGGCCGAAGTCGAGGGCGTCGAGCCCGTTGACCCGGGTCGGGAACGTGACGCCGGGAATGGCCGGGAACGTGCGGGCCACCTCGTCCACCGCGGCCAGCGTGCCCCGCCTCACATCGGGGTAGCGGCTCGCGGGCGGCTCGATGCCGCGGTCGGCCCACTCGTCGAGGGCCACGAGGAGCGCGCGCATCGCCGGCGCCGCGCTCCGGTAGGTGTTGGTCACGTACGCGCAGGCGCCGCGGTCGGTGGGCATCGCCCCGACCCCCGCCGCCCCCCCGTGAGGGTGGCTGGCCAGCAGGTAGAGGCGCACGTTGTCGGGAACTGGCACGGGGTCGCCGTGCCCGTCGTGGACGTTCAGCGACGCCTTCATCTGCCAGAACTCGTTGCTCGTGTCGACGTGGAAGACCAGGGGGTCGGTGGCGGGCCGCTTGAGGATGCCGTCGCGCACGTTCGTCACCGGGTCGGTGGTCACCGCATAGGTCAGCGGCGGGACCGACTGCGACGTGAAATCGGGCGTGCGGTCCTGGCGCGAGTAGATGTTGGGGTCGGCGAACTCGACGTTCGCGAACAGCCGGTGCGACCCGGGAATGTGGATGCGGACGGCGTCGAACACGCGGCGGTGCGCCTCGTCCTCGTTGAAGCCGAGGTAGAGCCAGTCGCGCAGGTACATCCCCGTCGACGAGATGCCGAGCCCGTAGGCGCGACGGATGCCGGCGGACTCGGCGCTCGCCGCGAGCGGGTTCGGCGTCCCCGCGTCGTCGGCCGTCTCGTAGCGCAGGAACGAGGCGAGGTCCCGCGTGACCGCATAGCCGAGACCCATGACCCACGGGTTCTTCGCCGGGTAGATCAGCTCGTACACCTGGTCGGGGTCGAACCCGTCGAAGACGCAGATGTCGCTGGTCGAAGGCGCGAGCGACGCCTCGCCCGACGGACACGTCCCGAACGCCCAGCCGTCGGGCGCTACCGGCCGTCGCTCGCCGTCGATGGCGTCGCGGACGGTGAGCGTCGAGTGGGCGGTGTCGGTGTCGGCCGTCTCGTAGCTCAGGAAGCGGTCGTTTCCCTTGAGGGGCAGCGTATGGAGGCGGGCGCCGTCCGGCGGTCGCTGCGTCGGGTCGGACGGGTACTCGATGCGGATGCGCGAGACGATGGGGCTGCCGTCGGCCTGCGCCGCGACCGGCAGGTTCGCCCCGAGACGCGTCGCCGTCGTCACCACATCGCCCGCCCAGCCTGCGTCCACCAGGGTGTAGCCGAGGCGGAAGAACAGCCCGTCGTCGGCGTCGGGGCCGGTCGAGGGGAAGGTGTGGAAGCCGAGCTCTATCGCGTTCCCGCGGTTGTTGATGCCGTACAGCAGCTTCCGGTTCCCGCGCGCCATGTCGACGGGCTTGACGATGAAGAAAGGCGCGCTGAACTCGACCAGCCCGCGGCCGTTGCGCGGCGCGCGGTCGAGGTTGACGATCACCGCGTTCAGCGGATCGTCGGGGTCGACCTCCAGGTGCACGACGCCGTCGAGGCGCTCGAACGGACCCGCGTCGCCGAACGCCTGCCCGCCCGCGTACGGCGTCGTGCGTTCGACGACGATGCGGACCACCCGCGCGTCGGCGGTCGCCGCCGCCAGGGCGGCCAAGAGGCTCCCCACACCCACCAGCGCGATTGTTCGCTTCATCATCGTGCTCCTCTCTCTCGACCGGGTCGCGCGCCGAGCAGTGTCTCCGCGGTCGCTCGGCGCCGCCGAGCCCGCCGCCCCGCGTCTGCCGGCGGCCGGTCCAGGCGTGGCGGGGTTCGACGAGCCCTACGGCCGTGCGCGATATCGGGTCTCGGTGCAACTGCTGAAGTCGACGACCCCCGCCATCTGCTGCTGCAGGTCGCGGAACTCCCGGTCGCCCATCAGGATCTCGTTGAAGTCCTGCCGCATGTCGGCGTCGGGGTGCACCTCGCTGAAGAGTATCTGGTCGACGGGGCGCTCGATGTTCTGGAAGCCCGTCATCCAGCGGCCCGTCCTCGCCGACATCCCCGCGCCGGGGTAGCGCCCCTCGACCAGGTCGACGAGCTCGCGCGCCAGCGCGGCGGCCGCGGCCTGCTGACCCGGCGCGATGTTGCACACCCGTTGGAAGACCATCGGGCGTTCGTCTTGCCGCGCGGCCTCCCCGCTTGCGGTCCCTGCGGCGCCGAGCAGCGCGATACCGATGATGACGGTCTTCATGGTGTTCTCTCCGGAGATGGTCACGACCAGAGCACGAGCGCGGCGTATCTTGCGATCAACGCGCCCGACGTCACGCCGGTTCGACGCGCGGCCTCCTGCGCGCTCGACTCGCGCGTCACCGGCTCTGCCGCGGCAACTCACTGGCCGCCGCATCACGCCCGTCCGATGCAGGCTCGGCCGGTGGCCCGAGGTACTCATCGAACTCGTCGGCGAACTCGCGACGCGCCTGTCGAATGGCGTCGACGAGTTCGCGCTCGAAGTCGTCGCGGCTCACCGTCTCTTCCAGCTTCAGCAGCGCCCCGTCGACGGTGACGCCAAGAACCACGCCGGTCACCGCTCCGCCGACGGCGCCCAACAGGTTTCCCAAACCGGGCATGATCCATCCAATGGCCGCGCCGCTCGCGACCGTGCCCGCCAGCTTGCTGGCCAACGCCTTGATCGGCGCCTTCGCGGCCACCTTCAGAATCTGCTTGCCCAGAACTTTCGCCGTCACCTTCTGCACGATGACGACTGTGATGCCGCCACCGGCGGCGGAACCGGCCCCCGCGGCGACGCCGGCCGTCCCCAGCCGGCCCGCGACGGGGATGAAGTCCTGTCGGAAGGGCGGCTGGATGACCTCCGCCAGAGTGGCGGTCAGCGTCACGTTCAACGGGGCGTCGCCTGGTTTCACCCGGTTTCGGTCGAGTATCTCGCGCACCGCCTCACCGTGGTCGGCGCGCACCTGCTCTTCGAGCGACAACAGCCGCTCGAACTCGGCTTCCACGGTCCGAAACCACCTCGCCTGCCCGAACGTCTCCCGTGCCTTCGCGGTCAGGTAATCGCCGAGGCGCCCCCTCAGCATCATGCCGATGCGGCCGTACTCGGCAGGCAGGCTGTAGTACCAATCGAGATACTCCCCGACGGCCTCGTCCTCCAGCCGCTCGAAAGCGGCGTCCACCTCGCGCCGGAAGCCATCCTTGACCGCATCGAGTCGGCCAAGAGCCTCGGTGCTCGCACGAGAGATCTCCTCGCGCGTTCCCGGCAGATAATGGTCGTCGCCGATCCGCTCCAACTCTCGAACTGCCGCCGTCGTCCCCTGATCCACTCGCGCCCGGACCTGCGCCAGATCGGCCGACCGCGCCGCCACGTACCCGTCCGCGTGCGCCAGCAGCGGAAAGTAGACGAAGCCCACCACGAAGGTGGCGACCGCCACCGCCACGAAGACGGTCTCGAACGAGCGCGGGGCCAGGCGGGCCTGCACCCAACCCTCCCGCGGAATCCGGAAACAGGACAGGGCGAGACAGATGTTGTAGAAGATGGCCAAGTTGGCTGCGGCCATCGCCGGCAGCGCCCAGAGTGAATCGATGCCCAGGCGGCCCAGGGCGTACGCCTCGAGGCCGTCGAATCGTGCGCCCCACTCCAGCGCCTCGCGCACGAGCGCGCTCCCGGTCCAGGCGACGGCGCTGCTCCGGTGGGTCTCGATGGCCGCCTCGAGCGAGGCATGCCGCGGCACGTCGCCCCACCACGATAGCGCGCCGACGTACAGCAGCAGCACGACCGCCGGGCAGATCCGCCGCGACCACACCAAGGCCTCGGTGACGGCCGCGTCCGCGCGCAGCTCCTTCACGAGGACGCGGCGAATCGCCGCGAAGACCAGGGCGAAAGCGGGAACCGTGGCCGCCAGTACCGCCCATTCCAGCCGGTCGTAGACGTGGAATCGCAGCAGCAGGACGAACGACATCACCAGCGCCCAGCCCGTCCAGAACAGCGAAGCCAGCAGCCTGCGAGACAGCAGACCGTACAACAGGCCCCGCCGGCGAAACAGCTCCAGCCAGTATTGCCGGCGCAGTGTGCGGATACCGATCGCAGCCAGGCCGATCGGCGCGCCCAGCAGAAGCATGCTCGCCCCGACGACCCCGATTTCCATGGCCGGCGCGCGCGAGACGGCGTAGCCCGCGGCGAGCCAGCCGGTAGCCATGGCCAGGAACGGGAGGGTCGGGCACGGCCACGCGGGCGAGTCCGGGGCAGGCGTCCCGGCAAGCCGGCCGCGGCGAGACGCGCGGACCATCATCGGGGGGCCTCGACCATCCTCCTCAGCGGTTCGGTTCATCCACCTTGGCGGGCATCCTGCCCGTGCCCCGCGGGGCGATGGCGCCCGTACCCGGTTGCACGACGCGCACGTGCGGCGCGGTCATGAGAATTCTCGAACGCCACCACCATTCGCGCCAGATTGCCACGCTCGCCAGTAGCAGCACCACCAGGAAGGCCAGCCACCCTGGAGCCCCAGAGTTGCCGTCGTCCCGAAGCCTCTCCTCCAGCCGGATCCGTGTCTCGCGTTCGTACCCGAGCTGCGCGTCCAACTGCTCGCCCCTCGCTCGTTCCGCCGCCAGGTCGCTCCGCGCGCGTTCGCGTTCGCCTCTCAAGCGCTCGATTTCCACATCCGAGCCGGCCTGTTCAGCGACCTGGATCTCCAGTTCGTTCACTTGCTCCTGCAGATTCTCGTTATCAGCCGAAAGACGCGCATTCTGCGTTGACAAGCGCGAACGCACCGAGCGCAACTGCTGGTTCTCCAGCCGGAGCTCAGTCTCCTCGTCAGAGCCCCACGGCCACCACTGGGCAGCCATCAGGCCCGCGCTAGACAAGACCGTGAACACCGTCGTCGTGACGAACAGGATTCTCATGAGTCTCGACCGCGGTCACAGCGACCGCCGATGATCACCGGGCGACTCGCCGGTGGTGTGTCGCACTACGGCAGCGCCAGCGCGACGAGCTGCTCGCGCGCGTTCCCGCCGCCGACGGCGAGGACGATGTACTGCCGGTTGTCGGCCAGGTAGCTGATGGGTGCCGACGACGACCGCGCGGGCAGGGCCAGCTCGAACACCTCGTAGCCGGTGTCCTTGTCGAAGGCGCGCAAGTGGTTCGACTCGATGCCCTGACCGATGAAGAGCAGGGTCTTCGTCAGCAGCGGCCCGCCGCTCTTCTCGTAGTTGCCGAGCGGCGGCAGGTCGAGGCCGCGCAGCGCCTCGTGGTCGCGGGGGCCGTCGCCGAGGGGCACGCGCCACAGCATCTCGCCCGCATTCATGTCCAGGGCCGCGAGCTGCGAGTAGGGCGGCTTGAAGAGGGGGAGTCCCCGCGGGCCCGGCAGGTTGCTCACCTGCGGCCGGATCGTCAGGTCGGACCGCGCGGGGTCGCCCGGCTCGAGCACCACGAACGAGAAGTGGGCCCAGCTCGGCACGTAGAGCCGGCCGGTCTCGGGGTCGAAGGCCGCGCCCCACCAGTTGGCGCCCCCGCTCCAGCCCGGCCGGACGATGTTGCCGCCGAGGGCCGGCGGCGTGTAGAGGGGGCCGGCGGTGTGCCTCCCGTAGATCTCGAGGGCCTCGGCCCGCAGCTCGTCCGTGAAGTCGATCAGGTCCTCCTCGAGCGACCCGTTCGTCAGGTAGACCGGCGGCTTCGTCGGATACGGCTGGGTGGGCGAGGTGCGCTCGCCGGGCACCGTCGACGGCGGTACGGGCCGCTCTTCGATGGGCCACACCGGCTCGCCGGTGGCCCGGTCGAAGACGAACGTGAACCCCTGCTTGGTGATCTGCGCGACCGCTGCGATGTCCCGCCCGTCGACGGTGATGTCGATGAGGTTCGGGGCCGCCGGCAGGTCGTAGTCCCACACCGTGTGGTGCACGAACTGGAAGTGCCACACCCGTTCGCCGGTCTCGGCGTCCAGGCACACCAGCGAGTTCGCGAACAGGTTGTCGCCGGGGCGGTGGCCGCCGTAGTAGTCGGTGACCGGCGAGCCGATCGGCAGGTAGACGTAGCCCAGCGCGGGGTCGGCGCTCATGTTCGACCAGACGTTGGCCCCGCCGGCCCACTGCCACGAGTCGTTGCCCCAGGTCTCGTGGCCGAACTCGCCGGGATGCGGAATCGTGTGGAAGATCCACTTCATCTCGCCGGTGCGCACGTCGTAGCCGCGGACGTGCCCCGGCGGCGCCTCCTTGCGGCCCGTGCCCTCGGTGATGGCCGAGCCGACGACGACCGTGTCGCCGGCCACGAGCGGGGCCGAACTGACCGCGTACTGGCTGGTGTCGATGGTGCGGCCGAGCCCCCGCGTGAGGTCGACCCGCCCGTTCACGCCGAAGTCCGGGTCGGGCTCGCCGGTCTTCGCGTCGACCGAGACCAGCCACGTCCGCCCCCCGGCGTAGAGGAGTCGGGCGTCCTCGCCGTCCGACCAGTACGCGAGGCCCCGCGACAGGAAGCCGTGCACGGCGGGTCGGCCGTCGAGGTAGAGGCCGGGGTCGTAGCTCCAGATCGTCCTGCCGGTCGTGGGGTCGATCGCCGCCGCCTGCCCGAGGTTGGTGGTGGTGTAGAGCACGCCGTCGACGACCAGGGGGGTGACCTCGTAGGCGTAGGTGCGGAACCGGCGTCCGGCGCCGATGACGGGGTTCTCAGCCCGCAGCTTCTCGTCCACCGACGTCCAGGTCCAGGCTGTCCGGAGCTGGTCGACGTTGTGGGCCGTGATCTGGTCGAGCGGCGTGTACTTCGTGTGGCCGGGGTCGCCCCCGTAGTAGCGCCACTCCCCGGGGTCGGCGCCGGCCTGGGCCCGCGCCTCCGGCGGCCCCGCCGCCGCGCAGGTCAGGAACAGCAGCCCGGCGAGGCCGCAGGTCGCCGTTTGCGCACCGATCCATCGCATCTTCCGCCCCCCCTGTCCCCCAGGTGTCCGGCGGTTACGATCTTAGTCCAGCGAGGACCGCCGCACGTGACCCACATCGAGATTCGGGGCGCCCGGACCCACAACCTCAAGGGCATCGACGTCGACGTTCCCAAGCACCGGCTCGTCGCCTTCACCGGCGTGAGCGGCAGCGGGAAGTCGTCGCTCGTCTTCGACACCATCTGCACCGAGGCGCAGCGCCAGCTCGTGGAGACGTTCAGCACCTATGCCCGCCGCCGGCTGCCCCAGCTCACCCGCCCGCCGGTCGACGCCATCCGGAACATCTCGCCGTGCATCGTCATCGACCAGAAGCGGCTCGGCGCCAGCAGCCGCAGCACCGTCGGCACCGTCACCGAGGTCTATACCTTCCTGCGGATGCTGTTCTCGCGCGGCGGGCGCCCGCACATCGGCTGGTCGCATCGCTTCTCGTTCAACCATCCCGACGGCATGTGTCCGGCATGCAAGGGCCTGGGGAAGCGCGTCCGCATCGACGTTGACGAGCTGCTCGACCTCGACCGGAGCATCGAGGAAGGCGCCATCCGGCACCCGAGCTACGACATCGGCAAGTGGTACTGGCGGGAGATCGTCCAGACCGGCGTGGTCCCGCCCCGCAAGCCGCTCCGGCAGTTCACCGAGGCCGAACGGGAGCGGCTGCTCTGGGCCGACGGTGTGATGGTCGAGAAGGTCCACGAGGGCATGACCTACGAGCGGCCCTTCGACGGCGTGGCCCGCAAGCTCGAACGGCTCCACGTCGACAAGAACGAGGACCAGGTTCCGAAGGTGGCGCGGGAAGCGTACCGGCGGCTGTTCCGCGAGCGGCCGTGCCCCGATTGCAACGGCGCCCGGTTGAACCGCGCCGCGCTGGCGGTGGAGCTGGCCGGCGGCTGGACCATCGGCCGGCTCGTCGAGTGCGAGCTGACCGAGCTGGACCGGGCGCTCGCGGGCCTCGCCGACCACGACGACTACGTGCCGATCCGTGAGGTCGTCGCGACGCTGGTCGCGCGGATGCGGGGGACGCTCCAGCGCCTCATCGGCATCGGCGTCGGCTATCTGTCGCTCAACCGGGGGGTGCCGACGTTGTCAGGCGGCGAGAGCCAGCGGGTCAAGATGGCGCGCCAGCTCGACTGCGACCTCGTCGACCTCGTCTATATCCTCGACGAGCCCACCGTCGGGCTCCATCCGCGCGACATCGACCACCTCATCGCCATGCTGCGCCGCCTGCGCGATCAGGGCAACTCCGTGCTCGTGGTCGAACACGACCCGGCCGTCATCCGCGCCGCCGACTGGGTCGTCGACATCGGCCCCCGCGCCGGCGACGGCGGGGGCGAGGTGGTCTTCTCGGGCCGTCTCGACGACCTGGTGCGGGCCGGCGGCGCCACGTCGCGCGCCCTGCAAGAGCGGGCGGCTCCACCGAGGCGGGAGCGCCGCCGGTTCCGCGACACGCTGCGCATCGACAACGCGAGCGCCAACAACCTGCGCGACGTCTCGGTCCGGATACCGAGGGGCGTGCTGACGTGCATCACGGGGGTCGCCGGGTCCGGCAAGAGCTCGCTCGTCGCGGAGCTCGTCGAGACCCTGCGGCGCGAGCCGGGCGGGGGTGGAAGCGCCGGCGAGGCCGTGGTCGTCGATCAACGTCCCGTCGGCCGCTCGTCCCGCTCGAACCCGGCCACCTACGTCGGGGTGTTCGACCCGATCCGCAAGGTGTTCGCCGCCGCCAACCGCGTCCCGCCGGCGCTATTCAGCTTCAATGCCGAGGGTTCGTGCCCGGAATGCAAGGGCCGGGGCTACCTCGAGGTCGAGCTGTCGTTCCTCGATGACGTGCGCCTCGGCTGCAAGGCGTGCGAGGGCCGCCGGTACCGGGACGACGTCCTGAAGCTGACGTGGCGCGGCCGCTCCATCCACGACGTGCTCGAGATGACCGTCACCGACGCCCTGACCTTCTTCGCCCCGGCCGACGGCCCGCCGGCGCGCCTCGCCGCCATCGGGCGCGGCCTGCAGCTTCTCGCCGACGTCGGCGTCGGTTACCTGCGCCTCGGTCAGTCGCTGTCCACCCTCTCCGGCGGCGAGGCGCAGCGCCTGAAGCTCGCCTCCGAGCTGACCCGGTCGGGCAACGTCTACATCATGGACGAGCCGACCACCGGCCTCCATCCCGCCGACATCGACCGGCTCCTCGCGATCGTCGACCGGCTCCTCGCGGGCGGCAACACCGTGGTCGTCATCGAGCACAATCTCGACGTCGTCGCCGCCGCCGACTGGATCGTCGACCTCGGTCCGGAGGGCGGCAGGGACGGCGGCCGCATCGTCGCCGAGGGCACGCCGGAGGCGGTGGCGGCGCGGCATGCGGTCAGCCACACCGGGCGCTACCTGAGAGAGCGTCTCGGGTCGTAGGCTGGTCAGGAGCTCGCCATCGAACGCTCCGTTGCGCCGTCTTCCTCAGGATCTCGCGGACCATCGCCAACCGGGTTGCCGCCCGGCCTTCCGCCCGACCCTGACTCCGGTGCTGTCGCGCCCCGCGAATTCCTTGTCGCCCGGCGGATCCCTACAGCAGCTCGATGCGGACGTTCAGGCCCGGAGAGCCGGCGAGTCTTCGGTCCGCGGTGACCAGCAGTTCCCCGAGCGTTTCCGCCAGAGCCACGTAGATCGCGTCGTACGCGGTGAGGTTGTCGCGAAGGCCCCAGACTTTGTCGAGGAATGGTTCGTGCGGGTACCGTTCCACGTCGAGCTGCCGCCAGTGTCGGAGCGTCCGGGCCGCGTGCCCTTCGTCGAAGGTCCCGTCCCGCACGTACCGCCACAGCACATGGGCGATCTCGACGTCGATGAGATGAGGCGCGTGCACGACCTCCGCGTCATCGGCCAGTCTTGCACCCACCTTGCCGCCTCGGGCGGTGTTCAGCAGGAACTCGATGGCCCCGGAGGCGTCCAGCACCATCAACTCCGCCCTCGCTCCTCGCGGAGCACGTCTGCCGGCGAGCGGTCGAGCGCTACCTCCGGCTGCTCACGGATCGCCCGGAGCAGTTCCTGCCGGCTCGGTCGGGCAAGCGCTCGCTCGATCTCCCGCAGTACGTAGAGCGACATCGAAACGCCTTCCAGGGCGGCTCGGGCCTTCAGGCGTCGGTGAAGGGAGTCCGGAACGTTGCGAATCTGGATCATGGTGGTCATGCACCATGCATGAAAACATGATCCATGGGTGTCATTCAAGCCGGCGCAGCGCACGGCAGCTCCATCCCGCCCAGCGCTTCGTGGGCACCGGGCCGTCGCCCGGCGGCACGCTCCACCGCGTCTTCGCCGGCGCCGATGCGCGGGCCGCGAGCTGCGAGCAGGCTTGAAGGGCGGCCGGGCGCCTTGAGGTCATCGGGCGCGGCAAGCGGTCAGGCATGTCGGGCGCGACCCGAAAGCGGCTCGGGTAGACTGGCGACGACCGGCGTCCGCAGTGGCCGGGTCCGGCCGCCCGGCGCCACGCCGACCCGGTCGGCTGACAACCTGGAACGGAGGGTGTCCACCATGTTGAATCCGCGCGCGAACCGGCGTCCGATGACGGCTTCCGGCGGGACCTGGCGCCTGGGTGGGCTGGCCCTGGCGGCGCTCCTCGTCGCCGGCGTGCAGCCTGCCGCGCAGACCGCCGGCATCGCCGGTACCGTCGTCGATCAGGCCGGGCAGGTCGTGCAGAACCCCGGCCTCACGCTCACCGACCGCGCGACCGGGGAGCGACTGCGCGTGACCGGCGACGACGCCGGGCGCTTCGAGTTCGCGGACCTGGAACCCGGCGAGTACAGCCTCGTCGCCGCCCGGCCGGGCTTCGCGCGGCTGTTCCGACGGTTCTCGCTCGGGGCGGGAGAGCGGATCGAGGAGGAGCTGATGCTCGAGCTCGGCTCGCTGGAAGAGACGATCACGGTGACGGACACCGGCGAGTCGCCTTCCGCGGTGAGGACGATCAGCGCCGCCACGCGCGAGCGGATCCTGCAGAACCGGAACCAGGGCGGCACGATAGCGCCTCCCATCAAGATCCGGGACGTCGCCCCGGTCTACCCGGCGTCCGTGCGCGGCAGCGGCTTCGAAGGTCGGGTCGTCCTGGACGGCCTGGTCAAGGCCGACGGCACGGTCGAGGTGCTGCAGATTCTCGCCCCGGTGGACCCGGAGACGATGACGGCGGTGCACGCCGACCTCGCGCGCGCCGCCGTCGAGGCGGTGGCCGGATGGCGCTACGAGCCGACCCTGCTCCACGGCGTGCCGGTCGACACCCGGATGACCATCAGCGTCGCCTTCCGCCCGTAGACGGCGCCGCGCGACGTGCTGAACCCCATGCGTCGCATGCGCCTGCCCGTTCAGACTGGCGGTGTCTTTCGTCGCCGCGCCCGGCGCAGCGCGGCGCCGGCGACCACCGCCATCGTCGCCGCCAGGACGTTGAACAGCATGTCGACGGGGTCGAACACGCGGCTGGGCAGCAGCAGTTGGAGGCACTCGTCGAGCACCCCGATCAGGCCGGCCGCCAGCACCGCGAGCAGCCCCGGCGCGGGGACGCATCGGCCGCGGCCTGCCCGCTCGGTGAGGGCTTCGTGGATGAACAGGGCGACCACGCCGTACTCGATGAGGTGGGAACGCTCCGTCGGAATCGACATCCGAACGAACACGAGGAGGTAGGCGGCCGCGACGCCCAGGGCGACGGCGATCTCCGCGCCGCCCGGGCGCGTCCGCAGCCCCTGCGTCACGACCGCGGCCAGGACGAGCAGGCAGCAGACGATGAAGAGGCCCTCGCCGAGGCCGCTGTCGGCCAGCGCCGCGGCCAGCGTCCGCGCCAGACCGAGAGTCGAGTAGATGGCGGCCACGACGGCCAGGGTCCAGGCCCAGAGGCGCCGTTCTCGATCGGATGTGAAGAGACGTTCGGGCGTGGGGCGAGTGGACAAGGCGCTCAGAACGGCTGCTTCACCGGGTCGGTCCCGCGACGACCCCGGTGTCGCAGAGACGCGCGGATTCGGCGAGCGACCCGAGGGCGAGGCGGGCCGCGCCGCGGTAGTAGTCGGTCTCGGCGTGCTTCTCGACGAGCGCGAGGCACGCCGGCGCCCACGCGAGCAGGTGGTCCCGCAGGAAGTCCCGCTGGACCCGGTGGCATCGCGTCAGCTCGACTGCGTCGCCCCGGGCCGCGGCTGCGGCGGCCTTGTCGGACAGGGTGGCCACGAAGGCCAGCTCGAGCCCGAGGTGGTCGTCGGGCTCCCGGTGGAGGGCCGGCGCCTCGACGCCGAACTGCCGGTAGAGTTCGCGCACCTGGAGAGTCGGCTCCTGGAAGGTGAGCTTCGTCTTGCTGCGGTGCACCGACTCCCACGGCGGGGCGAGCATCTCGCCGGGGCCGACGAAGAGGCGGTTGAAGTCCCACTCGAGCGCGCCGAGCCGGGCCGGGTCCCAGGCCGCGCAGAACGCGCCGAGCTGGGCCAGCCCCGCCGCGGTCCGCTCGTCTCGGGATGAGAACGGCCAGGCCTCGAACAGCCGGTCGCCGGCCAGCGCCGCCAGCCACTCGGCCTGCGGTGCCTCGTAGAAGCAGCGGCCGAGAAAGTGGTAGGCGAGGGCCTGCTCCGCCTGCCGCCGCCGCCACTCCGCGGGGACCGTCACAGCAGACGACTCGCTTGGCCGCAGTTCCGCACCAGCAGTTCCTTCCTCGCGCGCAACTCGGCGGCGTGGCGTACGATTGCGCTGTCCATGCCAACGCCCGCCGGCGCCCCGCCATTCCCTGCGCCGGCGCACCGCCGCGCGTGTACCCTACCGCATATGGAGACGGATGCCGGCGACGCCCTCCGCCGCGCCGCGCGCTTCTTCAACACGGCGGGACCGATCCAGCCCGACCGCCACTACCACGTCGACCCGCTCTCGCGCATCGACCGCGGACACGTGCTCGAGCTCGTCCGCCAGCGCAAGTACTTCGTGATCCACGCGCCGCGCCAGACCGGCAAGACGACCGCTCTGCTGGCGCTGCGCGACGAGTTGAACGCCGGCGCGGCCGGCGAGTGCCGCTGCGTCTACGTCAACGTCGAGGTCGGACAGGCGGCGCGCGAGGACACCCGGTCGGCGATGCAGGCGCCGCTCGGCGAGCTCTCGTCGCGCGCCCGCGAAGCGCTCGGCGACGGTCTCGTCGGCGCGATCCGCGGGTCGGTGCTGGAGGGCCACGGGCCCCACGGCGCCCTGGGCGAGGTGCTGTTCCGTTGGGCGCAGGCCGACGCCCGGCCCCTCGTGCTGCTCGTCGACGAGATCGACGCCCTCGTCGGCGACACCCTGCTGTCGGTCTTGCGCCAGCTTCGGGCCGGCTACGACCGTCGGCCGCGGGGCTTCCCGCAGAGCGTGATCCTGTGCGGCGTGCGGGACGTCCGTGACTATCGTATCCATGCCTCGTCCGAAAAGGCGGTCGTGAGCGGCGGCAGCGCCTTCAACATCCGGGCCGAGTCGCTGCGCCTCGGCGACTTCTCCCGCGGCGAGACCGGGGCCCTGCTCGCCCAGCACACTGCCGAGACGGGGCAGGTCTTCACCGGCGAGGCCCGCGAGGCCGTCTGGGCCCTCACCCGGGGCCAGCCGTGGCTGGTCAACGCCCTCGCGTACGAGGCGTGTTTCAGGAGTCCGGCGGGCCGCGAGCGGACCCGGCCCGTCACCGCCGCCGCCATCCACGACGCCCGCGAGCGGCTCATCGTGCGCCGCGAGACCCACCTCGACCAGCTCACCGACAAGCTGCAGGAGGAGCGGGTGCGACGGGTCATCGAGCCGCTGCTGAGCGGCGCGCGATTCCCCGAGACCGTGCGCCCCGACGACCTGGATTACGTGCGCGACCTCGGACTCGTGAGCCGCGACGCTCCTGTCGCCATCGCCAATCCCATCTACCGCGAGGTCATCCCGCGCGACCTGACCTGGACGACGCAGGAGATGGCCATCGACCACGATCCGGCGTGGTACGTCGACGGGGACGGACGCCTGCTGGTCGCCGACCTGCTGCGGGCCTTCCAGGCGTTCTTCCGGGAGCACTCGGAACACTGGGTCGAGCGCTTCCAGTATCGGGAGGCGGGGCCGCAGTTGTTGTTGCAGGCGTTCCTGCAGCGCGTCGTCAACGGCGGGGGGCGCATCGAGCGGGAGTACGGGCTCGGACGCATGCGGGTCGACCTGCTGGTCGTCTGGCCCGTGCACACCGGCGCCGGCGGCGACGCGCCGACCGCCGCGCAGCGCGTGGTGATCGAGTGCAAGGTCGTGCACCGCGGCCTCGATCGCACGCTGCGCGAGGGGGTCGCGCAGGCCCGGGAGTACATGGACCGGTGCGCGGCCGACGAGGGGCACCTGGTGGTCTTCGACCGCACGCCGGGGCGGTCGGGGGACGACAAGGTGTTCGAACGGGAGGCCGTCGGCGCCGGCGGCCGGGTGACGGCCTGGGGGATGTGAGCACAGGCGGGCGGCATCGGGAGTGTGGTCCGTCGCGTCGCGGCCGTTGCCCCGGGCGAACGGCGCCCGGCACCGCTGCGGCCGTTGCCCCGGGCGGGCACGGCGCCCAGGACCGCTCCGCAGGATTGCGCGGTCTCCACTGCGTCGCCGATGGTCACCGCGCCCTGCCCGTCTCAGCCGCTCAGGCGTCGGCGACCTCGAAGGCGGTCACGTTGCGGGTGCGGCGGCTGAACTCGACGCCGACGAGGTGTATCGGCTCGCCGCGGGCGCGGTACCGGTCGGCGTAGCCGCGCTCGCGCAACTGCGCCAGCGCCGACCCCGGCTACGAGGGGTTCTACGCCAGCGTCTGCTACGCCTGCGGGGGTCGACATCCACCGCCACTGGGACTGGTCGGTGCGGCTGAGCGTCTTGCCGAAGCGCCGCGGCCGCGACAGGAAGTAGTGTGAGCCGCCGTCAATGAGCCGCCGAACGAAGGCGGTCTTGTCGACGTAGTAGTACCCCTCTTCCCGCATCGTGCGGAACGTCTGAATGCCGATGGGCAGCTTGCGCCGTTGCATCACGCGTCTCCGAACGCGGCCTCGCGATTCGGCGTCATCCGTCGTCGATGTCGCGCCGCCGCGCCGCCGGCCCTCCCGGCACCGGCTGCGTCGACAGCGAGCAGGGCCTCGCGGACGGCCTCCTCGGCCGTCGAGGCGGGAAACCGGCGGGCGGTGGTTGCCCGGTCGCGGAAAGGCGTCGCGCACCTGACCGCGGATGTCCTTCTCGAAGCGCCGGACGACGAGCCCCCTGGCGCGGAAGTCCTCCACCCACTCGGCGTCACGGATGACCACGCGGGCGCCGGGGGCCGGCGTCGGTTCGGTTCCGGAGAGGACCATGCGGCTCCTGGCGCCGTCGAGCGGTTCGCGCCGGTGGCCTCGCGGCGCCGTCGCGCCCGCGCCCTGTCGCGGTCAAATGCCGACCCTCACCTGCATCGCGTAGAACAGGAAACGGCCGCAGACCTCCGACAGGGCGACGAGGCCGAGAGCGCCGCACGCGAGGACGGGACGGAGGCGCTGGCGGAGCCGGTCTTCGCCCACGACCGGCGCTGCGCGCCGCGGGGCGGCGTCGCTACCCGGTTGCTCATGCCTCGTGACCGCCCGCACGGTGCCCGCCCGCGCGGGCGCCTCGGCCGTCTCGGGGCGACGCGGGGTCTCCCCACGGGCGGGTCCGCGCCGGGCGGGTCGCGAAGGTCCGCGGTCGAGCGCGAGGACGCCGCCCAGCGCGGCGGCCGCGACGGCCAGGAGCCCGAGTCGCAGCAGGAGGACGTCGCCGTAGACATCGGTCAGCCGCTCGGCGCTCGCGGCGGCGGCGGGCCGGGGGTCGGCGGCGAGCGAGGCGAGATGGAGCGGCACGACGACGAACTCCAGGGCCAGCGCGGCGATGCCCGCCAGCGCCAGTCGGCGCAGCGTCGCCGGGGTCGGTCCGCGCCGTGCGGTCCGCGCCGGCTGGCCGCGTCGCGCCGCCGCGTCGGGGGCGTCGGGGGCGGGACGCCAGACGACGAGTCCCGCCACCACCCCGAGGATGCCCAGACGCAGGGCCGTGCCGCCGAACGCGGCGGGCGTGGCCAGACTGTTCCAGGCGGGCTGGGCCGGCAGCAGATAGATGGCGGTCTGGCAGCCGAGGAACGCTAGGCCGGCCGCGGCCGCGAGGCGCGGCAGCCACGTCGCCGGGACGGGATGCGGAGTGGCGGGGTTCACGGCGGCGGGACCTGCGGCCGACGGCTCTGCGGCTGGGTTCACGGCGGCGGGACCCGACGGCGGACGCGCCGGCTCCGCGTCGGCCGGGGCCGACCGGGCGGCGTGCCGCTCCTGGACTGGATGCGCCGACGCCGAACCGGCTCCGCGCCACTCCCGCCAGACGAGCGCGCTCAGCAGCGTCGCGAAGAGGCCGCCGAAGACGATCTCCCGGCTCAGCCACGACGTGGAGAAGTTCACGACGGCGCGCGCCGCCTGGAGCGGCGTGGAGAGATGGAAGAGGGCCGCGAACAGGCCCGCCGACAGCACCGCGAGCACGACCAGGAGCGGCGCGGCCGTCTCGGGGTCGGCGTCTTGGGGCTGGGCCGTCTCGGGGTCGGCGTCTCGGGGCTGGGCCGTCCCGGGGTCGGCGTCTCGGGGCTGGGCCGTCCCGGAGTCGGCGTCTCGGGGCTGGGCCGTCTCGCGGTTGGCCGTTCCGCCGCGCAGACTCCTGGACTGCAAGACCTGCAGGACGAGGAACGCCCCCACCGCCGCCTGGGTCAGGACCGTGAAGAACACGAGCGACCAGTCGCGCGTCTCCATCCCGGCGGCGCGGTCAGGCGCGGACGAGTTTGAGGGGGATGAACCGTATCGCGGGCTTCGTGATGTCGGCGTCGGGCAGCGGCCCGAACCGGTCGGTGGCGCCTGCCTTCGCGGCCACCTCGTCGAGCGGGCCCCACTGCAGGGCCTTGGTCGGGCACGCCTCGGCGCACGCGGGCCCGCCCGTTCCGGCGTCGATGCGGTGCGAGCAGAAGTTGCACTTCTCCATCTTGCCGGTCTCTTCGCTGAACTGCGGCGCGTCGTAGGGGCACGCCCACGCGCAGAGACGGGCGCCGATGCACTTGCTCTCGTCGACGATGACGATGCCGTCGGGCCGCTTGGTGATGGCCCCCGAGGGGCAGGCCTCGGCGCACACCGGGACCTCGCAGTGGTTGCACGACATCGACACGTGGTACATGTACGGCCCGCCGTCGCCGTCGCCCTCCACTGTCCGCACCTTGCGCCAGCGCGGCCCCAGCTCGACCCCGTTCTCGACCTTGCACGCGACCTCGCAGGTGCGGCAGCCGGTGCACCGGTTGGCGTCGAAGAAGAACGCTACCTGCCTGCTCATGCCGCGTCTCCCGTGGATGCCGCGTTCCCGCCGGCGACCTCGACCATCGACGAGTTCAGCGTGTGCCCGAGCGAGATCGGCTCGTACTTGTCGGGGCTGAGGATGCTCGCGGTCTGCTTCTCGTTCACCCCGCCCCAGCCCGTGGTCACGCTGACCACCCCCCGCATGATGCCCGGCGTGACCTGCGCCATCGCCTCGATCTCGCCGCGGTCGTTGAAGACGCGGATGCGGGCGCCGTCCTCGACGCCGCGCGGGGCGGCGTCGTCGGGGTGAATCTGCAGCACCTGGCTGGCCCAGATCTCGGTGAGGAAGTCGTGGTGGTGGAAGCTCGAGTTGACGTGGTTGTGGTTCTTGCGGTTGATGAGCTGCAGCGGGTAGCGCGCGGCGCGCGCCGTGTCCACCCAGGGCGCCTCGACCGGGTGCAGGTACTCCAGCAGGGGGTCGAAGCCGCGCTCCTGCAGGTACAGCGAGAAGAGCTCGATGCGGCCCGACGGCGTGTTGAACTGCTTGTCGGCGAACGGGACCCACGGGTCGGGCATGGGGTTGACGGGGCCCTCCTCGAGCTGCTCCAGGGTCACCCCGGTCGGCTCGAGCACATGCCGCAGCAGCTCGTCGTCAGGCTTGTCGAAGTCGTCGCCGAAGCCGAGCCGCTTCGCCAGTTCGGTCATGATCCAGCGGTCGGAGCGCGACTCGAAGAGCGGCTCGATGGCCTGCTCCATGAGCTGGATGTAACGGCTGCGGATGCCGGCCAGCAGGTTGCGGGTCTCGAACAGGGTGGTCACCGGCAGGACGAAGTCGGCGTAGCGCGCCGTCGTCGTCATGAAGATGTCCTGCACCACCATCAGGTCGATGTTGTCGAGCCCCGCGATGATCTTGCGCGTGTTGGGGTACTGCGTGAGCACGCCGGAGCCCGCGACGTGGATGGCGCGGATGGGATGCGGCTTGCGCTCGACCAGGTACTCGCCGAGTTGGGTGGCGGGGATGCCGTCGATGCGTGGGTTGCGCTGCAGCGGCACCGGCGGGTTGACGGTCCCGCCCTCGCTCAGGTAGCCGCCGTTGTCGTTGACGCCGCCGCCGAGCACGCCGATGTTGCCGGTGAGCGACGCGAGGTAGAGGTGGCCGATGACGGTCAGGGTGCCGTGGTCGGTGCGCTGCGCCCCGGCCATGTTCTGGATGATGGCGGCGGGCCTGGCGGCCGCGTACTCGCGCGTCACCGCCGCGACGGCGTCGGGCGGGGCGCCGGTGATGCGGTGCACGACCTCGGGCGTGTAGCGCGCGGCGATGGCGCGCACCCACTCGAGGACCGGCTGGTAGCGGACGCCGTCGATGGTGTAACCGCCGCGCAGGGCGGGCCGCGCGCCCGGCGTGTCGGAGGCGACGGGCCGGCCGCCGCGCTCGTCCCAGACGACGAAGCTCCCCGGGCCGGTGCCGCCGCCGGTCAGCAGCCGCAGGTCGCGCAGATCGACGGGCAGCGTCTCGCCGCCGGCGGGCCAGCCCCGCGCCGCTTCGTCGAGGTCGTAGCCGCGCTCGCCGAGCCGCACCAGGAACGGCGCGTTGGTGTAGCGCCGGACGTACTCCTCGTCGAACAGCCCCTCGTCGAGCAGCACCCTGATCATGCCGAGGGCGAACGCCGAGTCGGTCCCCGGCCGGATCTGGATCCAGCGGTCGGAGAGGGCGGCCGTCTCGCTCAGCCGCGGGTCGATGGTCGTCAGCCGCGCCCCGTGCTGTTCCCGCGCCTGGAAGAGGTTCTTCACGTAGCCCTGGTTGGAGACCGCGGGGTTGTTGCCCCAGGCCAGGAAGTACCGGCTGTGCACCCACTCGTCGCGGAACTCCGACCGACCGCCCCCGAAGATCGCGTTGAACCCCGAGCTGACCGACGCGCAGCAGAGCTGCGAGATGATCGGCGTGGCGCCTCCGAAGCGGTTCCACCACGCCGAGTAGAGCCCCCGTACGCCCGTCGACAGCGTCGACCAGTTGCCGGTCCCCCCGAAGGCGAGGAACGCCTGGTTGCCGTCCTCCGCGAGGATTCGGCGGTAGCGCTCGGCGATGGTGTCCAGCGCCTCGTCCCAGCTCACGCGCTCCCACCGGTCCTCGCCCCGCCGGCCCGCCCGGCGCATGGGGTACTTCAGGCGGTGGGGGCTGTAGAGCTGTCGAATGCGCGAGATGCCGCGGGCGCAGGCGAGGACGTTGAAGTCGGGGTCGCCGGTCACCTTGACGAGGCGGCCGTCCTCGACGTGCGCCAGGAGGGCGCAGTGCAGGCACTCGGGGGTGTTGGCGGTGCGGAAGACGCGGGTCGCGGCCCCCGCCGCGGCTCCGACGCCGCCGGCCGGCGCCCCGCCGTTGGGGTGGCGCGGCAGGAGCAGCCCGCCCCCGCCCAGGGCCGTCGCGCCCCCGACGAGGGCGCTCCACTTCAGAAAGCGCCGCCGGGACGCCGAGAAGGCGTCGTCCGCGCCGGCATCCCGTCTGGCTGGCATCGGCATCTCCCGGTGAAGCTTCCGTCCGCGACCCACCGTCCCGCTCGACGTGCGCGCTGACGGGAATGTTACAGCAGCCCGCGCGGAACGCAACGTGATGACCGTGATGACTGCCCCGCGAGACTCTGCCGTCGCGTGGAACAGGCCGCAGTCGAGTGAGGAGAGCCACGGCGGCATCCGGGCCAACGTGCTGCTTCGGTCTGCGTGGTGCAAGGGGCGCGGCGACCAGTCTGACGGGCACACAGGTCCCACGCGCGGCGGACGACTACGTTGCGATCGTCACGCCGAACGCACGAAACCGTTTGAAGTGTTCCCGTGGCCACGGGCGCGCCGTCGGGGAGCGCCGCAGCCGCCATCAGGCAGTCGACAAGGGTAGCAGCCGGCTCTCGGCCAGCCCTCGTTGCAGGGCTGGTCCTGGACTTGCGCCCTTCCAGCGCCACGATGCGGAGCGCTCGGCGGATGACATCGGACTTCGAAACGTCCAACGCTCGCCCAGGTCTCCAGTATTCGGTTACCGGGTCGGGGCGAGAAGATCCCCGAAAATGTGTGCAGGCGTGGAGGCCTTGTGCCGATACGTGAGACATGGCGCGCAAGAAGGGCGACCAGGACGAGTCGGACCGGACGGGGCGTCAGCGAGACCCTCGCGACCTGCGCATCGAGCGCCTGAAGCAGGACAAGGCGAAGCTGATCGAGGAACGCGACCACTGGAAGCGCCGCAGCGAGCAGCTGGAAAAGGAGCTCGAGACCGCTCGGCGAGCCGGCAAGCGGCAGGCGGCCCCCTTCGCCAAGGACCGGCGGCAGGGAAGCGGCGAGCGGCCGGGGCGGCGGCGTGGTGCGGACTACGGGAAGCAGGGGCGGCGCCAGCCGCCCCCACGCGTCGACGAGGTCCACGCGGCGCCGGTCCCGACGAGTTGTCCCGACTGCGGCGGCGCGGTCACCGTGGACGGTGTGTCGTCGCAGTATCAGGAAGAGCTGCCGGCGGTTCAGGCCCTGGTGCGGCGGTTCGACATCGAGGTGGGCCGCTGCGTCCAGTGTCGGCGGCGAGTGCAGGGCCGGCACGCGCTGCAGACCTCGGACGCCTTGGGCGCCGCCGCTCCCCAACTGGGTCCGAACGTCGCCGCGCTGGTGGTCGAGTTGCACACCGAGCTGGGCATGCCGGTGGAGAAGGTCGCCCGCGTGCTGAACATTCAGTTCGGACTCCGGGTCACCAAGGGCGGTCTGGTCCAACTGCTGCACCGCACCGCCGCCAAGGCGGCGCTGGCGTATGCGGCGCTGTGCGAGCAGGTCCGCCGCAGCCCGGTGGTCACGCCGGACGAGACGGGGTGGCGTGTGTGTACGCTCAACCACTGGCTGTGGGTATTCGCGACCCCGGAGACCACGGTCTACGCGATCTGCGCCGGGCGGGGGTTCGAGCATGCGGCGGCGGTTCTCGGCCCCGATTTCTCCGGCGTGCTGGTGCGGGACGGTTGGGTGGCCTATCGCGGCTTCAAGCATGCGCCGCACCAGACGTGCGTGGGTCATCTCTTGCGCCGCTGCAAGGATCTGCAGGCCGCTCACCCCGACAGCCCCTGGGCCGGCGAGGTGCAGGCGGTCCTTCAGGACGGTCTCGCGCTGCGCGACCGCTGCAATGCGGGCGACATCAGCGAGCACGGTCTGGCAACGGCCCGCGGCCGACTGGTCGCCCGGCTCGGTCGCCTGATCGACACCGCGCCGCCGTTGGCCGCCGCCGAGCGCTTCGCCAAGCACTTGGCCAACGAGTTCCCGGCGGTGTTCGTCTTCCTGTGCGACCCGTCGATAGACGCGACCAACTGGCGGGCGGAGCAGGCCATCCGTCCCGCGGTGGTCACCCGCAAGGTGTGCGGCGGCAACCGCACCCGCAAGGGTGCCAACACCCAGCAGGTGCTGGCGAGCGTGGTGCGTACCGCCCGCCAACGCCGACTCGACCCCCGCGTGCTGTTCACGACGATGCTGTGCGCCCGCGCACCCGTCGTGCCCGAAGCGCTTGCGCTGCCGCCACCCGCCTGACCGCCGGTGGGCCCTCCCGACGGGTCCCGGGTCCGCCGCCATCACACCGCGCCGGCCGCCGCACGCCTCGCACGCGACCTCCTGGGGCGCCTCCCACGACGAAGACCGATGGCCCTTCGCGGCATTGGCCCGCCAATCCGACAATCTTGCGTCAGGCACGTCTCGCCGCTGCCGTAACTTTCCGGAGCACAGGTCCATTGTCAGTTACATTTTCATGGGCGAAACCGTTCCCGGACGCGCTAACCGAATACGGTCTCCAGGCAGCGACGATTGCCTCGTGAAGACGACGATTGATATTCTGGGCGAGATGCGCATGCGAAGGATGCTGCTCGCCTGGCTCTTTCTGACGGCGCCGGCACCGGCCCTGGCGCAAGGGGCCGATACGCCGCTCACGACATGGGGCGCGCCCGATCTGAGCGGCTACTGGGAGTACCGCAGTACGACGCCGCTGGAAAGGCCGGCCGCGCTCGCGGGCCGGGAGGTGTTGACGCCCGAGGAAGAGGCGGAGTACCTGGTCGGGCGCCACGCCGCCATCGGGCGCGAGCGCGACCTGCAGCTCAATGCCGACTGGTGGCAGCCGGGGGGCCTGACCGACGGCCGGACGTCGCTGATCGTCGACCCGCCAGACGGCCGGCTGCCGGCGCGTACCGCGGCCGGCCGCGAGCGGGCGCGTACGCTGGGCATCGCCAGCCGCCTGCGCTCTGCCGACGGTCCCGAGGATCGCGAGCGCTACGAACGCTGCATCATGGGGCGCACGGTGCCGCTGCTGGCGGTGTCGCCCAACCGGCTCGCCCAGATCTTCCAGACGCCGGACTACGTCGCCATCCTGCACGAGCAGAACTCCGACCTGCGCATCATCCCGCTCGACGGGCGCCCCCCGCTGCCCGAGGGGCTCCGCCAGTGGCAGGGCAGCTCGCGCGGCAGCTGGGAGGGCGGCGCCCTCGTCGTCGAGACGGCAGGCTTCAACGGTGCGTGGACCATCGAGGGCGCCGGACCGAACGCGCGCTACGTCGAGCGCATCCGGCTTGCCGGCGCCGACACGCTGCACTACGAGTTCACGGCGCACGACCCCGAGTCGTTCGCCGGCCCGTGGACGGTGATGTTTCCGATCACGCGCGCCGCCGGCCCCGTCTTCGAGAACGCCTGCCACGAGGGCAACTACAGCATGCCCCTCATCCTCGGCGGCGCCCGCGCCGAGGAACGCGCCCGACGGTGACCGCCGTCCGTCCGGGCCGACACTCAGGACGGGCGACCAGAATGATCCGAGAGGTCGAGGTTCGCCCTGGCCGTCAGATCGGAGCCGGCAACGATGCCCGTAGCGCCGGGGATGGCGTCCAGCGTCTCTCCGGGCCACCTCCTCTTCCTCAATCCGACGTCCCTCGACCACGACCTCCTCGGCGATCACGATCGCGCCAGGGGCTGTGGACCGAGCGAAGCCGGTGTTGAACGCCGCCGTCATCAACGCCATCGCCACGAGGCCGACCGCGCAGGAAGATCCCGGTGTCACGTGTGACTCGAGGCGATCGAGGCGGTACTGCGGGAGTCGGTCATTCCACCGGGTTCCAGACGCGATCGAAGCCAAAGCCGCTGAAGTCCTTCACGTTGGCCGTCGCGAACTCCGTGACGCCCTGGCGCCGCAGCGCCAGCGCCAACCGTGCGTCGTAGATCCTGCGACGGGCGAAGCGCGGCCTGGCGGCCAGCGGCCAGAGCTGGTCGTGCAGCGCGTTGCTGTCCGGATCGAACCCGACGAGCATCCACCGGGGATGGCGGCGGTAGCTCTGCACGACGTCGACGGCCGCGGCGGCCGGCAGGGGCCGCCGGAGCACGGCCGGATTCCGCAGCAGCGTGTAGAACTCCACCAGCACCAGCTCGGAGACGACGACGTCGTCACGGGGCGTGAGGTCTTCCAGAAGGCCGCGGGCCCGGTCGTGGAAGGGGCTGGCTCGGCTGAAGGCGTAGAGCAGGATGTTGACGTCGAACGATGTCACCGCCGACGCCTCCCGGTCGCCCGCGGCGCATCGGCGGTCTGCGCCTCGACATCGCGGAGCGCGGCCTCGCGGACCGCCTCATGGTCCAGTCCGCGCCAGCCCACCCTGTCCGACACCGGCGGCCGCCACGGCGACGGTGGCGTCAAGACGCGATGGCGGGCCAGGAACTGCTCGGCCGCTCGCCGCATCGTCTCCGCCAGAGACCATTCCCGGGACGCGGCCAGCCGCTTGATGTCGCGATAGAGGACGTCCGGAAGTTGGATCTGAGTCTTGACCACGCCATCATTCCTACATCCCCATCAAAAAGATGTCAATGATGCCCCCGCCGAGGAACGCGCCCGACGGTGACCGCCCTCCGAGCGCCGGCCGGCACCTGTCGCGGCGCTGGCGCGGTCTGACCGGTGTCGCCGCGCTGTCGGGGCGGCTGTCCGATGCCGTGCAGGCTCGCCCCGGGGGGTGTCGTCCCGAGCCATGGGGCCTGTGACGGGCTGGGGCTGCGAATCGATGCTACGATTGCTCTATGGCGATCAACATCGCTCACAGGCGCGACCTCGACCAGCGAGTCGAGCGGCTGGCCGTCCGCCTCGGCCTGCGGGGGCGCGGGCGCAAGACCGCGGTCATCGAGCGCGCGTTGGCCGCGTTGGAGCAGGAGGCCGCCGGGGACGAAGCGGATCGGACCGCCGTCGGAGCGTCCCTCGCTCGCTATGCGAAGGCCGCGCCGCGTTTGCGCGAGAGATTGCCGTACCTGGTTTCCGGTGACGGCCGACCGCTGTCGCAGGCGCTGCAGGAAGATCTGTACGACGAGAGCGGGCTTCCCAAGTGATCGTCGTCGATACTTCGGCCATCGTCGCCATCCTCTTGGGGGAGGATGGTGAATCGGCCTTGCGCGAGCGGATCGAGATGGCCGGTCGGGCGCTGGTGTCGGCGGTGTCGATGGTCGAACTGACCGCGGTGGCGGGGCGTGCCGACGCCCTGTTCGAAGCTGCCCGGTCGTTCCTGAACGAGCCCTGGGTCGGCGTTGAGCCGGTCGATGCGGAGCAGGCGGCCATTGCGGCGCAAGCCTACCGCCGCTTCGGCAAGGGACGCCATCCCGCCGGGCTGAATCTCGGGGACGTGTTCCCATATGCGCTCGCGCGCCAGAAGAGACTGCCGCTGCTGTTTCAAGGGCGGTGACTTCGCGCGGACCGACATCGAGAGTGCGATGGGGTGACCGGGGAAAAGCTCGCTGAGTCCTTCCACGTTGGCGGTCGCGAACCCGGTGACGCCCCGGCGTCGCAACGACCGCGCCAACCGTGCGTCGAAAGATCCTGCGACGGGCGAAGCGCGGCAGCGAGAACGGCCGGGCGCCGGCGGGATGACGACACGGTCGCTGGCAACCAGGGCGGCGCGATTGATCGCGCCGAGTTGATGCCGGCACCCTGCGGGCCCGTGGGCGTATATGATTCCTTACGACGACTGATGCTTGGACGACGATCTCTCGGATGAGACGCGCTTCATCTGCGCGACGAAAGGCGTGAGGCCACGGATCGACGTTCTGGATTTGCGGCGCAGGTTCGCTCAACGATGCGTGGGCCCGCCGCCTCACCGTCGTCAACCGAGGACACGCGATGACCAATCATGTCCGTTTCGATTCGTTGCTCCAACATCGGTTGGACCGCCGCGACCTGCTGACCGGCGGTCTGGCTCTGCTTGGACTCGGCGCCGCCCGCCGCACCTCGGGCCGGTCTCTCCTCCAGTCGTCCGCGTTTCCGCTCGGGGTCGCGTCCGGCGATCCGACCCCCGACGGGGTCGTCCTCTGGACGCGCCTGGCCCTCGACCCGCTCGACGGCGGGGGCATGCCGCCCGAGGACGTCGAGGTGGTCTGGGAGGTCGCGCGGGACGAGCGGATGACCCAGGTCGTGCAGCGTGGCGCGAGCACCGCCCGTGAGGCGCTGGCGCACAGCGTGCACGTCAAGGTCGACGGGCTCGAGCCGGGGCGCTGGTACTGGTACCGGTTCCGGGCCGGCGCCGACGAGAGCGCCGTCGGCCGGACCCGCACGCTCCCGGCGGCGGGCGCGCCCGCCGACGGGCTGAAGTTCGCCTTCGCCTCGTGCCAGCACTACGAGCACGGGTACTATACGGCGTACCGCCACATGGCCGAGGACGACCTCGACCTCGTCTTCCACCTCGGCGACTACATCTACGAGTACGAGGGGCGCGACGGGCAGGTGCGCAGGCACACCGGCGATGAGATCGAGCTGCTCGACGATTACCGCAACCGATACGCTCTCTACCGCAGCGACCCCGACCTGCAGGCGGCGCACGCGGCGTTTCCCTGGGTGGTGACCTGGGACGACCACGAAGTCGACAACAACTACGCGAATGCCGTGTCACAAGAGGGGCTGCCCGCCGAGCTGTTCCTGCGGCGGCGCGCCGCCGCGTACCAGGCGTATTACGAGCACATGCCGCTGCGCCGGTCGTCGCTGCCCGCCGGCCCGGACCTGCAGCTCTACCGCGCCTTCGCCTGGGGCGACCTCGCCTCGTTCCACGTGCTCGATACGCGGCAGCACCGCACCGACCAGCCATGCGGCGATCGCCGCGGCGACTGCGACGGCATCCACGACCCCGCCGCGACGCTGCTCGGCGAGGCGCAGGAGCGCTGGCTCATGGCTGGGCTCGACGCCTCGACCGCGCGCTGGAGCGTCATCCCGCAGCAGATCATGATGGCGCGTATCGACTTCACGCCCGGCGACGGAGAGTCCTACACCCCGGACGTCTGGTCGGGCTATGAGGCCGCGCGGCGCCGGCTGATGGAGTTCCTCGCGACCCGCCGGCCCGCGAACCCCATCGTCCTCACCGGCGACATCCACAGCAACTGGGTCAACGACCTCAAGGTCGACTACCGCGACCCCGCCGCACCGGTGATCGGCGCCGAGTTCGTCGGCACCTCCATCAGCTCGGGCGGCGATGGCTCGGACGGCCGCGACGCCGCCGCCGCCCTGCTCGCGGAGAACCCGGCGATTCGCTTCTACAACCGCCAGCGCGGCTACGTGCGCTGCCAACTGACGCGCGAGCAATGCCGGGCCGACTACCAGGTGCTGGAGTACGTCACCCGGCCCGGCAGCCCCATCTCGACGCGTGCATCGTTCATCGTCGACGACGGCCGGCCCGGCGCGCAGCCGGTCTGATCGGCGTCGCGTCGTCCGGACCGCAACCGGGAACGGCGCGCCTGCAGGCCGGTGGCGGCTTGCGGGCTGCGGCTCCTGTGTTCTCGGATCGGCGGGCCATCGAAGCGCAGATGGGAGTGGACGCAGTGGGCGGCAGGGCCTCCGACAAGTCGGCGAAGACCGCACGGACGGCGGTCGGCCCCGGGGCGGGGTCCGGTCCGGTCCTGCTCTCGGGCGGCAACCCGCAGATCGCCAAGGCTGACGGCGACGCCCCCGTGCAGGCGTACATCGCGGCCATGCCGGGCTGGAAGAGCGAGGTCGGGCGCCGGATCGACGATCTCATCGTGCGCACCGTGTCCGATGTGCGGAAGTGCGTGCGGTGGAACTCGCCCTTCTACGGCGTCGAGGGCCGGGGCTGGTTTCTGAACGTCCACGTCTTCACCCGCTATGTCAAGGTGACCTTCTTCCAAGGCGCGTCGCTGCGACCCGTCCCGCCCGGCTCAGGCAAGGACCGGGACGCGCGCTGGGTCGACATCCACGAGGGAGAGCTCGACGAGGCGGAGATGGCGGTGTGGATCCGGCAGGCGGCCGCCCTGCCCGGCTGGGACCTCACCTGACGGCGGTGACCTTCGATTTCGTCGTGATCGTGACCCGGGAGGCGCGCGGGTCACGAGGGGCGACGGTGCCTCCCTCGTCGTGTTGCGGAGGCGACCGATGAGCGTTAAGGTAAGGTCCATGATGGTCACGCCGCTTCGACTCGGGCATGTGGCGGTCGCCATCGTCCTGCTGACGGCCGTCGCGGGGGCGGGGCCCCGGCAGGGCGCCTCCGCGCCTCCGCGCGTCGAGGGGGCATCGCCTCGCGCGCCGGTGGCGACGCTGCGGATTCCGGAGGGCGGCGGCATGCCCCGCGCCGTCGTCGACGTCGAGGGGACGCTGCACGTGGTGTACGCCGACCGCGGGGGGAGCCGCGTCGACCTCTTCCACGTGACGCGCGAGGCGGGCGCAACGGGCTGGTCGAAGCCGCGACAGGTCAACAGCCGCGCGCTCTCGGTGACGGGCCTGGGCCCGATTGACGGCGCCCAGCTCGCGCTCGGGCCCGACGGCCGGCTCCATGTCGTCTGGATGCGGTCAGAGCCGCCGGCGTTCTTCTACACGCGGAGCCTTGCGGACGGATCCGGCTTCGAACCCCAGCGCGAGCTGCCGGCCGACGAGCCGGGCAGCGTCGAGGCGGGCCCGGCCGTCGCGGCCGACGACGGCGGCAACGTCTACGTCTTCTGGCATGCCGGCGCGTTCGACGACGCCCGGCGGAGCGTGTTTCTCGCGACGTCGCGCGACGGCGGAGAGACGTTCGAGCCGGCGCGCCGCGTCAGCCCGGCGTCGGCGGGCGCGTGCGCGTGCTGCGGGCTGGCCGCCGCAATCGATGCCCGCGGCGCCGTCCACGTGTCGTACCGGGGCGCCGGCGACAACGTGCGCCGGGGGCAGCGGCTGCTGACGTCGACCGACCACGGCCGCACCTTCGCCGACCGCCTGGTCCAACCGTGGGAGCTCGGGGCGTGCCCGGTGTCGACCACGAGCCTGTTCGCGGGCCCCGGCGGACTGACGGTGGCGTGGGAGACGCAGGGACAGGTCCACTTCGCGGGCATCGACCGGCTCGACGCCGTGCGCGCGCCGCCGGGGGAGGCGCGCTTCCGGCGCAAGAACCCCGTGGTCGCGGTGGGCCCTGGGGGTGATACGCTGCTCGCGTGGGGCGACGGCCCCGGCTTCAGCTTCGGAGGCTCGCTGCACTGGCAGGTCTTCGACGCCGCCGGCCGCCCGGTGGGGGAGTCGGGCGGAGGAACCGGTACGATCATCGAGGGAAGCACCGTCGCCGCGGTCGTTCAGGAAGGCCGCTTCCTCGTCGTCTTCCAGTCCGGGAGTCGTCGGTGACCGCGTTGCTCCGAGACCGGCAGGGCGCCGTAGAATCCATGACGGTTCCCTGCTGAACGGGCCTTGGCGGGAGAGCGCAGCGGGCGACGGTACGCCGAGCGACGCAGCCGGGCGGGAAACACCGTCGGTCGAAAGCAGCGGCGCCGACCGCCGCCGACTCCCGCCAGTCGCCGGCGACCGGGGTGTGGCGACCCGGGCGGATCGAGAGGATTCATCATGCGCGCGATTCGAACCGGCCGGCGGGCCGTTCACCGGGCGACGGCCGCGATGCTCTGCGCCGGCGTGCTCGCGGGGACGTTCGTCCTCATCGCACGCGCCCAGACGTTGCGCGCGGTGACGGAAGGAGTCTACGCCGCCGCGCAGGCGGCGCGGGGCGGGGAGGTCTACCGGGACCAGTGCGCGGCCTGCCACGGCGAGGCGCTCGAGGGCAGCGTCGGCCCCCCGCTGGCGGGCGACGGGTTCCTGTCGATCTGGAGCGCGCGGCCGGTCGTGGAGCTCGTCGACAAGATCCACAACACCATGCCGCTGCAGGCGCCGGCTCCGCTCTCCCGGCAGGCATCGATCGCGCTCACCGCCTACATCCTCGAGGTCGGCGGGTTCCCGGCGGGAGCGGAGGAGCTGACCGACGCCGCGCTGGCGGGGATTGCCCTCCCCACGGTGGCGACCGCTTCCGCGTCCGCCGCCGGCGGGGACCTGCCCGTCGCGCCGATCGCGAACCTCGCCCAGTTGATGCGGGCCATCGCCTTTCCCGCCTCCAACATCGTCTTCAATGTGCAGATCAAGGACCCCGGCGCCGAGGCGCCGCCGCCGACGGGCACCCGGCCGTTCGACTTCGTCGAGTGGGGCGCCACGGTCTATCCGGGATGGGAGTCCATCGACCTCGCGGCGCTGGCCATCGCCGAGTCCGCGCCCCTCTTCCTCGTCCCCGGCCGGCGGTGCGAGAACGGCCGGCCCGTTCCCGTGGATCGGGCCGACTGGCGGGAGTACACGGAGTCGGTCGTGGAGGCGGGACGGGCCGCCTACCGGGCGTCGCAGTCGAGGGACTGGGACGCGGTCGTCGCGGTCACCGATCAGCTCAACGAGGCCTGCGCCAACTGCCACGAGGTCTATCGCGACGTGGGCGCCGAGGGGCGCGGAGTGGGCGCGGACCGCTGCCGGCAGGAACCCTGAGGCGTATCTTCAGCGGGAGGAATACACATGCGCCTGATGACACTCGTTGCGGCGATTTCGACCACCTTATTCGTGGCCGCGCCTGGAGCGGCGCAGGAATGGACCGAGTTCGCCAGCCAGGAGGACCGGTTCACCTGCAACTTCCCCGGCGAGCCCGAGGTGACCGAGACCACCTGGGTCTCCGAGTTCGGGGCCGAGCTGCCGGCGCGCGTCTATGCCGCCGCGGTCGGCCCGAGCCGCTACACGGTGACGGTGGCTGACTACAACCACGCCGAGCGCATCCTCACCGAACGGGCCGGCGGCTGCCCGCCGGGAGCGGAGCGCTGCAGCGGCGGCGGGTCAACCGGCGAGGGCTACTGGCGCCACGACGTGCGGGGCGCGATGCTCTACGCGACCTGGACGTTCCTGCGGCGGGACGCCGAGGCGACGCACCTGGGCTACAACTCGCTCGATCGCGTCGAAGGTCACCAGTTGCACCTGACCAATCCGGACCAGTCCCGCACTTTCGTGTCGATCTACATGCACGAGAACAAGCTCTATGTCGCGGAGGGCACGGTCCCGCGGGGCTACCCGGAGCCGGCGCTCTTCCAGCAGTCGCTGGGCTGGCTCGACGAGGAAGGGAACGGGCTGCGCTACGAGTCGGCCTACTCCAACGGATTCCCGGCGCCGCCCCGCGTGCCGGCGGTGTTCTAGCCGGGCGTCTGCGCCGCAGGAATGGCGCGGACTCCTGCGGGGTGGCCGCGCAAAGCGTGGGAGCGTCGGGTTTTGCGCCAAGCGGAGCCGAAGGCGACGATTGGCCAGGAAAAACCCGGTCGGGCGCCGGGAGGGAAGGGCGAGTGGCCCTGCCCCGTCGTCTCGAACGGTCGAAGCCAGTGAGGAGGGTTGTCATGCGGATCAGGCTCGGTCTCGCCGTCGTCTGCGCGGTCGCGTTCGTCCTCCCAGCCGGGGGGCATCACTCCCACGGCAACTACTCGGAGGAGTTCACCGACATCGAGGGAGTGGTCACCGAGCTCCACCTGCTGGTGCCTCATTCCTGGCTCTACCTCGAGGTGGAGGGTCCCGACGGCGAGCCGCAGATCTGGGCGCTGGAGGCCAGCGATCGCAACCACCTCGCGGAGAGCGGCATCACCCGCGGCTACATCCAGCCCGGCGACGCTGTGAAGGCGCGCTGCCACCCCGTGAGGGACGGCTCCCCGGGGTGCCTGCTCGGGTTCCTGAAGGATCCGGACGGAACCGTGAAGGACTGGGACGGCAACAACGCACCGGCCCCGGCCGACTTCTAGGACGATGGGCCGCACTGGCGTCGCGAGCGCACGCGACGCCAGTGACCGTTCGGCCTGCCCGGACAGGTGGCCAGATTCCAGAGGATCGTTGCGGGGGGCCGCGCTCGTGCGGCGCCCGTTGCGTCAGCTTTCCTCGGTCCCGCTTGGGGCGGTGACTTCGGTGTTGGGCGCGTGCTGCTGAAGTTGGGCGAGGAAGTCGGCTGCGTCGTCTGTCTTCAAGAGCCACTCGCCGGCGGCGACCTGTTCTGACTCCTCGAGTTGAGCGAGCAGAGGCTCAGCGAGTTCTGCGGTGGCGGTGTCGAACTTCATGGCCGTGAGGCGCGTGACGACGGCGACGCGCTCCTCGGCGCGCCCCTGCTGAATGCCTTGCTGGATCCACTGCTTGGGCCATTCGGCAATCCGTTCTTGTAGTGTCATCTTGAGCTCCCTCAGGGTCGTCGCTTTCGGCCTGCTCCCCGGTGGCAGCAGGGGCGTGAGCATGTGCCGGATCCAGGCGCTGAACACCTTGGCCAGCTCGGTGTCGTTGCGCAGTGTCTGCTCTAGCCACGCGGTTTCCTGGAACACGTCCTCCGCTGAGCTGCTCTGTTCCAGGCCGATCACGGCCGACATCAGGTTCTCTCTCGGGAGCGGGAGATCGTCGCGCGGTGCGTGGCGTTCGTCAAGCACGATGTACCGCTGACTGAGCTGGTACGGCGCCAGCCGAGCATCGACGGGGGCGACGAGTTCCTCGAGGTCCGTCGGGGACCGCCACGGCGGGTCGCCGTTGTAGAGCACGATCGGCAGGATCGGCGGCAGCCGGTGCTTGGCGGCGCTGGAGTCGTCAGTTCGCCGGCGCATGCGCCAGACGGTGTCGCCGCGGCGTGCGCGGTGAGCCTCGGTGATGTACTCCGCCGGCAGCTTCTGCAGGGTCGAGAAGTCGACGCTGTCGGCGTCGACGGCGGGCGCGAATTCGCGGATCAGGTCCTCGACCACCCGCGGAAAGGCGAACAGGCGCTTGTAGTGCTCGTCGTGCATCGTGGTCCTGGTTGCTGGTGGCAGGTTCCTGGGCGGGATGTCGGTCGGCTACGCGTCGGGCGTCATCGGGTGCGCCTGTCTCGTGGTGAACTCCAGGGTCGCTCTGGGTTTCCTGTGCCTGGCCGCACCGGCACTGTCACGGCAGGTGCGCGTGTAGTCATGGGCCGGCTGGCCTCGTACACGGTCTCTTCGGTTCTGGTTTTCGTGGCTCTGGCCAATGCGGCGAAGACTCTGTACGCCTTCTGGGGACTGTTGGCGAGCAGGTGTTCGCGTGTTCCGGTCTTCTCGAGGGTGTCGTCGAGGTCTCTCGGCGTCATGTCGATTGTCGTGTGGTGTCCTGCGACGGTTCTGGTGTCGATTCGTGCTCCTTCTCGGGTCGTTCTGATTCGGATGTGTTCGTACCTGGAGCCGTCGACGACCATTGTCGTGGTGTCCCTCTCGGATTCTACGTCTTCCCGAGACGGCGATGCGAGGCTGTTCCGGGTGGTCTGGCGACGCTCACGCGGGAGTCGCGTGAGGTGGCGCGCTCGAGCTAGACTAAAATGATGGGCCGCACTGGCGTCGCGAGCGCACGTGACGCCAGTGACCGTTCGGCCTGCCCGGACAGGTGGCCAGATTCCAGAGGATCGGGGTGGAGTCCATGCGTCGTGGACGCGACGCGGTCCCGCCCGTGGGATCCGTGCGGGGCGGCCAGCCCCGGCGGCCAACCGCTGCAAGCCCTGACTGGAACGTCCTCACGCCTTCATGCTATGGTGGTAGATATGTTCCCCTTCGCTCGCCTTACCCCCCCCCCCCCCCCCCCCCTGCATTTGTAACTATTGAAAACCCGGGGCAGGCCCGACCCCGTCGGACGGTCGCTCACCCCGCTTTCGCGCATCCGTCAGACGGTCTACCGTTCCGACGGCTCGCAGGCGGGCGGCCTGTGCGCCGAGTGATTTCTGGCGTCCCCACGCTCGGGTACGGCCCCGACGACCGTCGGTTCAGGTACGACGTTGAGGAACACCAAGCCCTGCCTCACGTCGTCAAGTTCTCCGGCGGTCGTTCGAGTGCGCTGCTGCTCTTCGTCGTGCTCGAATCGGGTCTCCTCGACGCAGATCGGGGCGATGTGGTCGTCTTCAACAACACGTCGGCTGAGCACCCGGAGACATACCGGTTCGCGCGCGAATGCAAGAAGCGGGTCGAGGACGGCTACGGCGTTTCATTCTTCTGGATCGAGTTCCAGGCCTACGACACCAAGAACGAAGAGGAGGAAACGATGAGGATCAAGGTCCAGTCGGCGGTAGTACTCGGCGGAGCGCTTCTGGCACTAGTACTCTGCGCCGCACCGGCGGACGCACAGCGCGCGAGCTCCAGCGATCTCTGCAACGCCAGAGCGGAGGCCGGTGTGGCGCAGGCGTGCTGGAGCATCGATACCGGGGAAAAAGTCACGAAGTGGGGCGGCATCCTCGCCGGAGCGGCGAGCGCGCTACTGACGGTGATGGTGGCGAGGCACACGGATAGCGATGCGGCTGTACACAACGCCGCGATCGCCGGGACAGTGGCGACCAGTACCGTGACCCTGATAGGCGTCGCGATGCAAGCCAAAGGCTACCGCGATCTCGCGCACCAGCGCACGCAGGGATCTGGCGCGCGGGGTATCGGCGTAGCCTACAATGTGGCGTGGTGAGCGCGCACAGGACGTAGGCCGGTTTGAGGGCGGACGCTCTGGGCAACGCCCAGAGCGTCCGCAAGATCGAGGCGGCTCTGACCTCCAACGCAGAGGATGAGAGCGATGGCGCCGTCAGGGCGGCAGTCCGGCGTGTGACCTCGGAACGGCCGGAGCGCTGCGCCGGGTCGGCAAGCTCATTGGCATCCGGGCCGCCTGGCAGGAGCTTGGCGTCCTGCCCGGCCGAAAGAGTTGATTGCGAAGGACTTCCTGCCGACAGTCGCCACCACCTCGGCCGACGCCGCACGTTGACCGGGAGGACGCGTTCTCTGGCGGACATCGATCCCTCTTGACACGGCAGAACGAGCACGGCAGGGCGACGCCTCCGCGCATTCGTCGCGCTGCCTCGGTCGGCTGATCCGACACGCCACCGCGCCACCACGACGCCTCGCGGTCGGCACACCTCGCCTCCGGATGCCAGGCCGGCCGCCGACCGATCTCTGGACTCACCACGTGGTGGACCGAAGAAGCCATCCCGCCCGCGTTCGTCAGGGTCGACCGTCTACGGGGAGCCCTCCACACCGTTGGGAGCGGCGCTGCTGCCGGTGACGGTATGATCTTCAGATGCAGCGACAATCGGAAGCGGTCGACCGAGGGAGCGAGACGATGACGCGACGGGTTCACCCGATCTGCTGGATGCTGGCCGCGGCCGTGCTCGCCGCGCCGCCGGCGGTGGCGCAACAGGGGGCGCCGGCCAACGGCGAGTGGCCCACCTACGGCGGCGACCTCGGCAGTACCAAGTACTCGCCGCTGGACCAGATCGACGCCGGCAACTTCGGCGACCTCGAGATCGCGTGGCACTGGCAGTCGGCCGACGCCTGGGTGAGCATGACGACCCCGGGCGGCGGGGAGTGGCGGGCCCGGTCGGACGTCATCTTCGAGGCCCTCGACGAGGCCGACCCCGAGCGCTGGCGCGACCGCCAGTCGCCGTACACCAACAACCTCAAGGCCACTCCGCTGATGGTCGGCGGCCGGCTGTTCATCAACATGCCGACGTCGCAGGGCGCGGCGGTGGACGCCGCCACCGGGGAGACCCTGTGGGTCTACAACCCGAAGACTTACGAGGCGGGCACGACGACGATGACCGCGCGGTGGAACCAGCGCGGGGTTGCGTACTGGACCGACGGGTCGGCGGAACGCGTCTTCTGGGGCACGAGCAACGGCTTCCTGCTCTGCGTCGATGCGGCCACGGGGCGCCCGTGCCCGGACTTCGGCGAGAACGGCCGCGTGGACCTGACCCGCGACATCCCCCGCGCCGCCCGCGGTGACCGCGACTGGCTGAACGCCCTGCTCTACTCGGTGCAGTCTCCGCCCCTGGTGGTCGGCGACACCATCATCACGCCGTCGTCCATCTCGTCGTACAACATCACGCGGGAGGCGCCGCCGGGCTGGATGCGGGGCTTCGACGCGCGCTCGGGCCGCACGAAGTGGACGTTCCACACGATTCCCCAGGGCGACGAGTTCGGCAACGACACCTGGGGCGGCGACTCGTGGCGGGTCACCGGCAAGGTCGGGGTGTGGTCGATGATGAGCGCCGACCCCGAGCTGGGCCTCGTGTACCTGCCGACGAACACGCCGGCTCCCGACTACTACGGCGGCCACCGGCCGGGCGAGAACCTGTTCGCAGAGAGCGTGGTGGCCCTCGACATCGAGACCGGCCAGCGCGAGTGGCACTTCCAGGCCGTGCACCACGGGCTGTGGGACTACGACTTCCCCGCCGCCCCCAACCTCGTCGACATCGAGGTGGACGGACGGCCCATCAGGGCGCTGGCCCAGGTGAGCAAGCAGGGGTTCCTGTATGTCTTCGACCGGGTGACCGGCGAGCCGGTGTGGCCGATCGAGGAGCGGCCGGTCCCCACCGACACCGACATCCCCGGCGAGGTGGTGTGGCCCACCCAGCCCTTCCCGACCCGGCCCGCGCCGTTCGAGTACCAGGGCGCGACCATCGACGATCTGGCCGACTTCACGCCGGCCATCCGCCAGATGGCCCTCGACGCCGTCGAGGGGTTCCGCCTCGGCCCGCTGTTCACGCCGCAGAGCCTTCGCGGCACCATCCAGCGGCCCAGCGCGGGCGGCGGCGCCAACTGGTCGGGGGCGGGGGTCGACCCCGAGACGGGCATGCTCTACGTGCCGTCGGTCAACGCCTTCAGCGTGCGCAACTACCGCGACCCCGAGCCCGGCGAGGGCGCCACCCTGAACATCATCGAGGCGCGCGGGGCCGGGACGCGGTCGCCGACCATGCCGCAGGGCCTGCCCCTGTTCAAGCCGCCGTACTCGCGGATGACCGCCATCGACCTGAACACCGGCGACCACGTGTGGATGAACCCCCTCGGCGACGGCGACCGGGTGCGGAACCATCCGATGCTGCGCGACCTCGACCTGCCGCCCCTGGGCGGCGACGGCAGCCGCAGCGGACCCCTGGTGACGCCGACCCTGCTCATCTACGCCCTGACCACCGGCGGGTCGACGGGCGGCCCCCGGCTGCTCGCGGTCGACAAGGCCACCGGCGCGGAGCTGGCGTCGGTCGACATCCCGCGGGGGGCGATAGGCACCCCGATGACCTATCTGCTCGACGGCCGGCAGTACATCGCCCTGACCGTCGGCGGCTCGCCGGTGGCCGAGCTGATCGCGCTCGCGCTGCCGCGGTGATCGGGACGCTTGGTTGTCCGTGATTGCTCTGCTTGCTCTTGGTTGCCCTGTCCGCGTCCGGGGTAGTGCAGGTCGATGAAGGCAGCTTGAACCGTCTGCGTCTGATACAAATGCACCGGTGGAGGTGGAACGTTATCCTTCCGAGTCGGCCGGACGTCACTGATTCACGAGAGGACGAGAGGACGAGACGATGCAGACGAACATAGCGATTATCACGGCGCTCACGGCTGTGGGGGCACTATTGATCACAGTGATAGTCCAACGGTCCCACCTCTCAGAGTTCTTCGGGCAGGAGGTTAAGATATCGTGGATGCGTCTGTTGAGTTACGGAACGATGTTGGTCGTTGTAGGAATGATATTGGGAGCTCTCGTCTGTGCGGATGCCAAACCGGAACGAGTTCTGGGGTCACTCCAGCTTATCAGACTTGAACATTATAGCGAGGACACCACTGATTGTCTGTTGGCGGAAAGCAAGTCGCATACCAGAGCATGGCTTAGCAGCCCGTGGAAAAAGTCGGCAAATTCGGGCCGATCGGGTCGATCTGAGTGGTTGTAGTGTCCGACTTCACAGCATGGCGATGGGCAAGAGGCCGGCGGCTCGACGGCGCCACCGATGTGGGTGACGGCAGAGGACCTTCCCAAGAGTGCGGGGCATCCCTTCGTGAATCGGATTCTGGAGAAATCCAGGTTCGACGCTTTCGTGGAGGGGACGGTCTTCTACGCGGAGCGAATGGGTCGTCCGAGTCTGCGACCCGGGCGGTATTTCCGGCTTCTGTTCATCGGGTATTTCGAGGGTCTGTCATCGGAGCGCGCGATTGCGTGGCGGGTCGCGGATTCGCTGAGCCTGCGGGCTCCCGGATCTGGACGTGACGGAGGCGACGCCGAACGGACGCTGTCACGGACTCGGCGTCCGACGTGGAGACGCACGCGGCGGTGTTCACGTGGGTGCTGGAGCGGTTGTCAAGCGGGTCTGGTGAAGGGGAAGACGATCGGGGTGGACGCGACGACGCTGGAAGCGAACGCGGCGATGCGGAGCATCGAGCGTCGGGATACGGGGGACTCGTACGACGCGTTCGTGCGGGGGCTGGCGGAGGCCGGCATTGCGACGCCGACGCGGGCGGAGTTGGCGCGTTTCGACCGTTCGCGGAAGGGCCGGAAGACGTCGAATGAAGAGTGGACGTCTCCCGACCCGGACGCGAAGATCGCGAAGATGCTCGGACGCATCTGGCCCACAAGGCGGAGCCGGTGTCGACCTGGAGACGGGAGCGCTCCTGTCGGTGACGGTTCAGGACGCGTCGGAGGGTGATACGGCGAGCTGCCGGAGACGCTGACGAAGCGGCGGAGCAGGTGGAGGCGGTTCAGCCTGACGGTGAGGGCCGAAGAGGTGGTGGCCGACAAGGGGTATCACAGCGACGCGACGCTGGTGGGCTCGACGACCTTGGTGTACGCAGCTACCGCGAGCCGGCGCGTGGTCGGCGCGTCTGGCAGGACAAGAAGACGGGTGAGACGCCGCCGGAGAAGCGTGCTGCGCCGGCGCCCGGGAATCGTCGGCGTATTCGCGGGGACCGGGGCCGTCGTCTCAACGCTGCCGTCTGGTGGAGCGGCCTTTCGCTCACCAGTATGAGACCGGGGGTCCGTCGGGTGTGGGTGCGCGGCCATGAGAATGTCCGCAAGCGGGTGCGGTCCAGGCGGCTGCTGCAACCTGGGTCTGTTGCTGCGCCGCCTGACGGGCGTCGACGCCCCGGAGCCTGCAGGGGCGGGCTCTTTCGGCGATTCTCGGGCTGATCGAACGCCTCATGGGCCTCTGGGGGCGTCCGGCCTCTGGAGGGCCAAATGGGCTCCGGTCGCCCCCTGGGGCTCGGCTCGTCCCCAAGCTGCTTGAACAGGCCCGCTCACGAACCGATTCGTCCACGGGCTGTTAGGGCGACGGGAGACGTACCCCTCCTATTGACCGGAGTCACCATAACTCATCACCCGGGACGAGCTGAGAGCGTTCAATCCGGCGCAGTAAAACCGGATGCGAAGTACTCGTATGAATTCAAATACGATAGTGAGGTAACGAAAATGCTCAAGCCACCGCTTCGAGTCGATCCTGGTGACGACCGCTCGGTGATGTTTGAGCTTTTTTTGACGCCGACAGATTCTTCCCCACTGTAGGCGGGTGTTTCCGTGGTTCTCATCTACAGCGCAGAAGATGTACAGGGAAGCGTCGGCAATATGGAGCTTACACGAAGGTCATCGAAATAGCAGCGATGCGAAAGAACAGCACCATTTTGGACGATGCTCCACGCACGCCGTGGCGCGGCTTCGCGATGGCGGCCTCGGCGTTGATGATGCTGCTCGTAGCTTCGCCGCACGCGGGGGCCCAGGCCGGCGCCACGACCGGGGTGATTCGCGGCACGGTTCGCGACCCCGTCGGCCAGCCCGTGCCGGGCGCGGTCATCGTCATCCTGCACCGCGAGACCGACCTGCAGACCGTCGTCGAGACCACGTCGGCGGGCACGTTCGTCCGCACGCTGCTGCCCCTCGGCACCTACGATCTCACCGTGACCGCCGCCGGCGGGTACGGCGTCGAGCGCCTGGAAGGGAGCGCCGCTGCGCGTCGGCGAGACGCTCGATCTGGTGTTCGAACTGCAGGTGACGGCGGCGGAGACGATCACCGTGGCGGCCGAGGCGGCGCTGGTGTCGACGGCCGACGTCACGAGCTCGCAGCGCGTGACCGAGGAGGTGGTCGACCGGCTGCCGAGCAACGGCCGCAACTA
This sequence comes from Vicinamibacterales bacterium, assembly GCA_965199675.1. GTDB lineage: Bacteria > Acidobacteriota > Vicinamibacteria > Vicinamibacterales > UBA8438 > JAJEEA01. The sequence continues at coordinate 93,103 of CBDATI010000020.1, read as the reverse complement.
TCTCGACCTCGCGCTGCTGACGCCGGGCGCATCGATCTCGCAGGGACCGGACGGCGACGTGCTCAACATCGCCGGCCAGCGGGGCATCTTCAACAACATCATCGTCGACGGCGCCGACTTCAACAACCCGTTCTTCGGCGAGCAGCGGGGCGGCCAGCGGCCCGCGTTCACCTTCAACCAGGACGCGATAGAGGAATTCGTGGTCGTCAACCAGGGGGCGACGGCCGAGTACGGCCGTTCGGCCGGCGGCTTCGTCAACGTCATCACCAAGTCGGGCACCAACGACACCAGCGGCTCCACCCACTACCACGGGCAGTGGGACGAGATCTCGGCCGCGTACTCGGCCGCCCGCGGCGGCGGCGAGCCCGACTTCGGCCGCAACCAGTTCGGCGGCACGCTGGGCGGGCCCCTGGTGCGCGACCGCGCGTTCTACTTCGTGGCCTACGACGAACAGACGGCGGCCGAGACCCGCCAGGCCGAGCGGCAGGTCGTGAACCCCGCCGCGCTCGGACGGCTGGAGAGCTTCCTGCAGACGCGCTGGCCGGGCCTGTTCGACGACGAGTTCGGGCCGATCCGCCGCACCGACGATGCGCGGTCGTTCCTCGCCAAGGCGGACGTGACCTTCGACGCCCGCCACCAGTTCAGCGCCAAGTTCAACCACACGTGGTCCGAGCAGGTGAACGGCACCTTCGACGTCGACTCGTGGGGACAGTCCGCCAACGGCATCGAACGCAACCGCTCGAACGCCCTCAACACCGGGCTTCGCTCGCTGCTCGGCAACACGCTCTCGAACGAGTTCCGCTTCCAGTGGGCGCGCGAGCATCGGCCCCGCTGGTACGACGGCCCCTTGATGCCGGGGGCGGCGCGGCCCGGGCCGCCGCAGTTCGACCGCCTCGGGGGGCGGCCGTTCCCCGACATCGCGATGGACTTCGCCGACGGCTTCCGCATTGGGCTGCCCTTCTTCCTGCCCGTCGACCCGTCGCACGACGACCGTATCCAGGTGCTCGACAACACCTCGGTCCTGCTCGGTCGGCACCTCGTCAAGGCGGGCGTGGAGTACAACCGGACCAGCGCCGCGCAGCAGTTCATCGGGTTCGCCAACAGCCGCTACATCTTCGACTCGGTCGACGGCTTCATCGACTTCGCCACTCGCGGCCACCGCTACGTGACGTGTTCGGACGGATCGAGCAGCGACCTGGGCGTGTGTCCGGCCGGCGCCGACATCACCGGGCCGGTGCTGCTCTACCTGCAGGCGGCGACGGTGCCCGGCATCGCCCCCGATCGACTCGGCCGGCAGCAGCTCGTCACGCAGGAACTGGGGCTCTTCGTGCAGGACACGTGGACGCCGCACGACCGGCTGACCGTCGACCTCGGTCTGCGCTGGGAAGGCTCCTGGCACCCCGACATGTTCGTGGCGCCCGGCGACACGTTCTTCGCGCCCTATCTCGACGATCCCCGCTTCCCGTCCGACGGCCGGATTCCCCACGACCTGGACAACTTCCAGCCCCGTCTGGGACTGGCGTGGAACGCCGGCGGCGACGGCCGCACCGTGGTGCGCGCGAACGCCGGGTCGTACGTGGCGCGCATTCCGCTGCTCGTCTTCGCCGGGCACCGCACCACCAACGGCGCCTTCCAGCAGATCATCTTCCGCAGCAGCGCCGCCTCGCCCGCGCTGGGACCGGTACCGCCGCTCGACGGCCAGATCGACGGCTCGGCGACCCAGCCGTTCCTGCCCGACATCCAGGTCGCCGACCGCAACCTGGAGCTGCCGCGCACGTGGTCGTTCAGCGCCGCCGTCGATCGCGACCTCGGACGCGGCCTCGCCGCCAGCGTGACCTTCATCCACGCCCGGACCGACAACCTCTTCCGTTTCGTCAACCGCAACGATCCCGCCCTCGGCGCCCCGTTCGGCTTCGGCACGCACCCCTGGGGCGGCGGCATCGGGACCCTGACCGTGGCCGAGAGCAGCGCCCGCTCGCGCTACCGCGGCGTGACTGTCGGCCTGCGGGGGCAGGACGCCCTGGGCGGGCGCCTCACGTTCGAGGCCAACTACACCCTCGCCTACGACCGATCGGACGACGACAACGAACGCGACCCGTTCGTCTTCCGCTACGCGAGCGCGGCCGATCTGGCGCCCGAGTGGGGCTGGTCCGATCGCGACCGGCGCCACGCCGTGAACGGCTACGTGCTGCTCGCGCTGCCGGGCGCGGTGCGCTTCGACAACGCCTTCCAGTACCTGTCGGCCTCGCCGGTCTCCGCCCGGTGCGCCGAGCCGGGGGGGCGCGCGGCGCAGCCGTCCGACCGGATCTGCGCCGACGGGTCCATCCTCCAGCGAAACACCCTGCGCCGGAACAACGCGTTCGTCACCTGGGACGTGCGGGTCTCGCGGCGCTTCGTCACCGCCAACGGCGTCGCCATCGAGCCGGTGTTCGAGATGTTCAACCTGATGAACGCCGACAACATTCTCGACACCGCCCAGGGGTCGCTGCTCTTCAACTTCGACGGCACCATCCGGAGCGGGCTCGGCGACACCCGCCGGGCGCAGGTGGGGGTCAATGTCCGGTTCTGAGCCTGAACCCATCGTCTTCGACACCGACTCGGCCGTCTTCAACGACGACGCCGCGGCCCTCGCGATGCTGCTCGGCCGGCCCGACCGCGTCGACGTGCTCGGCGTCACCGTCGTCGCGGGCAACCACACCGTTCTCCAGGGCGCCGAGCACATGCTGCACCTGCTGGAGTTGGTGGGGGCGGGCCACGTCCCGCTGCATCTCGGCGCGCGGGCCCCTCTCGTCAACACGCCCGAGCGGGCGGCCCGGCACGAGGCGCAGTGGGGGCCGATCAGTTTCAAGGGCGCCTTCGACGCCCCACCCGACGTCGTTCCTCCGCACGGGGGGCGCTTCGCCGCCGTCCGGCCCCGGCCGGACGACGCTGCGTCGTTCATCATCGACACCATCGAGCGCCGGCCGGACGAGGTCACTCTCGTCGCCGTCGGCCCCCTGACCAACCTCGCCCACGTGTTCCGGATGCGTCCCGACCTGGCGCCCCGCGTGAAGCGCCTCGTGTTCATGGGCGGGGCCGCGCGCGTGCCCGGCAACGTCACCCCCGCCGCCGAGTTCAACATCTGGTTCGACCCGGACGCCGCGGCCGAGGTCCTCCAGGCCGGCGTGCCCTCGATGGTGATGTTCGGCCTCGACATCACCAACCACGCCCCGGTGGGCAAGGCCCTGTTCGACCGCATAGTCGCCGCCGACACGCCCCTCACCCGGCTCATGCAGCACCACATGGGACCGCGCTTCGCCCGCGACCCCGCCGCGTTCTGGTACGTGTGGGACTGCGTCACCGCGGCCTGGCTCGTCGATCCGTCGGTGGTCACGGCGTCCGAGGCGCTGCCCATCGCGGTCGAGACCGCGTTCGGCCCCGCCTGCGGCGCCACCACCGTGACGGCGCCCGGCGACCCCCGCGGCCGCCACGTCGAGGTGATGCTCGATCTCGACGTCGGGGCGTTCAACGACCTCTACGCGGCGCTGCTGACCGCGCCGCGACCCTGAGCGGCGGCGGACCAGCCCGTGGCGTTACGTTCAACGACCTCTACGCGGCGCTGCTGACCGCGCCGCGACCCTGAGCGGCGGCGGACCAGCCCGTGGCGTCACGATGGGAGGGATGCAGGACACTGCCCCCTTGGTTTGACGGCCTGGTCGTCGTCCTGTCGGCGTGGCTGCGCACGGGCGGCTCGTGAGCGATTCGCCCCCTGGGCGGGACGACTGGATGCGCTTCCGTCGGTGGGTCGAGTTGAATCGTCTCGCGGTCGTCCCGCGCCAGCCAGTCCTCGCCGCCGTCACCGTCCCGAATCGCGCCCGGACCGCGCATCCGCGGCGCCGGTATTCGTCTGGTTCGAGGCCACCACCGTGATCAGGAACTGGATCGAGGAGGTGTCCTGGTCGTCGTCGGTCACCGCATAGACGTAGCGGCTCTCCGACTGCGCGGCGGTGGGGGTGCCGGCGATGGTGCGGGCATCGGCGTCGAAAGTCAGCCCGGTGGGCAGGGCCGGCGACAGCGCGTAGGTCAGGGGCGGGTTGCCCCCGCGCGCGGACGGCAGCGACAGGTGGACGGCGGTCCCGACCGGCCACGTCTGGTCCGGCACGAACTCGGCGAACGTCGGCTGCAGGTCGTCCTCCTCGGGAGAGAACGGATTGAGCGAACTCACGGAGTCGCAGCCCGCCAGCAGGCCCGTCGCGGCGACCAGTATCATCGACAGCAGGACGTCTCGCTGCATGGAACCTCGTCAACCTCCGGCGAACCCCGGCATGTCGAGCAGCGCGGCTCACCCGGTTTCAGGTCCGGCATGCTCGGCCCGCTGGCGCGTTCGCTTCCGCGGTGTCGGCTTGGCCGTTGCCGCCGGGCGGAAGCCGTCTTCGCCCTGGATGCGACTCGCTCGCTCGTGGAATGGACATGGTACACCAGGGTGGCGGGAGCCTTGGGGCCGCGCCACGTCGGGCGCTCACCCCTCGGGTTCGACGTCCGCCCGCTGCGAAGAAACCCGGGTTGCCACGCGCCAGCCGGCCGGCGGCGCCCCGACGTCGGGACCACCCCTCGGGTTAAACTCTCCGCCATGTCCGACCTGCCCGCGGCCGGCGCCGAGGCGCCGGCGTTCTCGCTGACCGACCGGCGGGGCGCAGCCCTCGCGTTCGACGGCGACGCCGACGCCCCCGGGGCCACCCTGCTCTTCTTCTTCAAGCACGACTGCGCGACGTGCGAGCTGACGGCGCCGCTCGTCGAGCGAATCCATCGCGCCCTCGGTCCGCACGGCCTGCGGGTGGCGGGAATCTCGCAAGACCCCGACGCCGACACCGCCGGCTTCGTCGACCGGCACGGCCTGAGCTTCGACGTGGCCCTCGACGCCGAACTCACGGTGTCGGCCGACTACGGGTTCGACGCGGTGCCGGCCCTGGTGCTGGCCGGCGGGGCGTGCCGGGTCCGGCGCAGCTTCGAGGGCTTCGTGAAGCAGGACCTGATGGCGCTGATCGGCGAGGCGGCGGAGGCATGCGGGGTCGCCGCCCCCGAGATCGTCCGCGACGGAGACGACCTGCCCGAGCATCGCCCGGGGTGCGGGTCGAAGGTCCACGACCCCGAGGTCGCCCGCCGCCTCGCGGTGCGGCGGGGCGCGGCGACGCTCGGGGCGCGTCGCGTGCGCATCCCGGTCGACGACGACCCGTTCGAGTTCATGGCGGCGCAGGGGCTCGGCGACGGGCTGCCGGTAGTGCCGCCGACCGAGGACCGGGTGCTGCGGATGCTCGAGGGGACGAGCCGCCCGGCCGCGGACGTCGTTGCCCGCGTGCCCCCCAACCTCGCCCCCGCCACGGTGGAGAAGGTCGCCATCAATGCGGTCATGGCGGGCTGCCGGCCCGAGTACCTGCCCGTAGTCATCGCCGCCGCGGAGGCCGCATGCACCGACACGTTCAACCTGCACGGGGTGCTGGCCACCACCTACTTCGCCACGCCGGTCATCGTCGTCAACGGGCCCATCCGCGAGCGCATCGGGCTCAACTGCGGCGGCAACGTCTTCGGCCAGGGGTTTCGCGCCAACGCCACCATCGGGCGGGCGCTGCAGCTCCTGGTGCGCAACGTCGGGGGCGGACGGCCCGGCGAGGTCGACATGTCGACGCTGGGGCAGCCGGGCAAGTTCACCTGCTGCATCGGCGAGAACGAGGAGGTCAGCGCCTGGGAGCCGCTGCACGTCGAGCGCGGGTTCCCGCCCGGGGCGAGCACCGTCACCGTCTTCGCCGGCGAGGGGCCGCGGGCCATCCGCGACCAGCTTTCGCGCACCGCGCGGTCGCTCGGGGCCAGCATGGGCTGGTGCATGGAGACGGTGGCCCATCCGCGGCTGCACCGCATGGGCGAGGTGTTGCTGGTGGTCAGCCCCGAGCACGCGAAGACGTTCGCGCGCGACGGCTACACCAAGGCCGACCTGCGGGCCCGCATCCAGGAGGTGACGGCGAGGCCCCTGCGCGATCTGCTGCCCGACGACGAGTGCCGGAAGGGCATGGCCCTCGGCGCCGTGCCGCCGGAACTCCTCGGTCCGGACGGTCGGCCGACGGCAGAGGGGCTGGACACGCCCCTGCCCAAGTTCCGCCGCGACGACGACATCCTGATCGTGGTGGCCGGCGGCACCGCCGGCAAGTTCTCGGCGGTGGTGGGCGGCTGGGCGAGCGGCGCCGCGGGGTCCACGGCGGTGACGCGGGAGATCGTGGTATGAGCGCCCGCGGCGGGCCGTCCGGGGCCGCGGGCTGTTAGGATGGGGTCGGGGCGTCGCACGGAGCGGAACCCCGGAGCGGACACGGACACGATTACCGACTGGCTGACGCCGGCGTTGCTGCTCGGGCTGTTCGCCTGGTTGCGAGCGGACCTGAACAACCTGCGGGCGGACCTGAACAACCTGCACGAGCGCATCGACGGCCTCCAGGAAGCGATGGCGCAGTTGCGGGAACGGATGGCGAAGCTCGAAGGACTGCGAGAGGCCATCGCCGGCAAGCGCGCCGACTGAGACGACCGCCATGCACGACGAATCTCCCGTCATTCTCGACCCCACCGACGAGCGCGCCGCCCTGGGGCGGCGGCCCGCGGCTCGGCCCGCCCGCCTCGAGGGCGCGCTGGGTATCATCGACATCGCGAAGGCGCGTGGCGATGTCTTCTGCGACGAGGTCGAGCGCCTCGTGCGCGAGCGCCTGCCGTTGCTCGAGGTCGTCCGGCTCCGCAAGCCGACGTACACGAAACCGGCCCCGGACGACCTGCGCGAGGAGGTGGGCGCACGTTGCCGGGCCGTCATCCAGGCCCTCGCCGATTGAGGGTCCTGCACGTCGTGCAGTGTGCACGACCTGGTCGACTACGAGGCCCGCGGCATCCCCGCCGTCATGGTGGCGTCGAGCGAGTTCGTCCGCCCCGCCAAGATGCAGGCGGAGGCGCTCGGCATGCCCGAGATCGCGAGCGGATCGGTCTTCGTCCCGCATCCGATTCAGGACGCCACCGACGACGAGATGCGGACGAAGGCGCGGGACGCGATAGACGACATCCTCGCCGCGCTGACCGCCCCGGCGTAGCCGCGGCGGAACCCGCGTTCGCCCCGCACCGGGAGGGCGGCGCTCCCCGAAGACAAGGGACGCCCAGGTCTGACCACCCGTGATGGAGGGCGGCCGGCCGAGCCGGAGAGGAGCCTGCGCATGGACGCCATCGCGCTCGCGACTATCGTCGTCTACTTGGTGGCGGCCACCGCCGTCGGCAGCCTCATGGCCCGCCGCGCCGGCAGCTCGGCGGGCTGGGCGGTGGCCGGGGGCGGCATGTCCACCGCCATGGTCGCATTCGGGGTCGCCGGCACCCGCATCGGGGGCGCCGGCACTTACGGGGTGGCCGGCGACGTCATCACCGGCGGCGTCTGGAACCTGTGGTGGTACGGCATCAACACGTTCCTCGCCCTCGCCATCGTCGGCATCTTCTTCGGCGTCTACTACCGGCGCTTCCGTCTTCGCACCGTCGGCGAGCTGTTCACCATCCGCTTCGGCGCACGGCGGTGCCAGTGGCTCACGAGCCTTTGCGTCCAGACCGAGTACGTCGTCGTCAACCTCATCGAGGCCTACGTCATCGGGGTCATCCTGAGCACCCTCACCCCCCTCTCGATGTTCGGCGGGGTCATGGTGGCCGCCGTCATCTTCTCCACCTACGTCTCCCTCGGGGGGCTGTGGGGCACCGCGGTCACCAACCTCATCCACTGCTCGGTCGTGCTGGTCGGCCTGCTCTGGGTGGGGCTGGCGGGCATCGACCAGCTCGGCGGCTGGCCCGAGGTCACCGCGGCCGTCGGCGGCCGCCTCGCAGAGGCCTCCCGCAGCGAGACGGCCTGGTGGGGGTTCGTGGGGGCGGGATGGCTCCCGGTCATCGGGATGTTCTTCGCGGCGGCGGTGCACACGCCGGCCGCCTCGGTGTACACGAACTACTCGACGGCGGCCCGGACGGAGCGGCAGATCGCCCCCGCGTTCCTGCTCGGGGGGCTCATCGCGGCCGCGATGTCGGTGCTCGCGGGCCTCATCGGCATCCTCACCACCGCCCGCTACGGTTTCGACGCGGGGCTGAGCGGCTACCGGAACCTCACCACCCTCGCCTCCGAGATCGACCCCGTGGTCGGTGGGGTGGCCCTGGCCGCCGTGCTCGCGGCGGTCATCTCGTCCGGCGGCCCCATCCTGCTGTCGAGCGCCACCATGGTCGTCGACGACTGGCTGCCCGCCCGCCTTCGCCGGACGTCGGAGCAGCGCCTCGCAGCCTACCGCGTCACCACCACCGTCTACGCCTTCGCGGCGGCGGTCGCGGCCTGGTACGTCGCCACCCGCACCACGATCTCCATCCTCGACCTGCTGCTGTTCGGTTTCGCCATGGTGGTCCCGCCCGCCGTCGCCCTCGGCTACCTCCTCTACTGGCGGCGAACCACCGAGCAGGGCGCGTGGTGGGGCATGGCCGTCGGCTACGGGGCCGGGCTCGCCTGGTTCGCGGCTATCAAGATCGCGCTGGCGGCCGGGCTCACCACCCCCGAGTCGGCGGGGCCCGTCCTGCGCCTCCTCGTCGGGGCGCTGACCGCCGGCGGCGAGGGCGTCGATCCGTCGTACTTCACCTTCTTCGTGCCCCTCGCGGTCGTCCCCTTCGTGTCGCTGATGACCCGCGATGACGACGACGGCGGAGACTTCTACGACGTGGTGTCTGGACGCAAGCGGCTGGCGGCCCCGGAACCGAACTACTGACCGGCGCCTCGATCACGCTCGGCCGGGGCAATCAGACGGTCGAGCTGGACGGGCCGGAGATCCGCTGGGGAATGAAACGGCGACGGTCGCCGCGAGATAGACGGAACCGTTGGCGGCGGCGGTGGCCGTCTCGACCTGTCGACCTTCAGCGGCGACATGACCGTCGTGGTGGAAGGCGCCCGCTGACCAGACCCGGCGGGGGAACACCCCGAGCCGCGGGCAGGAACGTCCGGGCAGCGGGTAGTTTTGCGCGGTGGGAAACGGCGCGCCGCCGCCCGGAAGGGCCGGGAGCCAGCAGTCCGCGCCGCTGGAGCGATGCGGACTGCCGGCTTGAGGGTGGCGCTGGCGGCAAGAGCGGCGCCGCCACCGGTGTCGGGCTCTTCAGTTGACCGAGAACAGGAGGTCCTGTGTGATTTCTTCGTCCTCCCGGTTGTCGGTGACCTTGATCGCCAGGCGGTAGTCGCCGGCCGGGAACCCGCCGAGGGGGATGTTCAAGCCCTCCACCAACTGGAACTGCCTCACGTCGAACCCCGGCGGCAGCGTCTGGTCGTTCCGCACCTGCGGGTCGGTACGGTTGAAGAACTGCTCGTCGCCGTCCGTCCGCGTGTAGAACTCGTAGTCGACGGTGATGTCGGGCATGCCGCGACGGTGCCCGGCGTTGTAGATGGCGAACACGAAGCCCAGCAGGTCCTGCCTGGTGAAATTGCCGTTCAGCTTCGGCTCGACGAGGTTGGCGCCGACCATGTAGGGCGACCGGGCAAGCTCGTCCTCCGACGGCTGCTGGGTCAGTTGCCGCACGGCCTGGGTCAGGATGACGCTGCTGGTCTGCAGGTCGTCGTTCCAGAAGTCGGGAATCGTCACCCGCTCGTGCAGGACAGAGATGGGCGGCACGGCCGTGACCGAACTGGTCCGCCCGAAGGCGTCGATGGACCGCTCCACCGGCGCTTCGCCGTCGAAGCTGTAGCGAATGGCGATGTAGAGGTCGTAGTCGCCGCCCTCGGCCTGCAGGTTGCTGGGAACGCGCACGCGACCGCCCTCCCGCGTGCCGGCCTCGGCATAGAAGCCGTTCTCGAACGCCAGCTCCCTCGAGTCGGAGCCGGCCTCGGCCATGGCTACGTACGCCACGACGTTGTCCTGGACGGCGCTGTCGCCGTCGCTCACCGCCGCCGGATCGATGAGCAGCGTGAACGGGACGTAGGTGAGGTCGTCCCCGCCCTTGAGATAGCTGGGCAGGTAGGTGATGACGCCCTGGTCGGGAGCGCGTCCCCCGCGGCGGGCCTCGTCCACGGCAGCGACCAGCGTGCGCAGCTCGGCTTCCTGCCAGTCTTCGAGATCCTGGGCGCCGACCGGCGCGGCCGCCAACAGCATCGCCGTGACGCAGCCGGCCACGACCCAAGCGCTTCGGGCACAGTCTTTCATGGAAGTTGATCTCCTGGAACGGGATGAGTCTACGGAAACGGTTCATCATAGGCGACGAACCGCTGGCAAGTCAAATTACCTCACTGTAACATTCTGATTATAAACGAGTTACGCTGTCCAAGGCACGGGCGCGTGGTGGAAGTCGCGGCTGCCGACCTCGTGTCCTGGGACACGACCCGGCGCCGCCCGGTCACGTGGCGCCGACGGTCTCGGCGTCGGCTGCCCACGGCGAGCCGTCGGCGGGGGGACACGACCCGGCGCCCGCCCGGTCACGTGGCGCCGTACCGGCTCCCGTCCTCCTATCGTCCCTCGTAGATCAGCCCGACTATCTGCTCGACCCGGTTCGTCGGGGCCTGGAAGTCGCTGTACTCCTCGGGCACCGAGTACGCCGCCACCGTCTCCTCGACGCTCTGCCCGGCCGCGGCCCCCGCCTGCGCCCGGGTCAGCAGGTTGTCGTAGAAGGCCGCGTAGTCGACGAGGTCGTCCCAGGTCAGGGGATCGTCGTTGTGCCCGGGAATGATGACATCCACGTCCTCGATGGCGTCGACCGCGTTCTGCAGGGTCTGGCCGAACTCGGTGGCGCTGCCGTTGGTGTTGTCGGCGTCGATGAACGGGAGCCCCTTGCGGGCCATCATGTCCCCGGTGTGCATGGCCCGGGCCTCGCGGAACACCACCCAGGTGTCGCCGTCGGTGTGGCCCCGCCCGAAGTAGTAGAGGTCGATCTGGTCCGCGCCGCTGAACAGCGACGTCCGGTTGGCGAAGGTGATCTTCGGCAGGAACCGCGCGTTGTCGCCGGTGAACGCCTCGCAGTTCTTGATGGACCCGCCCTGGTACCCCGCGCCGTCGGCGCAGTCCGTGCTCGCCATGTGCCCGGCGGTGTTCTCGTGCACCACGAAATCGACGGTGTCGGGGAACTCGGTGTTGGCGCCGCTGTGGTCCCAATGGGTGTGGGTGTTGATGATCGTGGTCACCGGGTTGTCGGTGATGCGCGCCACCTCGGCCAGGATGTCCTCGCCGTAGCCCCGGATCTTCGTGTCGACCAGAGTGACCCCCGACGCGGTCACGAACACCGCGGTGTTTCCCCCGGTGCGCATGCCCTGCTCGGCCGGATCGGACGTCAGCACGTAGAGGTTGTCGGCGATCTGCAGGGTGCGGATGCCGAAGCGTTCCTGCCGCGCCTCGTTGGCGGCGACGGCGGTCAGGACGGCCACCGCCGTCAGGGTCGTCAGGCAAACCGTGCGTCTCATTCTTCGACCTCCCGAACCGGCCACGCTTTCCGCGGGCCCATCGTCGACGGCGCGCGGCCCCTGGGTTCTTCCGTGTGCGGCGTCCGGCGCGAAGAGCCGTGCCCGCCGAGCCGATGATTCAATTCTATGCCGAATCCGGCCGAGCTGTGGGGTCGGGCCGGGGCCGCCGTGGGCCCGGGCTGTCGCGTTCAGGCCGCCGGATGCCTCCAGTCACTCACCAGTCAAGGTCGCGAGAGAAACACGCGTTCCGATGAAGGTCCTGATGGTCATGTTCCCGAACTGCGCCGTCCGGACACGCCCGGCCGGCTCGGTCTTCACCGGTTGCTTGTCCAGCCGCCGACCGCCCTTCTCAGCCACGATGAAGTAGCGCTCCGAAGTCGACTTCGGGGCTGCTTCGCCTGATTCGACCTGACAAACGGCGCGAAGGTATTCCAGGAGCGGCGCGGACCGTCGTAGTTGCTCCATCGCTTTGCCTTCGGGGAGCGTTTTCTTGAGCTCGACGAAGCTCGACGAGCTGGTCGAAGATGGCATGTCTCGATCCGCGGTCCGGCGACCCCGGCGCACGGGTGTGTGGATATGAAGCGGCCGCACCGGGCCATGTGTCCCACGTCTTCAGGAAGCCGTAGAGCGTATAGACGAGGTAGGTCTTGCCGGTGTTGTTGCGGCCGGCGATGAGCGTCAGATCGCCGAGCTCCAGGGAGGCGTTTCTGACGGGACCGACGTTCTCGAACCGGAAGGTGACCGGCCTGCGATCGTGATGACTGGTGGTCGGCATGATGTGTGCTTCGAGACAGAAGTGTTCCGCTTTCGATGTCGGCGGCAGACGACGGTGCAGTCGATTATCGCAGAGCCCGCCGCGGTCGGGGGCGGCTGGGCGCCGCCGTTGCCGCCCGCTCGGCGGTGCTGCCGATTCTGTTGCGAACCGGGATTGGCGACGATACACATGCCATGCAGAACGCACTTCGGGTCGTCGTTGACGGCATCGGCTTTGTCAGTGGTAGGATGGCTGCCGTTTACCAGCGCCGGTTTCGCGGCCGCATGAGTTCCCCGCCGTCTTTCGACGGGCCTGACGGCGGGGCGGGGCGTGTCCCGGTGTCGGCGCACCGCCGACCTCTGGCGAAACGGGGCCCGCGAGACGGATTGAGCTTCATGCGTCACGGCCGAGGCGGGTTGCGGCTGTTCTGCGTGTGCGCGGCGGCGGTCGCCGGTCTGGCGCTGTTCGGGCCGGTCCGCGCGGGAAGCGGCGTCGAGCCGGACGCCGGGTTCGAGACGGTCCTGGCCCGGGTCGCCGAGCTCCCGCGCATGCGTTCACTGCTGGTCTCGGTGGACGGCTTGCTGCGGGTCGAAGAGTACTTCAACGGCGCGAGGCCGAACCGGGCCGCCAACCTGAAGTCGGCCTCGAAGAGCCTGATCTCGCTGCTGGTGGGCATCGCCGTCGACCGCGGACACCTCGCCGTCGACGATACCGTCGGTCGCTTCTTCCCCGACCTCGTCGACGACCCCGCGAAGCGCGGCATCACCGTCGAGGACCTGCTGACGATGCGGTCGGGCCTCGAGACCACCAGCAACCGGAACTACGGCCGCTGGGTGCAGAGCCGGCACTGGGTGCGCCACGTGCTGACCCGGCCCCTGGTGGCCGAGCCGGGCACGCGGATGATCTACAGCACCGGCAATACGCACTTGCTGTCGGCGATCGTCGCGAAGGCCTCCGGCATGAATACCCACCGGTTCGCGCAGCGCTACCTGGGAGAGCCGATGGGAATCTCGGTGCCGCGGTGGACCACCGATCCGCAGGGCGTGTACTTCGGCGGGAACGAAATGTCGATGCTGCCGCGCGACATGCTCGCCATCGGTGAGATGTACCTCGACTGCGGACGCGTCGGCGTGCGGCAGATCGTCTCCGAGGACTGGGTGCACACCTCGATAGTCGCGCACGCGACGAGGACCCGGAGCCCGGACCGCGCCTACGGCTACGGCTGGTGGGTGCGGGAGCTGGCCGGCTACGACGCCTTCTACGCCTGGGGCTACGGCGGGCAGTTCATCTACGTCGTGCCCGAACTGCGGCTGGTCACGGTGATGACCTCGTCGCCCAACCCCGGAAGGACGCTGCGCGCTCACCGGCGGTCGTTGTACAGCCTGATGGAGGACGAGATCGTACCCGCCGTCGCCGGCCGGCGCGGGTCGGCGCGGGCCGCGGCCGGGGCGGGGTAATCGAGGTTCGCTCGGCCCGGGAAGCCGACGCCGGATCACGGGCGCGCGCCGCCGGCGGCCCGACGCCGCGAGTCGCGGTCGGCGGGCGCGCCGGCCGGATGCCGCCCCCGTCCGGCGGCTCGGCCGGCGGCCGCCCCGGACTGGATCGCCGATGGTCGGCTGAGCGCGGGCGCACCGACGCTGCGCGCAAGGAGTGTTGCAGACATGACCCTACGCAGCCCTCGTTTCCGAGAGATGGACTCCCGCGGCGCCGGTCGCCGGCGCATCGCGAGCCTGCTCGCCGCCGCCCTGCTCGTCGCGCCGGCGGTCTGGGGGCAGACCGGCGCCGGCGCTCGGGGCGGCGAGTGGCGCCACTACGGCGGCGACGAGGCCAGCACCCGCTACTCGCCCCTCGACCAGATCGACAGGGACAACTTCGAGGACCTCGAGCTGGTGTGGCGGCTCAAGACCGACAACTTCGGGCCCGAGCCCGAGTACAACTTCCAGGCCACGCCGCTCATGGCCGGCGGGGTCATCTACACCACGGCCGGCACGCGCCGCGCGGTGGTCGCGGCCGACGCGGCGACCGGCGAGTACCTGTGGATGCACCGCCTCGACGAGGGCGAGCGGGCCGAGGTGGCGCCCCGCCGCCGGTCGGGCCGCGGCCTCGCCTACCGGGATGACGGGGGCGACGGGCAGATCATCTACGTGACCCCCGGCTACCGCATGGTCGCGCTGAACGCGAAGACGGGACAGCGCATCGCGGGGTTCGGCGAGGACGGCGTCGTCGACCTGATGCAGAACATGGACCAGGAGATCGATCCCCTGGGCGGCTCCATCGGCCTTCACGCGACGCCGCTGGTGGCCGGCGACACCATCGTCATCGGGGCCGCCCACGTGCCCGGCAGCGCGCCGGTGTCCATGCGCAACACGAAGGGCTACGTCCGCGGGTTCGACGCCGACACCGGCGAGCGGAAATGGATCTTCCACACCCTGCCCGGCGCCGACGAGTTCGGGAACGACACGTGGCTGAACGACTCGTGGCGCTACACCGGCAACACCGGCGTGTGGGGGCAGACCAGCGTCGACCTCGAGCTGGGCATCGTGTACCTGGCGACCGAGATGCCGACCAACGACTACTACGGGGGGCACCGTCACGGCGACAACCTGTTCTCGGACAGCATCGTGGCGGTGGATCTGGAGACCGGCGACCGGCTGTGGCACTTCCAGGCCATCCACCACGACGTGTGGGACTGGGACTTCCCGTGCGCGCCGATCCTCGCCGACGTCGTCATCGACGGGGTCGAGCGCAAGATCGTGGCCCAGCCGAGCAAGCAGGCGTGGCTCTACGTCCTCGACCGCGTGACGGGGGAGCCCATCTGGCCCATCGAGGAGCGGCCGATGGAGCAGTCCGACGTGCCGGGCGAGCTGCTCGCCGCGACCCAGCCGTTCCCCACGCGCCCCGCCCCCTACGACCGGCAGGGCGTCGGAGTGGAGGACCTGATCGACTTCACGCCCGAGCTGCACGCCGAGGCGCTCGCGCGGGTGGCCAACTTCCGGATGGGCCCGATCTTCACGCCGCCGGTGGTCGCCGACCCCGACGGGCCGTACGGGACGCTCATGCTGCCGTCGGCGGGGGGCGGCACCAACTGGCCGGGCGGGTCCATGGACCCCGAGACCGACATCTTCTACGGCTACTCGTTCACCACCGTGACCTCGCTCGGGCTCGTGAACGATCCGGCGCGGTCGGACATGGACTTCATCCGCGGCAACCCCGCCGGGGTGGCGTCGCGCGACCGGGCCCTGACCATCCGCGGGCTGCCTCTCATCAAGCCGCCGTGGGGACGCATCACCGCCATCGACCTGAAGACCGGCGACCATCTCTGGCAGATCCCGCATGGCGAGACGCCCGACAACGTCCGCAACCACCCGGAACTGCAGGGCGTCGAGATTCCCCGCACCGGCCGGGTCGGGCGGGTCGGCACCCTCATCACGAAGACGCTGGTGATCGCGGGCGAGCCGGGGACGTTCACCACCCCGTGGGGTGAGGTCGGCGCGATGCTGCGGGCCTACGACAAGATGACCGGGGAGGAGGTCGGCGAGGTGTTGATGCCGGCCGGGGTGTCGGGGTCGCCGATGACCTACCTGCACGACGGGGCGCAGTACATCGTCGTCGCGGTCAGCGGCGGCGGCCACGCCGGCGAGCTGCTGGCGTACCGGCTGCTGGACTGACGGTCGGCTTCGAGTGTGGTCAGAGCCGCAATCCCGCTGGCGATGGTCGGACTACTCGACGTCGACTTCGATGCGTATTCGACAGTGATCGCTCGGCCCGAAACCCGAGTTGTCGTTCATGGCATGTACGCGGACCTTGTCGTGGAAGCCTCGCGACGCGAACACGTAGTCCAGTTGATTGCCGCTCAGTATGTCTCGGTCGCGCAGCCGCCGCCGTTGCTGGGCCGAGAGAAAGGTCGGCACGTTCTTCGAGTCGCTCGGCAGTCCCTGCGGCAACGGATCCGCCGGACGGTCGGCGTCCGGCCATTGCGGTCCCACGAACTCCAAGCCCAACGCCTGCATCCGGTCGAAGATGGTCCCCGCCCGCGCGGGCTTCTCCAGCCGGTTGCCGTCCGTCGCGCCGTGGATGGTGTTCCAGTCGCCGGCCACCAGCAGTCGGTGCGCCGTCGGGTTCGTGTGGGCGATGAACGTGCACAGGTCGGAGATGGCCCGGTGGGCAGAGCCGTCGGAGTAGATCCCGAAAGGACGCCCGCCCCGCGTGGAGGCGGAGTTTTCCGCCAGTGGGTGCGTGTCGAGCCACCGTGCGTAGATCGAGAAGACGAAGAACGTCTGTGGGTTTCTCTTCCGATAGCGCCCCGGCGTGACACGCGCGGCTGCCAGCGTGCGGAGGTCACTCACCGCGATGGCATTCTCGGTGACGTCTCTAGACGCTGGCGGCACGGATGTGAACCTTTCCACCTTGACCCGGTTGGACAACCTGACCACCGCTGGCCAAGTGTCGGACTGTTCCCAATCCCAGGTCCTTCTCTCGCCGAAGATGTCGGTCAATCGGCCGGCAGCCCCCTTGCCGACTTCCTGCAGCAGGGCGATGTCCGCGTCCATCTCACGGAGCTCGGCGCAGGCATCGGCGCTGCGCCTGATGTTCCAGCTCACGAGGGTGACCAATGACCTCCTGCGTGTCGGCGGCCGCTCACAACTACGCAATCGACGTGCCGCCGTCCACAGGAATGACCGCGCCGGTGGTGTAGGCGCCGGCCCGCGACGCCAGGTAGATGGCGACGCCGGCCATGTCCTCGGGGCGACCGATGCGGCCGAGCGGGCAGCGGCGCACGATCTCGTCGCCGAACCGCGCCAGCGACGCCTCGGTCATCCGGCTGGGGAAGAACCCCGGCGCGACCGCGTTGACGGTGATGTGGCGGGGAGCGAGCTCGAGGGCCAGCGACCGCGTCAGGTGGTGGACTGCGGCCTTGCTGGCCGAGTACGGGAAGGTGCCGTTCTCGAGCACCGTCGGTGCCCTGAGGCCGTCCATCGAGCCGATGTTGATGACCCGGGCGGGGGCGTCCGGCGTGGCCGCCGCCGCCAGCAGCGGGGTGAGGTCGCGGGTCAGGAAGAACAGCGCCGTCACGTTCAGCTCGAGCACCTTGCGGAACCCCGACTCGGGGAACGCCTCGTAGGGGGCGCCCCATGCCGCCCCGGCGTTGTTCACGAGGATGTCGAGCCGGGAGGTCCGCTCGCCGAGGGCCCGCACGAGCCGGGCGCGGTCCGCGTCGTCGGCGACGTTCGCGGGCAGGGCGTGGCACGGCCCCGCCGCCGACAGCTCGGCTGCCGTCCGCTCGCAGGCGTCCGCCTTCCGCGACGAGATCCAGACGGTCGCCCCCGCCTGCAGGAAGCCGTGGGCAATCATCCGGCCGATGCCGCGCGAGCCCCCGGTCACGAGCGCCGTCTTCCCGGTCAGGCCGAACAGCGCGGCGACGTCGCCGGGCGAACTCACTGCTCCGCCAGGGGCAGGAACAGCGAGATGCGGTCCTCGGCGCCCACCGCGCGCGAGATGTGCCCCTGCCCGGTCGTGTCCTCCGCCAGGAGGATGTGCCCCGGGTGCAGCCGGACGACGCTGCCGTCGCCAATCACGACCTCGCTCTCCCCGCTCAGGGTGATGACGAACTGCCGTCGCGGCGCGGTGTGCCAGTCGATGAAGTAGTCGGGCGAGGTTCGCCGGAACTGAACGCTCGTGACGTCGATCGGCTCCGACAGCTCCGTCGCGCCGCGCTGCGTTCCCAGCGGCACGTCGTACTCTTCGGCGTGGGTCTTGCCGTCCTCCCCCGTGTAGATGCGGGTCACCTTGATCGGCGTCCGCTCCTGGGCGGCGGCGTGGCTCTCACCGGTCCAGTGCACGGCCACGAGGGCCAGGGTCGGCACCCAGCCGAGCGCCGCCGTCACGAGGGCGATTCTGCGGAATGATGGCATGTCTCTTCTCACTGGTGCGGCCCCGGCGGGCCGCGCTGGTCATCGCCGACGCCGTTCCGTTCCCCGGCGGCGGCGCCGCACCCGCCGCGGCCGCCATTCGGCCGCACGGAACACCCATCCTGTATACCACGCGGCGGCGCGCCGCCGCTCCCCGGCCGCACCGCGGCGCCGAGCTTCTCGCCGCCTTGCCCTCGCCGTTTCGCTCCGGCCGCCGATGCGTTGCCGCCCGGGTGTGGTAGGTTCCGGCGATGCCTGCAACCCCCATTCTCGAACGCCTCGGGCTGCACCGCCCCGAGCTGCGCGCCTGGGCGATGTACGACTGGGCCAACTCCGCCTTCATGGTCACCATCGTGACCGCGGTCTTCCCGATCTACTTCTCGTCGGTCGCCGCCGCCGACCTCGAGCCGGCGACGGCCAGCTTCCGGTTCGCGGTCACGACGACGGTGGCGCTGACCTTCGTGGCTCTGCTGGCGCCGGTGCTGGGGGCGCTGGCCGACTTCGCGGGCATCAAGAAGAAGATGATGGGGGCCTGCGTGGGGCTCGGGGTGGTCGCCACCGCGTGCATGTTCTTCATCCAGCAGGGGGACTGGGTGCTGGCCGCACTGCTGTTCGCGTTCGCCAACATCGGGGTGACGTCGAGTCTGGTGTTCGCCGACTCGCTGCTGCCGCACATCGCCGGCCCCGGCGAGCTCGACCGGGTATCGACGGCCGGCTACGCGCTGGGCTACCTGGGCGGCGGCCTTCTCCTCGTCGTCAACCTCGCCTGGATCCAGCAGCCCGAGCTGTTCGGGCTCAGCGGGGCGGCGCTCGCGAGCCGGCTGTCGTTCGTGAGCGTCGCCGTGTGGTGGCTGGGGTTCTCCATTCCGCTGTTCCGCAAGGTGCCCGAGCCGGCCCGGACCCTCGAGGCGGACGAGCAGGCGGGGGAGAGTGCCATCCGGGCGTCGTTCGTCCGGCTCGGCGAGACGTTGCGCGAGCTGCGCGGGTACCGCCAGGCGTTCCTGATGCTGCTGGCGTTCCTCGTCTACAACGACGGCATCGGCACCATCATCCGCATGGCGACGACGTTCGGCACCGAGATCGGCCTCGAGCAGGGCGATCTCATCACCGCGGTGGTGCTGGTGCAGTTCGTCGGGGTGCCGTTCGCCTTCGTGTTCGGCCAGCTCGCCGGGCACATCGGGGCGAAGCAGGCGATCTTCCTGTCGCTGGTGGTCTACACCGTCATCAGCGTGCTCGCCTACGGCATGACCACGGCGACGGGGTTCTACGCCCTCGCCCTGCTGGTGGGTATGGTGCAGGGCGGGAGCCAGGCCCTGAGCCGGTCGCTGTTCGCGAGCATGGTGCCCCGCCACAAGTCCGCCGAGTTCTTCGGCTTCTTCGGCGTGTTCGAGAAGTTCGCGGGCATCGTCGGTCCCGGCGTGTTCGCGGTCATGATCCTTCTGACGGGGTCCAGCCGGGGCGCCATCCTCTCCCTCATCACGTTCTTCGTGGTCGGCGGCCTCCTGCTGTCGCGGGTCGACGTCGAGGAGGGCAAACGGGTGGCGCGCCGGGCGGAGGCGGAGCTCCGCGCGGCCGGCTAGCGGCCAGCGATCTGGCGGAGGGCGGTCACGCGGTTTCGGCGGGGCCCGGCTTCACACCTTCCTCGTCGAATACCTCGCGGGCGAGCCGGAACGCTTCGACCCCGGCCGGGATGCCGCAGTAGACCGCGACCTGCAGCAGGGTGTCGCGGATTTCCTCCACCGTGCACCCGTTGCGGAGGGCGCCCCTGACGTGGGTGCGGAACTCGCCGCTTCGGTTGAGGGCGGCGATCATCCCGAGGTTGACCAGGCTCCGCTGGCGGTCGTCGAGCGTCGATCTGGTCCAGACGCGGCCCCAGCAGTACTCCGTCACGAGCTGCTGGAACTCGGCGTTGAACGCGTCGAGCCCGTCGATGGCCCGATCGACATATGCGTCGCCGAGCACCCGTCGCCGGGCTTTCAGGCCATCTTCGTGCAGGGGTATGGGCATGTCGGTAGGCTCTCCAGGGGAACCGTCGCATGAGTGTACCATCAGTGGTCAGTGGTCAGCACCGGCCACTGGCCACCGGCCACTGGTCACCGACCACCGGTCACCGGCCACCGACCACCGAGGACGCCGGATGGATTTCACGTTGACGGAAGAGCAGCAGGCCCTGCAGGCGGCGGCGCGCGACTTCGCCCGCGGCGAGATGACCGCGGTGGCTGAGGAGGCGGAGCGCGAGGCGGCGCCGCTCTCGCGGAGCTGGGTGAAGCGCTACGCCGAGATGGGGTTCCTCGGGGTGAACATCCCGACCGACCACGGCGGGCTCGGCCTGGGCAACGTCGAAGCGTTCCTCGTGCTGGAGGAGTTCGCGAAGGTATCTTCGGCGGTGGCGTTCCCCATCTTCGAGTCGGTCGCCGGTCCCGTCCGGGCCGTCGAGCACTTCGGCGGCGACGCCCTGAAGCGCCGGGTGATTCCCGCCGTGTGCCGCGGCGAGCTGATCGTCGCGGTGGCGATGTCCGAGCCGGACGCGGGGACGGCCCTCACCGACCTGCGGACCCGGGCCGAAGTGCGGGAAGACCGAGTCGTCGTCAACGGGGCCAAGCGCTGGTGCTCGGGCGGCGGGCACTCCGACGCGTACCTCGTCTACTGCCGCATGTCGGACGCTCCGGGGGCCCGGGGCATCGGAGCGGTCTACGTCGAGAGGGGGACGCCGGGGCTGACCTTCGGCGAGCAGGAGCGGCTGATGGGGTTCCGGGGCATCCCCGAGTCTGACCTCTACTTCGACGACGTGTCGGTGCCGCTCGATCAGGTCGTGGTGCCGGCCGGCGGGTTCCCGAAGCTGATGCGGGCCTTCGACCTCGAACGCTGCGGGAACGCGACGATGGCCCTGGGGCAGGCATCGGGCGCGCTCGATGACGCGCTCGCCTGGGTGCAGGAGCGCCGGCAGTTCGGCAAGCCCATCGTCGAGTTCCAGGCGGTGCAACTGAAGCTGGCGGAGATGGCGATGCGGGTCGAAGCGGCGCGGCTGTTGATTCACCGCGCGGCCCGGAACGCCGACGGCGGCCTGCCGTCGATACTCGACTCCAGCATCGCGAAGTGCTTCGCCAACGAGGCGGCGCGCGAGGTCACCGGGGCCGCGGTGCAGCTCATGGGGGGCTACGGCTACTCCCGCGAGTACCCGATGGAGCGGCGCATGCGCGATGCCTGGGGATGGGGTATCGCCGGTGGCACCATCGACATCCAGAAAGTCAACATCGCTTCGGCCCTCGTCGGCCGGCGGTTCGACCAGCGACGGTGACTGCGGCCGGGCGGATTTGACGCTCCATGTCCCGGTTTGACAGACTCTCGGCGCCGCGGCCGCCGGCCGCGGATGTCGAGACGGGGAGAAGCGGAGAGGGATGGAGTATCGGGAGCTGTTCGATCTGCGGGGGCGGGTCGCGCTGGTGACGGGATCGTCCAAGGGAATCGGCCGCGCCATCGCCGAGACCCTGGCCGGGGCGGGGGCCCGGATGGTGGTCTCGAGCCGACGGCTCGAGAATTGCGGTCCGGTGGCCGACGCCATCAACGCGGCCGGCGGCGAGGCGGCGGCCATCCCGTGCCACATGTCCCACCTCGACCAGGTGCGGGGTCTGGCCGACGCTGCCGTCGGGCGCTGGGGCCGCATCGACATTCTCGTCTGCAACGCCGCCGTCAACCCCCACTTCGGGCCGATGGCCGATGTGAGCGAGCCGGCCTACGACAAGATCCTGGCCACCAACGTCAAGCACAACCTGTGGCTGTGCAACCGCGTGCTGCCCCAGATGGCCGCCCGCCGCGACGGGTCGGTCATCATCGTGTCGAGCATCGGCGGGCTCAAGGGCCACGACACCCTCGGCATCTACGCCATCTCGAAGGCGGCCGACCACCAGCTCGCCCGCAACCTCGCGGTCGAGTGGGGGCGCAGCAACATCCGGGTGAACTGCATCGCGCCGGGGCTGGTCCGCACCGACTTCGCCCGCAAGCTCTGGGAAGATCCCGACCGCCTGCGGGAGGTGGTTTCCACCTATCCCCTGGGGCGCATCGGCGAGCCGGAGGACATCGCCGGCGCGGCCCTGTTGCTGGCCGCGCCGGCCGGTCGCTTCATCACCGGCCAGGTGCTGGTCGTCGACGGCGGCGCCACCATCTCGTCCACCCGTTACCCATAGGCCGGCGGCCGCCGCCGTCGACGCCTGGAGCCATCGCATGAGCTATCCGACCTTTCTGGCCCTGCACCTGGTCTCGGTCATCCTGATGTCCGGCGTGACGTTCGCCGCGTTTGCGGCGCCCCACCCCGACAACCGCCAGCGAATGTTGATGGCTTCCGGCTCGCTGAGCCTGCTCGTCTTCCTGAGCGGTTTCGGGGTCATGGGGGTGATGGGGCTCGGGTTCCCCGGCTGGGCCCTCGTCAAGGTCGTCTGCTGGCTCGCGCTGTCGGGCCTGACCGGCATGGCCTTCCGCATGACCGATCGCATCCCGACCCTCCAGGCGGTGGCGGCGGTCGCCATCGTCATCGCCGTCGTGATGGTCACCTATCGGCCGTTCTGACCTCGCGGCGCAGACGCCCGGCCGCCCCGTCGCGAACGCCCGCGGCGCACCGAAGCCGGTGGGCCGGAGAGCCCGGGCCGCATCAGGACCGCTCCCGCGCCGGCAACGGCTCCGCCCGGTACAGTGCGGCGGTGTTGCGGGCCGCCGACCACAGCAGGACCGCCGTCATCGCGCCGATCGCGGCCATCCCGCCGACGTCGAAGAGGCGGTAGGGCTGCCCCATCAGGACCACCGTCGGCTTGGCGAGCAGCGCGAGGGTGCCTGCGGCGAGGAGGATGCGCAGCTCGGTTGGGCCGAAGCGCCACGTCGAGAGCCTGAACACGCCGCACGCGTGGGTGGCGAGATAGACCTCGGCCGAGACCAGCAGGTAGGCCACGAGCAGTCCCAGTGCGACGAGGGGGCTCATGTAGCCCGACAGACCGAGGCCCCCGAGGAGCGCGCATGCCCCGATCAGGTCGACGACGTGGTCGACGTAGTAGCCGTACCGCGGCCGCTGCTGGTTCCGGACCCGGGCCAGGGTGCCGTCGAGGCTGTCGCCGAACCAGTTGACGGCGAGGCCGGCGACGACGAGCAACAGCCCCGCCGGGGTCAGGCTCGCCATCCAGTAGGCCGCCCCCGAGCCGAGCATCGCGGCGAGGGCGAGGGCGGTCAACTGATCGGACGTGACCCACTGCGGCAGCCGCCTCGCGAGCCAGAGGAGGACACGCCGCTCGCAGGCGGCGAGCAGGCTGCTGTTTTCTCGGACGTGGGTTCGAACGGCGGTATCGGACATGGTCGCACTCCCTTCAGCCTGGAATGCGACATCGGCGCGTGCGAGGGCTCACGGGACAGGACCGGCCCCGACGCGGGATCTGGTGCGGAAGGGGGGACTTGAACCCCCATGGGACTAGGTCCCACAGGCTCCTGAGGCCTGCGCGTCTGCCAATTCCGCCACTTCCGCAGTCGGGGGGAACCGCTTCGCAGTGACCCCAGTATACCCAAGACGCCCGCGCCGGCGCCAGCCGGCGCGTTGCGCCGGGTGTCGTCACGTATACTCGTGGGGCTGGCCACCCCGCCGGGGCGCGGGGGCAGGTGAGCGCGCCGCGACGGTTGCGGCCGGAGGCCGTGCGACGAGGCATCAAGGAGGGCAATGGTGGGGGTCAATCGCGGCGTTCGGTTCATCGTGGTCTTCCTGACGCTGGCGATGGTCGTGTCGATTGCCGGCGTCGCTGTCCTGTACCTGATGGTGTCGCGGGCGCCGTCGGTGGCCTCCGACTCGGTGCTCGTGCTGCCGGTGCGGGGCGGACTCGCCGAGCACCGGCAGAACGCGCTGCTGACGCCGTTCGGCTCCGGGGGCGCGACGGTGCGGTCGGTGACCGACAGCCTGCGCAAGGCGAAGGTGGACGACCGCATCAGCGGGGTGGTCCTGAAGCCGCAGATCGGGCCCCGGCTGCTGTGGGGGAAGCTGCAGGAGATCCGGGACGCGGTCGTCGACTACCGGGAGTCCGGCAAGCCGATCGCGGCGTTCCTCGAATACGGCGGGGCAGAGGACTACTACCTGGCGTCGGCGGCGGACAAGGTCTACCTCATGCCGGGGGGGTCCCTGGAAATCGTGGGCCGCGTGCAGTACGAGATGTTCTTCCGCAGCGCCCTCGACAAGGTCGGGGTCTATCCCGATGTGCTCGCGGCCGGCGACTACAAGACCGCCGCCAACCAGTACACCGAGACCGCGATGACTCCGGCCCATCGCGAGATGGCCGAATCGCTCAACCGCGACCTCTACGAGCAGATGGTCGAGGGCATCGCGGAGTCGCGGGGCCTCACGAGCGGCGAGGTGCGCCGGCTCGTGGACGAGGGCCCGTTGCTGCCGGAGGATGCGCTCGCGGCGGGCCTCGTCGACGGGCTGGCCTACATCGACGAGCTGAAGCACCGGGAACCGTTCGACGCCGCCGACTGGCGGCAGATCTCGGACACCGACTATCGGCAGATCGGCCTGCAGGCGGTGGGCCTGAACCGGGGGGAGCGCATCGCCCTCGTCTACGCGGTCGGGGCCATCAACTCCGGCGCCAGCAACTTCGACTTCGTGAACGGCGAGGTCCTGGGCTCCGACACCGTGACGAGCGCCCTTCGCGCCGCGCGGGAGGACGACTCGGTTCGTGCCATCGTGCTGCGAATCGACAGCCCCGGGGGGTCGGCGATCGCGTCCGACGTCATCTGGCGCGAGGTCGGGCTGGTCCGCGAGAGCGGCAAGCCGATCGTCGCCTCGATGTCCGATCTGGGGGCCTCCGGGGGCTACTACATCGCCATGGGGGCCGACGCCATCGTCGCGCAGCCGGCCACGCTGACCGGCTCGATCGGGGTCGTCTTCGGCAAGTTCACGACGGGCGGCGTCTACGCCAAGCTCGGGGTCGACATCGAGCCGGTGAGCGAGGGCCGGTTCGCCGAGATCTACTCGCCGGTGACCCGGTTCTCGGACGCCGAGCGGGCCAAGGCGCAGGAGCACGTGGACGCCGTCTACGAGCGGTTCGTGGCCAAGGCGGCGGAGGGTCGGGAGACCACGCGGGACGTCATCCACGAGGTCGCCCAGGGCCGCGTGTGGACCGGCCGACAGGCGCAGGCGCGCGGGCTGATCGACGAGGTCGGCGGGCTCCGCCGAGCCATCGCGCTGGCCAAGGAAAAGGCCGGCATCGACCCCGGCGACGAGGTCGAGCTGGTCATCTACCCGCGCCCGAAGAGCTTCTTCGAACTGCTCGACGAGGGATTCCCGATGGCGCGGGCCGCCGCGGAGTGGGCGGGGCTGGCGGCGCCCGAGGCAGCGCTCGTGGGTCGGGCGGCGGCGCCGGCGCGGCTCTTCCGGCCCGGTGAGCCGCTGGCGATCATGCCCGGCGCGTTCGTGCGCTGACGCCTGGCCCGCCCACGGTCGCCTGCGGCTCCGCTCGGCGCCCAACCAACCCGCCGGGAGTCCGCGCCGTTCTGCGGCGCTGACTCCTACGCGGTGGCCAGGGCGAAGGCCCCCATGTCGATGCTGATCGGGATGCGGGCCTTGGCGTTCTCCATGTACGCGCCGTAGAACTGGTTCTGCCGCTCCAGGATCATCTCGCTGCGCAACTGTTCGCGGTTGGCCTGCAGGTCGGCCGGATCGGCGTCCTCGCGTTCGTGGACATGGAGGACCACGGCGGAATTGCCGGTCAGGACGGGGTCGCTGGTCTCGCCCGGAATCAGCGAGAAGGCGACCGCCTCGACCTGGGCGTTGACGCCGACCCCCGGGACCACGGCGCCGCGGGCAATCAGGCCGCTCTCGTTCACGTCCAGCTCCTCGGCTTCCGCCGCGGCGCCGAAGTCGTCGGCGTCCTGCAGGACCGCGGCCACGGCGTCGGCGCGCTCCTGGGCCAGCACGAACGCCTTGCGGCGGATCACGTCGTCACGGACGCGCGCGTCGACCTCCTCGAGGGGCGGCACGTAGGGCGCCTGGATGCCGGTGACGGTCACGAAGGCCGGCCCCGTCGGGGTCGGAATCGGACCCGCCACCTCGCCCTCGGCGAGCTGGAAGGCCTGCGTGGTCACCTCGGAAGAGAATCCAAGGCCGAGAATCGGCTCGCCGAGGGCTGCGAACCCGCTCTCCTGCGCCTCGAGGCCGCGGCGCGCCGCCGCCGCCTCGAGGTCGGCGGCCTCGTTGACTTCCAGCGACATCGCTTCGGCCAGCGCGCTGGCGCGCGCCTCGGCGCTCTCTTGCTGGAGCAGGTCGACGATGGCGTCCCGCACCTCGTCCAGGGTCTGGGTCGCGCCGCCGGTCTTCTCGGTCGCCTTGATGATGTGGACGCCGAACATGCTCGTGACCGGATCGCTGACCTCGTCCTGCTCGAGAGCGAACGCGGCGCCTTCGAACTCGGGCACCATCTGGCCGCGGGTGATGGGTCCGAGGTCGCCGCCCGCTTCGCGGGTGCCTTCGTCCTCCGAGTACCGGCGGGCCAGCTCCGCGAAATCGGCGCCGTTCCGGGCCTCGGCCGCGATCGACGCCGCCTGCGCCTGAACCTCGGCCAGCTCCTCGTCCTGCGTCCGGAGCAGGATGTGGCTGACGCGCAGGTCGACCTCCTCGGTGTAGCGATCGAGGTTGTTGTCGTAGTACGCCTGGACGTCGTCGTCGCTCGGGGTGAACGCGGCCTTCAGGGCGGGAACGTCGATGAGCACGAAGCGGAGCTGGCGCTTCTCGGGCACGAGGTAGTCGTTGGCGTTCTGTTCGAACAGCGCGGCCACGTCCTCGTCCGTCGCGTCCAGCCCCTCGCGGAAGTCGTCGGCCCGGAAGGAGATCGCGCTCACGCGGACGCGTTCGTTGCGGCGGACGTGCTCGCGCTCGACGTCGTCGTCGCTGACCGTGATCCAGTCGGTGAGCGCCGCCTGCAGCCGCTGGAGCATCAACGACCGCCGCACGTTCTCCTCGAACTCGGCCGGCGCCACCGGCGGCTGCTGCATCCGCAGCATCTGGAGATAGGCGGCCTCGCCGATGAACTGGCCGTCCTGCTGGAAGGCGGGCAGCGACACGATGGTCTCCCGCACCTCCGCGTCGCTCACGGTCACGCCGAGGCGCGCGGCTTCCTGCAGCGCCGCGTACTCGTCGATCATCTGTTGCAGCAGTTGCCGGTCGATGCCCATGGAACGCAGGAGGTCGGCGGTGATCTCGCCGCCCGACTGGACCTGGTAGCTCTGGAGCTGACGGCGGAAGAGCGTCTGGAACTCGCCGACGGTGATCTCCTGGTCCCCGACCTGGGCCAGGACGTCGGACAGCGTGCCGGTGGTCTCGGGGGGAGGCTGGATCAGGGGGAACCCGAGGACCAGCAGGGCGAAACCGGCGAGGGCGAGGGTCCACTTCAGCCACGCCTTGTGGCGTCGCATGCGATCGAGCATCGTCATTTCGTGCTGAACTCCTGGTGCTGCGGCCGCGGGTTGCGGCGTTCCGCCGACCGGCCCTCGGCGGAGGGCCCCGGCCCGGGCCGGTTCGGCCGGCGCGCGGATCGCTACATTCTATGACACGACGCATGACCTGTGCGGGCGACGCGGGCGCCCCCGTCCAGAGGGGTCGGTTCGGCCACTACCTGTTGGGTGGGATCGCCCTGGACCACTACCTGTTGGGTAATTCGGCGCAAACGCGCCCCGGCTATGCTATAGTCTGTCGAAACTCGACGGGCATGCTGGGCATGGTCCGATGTCGGGGGGAATCCATGTTGGGCTGGCTGGGGAGTTGCCGCTTCGGGTGTTTCCTCTGATGATCGCCATGATCCGGCAACCGGCCTGCGCACCGCACCGCTCCGGGCGGCGCCCCGTCTCTGGTCTCCAACGCCGATTTCTCCCGGGGCGCGGCCGGGCCAGGCCGACCGGGCCCGGATTCTCCACGGCCTCCTTCGGAGCCCCCGCCGGAAGCTCGTCTTCGGCGGGCGGAGTCTGGATCCCCGCCGGGCTCGTCGACACCGTCGTCGGGCGCCGTGCGCCGTTTCGCTCTGCAGAAGCCGGTGCAGCGCGGGACGGTCGTGACGTTCCGGCGGCGCGGCGCGGCGTATTCTCGCGACATGCGGACAGCGGCGTCTCGGGTCGTCGAGGCGACGCGGGCGCTGAAGTCGAACAGTTCAACACCGTGCGCCGCCCAGTGCCGGAGGAGTGCCCCTCTTGAGTGTCAGCTCCCTTTTCTCGCTGTTCTCCAGTGACCTCGCCATCGATCTGGGTACCGCCAACACGTGCGTCTATGCGCGGAACAAGGGGATCGTCCTGAACGAACCGTCGATCGTGGCCATCAACAAGGTCACCGGGCGCACCGAGGCGGTGGGGCGCGAGGCGAAGGAGATGCTCGGACGCACCCCCGGCAACATCGTTGCCATCCGGCCGATGCGGGACGGGGTGATCGCCGACTTCGAGATCGCCGAGAAGATGCTGACGTACTTCATCAAGAGGGCGCACAACCGGACGGTCTGGGTGCGTCCCCGGATCGTGATCGGCGTGCCGTCGGAGATCACCCAGGTGGAAAAGCGGGCGGTCAAGGACAGTGCGTACCGCGCCAAGGCCAGCGAGGTGCATCTCGTCGAGGAGGCGATGGCGGCGGCCATCGGGGCGGGGATGCCGGTCACGGAGCCGGCGGCCAACATGATCGTCGACATCGGCGGCGGCACCACCGACATCGCGGTGATCTCGCTCGCCGGCATCGTCTACAGCAAGGCGGTGCGCGTGGCCGGCAACGAGATGGACGAGGCGATCATCCAGTACATCAAGAAGACCTACAATCTCCTGATTGGCGAGCGTACGTCCGAGGCCATCAAGATGCGGATGGGATCCGCGTGCGGGCTCGACGGCCGCATCACGATGGAGATCAAGGGGCGCCATCTCGTCGAGGGCGTGCCGAAGACGATCACGATCACCGACGAGGAGATACGCGAGGCGCTGGCGGACACCGTTCGCGTGATCGTCGATGCGGTTCGGGTCGCGCTGGAGCGGACGCCCCCCGAGCTGTCGGCCGATATCGTCGATCGGGGAATCGTGCTGACGGGCGGCGGATCCCTGCTGAAGAACCTGGACAAACGGCTGCGGGACGAGACCGGACTGCCCCTGGCCCTCGCCGAGGACCCGCTGGAATCGGTCGTGTTGGGCGCCGGCCGGATGCTGTCGGACTTCGGGTTGCTGCGGAAGATCTGCATTGATTGATCTGACCAGACGCACCGGCGTCTCCCTGCTGTTGGCGGTGGTCGGCCACCTCGTGCTGCTGTCGACACAGGTCAACACCGCCGGTGGCGTGCCGGTTTTCCAGACCGTCGCGTTCGGCGTGTTCTCGGAAGTGCAACGCGCGGTGACGGGGACGCTGGGGATGGTCGGGGGGCTGTGGAGCGGGTATGTCGATTTGCAGACGGTTCACGCCGAGAACGAATCGCTGCGCCGGGAGCTCGATGCGGTCAGGCTGCAGTGGCAGGTGGACCGGGCCGGCGCGCAGAGGGTCCGCGGCCTGGAGGCTCTGCTCGGGTTGCGCGACGCCGCCGATCTGGCCACCGTCGGGGCCCGGATCATCGGCGGCGACGCCACGCCCTACTTCCGGACCGTGACCATCGACCGGGGGTCGCGTGACGGTGTCCGCCCCGACGCGGCGGTCCTGTCGGGGGGCGGCGTGGTGGGGCGCGTCGTCGACGAGCCGGGGCGTCGGGCGGCGCGCGTCCAGTTGTTGATCGACCGGAGCGCGGCGGCGGGAGCCCTCGTCGAGAGGAGCCGGGTGGCCGGGCTGGTCGTGGGCGACGAGGGCGATGGGCCGCTGCGAATGGAGTACGTGTCGAACCTCGAGGACGTCGAGGTGGGAGATACCGTCGTGACGTCCGGAAGCGACGGCATCTACCCCAAGGGGTTCGTCCTCGGCGACGTCACCCTCGTGCTGCGGGGTCCCGGACTGTATCGGACCATCCACGTGCATCCGCGTATCCGGTTCGGCGATCTCGACGAGGTGCTGGTCGTCCTGCCCGAACCGCCGCCTCCGGCGCCTCGGACGGCGGGGTTGTGGTGAATGAGGGTCGTGTGGGTCGCTTTCGCTCTCGCTGCGGCGTTGGCGATACAGACGACCCTGGTGGGGATGGTCGCGGGCACCGGGGCGCCGCTCGACCTCGTGCTCATGGTGGTCATCGTCGTGGCCATCGTGAACGGACCCCGGGCCGGCCTGTGGACCGGCACCTTCGGGGGGCTGCTTCAGGACGCGCTGTCCGGCGGCGTCATCGGGATGGGCGGCCTGGCCAAGACGGTGGTGGGTTATCTGGGGGGGCAGTTCGCGGCTCAGTTCATGGTGACGCGCCTGTGGCACAAGGCGCTGGTCTTCGTCGGCGGTTCGCTGCTCCACGCCGTCCTGTTCGTCGGCGGTTACGGCCTGTTGTTCGATGATCGCGTGGTCGTCACCCGGCGCGATCTGCTGATGCAGGCGGCCGCCAACACCGTCGTCGGTCTGGTTGCGGCGCTGGCGCTGCAGTCGATTCCGAAGGAGGTCGAACGGCAGCGCCTGCGTGGGCGTTGGCCGGGCGGCCGTCACGCCGAGTAGTCGAGGCCGAGGCAGTGAGCAGCATGTCCAGCGGGTTCGCACCGGGGGCGGTCGATCGGCCGCGCGACAGCCTCGCCGTTCTCCTGGCGCTGTGGCGGTGGGGCATCGTCCTCGTGTTCGCCGGTCTCGCAGTCGGATTCTGGTGGTTGCAGGTCGTTCAGTACGACAAGTACCGTCAGCACGCGGAGGACAATCACCAGCGCACCCTGCTCCTCAGCGCGCCGCGTGGCGCGGTGCTGGACCGAGACGGCCGCGTGCTGGCCGAGAACCGCCATTCGCTCAACATCACGTTGTCGCGCGAGCAGGCCGAGGATCTCGCGGGCACGTTGGCCCTTCTCGCCGATCTGTCCGGCGTGCCGTTGTCGGAGCTCCGGGCCATCGTGGAACGGTACCGCCGGGACCCGCCCTTCCGGCCGGTGGTTCTGATTCGCGGCGCCTCGTTCAACCAGGTGGCGGCGGTCCAGGCGCATGCCCGGGAGCTTCCGGGCATCTACGTGCAGGAGCTTCCCGTCCGGTTCTATCCCGCCGGCGACGTGGCCGCGCACATTCTGGGCTACGTCGGCGAGGTCAGCGAAGCCCAGATGGCGACGCCGGAGTTCGAGGGCGTCCGACGCGGCGCGATCGTCGGCAAGTCCGGCATCGAACGCACCTACAACCGGCTGTTGATGGGCCGCGACGGCGCGCGGCGGGTCGTCGTCGACAACGTCGGCCGAGAGATCCGGGTCCTCGACGAGCGCTTGCCGCTCGAGGGCCGGCAGATCCAGCTCACCCTCGACTACGATCTGCAGGAGGCGGCGGAGGACGCGTTCCAGACGGCGGGGTTCAACGGCGCGGCGGTCTTTCTCGATCCCCGGTCCGGCGCGATTCTCGCTCTCGTCAGCCGCCCCGGCTACGACCCGAACGTCTTCGCCCGCGGTATCGACGGCGAGACGTGGGGGCGGCTCAACCGTGACCGGCTCCGTCCGTTGAACCACCGCGCGCTGCAGGGGAGGTACTCGCCGGGGTCGACGTTCAAGGTGGTGATGGCCGTCGCGGCGTTGGAAGAGGGGGTGGTCACACCCGACTTCCGCGTGGCGTGCGGCGGCGGGCGTGTCGTGCACGGGCGCTTCTTCCGGTGTCATTCGACGCACGGCTCGGTCGACATGCGCGTGGCGCTCGAGAAGTCGTGCAACTCCTATTTCTATGCGCTCGGTGAGAAAATGGAGATCGACCAGATCCACAAGTGGGCGACGGCCCTGGGTCTGGGCGAGTTCTCCGGCGTCGATCTGCCCCACGAGGTGCGGGGGCTGATGCCATCCACGGCCTGGAAGCGGGAGCGGCGCGGCGAGCGGTGGTACCCTGGCGAGACCATTTCCGTCGCCATCGGCCAGGGGGCGGTGTCGGTGACGCCGATCTCGCTCGGCGTGATGATGGCGACGGTCGCCAACGGCGGGACCCGGATTACCCCGCACCTTCTGAAGGCGGTCAACGAGGGGCAGGGGTTCAGGCCGAGGCCGCGTCCCGTGCCCCGGTCACGGGTGCGCATCAGCCAGTCGACGCTCGATGTCGTCACCGAGGGACTCTGGTTCGTGGTCAACCGGGCCGGGACCGGTCGGCGCGGCCGCATCGTCGGGCGTGACGTGATGGGCAAGACCGGCACCGCCCAGGTGATCTCGCTGCAGGGCCGGGCCGCGGCGGCGGGCGCCTCCGACCGGGATTTTCGGGATCACGGGTGGTTCGTCTTCGCGGCTCCGGCCGGAGCGCCCGAGATCGCCGGTGTCGTTTTCGGCGAGCACAACGAGCACGGCTACCTCTCGGCGCCGATCGCGAGGCAGGTCATCGAGACGTACTTCGCCAAGCAGCAGGGGCAGCCGCGGCCGACATTGCCGGTTCCGCCGCGCCAGAGGACGGTCCCGGCCACCGAGTCGGCGGGTCAGTAGGCGGAGACGGCGCTCGACTCGACTCCGTGGCGCGGCGGGGGTCGCCGGGCCATCGGGGTGGCAGATGCTGGAGCAACGACTCTATCGCCACATCGACTGGTTGCTGCTGGGAGCGCTGATCCTCCTGTCGGCCATCGGCGTGGCGATGATCTACAGCACGACGTACGATCCGACGACGGGCGGCGCCAGCCCTCTGGTTTCGATCCAGTTGTGGGCGCTCGGCCTGGGCTTCGTGGCCCTCGCCATCACCCTCTGGATCGACTACCGGTGGTTCGCCGACCTGTCGCCCCTCCTCTTCATGGGCCTGGTGGGCCTGGTCGCCTACGCCCTCCTGTTCGGGACCACCGGCGGCGGCGCCCGCCGGTGGATCGATCTGGGAGTCTTCAACCTCCAGCCCTCGGAGTTCGCCCGCATGGCGGTGGCGCTGGGTCTCGCGACGCTGTTCACGCGCCACCGCTGGCAGAGGCGTACGCCCCTCGGTTGGCTGATGGCCGTGATCATCGTCGCCATCCCGTTCGTGCTGATTGCGCAGCAGCCCGATCTCGGCACCGCCGTGACCCTGTTGCCGGTCGCACTGGTCATCTTCGTCTTCGCCGGGCTCCCGCTGCGGTACGTCGGACTGCTGATCGTGGTCGGCGCCCTGAGCGCGCCGGCGGTGTGGGCTTACGGCCTGCAGGGCTATCAGCGCGAGCGCATCCTGAGCTTCCTGGACCCCGAGAAGGACCCTCGCGGGGCGGGCTACCAGCAGCTTCAGGCGCGCATCACGACCGGATCGGGGGGGGCGACGGGCAAGGGGTTTCTCCAGGGGACCCAGAGCCAGTACAACTTCCTGCCGGTGGCGCACAACGATTTCGTTTTCTCGGTACTTGCGGAAGAACAAGGGTTTCTGGGCGTGGTGGTCGCGCTCGGTCTGTATCTGTTCGTCATCCTGCGTGGGATGGATGCCGCTCGACTGGCCAAGGACCGTCTGGGCATGTACCTCGTCGTCGGGATCATGGCCGGGTTCACGTTTCAGGTCATCTACAACATCGCCATGTCGGCCGGGCTGGCGCCGGTGAAGGGCCTCACCCTGCCGCTGATGAGCTACGGCGGTTCCTCGGTGATCGCCACGCTGGCGGCCTTCGGGTTCGTGCTCAATGTGCGAATGCGAAGGTTCACGAACTGAGCGCAGTTCTCCCACCGTCCCGAACGTTCGGAAACCCGCCTTGCACATGGCCGGGCCGGCTGCCCGGCGCATGCGAATCCGGTAGACACGCCGGTCGGACGACGCCCGAAGGAGGGCAGCGGCCGGTCGGGCATCAGGGGCGCCGCCGAGGCGAAGCGCGCCGCCCGCGGCCGATTGCTCGTCGCCCGCGCATTCGTCGGGGGAGCGCGCATCCGAGCCGGGCGGCGGGGCATCGCGGCGTCAACCCCGTCTGGAGTAGTAGTGATGAACAAGGAGATGATCATCTCCGCCAGCGGCCACGAGACGATGGCCGCGATTCTCGAGGACGACGAGGTCGTGGAGATCTCCGTCGAGCGCGACAAGTCGCGCAGCATCGCCGGGAACATCTACAAGGGCCGCGTCTCGAAGGTGCTGCCGGGCATGCAGGCCGCCTTCGTCGATCTCGGGCTCGAGCGCGACGGCTTCCTCTACGTGTCCGACGTCATCGATCCGATGGCGTCGCTGGACGGCATCGACGCGGAGGGGGTCGCCGGCGAGCCGCCCGCCGCACCCGACGGCCAGGGGAACACCGGGGCCCGGGGGCGCGGGCGCGGGCGCGACCGCAACGCCAGTGACCAGCCGATCGACAAGCTGTTGACCGCCGGCCAGGAGATCATCGTGCAGGTCGTCAAGGAGCCGCTGGGGACGAAGGGCGCGCGCATCACCTCGCATGTCACGATTCCCGGCCGCTTCCTCGTGTTCATGCCGACGGTGGAGCACATCGGCGTGTCGCGCAAGATCGTGTCGCGCGAGCAGCGCGGTCGCCTGCGGCGCATCGTTCGCGACTTCCGGTCCGAGCACGAGATGCCCGGCGGAGTGATCATCCGGACCGCCGCCGCGGATCGGCCCGAGGAGGACATCGTCAGCGACCTCACCTACTTTCACGAGCTGTGGTCGGACACCCTCAAGAAGAGCGAGTCCCGCCGAGCGCCCGCCGTCATCCACCGCGAGGAGAGCCTCGTCGCCAAGCTGCTGCGCGACCTGCTGACCGACGACTTCTCGGTCATTCGCATCGATCACCGGGGCGAGTACCGGAAGGCGGTGAAGCTCGTGCAGCGGATCATGCCGGACCTCGTGTCCCGCGTGCACCACTACGACAAGAACTTCCCGATCTTCGACGAGTACGGGGTCCAGTCGGAGATCGACAAGGCGCTCCGGAGCAAGGTCTGGCTGAAGTCGGGCGGCTACCTCGTCATCAACCAGACCGAGGCGCTGGTGGCGATCGACGTCAACACCGGGCGCTACGTCGGCAAGCGGACGGGACGGCTGGAAGACACCATCGTCAAGACCAACCTCGAGGCGGCGAAGGAGATCGTCCGCCAGATCCGCCTCCGAGACCTCGGCGGCATCATCGTCCTCGACTTCATCGACATGGAGGAGCGGAAGAACCGCCAGAAGGTGTACCAACTGTTCGAGCAGGAGATCCGCCGGGACCGGTCGCCGTCCAAGGCGGTGCAGGTCTCGGAGTTCGGGCTGATCATCACCACCCGCAAGCGCGTCAAGCAGAGTCTCGAGCGGCAGTTGACGGAGCCCTGCCCGTACTGCTCCGGGAGCGCCGTGGTCAAGTCCACCTCGACCATCTGCTTCGAGATTCTCGCCGAGCTGCGGAAGGTCAGCGGCGATCTGAACGGCCATCACATCCAGCTCCGGGTCAATCCGGACGTGGCGCGAGCGCTGAAGTCGGAGGAGCGCGGCGTGCTGAAGGAGATCGAGCGCACCCTCGATCGCGAAGTCACGCTTCGCTCCGACGCGATTCTGCATCACGAGCAGTTCGACGTGACGGCGATGTAGCCTGGGTGGTCGGGCTCGCCGGTTCCGGGGCAGGCGCCGCCCACCGCACGGTGTCGAACTCTTGGATCGTGCCGCGGCCCACGACTATCCCTTCCTCCCGAAGGAGCCGCCGCTTTCGAAGCGGATCGCTGTAGCCTCCGAGACGGCCGCCGGCGCCGACCACGCGATGGCAGGGGACGCTGGGCAGCCGGCAGGTCCGCATGACGGCGCCGACGGCGCGCCAGGCCCGGGGCCGGCCGGCGAGGGCCGCCACGTCGCCGTAGGTGGCGACGCGGCCCCTGGGGATACCGCGCACGACCGCGATCACGCGGGCGCGAAAAGAGCCGTCGGGAGGGGGCTTGGCGGAGGTCACCGATCCCTGGCCGTGAGGTCGCGCCGGGTGGGAGGGCTATTCCGTCGGGGTCGTCTTCCAGACGTCGTGGATCAGGCCGGCCTGGATGAGCTTGGTCGCGAAGACGATCTGCCCGGCATGGGTCGTGAAGTGGAGCACCTGGTTCAGGATCAGCTCGCCGAAGGTGAGGACCTTGCCGTTCAGCTCCGTCGTCTCGGTGAGCCGCTCGGCGTCGAACCCGGCCAGCGCCCGGTCCGCCTCGGCCATCGTGAAGTCGAGCCGGGCCAGCAGGTCCTCCTTCGGCAGCGGACCCGGCTCTGCGAACTCGGCGTCGCGGTCGCGCCGGTAGCCGTTTCCGCCCACCCCGTGGCCGATGTACAGGCGCGTCGAGCCGCACAGGTGCAGTACGAGGTTGCCGACGGCGTTCGAGTCCTCGTTGGCGCGCCACCAGATCTGACCGTCGTTCAGGGCCTCGATGCAGGTCCGCACCTGACCCGCTTGGTGAACCACGAGCCGCTTGCGGGCGGTGTCCAGCAGCAACCGGTTTCCAGCGTTGCTCATCGTCGAGTCCTCGTTACGGGAAGTCGCCGCGGCGCGGCCCTTCGCCGCCCGCGCAGGGCCGGTTCATCGATACACCCGGGGAAAATAGCAGATACCGGCGACCCCCACATCGTACACGGCGCAGGCCGTCGCGTACCAGGGCGGCATCGATTCCGTCGGCAGGATCCCTGCGCCGTGGAGCAGGTCGACCCCGGCGTGAACCGCGAACGCCAGGGCCAGCAGGGTCAGGGCCGTCCCCGGATCGCGGGTCACGGCGATGGAGGCGAGCACGAGAAAGCCGACCGCGAGGGCGATGTCGAGTCCGCTGCCGGCGGTCGACTCCTGGGCCAGCGCGAATCCGACGTAGACGCCGGCGACCAGTGTCAGCATCAGCGCCGCGAACTGGGCGAGTCGGAGCTCGGCAACGAGGCGGGCCGGGGAGTTCGGCTCGGCTCGGACCGCGACGAGGGCGAGCCTGACCAGGATGATCGCGAGGGCGATCCCGGCGGCGAGCAGGACGCGCGCGCTGTCGGTCATGTCGGTTGCACGGGTCCACGTCCCCGACGAAGGTGGTCGTCGGCGCGCCGTCGGGGTCCGGCGGCGCCGGCGGGAGCCTCGATCATGATACCCGCCGGACCGAGCGGGCTTCACGCCGCGGCGGCCCCGCCGCACGCTCGGCGCCGGGGTTCGTCGAGCCCCGGCGGGGGATGTTCCCCCATCCCGACCCCGGCCGGCGTATGATCGGCGGCGCCATGATCCCGCCCCGGCTCGAACGCGTGGTTCCTTCCGACTGGCGTCCGCGACTCGGTGCGCTCCTCCTCGCGGGCGGACTCGGCGGCGGGGCGTACTGGCTGCGTCACCTCGTCGACCCGCGGGTGCGCGGCATCGCCGGCATCGTCGCCTTTCTCGCGGTCGCCGCGGCGTGCTCGGCGCGGCTCGCCGACGTGCGGTGGCGGCTCGTCGCGCGGGGATTCCTGCTCCAGGTCGTGCTCGCGGTGCTCATCCTGAACGTGGAGATCGCCGGGGTGCGCCCGGGTTACGCCCTCTTCGCGGGCATCGCGGCGGTGGCGACCCGGTTCCTCGAGTTCACCAACGCCGGATCGCGGTTCGTGTTCGGGGTGCTGGCCGATCCCGAGCAGATGTCCGCGCTCTTTCCCGACGGGTTCGTGCTCGCCTTCGTCTCGCTTCCCATTCTCATCTTCATGTCGGCGGTGTTCACCGTGCTCTATCACCTCGGCGTCCTGCAGTTGGCCGTGAAGGCGATGGCGCGGGTGATGGCGCGGGTCATGGGCACGAGCGGGGCGGAGAGCCTGTCGGCGGCCGCGAACGTCTTCCTCGGGATCACCGAGGCCCCCCTGATGATCCGGCCGTACATCGCGGGCATGACGCAGTCCGAGCTGCTGGCCCTCATGACGGGCGGGCTCGCGACCATCGCGGGCACGGTGATGGCGATCTACATCGGCCTCGGCGCCGACCCCGTCGGGGTCCTGACCACCAGCGTGATGGCGGCGCCGTGCGGCCTCTACCTGTCGAAGATCCTGCTGCCGGAGACCGGAACCCCGGCCACCGCGGGTACCGTGCAGGTGGCGGTGGAGCGTCAGTACGTCAACGTCATCGACGCGTTCGCGGGCGGGGCGTCGGACGGCATGCGGCTGGCGATGAACGTGGCCGCGATGCTGATCGCGTTTCTCGCGTGCATCGCGATGATCGACTACGCCCTGGGGCTGGTCACCCCGGGACTGTCGCTGGCCGCGATCTTCGGGTGGTTGTTCGCGCCCGTCGCGGCTCTGCTCGGGGTGGCGTCGGCCGATCTCGCGGCGGTGGCCGACCTTCTCGGCACGAAGCTCGCCACCAACGAGTTCGTGGCCTTCGTCAAGCTCGACACCAGCTACGCGGGGACGGTGAGCGACCACACCCGCGTGGTCGCGACGTTCGCCCTGACCGGTTTCGCCAACTTCGGCTCGATCGGGATTCTCCTCGGCGGCATCGGCGGCCTCGCCCCCGAGCGGCGCCCCGATCTGGCGCGCCTGGGGCCGGTGGCGCTGCTGGGCGGGTTTCTGGCAACATTGATCAACGCCGCCATCGCGTCCGTGTTGCTGTAGCCGCGCGTGCCATGGGCACGGCGCTGGCGGCCTGAAGGGCTGTGGGGTCCGGGCGCCGGCGACGACTGGCGGGCCGGGACGGGCGGCGGGAGCGGCGGAGGGACCGGGCCGGATGTTGCCGACGATCGGATGGGAAGACGGCGAAGTGGTCATGATCGACCAGCGCAGGCTGCCGACCCGGGAGGCGTACGTACGCTGCCGCACCGCGCGGGAGGTGGCCCGGGCGATCCGCACCATGGTCATCCGCGGGGCGCCGGCGATAGGGGTCGCCGCCGCGATGGGCCTGGTCCTGGAGCTGCGCCGGAGCACGGCGTCGGGGACCGCGCAACTGGCCGGCGAGTTCTACCGGGCGTGCGACCTGCTGGCCGCCACCCGGCCCACCGCCGTCAACCTGTTCTGGGCCATCGCGCGGATGAAGCGGACGTTCGCCGCCGCGATGCGGGCGGGGCGGTCGGTGGACGAGATCCGCGAGGCCATGGGCGCGGAGGCCGAGGGCATCCACGACGAGGATGTGGCCGGCTGCCGGGCCCTCGGGCGCCACGGCGCCGCGGTGGTGCCGGCCGAGGCGCGGGTGCTGACCCACTGCAACGCGGGGGCCCTGGCCACCGGCGGCTACGGCACCGCCCTCGGGGTGGTCCGGGCGGCGGTGGAGTCGGGAAAGCGGGTCGCGGTGTACGCCGACGAGACCCGACCCTTCCTGCAGGGCGCTCGCCTCACCGCGTGGGAGCTCGTCCGGGACGGCATCGAGACGACGGTGATCACCGAGGGCATGGCCGGCTCTCTCATGCGCGACGGGCGGGTCGATGTCGTGGTGGTTGGCGCCGACCGCGTCGCCGCCAACGGCGACGTCGCCAACAAGATCGGCACCTACACGGTGGCGGTCCTCGCCAGGGAGCACGGGGTCCCGTTCTACGTGGCGGCGCCGGTCTCCACCATCGATCTGGAGACGCCGGACGGTGCCGCGATCCCCATCGAGGAGCGCGACGCCAGGGAGATGACGCACCTGGGCTCGGCCCGGCTCACGCCCGAGGGCGCTGCGGTGTGGAACCCGGCGTTCGACGTCACCCCGGCCCGGCTCGTGGCCGGAATCATCACCGAGCGGGGCATCTGCCGTCCGCCGCTCGCCGAGAGCCTGAAGGCGGTGTGCTCTCCCGCGCCGACCCCGGCATGACCACCGTACTCGCCATCGAGACCTCGTGCGACGAGACCGCCGCCGCCGTCGCCACCGGCGACGAGACGGGGCCGGGCTCGTGGGCGATCCGATCCAGCGTCATCGCCTCCCAGGTC
The DNA here is from genome assembly GCA_965199675.1 of Vicinamibacterales bacterium. Lineage (GTDB taxonomy): Bacteria > Acidobacteriota > Vicinamibacteria > Vicinamibacterales > UBA8438 > JAJEEA01. The sequence continues at coordinate 53,234 of CBDATI010000020.1, read as the reverse complement.
GACATCCACCGCGAGTGGGGCGGCGTGGTGCCGGAGCTCGCGTCGCGCCAGCACCTGCGCGACCTGTGCGGCGTGGCGCAACGGGCGCTCGGCGACGGCGGCGTGGGCTGGGACGACCTCGACGCGATCGCGGTCACCCAGGGTCCCGGCCTGGTCGGCTCGCTGCTGGTGGGCGTGGCCTTCGCGAAGTCTCTGGCCCTGGCCCTGGGACGGCCGCTGGTCCCCGTGCACCATCTCGCCGGACACATCGAGTCGCTGTTCCTCTGCCGGCCCGACCTCCCGTTGCCCGCCATCGTGCTCGTGGTGTCCGGCGGCCACACGAGCCTGTACCACCTGCCCGAAGCGGGCCGCTACGATCTGGTCGGCCGGACCCGCGACGACGCGGCGGGGGAGGCGTTCGACAAGGTCGCGAAGCTGCTGGGGCTGACCTATCCCGGCGGCCCCGTGATCGATCGCATCGCGCGCGACGGCGACGAGCGGGCGGTGCGTTTTCCGGTGGCGCGAATGACCCATGACGACCGCGCGGCGGGTCCGGCGACGGTCACTCCGCCCGGTTTCCCCCGGCGGGGGGAAGGGCGCATGGACTTCAGCTTCAGCGGGCTGAAGACGGCGGTCGCGCGGCACCTGCAGCGCCGCCGCGCCGGGAATCGGGAACCGTTGTCCGAGCCCGAGCTGGCGGACATCTGCGCCAGCTTCCAGCGCGCCGTCATCGACGCCCTCCTCGACCGCACCTTCGAAGCGGTCCGCCGTTTCGGCGCCCGCGGCCTCGGCATCGCCGGCGGGGTGTCGGCCAACAGCCGACTGCGGGAGCTGGCGCGGGAGCGCGGCGAGAAGAAGGGCGTACCCGTGGTGCTGCCGACGCTGCACCTGTCGACGGACAACGCGGCCATGATCGCGGCCGCCGGCCTCCGGCGGATCTCGGCCGGCGTGACCGCGTCCCTGGACCTCGACGCGGACCCGGCGCTGCCGCTGAGGAGGAGGGAGGCAGCACCATGACACCGACTCGCGACGAGGCCTGGCGCCTGCTCAACGAGTACACGCAGAACGATCGCCTGCTGAAGCACGCGCTGGCCGTCGAGGCCGCGGTGCGCGGCTACGCGCGCGAGTTCGGCGAGGACGAGGATGACTGGGGCATCGTGGCCCTGCTGCACGATTTCGACTACGAGCGCTGGCCGAGCCCCGAGGACCATCCGTACCGCGGCTGCGAGATCCTGCGGAAGCAGGGCTATCCCGAGCACGTGATGCGCGCCATCCTCTCGCACGCCGACTACACGGGCGTGACCCGCGAGTCGCGGCTCGAGCACACCCTGTTCGCATGCGACGAGATGGCCGGTTTCGTCACCGCGGCGGCCCTCGTGCGGCCCTCCCGCAGCGTGCTCGACCTCGAGGCCCGGTCGGTCCGGAAGCGCATGAAGGACAAGGCCTTCGCGCGGGCGGTGTCGCGTGACGATCTCCGGCAGGGGGCCGAGGAGCTGGGCCTTCCCCTCGACGAGCACATCGCCAACGTCATCCGGTTCATGCGGGCCGCGGCCGACGATCTCGGGCTTCGGGGCAATCTCTGACCGCACGCCGATCGCGGCGCCCCGCGAACCTCGCGCCCCAGTCCTCCGTATCGCTACCAGAAGCCATGACCACTCCCGGGTCCGACCCCCCGCCCGTGGCGCGCCTCGACGGCGTGTCGGTGCAGTACGGCGAGCAGGCCGCCCTGCGCGGCGTGGGCGCGACGTTCCCGGCCGGGGCGGTGGGCCTGCTGGGGCCGAACGGGGCGGGGAAGAGCACCCTGCTCAAGGCGCTGCTCGGCTTCGTGGCGCCCACCTCGGGCCGCATGGAGGTGCTCGGGCTCGACGTGGCGTCGAGCCCGATGCAGATCCGGGCGCGCCTCGGATACATGCCCGAGTCGGACGGCCACATCCCCGGCATGAACGCGGTCTCGTTCGTGGCGTACTGCGGGCAGCTCGCGGGTCTCCCGCGCAGCGACGCGATGCAGCGCGCCCATGAGGTGCTGTACTACGTGGGGCTCGGCGAGGCGCGCTACCGCAATCTCGAGACGTACTCCACGGGGATGAAGCAGCGGATCAAGCTGGCCCAGGCGCTGGTCCACGACCCCGATCTCCTGTTTCTGGACGAGCCCACCAACGGCATGGATCCGAAGGGCCGCGACGAGATGCTGGCCCTGGTCGGGGACCTCGCGACCCGCAAGGGCGTCAACCTCATCCTGTCTTCCCACCTCCTGCCCGATGTCGAGGCCGCGTGCGCCCAGGTCATCGTGATGCACCGGGGGGCGGTGGTCGCCGAGGGCGCGATCGCGGACCTCAAGGCGGGGCGTCGCGAGGTCTTCGAAGTTCGCGTCAAGGGGGACGCCGACGCCTTCATCCGCGGGCTGGAGGCGGACGGGCTGGAATGCCGGGGGTCCGGCGACGAGGTGACGCGGGTCTTCGTCAAGCCGGGCCAGGGGCCGCGCGACCTCTTCGAGGCCGCGGCTCGCCACCGGGTGCAGGTGCGGCACCTGCGGCCGAGCGTGCCCACCCTCGAGGACGTCTTCGCGGAAGCGGTCGGGGAAGAGTGATGCCGGTTCACGATCAGAGCTACCGGCGCTATGGTGGACGCCGCAACGAGCCGGGCGCGGCGTGGCTGGTCATCGCCGCCGCCGGCATTCGGACGCTCCTGGGCCGCAAGCTCTTCCTGGCGGTGATGCTGGCCGCGTGGGGGCAGTTCTTCGTGCGTGGGGTGATCTTCTACCTGTCGGCGAACTTCCCGACCATGAACGTGCTCGCGCCGTCGGTCGAGACCTTCCGGCAGTTCTTCGACATGCAGGAGATCTTCGTGCTGTTCGTGACCGTCTACGTCGGCTCGGGCCTCATCGCCAACGACCGGCGTTCGAACGCCCTGCAGATCTACCTGTCGAAGCCGTTGAGCCGCACCGAGTACGTCGCCGGCAAGCTCGCCATCCTCGCGTTCTTCCTGCTGATGGTGACCCTCGTCCCGGCGCTTGCCCTGCTGATGCTGCAGGTGATGTTCTCGGCGAGCCTGGCGTTCCTGCTCGATCACCTCTTCCTGCTGCCGGCGATCGCGTTGTACGCCCTCGTGGAGGTCTCGCTGGCCTCGTTCACGATGCTGGCCCTGTCGTCGCTGTCGACCAGCGCCCGCTACACCGCCATGCTCTACGCCGGCGCGCTGTTCTTCACGGCGGCGGTATTCGGGATCCTCCGCGGCGCAACGGCCAGCTCGATGCTGGCGTGGCTCTCCCTGCGGGCCAATGTCGAGCAGGTCGGCGACGTCATCTTCCGGCTTCCCCCGCGGTTCGAGTCCCCGTGGCCGCTGTCGGCGCTCGTGGTGCTGCTGCTGATCGCCCTGTCGGCCCTCGTGCTCGACCGCCGCGTGCGCGGGGTGGAGGTGGTGACGTGAGCGCCGCGGTGGTGGCGGCCGATCACCTGTCGAAGTGGTACGGTCAGGTCATCGGACTCAACGACGTCTCCGTCGAGGTCGGCCCCGGCATCACCGGACTGCTGGGCCCGAACGGGGCCGGCAAGTCCACCCTGCTCAAGCTCGTCACCGGTCAGCTCAGGCCCAGCAAGGGCGGCGTCAGGGTGCTCGGCGAGCCCATCTGGGGCAATCCCCGGCTCTACTTCCGGCTCGGCTTCTGCCCCGAGCAGGACGCCTTCTACGAGCGCATGACCGGCCTGGAGTGGGTGACGGCCCTGGTGGGACTCAATGGGCTCTCGGAGGCCGAGGCGGCCGAGGCGGCCCGGATGGCGCTCGAAACCGTCGATCTACTCGATGCCGCGGACCGGAAGATCGGGGCGTACAGCAAGGGGATGCGTCAGCGGGTCAAGCTGGCCCAGGCCATCGCCCACGACCCCGAGCTGCTGGTGCTGGACGAGCCGTTGGCGGGCATGGACCCCATCGCGCGCCGCAAGGTGATCCGCCTGATCAAGGAGCGGGCGGCGAGGGGGAGGAGCGTCCTCGTCTCGAGTCACATCCTGCACGAGATCGAGGCGATGACCGCCACGATCCTCCTGATGCACAATGGCCGCGTGCTCGCCGAGGGCAACATCCACACGATTCGCGACCTCATCGACGAGCATCCTCACAAGGTGCGGATTCGCGCCGGCGACCCGCGGGGGCTCGCGCGGGACCTGATTGCCCACGACGACGTGACCAGCCTGCACTTCGAGGACGGCGCGGTGGTGCTGGAGACGAGGCGGCCCGACGCCTTCTACGCCCGGCTGACGGAGGCGGGGGCCACCGGGGTCCTGGGCGACATCCACGAGGTCAGCTCTCCGGACGACAACCTTCAGGCGGTGTTCGACTATCTCGTGAAGTAGGGACGCCTCGCCATGTCCAGCCCTCCGTCGCCCCCCGTCGTCGGACCCTCGTTTCCAGGATCGGTGGCGCGCATCTACGACCTGTCGTTCGGCCAGATGCTGTGGTCGCGCCGCACGGTGTTCATGGTCCTCGTGGTCGCGGGGCCTGTGGCGGTGGCCCTCGTGCTGCGCCTGCTGGTGTCGATGGACCTGTTCGACGCCAGCGCCGAGTTGGACGGCCGGCCCCTGACCATCGACGGACCGATCATCTTCGGGCTGATGATCTGGGGCTTCTATCTGAGCTTCTCGGTCCCCCTGCTGGGTGTGTTCTACGGGACGTCGCTGATCGCCGACGAGGTCGAGGACAGGACCATCACGTACCTCTTCACGCGTCCGTTGCCGCGCGGCGCGGTCCTCGTCGGCAAGTACCTCGCCTATCTGGTGTGCGCCGGCCTGCTCGTGCTGCCCTCGGTGGTGCTGGTGTTCTTCCTCGTGGTCCCGCTCCTCGGCGGGAGCGTCGGCGCCCATTTCCCCGACCTGCTGAAGGACCTCGCCCTGCTGGCGGTCGGGCTCGCCGTCTACGGCGCCCTGTTCGCCCTCGTCGGCGCGCTGTTCAGGCGGCCGCTCCTGACCGGCCTCGTGTTCATCTTCGGCTGGGAGCCGGTGGTCATCGTCGTGCCCGGCTACATGAAGCGGTTCACCGTGTCGTACTACCTGCAGGGGCTGGTGCCCCACACGATGCCCGAGGACGGGGGCGTGACCAGCCTCGTCCTGCGGGTGCTGCAGGCGAACGAGATACTGCCTTCGGCGACGGTCGGCCTCGTCGGGCTCGCGGTGATCGTGACCGGCGGTCTGGCGCTTGCGGTCCGGCTCGTCGAACGTCGCGAGTACGTGCTGGAGCAATGAGGCCGCGGGCGCGCGCCGCCGCCCGCCGCGTTATCATTGGGACCCGTGGCGCGGCCGTCCCGCTCTTCGCGGTGAGGGCCGCCAGTCGCTCCGGCGGGTCGGCGGGGTCCGCCGTCGGGGTCGGTCAGGCCGCGGAAGGGGCCGCCAGTCGCTCCAGCGGGCTGGCGGGGGTGAGGGATGATGGCCTCGATGTCGCGTCGGACGCGTTACGTCGCCCTCGCCTCCGGCGGCGTGCTCGCGGTCGGGCTCTGCGGCGGGCTGTTCGCCTACCTCAACCGGGACGCCGCGCGGGGAGCGGCGTCCGACGCGCCCCCCGAGCTCGCGTTCGTGCCGCCTCACGCGACGGTCCTCGCCTTCGCCGACATGCGCGCGGTGATGGAGTCCAATCTGCGGGCGCGGGTTCGCCGGTTCGCTCCGGACGGGGTCGGCCGCGAGCAGCTCGAGCGGCATCTCGGCCTCGACATCGAGCGCGACATCGACCGGGTGCTCGTGTTCTGGGCGCCTGAGCCGGATGCGGATGCCGGCGACGACGACGGCTCCTCCGGGCTGGCCCTCTTCAGCGGGAGGCTGGACGCCGAACGGCTCGAGGCGGTGGCCCGCCGCGGCGGAGCCGTGGTCACCGAAGAGGACGGCAGGCGCATCGTCACCCGCGAGGTCGACCGCGCGGCCCCGCTGGCCATGGCGTTTCTCGAGCCGGGGCTGGCGGCGGTGGGGGATCTGGCTGCGGTCCGGTCGGCGCTTCGCCGGAGGCCCGGGGAAGCCGGCATCGACGCCGATGCGGACATGATGCGGCTCCTGGGTCGAGTCGATCCCCGGAGCAGCTTCTGGGCGGTAGGGCGGTTCGGCGACTCGGGACTGCTCGGCTGGGTGCCGGAGCAGGTGTCCGAGCGGCTGCCGCCGGTGACCGCGTTCGCGGTGCAGGGACGCATCAACGGCGGGATCAGCGTATCGTTGGCGGTCGAGGGCCGCGACGACGCGGCCGCTCAGAACCTGCGTGACGTCGTTCGCGGTTTCGTGGCCCTGGCGCAGTTGCAGACGCTGGGCAACCCGGATCTGCAGGCGGTCCTCGACTCGCTGCAGACCGGTGGCGACGGAACGGCGGTGACGTTGTCCCTCCGGGTGCCTGCCGAAGCGATCGACTTCCTGCTGTCGATGGTGGCTCGCGGCGAGAACTCCTGAATCGGAGCGAGGCTTCCCGATGGCGGCCCGGGGCGCCTGCCGGGCCGTCGGGGGCGCTCGATCCGGCGCGTGCGCCCGCCCCGACCGGGCCGGTTTGCTATGATCTGACCCTGCGGCGAACGACCCTGCGGCGCTGTCCCGGCCGCGGCGCGGTGACCGCGGTCGGTGGATGCCATCCGGCAGGGCGAGTCCCCGGCGCCGCATCGACGATGGACTCCCAGGCTCCAGGACACCTGCGGCGGGTTCGTCCGTGAACAGGACCGGGGGGCTGCGCCGCAGGACGGCGCCGACGCCGGTCCACGGAGACGCGATTCCTGCTGCCCCCGATTTCACTGGCGGGTCGGCCGGGCGCGGGCGGAGCCGCAAGACGGCGATTGGCGGGCGAGTGTGGCAGACAACGCGGAAGTGAAGGTCGTCGGCGTCCTCGGGTGCGGGCTCATGGGGTCGGGCATCGCCCAGGTCTGCGCCCAGGCGGGCTATCGGACCGTCGTGCGCGAGATCGATCAGGCCGCCGTCGACGCCGGGCTCGGGCGGATCGAGCGTTTTCTCGACAACGGCGTGGCCCGCGGCAAGATGACCCGCGAGGCGCGGGATGCGGCGATGGGGCGGCTCAGCGGGTCCACCCGCTTCGAGGCGCTGGCCGAGAGCGACCTGATCGTCGAGGCGATCGTCGAGAACGTCGACGCCAAGCGGGCGGCTTTCGCGGCGGTCGAGCCGGTGGTCGGTCCCGAGACGCTGTTCTGCTCGAACACGTCCTCGGTGTGCATCACCGAGCTGGCGGCGGCGACGACCCGGCCGGACAAGTTCGTCGGGCTTCATTTCTTCAGCCCAGTGCCGCTCATGTCCCTGGTGGAGGTGATTCGCGGACTGTCCACCTCCGCCGCCGCCTTCGAGCGGGCCTTCGCCTTCGCGAAGTCGCTCGGCAAGCAGCCGGTGGCCGCGCCGGACCGGCCCGGGTTCATCGTCAACCGACTGCTCATTCCTTATCTGCTGAGCGCGGTGCGCGCCCACGAGCAGGGATGCGGCACCCTGGAGGACATCGACACGGCGATGACGCAGGGATGCGGCCATCCCATGGGGCCGTTCACGCTGGCCGACTTCATCGGCCTCGACACCACCTACTACATCGCGAACATCATGTTCGAGGAGTTCCGCGACCCCGCCTACGCCCCCCCGCCGTTGCTGAAACGGATGGTGCTGGCGGGGCGGTTGGGCCGCAAGACCGGTCATGGCTTTTTCCAGTATTGAGGCGACGGCGTCCGCCGTCCCCGCGCATGGCGCCGACGACGGCATCGCCGAGGCGGTGCGGGTCCTGCTGGCGGGGCTGGGCGAGGACCCGGCCCGCGAAGGGCTCGTCAGGACTCCGCACCGGGTGGCGAAGGCGCTGCGGTTCCTGACCAGCGGCTATGATCGGGACATCGACAGCGTCATCAACGACGCCCTCTTCACGGTGGACTACAGCGAGATGGTCATCGTGAAGGACATCGACTTCTACAGCCTGTGCGAGCACCATCTGCTGCCCTTCTTCGGGCGGTGCCACGTGGCCTACGTGCCGGACGGGAAGGTCATCGGGCTGAGCAAGCTGCCCCGGCTGGTCGAGGTGTTCAGCCGCCGGCTGCAGGTGCAGGAGCGGCTGACGAGCCAGGTCGCCGAGACCATCGCGGCCAAGGTGAGTCCCCTGGGCGTCGCTGTCGTGGTGGAGGCCACCCACCTGTGCATGGCGATGCGCGGCGTGGAGAAGCAGAACTCGGTGGCCCTGACGAGCGCGATGCACGGTGTGTTTCGCACCGACGCCCGCACGCGGATGGAGTTTCTGAACCTGTTGCGTCCGGGGGGCGGCGGCGCCGTGCTCCGGGACGTCACGGAGCAAGCGATCGATGCCGAGCACATGTGAGCGTCGTCGCCGGCGGTTGCGGGCGGCGGCCCTGGCGGCCGTCGTGACCCTCTCGTCCGTCGCCCCGGCGGGGGCGCAGTCGCGCCGCATCGAGCCGGCCGAGGTCGAGTGTCCGTCCGTCCTCGGCATCGGCGTGGACACCGACCGGACGTACTGCGACGTGCAGATCGGCGACGAGATCGCCGACGGCGTCATCGTGCGGATTCCTCCGCACCGCGGACCGGCCACGGTGAGGTTCACGTTGCACGGCCGGCACACCTACTCGGAGGACGAGGTGGCGCGGGGCCGGGGATATGCGCGCTACCTGGCGACGGCGGCGGTGGCGAGCGCCCAGGAGGTGCTGGCGCGCCCCGTCGTCCTCGCCGAGTTCCACGGCGCCGCCGACCTCGTCGACCGGGTCGGGGGCGGGGCCGGCCCGGGCGGCATCAAGGCGATCGCGCCGGTGGGGGGCGAACGCATCCGCGTCGTCGTGCCGTCCAACGTGACGGAAATCAGCATCGTCGGGCTCGCTCTCGAGGTCCGGCGCGTCGACAGCGAGGAGACGCAGATCGCGCGGGGTCGCGCCATCGCCCTGGTCAGCGACGTGAACGTGGAGTACCGCGCGCGCTAGTGCGGCCCCACTGCTGACATTCGGCGTGTGCGATGGGCGAGCTCCCGTGCGTGGCGCTGTCGGGGGAACTGGAACTCCAGCCATCCGATCGGAGTATCTCGACGTGACGGACCACGTTCGGAGGGGCCGCGCGGAGCGTGGCCGTCAGCGATTGGTTGGGAGCCCGGCGGAGCCGTTCGGCGACGACGGGCGGACCGGGAGTCTGCGGCGGGCGAGGCCATGAAGCATCAACAGAGCGATCCGGATCGCGTGCGGGACGTCATCGTCGTCGGGGCGGGACCGGCCGGCCTGGCCGCGGCCATCGCCGCGCGCCGCGCGCGGCTCGACTGCGAGGTGTTCGAGCGGGCCGCGCTCGTCAATTCGATCCTCAAGTTCCCCACGAACATGGTCTTCTTCACGACCCCGGAGCTTCTCGAGATAGGGGATCTGCCATTCGTCACCCCCTACGCGAAGCCCACCCGCGACGAGGCCCTGCGCTACTACCGCCGCACCGTCGACGCGTTCGACCTCACCGTCCGGCTCGGCTACGAGGTCTCCTCGATCGCCCGGCAGCCGGGCCCGGACGGCGCCGCCGTGCTCGCCGTCGACGTCGACCATCCCCACGAGGGCGCATTCCGGCGGCTCGCGCGCACCGTCGTCGTCGCCGTCGGGGCCTACGACTGCCCCAACCGGCTGGGCATTCCCGGGGAGGACCTCCCGCACGTCTCCCACTACTACAGCGAGGCGCATCCCTGGTACCGGAAGCAGGTCGTGGTGGTCGGGGGCAAGAACTCGGCGGCCGAAGCGGCCCTCGAGCTGTACCGTTCGGGCGCCCACGTCACCCTCGTGCACCGGCACGCCGAGCTGGGAGAGGGCATCAAGTACTGGGTGCGGCCCGACATCGAGAACCGCATCGCGGAAGGCTCGATACCCGCGCGTTTCGAGACCCGCGTGGTCGAGATCCGGGCGCGCGAGGTCGTCGTCGAGTCGGCGGCGGGGCGGGAGGTGCTGCCGGCCGACGCCGTCCTCCTCCTGACCGGCTACCACCCCGACACGGCGATGCTGCGGCGTTTCGGCATCGACGTCGACGCCGACACGATGGTACCCGCCCACGATCCCGAGACGTGGGAGACCAACGTGCCCAACCTGTTCCTCGCCGGTCAGGTCATCTCCGGCATCCACAGCGGACAGATCTTCATCGAGAACGGCCGCTTCCACGGCCAGCAGGTCATCGGCGAGATCGCGCGGCGCCTGGCGCCGGCCGGCGCCGCCGTGCCGGCGTAGGAGGCGCCGGCCGGCGCCCGGGGCCGGCGGTGTCCTACTGCAGGCCCGGCCGGCCCGTCCGCGCCGCGAAGGCGTGCATCTCCATCAGGTCGATGAGCGTCCGCGAACGGCCGGCGACGTCGCCCTGCTCGAGGAGCGCCTGTTTCTCGACCGGCTCGAGGTCGAGGTACTGCGCCAGGGTGTTGACGAGGGCGTCGTCTCCCATGTCCGCCGCCACCGTCCGGCGCCATGTCGCGCTGTCGAACTCGCCCGCCACCAGGGAGTCGAGGCGCTTCCGCAGCCGTCTGAGCTCTTCGCGGATGGGTTCGGAGTCGGTCTCCGGCAGGGGGGCGATCTCGGCCCGGCGGTAGGCGCGGCCGCCGACCTCGGCGACGATGCGGACGCGCTCGATGCCGCGCAGGACGATGTTCGACCGGCCGTCCGGCAGGCGCTCGGCGTGGGTGATCAGGCCCGCGCATCCGATGTCGTAGACCGGCGGCACCGGGCCGGGCTCGGGTCCCGCTTTCTGGAGCACCATGCCGATGATCCGGTCCGCCGACAGGGCGTCGGCCAGCATCTGCCGGTACCGCGGCTCGAAGATGTGCAGGGGCAGGCACACCGACGGGAACAGGACGACATTGGGCAGCGGAAAGATGGGAATCGTCGACGGCAGCATCATGACGTCCGCAGCCCGATGGCGAGGCCTCGCGGCCTCGCGCCCCGGACCCCTCCAGATCAGTGCACGGTCCGGGTCTTCTTGTCGAGGAAGTCCATCAGGACGTAGCGGCCCAGCGTATGGGGAGTCGTGAAGTACGCCTTGCCGTGGCAGATCGCGGTGACCCGCTTGACGAAGCTCACGAGTTCGTGATCGCGCGCGAGCATGAAGGTGTTGATGAGGATGCCGGCCTTGCGACAGGAGGCGACCTCGGCGAACGTTTCCGAGATGACCCAGGGGTCGAGGCCGAAGGCGTTGCGGTAGATCTTCCCGTCGGGGCGGGTCAGGGCCGACGGCTTGCCGTCGGTGATCATCACGATCTGCCGCATCTCGCGGGGCTGCCGCTCCAGCAGCCGCCGGGCGAGCCGGAGTCCTTCCCGCGTGTTCGTGTAGTGGGGACCGACCCGCGCCCGCGCGAGCTGGCGGAGCGGGATCTCCTCGGCCGAGTCGTGAAACAGGACGACGCGCAGGGTGTCGCCGGGATACTGGCGGCGGATGAGGTTGGCGAGGGCCAGGGCCACCTGCTTGGCCGGTGTGAACCGGTCCTCGCCGTAGAGGATCATGCTGTGGCTGCAGTCGAGCATGAGCACCGTCGCGCAGGCGCTCTGGTACTCGCCCTGGGCGACCATGAGGTCCGGCTGTTCGACCTCGATGCCGGGTCCGGCGATGGCGTCGCGTCCCATCCGTTTCACCGCGCTCAGGATGGTCGCAGCCGCGTCGAGGTTCATGGTGTCGCCGAATTCGTAGGGTTTGGGGGCTCCTCCCGCCTCCACTCCGGTCGCGTAGTCGCGGGTGTCGTGCCGGCCGACGCTGCTGTGGCCGACCGATCCGAGCAGGTCGCGCAGGGCCCGATAACCCAGGAAGTCGAGGCCCTTGTCGGTGACCTCGAACCGCATGGGCGGCGACTGTCCGTCGCCGCCGCCGCGGCCCTCGCGATCGCGGGCCGCGGCCTCGAGGTCGGGGCGGCGGGTGATGTAGCCCTGCCGGGCCATCTCGTCGACGAGCCGGTCGATGAGCGACTCGAGTCGCGATGCGCCGTCGTGGTCCGCGTCGGCCGCGTCGCCCAGCAGGTCGAGGATGGTCTCGTCGGACAGCATGCCGCCGTTGAGGAGAGCCTCGAGGATCGCGTCGCGCAGGGCCTGCTCCGATCGCCGATCGCCGCCCGCGTCCGGATCGGCGCGGTCGCCCGAGGCGCTGCCGAAGCCGCTGTCGAGGAGCAGCCGCGAGAGGCTGGACACCAGCTCTTCGATGTCGAGCCCGTCGAGCTCGTCGCCCGTGTAGCGGGTGTATCGGTACTTCATCGTCGTCGGCGCGAATGGGGGCGCGCGCGGGACTCGTCCTAGTTGTAGTACTTCTTCTTTCCCGGCGGGACCCGGACGTCGCTCTCGAACAGTTGCTCCGCCGTCATCGGCTTCCGACGCCCGGACTCGACCGCGCTGTACTGCCACGTGTCGTCCCGGCTGATCTTCTTCTGCGAGTACAGCCCCTCGATGATGAACTCGACACCGGAGGCGAGCACCGCCGGCGGCTCGTCCGCCTCGATCCCGAGGTGGCCGGCGAGCTCGTGCAGCCCCTGGATCTGGCCGGTCTGCTCGAGGAGCTCGGCCGCCGGCGTCGCGTCGCCGAGATCCAGCGTCCCGCCGAGGTCGAACCACTCGACCACGGCCCCGGTGTCGACGTTGGCGAACCATCCCTCGAACACGCGGCCGACGGCCGTCCGGATGACGTCGCGGGCGACCTGGCCGGCGCCGCGCAGCTCACCTTCGTACTCCAGCTCGAACTTGCCGGTGATCGAAGGCAGGGCCGCGTAGACGTCGGCGATGCGGACCGCGGCGGCGGCCTCGCGGTTGACGAACGCCCGCCGCTCGGCGTTCGACACCGCGTTCTCCAGACAGGTGATCGGCATGCGCTGGCTGACGCCGGAGCGCTTGTCGATCTTGCCGTGGCTGCGGGCGACGAACGCGATCTCCTCGACGATCTCGCTGATGTAGGGCGGGATGCGCGGCGCCGCCGCCGCGTCGCCGGACCGCGCGGTCCACGCCTCCTGACTCGTGATCCGCATCCCCTCCCGGCGCGTCTGCGGATAGTGGGTGCGAATCTCGGACCCGATGCGGTCTTTCAGCGGGGTGATGATCTTGCCGCGCGCGGTGTAGTCCTCCGGGTTCGCGGTGAACGTCATCACCACGTCCAGCGGCAGCCGCACCGGGTAGCCCTTGATCTGGACGTCGCCCTCCTGGAGGATGTTGAACAGGCCGACCTGGATCTTGCCGGCGAGGTCGGGCAGCTCGTTGATGGCGAAGATGCAGCGGTGGGCGCGGGGAAGCAGCCCGTAGTGCATGGTGAGCTCGTCGGACAGCGCGAGCCCGGCCCGGGCCGCCTTGATGGGGTCGACGTCGCCGATCATGTCGGCGATGGTGACGTCCGGCGTCGCCAGCTTCTCCACCAGCCGGCGTTCCCGCGGGAGCCACGCGATGGGCAGATCGTCGCCGGCCTCCGCCGCCCGGGTACGGCAGGCGCGGCACAGGGGGGCGAAGGGGTCGTCGTTGATCTGGCAGCCCGGCATGACCGGCGCCGCCTCGTCGAGAAGCGAGACGAGTGCGCGCAGAAGGCGGGTCTTGGCCTGCCCCCGCAGGCCCAGGAGTACGAAGTCGTGCCGGGACAGGACCGCGTTGACGACCTGCGGAATGACCGATTCGTCGTAGCCGACGATGCCGGGGAACAGCGGCCCCCCCTCGCCGAGTCGGCGCTCGAGGTTCTCGCGCATCTCGAGCCTGATGCTGCGGCGGGGAAGGCGGCCCGCGTCGACCGCTTCACGAAGCTCACCCAGACATTCCGGTAGCGGCATGGTGCGATCCTAGCAGCCCGCGCCCGGCGACTCCGAACCCGCCCGGCCCGATCCGGGTGCGCCCGGCGCCAGCGTCTCCGCGGTGACGAAGCGCGGCTGGATGTCGATGGGGATGTGTCCCAGCCGGTCCAGGGCCTGCCGCACCGCCGGGGTCACGATTCCCCGGGTCTCCAGAATCCGCTGCGCGGCGTCGAAGTCGCCGGTGGCCTGCACCGTCATGAGCTCGCGGGTGAGGGCGGTGACGGTGTCCCGGATGCGGCCGTGGTCGACCGCGAAACGTCCGTCGCCGTCGACGATCACCGCGCCCGCCTCGAGGAACGTGTTGAGCTGGATGGCCACGCCGCGGCCGTGCGCCTCGTCGATGCCGAAGCGGATAGAGCGGAACGTCGAGGCGAGGAACGTGGTGTACATGCTGCGCTCGAGCGACCGGTCGACGACCCCGCGGTCGATGAGCTCGCGCAGAGCCCAGAGGCCGGCGACGTCGGCCTTGGCCTCCTCGATGGTGCTGTGGGTCTCGCGGAGCTCCTGCCGAACGGTGGTCCGCCGGCCGCCGACGGTGATGGCGCCGGGCCCGAGACCGTGCATCAACTCGTGCATCAGGATGTGGGTGAAGAACGCCTCGAACGAGACCTCGCGCTGCTCGGCCGGCCGCAGCGTCACCTGGGCGATGGGGGTCAGGACGCGCGAGAACTTGGCTTCCTGGACGTTCTTCAACATGACCCGCTTGGAACCCTTCTCGCGCACCACCCGCTCGTCGTTGGGCAGGTTGAACGCCGCGGTCTGGACCCCGCTGTTCGCGTCGCCGGCGGTGAACACCACGTTGACGACGCGGATCGGGGCGAGGGCGCCGAGGGCGGGGTTCCGAAACCGTGGGTCGATCGGCAGCGTGTCCTCCAGCCCCTGCAACTCGGCCCCGAAACGCTCCAGGGTCGCCGTCTCAGCCGCGTCGCGGATGGTGACGAACGCCTCGAACGCCGCCTTGTAGTTGAACCACTCGTCCTCGTAGACCTCGTAGGGCCCGATGGTCGGCTCGATCGCCGAGTCGAGCTCCATCCAGGCCACGTCGCTGTCGTAGTAGTCGTTGCTCGCAAACGCGGCTGCGCGGCTCTCCAGATAGCGCCGCAGCGTCGGCTCTGCGGTGGCGCGGGCCGCCGCCAGCAGGTGCGCGGCGGCGATGGCCAGGGGACCTTCGTACTCCACGCTGTAGGGCACGCTCGTGAACCCGCCGTCCGGGTTGCGGCGGATGGTGGTGAAGAACCCGGTGGCGGCGGCGCGGGCCGGTCCCTCGAGTCCGTCCATCCACGCCGCGACCTCGTCGCGCGTCGCGCCCGCCGGGTAGTAGTTGGCGCCCTCGGGCTTGGGCGGGGCGCCGGCGACGAACGGCCGCTCGCCCTCGACGCGCGACCAGGGGCCCTTGTTGAGCAGGAAGTAGTCGAGGGCGGCCAGTCCCGCCGCGCTCCGGTCCTCGGCGAGCGAGATCAGCATCGCGGGGTTGCCGGCCCACACCTGCTCCAGGAAGATCCCGTCCATCACCCGGGCGGCGGCGATGATGTGGCCGAGCGCCCGGCGCTCCGAGTCGGGCAGCCCCGATGGATCCGCCCCGATGTCGACGGGTGCGAACAGTCGCGTCATCGTGGTCCCCTGGCCGGCCGCGGTGGCGCCGGTGAGAGCGCAGGCGCCGGCGACGCCGGCGGCCACCAGGACGGTCCCCACGCCGCCGAACGGTCTCCGCGCCTTCGTCATCCTCTGCCCCTTCCAGTGTTCGAGCGGCTCGCTACCATCATGGAACGGCCGGCCGGTCCAAGGCAAGACGGGGAGGTTGCTACACTGTGTAGTCGCCTGCCCAGGGCGCACACGGGACGGGCGGCAGGAGCGTACATGACGAGTTCGACGCAGGTGGCGGTGATCGGCGGGGGACCGGGCGGGTACGCCGCCGCGTTCCTCGCCGCGGATCTGGGCATGCGCGTGACCCTCATCGACGAGGCTCCGAACCCGGGCGGCGTGTGTCTGTACCGGGGGTGCATGCCGTCGAAGGCGCTGCTGCACGTGGCGAAAGTGGTGACGGAGGCCCGCGAGGCCCGCAACTGGGGCGTGGACTTCGGAGAGCCGGCGCTGGACGTCGCCCGGCTGCGCCGCTGGAAGGACGAGGCGGTGGCCCGGTTGACGGGGGGGCTGGGCCAGCTCTCGAGCCAGCGCGGGGTGACGTACCTCCAGGGCCGGGCCGAGCTGTCGGGGCCGACGTCGGCACGGGTGACAGCGGCCGACGGCGGGGTCACCGCGCTCGATTTCGAGCACGCGATTCTCGCCACCGGATCGAGGCCGGCGGCGCCCGGCGCGCTCGCTCTCGACCGCGATCGGGTCTGGGACTCGACCCGCGCCCTCGAGATCCCGTCGGTGCCCGGCTCGCTGCTCGTGGTCGGCGGCGGCTACATCGGGCTCGAGCTGGGGTCGGTGTACGCCGCCCTCGGGTCGCGGGTCACGGTGGTCGAGATGACCGCCGGCCTGCTTCCAGGGGCCGACCGCGACCTCGTGGCAGTCGTCGCGCGCCGGCTCGGCGAGGTGTGCGAGGCCGTGCTTCTGGAGACGACGGTGACGGCGCTGTCCGAGGACGGCGACGGCGTTTCGGTGACCCTGAAGGGCAAGGACGGCGAGTCGGCGCAGCGGTTCGACCGGGTGCTGGTGGCGGTGGGCCGCGTGCCGAACTCGGACGTGCCGGGGCTGGACCGTACCGCCGTCGGCCGCGATTCACGCGGTTTCGTGGCTGTGGACGGCCAGCGCCGAACGGCCGAGCCGACGATCTTCGCGATAGGCGACGTCGTCGGCGAGCCGATGCTCGCGCACAAGGCGAGCCACGAGGCGCGTATCGCGGTCGAGGCCATCGCGGGGCACAAGGCGGTGTTCGAGCCCGCCGCCATCCCGGCCGTGGTGTTCACCGACCCGGAGGTGGCCTGGTGCGGCCTCACCCAGACGCAGGCGAGGGCGGAGGGACGCGCGGTGGAAGTGGCGAAGTTCCCCTGGGGGGCGTCGGGACGGGCGGTCACCCTCGACCGGCCGGCCGGCGTCACCAAGCTCGTCATCGAGCCCGAGTCGGAACGCATCCTCGGGGTGGGCATCGCGGGAAGCGGGGCGGGCGAGCTGATCGCCGAGGGGGTGGTGGCGATCGAGATGGGGGCCACGGCGTCCGACCTGCGGTTGTGCATCCATCCGCACCCCACCCTGTCAGAGACCCTGATGGAGTCGGCCGAGGTCTTCTTCGGCCAGAGCACCCACGTCTACCGGCCGAAACGGAAGCGCTGAGCCCCGACGCCGGGAGACTGGGCCGGCGCCTCGGACGGATCGGTCGCGACGGGGCCGGTCCCGGTGTCAGGGAGTGGCGCGGTTCACCTCGGCGACCGCGTCCGCCTGCTCGTGGGCGTGGTAGGAGCTTCGCACCAGCGGGCCGGACTCGACGTGCCGGAAGCCCAGTCCCAGCGCCTCGTCCTTCAGCGCCGCGAACTCGTCGGGGTGGTAGTAGCGGGCGACCGGCAGGTGGGCGGGCGACGGGCAGAGGTACTGGCCTATCGTCACGATGTCGCATCCCGCGCGCCGCAGATCCGCCAGCGCCGCCGCGAGCTCGTCCCGCGTCTCGCCGAGGCCCACCATGATCCCCGACTTCGTGGCGACGCGGGGGCGATGGCGGCGGGCGTGGGCCAGAACCCGGAGGGCGCGGTCGTAGGCGCCGCCGGGGCGGGCCCTCCGGTACTGGCCGCGAACCGTCTCCAGGTTGTGGTTCAGGACGTCGGGCCCCGCCGTCAGCGCGATGTCGAGTGCGTCGGTGCTTCCGCCGAAGTCGGGCACGAGGATCTCGACGCGGCAGTCCGGGGCCAGAGCGCGGATGGCGGTGACGGTGGCGGCGAAGACGCCGGCGCCGCCGTCGTCGAGGTCGTCCCGGTCGACGGAGGTGACGACCGCATGCTCGAGACCGAGATCCCGCACCGCTTCCGCCACCCGCGCCGGCTCCCCCGTGTCGACGGGGCCGGGCCGGCCGTGCTCGACGTTACAGTAGGCGCAGGCCCGCGTGCAGACCCCGCCCAGGATCATGAAGGTCGCGGTTCCGTGGTGCCAGCACTCTCCGATGTTCGGGCAGTTGGCTTCTTCGCACACGGTGTGCAGCCCCTGCTCCCGCACGAGCCGCTTGAGGCGCCGGTAGCCGGCGCCGCCGGGCGCCCGGACCCGCAGCCAGCGGGGCTTGGCCCCCGTCGGGGGCGGCTCGGGGCGGACTCGACGTCCGCGGTAGAAGGTCGCCGGCGCGGCGGCCGTCCCGTCGTCCAGGGGCGCCATTTCCCGGATCGTACCGCGTCGCCGGGTCCCGGCGCAACGCGGGCGGGTCGGGCCGCCGGGGGGGAACGCGACCGCGAAGCGGGGTCTCGCCCGGCGTCCGCCGCCGCCGCAATCGGCAGGCGGTCTCGGTCGCCCCGCCGGATCCGCCGGGCGGGTGAAGGGCAGGATTCGCCGGGCGCGCGAAAATCGTGTAGACTTGCGCCGGTGTCGTGTGTGGCACCATGACGCCGCCCTACGGAAGATGCGGCCCCGGTCTCGGCCGTCCGGGCACCTGGATGTCAGGGTGGTCGCGGTTCGGGAAGCGGGGATGACGAGGTCGGCAAGCAGTGCGCGGCGCCCGGGCAGCCCGTGAGCCACGGCGCCGCGGCCGGTGAACGACACGGAGGAGTCGATGGCGTACAGCATTTGTGAACCCTGCGTCGGGACCAAGGACACCGCGTGCGTGGACGTGTGTCCGGTGGACTGCATCCACCCGCGCAAGGACGAGGAGGAGTTCGAAGCCGAGACGATGCTCTACATCCACCCGGAGGAGTGCATCGACTGCGGCGCCTGCGTGCCGGCGTGCCCGGTCGAGGCGATATTCGCCAACGACGAAGTGCCCGATGAGTGGGAGAGCTTCATCGAGGTCAACGCCAACTGGTACGAGGGCCGGTAGCCGAACGAGGCGCCCATGGGATTGATTGACCATCGTTTCGAAGACAACTTCATCACGACGAATCTCGACCGGGTCCTCAACTGGGCGCGCCAGTCCTCGTTGTGGCCGATGGGGTTCGGGCTGGCTTGCTGCGCCATCGAGATGATGGCCACGTCGGCGTCCCGGTTCGACATCGCCCGGTTCGGGGCCGAGGTCTTCCGCGCGTCGCCACGCCAGGCCGACCTGATGATCGTCGCGGGCACCGTCACCAAGAAGATGGCCCCGGTGCTGCGGCGCCTCTACGACCAGATGCCCGAGCCGAAGTGGGTCATCTCGATGGGCAGTTGCTCGAACGCCGGGGGGCCGTTCCCCACGTATTCGGTGTTGCAGGGCGTGGACAAGGTGGTGCCCGTCGACGTCTACGTGTCCGGATGTCCGCCCCGTCCCGAGGCGCTGCTCTACGGGCTGTTGCGTCTGCAGGACAAGATCCGGCGCGAGAACACGGTGTTGCGCAAGGAACGGGTGGTCATGGCGGGGCAGACCGAACCGATTCTGGTCGAGGACCGGGGGTAGCGGCCGTGCAGCAGTTGGCGAAGCTCTTTCGGATGGTGTTCCTGGTCGATCTGATCAAGGGACTGCTGGTCACCCTCAGATACACGCCGCAACCCGCTTTCACGTTCCAGTACCCGGCCGAGCGCCGTCCCGTGGCGCCCCGCTTCCGGGGGGTGCTCAGGCTGCAGGTCGAGCCGGAGACGGGCGCTCAGACCTGCATCGTCTGCGACCAGTGCGCCAAGGTCTGCCCCGACGAGCTGATCGTCCTGGGCGGACACCGGGAGCCCGGTCACAAGATCAAGGTGCTCGACTACTTCGACTTCAACCTGTCCCGCTGCAGCTTCTGCGGCCTGTGCTCCGAGGTGTGCCCGACCAAGCCGGTCAAGGCGCTCATCATGAGTGAGGACTACGAGCTCGGCAGCTACGACCGCCAGAAGCAGATTCTGCGCGTCGACGACATGTACGACGGTGTGGCGATTGAGCAGTACTCCCGCTAGGAGTCTGCTGCCATGGAGCGGCATGGACTCCTGGGGGTGGGGCGCGGCGCCGGCGACCACTGGTGGGCCGGCGGGTTCTTCGGGCGCTGTCCCGCGTCGCTCCAGGGTCCGCCGGAAGCTCCCGGCGTCGTTCCGCCGTTCCCGGTGGAGGTGACATGAAACTGGCGTCACGCGCCCTGATGCTCGTGGCAGTGCTGGTGGCGCTGTCGGTCGTCCTCGGCGCGCAGCCGACGCCGACCGCGTCGCGAGTCGAGACCCGCATTCAGCTCGGCAATCTGCTGCTCGACGATTCGCGCTACTGGGAGGCCATCCGCGCTTTCGAGGAGGCGCAGGAAGGGGCCACCGAAGAGCAGCGCCTGCGTTCCAGCGCCGGCATGCTCAAGGCGCTCCTGCCCGTCGCGGAGTTCACCCGCGCGCAGATCGAGTCGCAGGCCCTGCTGGAGCTCGCTCCTTCCGATCCCGAGATGATCGCCCTGGTCGGCGACGCGCTGTGGGGCGGTGGGCTCTTCGACGAGGCTGAGCAGTTGTACCGCGACGCGTTGGCGCTCGACCCGGGTTCGGGCGCGGCTCGGCACGGCGTGGCGAAGAGCCTCACGACGCGTCAGCGCTACGCGGAGGCCCTCGACTGGGTGCAAGCGGCGCTCGACACCACCCCCGACTTGTCAGCCGCGTATCACACGTTGGGGTACATCCACCGGCGCATGCGCCGGTTCGCCGACGCGGCCGACGCCTACGAACGGTACATCGACCTGCTCCCGGGTTGGGCCGAGGCCGAGAGGGCGGACTGGGCGCGGGCGGAAGTGCAGTTCCTGCGGTCGTTCGGGGATCGCCCCGCGGTCGAGCTGATGGCGCCGGGGCAGCTCCACACCATTCCGTTCAGGCTGGTCGGCGAGAAGGTCATCATCCAGGGCCGGGTCAACGGCCGCGACATGGTCGACTTCGTCGTCGACACCGGGGCCGAGCAGACGGTGCTGTCGCAGCCCGTCGCGCAGCAGCTCGGCGTGCGCCCCGTCAGCACCACGCTGAGCGCCGGCGTCGGCGAGATCGGCTTCAGGGGCCTGCAGGCGGGCCGGCTCGAGTCGCTCGAGTTCGGCACCCTCGGCATCCGGAATCTCCCCGCACTGATCAAGAGTCCCCCGCTTGGTGGCCTCCCCACGCCGGAGGCGGAGGCGTTCTCGCCGATCGCGGTCGGCTTGTCGATGATCGTCGACTACGCCCGCCAGGAGATCGTCATCGGCGAGGAGTTGCCCGAAGAGCCATTCGACGTCTCGATGCCGCTCAGGCAGCACCGGCTCGCGGTGGTGCGCGGCATCGTCAACGACGAGATTCCCCGCAGCTTCGTGGTCGACACCGGCGGTGAGGTCATCTCCATCAGCCGGGGTACGGCGAATCTCCTGCCCCCGCTCGACGTGCGGCAGGTGCCCGTCAACGTCTACGGAACCTCCGGGTGGGACGAGCAGGCGTATCTGCGGCCCGGCACCTCCCTCGCGTTCGACCAGTTGCTCTATCCCAACTACTCGGTGGTGGTGCTGAACCTGCACCGCCCGAGCGCCCTGCTGGGCTTCCACATCGGCGGCACCGTCGGCCACCATTTCCTGAGCGACTATCGGGTCGTGCTCGACCTGGGCCGCAGCGAAATGCGGTTGACGCGGATCTGAACGCCTCCGGCTGCCCCTCACCAGTTGTCGGGTCGTTGCTCGACCTGGGCCCGCAGCGAAAAACGCGGCTCTGAACCGGCTATCGGGTCGTTGTTGGACCTTGGGCCGCAGCGGAAACGCGGCCCTGAACCGGCTGCCCCTCACCAGTTGTCGGGTCGTTGCTGCGGCTCTGAAACCGGCTGCCCCTCACCCAGCTCCGTTGCTGGACCTGGGCCGCAGCGAAACGCGGCTCTGAACCGGCTGCCCCTCACCAGCTTTCGGGTTGTTGCTGGGACCTGGGCCGCAGTGAAACGCGGCTCTGAACCGGCTGCCCCCTCACCAGCTTTCGGGTTCGTGTGCTCGACCTCCGCAGCGAAAATGCGATTGACGCGGCTCTGAGCGCGCCTCCGGCTGCCCCTCACCACCTGCCGCCTGAAACGCCGCCGGGCGGTCTCAGAAGTCGAACCCCGATCCAGAAGTCGAAGCGCGGATTCCGGCAGGTGGCGCTGCTCACCACCTGCCGCCTGAAACGCCGCCGGGCGGTCTCAGAAGTCGAACCCGATCCAGAAGTCGAAGCGCGGATTCCGGAAGGTGGCGCTGCCTCCCCGGGTCGCGAAGAGGATGTTCTCCCAGTCTTCGTTGAAGAGGGTCCGCCACGACCAGTCGAAGTGCATCGGGATGCCGATGACGGAGGTCGTCAGGCCGATGCCGTACGACGCCCGACCGTCCACGAGCCGGAACCCGGACACGGGCGCCGGGTCGCCGAACACCTCGAAGAACTCGCCCGTCACGGGGTTCTGACCGAAGCCGATGGTGGGGGTCACCGTGTCGCCGCCGGTGGCGAACCAGGTGAACGGCCGATCGTTCAGGCTGGCGCCGCCCAGGTTGAAGAAGAAGGTGCCGCGGACGCCGCCCATCAGGCCGATCGGCGTGAGCATCGCCTCGATGAGGGGGAAGCGCAGCTCGGCGTTGAAGAAGGCGGCGTTGTGGCCGATGAACTCCAGGTACTCGTAGCCGCGCATCTCCGAGTTGCCGCCGAAGTACAGAAAGTCCGGGAAGTCTCCGAAGCTCTTGAGCGCGCGGCCGCGCAGGGCCAGCACGCCGGTCTCTCCGATTCGCAGGTAGTAGCGGGCGTCGGCGTCGAGGGTCTTCTTGCCGAGGAACGTGGCGCCCACCGTCGGCGCGTACTGGAAGGCGAAGCGCATCGTGTTGCCGGACACCGGGCCGAACTCGCGGAAGACGGTGGTCTCCTGGATGAACGAGACCCCCACCGGCATCTGCGAGCCCTGGCGGAACAACTGGGTGCCGAACTGCTGCTGCTGATACTGGTCCGACTGCTGCTGGAGGAATGGGTCGTTGAAACGCTCGTTGAAGTGGAACAGCCCGCCGTTCACCTCGAGACGGCGGTAGCGGTCGAGCGGGTAGATGCCGAAGGCGCTTCCGCCCCGTATCGTCTGCGACGCGATGGCGTCGTCGCGGTCGAGGAAGGCGAGCGACGGGGCGTACCAGCCGGCCGCTCCGTAGAAGAACATCTCCTGCGAGAACCCCTGCAGGGCGAACTGGAAGCGGCCGCTCTGGTTGAAGTAGGAGCCCGAGAAGGTCCGATACTGGGCGATGGAGTAGGCGAAGAGACTGAAACTCTGGTCGCCGAGGACGTCGGAGAACGAGATGCCGGTGCCGCCGAGGAAGTCGCCGCTGTTGGTCACGCCGACGTTGATGGGCGGGGTTCCGTCGAGGAACATCTTCTCGAACCGTCCCTTGCGCCGGTTGTTGGCGGTGACGAGCGTGTGCGTCAGCGGCGCCTGGAAGTCGATGTTGGGTCCCGGGGCCCCGAAGTCAGAAGTGAACGCGGTGTACAGCGGCTCTTGCCGTTCGACCGTGTGTATGCCGTACTCGCCCTTGAAGTAGGTGACGAAGGCGATGCGCGCCTCGGGGTCGTCGGGGAGCACGATGGTCGAGACGTTGCCGGTCGCGGTGTCGGTGTACTGGCGCAGCTCGCCGTTGTTCAGGTCGAGAGTCCACACGTTGTATATGTCGCCGTTGGCGGCCACGTCGGGGTCGACGGGGGCCAGCGGGTCGGTGGCGGTCGACGAGAACACCAGAGTGTTCTCGTCCAGGAACTGGGCGCTCGCCTCGCTGAACGTGCCGAACGTCAACTGGGTCTTCTCCCGGGTCTCGAGGTCGAGCCTGAAGAGCTTGTTGTTGCCGCTGATGCGCGCCACGTAGACGAGGTAGGAGCCGTCGGGCGAGAACGTCGGCGCGTAGTCGGCGAATTCGTCCTGCGTCAGGTTGGTGACCTCGCGGGTCTCGAGGTCGAGGAGGTGGATGTCGCCCACCGCGTTCTGCAGGGCCGAGAAGGCGACGTAACGCCCGTCGGGTGAGAAGTCCGGCGACTCCGGCGCGTCGACCATCTCGAGGTCGATCAGCTCCTCCGTCTCGCGGGTCACCACGTTCTGCAGCATCAACGACCGGTACTTCCCCTTGCGGACGAAGTACGCGAGGCGGTCGTCGACCGGCGACCAGGACATCCACGGCACCGCGTTCCACCGCGCGCCGGGCAACTGAATCGACTCGTAGCCGAGGTCCTGGTTGAAGCCCTCGGTCAGGTTGGACACCACCTCGCCGTCCTCGGTCGACAGGAGGATGATGTCGATCTCCCGGTCCTTGCGGTTGACCGCGTAGGCGGCGAGGAGGTCGCCGGACGGCGACGGCTCGATCGAGTAGACGGCCAGGTACCGCGTCTCGAAGGGGTCGGGGGCGAGGTCGCGGCCGTAGTCGTCGGGCCGTTCCTTGTCGCGGAACGCCTGGAAACGGCGCCGGATGTAGGACGAGAACTCGACGTCGAACTCCTCGGCGGGGATGTCGAAGGCGTCCTCGTAGATGTCGCTCTCGCCGCCGATCACCGACTTCCGCAGCGAGAACAGGAACTCCCGGACCCCGGCCATGCCCCAGCGGTCCTCGATGAACTCGAAGGCGGAGTGTCCGAGGTTGTAGACGAGCCGGGGGCTCGCGTTGATGCCGCCACCCTGGTAGCTGCTCATCTCGGGCAGGGTGTCCGAGAGGGCGGCGTCGCGGACCGTCATCAGGTCGAGGGGCCGCCACACGCCGCCCATGAAGTCGGCGAGACCCTCGTCGACCCACAGCGGGATGCTGCGCCGGATGACCGACCGCGGGATGATGTCGAACGCGAACTGGTGGGTCAGCTCGTGGGCGATCAGCCGGTAGAGCTGGTCGGGCGGCTCGTCGATGGGCAGCACGATGCGCTGCCGGAACGGCTCGGCGAAGGCGGCGACGCCGTCGGACACCGCGCCGGGGATGATGTTCTGCTGTTCGAACTCGCTGTGCGTCTTGAAGATGACGAGAGGAACGAGGTTGGCGAGATCGTGGGTCAGGTCGGCGCTGATCTGGGCGTAGGCGCTCTCCGCGTAGCTCGCGATGCGCTCAAGGTGCTCCTCGACCTCGGGGTAATAGAAGATCTCGAAGTGCTCCGTCGTGTAGATGTGCCACTGGAAGTCGTCGTACTTGACCCGGTTCTTGCCGTAGTACGGGAAGAACTGGGTGGCGGCCTGGGCCATCGCATCGGCCGTCCAGCCGAGGGCGAGCGCCGCGATCAGACAGATACGAACGACGCGGCTCCGGATGGCGCGCCCGCGGGGGGAGCAACTCATGATTCACCTCGTGAGGAGCCAGCGGCGTGTGCCGGGAGCTGGCAGAGACTGGTACTCAATGTTACTGTAGCGGCGTCGGCGGTCGCAACGCCGCCGCCCTTCCGCATTTCATCCTAGCAAGAATCGCGCCCGACCCCCGGGGCAGCGGGGCTCCGGGGTTCTGCCGGCGTCCTCAGGTGATGGCGGCCCGTGACCGGCCTCGCGTCTTCGCGCCGGGACGTGCCGGGGGCTGTCCCCGGCGGGGGAGGGACCGACCACGAGAGAGGACATGGACAAGTCCGCTCGCGGTATGCGACGCTATTGCAGAGGCGGCGTGCCGGACTCCGGGGACCGGCGCCGACCCACGAGAGGAGCGAGTGATGACCTTGCGCTGGATGGTCGCGGGTGCGGGTGCGTTGGCCCTGGCGATGTCCACGTTGCCGGCCGGCCTCGTGTCGTCCCATGCGCACCCACACGGCGGCGCCGCCGCGGCGGCGCTCGGCGGGGAGGCGGCCGCCGCCTGCGACGCCGGGGCCAAGCCGGCCGACTACGACTTCGTGCTGCAGGACCACAACGGGCGGGATGTCGACTTCGAGTCGTTGCGCGGCAAGGTCGTGCTGCTGAACTTCTGGGCCACGTGGTGCGGACCCTGCAAGATCGAGGTGCCCTGGTTCGTTGAGTTCGCCGAGGAGTACGCCGACGACGGGCTGGTCGTGCTGGGCCTGTCGGTCGACGACACGGTCGACAAGATACGGCAGTTCGCGGACGACTTCGACGTGAACTACCCGATGCTGGTGGGTCTCGGCCGCGAGGACTTCCAGGAGGCCTACGGGCCGATCTGGGGCGTGCCGATGACCTTCTTCATCGATCGCGAGGGCACGGTATGCCGCACGCACGCCGGCATCGCGGCCAAGGACGAGTTCGAGCAGGACATCCGGGATCTGCTTTAGGAATCGTCGGGCTCGCCGGCGACCGTGCGGCCGCGGGCTGGTCGGGAGGCCGTCGAGCGAAGCGGCGCGGTCCCCCGGGGGCGATCGCACCGGGCGGTCCGGCCGTTGAACGGCGGGCAGGTCGAGCCTCGCGACGGTCGACTGATGTATGATCCGGATGAGGGGTGCTGATGCTGAAAGGGTTCGTCCACGCGAAGTTGGCCTGTGGCTGTCGACTCGCGTTTCGCGAAGGGGTGGAGGGCAGCCCGGTCACCGTGGTCGTCGACCGGAAGGCGCCCGGCTGCACCCTCGCCCTGCACGTGCAGGGGCTTCCTGTCTACGACTATCGGGAAGCGCTGCGACCGTCGACCCGCATCAGCCCCATGGAGGAAGAGGGCTACGAAGAGGAAGGGTGACGTCCGGGGCGCTTCCGCATGACCACGCTGCTGTCGTCGGAGTTCGACGTTGTCTGTCCGTGCTGCGGGGCGGTGCAGACTGTCGACGCGCGGCTGAAGCGGGTGGTGGCCCATCGAGAGCCCGAGCGCGAGGACAGGCCCGAGCTCGACCAGGCGCAACGGATACTGGCCGATGAAGCAGCCCGGCGCGAGGCCCTCTTCCGGCAATCGGTGACCGACGAGCGGAACCGCGGCGACGTCCTTTCCAGGCGCTTCGACGAGGCTTTGGAGCGGGCCAGCCATGAGCCCGTCACGCGTCCCGAGCGCGACTTCGACCTCGACTGAGGCTCCCGGCGCACCCGCCGTTCCCGCCCTCGGCGCAACGAGCGCAGACGACCGCGTCGGGTAGACTTTCCCCGATGTCTGCCTCCGCATCCTCGCCCGACACCGGTTCCGACCGCATCCCGACCCCGCCGCCGCGCATCCTCGTCGGCACGTCCGGCTACAACTACGTGGAATGGCGGGGCAGCTTCTATCCCGAGAAGCTGTCCCCCAAGAAGATGCTCCCCTTCTACGCGGAGCGGCTGCCCACGGTCGAGATCAACTACACCTTCTACCGCATGCCGACCGAGCGGCTGCTCGCCGGGTGGTCGGACCTGACCCCCGAGCACTTCCGCTTCACCCTCAAGGCGCCGCGGCGCATCACCCACGAGGCGCGCCTGCGGAACAGCGGTGACCCTGTCGCCGCGTTCTGCGGGGCGGCCCGGTCGCTGGGTCCGAAGCTGGGCGTTCTCCTGTTCCAGTTGCCGCCGTATTTCAGGAAGGACCTGTCGGTCCTCGACGACTTTCTGGCCGTGCTGCCGCCCGACATGCGGGCGGCGTTCGAGTTCCGTCACGCATCCTGGCACGACCCGGCGGTGTTCGAGCGGCTGCGGTCGCGCGGGCTGGCCCTCTGCATCGCCGACAGCGAGCGGATGACGACGCCCATGGAGGTGACGGCCGACTACGGCTACTTCCGGCTCCGCGACGAGGGGTACGGGCCGGAAGACATCGCCCGGTGGGCCCGGACCATCGCCGCCGCCACCCGCGGCTGCCGGGAGGTGTTCGTCTACTTCAAGCACGAGGACAAGGGGAAGGGGCCCGAGTTCGCCCGGCGCTTCGTCGACGCCCTGCCGGCGGCGGAGTGAGGCGGACCCGCCCGTCAGTCGTCGCCTTCGGCGTCCGTCGGGCGCCTGCCCCGACCCCGGAAGGAGTCCGCGCCGTCTACGGCAGAGGCGCCTGCGCCGACGCTCGCTCCCGCACGACCTCCACGACCCGCCGCTCGGCCCAGTAGCCGTCGAAGCCCGGCCCGGCGCCGGCATAGAATCCGCAGTGGCCCCCGTGGGGCGTGATCTCGACGGTGATGTGCGGGTTCGCGACGATGCCCGGGTCGTCGAACTGCTCGGTGGGGATGAAGGGGTCGTCGGCGGCGCTGACGACGAGGGTCGGCACCCGGACGCGGTCGACGACGCGAAGGCTGCTCGCCCGGTGGTAGTAGTCGTCGGCATCCCGGAACCCGTGATGCGGGGCCGTGTAGCGCTCGTCGAACTCCCGCACGGTCCGCACCGAGCCGAGCCGGCGGAGGTCGAAACGCCCCGGCCACGCCCGCGCCTTCCGCCGCATGCGACGCTTCAGGTTGCGCACGAAGTTCCACTGGTAGAGGCGGTTCGCGGGCCTCTCGAGGGCCTCGACGCACATCCCCAGGTGAATCGTGGGCGACACCGCGACGATCGCCCGAAGCTGAGGCGGCGCGGCCGCCCCGTAGTCGCCGGCGAGGCGTAAGGCCACGTTGCCCCCGAGCGAGTAGCCGGCGACGGCGATGGCGGGAAGCCGGTCGAGCGTGATCAGCTCCTCGATGACCGCCCGCGGGTCGGCCGAGAGGCCCGAGTGGTAGAGCCCCGCCGACAGCGCCTCGGTGCCCCCGCAGTTGCGCTGGTTCAGCAGCACCGCGTTCATGCCCGCGGCGAGAGCCTTGTCGGCGAGCCCGCGCATGTAGTGGGCCTGGCTGGAGCCCTCGAGCCCGTGCAGGGCGATGAGGGTCGGGCGCCGGCGCGGCTCCGCCTGCCAGTGGCAGTGGGCGAGCACCCGGGCGTCGGGGGCGACGTCGAAGTAGCGGCGTACGGGCGGCGGCAGGCGCGGGAAGCGCCGCGGGCGCCCCCACGTGAACAGGGTCATGCGGTGTCCGCCGCGGAGGCGCGGATGGGGAACGTAGTCGTCGGCGCCGCCGCCCGGACTGGTTGTCGTCATCGTCGCAGCCCCACCGCGGGCTCCCCGTCGCCCGCGGTGGGGCCGTAGATCGGAGGGATCCGGCATCCCCGCATGCGCAGATAGACGCTGAGCTGCCCGCGGTGGTGGACCAGGTGGTTCAGCACGAACGCCTGCATCATCGCTATCCGCGGCAGGGAGAAGAGCACCCGACCATCGCGCCGCAGGGTCCAGTCGGCGACGAGCTCGTCGTCGGGGCGTCCGACGAGGGCGCCGCGGCCCGCGGCCGCGCCGGCGTCGAATCGGCCCAGCGTCTCGGTCACCGACCTGACGGCGTCTTCGACCGGCGCGTCGGCCAGATCGCAGCCCTCTTCGTTCATGATGCTGCAGGTCCACGCGGGAATTTCCGCCAGATGGCGGGTCAGTTCCCCGAAGGTCCGGGCCCCGCCCCCGGGCCCCCACGCGAGGTCGGCCTCGGGCACGACCTCGATGAGGCGCCGGGTGGTTTCGACCTCCCGGTCGAACAGAGGCAGAAGCATGTCGATGAGCGGCATGGACACCCGACCCGCGGGATTGTACCCGTGAACCCGGCGCGGCGGACGCGGCGGCCTTCACGAGGTCGGCGCACGCGTCGCCCCGGGTGACGAACCGTCCCCGTCCGTCCCGGAGATGCCCGGGTGGCGCCTTCTGGACCGGGCGCCGGCCGATTCGTGACAATACCCCCATGCGGCTCCGGCAGATCGACATCGGTTGCTTCGGCGGCGGGACAGGGTTGCCCAGCCTCATCGGCGGCCTCAAGCAGAACCCGTGGCTGCGCGTCAACGCGGTGGTCACCATGTTCGACAGCGGCGGCAGCTCGGGGGTGCTGCGCGATCAGCTCGGCGTGCTGCCTCCGGGCGACGTCCTCCGCTGCGCCCTGGCCCTGGCCCGCAACGAGGCCGAGGCGCGGCGCATCCTGCTGACCCGCTTCTCCGGCTTCGAGCACGATCGGCTCGGCGGCCATACCGGCGGCAACCTGTTGCTCTCGATGATGGAGCAGTACACCGGCGACTTCCTCGCCGCCGTCGACGGGCTGCGCACGCTGCTCGACTGCGTCGGGCTGGTGTGGCCGGTCAGCGTCGAGCAGGCGACGGTGTGCGCCGAGTACCAGGACGGGTCGACCACGCGCGGCGAGGTCGAGGTCGATGTCGGACAGGGCGAGGGGCGCCGTGTCCGCCGCATCTGGCTCGACCCCGAGGTCGTCATCCATCCTGCTGCGGCAGAGGCCATTCCCGGCTTCGACGCGGTCGTCATCGGCCCCGGCAGCTTCCACACGAGCCTCGTGCCCACCCTGCTCCCGGTCGGCGTGAGAGACGCCCTCGCCGCCGTCGAAGGGCCGATCGTGCTCGTGGCCAACCTGCTCACCGAGGGCCGCGGCATGGAGGGCTTCACCGCGGCGACGGCGGTGGAGCGCATCGGCGAGGTCATCGGCCGCCGCGTCGACGTGGTCATCGTCAACACCGGGCGTCCCGACGGCGATACCGTCGACCGCTACGCCGCCGAGGACAAGCGGCCCCTGCCGATGGGACGCGTCCCGGACACCTGCGAGGTCGTCACCGGCGAGTTCTGGGAGGGGACGTTCGCGCGGCACGCCCGGCGGCGTCTTGCCTATGCGGTGTGGGGGGTTCTTTCGCGCTGGTGCTTCCGGGGCGGCGGCGGGCGGGGCCGCCTGCCTTCGTCCCGGCCCCCGTCGCCTGCGGCTCCGTGAGTGAGCGCTCGACCGATCGCGCTCATGGCCGCGTGTCGCGCCGCCACCTCGAACGCGGGCGTCTGCGACCTGCTCGTCGCGGCGATCCTCGATGAGTCCGCGCCGTTCTACGACCCGGACTTCTGACCGTCGCGCGCGAGCTTCTTGGCCGCGGCCCTGTCGATGATCTCCCGCAACGCCTTCCCCGTGGCGCCCCCCCGCGCGGCGGCGCGCCCCGTCACCCACACGTCGGGCAGGTCCGCGGCGAGGATGTCGTCGAAGTCGCCTTCGCTCTTCACGCTGAGGGGCGCGAAGGTCGTGATGTCGAGGGGGCCCGACCAGAAATCGCGGTGCTTGATGAGGAGCCAGCTCCTGCCGCGCTGCGACGGGGAAGTGTCGGGACGGTCGCGAGTTCGGACGAGGGCCCACGACCCCTTGAGCTTGTAGCCGTCGAGGGCGAACTTCAGGTCGCCCTTGTCGAGGGCCTCGCCGAGGTCGTCGACCTCCGGGCGCCACGTCCCGTAGTCCCACAACATGACGATGCCCTGGCCGTAGCCCTCGGGAATGACGCCCTCGAAGTCGCCGTACTCGCGAGGGTGGTCCTCGGTCTGCACCGCGAGGTGACGGTCGCGGTGATCGAGCGACGGTCCCTTGGGCACCGCCCACGACAGCAGGACGCCGTCGTGCTCGAGCCGCAGGTCGTAGTGCAGGCGGCTCGCGAGGTGCTTCTGCACGCAGAAATACAGGGGCTTGGACCCGCCCGGGGGGCGCTCCCGCCGGTTGTCCCCGTGCGGTTCCGGCGTCTTCGTGAAGTCGCGCTTGCGGCGGTACTCGTCGAGGGGCATGGCGGCAGCATAGCAGGCGGCGCGCATCGGTCGGCTTCGGGACATAATGCGCGCGGGGGGGGAGGAAACCCATGCTGACGGCCGTCTTGCTGTATCTCTCGGTGCTCGTTCTGGTCGGGGCGTACCGCAGTCGGCGGGTACAGACCGGCGACGACTTCCTCGTGGCGGGCCGGGCCCTGCCGGCGCGGGTGCTGGTGTTCACGCTGCTCGCGACCTGGATCGGTTCGGGCAGTCTCTTCGCGGGGGCGGGGCTCGGCTACCGGGCCGGCTTCGCGGCCCTGTGGCAGTCCGCCGGCGCGTGGACGGGCATCGCCCTCGTCTATTTCATCGCGCCGCGGGTGCGCCGCATCGCCCAGTACACGGTCCCCGACATCCTCGAGCTGCGCTACGGGCCCACGGCGCGGGTGCTCGGCACGATCACCACGGTGCTCGCCTATTCGACCATCGCCGCCTACCAGTTCCGGGGCGGCGGTCGCCTCCTCGCGTCGGTCGCGGGGATCGACCCGGACACCGGGGCGTTCGTCACGATGGCGTTCTGCGTCGTGTTCACGGCACTCGCGGGCATGCTGTCCATCGCCTACCTGGACGTCGGCAACGGCGTGCTGATGACGATCGGGGTGGTGCTGGCGGTCACGTTCATGGTCGGCGACGCGGGCGGGATCGCCGATGCTCTCGGGGCGCTCCGGCCCGACCAGGTGTCGCTGTTCGGCAACCTCGGACCGCAGGCGTCCCTGGCGCTGTTCCTGCCGACCATGTTTCTGCTGCTCGGCGAAGCGAACATGTACCAGAAGTTCTTCTCGGCCCGCGACGAGCGGGCGGCGCGGCTCGCGGTCGGCGGATGGATCGTCGGGACGATGGTGGTCGAGACCCTGATCGACTCGACCGGGATCTTCGCCAGCACCATCACGCCGGGGTTGACCGACGTGCAGTCCGAGGAGATCGTCATCCGCGTCGCGACCGACGTGCTGCCGGCGTTCCTCGGCGTGGTGCTGGTGTGCGGGGCGGCGGCGATCATCGTCTCGACCGCCAACAGCTTCCTGTTGACCCCGGCCACCAACCTGATCCGGGACGTGTACCAGCGCTTCGTCGACCCGTCGATTACGGGGAAGCAGGTCATCGTCTACACGCGCGTCATCGTCGTCGTGCTGGGCCTCTTCGGCTACGTGGCGGGGAGCTTCTTCCCGACCATCCTCGCGATGGCCCTCTGGGCGTACACGATGTACGGCGCGGGCATCACGCCGGCTCTGCTCGGCGCTCTGCTCTGGCGCCGCGCGACGCCGGCGGGCGGGGTGGCCTCGATCCTCGTGGGCATGGTCACGACCCTGGGGTGGGAGATCGTGGCCCTGGCGAGCAGCGTCGACGGCGCGCCCGTCTATCCGCTGGGTCTGGAGACCGCGTACCCGGCCCTCGCGCTGTCGATCGGGACGTTGATCGTCGTGAGTCTGGCGACGCCGCCGGCCGCTCGGACGGACGCCCTCGACGGTCCGGCGGCGTGACGAAGCGGTGCGGGCTCTCGCGCCTCACCGCTGGCGGTGCGGTCGCCGCGGTGCGAGCGTGCGGCGGGGCGCGACCCGGGCGCGGGTCGTCACTTCTGCTGTTGCGGCACGTAGTCCGGGGGCAGCGCCGACTCTTCGCCGAAGAAGAACTCTTCCATGTACTTCGCCACCAGGTCCTGGGCCTCCTTCTGCCAAGGCATGAGGCGGTACTCGTTGAGGATCATCGTCATCCGCTCTTCCCACAGCTTCCAGGCGTCGGCGGAGACCTGTTCGTAGATGCGTCGGCCCAGCTCGCCGGGCCACGGGGGCTCGTCGAGCCCGGGCATCTCCCGCTGGAACTTCACGCACTTGACGGTACGAACGGCGGTGTCGGAATCGGTCATGGCGATGGTCTGCTGGGTCCGCTGGCGGCGCGGGTCCCGGGATCGTAACATGGGAAGGTTGGAGAGGCCGCCGCCGTGGTCGGGTGGTCCTTCGCGAACGGCGCGGCTTCCGCGGCGTGCCGTCGCAGCGGACACCCGGCGCCACGCCCGCCTCGTCGGTTCGCCGCGAAGTCCGCGGCTCCAGGCCATGGTCGGCCCGCAGGCGGCGTGCGTCATCTCGCCGGGGCCGCACCAACCAGACGAATGACCCATCACGAACCCATGCGCGGCGCCCGCCGGGCGGTGGCGATGGCCGGGGTGCTGGGCGGCACCTTTCTCGCGGCCATCGAGATGACCGTCGTGGCGGCGGCCATGCCGACGGTCGCCGATCAGCTCGGCGGGCTGGCCTGGTACAGTTGGGTCTTCTCCGCCTACCTGCTGGCGTCGACGGTCTCGATACCGTTGTGGGGCAAGCTCTCCGATCTGTACGGACGCCGGCGCTTCTATCTCTGGTGCATCGGCATCTTCCTGCTCGGCTCCGCGCTCTCCGGGGCGGCCCCTTCGATGGCCGCGCTGATCGTGTTCCGGACATTGCAGGGTTTCGGCGCCGGCGGCCTCATGCCCCTGGGGATGAGCATCATCGGCGACCACTACACGCTGGAAGAGCGCGGTCGGACGCAGGGGCTGCTGAGCGCGGTGTGGGGAGTCGCGTCGGTGGTGGGGCCCCTCGCCGGGGGGTACATCACCGCCCTGCTCTCGTGGCGGTGGGTGTTCTACCTGAACATCCCGTTCGGCATCCTCGCCGCGGTCGCGGTGGGCGCCGCCCTGCGGGACCCCGCGCCCGGCGTTCGGCGCGGCGTCGACTACGCGGGGGCGGCCCTGCTGGCGACGTCGGTCACGTTGCTGATGCTGGCCGTGAGCCAGAGCGGGGTGGCCGGCCGCGGCGCGTGGGCCGGGTTCGCTTGCGCGGTCGCGGCCGCGTTCGGCTGGTGGCTGCTGCGGGTCGAGCGCCGGGCGGCCGAGCCGGTTGTGCCCATCGATCTGCTCGCGGATCGGATGGTCGCGTCCATCGCGGGCATCGGCCTCCTCGTCGGCGCGGCCATGTTCAGCGCCATCACCTACGTGCCTCTTCTCGTGCAGGAGGGGCTGGGCGGCACCGCGGTCGAGGCCGGGCGCGCGCTGACCCCCCTCGTGCTGGGCTGGGTCGTGGTGTCGGTGATTGCGGGCCGACTGGTGCACCGCACCGGCTACCGGCCGATGGTGCTCGGCGGCCTCGGCGGCGTCACCCTCGGCTTCGTGGGCCTGACTCTCGTCGGCCCGGATACGCCCGCCTGGGTGCTCCGGGCGAACCTCGCGCTGATCGGCATGGGCATGGGGATGGCGATGCTCTCGCTGGTGCTCGCCATGCAGAGCGGGGTCGCGCGGCGCCATCTCGGGGTCGCCACGTCGTTCGGCCAGTTCACCCGCAGCATCGGCGGAGCGGTCGGCGTCGCCCTGTTCGGCGCGGTGATCGCGGCGACCCTCGACGCGAGCGCGGAACCCGCGCAGGCTCTCATGCTCGAGGCGATTCAACGGGTCTTCGGGCTCACCGCCGCCGTCACCGGCGTCGCGGTGATAGCGGCCGTCCGCATGCCGGGCGGCCGGGTCTCGGACCTCGTCCATCCCGACCACGCGGCCGCCTCGGCGGCGCCGCGGGAAGCTTGACGGTTCGGCGGGATCGGAGTTTGATCGGGCAGTATGGAGCGCAACGCGACCCTCGCTACCGCACTGCAGGTGCTGACGCTCCTGGCGTCACTCGTCAGCGCGATTGGGGTCCTGATCGTCAACAGCAAGGTCGACCAGTTGACCGGCGAGGTCCGGGCCCTCCAGGACCTGCTCGTCACGCAGGTGACCACGCCCGGCATCCACGCCGACTGAAGCCTGCAGGAAGTCGTCGTATTTCGGCCTCGCGCGCGGACTGGCGGTCGGGTCACGTCACGACGGCTGGCCTTGTGCTCCCGGTCGGTGTACAGCACCCAGTGCATGCGCGGACTCGTGTACCACATGGAATCGGAATCGTGGTGTCGGCTCGCCTCCTGCCCCTCGCCGACGCAAGCGGAGGCGTACTTCCCGCCCGCCCAGGCCACCGGGTCGTTCAGTGGATGGGCGTGTCTCGCTCGGCTTCGGAGACCGCGGGCGCCGGCCCGTCCAGTTTCAGGGTGGCGGTCACGACGCGGGCCACCTGGACGCGGGCGTCGTTGAAGACGGCGCCGCCGCCGACGTCGGTCAGGTCGTCGGGGACGAGGGCGTTGGCGGTCGCGCCGTTGAGCGTGCTCATCCGCCAGAGGCCCTTGGGCAGGGCGACCGCGCCCCGCCGGATGCCGGCATCCACCGCCACGGGGCAGTGCACCTCGCCGAGGGCGTTGAAGACGCGGGCGGTGTCGCCGTCGGCGAGGCCGCGCGGCTCGGCGTCGTCGGGGTGCATCTGCAGGCTGGCCACGCGGGCCCGCAGTTCGCCGAGGGTGGAGTTGACGGTCTTGCCGGTGGACGGCGAGATGAGGGCGAGGGGGTAGTCGGCGGTGGCCGGATCGGGTCGGAAGCGGTAGATGCCGTCGGGGCTCTCGCGCTCGAGCTCGTCGGGGAACAGCCGCACCTTCCGGTTCGGGGTCCGGGGATGGACGTCGACGAACTGGACCGGCGCGCCCTCCGCCACCCCGAGGGCGATGCCCGATTCGAGGAGATCGTCGCGGGCCTTCTCGGGCAGGGCGGCGGCGAGCTCGAGCAGGGCCTCGGCATCGCTCCCGTACCCGGTGCCGACGTCGAGGCCCAGCCGGTCCGCGAGTTCCGCGAAGACCTCCACGTTGGGCCGCGATGCGCCCACCGGCTCGATCACGGGGCGGGCGAGCTGCAGGTTGGTCGACCCGTAGCTCTGCGCCACGTCGTAGGACTCGAGGAACGTGGTGGCGGGCAGCACCACGTCGGCGAGCCGGGCGGTGTCGGTCATCACCTGGTCGAAGACCACGGTGAAGAGGTCGTCGCGGGAGAGTCCTTCGAGCACCCGGTTCTGGTGCGGCATCGTCGCCGCCGGGTTGCAGTTGTAGACGAACAGCATCTCGATCGGCGGGTCCTGCAGCTCGAGCAGGGCACGGCCCAGCCGGTTCATGTTGACCACCCGCGTATCGGGCTCGGGGGCGCCGATCCACGACTCGGCCGACAGGTTCCAGGCCGCGGTGTTGCTCATCGAGTAGCCGCCGCCCCGGACGCCGAACTTGCCGGCGACGGCGGGCAGCGCGAGCACGGCGAGGGCGGCGCTGCCGCCGTTGCGGTTGCGCTCGAGCCCCCAGCCGCAGCGGATGACGGCGGGGGCGTAGTCGGCGTACATCTCGGCGAAGCTCTCGATCAGCCCCGGATCGAGCCCCGCCACCTCCGCCGCCCGGTCGAAGGTCCATTCCGCGCAGCGTTTCCGCAACCGGTCCGCGCCTTCGGCGTGGGCGGCGAGGAATCCCTCGTCGGCCCGATCGTTCTCGAACAGATAGCGGTGCACGGCCAGTGCGAGCACGACGTCGGTCCCCGGCCTGACCGCGAGGTGGAGGTCGGCGCGGCGGGCCAGTTTCGTCCGGCGGGGATCGACGACCACGAGCGCCGCCCCCGCCTCCTGCGCCGCCTTGATGTGCGGCATCAGGTGGATGCCCGAGCTCGCCGGGTTGGCGCCCCACACGACGATGAGCCGGGCGTGGTGGTAGTCGGGGTAGGTCACGCTCGGCATCTTGCCGTACAGGGCCTGGTTGGCGGTGCTCGTCGGCAGGGCGCACACGGTGCGGGCGAGCCGCGAGGCGCCGAACTGACGGAACAGCCGGGCGTCGATGGTGTCCTGGGTCAGCAGGCCGTTGGAGCCGCCGTACGAGAACGGGAGCACCGCTTCGGCGCCGACCCTGTCGCGGATATCGAGCATCCGCTCGGCGATCAGGGCGAGGGCTTCGTCCCACGTGGCTTCCCGGAACTCGCCGTCGCCGCGGCGGCCCCGGCGGACGAGGGGCTGGGTCAGGCGGGCGTCGCCGTACACCCGCTCGCCGAACCGGCGGACCTTTTCGCAGATGTAGCCCTCGGTGACGGGGTTCCTGCGCGACCCGTCGATGGAGACGACAGTCCCCCGTTCGACCGCGACCTCGAGGCTGCAGGTGTCCGGACAGTCGAGGGGGCACACCGTGTGCACCGTCGACCGGCCCCAGGTCGGCTCGTCGTCGGGTCTGGCCATCGGCCCAGTTTAACACTCGGTCCAGCGCCCCGGCGGCGCTCCGCCGAGTGGTGTAGGGTACGGTCATGGCGCGGCGCCGATCCCGACCGGAGCCCGTTCGCCGCGGGCCGGGCTGGCTGCCGTCGGCGCTCGTCGTCGGCGCCGTCGTCATGGCGGTGCTGCCGGTCTCGCGCTCCGCCGTCGAATCCGCGTACTCGCAGGGGTTGTATCCCGTTCTGCGGCAGCTCGTGACGGCGGCGACGAATCGGGCGCCCGTGGTGCTCTTCGACTGGCTGCTGTTCGGGGGGGCGGCGGCCATCCTCGGATGGACCGGGTGGCGGCTGCTGCGCCCGGGGCGGCAGGGGCGGCTGCGCGTGCTCGGCGGCGTCGCGGCCCGCCTCGCCGTGGTCGCCGCGGCGCTCTACCTGGTGTTCCTCACGACCTGGGGACTGAACTATCGGCGCGAGACGCTGGCTGCGAAGCTCGGCTACGCAGAGAATCGAGTGACCGAGACGGTCCTCGAGGAGCTGACGGCGTCGGCCGTGACCCGTCTCAACGACCTGTTCGAGGCCATCGAGGCCAGCTCGTGGCCGCAGCTCGAGGAGCTGCCGGCCGAGCTCGGCCCCGCGTTCGAGCGCGTGCAGCGCGAGCTGGGCGCTTCCCGTCCCGCCTCCGCCGTCGTCCCCCGGCGCTCGCTGCTGACGCCGTACTTCCGCCGCGCCGGCATCGACGGCATGACCGATCCGTTCTCCCTCCAGGTGCTCGTGAACGACACCGTGCTGCCGTTCGAGCGGCCCTTCGTCACCGCGCACGAGTGGGCCCACGTGGCGGGCTACGCCCACGAGGCGGAGGCCAACTTCGTGGCGTGGCTGACCTGTCTGGAAGGGGACGAGCGCATGCAGTACAGCGGATGGCTCAACCTGGTGGGACGGCTTCTCGGCGCGGTCCCGGAGGCGGCGCGGGAGGCCCTCGGTGCGCGGCTCGGTCGGGGGCCGCGCGCCGACTACGCCGCGATCCGCGCGCGGACGAGCCGCGTCGTGCCCGTGATCCAGCGGAACGCCCGCCGCCTCAACGACGGGTATCTCCGGGCCAACCGGGTGGCCGGCGGGGTGCGGAGCTACGGCGAGGTTCTCCAGCTCGTGGTGGGCACTGACCTCGGACGCCGGAGGTGGCCGGCCCCGGATGCCGGCGAGCGGTCCGCTTCGGAGTGAGTGCGGCCGCTGCGGTTCCGTTGCGGCCGCGGGTTGCGCTCCGGCCCCGGCTGAACCTGCGCCACCTCCGCGCCGCGCTCGGGGCGGGGTATGATCTTCCCGCCATGTTCAAGCTGATTCCCACCGTGCGCGGCGGCGCCGCCAACTCGCCGATCCTGTTCAACCGCTACGCCTCCGTCGAGGAGGCCCGCGACGCCACCAAGGCGCTGATTCACGAGAACGCGCGGGTGACCCGCGTCATGATCGTCGACGCCTCCGAGGGCTCGAAGTTCGTCGAGTGGATCGAGCGCTCCTGACGCCGCCCCGCGCTCACGCGCGCAGCCCGAGGTTCCGGACGATGCTCGCGACCGCGCGGGCGCGGTTCAGCGAGTAGACGTGGAGGCCGGGAGCGCCCCCGGCGAGCAGGGCCTCGCACTGGCGGGTCGCGAACTCGATGCCGTAGTCGGCGACCGCCTGGGCGTCGTCGCCGAACCCTTCCAGCTTGTCGAGCAGCGGGGCCGGCAGCGTCGCCCCGCAGATCGCGGTGAACCGCTTGATCTGCTGGGCGCCGAGTATCGGCAGCACCCCCGGGGTCAGCGGCACCTTCACCCCCAGCGTGTCCACCAGGTAGTCCCGGAACGTGAAGTAGTCGTCGTTGTCGAAGAAGAGCTGCGTCAGCACGAGATCGGCGCCGGCGTCGATCTTGGCCTTGAGCCGCTGCCAGTCGACGTGCTTCCCCTCCGTGCACGCGACGTGGCTCTCGGGGAAGCCCGCGGTGCCAATGGAGAAGCTGCCGATCCGCCGGATGAACTCGACGAGCTGGTACGAGTACTCGAACCCGCTCTGCAGCTCGGCCAACTCGTCGACGTTCTGCGGCGGGTCGCCGCGCAGGGCGAGGATGTTGCGGATGCCGCGCTCGCGAGCCTCGAGCAGGTAGCGCTCGATCTCGGGGCGCGGCGTGCTGATGCACGTCAGGTGGGCCATCGCGGTCGCCCCGTGCTCCCGCTGAATGCGATCCGCGATGTCGAGAGTACGGTCGCGGGTGCTGCCGCCGGCGCCGTAGGTCACCGAGTAGAAGTGCGGCCGTATCGCCTGCATCGCCGGCAGGGTCCGCTCGAAGAGGGTGGCGTGCCCCTCGGGGGTCCGGGGCGGGAAGAGCTCGATCGAGATCACCGGCCGGCCCGCCCGCCGTTCCTCGGCATACAGGTCTCGAACGAGTCGGGCGGCGGGGCGGCCGGCCGGTGCCGGTGCGTGGTCGGATCGCGGTTCTGTGGCTGACGTCATGAGGGATCAATCGCGCGCTCGCTGACGGGACAGTACCATCCGGCTTCGCGGCGTGACAAGGCGGCCGGCGGTTGCGTCCCGCGCGGGATGCCCGTATAAAGGCGGCCACGGGGCATGCCGGGTCCCGCATGGTCGGGTCGTCCCGCGTCGGCGGCCGGGTCGATGCCGGCACGGCCGGGCCGGTCCGGCTCGCGTGCGGACGCCCGGGCCGGCCACGGACGTCCAGGGGGAACAGTCAGCCATGAGCGCACCCGACCCGTCGTCGCCGCGGTTCACGCCGTTCGTGCCCGAGGAGACCGACCTGCCGGAGCTGACCGTCCGCGCGGTCCTCATCGGCGTTCTCATGGCCATCGTACTCGGGGCCGCCAACGCCTACCTCGGCATGCGGGCCGGCCTCACCGTCGCCGCGACGTTCCCGGCCGCGGTGGTGGCGATGGCGGCCCTGCGGGCGATCGGGGGATCGGTGCTCGAGGAGAACATCTCGCGCACCACCGCCTCGGTCGGCGAGGCCCTCGTGGCGGGAGCGATCTTCACCATACCGGCCTTCGTGATCAGCGGGGTCTGGGACGAGCTGCGCTACTGGGAGAGCACCGCCATCATGCTGGTGGGCGGCCTCCTCGGGGTGCTGTTCATCATCGTTCTGCGCCGTACCATGGTCGTCGAGGCGGATCTGCCGTTCCCGGAGAGCGTGGCCGCGGCGGAGCTCGTGAAGGCGGGGCAGGGCGGGCAGACCGGGGCCAGGTTCGTCTTCCAGGCCATGGGTATCGCGGGCTTGTGGGAACTCGTCGAGAACTCCTACGGCCTCCAGATCGTGCGGGACTCGGCCACGACCTTCGTCAACCTGGGGCGTTCGACGGTCGAGATGCTCGGCCAGCCGGTGAGCTACGCGGGCGGGTTCCTCCTGCAGTCGCCGGCCGCCTCGCCGGCCCTCGTGGGGGTCGGGTTCATCGTCGGCCCGCGCATCGCCGCGACGGTGTTCTCGGGGGCGGTGCTGGGCTGGCTGCTGCTGGTGCCGCTGGGGCTGTTCCTGAATCCGGAGGCGGCGGAGACGGCGGACCGAGCGGCCCTGATGGCCCTCGGCGAGGAGGTGTGGCTGCGGCAGGTGCGCCCGCTCGCGGTGGGGACGATGATCGTGGCCGCGTTCTACACGCTCTTCGGCTTGCGGAGCGCCCTCATCGAGGGGATCGGCCGGGCGTTCACCGACATCCGGACGGCGCAGGCCGGAGCGGGAACGCCCACCCGGCTGAACCTGGATCTCGACTTCAGCAAGGTCGGCGTCGCGATCGCGGCGCTGTCCGTGCCTCTGCTCGGACTCTACTGGTTCTTCAGCGGCAGCATCCCCGGCGCCCTCGTGCTGACCGTGGTCATGATCGTCCTCGGGTTCCTGTTCGCGGCGGTGGCGGGGTACCTCGTGGGCCTGCTCGGCAGCTCGAACAATCCCATCAGCGGCCTGACCCTCAGCACCCTCCTGATTGCGGCCATCCTCATGGTGGGGCTCGGGGTGACCGGTCCCGCCGGCATCCTCGGCGTCCTCGGGGTGGCGGGGGTGGTCTGTTGCGCGGCCGGCGTCGCCGGCGACATGCTGCAGGACCTGAAGGTCGGCCACATCCTCGGCGGGACGCCCTGGAAGATGGAGGTCGGCGAGATCATCGGCGTCATCGTCGCGGCGCTGGTCCTCATTCTGCCGATGATGGTGATGCACGAGGTCTACACCATCGGCAGCGCCGATCTTCCCGCGCCCCAGGCGGGGCTCATGGCGTTGATGGCGCAGGGCATCGTGGGCGGCGAGATGGCCTGGCCGCTGGTCATCGCCGGGATGTTCCTCGCTCTCGGGCTCGTTCTCATCCAGTCGCCCTCGCCGATGCTGATCGCGGTCGGGATGTACCTGCCGTTCTCCGCCACCGCCGCCATCTTCGTCGGTGGGATCATCGCGTGGATGCTGTCGCGCGCCCTCGCCGCCCGCGACGCCGGCGAGGCGGCGGTGACGAAGGCGAACAATACCGGCGTGCTGCTGTCGTCGGGCTTCATCGCGGGCGAGGCGCTGATGGCGGTGCTGCTGGCGTTCGCGGTCCTGGGTGGGATCACGGCCGGGGTCGATCGTGTCCTGCCGTCGATCGCCGAGATGGCGGGCTTCCCCGTGTGGCTGCAGTCCCTGCTCGGCGCCCTGGTGTTCATCCTGCTCTACCACCTGCTGGTCCGCGTGCCCCTGGCCGAGGTCGCGGACGAGCCGGAGCCTGGCGCTCGGTCGTGACGTCCTTCGAGGGCGTCCGGCCGCGCCGCCTGCTGGCGTGGCGCGAGGAGGAGGGCCGTTGCGTCCTCCTGCGCCCGCGCTTCGGTCCGAGCGCGCCGGGGCGGTGGCTGGCGAGGCTCGCCGGCGACCCCCACTACCGGATCCGGCTCGACGAGGTCGGCACGGTCGTCTGGAAGGCGTGCGACGGGCGGACTTCGCTGGCGGAGATCGCGGAGGCGGTGCGGCTTGCGTTCGGAGCCCGTGTCGAGCCCGTCGACGAGCGGCTGGCCCGCTTCGTGCGGCGGATGCTCAAGGGCCGGATGATCGCGCTGAACGAGCCGGCGGGACCCGATTGACGGCGCGGGTGTTTCCTGCCGAGCGGATTCCCGGCGGCGTCGCGATCACGCCGACCGGCAAGTAGCAGCGAGGCCCCCTCGAGGCGGGCCATCCCCTCGCGAAGGTCACCGATCTCCTTGCCGACGCGGTCGAGACGCTTGTCGACGCCTTGCCGACCCCGCGCGAAGCCACGCGCCGAGCGCAATGACCGGGGCCGGGGCGTGATGGTCTCCATCCATCAGGGCGGCGCACCGGCGCTCGATCTCGGCGTGTACCGGTTGGTGATGGGCAGCCGGCGGTCGCGCCCGAATGCGCGCACCGAGATGCGGACCCCCGGCGGGGCCTGGCGGCGCTTGTACTCGGCGAGGTCGACCATCGCCGCGATGCGGTCGACGAGAGCGGGGTCGAAGCCCGCTCCGGCGATGTCCTCGGGGCTGCGATCCTCCTCGACGTAGGCCTCGAGCACCGCGTCGAGGACGTCGTAAGGGGGCAGGCTGTCGGTGTCGCGCTGGTTCTCGCGCAACTCGGCCGTGGGCGGCTTGTCGATGATGCGCTGCGGGATGACCTCGCCCCCGCGGTTCCGCCAGCGGGCGAGACGGTACACCCAGGTCTTCAGCACGTCCTTCAGCACCGCGAAGCCGCCCGCCATGTCGCCGTACAGGGTGGCGTAGCCGACGCTCATCTCGCTCTTGTTCCCCGTCGTCAGCACCAGCCAGCCGAACTTGTTGGAGAGGGCCATCAGCAGGTTGCCGCGGATGCGCGCCTGCAGGTTCTCCTCGGCCACGTCGGGCGGGGCGTCGCCGAACGGCCCTGCGAGGGCGCGGTCGTAGGCGCCGGCGAGCTCCGCGATGGGCAGTTCGAGCAGCTCGAGCCCCAGGCCGTCGGCGAGCTCCCGCGCGTCGTCCTGGTTCTCCGCCGCGGTGAACCGCGAGGGCATCGAGACCGCGGTCAACGCGC
Source organism: Vicinamibacterales bacterium (assembly GCA_965199675.1). GTDB lineage: Bacteria > Acidobacteriota > Vicinamibacteria > Vicinamibacterales > UBA8438 > JAJEEA01. The sequence goes on along the minus strand of CBDATI010000020.1, from coordinate 10,045 downwards.
CGGGGCCGAGGGCGTCGGCGGCGACAGTGAGGGCGAGGGCCGAGTCGATGCCTCCGGAGAGGCCCAGCACCCCGTGGCGGAACCGGTTCTTTCGGAAGTAGTCGGCGGTGCCGAGGGCCAGGGCGCGGTAGACCTCGGCCTCGGGCTCGAGACGCGTCGGGATTCGCGAGACGGGCGCGGGAGGGCGCAGCGGTGCGGCGGCCTCGGCCCTGGACCGTCGCGGTTCGCCGCGGGCCGGGTCCGCCGCCGGTGCGGCCGTCTCGACCGCGATCGAGCGCACGCGGTCGCGGTCCGCGCCCGCCTGCCGCCACCGCGGGTCGTGCAGCCGCCGGCGCGTGGCCGAGACGGTGTCGAGGTCGACCACCAGGAGGTCCTCCTCGAACTGCGCGCCGCGGGCGATGACCCTGCCTGCGGGGTCGATGACGAGGCTGTGCCCGTCGAAGACCAGCTCGTCCTGGCCCCCGACGGCGTTGCAGAACGCGACGTAGCAACCGTAGTCGGCCGCGCGCTGGGCGAGCATCCGTTCCCGCTCGATGCCCTTGCCCCGGTGGTAGGGTGAGCCGGACAGGTTGACGAGGACCACTGCGCCGCCGTCGATCGCCGCCCATCGGCCCGGCCCCCCCGGATACCAGAGGTCTTCGCAGATGGTGACGCCGACGCGGACGCCGGCGATGTCGATGGTGAGCGCGGTGTCGCCGCGCGCGAAGTACCGCTGCTCGTCGAAGACCCCGTAGTTCGGCAGGAAGTGCTTTCGGTAGACCGCGGCCACCTCGCCGCCCGCGAGCACCGCGGCCGCGTTGTGGAGGTCGCCGGCGAGGTCAGGCAGCCCCACCACCGCCACCGTCCCGGTCACCGACGCGGCGAGGCGGCGCACCCCGTCCGCCGCCGCCTTCGTGAACCGCGGGTTCAGCAGCAGGTCTTCGGGCGGGTACCCGGTGACGGAGAGCTCTGGAAAGACGGTGAGGTCGGCGCCGCCCGCCGAGGCGCGCGCGATCAGGTCGCGGAGCCGGTCGAGGTTCCCCGCGAGGTCGCCGACCGGCAGGTTGCACTGGCACAGGGCCACCCGCAGGGTGGCGCGGTCTCGGGCGGGGGGGCGGTCGGGATCGGTCGCCATGGCGTGGCCGATTCCACCATATCATCCCGTCGACCCGAAGCCGCGCCCGCCCCGGGAGGTCTCCGGGAGCGCCTGCGCCTCGACCACTTCGACCTCGACCACCGGCGCCACCACGAGCTGCGCGACCTTCATGCCCTGCCGCACGCGGAAGGCCTGCCGTCCGTGATTGACGAGGACCACGCCGACCTCTCCCCGATAGCTCGCGTCGATGGTGCCGGGCGCGTTCAGCACCGTGACCGCGTGGCGAAGGGCGAGGCCGCTGCGCGGGCGAACCTGACCCTCGGTGCCGGGGGGCAGCTCGATGGCGAGACCGGTGCCGACGAGGCGCGCCTCGCCGGCGGGAACATCGACGTCTCCGGCCGCGAACAGATCGAGGCCGGCGTCGCCGGGATGCGCGCGCTCGGGGAGACGGGCGCGCGCCGGATCGAGGCGCTTGACGAAGAGCCGCATGACCGTGGAGGGCGCCGACGGCGCCTATCGCAGGACCCGGGGCACGGGCAGGCCGGCGACGTCGAGGCCGATCGCCTCGGCGATCTCCAGCAGGCTGGCCTGCACCGCCCGCACGTTGCGGGGGCCCATGCCCAGGAGCTGCTTCTGAACGGGCAGGAGATCCTCGAGCGCGGGGTCGGCGAACTCGAAGAACGGCGCGCGATGAACCAGCCGGACCTCGCGCTCGAGCACCGGCGTCTCGAGGAGGTTCCGCAGGGCGCGCAGGACCGTGGCGTCGAACTCCTCGCCGGGGCGCCCCAGCTCGGCGTAGGCGACGGCGATGAGCGGCCGCAGCCTGTGATAGAGCCGGGCCGCCGCCGCCGGTTCCATGGCCGCCACGATCTCGGCGTGGGTGTCGTAACGCGCGTGGCTGAGGGGGGCGACGTGCAGCGCCCGCGCCGCACCGGCGGTCTGGAAGCGGCGGGTCGGGCGCCACGGCGGCAGGTGCCGGTCCGGGGTGTGCCCGTTGGCGACGTTCTCGACCACCACGACGAAGATGCGGACCAGGTCGTCGGGGATCAGCCAGGCCGCAAGGCCCGGGTGCGACGACAGCGTCGCCGCGAGCGTCCTCACCATCCGATCGCTGTCGTCGAGGGAGGCCGCCGGGGCGGGCTCGGTGGCGGCGTCTCTCGACGGCGACGCGGAAGCCGGCCCTTCGGCGCGGGGAAGCGGATTCTCGCCCGACGAGTCGGCGTCGAAGAAATCGTACGCGGCGACACCGACGACGATCGCCAGTGCGACGACGCCGACGAACGGCCCCGAGTGTCGGCCGCGCGGACGTACCGCCATATGCGAATCCCCGATCCTGGGGAGCTTCGGCGGCTCCGCTCGAGCCGCCTGGTCCACCTGGTCCGTCCAGTCCACCTTGGAGCAGACGCCCTTGATACAGCCAACCGTCTCTGCTGTCAAGGGCCGATGATGCCCGCGGACGCCGCCGACAGCGCCGCGTCGCCGGCGCCCGCCCCGTTCCGTTGCAGGATGTAGGCGACGATGGCGGCGCGGGTCGTCTCGTCTGGCCGGCGGCCCGCCGGCGGCATCGCCGCTTCGACGTAGCCCAGCAGCTCGCGCACCGGACGGCCGCCCCACATGCTGCGGAACGCCGGTCCCGCCAGCTCCGGCGTGTCGAGGCCGCCGCTCAGGTCGCGCCGGTGGCACGAGGCGCACACGTCGCGGTACGCGGTCTCGCCGGTTCGGGCCTGACTGGCGAGGTAGCGGGCCGGCGACGGTGTCACCGGCGCCGCCGCCGGCCTCGTCACCGCTGCCTCGGCCGCCTCGTCACCGCGGGGCAGCAGCCAGCCGCGGATCTCTCCGTCGGGGTTGTTGCGGGTCGCAATCTGGACGTAGTACTCGCCACGGCGCAGGGCGTCCACCTGCGTGTCGTCGAGTTCGACCTCGCCCTCGACCCGGCCGGTCGCGGCGGCGGTGACGTCGAGGGCGAACACCGCGGGACCGCGTCGGGCCGGCGGGGCCCGGTGGAGACGGGCCGCGGCGGCGGGCGAGCTCAACCCCTCGAACGTGCCGCTGACGGTGAGGGTGCGGTCCTCCAGCACCGCCTCCGCCTCGCCCGAGCCCGACACGTCCGCACGCGTCGCGAAGTCGACGGGCACTATCGAGAGGCGGCCCCCGAAGCGGGCGCCATCCTGCGCCTGTGCGCCGGCCACGGCGGCCAGCAGCACGCCGATGCAGGCGAGACGTCCGGTCAGGAGCCCGCGGCGCCGAACCCGAGAGGCGCCGGGGCGGGCGTGGCCGGTCGCGGATCTGCAGGGCGACCGCCCCGGCCCCGCCTCACCGCGCCTCTGCCGGTCCCGGCCGGGTTCGTCCGGCGTGGTTCTCGGATCGTCCATCCGTCACTCCCCGACGCCGGCGGCGGCCGGCGCCGTCTCGGTGGGCGGCGTCTCCGCCGCGGAAGGTTCGGCCGGCGGCAGCTCCGCCTCCGCCAGCACCTCCGCGGTGTGCTCGCCGAGGGCCGGCGGCGGCCGGTCGACGGCCGCCGGCGTCCGCGACAACTTGATCGGATTGCCCAGTGCCTTGATGGCGCCGAGCTGCGGGTGGTCGAGCTCGACCACCATTTCGCGCGCCGCCAGTTGCGGGTCGGCGAGGGCCTCGGCGAGGGAGCGTACCTGGCCGCAGGGGACCGCATGGGCCCGCAGGCGCTCGATCACCGCGTCGCGGGTCCAGCTCCCGAGCAGCGCGCCGAGGTGGGCCTTCAACTCGCCCCGGTGCCGCATGCGGTCGGTGTTGGTCGCGAAGCGGGGGTTCGTCTCCAGCTCGGGCTGGCCGACGGCCCGGCAGAACTGGCGCCACAGCCGCTGGTTGCCCACCGCGATCATGACCAGTCCGTCGCTCACCTCCAGCGCTTCGTAGGGGGTGAGCGAGTGGTGGTCGTTGCCCTCGCGCCCCAGCTCCTCCCCGGTGGCGAAGAGGACGTTGGCGGGCAGGGCGAGGGTCGAGGTCATCGAGTCGAGGAGGGCGATGTCGACGTGCTGTCCCAGCCCCGTCTCGTCGCGGTCGCGCAGCGCGAGGAGGATGCCGTTCATGGCGTAGAGCCCGGCGAGGAAGTCGGTCATCGCGACGCCGACCCGGGTCGGGGGGCCGTCCGGAGCGCCGGTGACGTGCATGACCCCCGATTCGCCCTGGATGACGGCGTCGTATCCGGGGAGGTTGCGCCTGGGCCCCTGCTGGCCGTAGCCGGTGATCGAGCAGTAGACGAGCTGGGGAAAGTCGTCGCGGACCGATTCGTAGTCGAAGCCGAGCTTCCGCAGGCTGCCCGGCCGGAAGTTCTCGATCAGGACGTCGGCGTCGGCGAGGAGGGTCTTGAGGGCGTTGGCCCCGGCCGGCGTCTTGAGGTCGAGGGCGACGCTCCGCTTGCTGCGGTTCAGTCCCAGAAAGAACGTGCTCACGCCGTCCGCGAAAGGCGCCCACGCCCGGGTGTCGTCGCCATGCGAGGGCTCTTCGACCTTGATGACGTCGGCCCCCATGTCGCCCAGCATCATGGCGCAGTACGGGCCGGCCAGCACCCGGGTCAGGTCGACGACGCGCAAGCCGTGCAGAGGCGGCATTTACGGGACGGAATTATATCCCCTGGCGCCGCCGTCGGGCCGCTCCGCCCCTCCGCCCGTCCGCCAGCGGCGCGGATCGGGTACGATCGTCGGGTCCGCGCCCGCCCGGGCCGGTCCATCGCCGCTTCGACGCCGTCATTCGGGGAGACCATGCCAGCTTCCACCATCATCTGGACGAAGATCGATGAAGCTCCCGCGCTCGCCACGTTCGCGTTGTTGCCGATCGTGCGGGCCTTCACCAGGGGGACGGGGGTCGAGGTCGAGACCCGCGACATCTCCCTCGCCGGGCGCATCCTCGCCGCGTTTCCCGACCGGCTGCGCGAGGATCAGCGCGTTTCCGATCACCTTGCGGCGCTTGGCGAGCTCGCCCGGACGCCGGCCGCCAACATCGTCAAGCTGCCCAACATCAGCGCCACTGTCCCCCAGTTGCGGGCGGCCATCGCGGAGCTGCAGGGCCAGGGATACGCCGTTCCCGACTATCCGGAGGAGCCCGCCGGGGAGGACGAGCGGGCGATACGGGCGCGCTACGCGGCGGTCCTGGGCTCGGCCGTGAACCCGGTTCTCCGCGAGGGCAACTCCGACCGCCGTCCCGCCGCCGCCGTGAAGCGGTTCGCGCAGAAGCACCCGCACCGCATGATGAAGCCGTGGCCGGCGTCGGGGTCGAAGGCGCGGGTCGCCCACATGCGCGAGAACGACTTCTTCGGCAGCGAGCGCTCCGTCACCGTGGACCAGCCACGCGACGTGCGCATCGAGTTCGTCGACGCCGGCGGGACGGTCACCGTGCTGAAGGCGCGGACGCCCCTCGAAGCGGGAGAGGTGGTCGACGCCGCGGTCATGAACGTGGCTGCCCTGCGGGCCTTCTTCAGCCAGACCATCGACGAGGCGAGCGAGGACGGGGCCCTGCTGTCGCTCCACCTCAAGGCGACCATGATGAAGGTCTCCGACCCCATCATGTTCGGGCACTGCGTGTCGGTGTACTACGAGCCGGCCCTGCAGAAGCACGCCGAGACCCTGCGGAGGGTCGGCGCCAACGTGAACGACGGCCTCGCCGGGGTGCTGGAGAAGGTCGCGAGGCTGCCGGCGGGGGAGCGCGCGGCGGTCGAGGCCGACATCGACGCGGTGTACGCCGCGCGGCCGGCCCTGGCGATGGTCGACTCGCGCAAGGGCATCACCAACCTGCACGTGCCCAACAACGTCATCATCGACGCGTCGATGCCCAATGTCGTGCGCGACGGCGGCCGCATGTGGAACGCGGCGGGCGAGCTGCAGGACACCGTGGCGATGGTGCCCGACCGCTCCTACGCCACCATGTACCAGGCCATCGTCGACGACTGCCGGCGGCACGGACAGTTCGACCCCGCGACGATGGGCAACGTATCCAACGTGGGGCTGATGGCCCGCAAGGCCGAGGAGTACGGCTCGCACGACAAGACCTTCACCGGACCCGGCCCCGGGGTCATCCGCGTGGTCGCCGAAGACGGCGCCGTCCTGATCGAGCAGCCCGTGAGCACCGGCGACATCTTCCGCATGTGCCAGACCAGGGACGAGCCGATCCGCGACTGGGTCCGGCTGGCGGTGGGCCGGGCGCGGGCGTCGGGTGCGCCGGCGGTGTTCTGGCTGGACGAGGCGCGGGCCCACGACGCGCAGATCATCGCGAAGGTCCGCGCCTGCCTGCCGGCGCACGATACCGACGGGCTGGACATCCGCATCCTGAAGCCGGTCGAGGCCATGCGCTTCTCGCTCGCCCGGGTCCGCGCCGGCGACGACACCATCGCGGTGACCGGCAATGTCCTGCGCGACTACCTCACCGATCTCTTCCCGATTCTGGAGCTGGGGACGAGCGCCCGCATGCTGTCGATCGTGCCCCTCCTCAACGGCGGAGGCCTCTTCGAGACCGGCGCGGGGGGGTCGGCGCCCAAGCACGTCGAGCAGATGATCGAGGAGGGACACCTGCGCTGGGACTCGCTCGGCGAGTACTGCGCCCTCGTGCCGTCGCTCGAGCTCATCGCGGACCGGACCGGCAACGCGAGGGCGGGGCTGCTGGCCAGGACCCTCGACCAGGCCATCGGGTCGTACCTCGAGAACGCCCGTTATCCGTCGCGGAAGGTCAACGAGATCGACAACCGGGGCAGCACGTTCTACCTCGCGCTCTACTGGGCGCAGGCCCTCGCGGCGCAGGACGAGGACGCCGAGATGAAGGACCGCTTCGCGGATGCCGCGGCCCGTCTCGCCGAGAACGAGGCGGCGATCACCCGCGAGCTGCTGGCCGTGCAGGGGAGTCCGGTCGATGTCGGCGGCTACTACCGGCCCGACGACGCCCAGGTCGAGCGGGCCATGCGGCCGAGCGCGACCCTGAACGCGATCATCGACGGCCTCTGAGCTGGACGACGAGGACGGGCGCGGTCGGGGGGGGGCGGACGCTCCGTCCGTCGTCGGCGGTTGGGAGGTGCGTCGGCCCGACACGCGTATTCGAGGAGGAATGTCACAACCGGGACGCGCCCAATGTCGACGTGTCCTCCAGCGTCATCGTGTCGCGGGCGCGCGTCGAGGTCGCGTTCGAAGCCTGCGGCGATCGTCGCCAAGACGCCCTGCGGGTTGAGTGAGTTACTCCAAGCCCTTTCAAGCCGAGTGCCTGCCTGAGCTCCGTACGGATCATTCCCGAATCCCTCGCCTCGGGCACTCCTCGGTTCGGGGTGGACGCGGCCCCCTCCACCTCCTGCCTCAGTTGACGGTAGAGCGGGTCCGCCCCGACCCTGCCGAACTCAAGGGCAGAGGTGGTTGACGGAAGCAGGTAACGAGGTACCGCCGAATCGCCCGAATCCAGACTCATCAGCACCACTTCGAACACCTCATCCGAGACATAGTACGCCGCAAACGCGGAAGCCGCATCGCGACAGCGTTCCGTGGAACAGTTCTTAGAGAGCACGAGGGCATCCGTAAACAACAACGGGTGGTCGCCCTGGCCCAGCGTGGCAGCCGCGGACGTAGAGGTTTCCGTCGGTGCCTCCACTCCCTTCGAGAATCAGATTCAGCCTTTCCGAATAGCCTATGAGCGCATCCGCGTCACCCCGGACGAAGGTCTTGACATGGTCGTCGCCGCAGTAGTTTCGTTTCGGCCGCATCGGTACATGCCTGGCGGACGCTCGAGAGCCCATCCATCACCCATGAATCCAGTTCCTTCAGGGCCAACGCCTCCACCATGCTTTTTTCCGGATAGGTATCCCTGAAGGAGTCGAGATAGACCACAATGGATTCCCAGGAGCCGTCGAGGTCGCCGACCAGATCCACGGCGTTCGTGCCGCCCGTCTTGAGCGCAGAAAGGAGTTCCGTCAGCGTCCCCGGCTTGCCGCACCTCTTCCAGCCTGGAGATCACGAAGTACCCGCACGTCCAATGCGGCACTCCGTAAACGCTACCTTCCCACGTGACCGCCTCGAGGGCGGCAGGCAGGAACGACACGCCACCTCCGATCTCGAAAGGCTGAACTGCGCCTGCGTTGATCAGCTTGTCCAGGATGACGGTGTCGACCTCGACGAGATGCTGGGAATCCGGGCCGCCGTTGGTGAGGGCCGATGCCGTCTGGTCGTAGTCGTAAGCGAGGTCCACTTTGTCGGTTCTCTTGAGGGGCCTCACGACGAGATCGACATCCGGATTCCTCGACTCGAAGTCGGTCTCGATCCACTTGAAGAGGGACTTCGCTGCAGGTACATGTGGATACAGGGCCACCTTCAGCTGAAAGGGGTCCTCCTGAATGTGCCCGAAAGTCCCACAGGTGCTCGCCATGAGCATTCCCAGCCCGAGCAACCAGAGATTCTTGCGGCTATTCATGGCTTCCTCCCGCCCTGTGCTGCGCCTGCGAGGGTTGTCGCCAAGCTCTGGAATCCGGGCTCCGGCGTCTGGTCGGCAACCGCGGTTCCGATGGTCCCGCATCGCCTTCGGTGAGCCTCGCCCGGGAGTCGCCAGTATGCAATACAACCGAGGAATTGTCAAATGTTGTGGATCGGCCCTTGCAGCCCGTGGACGAAGTCGGTTCGCTGAGCGGGCCTGTTCAAGCAGCTTGGGGACGAGCGGCTGAGCCCCAGGGGGCGACCGGAGCCCATTTGGCCCTCCAGAGGCCGTTCAGACGCCCCCAGAGGCCCATGAGGCGTTCGATCAGCCCGAGAATCGCCGAAAGAGCCCGCCCCTGCAGGCTCCGGGGCGTACCGACGCCCGTCAGGCGGCGCAGCAACAGACCCAGGTTGCAGCCCGCCGCCTGGACCAGCACCCGCTTGCGGACATTCTCATGGCCGCGCACCCACACCCGACGCAGACCCCCGGTCTCATACTGGTGAGCGAAAGGCCGCTCCACCAGTTCCCCCCGGCAGCGTTGGAGACGACGGCCCCGGTCCCCGCGAATACGCCGACGATTCCCATACAGCGCCGACTGCGCAGCACGCTTCTCCGGCGGCGTCTCACCCGTCTTCTTGTCCTGCCAGACGCGCCGACCACGCGCCGGCTCCGCGATGTAGCTGCGTACACCAAGGTCGTCGAGCGCCACCAGCGTCGCGTCGCTGTGATACCCCTTGTCGGCCACCACCTCTTCGACGCCCTCACCGTCAGGCTGAACCGCCTCCACCTGCTCCGCCGCCTTCGTCAGCGTCTCCGGCAGCGTCGCCGTATCACCCTCCGACGCGTCCTGAACCGTCACCGACAGGAGCGCTCCCGTCTCCAGGTCGACACCGTGCTCCGCCTTGTGGGCCAGATGCGTCCGACCGTCCTTCATCTTCGCGATCTTCGCGTCCGGGTCCTGCGGAGACGTCCACTCTTCATTCGACGTCTTCCGGCCCTTCCGCGAACGGTCGAAACGCGCCAACTCCGCCCGCGTCGGCGTCGCAATGCCAGATGCCTCCGCCAGCCCCCGCACGAACGCGTCGTACGAGTCCCCCGTATCCCGACGCTCGATGCTCCGCATCGCCGCGTTCGCTTCCAGCGTCGTCGCGTCCACCCCGATCGTCTTCCCCTTCACCAGACCCGCTTCCGACAACCGCTCCAGCACCCACGTGAACACCGCCGCGTGCGTCTCCACGTCGATCAGACGCCGAGTCCGTGACAGCGTCGAGTGGTTCGGCGTCGCCTCCGTCACGTCCAGATCCAGGAAAGCCCGCAGGCTCAGCGAATCCGCGACCCGCCACGCAATCGCGCGCTCCGATGACAGACCCTCGAAATACCCGATGAACAGAAGCCGGAAATACCGCCCGGGTCGCAGACTCGGACGACCCATTCGCTCCGCGTAGAAGACCGCACACAACCCCTCCACGAAAGCGTCGAACCTGGATTTCTCCAGAATCCGATTCAGCCGCTCGAAGAAGGGATGCCCCGCACTCTTGGGAAGGTCCTCTGCCGTCA
>CBDATI010000019.1:0-282604 GCA_965199675.1 Vicinamibacterales bacterium | reverse complement strand
CCGATGCGGCGCGCGCCGGGCGGGTTCATGGTCGATGTGCACGTGGCCTCCGACAAGCCGTAGGAGACCACCAGCGGTACGCCGAACGCCGTCTCGATGCGCCGGTGCAGGTCGACCGCGAGCGGGGCCGAGCCGCAGCGCACGAACCGCAGCGACGCGCGCCGGGCGGGGTCCCGCAGATGCGGCAGCATCCGCGAGTACATGGTCGGCACCCCGGTCAGGTACGTCACCCCATACTCCGCAATCAGGTCCTCGGTCTCCTCGGGCCGGAAGCGGTCGGCGAGGACGACCGTCGCGCCGGCGAGGAGCGGCGCGATCAACTGGTTGTTCACGCCGTTCGTGTGGTGGAGCGGCATCACGTGCAGCAGCCGGTCGGCCGGGGTGATTCCGGTGCGGGCCACGATGCCGTCGGCGTTGCAGAGCAGGTTGCCGTGGGTGAGCAGCACCCCCTTGGCGTCGCCGGTGCTGCCCGAGGTGAGCTGCAGCATCGCCGGGTCGGCGGTCGTGAGGGCGGGGCAGAACCCGTCGCGGTTGTCCACAGCGGGTTCGCGGCGCGCGGTCGGCGGCGAAGTCGGCCCCGTCGGCGTGCTGTTCTTCGAGTGGTCCGCCGCGGGATCGCGGGGCGGGTGCGGCCGGCCGCCGCGCTGCGGACCCGGCGCGTCGAGCAGCTCGGAGACCCGGTAGACGCGTCGGTCGACCGTCGCGAGATCCGGCGCCATCGACTCGTACGCGCCCTCCAGGCACAGGTTCCCGATGCGGGCGCCGTCGAGCTGGGCCTCCAGGGCGCGGCGCGGACGGTGCGGCGACAGGAAACAAGGGCATCCGCCCGCCTGCATGATGCCGAAGAACGCCGCCACGCTGTCGGGAGACCGCGCGCCGAGCAGCCCGACCACCGCGCCGCGCGGCGTCCCCCGCAGAGCGTTCGCGACGGCGTCGATCTTCGCGCGCAGCCCCGCGCAGGACACCGAACCGAACCGCCCGAGCAGGGCGGTGCGCCCTGCCTCGGCATGGCGGGTCAGGCTCTCGCGCAGGCGGTGAGTCAGCGAGCCCATGGTGCGCGGGCGTCGGTCAGCAGGCCGGGCGGGGCAGGGAAGTCGCGCCTGCTCACCGGCCGGAACCGGGCGGGGCGATGCCGGCATGCCGCTCGAACTGTCCGTCGGGGTCGAGCGATCGCAGCGCGGCGGTCTCGCGGGCGGTGGGGGCCGGGGTGGGCGCGGCCGCGTCGTCGTCGAACGCGAATCCCGTCTGCCGGCGAACGTCGTCGAGCGTCACCGCGGGGTGCCACGACTGGAGGGCCAGCCGGGCGGCGCGCCGGACGAAGACCGCGATGGGCGTCACGACGCCGTGGAGGCCGCCGGCCGCGGTCACGAAGTCGAGCCGGTCGACGAGGGTGCGGGGCGAATGCTCGGTGCGCCAGGTCACCGCGCGCCGCGCCGTCGGCAGCATCACCGCTCCCCCGCCCCCGCCCGGCAGGCGCACCCGGGGTCGATGCCAGTCGCCGATCGCCGACACGTTCGTCCGGCCGCGCCCGTCGACCTGCGCGGCGCCGAGAAAGCACAGGTCCATGCCGCCGCGCGTGCACTGGTCGTAGAAGTCCTCGTTGGCGAAGATCGCCCGCGAGCCCTCCGCGAGCACCGGGTCCGAGCTCGACAGCGGAATCTTCGACGGCCGCGGCTGCACCCCGCCGGCCACGTTGAGGTACACGAAGTCGAAGTCGTAGGCCCGCTTCGCGAGCAGGCACGCGAGCATGGGCGGCGTCGAGTTGACCCCGCTGAAGGTCACCTCGTCCGGCCGCACGAAACGGGCGAGGTTCGTGACGAGGTACGAGAAGCCCGACCACGGTTCAGACACGCGCCGGCTCCGCCGCTTCCGGGGCGCGCTCGAGATGGGCGTCGAGCGGACGTCCGGCGTCCAGATAGCGCTCGACGGCCGGATAGTCGACTTCGTAGTGCGGCCAGCACGACCCCGGCCACGCCCCGTTCGGCACCACGCTCACCGCCTGCACCAGGAAGCCCGGCACGAGGGTCAGTTCGGGGCGCGCCTCGAACGACGCCGTCGGCGCGAGCGCCTCCGCCACCACGAACACCGCGCGGGCCGCCCGCGTGAGAACGCGGTCCCAGTGCGAAGTCCCGAAGACCCGGACGTCGCCGTACTCGCTGACCTCGTTGGCGGTGGATCACCGCGATGTCGGGGCGAATCGCCGGAATGACCCACACGTTCTCGCCCGAGCCGTAGGGATCGGCGACCGACGCCCAGCCGTTGAGGGCGGGCAGGTCCGAGCCGTGGACGCCTCCCACGGGCTGGAACGGCACCCCGAAGGCGGCGGCCCGCAGGCCCGCCGTCAACGTCATGCACGCGTGCTCTTCGAGCGCGACCTGCTGCGTCTCGACCGCGTGGCGGTACCACGGCGCGAGGCCGAAGTTGCCCTCCATCGCCACGATGCCGGCCCGCGCGCGGGCGACGCACCCTGCGCGGCACAGCACGTCGATGTCGTAACCCGGCGACTGCTTGATGATCTCGAGGCGGCGCCGGCCCTGGCGGATCAGCTCGCGCACGAAGGCGAAGGGGCCCCGGGTGCAGGAAGCTGCCGCCCAGGGCCACGGAGGCGCCGTCGGGCACCCGCGCCGCCATCTCCGCGAGAGGCACGACCCGGGTCCCGGAAGACGGTGTCGTCGGCACGTCACGCTCTCCTTCACCCCGGACGCGCCCGGGGCCGGTGCGTCCCCCGGTCGACCGTGGGTCGGCGCCAAGGTGCGGTCCCTCCTCCGCCGGTCGGCGTGCCCGAGATTGTCCATGGGATCGCCGCGGGCGTCAACGCGCCCGAGAGGGCCGACGGGGTGCGGCGTCGCGGGCGCCGCGACCTCCCAGTCGGCCCGCCGCGGCGAGCATGCTCCCGGTCGACGAACGACGGCGCCACGTGGTCGCGGGTCAGGAGCTCGGGGGGGGCGGCGACTCGCCGCGCGGCTCGCGTCACGCGCCGTCCGCGCCCGGACCATCCGGCCCGGCGCGGCAGCGCGTTGCAGGGCCGGGAGACGTCCCGGGTTCCATCCCTGGCAGGCTGCGGTCCACGCTGTCCTGAACGCGCGTCATCCCCGCAGGTCGTCGAGGAATTCCGAGCCGGGCTCGACGCCCGTCACCAGCAGGCGATCGCGGGCGCGGGTGCAGGCGACGTAGAGCAGGTGCCGCTCGGTGCCGTAGACCTCCTCCAGGTCCGTGTCTTCTCCGACCTGTTCGATCCGCGTCTGCAGAGGAATGACCTCGTCGTCGCACGCGACCACCGCGACCGCCCGGAACTCCAGCCCCTTGGCGCGGTGCATCGTGCCGACCGCGACCGACCCGGATACGCCGTCGGCCCCGTCGTCGAGCCGGGCCGAGCGCATTCCTGCCGCCCGCACCGCGGACAGCGCCCTGCCGACCTGATCCGCCGACCGGACGAACACGCCGATGGCCTGCGGCGCGCAGCCCTCGCGCTGTCGCGCCTGGATCCAGTCCCGCGACGGTCTCCGTCTCGCGTTCCCGCGAATCGAATGTCCGCACGTCGGGCGCGGGTCCGTTGAACACCGAGACGGTTGCTCCTCGCCGCTCCGTGTTGCCATCGACGTCGGCCAGTTCGCCGGGCAGGAGCCGGTCGGCCTGTCGCCGGATCTGGTGCGACGTGCGGTAGTTGATGCGCAGCGTGTGGGATCGCCCGCGGACATCGACGCCGAGCGCCCGCCAGGAGAACGGCGTCTGGAAGATCCGCTGTCCGAGATCGCCGGCGAAGAACAGGCCGTCCGGCCGGCCGCCGCCCAGCGCCGCTAGAAACCGCAGCTCGGCGACGCCGACGTCCTGGGCCTCGTCGATCACGCAGAAGTCGAACGGTGGACGCGCAGCCCCTGACAATGTCGTCGCGAGTCGCTCGAACATGTCCGCCTCGGTCGACCGCCCCTGTGCGCCGAGGGAAGACCGGACCTCGGAGAAGATCGGCCAGAGCAGCTTCCGCTGCTTCTCCGCCAGGCGGATCTTGCGCCCGAGCCGCGGCACATCGCGGTAGTCCTCCCAGCTCGCGAGCTGCCAGGCGTCGACCACGGCAGCCCACTCCGTCCAGAGGAAGTGCTCACCGAAACGGTGACCGTCGACTCGGGCCGCGGCCTGCCTGATCAGTTCCCGAACATCGCTGTCCGCCGCCAGGTGCAGACGGCCCAGACGGGCCGTGTAGAGCCGCCGTCCGATGCCGCTCATCGAGTGCACCTCGAGACGTTCGGCGATCTTCGGCTCGTTGCCGATGAGGCGCTTGAGCCGCGTTCGCAGCGCCGCGGCCAGCGCCTCGGAGAACGTCGCCAGCAGGACCCGGCTCTCCGGGTGCGAACGCGCCAGGTGCACCGCCCGATGGAGCGCCACGATGGTCTTGCCGGTGCCGGCCGAGCCCGAAACGCGCGCCGCGCCGCGGTATCGCCGCTCGACGAGTTGCCGCTGGGCCGGATGCAGGAAGACGGTCCACTTCTCCCAGGGGTAGTTCAGTGCCCGCTCCAGCGCCTCCACGTCCGCCATCACCCGGAAGCGCCGCTGCGCGTCGGGATGCGCGAACGGATCGGTCCCCGCCACCGCGGGTACGGGCGGGTCGGGCACACCACCGGTGGCCAACTGCAGCAGGGCCTCTGCGGCCTCGCCCGGCAGGTGATCGGCGAGCTCGAGCAGCGTGTCCTCGGTCGCCCCGCGCACGTCGTCGAGCCATTCAACGGGTACGCCGTAGCCGAGCAGAGCGTCGTCCGAGGCGTCCGCGAAGATCGCCGTCCGAGGCGCCGCCGGTCTGCCAGCCGCCGCATCCTGGCCGGACGCCGGGACGTCCGCCTCCACGTACCGTGGTACCGGAATCTCGCGGACAGTCTCACGGATCTCCACGAGTTGCGCCGCTCCTGTCGTCGGATGTCGCCCGAGTCGCCGTCGCTCGGCCCACTGATAGGCGGCGTCATGATGATCGACGTAGCAGAGCAGGCAGCTCAACGCGGTCCGATGCACGATCAGCCGGATGTCGCGACTGACCCGCGCGGACCAGAAATCCCTGTCCTTCGACCGTTCGATTCGGTGCAGCTTCAACCCCGGACTCGCGGGGTTCAGTTGCAGGTCGAACGCCGCGGTCTTGACGGTCTTCTGCTCGTCGCCCGTCAGCTTCGCGAGACTGTCGGTGAAGGTGTCGGAGATGCGGAACTGCATCGGGAAATCCAGGTCGTCGCGCCGAGCGTCGGGCCCGGTCGGGCCACCGATGGCGCTCTCTACAGTGCGAAGCAGAAGTCGTGCTCCTCGAAGCGCGACACCCTTGCACCGCGGAACACGTTCGCCTGCGTCTTGCCGACCGCGGTCGTCACGCCGTCGTCCACAATGCGCACCTCGCGTCCGAGACCGAGGGTCAGCGACCGCAACAACCCATGCCTCAGCGCGTGCTTTTCCAGCCGTCGTCCGCCGATGCGAATCACCATCCGCGCGCGCTGGGCCAGCAAGGGGGCCAGACCTTGCATCGATTCCCGGATGAACGTCCAGTAGTTGTCCGGGTTGTAGTGCCGGTCGTCATTGCGGCCGCGGGGCATCAGCGGTTGACCGCCGAGAAACCACAGCCGCAACCACTGGTCCTCGCGGTAGTTCGTCGTGTCGAGGTACGGTGGTGACGTGATCACGTCGGTCACTCGCCCCGCGAGGGACGGGAACGCGTCGGCGACGCAGCGCGCATCGGTCTGAACGACCACCGCGCACCCATCCGGCGGACAAGTCCGGAAGCGGTAATCGAGCATCCGTTCGAGGATGTCGAAGACATCCCGCGGCGGCGGCGCGTACCCCCGCTCGGTCCACCACCGGACCGAGTAGTCCGGTTTCGTGCTGATGGTCCGCGGCATGCGGTTGCTGAAGCAGTTCGGCGACTTGTGCGACTCGCCGTGCAGCGCGCCGAGCGCGAGCGCCGCGATGAACCGGTCGTCCTTCCGATTGCGCCAGTCCAGAGCAGACCGCAGGTAGCGCACCTGCACGAGCGTGTCCTCGTGAAAGCAGAGATCGAAGAACCGACCGAGATCCCCCTGCCACTCTCCGTCTCTCGGCTCGCCGCAGTCCCGCCGCAGCTCGGCCAGACGCGCTCGGGCATCCGCAGGCGAGGGCGGACCGCCCTTCGCGCCGGAGATGCAGACCGCCACCGGATTCACGTCCGCCCCGGCCGCCGCCCGTCCCTGCAACAGCGCCTGGAACACGGTGGTGCCTCGCCCGCAGTACGGGTCGAAGACGACCCCGTCATGCGGGCTCGCCGCGAGGTGCTTCTCGACGAACGTCTCCGGGAACATCGCGAAGTACGGACAGAGGGAGTGGAATCGGTGCCTCATGCCGCCGCTCCCGCCCGGCTGCGGTAATCCGAGACCCATTGCGCGGCCTCCGCCAGCCGGTCGTACCCCTCGATCGTAGCGCCTGCATGCACCAACCGCGCAGCCTCGGCCACGCGCCGCGGCACGCGCAGCCGATGCAGCACGTTGCCCATCACGCGAACGTCGTCGACGAACTGATCGTCCGCCGTCGCGAACGGAACGATCATGTAGGGAATGAAGTCGGTCACCGGCTGCGTCCCGAACCAGCGACTCTTGAACACCCCCAGGTGTCCCTTGAGCGACTTCCCGCCCGCATTGCGGCCGGTCGCGACCTGGGCTGCGGCGATGGGAAACCCGGGCAGCCCATCCGGGTGCGGGCGGGCCGCAAAGATGTCAACCTGGTCGTCCTTCGGCTGCTGCGGCGCCCCTGCCTGCCGCGCCACGCGACCATCGCGGAGCATCCGCCAGATCGCCTCGAGCTTGTCGAGGAATCCCGTTCCGTCCGGGCGCGGAAACCCGAACGACCACGCATCGCCGTGGACCTCCGCCGCCAGCGCGGCGGTGGCGAAGTACTGAAAGTACTCGCGCAATCGGCGGGTCTCTGTCGCATCGGGATGGCGACCGGAGCCGTCGAGCACCGGGGAGACAGCGCGGAGGTTGGACAGCACGAGGCTCAGGAGGTAGGCGGCCTGCCCGAACGACTGCTCGTCAGACGTGCAGGTCAGGGCATCGCCGCCGGGATCGAGCCGGAACGGGTACTCCGTTGCCAGGACGCGCTGACGTGTCCCGATCCGATTCGCAGCGTGGGCACGGAGCTCCTCTGCACCGTTGTGCATCTCGTCGTTCAGGTCAGCGTGACCGTCAGCGCCGAGCGAAGCCGCATTGATGAGATCCGACGTTCGAGCGACTCCGTCGGCCGCGAAGAACGCGGTGAGCTCCAGGTAGTCCGCCAAGCGATCGACGTCGGGCTTCCGGCCGGTCACCGAGTCCAGCGGCAGGTAGAGCGCCATCAGCTCAACCGGCTTGCGTCCCGGCGCTTCTGCGTCATGCGCAGATGCACCGTCTCCGCCGTTTCGCGGATGTCCTCGGCGATGTCGAGCAACGATTGATCCCGCCCATCGTACGCCTTCAGCGAACCGGCCGCCTCGCGAATCGAATCCCGCGCACGCAGCAGGGACGCCGTGAATCGACTGTCAGCGGGCTCCGTGCTCGCGTGGGCATCGTCCAGGCTGTCGGTCTGCGTCAGAACGTGGAGACCCTCGGCGCTGGCGAGCACTTGGCCGAGCCGCCGGATGTCCGGGTTCTGCGCCTTCACGACGGGTTGCACACCGTCGGTCTTCGACCCGTAGATCCAGACGAGGACCTGCCGCAGGCGATCGAGGTGTTCCCGCGGCACCTGGTCCGGTTTCGGGTCGTGACGCACCCAGCCGGCGTCGAGGCCCAGGTAGTCCATGTACTGCGAACGCGAGAGGGCGGTGTACAGGTGCGAGAAACTGAATCGGGCCGTGCTGCGATCCTCTATGTCGAACCGCCCCTCCTTCTCGGCCTGCTCCAGCACGTAGATGGCCGACACCATGCGCTTGACGGTATCGTGCCGATCGCCGATGGCGTTCGCGATCTGGTCAAGCCCGATCCCCTGGTCCCGCCCGGTCCGATACCACTCGGCCGCGAACCGTGCCTTCGCGTAGGCGTCCCACTTCGCGGGGCCGTTGATGTGCTTGAAGCCGATGAACGCCCGCGCCCGTTCCCGACTCTCGACCGGGTAGACGGACACTCGGTCGAACGTCGCCCGCAGGTTCTCGCCCACCGCCGGTACGGTGATTCGATGGTGCTCCCTGGACGCAATCCGGCGCACGAGATCCGGCTCCCGGAGCAGACGCAACGCGGCCAGTCGCCGGTTGCCCTCCAGAACGGTCAGCGCGTCGCCGTCGGCTCCTGGCAACACGACCAGCGGCTCGATGTCGAGATAGCCGTTCTCGGAGATGGACTGCAGCAGCTCGTCGAGTTCGGCCGAGCGGTAGAGTCGAGCGATGATCCACTCCTCGGACCTGCCCGCCGCCTCGCCGTTCAGGCGGGGATTGTCGCGATCCAGCCGCAACCGCTTCACGGGCACCCGCGTGGTGGTCTCAGGTTTCATCGGTGTAGCGTCCGTCGGCGCGAACCGTGCCGCATCGCGCCGACACTCCGCTGCCGCCCTCTCGACCCCCACTTGGCCCCTCCCCTCAGCACGGTACGAGTGGGCCGGTGGGGCACGAAGCGCGCCAGCGGCACGGTCCGCTTCCTGCCTCGATCATTGTAGTCTCAGGTCGATCCGCGGCTGGTGGTCCGTCAGGTCGCCGCGCGGCCGTCATCGACCATGACGAGGAAGCCGGGGGCAGGTGGCCCGAGCAGTGCGCCGGACCTGACGGAGACGCCGATGGCCCTCAGCACGCAGCCCTCGCGCCGCCGAGCCAGGACCCAGTTCGACGATGGCCTCCGTCTCGCGCTTCGACGACCTCCAACGGCCTCCGTCGGGAGCACGTCTACAGTTCCCTCAATGTGATCCTGCCGGACCGCCGGGGCGACGCGGGCCGTTCGCCATGTCTCCTGCCCGCCGCTACGGCTTGCTCCCCGCCAGCTTGCGGGCGATGGTCTGGCGCTCTTTCAGCATCACCCGGATGTCGGCCTCGCGGACGCGAACCCGCTCATGGATCAAGGCGTCCTTCAGAACTTCGTCGGCGGCGCGGGCGACCTCTGCATAGCTGAGGCCGGCCGAGAGGTCGGCGAGGCTGCGCCAGCGGACCCGCTTGACGGCTTTGGCGGAGAGCCTCGCCTTGAGGAGTTGCAGGATCTGCGACCGGTCGGGCAACTCGTAGTGCAGGATGTCGTCGAAGCGGCGAAAGAGCGCGGGATCGAGAATGCCGGGATGGTTGGTGGCGGCGACGACGAGGCTGTGAGAGCGGTCCTGCTCGATCATCTGCAGGAAGCTGTTGAGCACGCGTCGGATCTCGCCGACATCGTTCGCGAGTCCGCGCTGCGAGCCGATCGCGTCGAACTCATCGAAGAAGTACAGGCCACGCGTTCGTCCCGTCGTGTTGAAGATCTGCCGCAGCTTGGCCGCCGTCTCTCCCATGTACTTGGTGAGCAGTCCATCGAGGCGCACCTGTAGAAGCGGGAGTCCCAGCTCTCCGGCGAGCACCGACGCCGTCATCGTCTTGCCGGTCCCCGGCGGGCCGGTCAACAACAACTTGCGCCGCGGCGCGAGCCCCTGCTCCATGATGCGCCCGGCGTGGCGCTGTTCGCGTATGACGCGCCGAATCTGCGCGCCGAGGTCGTTGGCCAGCACCATGTCGCCGAGTCGCGCGCTCGGATACGACGCATCGAGCAGGTTCGCCAGCTCGCCGCGCGGACGCCCGATCGGGATGGGCGCCCCGGCTTCCAGGCGGCTCTTGGCGTGGTCGATCAGGGCGCGCAGCTCCTCCGCCAGTCGCCCGTGCCCGCGCCGCGCCTCGTGGGCGGCCACCTGCATGGCGACGGCGAAGAAGCGGTCGTCGTCGCCGTCCACGTGCGACTTCAGCAACGCCTTGAGCTGTTCACCGTTGGCCATGCGGCGCATCTCCCGCACCCGTGGTTGTGGGGACGCAGCGATTCACACGCGGAACACCTTCATGACCTCGTCGCCGAGGTGGTTGATGACCTTGACGGCGATGCGGCCCGACGCGGGGCGGGCGAAGGGGCGCGAGGTGTCGCTGTGGAGCGACGCCCAGGCGTCGGCGTCAATCTCGGCCTTCAGCGTCGTCTTGAGCGCCTTGTAGGGGTCGTTCGCGCCGAGGAAGTAGGCGTGGCGGACGAAGAAGCTCTCCTCGTTGTAGTCGGTGTCGACGAACCAGCAGGCGATGCCGTCGGCACCGTTGCTGCGGACCTCGCCGGTGGTGGGGTGGAAGACGTCCACGCCGTTGATCTTCACCTGAAGCCGGTCGTCGTCGCCGTCTCCGCCTACCGGAAGAATGTCGATGTCGGGCTCGCCGAAGATGACGAAGAGGTTGCCCTTGCCGGTGTTCCTCAGCTCGCCGGCCATGTGGAGGTCGGCGTTCATGCGGGCCTTGAGGACGGGAACGCGGCCGAGGCGGTCGAACTCGGTGGCGTGCGCCTCGAAGCTGAACGCGCAGGCGACGACCACGTCGCAGCCGGCCTCGGCCGCCTCTCGCGCGGCGGCCACGAGGTCGGGACGCGTGACGGTGCCGAACTCGGGGCCGATGAAGATGCCGGCGCGCTTTTCGGCCGCCGGCCGGCGGTCCGCGTCGCGCTCACCGACGGCCTTCACGCCGACGCCACGTCGAACGACGCGACCGCTTCCCCCCCTGCGACCGGACCCCGACACGCCCTTGCTGTCTGACGCCCCATCGCCGGCCGCCGCCCACTGGCCGCCGTCGAACCGTCCCTCGGCGCAGATGTACGTGCCCGGCCACGGGGTGATGGACGAGAAGGCGATGCGGCCGTCCCGGTGCGCCTGTTGCACGCCGGCCGTCGCGAGCTGCTGCAGGATGAGGGCCGCGAAGTCCTGCTGCGGGCCGTAGTCTGGTCTCCGCTC
Organism: Vicinamibacterales bacterium; assembly: GCA_965199675.1. Lineage (GTDB taxonomy): Bacteria > Acidobacteriota > Vicinamibacteria > Vicinamibacterales > UBA8438 > JAJEEA01. Next base: position 271,714 of record CBDATI010000019.1, on the reverse strand, counting down.
CGCGGCGCGGTCGATCAGCTCGTCGTCCTCGTCCACCGCCAGCACGCGGTGCGGCGACAGGCTCTCCACCGTGAACGGCCCCGCCACCCGGACGACCCCGCGGTCCTCGCAGGGCTTGTCGTAGAGGTACTCGTACTCCGCCTTCGCCGCGATGGAGGCGTCGATGGCGTGCTGGCGGGCGATGCGCGCCTCCCAGAAGGCCGCGAGGGCCGCCTCGGCCGCCGCGGGCCAGGGGCAGACGGGGCGCTCGGGCAGGGTCTCGCGGGTCCACGCCTGTCCGTGGGCCGCGTTCAGCGTCGCCAGCGCGCGCTCGGCCCGCCGTCGTTGCGCCGCGGTGCCGGCCGTCGCCTCGGGTCTCGCCGCCGTGTGGAGCCGCTGGTGTTCCTCGGGCCACGGGGTGCCGGGTTCGTGCGGGACCTCCCACTCCAGGAAGCCGTTGGCGGGCGCCGGCTCGCCCGACGGCAGCGTGACCTCGCCGGAGGCCATGAAGTCGATCTGCTGGCCCTTCCGGCCGCCGGTCTCGACCGGGAACGGCACGAGGTGGCCGTCGAGGGCTGCGTTCAGATCGGCCAGCGCCGCCTCCACCGCCGGCTGGTGCTGCTCGTAGAGCACATCGATCTCGGCGTTGTTGGCGATGGACTTGAGGGTGATGTGCGGCACCCGCTCGTAGACGAAGCCCTGCCGGATGTCGCCGTAGGTGGGCGACTCGGCCGGCGCCCGGCCGGCGAGCTCGGCCTCCTTGCGCTGCCCGTCCGGGCTGTCGGCGAGCAGGTACCAGGGGTAGCGGGCGCCCATGATGCGGGCGCGGGCCAGGGCGAGGGCGACGCGCGAGGTGTCGATGGTGATCCAGCGCCGGCCCCACTGCTCGGCGACGTAGGCGGTGGTGCCCGACCCGCAGGTGGGATCGAGTACGAGGTCACCGGGGTCGGTGGCCATGAGGATGCAGCGCCCGACGACTTTGTTGCTCGTCTGCACGACATAGGTCAAGCCCGCTTGGCTCTGAGGAGGCGAAGCATGCCCCCAATGTTGGTCTTCCATCCTCCCTTCCAGTGCCGAGTTGCACTGATTCCCAACGGTCGTTGACGGGCACAACTGCAAAGTCATCGATACGGCGGAGATATCGCAGCGTGCGACCGGCAACACGCAGTCGACCGGCGGCTGAGAGCTTGATCAAACCCGTCTCGTTCGATTTGAACGTTCCTGCGCCAGGGGAGTAGCGACATCCCTCATGAATGAAATCAACGAGATCCCCCGCGCCTCGTGGTCGTGCGCTTGTCAATGCCGTGAGCTGACAGCGAACACCATCTTCCTGAACACTACCGCTCTCTATCTCTTCCGGCAAGACTCTACGTGTTTGCCCGTGCGGCCAAAGAACCAAGTCGTACCGTTCCAGTGCGAGCTGTCCTCGTTCTCTATCCGCCCAGAGCCTGCGGTGCTTGATGTGATCGATGTCCCTTGCAAACACCAAGATGTAGTCGACGGTCTGTGGAATAAGCGATTGATCGGTTGAGCCGGTCTTCTGAAAACTGATAGTGGCAACGTGGTTGTGTTGGCCGAACACCTCATCCAGCACCGCCCGCACACGGTGCACGTTCTCGTTCCCGATCTGCACGAAGATCGACCCGCTCTCGGTCAGCAGCTCGCGCGCCACCAACAGTCGATCCCGCAGATAGGTCAGGTAGGAATGGATCCCGTCGCGCCACGTGTCGCGGAACGCCTTGACCTGCTCGGGTTCACGAGTGATGTGCTCGGCCTTGCCGTCCTTGACGTCGCGGCTGGCGGTGGACCACTGGAAGTTGGAGTTGAACCTGATGCCGTAGGGCGGGTCGAGGTAGATGCACTGCACCTTGCCGCGCAGGCCCTCGCGCTCGGCGAGGCTGGCCATCACCTGCAGGCTGTCGCCGAGGATCATGCGGTTCGACCAGTTGGCGTCGTGGCGGTAGAACTCGGTGCGCTCCGCCCCATCGGGCAGGCCGTTGAAGTCGGCGAACAGGTCCGGCTGGGCCCCCGTCCCGGCTTCCCCGGCACCCGCGCGGCCGGCCGCGGTTCGGCCCCGCAGGTCGTCGATGAGCACCTTCGGGTGGACCTTCTCCTGGATGTAGAGCGGCGGCCCCTGCACGACGAGGTCGGCGGCGTCCTGGGCGTCCTTGCCGCGCCAGACGAGCTGCGGGTCGAGGTCGCGGTTGCGCCGCTCGTAGGCCACCTGGACCGGGCTCTGCTCGGCGCGGTCCATCACCGACCGGAACTCGGCCGTCGGGATGTTCTTTCGCGACGCCTCCGCGTGGGTCAGGGTCTCGACGGTCCGGGGAGCCTTGTGTCTGGTCATCTCGCACATCACGCATCGAACGGATTCAACACGGGGACGCCGAGGCCCTCGACGTCGGCCGTGTTGCGGGTGACGAGCTGCATGTCGTGCACGCGGGCGGTCGCGGCGAGCAGCCCGTCGATGACGGGCACCGGGCGGATGGCGCCCAGCCGGCCCCAGACGTCGGCGACGCGTCCGTCAATCGGGAGGATGCGGTCGGCGTACGACCTAATGATGCGCTCCAGCCATCGTTGGAGGATCTCGGCCTGATCCGAATCCCGCTGGCGGAGGCGCTCGATGCCTCGCCGGATCTCGCCGGTCACGACGACACTGGTGAACAGGTCGGCATCGCTGACGGCGGCGAACCATCTGGCCACGCCGGTGTTGCACCGCTCGGCCTTGCGCAGCTCCGAGATGATGTTCGTGTCGAGGAGGAACATCAGGTCTCGACAGCGCGGCCGAAGTCACGCGGCCGATCGAGGTCGAGGTCGACGGGACAGGAAGCGAGCATCTCCTTGAATCCGCGGGGGCGCGGTGCGCCCAGTCTACCGAAATCAAACGTCTTCTGTCCGCCCCCCTGGCCCCTGACCACCGGCCACCGGCCACCGGCCCCTGACCACCGGCCACCGGCCACCGGCCACCGGCCCCTGACCACCGGCCCCTGACCACCGGCCACTGACCACCCAGCCTTGTACGACCGCACCGGCAACGCCTCTGTCTCGAGCGTGGCCAGATCGAGCCTGATGGAAGCCTGATCGATATCGAAGCCGACCGCGTTCCCCTCGGCGTCGAGGTCGACGTTGATCTCGGTCGAAACCTCGCGTGTCTCCGCGCCCGGGCCGGCTTTCAACTCGAAGTACAAGCTGTCGGTTTCCGGATAGTAGTCGAGCTTCATGTTGTGGATCGTCTCTCCGTCGGCCAGCGTCACGACGCGGAGAATGCGCGGCGCGATCTCGCGGCTGGCCGTAACCTCGCCCCCGAAATGGACACGGCCGCCACCGACCACTGATCACCGATCACTGACCACCGACCACCAATCACTGACCACCGACCACCACCGATCACCGCTCCATCAGCGCCCCGAACCGCGTCGCCAGCGCGGCGCTGAAGTCCTCCTCCATCTCGTAGACATCGGTGAGTTCGGCGAAGGCCCAGCGGCCGAACGATCCCAGATGGTTGACGCCGGGGACCCAGTAGACCTCCATCGTCTTCTTCTTGTCCTTCGCGTCCTCGCGCCGGTAGCCCTTGACCTCGACCACGAGGCGCAGCAGGTCGTCGTCGCGGCCGTCGTCGACGAGCAGGATGAAATCGGGCAGGTAGCGGCGCGTCTGGGAGCCGTAGCGGTAGGGCGCCTCCAGGCCGAGGCCGTGGTTCTTGACGTAGGCGCGCACCCGCGGGTGCGACTCGGCGAGCCGGCAGAACTCGGCTTCCCAGTCGCTGTCGCACACCGCCCAGTTGACGTGGCAGCGGTCGGCGGCGGTTTCCCAGCGAGTCTCCTTCGAGGTGCTGAAATGCACGTGGGCGCTGGAGCCGACCGGGTTGTACGGATCGAGCACCGCCTTGACGGGCCGCTCGCCGAGCAGCGTCGTGGTGATGCCGGCGGTGATCCGCTCGCAGGCCATGTCGGCCAGTTCCTGGTACATGAGCTGCGCCGGATAGGTCCCGCCCTTGCAGACGAGGTGATGGTCGAGCCATCGGCGCGCGACGCGCTTGAGCTGGCCGAACAGGTGCAGCTTCGGCTCCTCGCCGGGGTCGCGCCACCTGGTTTCCAGCAGCCGTCTGGTCAAGTGAAAGAGCAGCGTCGACTTGCGGAGGTCGCCGGTGTGGATCAGGTCGAGGGTCGACGCCTCGCCGATGATCCCTTCGTTGAGGGTGATGGACGGGCCGACCAGATCGGGGGTCAGTTCGAGCGTCGCGTCGTCGTCGAACCGGGCGTCGAGGCGCTCGTCGGGAAGCTCGACCCGGTAGCCGGCCACCCGCGGGAAGCGGATCTCGCAGGCGTCGCGTTCCGGGGTGATCGCCTTGACGAGCACGGTCTCGCGGGGCGGCGTCGGCTTGACCGGCACGGGCTTGGCGGTGAAGTCGAAGGGGATGCCGAGCACGTCGGCGTACTCGACGTCGAAGCGGCCGTCCGCGTTGAGGTCGTACGACTGGCGGCGCAGCGCGCGGCCGACGACCTGCTCGCACAGAAGCTGCGTGCCGAAGGCGCGGACCCCCAGCACGTGGGTGACGGTGCGGGCGTCCCAGCCTTCGGTGAGCATGGAGACGGAGACGACGCAGCGGATCGACCCGCCGAGGGCGCCCGGCCTGCCGACGGTGTTCATGACCTCGCGCAGCAGATCCTGATCGGTCAGGCGTTCGGCCTGCCGGCGGTCGCCCGTGCGGGCCACGATCTCGCGCCGGAAGCGCTCGATCTCGTCGCCGGCGGCGTCTCGGAAGCTGCGGTCGAGGGCCTCGCCCGAGTCGAGCTGCTCGCTGTCGATGAGCAGCGTCCGCGGCCGGGCGAGCGGGTTGCCGTGCTCGTCGAAGTTGCGGAAGAGGGCGAGGCGGCCGTTCACGAGCGAGGACGAGCCGTCCGCGTTCTCGCGGTGGAAGCCGGCGATGTAGTCGTGGACGAGCTTCGACGTCGACGTGTTGTTGCAGACGACGATGAAGCACGGCGGCGCCTCGATGCCCGCGTTCTTCCACCGCGCGAACGTCTTCTCATAGTGCCCGTAGAGCGCCTCCAGAGCGGTCTGGAGCTCGACGGGCAGGCTGAGCGGGTCGAGCGCGGCCGCCTTGCCGCGCCCCTTCTTCGGCATCTTCGGGCGGATGTGCTCCCACAGGTTGCGGAACTTCGGCATGTCGGCGCCGGGGATGTTGTCGGCCACCGGCACGCGCGGCAGCTTCACGATTCCGCACTCGATGGCGTCCATCAGCGAGAAGTCGCTCGCCGTCCAGGGGAACAGCGTCCCCTCGGCGTAGCCCGACCCGCGCAGGAAGAACGGGGTCGCCGACAGGTCGATGACGCGCTGCAGGCCGAGCTTCCGTTGCACGGCTTCGAGTCCGGAGATCCACACCCGCGCCGCCTCGCGGTTCCTGTCGGCCTCCTTCCGGTCGTCACCTCGCAGCGGGCCTTCCGCGTCTTCTTCGGGCGGCTTCTCCCGGTAGCAGTGGTGGGACTCGTCGTTCAGGGCGAGGATGCGCTTCATGCCCATCAGGTCGGGCACGACCCGCTGCAGCATCTGCCCCTCGGTCTCCTTCGTCGCCAGCTCCGGCCCCTGGCCCTGCAGCAGGGCGCGGCCGCCCCTCGACAGCGGCAGCGTGTCGCGCCGCAGGAAGGCGTGGTAGTTGGTGACCACGATCTTCGCCCGCTCCAGGTCGCGGAGCATGTCTTGCGGCGCCAGCTCGCAACTCGCGTAGTAGCTGTCCGGATCGTTGGGCTGGAGCACCCGCAACCGGTCGCGGATCGTCACGCCGGGGGTGACCACCAGGAAGCCGCGCGTGAACTTCCGGCTGCCCGGCCGGCGCACGGCGTTGACCGTCTGCCAGGCGATGATCATCGCCATGACCGTGGTCTTGCCGGCTCCGGTGGCGAGCTTCAACGCCAGCCGTGCGAGGCCCGGATTGGCCTCTTCGCTGACCTGCGCGAGATGGTCGAGAAGGCGCCGGCCTTCCCGGCCGCTCTGCGGGGCGACCTCGGTCAGCCAGATCGCGGTCTCCACCGCCTCGACCTGGCAGAAGAACGGCCGGATGCCGGCGAAGCGGTGGCTGCGCCAGTGCTGCAGCAGCCGCGCGGTCTCGGGCGTCACCTGCCAGGCGCCCGGGTCGGGAAGCTCGCGCCAGCGGTCGACGCGCTGGCGGACGCCGTCGATGAACCCGGTCAGGTCGTACTGCTGCGCTCCCGCCCCGAGCGCCCGCGCACCCTCGTCGAAGACGATCTCGCGCTGGCCGCCGCGGCGCTTCTTCGCCGTGGGGATCGCCGAGATGAACGCGACCTTGCGCCGCTCGGGGACGATTCGGTTCGTCGGCTGGCCGTTGTCGTCGAGCTCCCAGTGGCGGGCAGGGTACTTGTAGGGCGAGTTCAGGATCGGCCGCTCGAAGAAGTTCGGGTCCATGCTGTAGTCAGGTCGGTCGGCTGAACGCCCGGTCGCCGGTTCGGCGCACGCGCATCGACGGCGCAGCGGCGACCGCGAGCGTCACCAACTATACGGCACCTCGCGCAGCACGGGGACGGTCGGCGCCCGGCAGGGTCTCGTCATGCTGTGGTCGGGATTCGGTCGGCATGGGGTACATCGGTGGCGCGATGGGATACCGCCGGCGTATTCCGCCGTTGGACAACTACAATGACGGTGCATGCCGGCCGAGGAGACGAGACCCGCCCTGCCCATCCACGACCTGGAGCAGCGCCATGTCGGACTGACCGAAGCGATCGCCGACTCGTATGCGGAGGCCGCGCGCGTCTGTCTTGACCGGCATCATCAGTCCCCGACAGACTTCGATCTCAGCCGGCGGGGCGCACGGTCGTCGACGGTCGTAGAGTGGCAGCCGTCCGACGCACGCGTACGGCGCGCATGGGCGAACGAGATCGACACAACCGAAGCAGGGGCCTACGCCTGTGCGCTGGCCGCGGTCGAGCTGTCGGATGGCCTCGTTGCGGTTCGCAGAGCCGAAACCATGACCGGCGCCGACTACTACCTTTCCCCTCCGGGCAGCTCGCCCGACAACCTCGAGGACTGTCTGCGGCTGGAGGTGTCCGGCGTGGATCGTGGATCCGCGGTAGCAGTTGAACGACGGCTGAAGGACAAGCTGGCGCAGGCTGCAGCGGGGAACAGCAATCTGCCCGCGATGGCAGGCGTCGTCGGGTTCAGGGCCCGCCTGATCATGCTGGAGGATCTCGACCCCCGGCAGGTGTGACGACGAGCAGCGCGATGTCCTGGTTCGAGAATCACGAAGCCAGCGAGCGCCTCGCATCAGCGGCGCAGACCGCGCAGCGCGACGGCCGGCGCAAGGAGGCGCGAGAGCTGTACGCCCTCGCCGGCGACGCGGAGAGACAGGCCGTCGAGGCGTTGGACGCCACGAAGACGAGAACCATCGGGATCTCGTCGGTGAGCGCCGTGTCGCTGTACTACAAGGCGGCCCGGTTCGACCATGCGGAGGAGACGGCGTACCGCTGGTTGCAGGTCGGTTCGTTGCCCGATTTCGCCAGGGAACAACTCAGGAGCCTGCTTCGAGCCATTTGGAGCGAGCAGACTCGCAGCAATGCACCCGCCGAGTCCACGCCAAACGAGGTCCCGGTCTCCGTCCAGGGTGGCGAGGTCGTTGAGATCGGGGGTGCCGGTGAGGGGGGCGGCGTGGCGCCGATCGGCTCGTGCGGCGCCGAACTGCACACCATCGTTTCCGAGCGGCCCGGAAACGGCGCCACGCGGATCTCGCCATTGGGTGGCCGCGGACCGGCCGGGCGCCGCGCCGCATGACGGCGCAGGGCTGGCTGAGGCGGAGCGAAGCCGCCGGCGACGACTGGTGGCTACACGCCCGCCGCCGGCGGGGGCAAGGGCGGAACCTGCCCCGGGGGCGGCGGCGGCGGGCCCGTCGGGAACGCTCCCGGGGACGGGGACGGGGGCGTCGGCGATGAAGGCCGGAAGAGCAGCACGCCGAACAGCCCGCCCAGCGAGGCGAAGACGGCGCCGGCGAACAGCATGAAGAGGAAGTCGATCGCGACGCTGACCACCAGACTCTCCGCGCCGAAGCTCTCGAGCATCTCGCGGACCTCGGGAGGCATATCGCTGTTGGCGTCCATGACGAACTCCATCATGCGGCGCTGCAGTGGCGCGGTCACGATGTCGATCGGTATAGACACCACCACGTAGACGAACGAGCCCACGACGCCGGCCAGCAGCCCGTTCACGGCGCCCTCGCCGAGCGCGAGCGGCTGGGGCTGATCCCGCTGGAGCAGATACGCGGTCAGCATGCCGCCCCCGACGATCCAGAGACAGCACGCGCAGTTGCCGATCGAGACGATCGGCAATGCCGACAGGATGCCGATGAACAGACCACCGAAGACGACAGCCTGGAGCTGACTCTGATTCATGGGTGACAACCCCGCGCCGCCGGGCGCACTGCCGGGTTGAGCGGGCGGCGCTCAGTCGTAGTATTCGAGGCCCAGGTGGGTGATCAGGTCCTCGCCCCGCAGATACCGCAGCGTGTTCTTGAGCTTCATGAGCTGGATGAACAGGTCGTGCTCGGGATACAGACCCGGCGCATGCACGGGGCTCTTGAAGTAGAACGACAGCCACTCCTGGACGCCGCTCATGCCCGCGCGCTTCGCAAGGTCGAGGAAGAGCACGAGATCGAGCACGATGGGGGCGGCGAGGATGCTGTCGCGGCACAGGAAGTTGATCTTGAGCTGCATCGGATAGCCGAGCCAGCCCACGAGGTCGATGTTGTCCCAGCCTTCCTTGTTGTCTCCCCGCGGCGGGTAGTAATTGATGCGCACGACGTGGCACAGGTCGTCGTACAGGTCGGGATAGAGCTCGGGCTGCAGAATGTAGTCGAGGACCGACTTCTTGCTCTCTTCCTTCGTCTTGAACGACTCGGGATCGTCGAGGACCTCGCCGTCGCGGTTCCCGAGGATGTTGGTCGAGTACCACCCCGACACGCCGATGAGCCGGGCCTTGAGGCCGGGGGCGACGATCGTCTTGATCAGGGTCTGGCCGGTCTTCAGGTCCTTCCCGGCGACGGGCGATCCGTTGTCGAGCGCGAGCCGGTCCAGGGCGGGAATGTCCGCGCTCAGGTTCGGCGCCGCGTTGGCGTAGGGAATCCCTTCCTTCAAGGCGGCATAGGCGTAGATCATGCTCGACGAGATGCTCTCGGCATTCGCGTCCATCGCCGTCTCGAACGCCGCGATGGAGTCGTGCTCGGGAGCCGGCGTCATGAAGATCTCGGTGCTCCCGCACCAGATCATCACCAGGCGCGCGAGACCGTGCTCGTCCTTGAACGCGCGGATGTCGGCGCGCACCTGCTCGGCGAGTTCCCGCTTGGTCGCGCCGGTCTTGATGTTCGTGCCCATCAGCCGCTTGACGTACCGCTGATCGAACACCGCGGGCCACGGCCGAATCGCCTCGAGCTCGGGACGCACCTGCTCGAGCAGCGACGGCTCGATGACGCCGGCGGTGGTGGCCGCCTCGAATCCGTTGTCCTCGAAGATGTCCCAGCAGCCGAAGACGAGGTCGTCCAGGGACGCGAGCGGTACGAAGTCCTTGATGAGCGGCGAGCGGCCCTCGTTGCGCTTGCCCAGCCGCACCGTTCCGCGCTCGGCGAGCGAGCCGATGGAGGGCGCCAGTCCTTTCCGGATGAGCAGGGCGCCGGCGATGAACGTGGTGCTGACCGCCCCCATGCCGACGAGAAGAACCCCGAGCCTGCCGTGAGCGGACGCGATTTCGACTGGGCGTTTCACGACCGGCCACTATATCATGGTGGTTTGCCGCTCCTTGGACCGGATGGATGGCCGGTCTCGAAGCACTGAACCGACTGAGAGCCATGGCGCTCTTCAAGAAACTCAAGGGCGAAAGCGACCTCCGGGTCTCGATGGCGGGGTTGCGGCTCGGCGACAAGGTGCTGCAGATCGGCGCCGGCGACCCGCGTCTCATCGCGATGCTCGCCGCCCAGGTCGGCATCAGCGGACAGGCGTCGGCCCTCGTTCCGGACGACGGGGGTGCGGGGCCCATCGAACACGCGGCCCAGGCGCGGGGCGTGCTGGTCGACGTGAAGGTGGGTCCCCTGCGGACGCCGCCGTTCGCGCAGGGGTGGTTCGACCTGGTCGTCATCCCGGAACTGATCGGCGCGATGCGTCCCCACGAGCGCGTGGGAACCCTGCAGGGCGCACGCCACGTGCTCCGCGTCGGCGGCCGGTGCCTGGTCATCGAGGCCGCGCCGCGCGGCGGGTTGGGGGCGCTCTTCTCGGGACGCGCCCTCGACCCCCACTACCGTTCGCAGGGCGGCGCCGAGCCCGCGCTGCGAGCCGAGGGCTTCAAGCCGGCGCGCACCCTCGCCGAGCGGCAGGGACTGCTGTTCACCGAGGGCGTGAAGCCGGATCCCGCACCGTAGCGCGGCCCGGTCCGACCCCTGGCGCCGCGCCGCCAACCCACCGGCCGGCCGCCGGTCACGGTTCCCGCCTCAAGCCGGATCGTGCCCGGGCTTCGCTCGCACCCGGCCGCGCGCGGCCGTCTCATCCCCCGGAGCGGGAACCCCTACAGCGCTGCGGCGAAGCGACCGACGAAGAGATATGGGGCCGCCGGCGCAATGCGGGCGAAGCCGGGGAACCCGGAGCACGATGGACACCACGCTGGCCACGGTCACGATCATCTCGCTGCTGTTGGCGTGGGCGATGGCCATCGTCATGTGGCAACGCCTCCGGGCGGAGCGGCGGCGTTCGGACGCCAGGCTCGCCGAGATGGCGGAGCTCGCGCGACCGGACGGTCGAGGGGGACGTCCCGCTGATGCGGAGCTCCTGTCCCGCCCGCTCCTCACGGAGGTCGCCGGCCCCGGCGAGGGACCGATGGAACTGCGGGAGCGCTCCTGGCAGGTCGAGACGCCGCCGGCGATGGCGGGCAGGCCGTCCCCGCGCGGGCGGCGTGCGCCCGTCGCGCCGCGCCTGCCGTTCGCTGCGCCGGACGGCAGGCGGTGGGCCGGCGACGACGACGACGCACGCGTCGCCGGCCACGCCTGGGAGCGTGCGGGGCGCCGCGGCGCGGCCGATGCAGCGCCCGGCGGGTCCGCGGCCGGCGGCCGGTCGGCCCGCCGGCGAGCGGGGCTCGGGTCGGCGCTGCCGTCGCCGACGCGCTGGGGCCACGGTTTGGCCGCCGTCGCCGTCGCCACCATCCTCGTCGCCGGTGTCTACCTCGCCGAGCGCACGCCGCTGTCCCGCGTCGGTGCCTACCTCGCCGAGCGCACGCCGCTGTCCCGCGTCGGTGTCTACCTCGCCGGGCGCACGCCGCTGCCCCGCGCCGGGGCGGACCTGCCGGTCGAGCTGTTGTTCCTCGACCACCGCCGGCAGGGAGACTACCTGGCCGTCAGCGGCTCGCTGCGCAACCCTCCGGGCGGCCGGGAGCGGTCGAAGCTGAGCGTCGCCGCAACCGTGTTCGACCGGGACGGCGCCATCATCGGCACCGGCCAGACGCCGCTGCCGCCGGGGGCGCTGCCGCCGGGGGCGGAGACCACGTTCACCATCTCGCTCCCGGGCGCCGACCGGATCAACCGCTATCGCGTCAGCTTCATGGAGGACGAGTCCCGACTGCCGCACGTCGACCGGCGCGGACCGGCACCGGCGGCGCTGGCGGAGACGGGAGCCCGGCCATGACCGGGCCTCGCCGCCGCCGGCAGGCTCCGCGGTGAGCGGGACCCGCCACGGGACTGGTCATGGACAGGATGCCCGGAGGGGCGGGACGGCCCGTCGGCGCCGAACACGAAGCGCGCCGGCTGGCCATGCACGGCCGGGGCGCATATATTGGGTACATGCGCCCCACCAGCAACGCGGTCCCGCCGAGAAGCAGCGCCGGTCGAAGGCACGATGGCCTGAGGACGGTGCTCGTGGCCCTCGCCGTCGCGTTCCTGACGCCCGGCGGCGGGGGTGAAGCCGCCCGGGGCCCCGAGGCGGCCCCGCAAGCCGGACAACGTCCGCTCCGGGGCGCCCAACCGGCCGATCCGGACGGCGTCTTCCGCGCCGGGATCGAGCTCATCAACGTGAGCGCGACCGTCACCGACGCCCGGGGCCGCTTCGTCGACGGGCTGACGAAGGACGACTTCCTGGTCTACGAGGACGGCGAGCCGGTCGAGATCACGCAGTTCGACAACGAGCGGGTGCCGGTCAGCCTGGGCATCGCCCTCGACACGAGCGGCAGCATGGAGGGCCGCAAGATGGAGGCGGCCCGGAACGCCCTCGACCGCTTCCTCTACGACCTGCTCGGCCCCGACGACGAGCTCTTCCTCTACCGGTTCGACTACACGCCGGTGCTCCTGCAGGACTGGACCACCAGTCCGCACCGCCTCAGCCGCGCCCTCCGCGGCATCCGGCCCCGCGGCGGCACCGCCCTCTACGACGCGGTGGCCGAGTCGGTGCCCCGCGTCGCGGAGGGCCGCCACCGCAAGAAGGCGCTGCTCATCATCTCGGACGGCAACGACACCAACAGCGAGACCGACGACCGCGACCTGCGGTCGCTCATCCGGGAGACCGAGGCGCTGGTGTACGCGATCGGCATCGACGCGCGCGAACGGCGGCGCCTCGGGATCTTCGGGGGACGGCTGCGGCCAGGGTTGCCGGGAGCGCCGTTACCGCTCCCGGGCCGCGGGCGGCGGGCGGGCGGCGGCAGTCCCTTCCAGCGGCTGCAGGAGGAACGGGTCAACGTGGGCGCGCTCCGCGACCTGACCGACGACAGCGGGGGAAGGACGGAGGTCGTTCGCGACGCCGACGACCTCGACCCCGCGACGGCCGGCATCGCCCGCGAGTTGAGCCGCCAGTACCAACTCGCGTACCCCGCCCGGCATGCCGGCGACGGCCGGTGGCACCGCATCCGGGTCGAGGTGCGCAACCCCGACTACCGGGTCCGGGCCCGGCGCGGCTACCTCGCGGCGCGCTGACCCCATGCCCGCCCGGCCCCGCCTCTTTCTCGTCGACGGCAACTCCCAGATGTACCGCGCCTACCACGCGATCCGGGGGTTGACGGGCCCCGACGGACGCTCGACAAACGCGGTGTTCGGCTTCATCACGATGCTGCGCAAGCTCGTGGCCGAGCAGGCCCCCGAGCTCATCGCGGCCGCCTTCGACCTCAAGGGGCCGACCTTCCGCCACGAGCTCGCGGCCGACTACAAGGCCAACCGCCGCCCGATGCCCGCCGATCTCGTCGAGCAGGTCCCCTGGGTGCACGACGCGTGCGCGGCGCTGGGCGTGCCCATCGTCACCCGCGAGGGCTTCGAGGCCGACGACGTCATCGGCTCCCTCGCGGCGCGGGCGGTCGAGGCGGGGCTCGACGTCGCCATCGTCACCGGCGACAAGGACTTCTTTCAGCTCGTCGACGACCGCATCCACGTCTTCAACCCGCGGGACGACGGCGCGTGGTTCGACGAGGCCGGCGTGCAGGAGAAGTTCGGGGTGCGGCCGGCCCAGGTCGTCGATGTCCTCGCCCTCATGGGCGACGCCAGCGACAACGTCAAGGGCGTCCCCGGCGTCGGCGAGAAGAGCGCGCGGGCCCTCGTCACCGAGTTCGGCACCCTCGACGTGCTGCTCGAGAAGGCGCCCGAGCTGTCGAAGAAGCGGCTGCGGACCGCCCTGACCGAGCATGCCGAGGACGCGCGCCGCAGCCGCGAGCTCGTGCGCATCCGCGTCGACGTGCCGGTGGACGCGGACCCGGCGGACTACCGCTATCGGGGCGCGGACCGGGAGCGGTGCTACGCCCTGTTCTCGGCGCTGGGCTTCAAGTCCCTCCTGAACGAGTTCGCGCCGACGGCGGGGACGGTCGAGACCGACTACCGGATGGTCACCACCGCGGCCGAGCTCGAGGAGCTCGCGACGGCGCTCGGGAAGGCCGCCCGGTGGGGACTGCACGTCCTGACGGTGACGGGGCCGCCCTCGCGCAAGGGCCTCGTCGGGCTCGCGTTCTCGACCGGTGCGCGGGCCGCCCGGTACGTTCCCTTCGCCGGCGAGGGGCTGGACCTGTCCGGCAGCCTCGACGCCGACACCGTCTTCGCGGTCCTCCGCCCGGTCCTGGAAGATCCGCGGGTCCGCGTCGTCGGACACGACCTGAAGCGGGCGATGCGGTGGCTCGCCGAGCACGGGGTGCGGCTTCGCGGCCTCGAGCTCGACACGATGGTCGCGAGCTACCTGCTGGACTCGACGCGGGCCGCCCCCACCCTCGAGTCGGTGGCGCTGGAGCACACCGGGTACCAGGTGGTGACGGCCGAGGCGGTGCGGGGCAAAGGGACGAAGGCGCCGGACTTCGACCGCATTCCCCCCGAGACCGCCCTCGCCTACGCCTGCGAGCGCGCCGACCTGCCCCGGCAGGCCGCCGCCCCCCTGACCGAGGCGCTGGAACGCGAGCGGCTCCTGGCCCTGTACGGCGAGCTGGAGCACCCCCTGATCCCGGTGCTCGACGGCGTCGAGCGGGCCGGGGTGCGGGTGGCGACGGCGGCCCTCGCCAGGCAGTCGCGGGCGATGCAGGTCCGGCTCGACGAGCTCCAGTCGCGCATCTTCGCCCTCGCCGGCGAGGCGTTCAACGTCAACTCGCCGAAGCAGCTCTCGGTCATCCTGTTCGAGAAGCTGGCCCTGCCGGCCCGCAAGAAGACCGGCAAGACGCGGGCCGCCTCGACCTCGGTCGAGGTGCTCGAAGAACTCGCCCTGCAGCACGAGCTGCCGCGGTTGGTGCTCGAATGGCGGACGATCCAGAAGCTGAAGGGCACCTACGTGGAGGCCCTTCCCCAACTGGTGCGGCGGGACACGGGCCGTGTGCACACCTCGTTCAACCAGGCCGTGGCGGCGACCGGCCGGCTCAGCAGCAGCGACCCGAACCTGCAGAACATCCCCATCCGCACCGCGATGGGCCGCGAGATCCGGCGGGCGTTCGTGGCCCGCGACGGCTGCGCGCTGATCTCGGCCGACTACTCGCAGATCGAGCTGCGGGTGCTCGCCCACCTCTCCGAGGACGCCGCCCTCGTCGAGGCGTTCGTCCGCGGCGACGACATCCACGACCGGACGGCCCGCGAGGTGTTCGGGGCCGACAGCGGGCTCGATGCCCACGAGCTGCGGCGACGCGCCAAGATCATCAACTACGCTCTGCTCTACGGAAAGACCGCGTTCACCCTCGCCCGCGACATCGGGGTCACCCCCGCCCTCGCCCAGGCGTTCATCGACGCCTATTTCGCCGGCTACCCCGCCGTCAAGGGGTTCCTCGACAACGTGATCGAGGAAGCGCGGGAGAGCGGAGAGGTCCGCACCCTCTACGGGCGCCGGCGGCTCGTGCCGGAGCTGCGCAGCCGCAACGGCCAGGTCCGGGCCGCGGCGGAGCGGGCCACCGTGAACATGCCCATCCAGGGCACCGCCGCCGACATCCTCAAGCGCGCGATGATCACCCTGTCGGGCGAGCTACCCGACACCGTCACCATGATCCTCACCGTCCACGACGAGCTGGTGCTGGAAGCTCCGCAGGGCGAGGCGGAAGCGGCGGCGGCGCTGGTGCGCGACACCATGTCGAACGCCGCCGACCTGCGCGTGCCCCTGACCGTCGACGTGGGGATCGGCGAGGACTGGATGGCCGCCAAGGGGTAGTCGACAGGACGCCCGCTGACCGCCGAGGCGCTCGCCTGATCCGCCTGATCGGGGGCGGTTGGCGGACGGCGGTATAATGACCTACCGATGGCGGCACCGAAGACCATCCCGCGATCGGAACACATCCTCTCGCGGCGGCAGATCGACGACGACGCCCTCAAGGTCATCTCCCGACTCCAGCAGCACGACTTCCAGACCTACCTCGTCGGCGGCGGCGTGCGCGACCTGCTGCTCGAGCGTCGGCCCAAGGACTTCGACATCGGCACGTCGGCGCATCCGCAGCAGATCAAGTCACTCTTCCGGAACTGCTGGATCATCGGCCGGCGATTTCGCCTGGCCCACATCAGATTCGGCGACAAGACCATCGAGGTCGCGACCTTCCGCAAGCAGGTGCCGCCGGAGACCGACACCGAGCGGAAGGCGCGCGAGGCGGCGCGGGAGCGCGCCCGCCGGGAGGCCGAGGCGAGGGGCGTCCGCCCGCGGCGGCTCATCCGCGGGGACAACACCTTCGGCACCGCCGAGGAGGACGCCTTCCGCCGCGACTTCACCGTCAACGGGCTCTTCTACGACGCGGCGAGCCGTTCGATCCTCGACTACGTCGACGGGATGCGCGACATCCGCAGCCGCACCCTCCGCAGCATCGGCGACCCCAACGAACGGTTCGTCGAGGATCCCGTGCGCATGTTGCGCGCGGTGGTCCTCGCCGCCCGGCTCGACCTCTCGATGGACGCCGCGGTCACCGCCGCCATCCGGCGCCATCGCGGCGAGCTCGTCCACGCCTCGCCGGCGCGGCTGCTGGAAGAGCTCTACAAGGTCGCGCGCAGCGGCGCCTGCGAACGCATCGTCCGCGACCTCGGCTCGATCGGACTGCTGAAGCACATCGCGCCCGAACTCGACAAGGCCCGTTCCGACGCCCTGTGGCGTTCGCTGGCCGCCCTCGACCGCTATCGGCACGGGTTCGACGACGCCCCGCCCACGTTGGGCAACGCGCTGTTGCTGGGGAGCCTCGTGTCCTCCTTCGCCGCCGTCGAGCCGCCGCGCCGCCGGGGAGCCCGCGACGGGCGTGCCCAACGTCCCCCCGAGGTCACCCTCGGCGCGCTGCCGATAGCCAGGCGCGACCTCGAGCAGCTCCGCCAGATACTCGATCTGCAGCGGCGGCTCGCCGACGAGCGTCTGTCCCCGCGGGCCCGCCGCGTCGTGATGCAACGGGCTGCGTTCGAGCCCGCGCTCACGTGGATGACCATTCACGGGCGGACCCCGGAGCTCGTCGGGCGCTGGCGCCGCGACGCCGACGAGGCGGCCGCAGCCGAGCCGGAACGCCCGCGGCGGCGGAGACGCAGGCGCCGTCGGGGCCGCCGCCCGCGCGCCGGGACGCCGGAACCGGAGAGCGGCGGGCCGGGGGCGTGACCTCTTCACGCCTTGTCGGGCGGGCGCGGGGGCATCGACGGCGAATGCCGCCGTGAGCGCAGACCCGCGTATCCGTATCTCATGCCGTCGGGGCGGCGGTGCGAAGCGTGGCCATGAGCGACCGGTTGGGGCGCCCCGCGGAGCCGTCAGGGCGACGATGGGCGGGCCAGGTTCACGCCGACGGGACAGTGGTCCGATCCGGTCACCTCCGGCCAGATGAACGCGTCGCTCACTCGGGCCGCCGCGTCCGGCGAGGCGAGCACGTAGTCGATGCGCCAGCCGACGTTCCGCTCGCGCGCCCCGCCCCACTGGCGCCACCAGGTATAGTGCCCCCGCTCGCCGGGATGGCGGGCGCGGAACGTGTCGACCCAACCCGCGTCGAGCCAGCGCGTCAGCTCGGCCCGCTCTTCCGGGAGGAAGCCGCTCGTCCGCGCGTTCGACGCGGGCCGCGCGAGGTCGATGGGCTCGTGCGCGGTGTTGTAGTCCCCGACGACGACGACCGGCCCGTCGCGCCGCAGCACCTCGAGGCGCTCGAACAGCGCGGCGTAGAAGCCGAGCTTGTAGGGCACCCGGCTGTTGTCGCGGTCGCGGCCGCTGCCCTTGGGGAAGTAGACCGACGCCACCGCCAGCCGCCCGAACCACGCGATGACGAGCCGCCCCTCGGCGTCGAAGCGCGGCTCGCCGAGCCCCGTCTCCACCCGCGCCGGCCGCTCCCGCGAATAGATGGCGACGCCGCTGTAGCCGGCCCGCTCCGCCGGCGCGAACACCGCGTGCCATCCCGCCGGCGCCCGCACGGCCGCGTCGAGCTGGTGCTCGAAAGCGCGCACCTCCTGGAGGCCGACGACATCGGCCCCCGATGCCTCCAGGAAATCGAGAAACCCCTTCCGCGCGCACGCGCGCAAGCCGTTGACGTTCCAGCTCACGATTCGCATGAGGTCGCGCCGGCGATGACGTCGAGGTACTGCCGCACCGCCGTCGAGAGGCCGACATCGAGCGCATCGGCGACGAGCGCGTGGCCGATGGAGACCTCCGCGACGCCGCCGATGCCGATGAACGCCGCGAGGTTGTCGAGGTTCAGGTCGTGTCCGGCGTTCACGCCCAGGCCGAGCTCGGCAGCACGCCGCAAGGCGCGGGCATAGGTGTCGAGACAGGCGCCGGTTTCCGGATGATCGAGTCCGCGGTTCGCAACGACATCCGCGTACGGCCCCGTGTAGAGCTCGATGCGGTCGGCCCCGCACGCCTTCGCGCGGGCAATCTGGGCCTCGTCCGGATCCATGAAGAGGCTCACCCGCACCCCCCACGCGCGGTAGCGCGCGGCGCTCTCCGTCACCCGCCGCGCCCGGGCCGGATCGGCGAGGTCCCAGCCGTGGTCCGACGTGAGCTGCGCGTCGGCGTCCGGGACGAGCGTCGCCTGGCGGGGGCGCGCCGTCTCGATCAACCTGTCGAACCCGGGATAGCCGTTGTCGCGCGGGCCCGCGGCGGGATTACCCTCGATGTTGAACTCGATGTGCGGGTGCTCGTCGGCGAGCAGCTTCGCCAGGGCTGCGACGTCCGCGGGCCGGATGTGCCGCTGGTCGGGCCGCGGGTGCACGGTGACCCCGTGCGCGCCGGCGGCGATGACCGTCCGCGCCGCGGCGACGACGTCGGGCCGGTCGCCCGCGCGCGAGTTGCGCAGCCACGCGATCTTGTTGACGTTGACCGAGAGAGCGGTCATCGGTGTCGTTCGGTGTCGTCCCCGCGCGTCGGCGTCGGCACCTTCAGCGGCGTCAGGCCGCCGCCCGCCGGGACGAGCCGCCTCGGCGGGGGCCAGTGTACTTCAAGGCGTCCGCGCGCCGCCCCGAGGCCCGTCCGGCCTCCGAGCGCCGGCGCGGCAAGCGGCCCGGCGCCAGGCGGTGCAGGACCGGGGTGCGCGAAGGCCCCGGCGCCGTCGGGGATCGCGGGTGTACCATGCATCCCCCGGAGAAGACGCCATGACACCACGGACGACATCCGAGTCACCGTCACCACCGCGGAGCGGCGCCGCCGCCACCGTTCACACCATCGCGGCCACCACGCACGGCCGTTATCTCGTCGCTCCGGCCGACGCACCGGGGCCCGCCCCGCTGCTGGTCGGTTTCCACGGCTACGGCGAGCACGCCGAACGGCACATGGCCGAGCTCGACCGGATTCCGGGCGGCGCGCGGTGGACCCGCGTCGCGGTGCAGGCCCTCCACCGGCACTACAGCGAAGGCGCCCGTCACGTCGTCGGAAGCTGGATGACGCGTCAGGACCGGGAACTGGCCATCGCCGACAACGTCGTGTACGTGCGGGCGGTGATGGACGAGGTCAGGACGGCGTATCCCACGACCGGCGCCCTCGTCTACTGCGGATTCTCGCAGGGCGTCGCCATGGCCTACCGCGCCGCCGCGCGGTGCGGCCACGCCTGTCGGGGCATCATCGCCCTCGGCGCCGACGCGCCTCCCGAGCTGCGCGCGGACCCGGCCGTCGCGTGGCCTCCGATCCTCGTCGGCCGGGGCCGGACCGACGCGTGGTACACGGCGGAGAAGCTGGAAGCGGACGTGGCCGCCCTCCGCCGCGCGGGCGCGACGGTCGAATCGCTGGTGTTCGACGGCGGGCACGAGTGGACGGACGATTTCCGGGCGGCGGCGGGCCGGTTCCTCGCCGCGCGGGTCCGGCAGCCCGGACCCCATGGGCAGGAAACCGCGTCCCAACCGTAGTCATCACGCCGTTCGGCCGCCAGGTCATCCTGCCGGCGACAGGCCCGGCGGGGGCAGGACCGCGCGGCCGCCGAGGCGGTCCTTCGACGAGGGCTGCGCGCGTTCCTCGAATCGGCGTTCCGCTTCCTCGACGCCCCGGCAATCCCGCCGAGGGCCGAGGACCCGTCGGCCCGACCGGCCGCAGGAACGCCGACCACGTGACGCGGGCGTTCCGGCGGCCGTCTCGGGGCGCCTCGCCGACCGTTCCCGGTCCCGAAACGGCGGCCCGGGCGTGGTAGGCTACGCATCTTGCAAGTCCCTGCGCGAAACGCGCGTCGCATGGAGATTGAAGGAGGAAACGGCGATGAAGCGGTTGAACTTCGCGGCGGTGGCGGTGGTCGTGGCCCTGTCGGGCGGGGCGGCGTTCGCCCAGGACGTGACGAAATACGTGCGGTACGACTTCGACGGCCAGGTCTCGTACGGCGTCCTGGACGGCGACTTCATCCACCAGTTGCGCGGCGACATCTACACGTCGGCCGAGAAGACCGGCGCGGTGGTGGCCCTCGACGCGGTGCGCCTGCTCGTGCCGGCGGAGCCCCGCAAGGTGGTGGCGGCCGGGTTCAACTATCGGAGCCACCTCGGCGACCAGAACGTCGCCGCCGAGCCGGGGCTGTTCGACAAGCATGCCACCTCGCTCGTGCCCCACGAGGCGACCGTCACCTACTACGAGGGCGCCACCAACCTGCACTTCGAGGGCGAGATGGTGCTCGTCATCGGCAAGCGGGCGCGCAACGTGACCGAGGCCGAGGCGGCCGACTACATCTTCGCGGTGGCGCCGGGGAACGACATCAGCGAGCGCGTGTGGCAGGGCAACGACCTGCAGTGGTTCCGCGCCAAGGGCGCCGACACGTTCGGTCCCGTCGGCCCGGTGATGGCGCGCGGCGTCGACTACAACGACCTGCTGCTGCAGACCCGCGTGAACGGTGAAGTGATGCAGTCGCAGCGGACGAAGGACCTCATCTTCGGCCCCGAGTTCCTCGTCAGCTACATCAGCCGCTATGTGACGCTGGAGCCGGGCGACATGATCTTCACCGGCACCCCCGGCACCACGTCGGCGATGCAGCCCGGCGATGTGGTCGAGATCGAGCTCGAGCACGTCGGCGTGCTGCGCAACACCATCGGCCAGAAGGGCGCGCGCACCACCGACGATCAGTGACGCGAGTCCGGCCCCCCGCTGGCGACGTCGTCACCGGCGGGGGGCGCCCTCCCGCACCGCCCGCCGCGAGTCCGTAGTCGGCTGGACCGGCAGGCGGGGCGAACCCGGCGTTGCACGGAGCGACGAGGCGCCCGCCTGAATTCAGCCGAGCAGTTCGGCGGTCACCTGCACCAGCGAGAGGCCGAAGCCGACGACGGTGACGATGATCAAGGCCAGCGACGTCAGCAACACCCAACTGCTGTCCTGCCGGTCGTCGTCGAAGTTCATCAGGCTCGCGCCGATCCAGCCGGCCGCGAACCCGCCGCCGTGCGCCCAGTTGTTGATGCCGGGCATGAGGAACCCGAACACGCCGAGGATGATGGCCCACTGCCAGAGCTGCTGGGTGACGACCGAGCTGCCCCGGCGGCGGCCGTAGACGATGAGCGCGCCCAGCAGCCCGAAGATGCTGCCGGAGGCCCCGATGGTGGGCGCCCCGCTCATGACGTTCGAGACGAGGAAGCCGCCCGCGCCGGCCAGGTTGAACAGCAGGAAGGCGCGTCCGGGGCCATAGACCTCGGTCACCGCCGGGCCGAGGTTCCGGATCCACATCATGTTGAACACGATGTGGAGCAGACTGCCGTGCAGGTAGATGGCGGTCAGCAGGGTCCACCACCAGCCGAGGCCCAGCACGACGGGCCCGCTGGTCATGCCGAGCTGGTACAGGGCCCGGCCGCCCGGCGACAGGATCGACAGCAGCCCCCGCGACTCGAACAGGGCCTCGGGCTGCAACAGGCACGCCAGCGCGTAGAGGGTGACGCACGCGGTGACGATGACCGAGAAGAGGTCGAGCCGCCCCCCCAGCGCACGGCGCAGGACCGTGGCCCAGCCGAAGAGCCCGGGGCGCCATGCCCCGCAGAACGGGCACTGCTGCTCGTTGACGCCCACCAGCCGGCCGCAGTTGGGACAGACGACCGAGCCCTGAACCTGTCTCACCGCTCTCCTCGCCGGCTCTCGCCGCGCGTGTCCTCGCCCGGCCGAATCGCCACCTGCGGCTGCGCGCGGCGAGCCGTCCGATCGGTCGCCGCGCCTCGCCGCCTCGCGCACTCGTCGCCGGCGGTCGACCCGGTTCAGCCCAGCCTCGACCCCCGCCGCGCCGGGCGGGTCGCCCCGGTCAGCCGTGGACCCGCTCGAACTCCGCCATGAACTCGACGAGGGCGGTCACGCCGGTCTCCGGGAAGGCGTTGTAGATGGACGCCCGGATACCGCCGACCGAGCGGTGACCCTTGAGCCCGGCGAGGCCCGCCGCGGCCGTCTGTTCGAGGAACTGCGGCTCGAGCGCCTCTTCAGACAGGCGGAACGTGACGTTCATGAGCGACCGGCTCGCGGGTTCGGCCGTTCCGCGATAGAAGCCGCTCCGATCGATGGCATCGTACAACAGACCCGCCTTGCGCCGGTTGCGGGCGTCGATGGCGTCCAGCCCGCCCTCGTCCCGCAGCCACCGCAGGACGAGCCCCGCGACGTAGACGGCGAACACCGGCGGCGTATTGTAGCGCGAGCCGTGCCGGGCCGCGACCGAGTACCGCAAAGTCGAGGGCAGGGTGTCGGGCCCCCGCTCGGCGAGGTCCTTCCGCACGATGACGACGGTCACTCCGGCCGGTCCCAGGTTCTTCTGGGCGCCGCCGTAGAGCAGACCGAGGCCATCGAGCGGGACCGGCCGGCTCAGCAGGTCGGACGACGCGTCGACCACGAGGGGGGCGCCCTCCGCCGCGGGCAGGGCCGGCCACTGCGTGCCGGCGATGGTGTTGTTCGAGGTCACGTGCAGGTAGGCCGCCCCCGGCGTGCGGCGCAGCTCGCCGGGGGCGGGCACCCGGGCGAACCCCTCGGCCTCGGTCGTCGCGCAGACGTTGACCCGCCCGAACCGCTCGGCTTCGGCCGCCGCCTTCTTCGCCCACACCCCGGTCAGCACGTAGTCCGCCACCCCGTCCGGCGGCAGCAGGTTCATGGGCGCCATGGCGAACTGCAGGCTCGCCCCGCCCTGCAGGAACAGCACGTGATAGTCGTCGGGCAGGCCGGTGAGGGCCCGCAGGTCGGCCTCGGCCTGGGCGAGGATCCGCTCGAAGGCGGCCGACCGATGGCTGATCTCGAGCACCGACATCCCGAGGCCGGGCAGGGCCGGCAGGTCGCGCTGCGCCTCGTCGAGCACCGGCTCGGGCAGCACCGCGGGGCCGGCGCCGAAGTTGTGCACGCGGTGGGTGGGTGAAGACGACATGGACAGCCGCGGCCGGGGCTCAGCAGGATACCGTCACGGTCCTCAGATCAGGTGCGTCAGCAGACCGTCGCGCAGTTTCGGCTCGAACCACGTGGACTTGGGCGGCATGATGCCGCCGGCGTCGGACACTGCGAGCAGCTCGTCCATGGTCACCGCGGTGAGGGAGAACGCCACCGCCGCCTCGCCCGAATCGACCAGCCGCTCGAGTTCGCCCGTGCCGTGCACGCCGCCGACGAACCGCACCCGGGGGTCGGTGCGGATGTCCTCGACCCGCAGCACCGGCGCGAGGAGCAGCGCCTCCAGGCGCGCGGCGTCCAGCGCCGCGGCCGGGTCCGAGGCGCCGCCGCGGCTGGGTCCCGAGGCGCCGCCACCGGTCCCCGGCGTCAGGCCGACGCGCCGCCAGCGCCCGTCGATGTACATGGCCACCGCCCCCTTGTCGGGCGTGGCGGCGTCCGCCGGCGCGACCGGCAGCCGCGCCGCCACTGCCGCCAGAAACTCCTCCGGGGCGGCGCCGGCAAGGTCCGCCACGGTGCGGTTGTAGGGGAGGATTCGCGTCTCCCGGTCGGGGAACGCCACCGCGAGCAACTGGTCGCGGGCGGCTGGTCCCGTACCTTCCACCACGCCACGCCCGGCCAGCTCGCGACGAGCGCGGGCGGCGCTGGCCACGCGATGGTGGCCGTCGGCGATGTAGAGGGCGGGGACTGCCGCGAAGCCGTCGACGAGATCCGCCGTCTGTCGCGCGGTGGCCCGCCAGACGGTGTGCCGCACCCCGTCGGGGGCCTCGAAATCGAACAGGGGCTCCCCCGCGCAGACCGCCGCGACGAGGTCGTCGATCGCCGCCCGCCGGCGGTAGGCGAGGAAGACGATGCCGGTCTGCGCCTCGACCGCGGCCATGTGGCGGGTGCGGTCGTCCTCCTTGTCGCGCCGGGTCCGCTCGTGCCGCTTGATCGCGCCCTCGTCGTAGTCGTCGAGAGGGAAGCACCCGGCCAGCCCGGTCTGCTCGTGGTCGCCGTCGCGCAGGCGATAGGCGTAGAGAGCCGGCTCGTCCTCGACGACCAGCGGGGCCTCCTGCCGCAGGCGCGCGAGGTTGGCCCGGGCGGTGGCGTACACCACTGGATCGTGGGGGTCGACGTCCGGCGCCAGATCGATCTCGGCCCGCGTCACGTGGAGGAAGCTGAGAGGCGCGTCGGCGGCGAGGGCCCGGGCCGCGTCGGTGGTCACGACGTCGTAGGGCACGCACGCGACCGCGGCGGCCGCCGCCGGAGTCGGGCGCAGGGCGCGGAACGGGCGAATGCGCATGGGTGGCGATGGTGACGCGATGTGGGGCGAGGTCGCAGGGTGCAGGTCTGCCGGCCCGCCCTACTGCCCGCCCGCCTCGAACGACGATGGCGACTCACGCCGGGCCAGGGCCGAGCGGGGCAGTTCCGAATGCAGGCGGTCGCGCAGGGCCTCGAACGCCGGCATGTGGTCGGGGGGCACCGGCTCGCCGGGCGGCGTGTTGCGAATCTCGACGAGGGGGTTGACGAACATCCCGTTCTTGCGGATGCGGAAGTCGAGGTGCGGGCCGGTCGACAGCCCCGTCGACCCCACGTATCCGATGGTCTGCCCCTGCGTCACCCGCACGCCGGGGCGAATCCCTCCGGCGAAGCGCGACAGGTGCAGGTAATAGGTCTGGTACCCGTTGGTGTGGCCCAACTGGACCATGTTGCCGGAGCCGCCGCTGCGCCCGGCGAACTCGACGGTCCCCGGGGCGACGGCGATGACCCGCGTCCCCGTGGGCGCGCCGTAGTCCACCCCGAGATGCGCCCGGCGCGTCCCGAGTATCGGATGCAGCCGCCGGTACGAGAACCGCGACGTGATCCGCGGCTCGAACGGCAGGGGCGACTTCAGGAACTGGCGCTTCAGCGAGCGGCCCTCCGCATCGTAGTACCCCGGGTCTTCGCCGGGCACCTCGAACAGATAGGCGGAGAGATCGCGGCCGTCGTTGTGGAACGTCGCGGCCAGGACGTCGCCGTAGGTCACGTGGACCTCGTCGCGCACGAACTGCTCGTAGAGCAGCCCGAAGTGGTCGCCGGGCTGCAGCTCGGTGTTGAAGTCGATCTCTCCCGAGAACACCTCGGCCATCGACATCGCGAGCCGGATGCTCCCGCCCCCCGCGTCCATCGCGGCCGAGAGCGAGTTGTTCTCGCGATCGATCGTCCCCTCCATGGCGACCTCGTGGCGCTCCTTCTCGTAGTCGACGAGGGTCGCCTCGAAGGGGGGCTCCGAATCGGGACGGCTGAGCACCTGCAGGTACTGGTCCTCGTCCACGTGATATTCGAAGCGGCGGAACGCGCCGTCGCTCTCGTAGACGATCTTGTAGGGATGGTCTATCTGCAGATCCCGCGGGTCGAACACCGGCCGCACCGCCTCGACGAACGCGTAGGACACGTCGCCCATGTCGTGCGAGGCCAGCATCGTCGCGAAGGTGGCGTTGCGCGCCACTGCGTCCTCGACGATACGGATGTCGGGGACGAGATGGATGTCGGGGCCCCAGGAATCCTCGGGCAGCGGCGGAGAGGCGTCGCTGTCGCCGCCGCAGCCGGCCGCCGCGAACGCCAGAAGGAGAACGAGAGAGAAACGCTCAGCCATGCGCCAACCCCGGTGACCGACGTAAGTCCCCACACGACTTCCGCGCCGGCACGTCGGGATTCGCAGACGGTGACCAGCGAACGGCTCGTACCCCCACGATAACAGTATCGGCACGGTTCCGCGACAGCTTTTTCCCGGATCTGCCCATTATTGCCAGATCTTCGCGGCAATCGGCCGGCCACGTGTTCGTCCAGCCTCGTTCCCCGCCGCCGACCTCGGCGGGCCACGCCAGCGCCCGCCCACCGTTGCCTGACGGCTACGCCGGGCGCCCCACCGACCTCGCGCGCGCGGAGCCCCCGCCCGACACGAGGCGCACGGGCGGACCGTGGTCGCCTCGCGGCTCGACGGCGCCGATGATGGCCGCCTGCCGGTACCCGTGGCCGACCAGCTCCGCCACGCACGCCTCGGCCCGGTCCGCCGGCACACCGGCGAGCAGGCCGCCCGCCGTCTGCGGGTCGTACAACAGCCGGTAGCGCGCATCGCCGGCGTGTCTCTCGGGGTCGTCCACCGCCCGGCGCAGGCGCACGTTGTGGGGGTGGAGCGAACTCAGCAGCCCCGCCCGCGCCGTCTCCAGCGCGCCGTCGAGCACGGGGACCGCGGACAGGTCGAGGCGCACGTCCACGCCCGAAGCGCGGGTCATCTCGACGAGATGCCCGAGCAGCCCGAACCCCGTGACGTCGGTGCACGCGGTCGCCCCGTGCCGCCGCAACGCGGCCGCCGCGGGACGGCTCGACTGGCGCATGGCCTCGATGGCGCCGTCGAGCCACCGCCCCTTCGCGCGCAGCCGCATGTCGGCCGCGAACAGGGTGCCGGTGCCGAGTCCCTTCGTGAGCACGAGGCGGTCACCGGGGCGCAGGCCGCCCTTGCGCAGCACCGCATCGGCGTCGACGAGGCCCGTCAGCGACAGCCCCAGGGCGAGCTCGGCCCCCTCCGAGGTGTGCCCGCCGACGAGCGCCGCCCCGGCGTCGTTGAGCACCTCGACGGCGCCGGCGAGCAGTTGCACCAGGGTGTCCTCGACCTTCCGGTCGAGCCCGAACGGCACCGTGGCCACGGCCAGCGCGGTCTGCGCCTCGGCGCCCATCGCGAAGATGTCGCCGAGGCAGTGGTTGGCGGTGATCTGCCCGAACACGAACGGGTCGTCGACGATGGCCCGGAAGGCGTCGACGGTTCTCACCATCACCTTGCCGGGGGGGACCCGCACCACCGCGGCGTCGTCGGGGGCGTCGAGGCCGACCAGCACGTCGTCGCGGCGCACCGGCGTCAGTTGGGCGAGCACGCGGTCGAGGGGGGTCGCCCCGACCTTCGAGCCGCACCCCCCGCAGCGCATCGCCGCGGTGGAGATCGCCTTCAGGTCCTCCGGACCGGCCAGGCCCGCCGCGACGACCGGCCCGGCCGCGGGACGCATCTCCGGCAGGTCGGCGTACTGGGCCATGAACCGGCGGTCGATCCAGTCTTTCCAGCGCCACACCAGGGCGCCCTCGCACGACAAGGCGCCGCGCCCCCCGATCGCGTAGCGGTCGCCGGTGGACACCAGAATGAGGAATCGGCGCTGGGGGCGGAACGGCCGGGGCGGGCGCCCGCGGAGGACGCGCCGCAGGTTGCGGGCGAGGGGGGGGCCCTGGCGCACCGCGAACACGCCGGCCTTCTCGCGGGGATGCCCGACCACGGCGGCGACGTCGCCGGCCGCGAACACGTCGGGATGCGACGTCGAGCGCAAGGCGGCGTCGACCTCGATGAAGCCCTCGCCGTCGACCGCGAGACCGGCTGCCCGGGGCCACGCGGGGGCCCCCGCCCGCGTCACCCACAGGATCTCGTCGAGCGCCACCGCTCCGGCCTCGCCGCGCACGACGGCCCCGTCCCGCACCGCCGTCACCGCCTGCCCGAGGTGCAGGCGCACCCCGCGCGACCGCAGCACCCGCTCGAGCCGACGCCGCACCCCGCGGCGGCGGGTGGGCAGAATCGTCGCGTCGGCCCCGAACAGGTGCATCTCGGGGAACAACGCCCGCCGACCCGCCCCCAGCGCCTGCTGCAGGGCGAACTGCATGGCGAGCAGCAGCTCGACCCCGCCGGCCCCCGCCCCCACCACCCCGATCCGGACCGGAGCGTCGGCGGAGAGGACGCGGGTGCGCAGCCGCCGCCACCGCCGGACGAAACGGCCGATGGGCTTCACCGGCACCACCGCCTCCGCCGCCCCCGGCACGCCGTGGAACGCGGGGGTGGAGCCGACGTTGATGGACAGCACGTCGTAGGGCACGGGCGGGCGTCCCGCGCACTGCACCTCGCGCCGGTCGAGGTCGAGCCCGACCGCCGGCTGATGGAAGAGTCTGGCGCCGGCGAAGCGGGCGAGGCGCGCGAGGTCGATGTGCACCTCGTCGAACGAGTAGTGGCCGGCCACGAAGCCGGGCAGCATGCCCGAGTACGGCGTGTGCACGTCGCGGGCGATCAGGGTGATGCGCACCCCCGGCACGGGGCGCATGCCGAACCGCTTGAGCACCGCGACGTGGGTGTGCCCGCCCCCGATGAGGACGAGGTCCTTGACGACGGGCACGGTGCGGTCGTTCATCGCGGGCTCGCGCAGACCGCCGGGAGTCGGCACCGCGGAGCGGCGCAGACGCCGGCGGGGTCGGTTGGGCGCCCGGCCCCGGCCGCAGGCGGCGATGGCTGGGCGGGCTGGTGGCCGGCATCGCGCCGGCACGGGCTTCCGGCCGGCGGACACCGGTCCCTGCGGTCACCGCGAACGCCGGGACGCGATGTTCGGGCGGTCCGCGGCCGGTCCGCCCCGTGCTGCCGACACCGTCCGCGGTCTCACCGCGGACTCCGGGAAGCCGTGGCCAGGACCCGGGCCGCCGCGTCGGCGAACACGTCAGCCGGAGGCAGCAGGCTGAGCACGAGGTACGCCTCGCGCGGGAAATCGAAGAAGTAGCCCGGATGCACCAGAACCCCGTCGTGCCGGAGCAACTCGATGATCAGGGCCTCCTCCGAACGGATCGCCGGCACCTGCACCACAGCGTACCATCCCCCCTCGGCGCGCAGGACGCGGCATGCGGGGAAGCCGTCGGCCAGCCGCCGCAGGGCCGCGTGGTTGGCTCGCACCCGCCCCAGGATCGCGTCGGCCACGGGACGCGACCGATCGAGCAGCGCGCCGGCTGCGAGCTGCACCGGCGTCGCCACCGACAGATAGGTGTCGCAGACCAGCTCGAGGCGGTCGCGGGCGGCGGTGACGAGCCCTTCCGGCCCGCCCAGGAGGATCCACCCCAGCTTGAGCTGCGGCAGCCCCGCCGATTTCGACAGCCCGCCCAGGGTGAACGTCAGCGCGTCGGGGTCGGCGACCAGGGCGCCGGCCCGTCCCGTCGCCGGCTCCTCCAGCGGGTAGTCCGCGAACACCTCGTCGCAGACGACGGCCAGCCCGTGCCGGATCGCCGCGGCGCGGACCGCGGCCAGCTCGTCCGGTCGCACGAACGAGCCGGTGGGGTTGTTGGGGTTCACCAGCAGCACCGCCCGGGTGCGGGCGTCGACCATGCCGGCCAGGCCGTCCACGTCGATCTCCCAGCGGCCGTGGTACTCCAGTCGGTACGGTCGCGCCTCGACGCCGTCCAGCCGGGTGAGATATTCGAAGAGCGGATAGCTCGGTCGTGGGACGAGCACGACGTCCCCCGGATCGCACAGCAGCTTGAACAGCAGGCTGTACGCCTCGCTGGTGCTCGCGGTGAGGACGATGCGTTCGGGATGGACGGAGACGCCTCGCCCCGCGAGATGCGCCGCCACCGCCTCGCGCGCCGTCGGCGCGCCGAACGGGGCCGGGGCGTAGTCCAGTGCGCCGGGTGCGGCGAGAGGAGCGAGGAGATCGCGGGGATACGGCAGGCCGCCCCGGGTCGGGTTCGACACCGTGAGGTCGTCGGGCGGGCGGCCCGACGCCCGCAGCCGGGCCAGCTCTTCCGCGACCCTGTTGACGCGGAGCGCGGGCACGCGGGCGGAGAACATGCGACAACGGTAGCCGAAGTCGCCTCGGGAGTAACGGGACCGCCCGCCCGGCCCGACCGCGCTGGTTTCTCGCCGACGACTGGCGTACGATGGCTCGGCGGGGCGGCCGGGCGTGGACGCGGCGCGTCGTCTCCCGCGGCGCCGCCGCGAACCCCCGCGTCGCGCCATGCCAGCGGTCGTTCGCCACGTTCCTGCGTCAGCAACCTGGAAGGCAGCCATGCATCGAATCCCCATGCCCCGACGCCCGCACCGCGCCGGCCGCCGCGCGGCGGCGATCGCCCTCCTCGCGGCCCTGACCCTCGGCCCCGCCGCGCCGGGACTCTCGCAGGAAGCGAGCGGCTATCTGCTCCCGCCGGCGACGATCGTCGACATCCTCGACGCTCCGCCGACACCGCAGCTCATCGTGAGCCCGAGCCGCGACACCGTGGCCCTGCTCGCGCGGCCGGCGATGCCGTCGATCAACGAGGTGTCGCGCCCCATGCTGCGGCTCGCCGGCTACCGGCTCGACCCGCGGACCAACGGTCCCCACATCGGCTCGGATCGTTCCGGGGGCGTGAACCGCATCACCGTGAAGCGCATCGACGACGGCGCCGCGCACGTGTTCGACGCGCCGCGCGAGACCCGCCTCGGCGACTTCGAGTACTCGCCCGACGGCTCGCACCTGCTGTTCACCCTCACCCGCTACAACGGCATCGAGGCGTGGGTGATGGACACTGCGACCGGGCAGCCCCGCCCCATCAGCGACGCGTCGATCAACGCCGCGTGGGGCAACCCCTGCGACTGGCTGGACGAAGGGTCCACCGTCCTGTGCCGGTTCAAGGCTTCGGCCCGGGGGGCGCCCCCCGCCCCGCCCGCGTCGCCCGCGGGTCCGAACATCCAGGAGCACCGGGGCGGCGCGGCGCCCATCCGGACCTTCCAGGACCTGTTGCAGAACGCCCACGATGAGGCGCTGTTCGAGTACTACTTCACCAGCCAGATCGGCGCCATCGACCTCGCCACCGGCCGGCGCACCACCATCGGCCGGCCCGGCCTCTACGAACGGGTCAGCGCCTCTCCGAGCGGCGAGCACCTGCTGACGGT
Organism: Vicinamibacterales bacterium; assembly: GCA_965199675.1. GTDB lineage: Bacteria > Acidobacteriota > Vicinamibacteria > Vicinamibacterales > UBA8438 > JAJEEA01. Next base: position 240,856 of record CBDATI010000019.1, on the reverse strand, counting down.
CGAGGTCGAGCGGCCGTTCTCGTGGCTGGTCCGGGCCGGCAGCTTCCCCAGGGACGTGACGGTGCGAAACCGGAGCGGCGAGATCGTGACCTCGATCGCCCGGCTGCCCCTCGCCGACGCCGTGCCCATCGGCGGCGTCCCCACCGGGCCGCGCCGCTTCACGTGGGACCCCACCCGGCCCGCCACCCTCGTCTGGGTCGAGGCCCAGGACGGCGGCGACCCCCGCGCCGCGGTCCCCCACCGCGACCGCGTGCTCGCCCACGCCGCGCCGTTCGACACCGAGCCGGCCGAGATCGCCCGCACCGAGCACCGCTTCAGCGGCATCGCGTGGACGGCGGAGGGCACGGCGCTGCTGACCGAGAACGACCGCCGCACCCGGTGGACCCGCACCACCCTGCTCGACGCCGACGGGGGACGGCGCACCCTCTGGGACCGCAGCACCGAGGACCGCTACGCCGACCCCGGCCGCCCCGTCACCGTCCGACAGGTCGGCGGCGCGGTCGTCCGACAGGCCGGCGGCGCCATCTACCTGACCGGCGCCGGCGCCTCGCCCGACGGCGACCGCCCGTTCCTCGACCGGCTCGATCTGGCCACCCTCGAGAGCGAGCGCCTGTTCCAGAGCGACGGCGACGCCTACGAGGCGGCCCTCGCCCCGCTGTCCGACGCCGGAACCCTCGTGCTCACCCGGCGCGAGACCCGCACCGAGCCGCCCAACTACCTGGTCCGCGATCTCGCCGCCGACACCGTGGAGCCCCTCACCGCCTTCCAGAACCCCGCGCCGCAACTGACCGGCATCCGCAAGGAGCTCGTGACCTACGAGCGGGCCGACGGCGTGCAGCTCTCCGGCACCCTCTACCTGCCCCCCGGCCACCAGGACGGCGACCGCGTTCCCATGCTCGTGTGGGCCTATCCCCGCGAGTACGTCGACCCGCGGCTCGCAGGCCAGGTCACCGGCTCGGACAACCGCTACACCGCCATCCGCGGCGCTTCTCATCTGCTGCTGCTGACCCAGGGCTACGCGATCTTCGACGGCCCGACGATGCCCATCATCGGCCCCGGCGAGACCGCCAACGACACCTATGTCGAGCAGCTCGTGGCGAGCGCCCGGGCCGCAGTGGACACCGTCGTGGCCCTGGGGGTGACCGACCGCGACAACATCGGCATCGGCGGCCACAGCTACGGCGCGTTCATGACCGCCAACCTGCTCGCCCATTCCGACCTGTTCCAGATGGGCATCGCCCGCAGCGGCGCCTACAACCGGTCGCTGACCCCCTTCGGTTTCCAGAACGAGCGGCGCACCTTCTGGGAAGCGACGGACATCTATGCCGCCATGTCGCCGTTCTTCCACGCCGACAGGCTCACCGAGCCGATCCTCCTGATCCACGGCGAGATCGACAACAACTCGGGCACGTTCCCCATCCAGTCGGCGCGGATGTACATGGCCCTCAAGGGCCACGGCGGCACGGTGCGCTACGTGACCCTGCCGAACGAGTCGCACGGCTACATCGCGCGCGAATCGGTGCTGCACGCGGTGGCCGAGATGCTGAACTGGGCCAACCGCCACCTGCGACGGGGCGAGGCGACGACCGGCGGCAACGGGCAGTAGCCCGCGACTGGACCGGGGGCTCGCGTCAGCCCGCGGCCACGAGAACCAGACGCGGGCAGGCGAAACGGGTCGAGAACCGGCCGGCTACGGATCTCGGCTCTGCTCCTCGAGCAGCGCCTCCAACTCGGCCAGGGCCGGCAGGTCGAGCACGAACGGCAGGTCGGGAGGAGCTCCCCGCAACCGGGGCTGGAGGGACTCGAGGGCAGTCGCGAGGCGAGCCAGATTCTCCTCGTCGCGGGCGTAGACGATGTCGAGGACGACCGCGGTCCGGGCGAGCCCAGGACCGCGCCGGCGAAGCCGCCGACCAGCACGAAGCGGATGTCGGCGGCGCCGAGGCGGCGAATCAGGGCTTCGAAGTCCGTCACCGCGTCTGTTGCCGGCGAGTGGCCTCGCGGAGCGCCGCCGCGAACCGCACCACGGCGATCCGCTCGCGCGTCTCGCGGCCGAGGTAGACCACGGCTCCGCGGGCCGCCTTCCCAGGGTCCTCGACGGCGGCGGCCCGCGGCCTCGCTCACCCCGCAGGCCGCCCGGCCCCGACGCACGCCGTTTGGTGAAACGAGCCGTGCCGAACGACCACCGCCACGGCCAGCGCTTGGCCCGCCGGCGGGTCCGCCCACGTCGGCGGTGGCAAACTGCCTATGCGGCTGTGTCTCGCGGCTGGACGTTCTTCGCGATTTGGCGGCCCACCGCGATCTCGGCACGCCGGAGGTCATAGGTCTGTTGCAGGTTCAGCCACAACTGCGGTGTCGTCCCGAAGTATCGCGCCAGCCGCAGCGCTGTGTCTGCGGTCACGCCCCGATGTCCGTGCAGGATCGCCGTGATGCGGTTCACCGGCACCGCCAGCGCCTTCGCGAGTGCGTTCGCCGACGTGCCGAGGGCTTCGAGCTCGCCGCGGAGGATTTCACCCGGGTGCACTGGACGCATGCCGTTCTTGGGGCTCATGGTCCTCCTCCCCTTCACCTAGTGATAGTCCACGATCTCGACGTCGTACGGCCCGTCGGACGTCCAGCGGAAACAGATCCGCCACTGCGTGTTGATCCGGATGCTGTGCTGTCCGGCCCGGTCCCCACGGAGCGCCTCCAGCCGGTTGCTCGGCAAGCCGGCCAAGTCATTGAGGGCATCCGCGCTGTCGAGCAGCGTGAGCCGGCGCGCGGCTTGTTTGGCGAACCCATGGAAGGCCCGGATACGCACGCCCTCGAAGAATCGCTGTGTGTTTCGGTCCTTGAAGCTGCGGATCACTGAACACTTTACGATATACGTAAAGCATCTCCAGTGAGGCTGGCGTTGGCCTCGCGGGGCGCGCCGCAGCAGAACCCTCTCACTCAGCCGGCGGGTCGGCGTCGCGGTCTCCCTCCCGTCCGTAGCGCAGCTTGGCCACGGCCCCGCGCCCGGCTGCCTGCACCCGACAGTAATCGCACGCGGGGGGTGCGGGGAGGGGGGGCCGTGGATGACTTCTGGAAACTGACGTTTTCGGCAGCAGCCAGCTACAATCGGATCGCGATGCCCGTCGTCCCCCTCCCCGCCCGCCGCCGGCGAGACGCCGGACGCGCCCTCGAGACCGACGTCGCCGCCTCGACCGCCGACGTCTACCGCCGCAGCCTCGCCGGCGTCGTCGCCGGGCTGTTCGACGACGGGCGCTCCGTCGCCCGCGCCCGCCTGGTCGCGGCGGCCGTCGAGTGGGACGCTAGGCGCGGGGGCCGGCCCCGGTCGTAGGCTCCGCCACCCGGGCCGCCCTGGCCGGCTTCGCCCGCACTGCCGCCGCCCGCGGGCGGGGCCAGGCGAAGGGCCTGGGCTGGGCGGAGGCGGACCGCATCGCAGACGCGGCGGAGACGGGGGCGCGACAGGCCTACGGCCGGTCGGCTACCCTGCAGGGATGGCGGGACGCGGCCCTGGTCGCCGTCGTCTCCGACGGCCTGCTGCGAGTGAGCGAGGCCGCGGCCGCCGACGTCGAGGACCTGGAAGGCGGAGCGCTGCACGTCCGGCGCTCGAAGACGGACCAGCTCGGCCGCGGGGCCGCGGTCTACCTCGGCCGCGAGACGCGCGAGCGTATCGTCGATTGGCTCAACCGGGCCGGGGTCGACACCGGGGCGCTGTTCCGGCGGGTGAACCGCTGGGGGCGGGTCGGCGGCCGGCTGTCCCCCCGGGCGGTGGGCGACATCATCCGCAGACGGGCCGCCGACATCGGCATCATGGGTGCGCGCGGGCACTCGCTGCGGGTGGGCGCCGCGCAGGAACTCGTGGCGCGCGGGGCGGGCCTCGCCGAGATCCAGACCGCCGGGCGCCGGTCGTCCCCGACCATGCCCGGCCACTACGGTCGGGTCCAGGCCGCCGGCTGGGGGGCCGTGGCCAGGCTGCGTTACGGACAGACGTGAGGAGGGGCACCCAGGCGGGGTTGCGCACGTCCCTGCGTCGCCGGCGCGCCCCTGGCGGCGGGGCCCCACGTCGGCCTCGGCGCTGTCGGGGCACGTGGGCAGCCGGCTTGGATGGTTGCGTTGTTGTCGATGTTGGCGGCCAAAGCCCGAAGGAGAAGGAGAATCGAAAATGATGAGGGTGCTCGAGTTGCCAACGCCGCCGGCGTTAACGCTGATGCTCCTGGGGCTGAGTTGCGCGTGCGGCGGTGGCGGTTCAGCCGCCGAAACCTTCCAGCCCGAGGTTCGGGAGGAAGACAACGGCCGGCTTCAGGTCTTCGGTGTTCTCGACCAGGACGGAGATGGCGCGCTCTCGGCCAGCGAGATCGACGCGGCGGCGGAATTGCTCGCTGCGCTCGACGCGGACGGCGACGGGCAGCTCTCGGACGGCGAACTGCGACCGCGGCCGCGCGTCTTCGTCGGCGGTCCGGCCGACCTCCCTGAAGGGACCAACATCATCACCCTGGATGCTCGTGACGGAGGTTCGCTCGACATCTCGGAGTTACCGCCGCAGGCCCGAGGCTTGCTGTCTTCTGCCGCCGACGCTGACGGGGACGGCGCCGTTTCCGCATCTGAGCTTCTCGCGATGATGGCGGCGCAGGCAAGCGAGCAGAGCGGCCGGTCGGTTCCGGGCAGCAGCGGCGGGGTGCCTGCCTCGCTCACGGCAGTGCTCGACGCGGATCAGGACGGCACGGTTTCCGCGCCGGAGATCGAATTGGCGCCGCAGTCGTTGCGTACGCTCGACAGCGACGGCGACGGACGCCTCTCCCCAGCCGAACTACGGCCTGATTCAGGCGGCGCAACCCGGCCGGAGTGACGACGACATCATGATGTCGAATGTGCGGTCGGGGTTGCGCCGCATCCTGCTGCTCGGCGAGGGTCGGAGGCCGTTCCGCAGGGCCTCCTGCGAGATACGCGACCAGTTGATCTCGCGCATGACGCCCGAGCAGGTCGCGCAGGCGCAGGAACGGGCGCGCACCTGGAACCAGTGACGTGCTTCAGGATATCCGTTACGCGCTGCGACGGCTTGTCGCCCAGCGCGGCTTCACGTCGTCGGCGCTCCTGATTCTCGCCCTCGGCATCGGCGCGAACACCGCGATGTTCAGCGTCGTCCACAGCCTGCTCCTGCGGCCGCTGCCCTATCCGGACGCAGAACGCATCGTGCGGGTGGGAGAGGTCGTGGAACCAGGCCGGTCGGTACTCACCAACCGATCCATGCCCCTGCTCGCGGAGGCCGAATCATTCGAGCACCTCGCCGCCTACCGGGCGAGCTCGTTGGAGTGGGCAGGTCCGTCCGTCTCGGCCAGCTTGAGCGGCGCGGCCGTCTCACCGGCGCTGTTTCCGCTGTTGCGGGCGACGCCGCACCTCGGCCGGCTCTTCACCGAGGAGGATGCGCGGGAGGGCGCGGACCGCGTGGTGCTGCTCGGCCATCGCGCGTGGACCAACCACTTCGTGTCGGACCCCGACATCGTCGGGGCTGTCGTTGACCTGAGCGGCGATCCGCACACCGTGGTCGGCGTGCTGCCCGAGGGGTTCTACTTCCCGACCCCGGAGAGCGAGTTCTGGACGCCGTTCGTCGTTCCGCCGTACGTGCCGCCGTCGGTGGCGGCGGGGGAAACCGGGGTGGTGGTCATGATGGTCTTCAGCGCCGTGGCCCGTTTGGCGCCCGAGACATCCCCGGAGCAGGCGGCGGTTGAGGCCTCCACTCTCCTCCAGGCCGGCGGCGGTTTCCGCAGACTGAGCCCCGGCGGCGGTTCAGGTGGCGACGTGCGTGTCGTGCCGCTGCTGGAAGAGATGGTCGGCGAGTACCGGCCGGCGCTTCTGGCCCTGACCGGCGCGACCCTCCTCGTGCTGCTGATCGCCTGCACCAACGTGGCCGGGCTGCTCTTGGCGCACGGGGTCGCGCGTCAGCGATCGCTCGCGATACGCGCCGCGCTCGGTGCAGGCCGGTGGCGGATTGTCCGCCAACTCCTGGCCGAGAGCGTGATACTGGGTGTGGCCGGCGGCGTGCTCGGGCTGGCTACGGCGGCGTCAGTGCTGCGTGCTGCGCCGGCGCTCGTCCCCGGCGACATCGCGCGGTTGGACGAAGTGGGCATCGATGCCGCGGTACTGGCCTTCTCCCTGGGGCTGTCGGTCGCGGCAGGGCTGTTGTTCGGGACCGTGCCCGCGCTGCAGTGGTCGCGGCCCCGCTTGGGGCGCATCCTGAACGAAGGCAGCGTACTGTCCGGCGGCGGCTTCCGGCTGCTCCGCTCGAACCGGGTGCGGGCGACGCTCGTCATGGCCCAGGTGGCGCTGGCTCTCGTGCTGGTGGTGGGGTCGGGGCTGCTCCTGTTGAGCTTCGTGCGCCTCATCACCCTCGATCGCGGGTACGACCCGGCCAACGTGATCACCGCCAGCGTCCAGCACCCGAGCGTTACGTTTCAGCCGACCCCGGAGGCGCTGCTCGAGCGCTTGGCGGCAAACCGCCGTTTCGGGGAGTTGCTGGCGGACGAGGTGTCCCGTCTGGCGGCGCTCTCCGGCGTCGAAGCGGTGGGGGTCTCGTCGCGTCTGCCGCTGGGGTCAGCCCCGGGAACGCCAATGTTGTTCCGCGTTGCCGGCGCCGCGCTGCCGCCCGACCCTGGAGACCTTCCGCGGTCCATGGTCAACTTCGTCAGCCCGGGCTATTTCGACGTGATGCGGCTGCGTCTCCGGAGCGGGCGCGCATTCACCGCGCTCGACAGGGCCGAGAGCCCGCCGGTGCTGGTGGTGAATGAGACGCTCGCCGGCGACCTCTTCGGCGGCGAGCCGGCGGTCGGGCAACGCCTGCTGCCGGTGGGTGTTTCTGAACCGTGGGAGGTGGTCGGGGTCGTGGCCGACGTTCGCTACGGCGGGTTGAGCATCGCCGAGTCGCAGGCGGAGGCGTACATGCCGCTGCGCCAGACGGAGCGGGCGGGGATGCTGGCCGGAATGTCCTTCACCTCGGTGGTCACGGTGCGAACCACCGGCGATCCAGTGACCGCAATACCGTTTCTTCACGAGGCGGTGGCCGCCGCGAACCCGAACGCGACCATCGGCGACGTGATGACGATGGACGCGAGGCTGTCGGCGGCGGTCGCCCAGCCCCGCTTCTATGCCGTCTTCGTCGGGTTCTTCGCGGCCGTCGCGCTGTTTCTCGCCGCGTTCGGCATCTATTCCCTGCTGAGCTACATCGTGTCGCAGCGGCGCCGGGAGATCGGCGTCCGCATGGCTCTGGGCGCGCAGCCGAGCGACATCGTGACCCTCGTCGGCCGGCAGGGCGGCGTACTCGTGGCGGCCGGCGTCCTCCTCGGCCTCCTCGCGTCGGCTGGCTCCGTCCGCCTCCTCGAGAGCCTTCTGTTCGGCGTCGTACCGGACTACCGCCTGGCCTTCGTCGCAGCCCCGCTGATGCTGGTCTTCGTTGGGTTTCTTGCTTGCTGGCGACCTGGGTATCGGGCCGCTCGAATCGACCCGATGGACGCCCTGCGGATGGAGTAGGTTGCCAGAATCGCGATAAGGGGCCGTCCATTCGAAAGGGCACCCGTCCCCCATCACCGATACGGCTCGGGCCGCCCGCTATCGGCCTCGTCGAACAGCGCAGTGACGTCGACCCCGACGCCGTCCAGCATGGCTGAGGTCGCCCGGTCGCCACGAGCGAAGACGCCGTGCTCGACATAGGCGTTGCCCACGAGCGTGAGCACGGTCACCGTTTCGCCGGCGGGATCGACGATCCAGTACTCGGGAACGGACGCCTCCGCGTAGTCGGCGCGCTTGACCACGAAATCGCGGGCGGGGTCGTCGGGGCTGACGATCTCCGCCACCAGGTCGGCGCCGAGCCAGTAGCGGTCTCGGCGGCGGCGATCGGCGCTGTCGCGGAGCAGCAGCAGATCGGGTTCGCGGAACTTGCCCTCGCGCACGCGCATCCGCAGTCCCGAGGTCACGACGACGCCGTGACGAGGCGGTTGGTGCACGTGGGCATAGAACCACCGATAGAGAAACAGCAGGATGATCTGGTGCTGTTCGGTCGGCATGGGCAGTACTTCGACGCGGCCGTCCGTGAACTCGATGAGGCGGCGGCTGCGGTCCGTCAGCCACAGGTAGTGCTCGTCACTCCAGCCGCCCTGAGACGGCATGGCGTCGCCCAGAACGGCGTTCAACGCGTCCTGAGACGTGGCTGCCGCCGTGGTCGCTTGCGTCATCTCGGGTTCCCGGCCGAGTGGCGCTCCTGAGAAAAAAGAAACGCCACAAACGCCACAGATGAAGTCGGCGGTGTGCAACGATTCCGCCGTGGAGACAGAGGCGGCACAGGCGCTACCGGTGCTCGTGAGGGGGGTGGAGTCACTTTGGGCTGCCGGCACCGCGCTCGAACTCAGCGTGAAGATTGCGCCGATCACGACCGTAGTCGCAGCGATGCAGGAAATCGACAATCCGCTCGCGCCGGCCGATCACATCCTTGCAAGGTGCAGGATCATTCTCAAGGCTTCGGAGTCGTGCCCCGGCGCGAAACTGCGAGTCGTCATCTCCCCACAGCCGCATTCACATTTGTGACGCATGACAGTCGGTCCTCACTCAGGCGAACGAACCAGCACACCCACCCATTGTTGCCTGCCCAGCTGGTTGACGGCAAGGGTGGCGGGTTCGGATCGCCGCGACGACAGCGCCTGTGGTACGCTCGCCCCGTGCCGTTCGACACCCACGGGCGGTTGACCTTCCGGCGGCAGCCGCCGAGCTGGCCCGCGGTGCCGACGAGGCCTTCACCGAGCGGTGGTCGGCGTGGATCAGGGCCGATATCGCGGCGAGCAAAGGCCGATATGCCCCATAGTCAATGCCCGGTTGCTCAAGTGAGAGATCACCGCCGCCGTGGCAGTGGCCCGAGTCGTGCCTCGCTTGCTGGACTGGCGCTGCCGCCCTCGGCGGCGTCGAACACACGACTCACCGCGACGCCCGCCGGCTTCGGTCGGCCGCGGGCTCTGCATCGCCCCCACCCATGACTCTCGGCCGATCGCCGCTCGCAGTCTTCCTCGTGCTCGGCGCCGGGCTGTTGGCCGTCGACCGGTGGCTGGACTACCGCGGGGCGGGCCGCGTCGTCACGGTGACCGAGGAGCAGATTGGGGCCATCCGCGAGCGCTGGGCGGCGCAGTGGGGGCGGCCACCGACGGGGCGGGAGCTCGAGGGCCTGATCGACGAGGCGGTGCGCGAGGAGATCCTCTATCGCGAGGCGCGGCGCCGGGGCCTCGACCGCGGCGACCACATCGTGCGCCGCCGGCTCGCGCAGAAGATGACGTTCCTGCTGGAGGACAGCGCGGCGACCCCGGCGGCGTCGGCCGGCGACATCGAGACGTATCACGCGGCCCACGCCGAGCGGTACCGCGAGCCGCGCCGTACCACGTTCCGGCACGTGTTCCTGAGCCGTGAGCGGGGAGGGCCTGCCGACCGCGACGCGGACGCCCTGCTCGACGCGTTGCGTGCGGGCGACGGCGACGGGTGGCGGCAGCTCGGCGACCCCTTCGTGTTGCTGCGCGAGTACGCCGACCGGACGGACCAGGAGATTGCGGAGCTCTTCGGTGGGCGGTTCGCGGCGGCCCTGCCGACCTTGGCGGCGGGGGCGTGGCAGGGGCCGATCGAGTCGGCGCACGGCGCCCACCTCGTGCAGGTGATCGGCCGCACCGAGCCGCGGCGGCCGGCCCTCGACGAGGTCCGGGACCGCGTCGCCGAGGACCTGCTGGAGAGCCGGCGGCGAGAGCGGAACGAGGCCGCCCTGCGCACGTTGCGCGAACGCTACGACATCCGGCTGCCCGCGCTGGGCGACAGACGGGAGCCGCCGCAGGGCGCCGGGCAGGCGCCACGCGCCACCGGCCCAACGCCGCGATAGACCGGACCGGCCGGGCCGCAGTCGCCATGCGGCAGGCGACGACAGACGATGACGACCCACCTTCGGCGAGGCGAACGACCCCGCGCCTGGCTGCTGGCGCTGCTTGGCGCGGCCGCGCTTCCGTCCGCGCTCGCCGCCCACGAGGTGCGTCCCGCCTACCTGGAGCTGAGCGAGGTGTCCGCGGGGCGCTTCGACGTGCTCTGGAAGCAGCCGGTGCTGGCCGACGCCGAGCCGGGCCTGGTCCGCCGGCTGCCCCTCCGACCGACGTTCCCGACCCGTTGCCGCGAGACGGGCCGGGCCCTGCCCGAGCTGACCGCGGCGGCGCTGCTCGAGCGGTGGACCATCGACTGCGGCCCCGAGGGGCTGGAAGGCGGGCCGGTCGAGATCGCGGGCCTGCCCCGCACCCTCACCGACGTCCTCCTCCGGGTGCGCTTCCGCGACGGCGCTGCGGTCGATCACCTCCTGCGGCCGGAGGCCCCGCGCGTCATGGTGTCGCCCGAAGCGGGGGGCGGGATGGCCGTGCCCGCGTATCTCCGCCTCGGGGTCGAGCACCTGCTCTTCGGGTTCGACCACATCCTGTTCGTCGTCGGCCTGATGTTCCTCGTGCGCCGGCCGCTGCAGCTCGTGCAGGTGGTGACGGCGTTCACGGCCGCGCACAGCATCACCCTCGCCCTCTCCACCCTCGGCGTGGTGACCCTGTCGCAGGGGCCGGTCGAGGCGATCATCGCGCTGAGCATCCTCTACCTCGCGGTCGAGCTGGCCCGCGACGCCGGCGGAGCCGGCCGTGACGGCGACACCGACTTCGCCGATCCTGCGCGCTCGTCCCTGGTGCGGTCTCCGTGGACGATCGCCTTCGGCTTCGGCCTCCTGCACGGTTTCGGCTTCGCGGGGGCGCTGGCCGACATCGGGCTGCCCGAGCAGGCCCGTGCGATGGCCCTGCTGCTGTTCAACGTCGGGGTCGAGATCGGCCAGCTCCTGGTCGTGGGCCTCCTGCTGGCCCTGTCGTACGGGCTCCGCATCCGGCGGGCGCCGCTGCCCGCCCCCGTCTTCCTGGCGCCGATCTGCGTCATGGGCAGCGTGTCAGCCTACTGGTTCCTGGACCGGGTGCTCTCGATCGTGCCGGTCCGCTCCCTCGACTGGGTCAACTGAACCCCGGCGCTCGATGCAGCCGAGCGCCCGGCGGATCGAAGTCCGCGCGGTTCGGCCACGGGATTCCACGGCGGGGCGGCGCATGCAACCGGACCTCGTCGCGATCTCTCGGGAACGGCGCGGACTGCTGTAGGATAGGCGGGGCAGCGGGATCGCCGGCGCCCGGGCCTGGGAGGTGTCATGACACGTCAACCGCGTCGCCCCGGAGATTCCGCGTCCAGGTGGCGCGCCGCCGCCGCAATCGCCACCGCCGCGCTGCTCGGCCAGAGCGCGGCCGCGTGCGGCGGAGACGGCGGCGCGACGGTGCAGGCGTCGCAGGGTGCCGGCTCCGGCATCGCCGCCGCCGAGCCGAACCCCCTGCGCAACGCCTACTTCGGCGACCTCCACACCCACACCAACTTCTCGTACGACGCGTTCCTGAACGGCACCCGCGCCACCCCCGACGATGCCTATCGGTACGCCAAGGGCGGACCCCTGACCCACCCCGCCGGGTTCGAGGTCCAGCTCGACGCGCCGCTCGACTTCTACGCGGTCACCGACCACGCCAGCTTCCTCGGCATGCTGCCGACGATCATGGATCCCGGGCAGGACGTGCCGCACCCCGTGGCGGAACTCGTGACCGACTTCGTCTCCGGAGCCTTGACGGGGGACGCCCGCACCGTGGCGCGGCGCGACATCCGCGCCTACACCCTCGGCCTGAGCGAGCCGCCGCACGACCCGGACGTGGTGCGTTCGGCCTGGCGCGAGACGGTCGCGGCGGCCGAGCGCCACTACGAGCCCGGCCGCTTCACCACCTTCGTCGGCTACGAGTTCACCGGCAGCCCCGAGAACCAGAACCTGCACCGCAACGTGATCTTCCGCGGCAGCGCCGTGCCCGATCTGCCGTTCAGCCGACTCGACTCGTTCAACCCCGAAGAGCTGTGGGCGTGGATGGACCGCAACCGCGAGGCGGGCATCGAGGCCCTCGCCATTCCCCACAATTCGAACGGCTCGAACGGCCTGATGTTCCGGCTCGCGACGTACGCCGGCGATCCCCTCGACGCCGTCTATGCCGAGACCCGGAACCGCAACGAGCCGCTGGTCGAGATCACCCAGACCAAGGGCACCTCCGACACCCACCCCGCCCTCTCACCCAACGACGAGTGGGCCGACTTCGAGATCTGGTCGTACCGCATCGGCGGCGGCACCACCCCGAGCCAGCCCGACGGCAGCTACGTGCGCCAGGCCTACCTCAACGGCCTGCGCCTCGAGGAGGAGAGCGGCTTCAACCCGTTCCGATTCGGCCTCGTCGGGGCCACCGACAACCACGCCGCCTCGGGAGCGCCGAGCGAGTCGGACTTCTTCACCGCCGGCGGCGCCCCCCAGGTGGGCTCGTCCATTCCCTTCGACCCGCCGCGGGCGGACGGCCGGCTCTACAGCGAGTCGCCGCTGGGGGCCCTCCGCGGCGCGTCGGGACTGACCGGGGTGTGGGCCGAAGAGAACACCCGCGCGGCGATCTTCGACGCGTTCCGCCGCAAGGAGACCTTCGCCACCACCGGGCCGCGCCTGCGGGTGCGGTTCTTCGCCGGCTACGACTACCCGGACGACCTCGAGAACGCCCCCGACCTCGTGGCCCGGGCCTATGCCGGCGGCGTCGCCATGGGCGGCGAGCTCGCGGCCCCGGGCCACCGGGTGCCCCGCTTCCTGGTGTGGGCGAGCCGCGACGCGTCGAGCGCGCCGCTCCAGCGGCTGCAGGTCGTCAAGGGCTGGGTGGACGGCGGCGAGGCCCGCGAACAGGTCTACGACGTCGCCTGCTCGGACGGCCTCGCGGTGGACGGGGCCACCCACCGCTGTCCCGACAACGGCGCCGTTGTGAACCTCGACGACTGCCGCTTCAGCGAGGAGGTGGGGGCGGCCGAGTTGCGCACGCTGTGGACGGACCCCGACTTCGACCCCGCCCAGCGCGCCGTCTACTATGTGCGAGTGCTCGAGAACCCGACGTGCCGCTGGTCGACGTGGGACGCGGTTCGCGCCGGCGTCGAGCCGCGCCCCGACCTGCCGGCCACCATCCAGGAGCGGGCCTGGTCGTCGCCGATCTGGGTGACGCCCTGAGCGAAACGACGTCCACCGCGCGGGCCGGCCGGCCGGCGGCGATCACCCGCCGCGCCTGTCGGCCCGTCTTGAAAGGGTCAGTCCGACGCTCTCTCGGGTCGGGGCGTGGGACCGAGTCGGCGCCAGAAGTCGTCTTCGTCGGCGCAGCCGACAGCGGCGGCCAGCAGCACGTCCCGCGGGTAGTCCGCGAGGGCGGGCGGCCCGTCGCGGTGCGGCGCATCGCGGGCGCGGAACGTGGTATCTTTGCGGGCTGACGTGATTCTCGATCTTGGAGGTTTTGCGATGAGAGTTGGACGTTCGATAGCGGTGGCGTTGGTCGTGGCGGGGCTGGCGTCGACGGCGTTGGCCCAGGAGGCGCCGAGGACCGGGTGGGGCGCGCCCGATCTGCAGGGGGTCTGGGACTTCCGGACCATCACCCCGCTCCAGCGCCCGGAGGACCTGGGCGACAAGGCGTTCCTGACCGAGGAAGAGGCGGTGGAGCGCGAGCAGGCCGCCGTCAACCGCGACATCGAGCTGTGGAACGCCGATCCCCGGCGCACCGAAGCCGGCGGCAACGTGGGCGGCTACAACAACTTCTGGATGGACCGGGGCACGAACATCGTCGGCACCCGGCGCACGTCGCTCATCATCGAACCGTCGAACGGTCGGATGCCCGACGCGACCGAAGAAGGCCGGGCGCGGGCCGCGGCCGGGCGCGGCTCGTTCAGCGATACGCCTCCCGCCTCGTACACCGATCTGAGCAACGCGGACCGCTGCCTGATGGGCTTCAACGCCGGCCCCCCCATCACGCCGGGCGGCTACAACCAGAACGTGCAGATCTTCCAGACCCCGACCCACCTCGTGATGATGACCGAGATGGTGCACACCGTGCGCAGCATCCCCATCGACGGCCGTCCGGCGATCACGGACGAGCGCCTCGCGCAGTGGTCGGGCACCTCGATCGGGCGCTGGGAGGGCGACACCCTGGTGGTCGAGACCACCAACTTCGACACCGACCGCAACTGGCGGGGATCGAGCACCACGATGCGTCTGGTCGAGCGGTTCACCCGCGTCGACGCCGACACCCTCGAGTACGAGTACACCGTGGACGACCCGAACACCTGGGTCGAGCCGTGGACGGTGAACCTGCCGATGCGGCGGAACGACCTGCCGATGTTCGAGTACGCGTGCCACGAGGGCAACTACTCGATGGACGCGATGCTCGGCGGCGCGCGGGCCGACGAGCGCGCGGCGGCGGAAGGCGGCCAGTAGCCGCCCGGACGGCCGCCCGGAAGCACGGCGCCTTCGCTGGAAGAAGCGCCGGGCATCGGCCTCCCGCGGTTCGGGGGGACCCGTCACGAACGGAGCCCGTTTCTTCTGCCGCTCCCGGCGGGGAAGCGGGTTCCGTTCCGATCTCCCGATGCGGTGACGCCGCGGCGAACCGGCGTCGGCTGCCGATCGGCCATCCAGACGTGCCGGGAGATCCGCGAGGGCGGCTACTTTACGTCGACAAGACGGGGCGCTGCTGCGGCTCGTCGACGAGGGCAAGCACTACTTCTTCCTGTCGCGCCCGCGTTCCTGTCGCGCCCGCGGCGCTTCTTCTTTCGTGTCGCGCCCGCGGCGCTTCGGCCTGCTCGATCACCTCACCGGCCGCCCCCCCGCGACGCACCGAGCAGCGGTTCCGCCTCTACGACCTGCTGCAGGCCGCCGACGAGTTCCGCGGCCGCGGACAACCGATCCACTCGATCGGGGTGGAGTTCAGTCAGGACACGCGCGCGCTGACGGCGTTCGACGTCGCGGCCGGGTGAGGCGCGCCGACTGCGGATCCGGGCGTACGGCCGATCCGGCGGCTCATGCGACCGTCGGCCGGAAGCGTGGGACGATACGGGCCCGAGTCGCCTGCTCGAAGGCGTAGGCGATGCGTATCAACGTCGGCTCGCTCCACGCGCGGCCGAAGAACGACAGGCCCACCGGCAGCCCGTGCACCGCCCCGGCCGGCACTGTGACGTTGGGATAGCCCGCCACCGCCGCGTAGCCCGAGCTGCTGCCGCCGAAGTGGTCGCCGTTCACGAGGTCGGTCACCCAGGCCGGCCCCCCGGTGGGGCCGACGATGGCGTCGAGCCGATGTGCGTCCATCGTCCGGTCGATGCCCTCCGCGCGTGAGAGCCGGCGGGCGCCGGCGAGCGCCGCGAGGTAGCCGGGCTCCGACAGCGGCCCCTTCGCCTCGGCCGCGACGAGGCGTTCCTGTCCGAAGTACGGCATCTCGGTCTCGGCGTTGCGCTCGTTGAAGGCGATCAGGTCGGCCAGCGAGCGCGCCTCCGCCCCGGGACCGCGGCGGGCGAGATAGGCGTTCAGCCCCGCCTTGAACTCGTAGAGCAGCACCTCGGTCTCGGCCATCCTGAGGCTCGCCCGGGCGGCGACGGTCCCCAGCTCCACCGGGTCGACGACGACCGCGCCCGCCGCCCGCATCGCCTCGATGGCTTCCTCCATGAGCCGGTCGACCCCGTCGTGGAACCCCAGGAAGTGCCGCGCCACCCCGATGCGCGCGTCCCGCAGCCCCGCCGGGTCGAGGAACGGCGTGTAGTCGGCGAGGCCGCGCAGCCCGCTGTCGGCGGTGGCGGGGTCTCGCGGGTCCGGGCCGGCGAGCACCCCCAGCACCAGCGCCGCGTCGCGCACGGTCCGGGCCATCGGACCCGCCGTGTCCTGGGTGTGCGAGATCGGGATGATGCCGGCCCGGCTCGCCAGCCCCACCGTCGGCTTGATGCCGACGATGCCGTTGGCCGACGACGGGCAGACGATGGAGCCGTCGGTCTCGGTGCCGATGGCCGCCGCGGCGAGGTTGGCCGAGACGGCGGCTCCCGAGCCCGAGCTCGACCCGCACGGGTTCCGGTCGAGGACGTAGGGGTTCCGGCATTGACCGCCCCGCGCGCTCCATCCGCTCGACGACCGGGTGGACCGGAAGTTGGCCCATTCGCTGAGGTTGGCCTTGCCCAGCAGCAGCGCCCCCGCCGCCCGCAGCCGGGCGGCGACGCCGGCGTCGTCGGGCGGAATCCAGCCGGCGAGGGCGAGCGAGCCCGCCGTCGTCGTCATGCGGTCGGCGGTGTCGACGTTGTCCTTCAGAAGGACGGGGATGCCGTGCAGGGGGCCGCGCAGTCTCCCCTCGCGCCGCTCGAGATCGAGCCGATCGGCGATGGCGAGAGCGTCGGGATTGGTCTCGATGACGGACCGCAGCGCCGGCCCTCGCCCGTCGATCTCCTCGATGCGGTGCAGGTAGGCCTCCGTGATCGCCCGGGCCGTCCACTCGCCGCCGGCCAGGCCTGCCCGCAGATCGGCGATCGTCGCCTCCGCCAGCAGGAAGCCGTCCGCCGCCCTCTCCGGCTGACTCGCCCCGGCGGGAGCCACCGTCCCCCCGCCGCACGATTCGGTGGCCGCCAGCGCACCGGCGGCCCCCGACGCGCGAAGAAAATCCCGCCGGGACAGACCGGCTCCGCAACTCGCGGGGCGCGGGGTTCGTTCGTCGAATCGGGTGTTGTCGGTCATCTGTCGCTCCCACCGCCGGTGCCGGGGGCGTCCGGGCGTCGCAGGGCGCCGGCCGCCGCCCCCCCCGCCAGGCCGAGCACGAGCAGTCCGAGGAACGGTAGCGCATAGCTGCCCGTCGCGTCGAACGCCGTCCCCGCGAGCCACGGCCCGAGGCCGCCGAAGATGCCGGTGCAGGTGGTGCGGACGCCGCTCGTCACCGCGAAGGCACGGCGGCCGAAGAAGTGCGAGAAGACCACGGGAATGCAGACGAACGCCATCCCGAAGCCAATCCCCAACAGGGTGACGGCGACCCAGGCGACGATGGTGCTGCCGGCGAGGACCAGTGCCCCCGCCCCCAGCCCCTCCAGCACGAGGGCCGCGGCGAGAGCGCGCTGCGGGGCGATCCAGTCTCCCACCGCCCCGGCCAGCCGCCCCGCGATGCTGACGAGGGCCATCGTCCCCACGAACCCGATGGCCACCGTCTCCGTGTGCCCGCGATCGATCAGGTGCAGCGTGAGGTGGGCCACCGCGGTGTTCCAGGGCACCGCGTAGGCGACGCCGCAGACGAGCATCAGGCCGAACTGCGGTGTCCGCACCGCCTGCCACGCCGTCCACCGATCCGCCCCCTCCGTCTCGCCGTCGCCCGCCCCGTCCCCCGTCGCCGGGGCCGCGCCGTCGAGACGCTGGCCCACCGACTCGGGGCCCTCCCGCACGAGCGATGCCGCCACGAGCCCGAGAATCACGGAGAGCCCGGCGATGAGGACCCAACCCGTCCGCCAGTCGTAGCGCTCGAGGACCCACGTGTCCGAGCGCGCGACCAGCCAGCCCACGAGACCGCCCACCGTGAAGATCGCCCCGATGACCCGCGCGCGGCGCCGGAGGAACCAGTTCTGTCCCAGGGTCTGCGCCGGCACCGTGGTCGAGAAGCCGACGCCGATGCCCCCCAGCACCGAGAAGCCGACGTAGCAGGCCCGCGCGGTGTCCGCCCCCGCGAGCACGAGGAGCCCCGCCGCGGTGACGCAGAAGCCGGCCGGCATCACCCGCCGCAGCCCGAAGCGGGCGATGGCCAGCCCCACGAGCAGGCCCACGCACTGGTGCAGGGTGTTGAACAGCCCGAAGACCCCGCCGACGGCGGCGCGGTCGATGCCCAGCTCGGCGGTGATACGGGGCGCGAAGATCCCCCAACTGTAGTACACCGGCGGCATCCCGAACCCGTAGCACAGGCCGGCCACGAGCAGGATGACCCAGCCGTAGAAGAGGCGCGGGGTCACGGCGCGCCCGGCCGCCGAGCCGCCGCCGCGCGGCTGGGCCCGCCACCCGACCGGATCCGCGGGCGACCCGGTGCCGCCGCGCCAACTCGTGGCCGCGACTCGGGTCGGTGGGGGGTGGTCGTCATGCGCCGGTCGCTCTCACGCCGTCAGCGCCGCGGGCGCGGCAGCGGCTTGCGGGGCAGACGCTCGTCGAGCATCGCGGTGTTGTAGGCGAAGACGGCCGCGACCACCGCCATCTGGCGGGCGTCTGCGGGTTGCACCCGGTCGACGACGTCCATGTTCGAGTGGTGCGTGCGCGAGTTGTACTCCAGGCGGTCCTGGATGAACTGGAACCCCGGCAGGCCCACCCTCTCGAACGGCACGTGGTCGGTGCCGCCGACCGACCGCGGCGACACGGTGGTGAACCCGAGGTCGGCGAGCGGCGCCGCCCATGGCTCGAAGACCGCCGCCGCGCCGGCGTTCCCCTGGGTCCAGATGCCGCGCAGGCGGCCCGTCCCGTTGTCGATGTTGTAGTAGGCCGAGAGCTTCGCGTGGGCCGGCTCGAGGGCCATCGTCGCGGCGTCGCCGAAATGCCGCCGGACGTAGTCGCGCGACCCCAGCAGACCCTGCTCCTCGGCGCCCCACAGGGCGAGGCGGATGGTCCGCCGGGGGCGGGCGCCCACCGTCTTCAGTATCCGCATCGCCTCCATCATCGCGGCCACCCCGACCGCATTGTCCGTCGCCCCGGTGCTGGCGTGGGTGGTGTCGAAGTGGGCGCCGAGCATGACGACCTCGTCGGCGAGGTCCGTGCCCGGCATCTCGGCGAGGATGTTGAACGCGTTCAGCCCCTCGTCGGCCTCGGCTTCCGGGTGGAAGCGCGTCTCGACGCGCAGCGCCATGCGCACCGGCTGCCCGAGGTCGAGCAGCCGGACCAGCCGGTTGTAGTGCTCGACCGCGAACGTGAGCGAGGGCACGCCGGTCCCGGGGGGCTCTGCCGTCCACGGGGCGCCGCGGCCCACGAATATCGTCCCCCCGTCGGTGCGCTGCGTCTGGTGGGAGAGCCCGCTGCCGCCCTCCACGTGCACGAAGTCGGCGCCGCGGTCCACGGCCGCCACCACCCCCTCGTCCAGGTAGAACTGCCGCAGCCGCGCGAATCCGAGCCCGCGGCGCGGGGGCAAACGCATTCCCCGTCGGGCCGCGACCGGTCCGAGGGGGCGCGCGGCCTCCGCGAGCAGCTCGTCGTCCATCCGCAGCACCACGTCCCCGGTCAGCATCGGCACGTCGCGCGCCGGCTGCGTCAGCACGATCTTGCCGCGCAGCCGCCCCCGATAGCGCTCGAGTTCGTCGCGGGACCGCAGATCGACCCGGACCACCTCGGCCGTCACCGTGCCGCCGGTGCCCGACGACCAGGCCTTGGGATAGCCGATGATGGGCATGACCTGCGGCTCGACGAGATGGGCGTGGAACCGCTCGAGCGTCCACCCCGTCCCGAACGCGAACCGCTCGGCGCGCACGTTCGAGAGCCCCCACCCGCGCAGCGTGTCCATCGTCCACGCCCCCGCCTCCTCGATGGCCGGGGTGCCGGTGAGGCGGGGCCCGTAGACATCGCTCAGCCAGACGATGTGGTCCATCACCTGCGAGCGCTGCAGCCCCTCCTCGCGGATGGCCGCCAGCAGCGCCTCGCCGGCCGGCTGCGCCGTCGCGGGCAGGGAGATCGCCGTGGCGAGGACGACGGCGAGCCAGGGCCGCCGTCGGTTCGGGGTCACGACGTGCGGTCCGCCGCCGCCCGCGCGACCGTCCAGGTGCGGACCGGCCGGCCCGCAGACCCGTGGACGACGCGCTGCGTCGGGGTCAGCACTCCGCCGCCGCGGTGCCGCCGTCGGCCCGCGCCAGCCCGCAGGTGACGCCGGCGCGGGACGACCCGAGGATCGGTTTCGTCGGATCGGGGAACGTGGTGCGACTCGCCGGATGGCCGCCCCCGTATCGTGGGAATGCATCAGAGACTCCACCCCTCGCGGTAGGGCTCGTCGAGATAGGCGTTCGCCTCGGGCGCGTTCGTCGCCTGCATCTTGCCGGCGTCCCAGTCGATCGCCTTGCCGGTCCGTACGGCCAGATTCCCGAGCAGGACGACCTCGGTCAGGGGGCCGGCATGCTCGGCGAAGCCGGACCCGGCCCGGCCGTTGCCCTTGCACGCGTCGATCCACTCGCGGTAAACCCCCGGCGACCGCGGGTACTTCGCGGGGGGCGGGCTCGCCATCACGTCTTCGTGAAGCGCGGTCGGGAAGATCCGCGGCTCGGTGGCGTACATGTTCGCCGCGATGAGACCGTCTTCGCCGACGAAGAGCTGGCCGCTGCTGCCGCCCGGCAGTTCCTCGCCGGGGGCGAGCTGCGGCGGCCTTGGCGGGGCGAGGTCGCCGTCGCGCCACACGAAGCGCACCGCGGGTCGGGCCCCCCGGGCCGGGAAGTCGTAGGTGATGCGCGACACCGCCGGCGCCGTTTCCGCGAAGAGCGGCGTCGTCTCGGCCTCGATGCGGGTCGGCTGGTCGAGCTGCAGGGCCCAGAACGCCGCGTCCATCGAGTGGCAGGCGATGTCGCCGAGGGCGCCGGTGCCGTAGTCCCACCACCCGCGCCAGCGGAACGGATGATAGGCGGGATGGTACGGCCGCGCGGGAGCCGGCCCCAGGAACAGGTCCCAGTCGAGTCCCGGCGGGGCGTGATGGGCGTCGGTGGGCCGCTCGATGGCCTGCGGCCAGATGGGCCGATTGGTCCAGTACTGCACCTCGCGCACCGTCCCGATGACGCCGGCCTCTATCCATTCGCGGATGAGCCGGGTGCCGTCGTTGGCGTGGCCCTGGTTCCCCATCTGGGTGACCACGCCCTGCTCGCGGGCCGTCGTCGCCAGCGCGCGCGCCTCGGCGACGGTGCGCGTGAGGGGCTTCTCGCAGTACACGTGCTTGCCCCGCCGCATCGCCTCCATCGCGATGACCGCGTGGGTGTGGTCGGGGGTGGCGATGATCACGGCGTCGAGGTCGGGCTCGGCGTCGAGCATGCGCCGGTAGTCGGCGTAGGTGCGGGCTCCGGGATAGAGGCCGAACGTGCGCGCGGCGTGCCCCGCGTCGACGTCGCACAGCGCGGTGATGTTCTCGCTGTCGCACCCCCGCACGTCGGCTCGCCCGCGTCCCCCGACGCCGATGCCGGCGATGTCGAGGGTGTCGCTGGGGGCCTGGAACCCGCGCCCCCCGAGCACCCGACGGGGCACGATCATCAGGGAAGCGGCGGCCGAGAGCCCGCCGATGAACCGGCGGCGCGAGAGGGAGTGGCGACTCATGCTGACGCTCCTCGTGGAAGGCCGGCCGCGCGCGACCGGCGGCACCGGCCGATCATAGCGCGGTCGGCGGCCCGTGGTGAGAGCCGCGCATGGCACCGCGCCCGCAGGGGCGCCGGCGGACAGCCGAGGTGTCCGCCCTGACACGGCGCGACGAGGAAGAACATCGCGTCAGGAGCGGGCGGCGACCACCAGGCTCTGGGCGCCGCGCCCCGCCACGCCGTCCGCGTCCCACAGGCGGGTCCGGCAGAGCCCGATACCTGTCGGCTCGGCCACGCTGCGCGACTCGAGGCCGACCCACTCGCCGCGCAGCGGGCGCGCCAGGTGCACCGAGAGGTCGGCGTTGATGAAGGTGTAGTCGTCGAGGGGGACCGGTACCGCGACCCCATGGCCGGCGTCGGCGGCGACGAGGACACGCTGCCAGGCGGTGGGCGTCTCGCCGGGCAGGAGCGGACAGCGCTGCCGCATCCAGCACGTCACGTCCGACCGTCCCCACGCGCCCCGCACGTAGCGCACGTCCATCGCCGCCTGATAGCCGACGGGGTCGAGGAAGAACGGGAAGGTATAGGGCTCCGCCGACTCGGGGGGCGGAGGCGGCACGGGCGTTGCTTCTGTCGGAGGCAGGAGCACTTGCCTCCGATGAAGACACAGCGCCACTGCGGTAAGCACCAGATCGTCGCCCGACCACAGCCGCGCCGCGTGCCGCTCCACCAGCCGTCCCCGCTTGATCACCTCGGTCTCGACCCGCAACCGAGCGATCGGGACCGGCCGGAGAAACTCCACCGTGAAGCGGACGATGGCGCAGTCGCGGTCGGCCAGCACCGTCTCGACGGCACGGGCCAGCAATGCCGCCGGCGGGCCGCCGTGCTGGTGCTCCCGGCTCCAGGGACCGCGGGTCCACGGCGTGGTCCGAAAACGGTCGGAAGAGCCGTCGGTCTCGTAGAAGCTGGTCGGCGGCATTACAGAATCGGCGGCTTGGCGCAGGTGCGACCGTGGACCCCATTGCGGCGGTGACGGCGCTCGAGGGTGCCGCCGGATGTACCCTGGGCGTCATGGCCGCCCTGACCGTCGAGGCGCCGATGCATGCGTTCGCGATTCGGCGGGAGCACAAGGCGGTCAACCAGCGTGTCGATGCCGTCAACCGGCGTATCGACACCCTGCTGCTCGACAGAGAGCGCTGAACACGCGCCCCGTTTCACGCCCGGAGATGCGGCGCGAGGGCCGCGAACCGGTGCTCGATCTCGTCGATCTGGGCGCGGGTGAAGCGGTACTCGCCGCGCCGCGACTTCGTCGTCTTGAACAGGCCGCGCTTCTGCAGCACGTGGAGCCTCACCCCGGGGATCAGCCGGTCGAGGTTCAGCATCAGCAGGAGCTTGCCGTAGAGGTCGCGCATGTCGTCGCGGCGGCCGGCCTGGTGCAGGTCCCACAGCCCCGCGTAGATGTCGGCGTACATCACCCCGCCGGTCATCACCCCGTCGGTGCCGAGGCGCATCTCGTAGGCCCAGGCCCGGCCGAAGTTGGCGCCGAGGATGCTCCGGATGGGGTCTGGCCGGTGCTTCATCAGCGCGAGCATCCGCTCCTGCACCGGCGGGTGCTCTTCCTTGACGTAGCCGCACTGCGGGAACTCGCGCGCCAGCGTCACCAGGAAGTCGACCGTGGGCTCGATGTCCGGCGCGCCGCCGCTCGTCTGCACGAAGACGGGCCGGTCGGTCACGTCGCAGAGGGCCGCGTAGTAGTCTCGGAAATCGGCCAGCGACGACGCGGTGCGGGGCGGGATCGCGATCATCGCGTCGGGCGCGAGGGCCTCGGCGTGGCGGGCGTACTCGAGCATGCCGGCCGTATCGTCGGCCTGCACCCCGAGCACGAGGGCGGGGGCCCGGCCGCGGTTGGCCTCGGCCAGCACGTCGAACCCGCGCAGCCGCTCGGCCTTGCTCAGGTAGCGCTGCTCGCTGGAGTTCTGCGGCCACACCAGGGCCTCGATGCCGCAGCGGTCGCAGAAGTCGACCTCGCCGGCGAGGTCCTCGTAGTCGACCTCGTTGGCGGCGGTGTACGGCGTGCTGAGGATCATGAAGGCGCCGCGCATCGGCTTGCCCTCGGCCGCGCCGGCGCGCACGGCCGGGAACGCCGCCGTGGCGGCGAGCGCGCCCAGGCACTCGCGCCGGGTCATCGTGAACCGTGCGTCCGCCATCGCCGTTCTCCCTTCATCTCCCGGAATCCCGCGCGAGCCACGCCGTGTCCGTCCGTCCCGCCTCGCACGGCGCGACGCGACCGGCCGCAGACGGCAATCCGACGCCGCCGTTTGGTGCTACTCTACATCGAATCATGACCACGAGAGGCCTGAGCAGCGACTCGATGCAGGGGACGGGCGGCGCCGGTCGGGGGCGGGGCCGTCGCGGCGGGCTGGTGCTGTCGCTCGCGGCGGCGGTAGCGGCGCTGGTCGTCAACGCCGGCGCCCAACCCGCGAGCCGGCAGGTCGGCGCCGAGCCTTGGCCGGGACCCGACACCTCGCCCTGGCCGGCCGGCGACGCCGTGGAGGCGGGCTTCGACCCCGCCGCCCTCGAACGGCTCGCCCATCTCGCGGAGTCGACCCACGCCGACGCCCTCCTCCTCATCCGCCACGGCCGCCTCGTCTTCGAGCGCTACTGGAACGACCGCGGCCCCGACGACGTGCAGCAGACCTACTCGGGGACCAAGGGGGCGTTCTCGCTCCTCGTGGGCCGCGTGCTCGCGCGCGGCGATATCGCGTCGCTCGACCAGCCCCTCGTCGACCTCGTGCCGGAGCTGGCCGGACAGACCCGCGACCTCATCACGTTCCGCAGCGTGATGGCGATGGCGTCGGGCCTCGCCCAGTGGCCGGCCCTCGACCGCGAGGACCGCGAGGCGGGGCGCAGCCAGCTCGAGGCGGCGCTCGCGCGGGGCATGACCCACGCGCCCTACGACTACTTCATCTACAACAACGCCGCCTACCGGGTGCTGTTCACCGCCCTGGAGCGCGCCACCGGCCTGAGCCTGCCCGACCTGACCCGCCGGGAGCTGTTCGAACCCCTCGGCATGCAGGGCGCCTACTGGGTGGAGATCCACACCGACGAGCGCCGGCTCGGGTACCAGAGCATCCGCATGCGCCCGCGCGACCTCGCGAAGATCGGCCAGGTGCTGCTGAACGACGGAATGTGGAACGGGCGGCGCTACCTGCCGGCCGACTACATCGCGCAGCTCCGCACCGCGCCGGCCCCGAAGGCCAATCCGTCCTACGGCCTGTTCTGGCACCTCAACTCGGGGGAGCACTATCTGAGCTTCCGCGAATCGGACTTCGTGCGCCGGCGACTGCTGCCCGGAACCCCGCCCGACGCCGTGGCCGCCTGGGGCAACAGCGGCCAGATCGCGGTCGTCGTCCCCAGTCTCGATCTCGTGTGGGTGCGCACCGGGCGGCGGATTCCGTCGAACATCTGGACCCCCGGCGGCACGACGGCGCAGCTCTCGGCCGCCGCCGTCGCCGCCGTGAAGCCATGAAGGAGTTCCCATGCGAGCGCTACTGGCCGCCACCGCCGTCACCGCCGCGATGCTCCTGGCAGCCCCCCCGGCGCCGGGACATCATTCCTTCGCCGCGCAGTTCGACGCCAACCAGCCGGTGACCCTGGAGGGCACCGTCACCCGTGTCGAGTGGCAGAACCCCCACATCTGGGTCTACCTGGACGTGGCCGGGCCCGACGGGGAGGTCGCGGCCTGGGAGTGCGAGGGCGACAACCCCAACAACCTCACGCGCCGCGGCTGGACGAAGGACTCGGTCGAAGTCGGCAAGCCCATCACCATCTACGGTTTTCAGGCCCGCAACGGCCGCACCGTCTGCAACGGCCGGACGTGGGTGTTCGGCGGGCGGACCGTGTACGCCGCGGCCAACGACGGCGGACCGGCCGCCGCCCCGCCGCAACCGCGGTGACGGCCCCCGGTGAGCGTTGCGTCCGAGACGGCCCTCGCCGCATCGCGAGTTCGCCACCGCATGTCGACCGCACGGCGGAATCGCAACCCGGCGGCGTTCCGGACCCGCCGAACACAGCGGCAGGAGATGACCCCATGAGCACCAGAACCCGCTCGTTCGTCTTCTTCACGGCGCTCGTCGCGGCGGCGCTCGTCGCCAGCGCCGGCGCCGACGCAGGGCAGAGCACGCCGGTGCTGACGGAGCCGCCGCCGGGGGACGGCACGCCGGTTCCGCGCGCACCGGACGGGCGGGCCGACCTCTCGGGCTTCTGGAACAAGGGAACGCACCCCAATACCTCGGCGCCCATCGAACCGCTTCCCTTCACCGAGGCGGGGCTGAAGGCGTTCAACGACGTGGCGAACCTGATCGACCCGACGAGCTACTGCCGCTTTCCGGGCATACCCAGGATGAACAGCTCGCCGTATCCGATGGAGATCATCCAACTGCCCGACCGCGTGCTGTTCCTCTACGAGTACATGCACAACTTCCGGGTCATCTGGACCGACGGCCGGGCGCATCGGCCGACCTGGCCCACCACCCTCATGGGCGACTCCGTCGGCCGGTGGGAGGGAGACACGCTCGTCATCGACACCGTCAACCTGTCGGGCGATACGTGGCTCGACTCGCACGGCAACCGCCACAGCGACGCGCTGCACGTCATCGAGCGCTGGCGCCGCATCAGCGCCAACGAGCTGTGGTACGAGGCGACCATCGACGACCCCGAGTTCTACACCGAGCCGTGGACGACGGGCTGGGTGATGCCCCTCGCCCCCCCGGACTGGGAGCTGATGGAGTACGCCTGCACCGACAACAACCGGGACGCCGAAGAGGGCCTGCTGCAACCCGGCGCCCTCGACGGATCGGGGCGCGACGGCAGCGCGATCGCCACCCCGCCCGTCTACCCCGCCGGCTCCACGAACCGGCCGGACTAGGCTCAGGGGAACCCGCCCGGGAGCCGGCGTTCGGACCATCCCGGCCGGATTCCGGCTTGGCGGCGGCCTGGCCGGGTGCGAGTCGGCCTCGAAACTCGGTCTGACGACGGCCGTCTTGCCGGCAAATCGGTCACGGGCTCGTCGTGCACCGCGGCGACGACCTGACCCCGTTGGCCCCCCGCCTCTGCCGGCTCCGGCTCACCGGCTCTTCTGATGCCTCGCCCGTTGCCGAGGCGCCGAGCCGGGCAGGAGCCTCCCGTTTCTGTCGGCGCGGCACGCCCGCTGTGCCGACCCCGTTGGAGTCGCCGCGCCCGGGCAGGTATCATCCTGGCGGATCCGGCGCGCAGGATGCACCCCGCCGGAGGGAGAACCGACCCATGGCGCACAGAACCAGCCTCTACCTCGTCGCCGGCCTCCTCGCGGGCCTGATGCCGGGCGCCGCCGCGGCGCAGGTCGACCATATCGATCCCGCCGGCGGCTTCACGCAGGTCGTCACCTCGACGCACGACGGCGTCAAGACCATCTTCGTGTCCGGGCAGGTCGGCCAGGGCGAGACCCTGCGCGAGCACGTCGAATCGGCGTTCGCGGGGGTGGTGCGGCGGCTCGATCAGGCGGGGGCCGGGCCCGAGGACGTCGTGAAGATCCGCATATTCGTGAAGGACTTCGAGCCGGCGCAGTATCCGGTGGTCGCCGAGGTGCGGCTGGCGACGTTCCCCGAGCCCCACTGGCCGGCGAGCACCATGATCGGCGTGCGCGAGCTGTTCGCAGAGACGCTGCGGGTCGAGATCGAGGCCATCGCGGTGGTGGCCGAGCCGGGGGGCGACCTGCAGATCGAGCGCTTCAACCCGTCGAACGGCTTCCACGGCGCCGTGGCGGTGACCGCGAACGGCGTGAAGACGGTCTACGTGGCGGGGCAGGTCGGCGGCGGCGACGGCGTGGCGGCGCAGACGGCGGCGGTGTGGGGACGCGTCGGCGCGCAGCTCGAGGCGGCGGGGGCGTCGCTGGCGGACCTCGTGAAGGCCACCACCTACATCGTCGACTTCGACCCCGAGACCGACCTCGCCGCGTACCGCGCCGGCCGCGAGGCGGCGCTGGCCCTCGATGACATGCCGGCGAGCACCCTGCTGGGCATTCCCGCCCTCGCGGCCGAGCAGTTCCTGGTCGAGATCGACGGCATCGCCGTCGTCGGCGTGGACGGCGGCGCCGTCGAGCGCGAGTTCATCGACCCCGCCACCGGCTTCACGCAGGCGGTGTCGGCGCGCGGCCCGGGCGGGCCCAGGGTGGTGCAGGTCTCGGGCCAGGTGGGCCAGCCCGGCGACTCGCTCGAGAATCAGGCCGACCAGGTGTACGCCAACCTCCGGCGGCGCCTCGAGGCGGCCGGCGCGGCGCCCGAAGACCTGCTGAAGGTCGTGATCTACCTGCCGGAGTACACCCGGGGCGACTTCGCGGCGGTCGACGCGGCCCGGAGGGCGAACGGCTTCCCCGACGAGACCGTGCCCGCCGCCACGCTGCTTGGCATCCAGTCGCTCTTCGCCAACGGCGCGCTGCTCGAGGTCGAGGGCATCGCCGTCGTCGCGCCGTGACCGGTTGAGCGGCAGCACCACGGCCATCCGGCCCGTTCCGGCCGCCATCGACGCCACCATGTGCCCTGCTCCGCAAGGGCGCGGAGGGCCGCATCCGCCGGGCGCTCATCGAGCGGGATCGGATCGAGGCAGTCATCGGCCTCGCGCCCAACATCTTCTACGGCACCGGTCTCGCCCCGGCGGTGGTGACGCTGCGGCGCACGAAGCAGCGCCGCCGGCGCGGGAAGGTCATCGTGATCGACGCTTCGCGCCTCTTCCGCAGGGGCCGGGCGCAGAACTTCCTCGACCCGGGCCACGCGGAACAGATCGTCGGGTGGGTGCGCCGATTCCGTGACGTGAAGGACCGCGCGAGGGTCGTCTCGACGGAGGAGATCCTCGCGCCGGCCTTCCTGTCGGTCGGTGCCGCCGCCAGCGCGGGCCGCCCACCCGAGCGCCCATGCCCGGCGTCCCGAGATACGCGCGCACCAGGGCATCCCCGCCAGCGCCCGCCCCGGCCGGACTCGGCGGGGGACCGGGCTGACGGCCGCTGAGAGGCGATTCGACCGGTGCCCCGGTGTTGAGGTGCGGCCCGCGCACGTCTCACCGCGGCGCACCTCCACCCCCGACTTGGCGGCGGTCCTGGCGGCGGTCCTGACAGGTTCTGACGCGGCGGTCGTGTATCGGCGCGGCGCTCCAGTGGCGACCTCGTGAACCCAACAGCGGTGGACCCGAGACCGGCAAGGGCGGCCGGCGGACGGGTGGTTCACGTCTCGGACCTGCCCCGCGGCCCCGGCGCTCTCGATGACGAGGTGGGGGTGTCGGTGCATCTGCCGCCCGGCGCTCTCGACGGCCCGGTGATCGACCGGCCGCGCTACTGGGGGAGGCGGAGCCGCCCCGCCTACCGCGCCATGCTTGGGTTGGCCTATCGGTGTTTCCGGCCCGGCGTGACCCGGACCCCAATCGGCGGCGGCCGGCGCTACTGGGGACAGGTTCAGCACCCGGACCGTTACGACGCCCTGGCGCCGGATGAGCTGATCGAGCTGTGCTTTCCGGCCGTCCTGCGCGGCCCGGGCGGCCGCGACGGTAGGCGAGCGAGGGGAGGCGGCGATGAGCGGACATGTGGTGTTGATCGGTGATTTCATATTCGACAACGCGAGTTACGTGCCCGACGGCCCCTCGGTCATCGAGCACCTGCGGGACGGGCTGCCGGCGGGCTGGCGGGCCACCCTGAAGGCGGAGGATGGCGCGGTGATGGACAGCGTCGCGCAGCAACTGGAGCACGTGCCCGATGATGCGACTCATCTGGTGCTCAGCGTCGGCACCAACGACACCCTGCGGTACGAGGACCACCTGGCGACGCCGGCGACATCGACGGCGGAGTGGCTGGCGACCGTGGCCGAGATTCGCGACGAGTTCTCCTCGGCGTACCGACGCATGCTCGACGGCGTCCGGGCCACCGGGCTCCCGGTGGCCGCCTGCACCATCTACGATGCCGTTCCCGGCATGTCCCGGCCGGAGTCCGTTGTCCTCGCCGTTCTCAACGGCGAGATCACCCGGCACGTGTTGGCCTCGGGCACGACGCTGATCGACCTTCGACTGGTCTGCGACGAGGCGACAGACTACGGGGAGGCGTCGCCCATCGAACCGTCGGCGTCGGGCGGCCGGAAGATCGCCGCCGCGGTGCGCGCGGCCGTGTTCGACACCGAACGAGCGTGCCGCGTCGTCGGTCGCCCGCCGGAAGACTGACGGGTCATCCACAGGCAGCCAGGGGCGCTCCTTGGGCATTCCTGGGCGCTACAGCCCGGTTTGGAGGCATCGGTCGCCGCGGAGGGGCAGACGTGCCGCACGCGCACGCTCCGTCTCTACGGGCAGGAGATCGTTCGGCTCGTCCGCTTCGATGGCTGGCAGAGCACGCACGCCGGCGAGCGCGAGGTGAAGAAGGCGCTGCGCAAGACGCTGCTCAAGTACCGCCTGCACAGGGACTCGGGGTTGTTCGACCGGGCCTACGGCTACGTCCGCGAGTACTACTGACGCGCTGGGGACCGGTGAGCGTTCGCCTACTTCGAGCCTTCAGCGGCCATCCGTTCGAGGTTGCGGTTGATTTCGAGAATGTGGCGGATGTCGTGGTTGCCCTCGTGGCAACCGTACTCGTACAGGGGGCCCTCGGTCCTCACCAGGGGAAGCTCCACGGTCCACGGGCTCACCCACGTGGCCGGATCGCTGACCGTGAACGTGTAGTGAATCCGGTCGGGGCCGGTGGGCGTGAAGCGCTCCACCACGTGCAGGGCGCCGGTGGCGCCGCGGAAGCGCCGGCGCTCGGCATAGTTGCGGGTCTCGACCACCAGGGTATCGCCATCCCAACGGCCGCGCGAGTCGCCGGGAAACTGGCGAATGTTACTGGAGATGTGCGGGCGTCCGTCGAGCGGAACGATGCGCGGGGGGTTGTTGGCCATCTCGGAGAACACCACGACGTGGTCCGCCGTCTGGAAAATCTGGTGGATGTCGTTGTAGGACGGCGGCATCATGGGCGGCCCTTCGTGACTCCAGGCGAGACAGCGCTCGCTCAGCGGCCGGGTCTCGTGGCTGTCGAATGCACCTGGAGCCGCCTGCGCGGCCGCTTCCGCGGCGGCGCGCGCGGCCGCGGCCTCGGTCAGGGGCGGCAGCCGGCCGCTGGGCGGGTCGACGATCAACGAGGTCCGCCGGCTCGACAGGCCCTTGGGGACCGGCGTGCGCAACCAGATCTCGTTGTCATAGTGGATGTGGTGGCGCTCTTCGCGCGTGCGGTTGCCCTGGAACTTGTAGCGCTCGAACTCCTCCCGATCGTCGAGTGCGATGAGGGTGAGGATCTCGCGGGCGGACGGATCGACGCCCTCGGCCGTCAGCGTCTCCTGCAACCAGGCCCACTCCTCCTCCGTGAAGAACTCCCGGTCGGCCAGGTGCTCCGGCCTCTCGAGCGGCGTGAAGGTCTGGGTCGTCCAGTATCCTTGCAGATCAGGGCGGCCGTCGGGCGTGCGCGCGACCACCGGCTCGGCGGCCCCGGCGGGGGCAGGTCGCCCCTGATCTTGCGCGAACCCCTGAACCGGTGTCAGAAGCGGGACGGCGACGAAGGCTGCGAGCGCGGCGCGAGCGTGGTGACTCATCCGATCCCTCCCTCGGCAGTGGCCTTGCCGGCAGATGGATGAGTATGACGCCCGTCGAGAGGGGAGCGCAAGCGGCCGCTTCCCTGGGCGCCGACCCCGTCCTGCGGTGGTCGAGGTCGGGAAGTACGGCCGGCGCGTGGTGGGCGCGCCGCTCGGAGAAGCGCCTTCGACACGGTGCATCGCGTAGCGGCTGGGCGACGCCTCGCCCGCAATGGATGACGAGCATGGCGCCCGACGAGAGGGGCGCAAGCGGCGCGAGGGCCGTTCCCCGGGGCGCCGACCGTTCCCCGGCGGTCGAGGTCGGGAGGTCCAGACGGCGCGCGGGAAGCCGCCGCACTGAGAAGCGCCTTCGACCGCGCATCGTGCGGTGGCTGGGCTAGAATGAGCGGGCCGGGGGGCGCGGAACCACGTGGACGCGCCCGAGGGTCGACCGGGCGGCCGGAGCGCCGCGACGCCGGCGAGTGCGGCCCGCAGCGCGGAGACGAGGAGGCAGGGCATGAGGCGATGGGTACAGGCGGCGGTGGTGCTCGCATGGACCGGCTTCTTTTCGATAGGCGCGGCGGCCGCGCACGCCGGCCAGCTTCCCGACGATGTGAACCCGGAGTCGCGCAGCCGCCTGCCGCTCATCGAGCGTGAGGAGCTGGACGCCGCGCGCCGGGCGGCCTACGATGCGGCGGCGGCGAGCCCGGCCGGGGCCCCTGCCGGCGCGGCGGCCCTGCGGCTGCACGGGTCGGGGGCGAGCCTGCGTTTCGCGGCCCCGATGGGGCGGCAACTCACCGAGCTGACGGTGCTGACGACGGCCCGCGAGTACGACCAGCCCTACGAGTGGGCGCTGCACGAACTCGAGGCGCTCGCGGTCGGGCTCGACGACGGCATCATCGACGTCGTGCGGCACCGGCGGCCGCTGACGGGGCTGAGCGACCGCGATGCGATCATCATCGAGGTCGGCCGCGAGCTCTTCGGCACGCGGAAGCTGAGCTCGGACACCTACGCGCGGGCGCTCGCCCTGCACGGCAAGACGAACCTCGTCGACATCATCGACGTGATGGGCCGCTACGCGAGCACGGCGGCCACCCTGACCGCGTTCAACCAGCGCATGCCGGCCGGGTGGCGGCAGTCGTTGCCCCTGCCCTTCACCCATCCCGACGACATCCACCCCGATTCGCGGAGCCGGCTGCCGCTGCGCAGCCCCGCGAGTCGGACCGCGGTGGCCGAGCTGTATGGGCGCATGCTGTCGCCGTCGGGGATCGGACCGGGAGTCATCCGCAGCTACGGCGCCGGGCAGGACACGCTGGCCGACCGTGTGGGGCGCCGGACGATGCAGATCGCCATCCTGGTGACGGCGCGCACGCACGACTCGCAGTACGACTGGACGATGAACGAGCCGAAGGCGCTCGCGGCCGGCGTCGAGGCCGAGGTGATCGACGTCATCCGACACGGCCGGCTGCTGACGGGTCTCGACGAGAAGGACGCGGCGCTCATCGCGTTCGGCCGTGAGCTGTTCGGCGATCACAACGTCACCGCGGAGACGTATGCGCGCACGGAGCAGGCGTTCGGCGTGCAGGATCTGGTGGACATCGTCGGTCTGATGGGGGCCCACGCGGCCGACGCTGCCGTGCTGGCCGCCTTCGACCAGCACCTGCCGGCGGGCGTGGAGCCGCTCCTGCCGCTCGACTAGTGCTGCGTCACATCGCAATCTTCGTGAATCGGCCTGCTGCCCGCGCAGCGGGTCTTGCCGCGGCCGTTGGAGAGCCGGCGGCGCATTGCAGCGGGCCGGAACCGGCTCACTTGCGGGAGGTTGGTATGAAGGTCAGACGTTCGGTTCTCCTGGCGGCGCCTCTGTTGCTCTGTCTCTTCACGGCAGCCCACGCACAGGACGAGCCCATCGGCGTGCCGGTGCCGCCGCTCGGCGCCGGCCCGTGGATCATCGACACCGCCGAGCAGCACGAGATCCGCGTCAGCGTCGTGGCCCGCGGGCTGTCGCACCCCTGGGCCATCGCGTTCATGCCCGACGGCGGCATGCTCGTCACCGAGCGGGACGGCCGCCTGCGCGTGGTGCGCGACGACCGGCTCGACCCGAACCCCATCGCCGGCGTGCCCGACGTGCGGACCGACGGCAACGGCGGCCTGATGGACGTGGCCCTCCACCCCGAGTTCGCCGACAACGGGCTCGTCTATCTCACTTACACCAAGGGGCACGACGACGGCCGGGGCTCGCCGGCCCTCGCGCGGGGGCGGCTGGACGGGCACGCCCTGCACGACGTCGAGGACCTCGTGGTCACCGAGCCCTTCTACACGAACTCGGGGCTCAACGGCCGCGTCGCCTTCGGCACGGACGGCAAGGTCTACATGTCCACCGGCGGCCGCATCCGGTCGCAGGACGGCGACCTCCTCATGGCCCCGCAGGACCCCCAGAGCCTGCGCGGCAAGGTGCTGCGCCTCAACGACGACGGCTCGGCGCCTGACGACAACCCCTTCGTGAACGAGCCGGGCCACCGGCCGGAGATCTACACCATCGGGCACCGCAACACCCTCGGGCTCGCGCTGCACCCCGCGACCGGAGACGTCTGGCAGCACGAGAACGGCCCCAACGGGGGCGACGAGCTCAACATCCTGCTGCCCGGCCGCAACTACGGCTGGCCCCTGATGAGCTTCGGGCGCCTCTATCCCGGCGCCCGCGTCTCGTCCCATCCCACCCGAGACGGCTACGAGTCGCCGGTCGTGGTCTGGCTGCCGGCAATCGCCGCCGCTGGCCTCGCCGTCTACACGGGCGATCGGTTCCCGGCGTGGCAGGGCAACGTCTTCGTCGGCGCCCTGCAGGAGGGCGGCATCCCGGGCACCGGCAACCTCCAGCGCATCGTGCTGAACGAGCAGATGGAGGAGCTGCGGCGCGAGTCGCTGCTGCAGGAGTTCCGGCAGCGCATCCGCGAGGTGCGCCAGGGGCCCGACGGCCTGCTCTACGTGCTGACGGACCATGTCGACGACGGTGCCCTGCTGCGCATCGAGCCGTCGGAGTGAGCGGCGGCTCCATGCCGGAACGACCACCCACGGACCGGCACTCGACGGACGCTGCCCTCGCGCGGCGCTGGGTGAAGACTTGGCAACAGGCGGCGCCGCACCTGGAGCAGGTGCGGCGCGACGAGCTGCGACGGCTCGACCCGCAACGAGCGCTCGCACTCCTGTGCGGAGACGTGGACTACACCGTTCCCCCTAGAACGCCCCGGCCGACGTCGGGGCTGGTCGAACAGCAGCGCTGGTTCATGAAGCTGGCCTCGCGGTTCAACCTCGCGCATCACGCCGGTTCGGTGTCGAATGCCACGATGTCGCGCGACTCGGCGCTGATCTCCACGCCGACGAGATGGATCGAGCGGCCGGGAGCGCGGTACCGGTCGGCATAGCGGCGCGCCTTCAGTTGCGCCAGGGCCGCGCCGCGTTCCGAGCGTTCCGCGATCTTGAACTCGAACAGGTAGACGTTCGCGCCGCATCGAACCGCCATGTCCAGGCGGCCGCGGCTGGTGCTGTCCTCGGCCGCGACGTCGAGTCCCAGCGCGGCGAAATGCGCGTAGAACACGCTGGTCCAGTAGCCCTCGTAGCGGGCGATGTCGTTCCGCCGATGCCAGTCGTGCGGGATAGCGGCCAGCAGGGACCGGAACACGCCCGCCAGCCCTGCCGCGTCGCCCGCCTCCAGCCGATCGTAGAGGCGGGCGCGGTGCTGCTCGCGACGCGGGTCGGGCAGAAGGCGGTCGAGCAGGCTCTCGTTCAGACTCTGGCGGACCTCGCGGTTGGGATAGCCCAGCCGATACACGACGCGCCCGCCGCGGCGGGCCGCGCCGAGGACGGTGAGGTAACCGGTCTGGAAAAGGAGCGCCTCGGGCGCCATGGCGTCGACGTCGAACGCCGAGAGCAGGGCGTCGCTGGCATGAACGCTCTCGAGGTCGGGGGCGGCGACGCCACCCTGCAGCAGCGCGTCCACCAGGAACCTCGGCGTCGCGGTCTCGAACCAGTGCGCCCTGAACTCGCGGCTGCGGAACAGCTTGAGCAGGCCGAAGGGGTTGTAGACCTTCTGCGCACCCAGCCAGCCGTAGCCGTTGTACCAGGCGCGAACCTCCTCGCGGTCCAGCCCCGGCAGCTCCGGGGCGAACACTTCGTCGAGGTCGTCCTCCGTGTAGCCGCAGATGGCCGAGTAGTCCGGGTCGAGGGTGAGGTCGATGAGGTTGTTCAGATCGGAGAACAGGCTCACCTTGCTGAACTTGCTGACCCCGGTGATGAACGTGAGCTCGACGTGGGCGTCACAGTCCTTGAGCGTGCCGTACAACCCGCGCAGATCGTCGCGGTTCTCGGTCGCGAGCGGCGGGTCGTGCAGGGCGTCGAGAATCGGCTTGTCGTACTCGTCCACGAGGACCACGACACGCCGGCCCGCGCGCCCGCTCAGCGCTTCGATGAGGCGCCGCAGGCGCACGGGAGCGCTGCCCGATAGCGACCCGACACCGGCCCGGCCGCCGATGTCGTCCAGTTGCGCCGTTGCGCTCTCCTCGAGCGCGCCGGGTCTCTTGAAGTTGCCGCTTCCGAAACTCAGCCGCACCACCGGATGGCGTCGCGACCAGTCCCAGTCGTGGTGGACGGCCAAGCCGCGGAACAGCGGCTCGCTGCCCTCGTACAGCTCCTTGAGGGTGTCGACGAACAGACTCTTGCCGAAACGCCGGGGGCGGGAGAGGAAGTAGTGCTTGCCCGCGTCGCCCGCCATCTGGCGGGCATACGCGGTCTTGTCCACATAGTAGTAGCCCTCTTCCCGGATCTGCCGGAAGGTCTGAATACCGATGGGAAGCCTGCGCTTCACCATGCCGGATGCCGGCCGTTCACGACCTACCTGCCCGCCGCCTCCTGCGCCCGCGAGCCGGCCATGATGCCCTCCATCCCGTAGTTCCCCTCGTGGCACGCGAACTCGTACAGCAGATCGGGGTTGCGCTTCATCGGGTGCTGGGCGGTCCAGGCGCTCGTCCAGATGGTGGTGTCGGTGACGGTGTACTCGTACATCAGGTTCTGGGTGTCCATCAGCGAGAAGCGCTCGACGAGCGACAGGTTCTCGCCGGTGCTGAGGAGCGGGCGCCCGATCTGGTCGTGCTTCCCGTTGAAGTGGACGGTCTCGACGACCAGCGTGTCGCCGTCCCAGTAGCCGCGCGAGTCGCCCATCCACTGGGCCACCCGGGGCGATACGTGCGGCCGCCCGTCGAGCGGCACGATGCGGGCGTCGTGGTTCTGTTCGGCCAGGATGACGACGTGGTCGGGGGTCTGGAAGATCTGGATGTTGTTGTTGTAGCCGCCGGTGCTGATGGGCGGGCCGGCCTTGGCGTGCTGGATGCAGCGGTCTCCCGCGTCGAGGTCGGTGTAGCTGGCGGCGGGCAACCGTCCCCGGCGTACGCCGGCGATGCGCGCCGCCTCGGCCGACTCCGCGCGCTGCCGCGCCGGCTCGGTCAGGGCCGGCAGCCGCCCGTCGGGCGGATCGACGATGAGCGACGTGCGCCGCGTCGCAATCGCGGTGGTGCCCCGGTCGAGCCAGAAGTTGTTGTAGAAGCCCGGTGTGCCGTCGGCCCGGCGGTCGACCTGGTCGCTGGCCGCGGTCGACTCGGCGGCGCGGTTCAGCAGCAGCTCGTTGCGGGCCAGGGTCTCCCGCTCCAGACTCGCCGCCTCCTCCTCGGTCAGGAACGCCTTGTCTCCCAGCGCCTCGGGCCGCTCGAGCGGGGTGAGGGTGCGGTAGTCCCAGATGCCCTGAATGTCGGGATGCCCCCACGGGGTCCGGGGGGCGGTCGTGCCCGCCGACTGGGCCACGGTCAACGCGGGCATCAGCAAACCGCCCGCGAGCACCGCCAACGCCGCCGCCTGACCGCGATGATTCATGTTTCTCCTCCTGTCCCTCGGCCCGAGTGAACCATGATGGACCAGATGGTCGCCCTCGTCCACCCCTGGCCGCGTGGAGACGCACGCCCGGCCGCCGGCGCCAGCATGTCGCGGGGGCTGCGCTACACTGTGGCGGCAGCGGCGCGGCGGCCCGACGGCCGGGGGCGTTCCGCCGCGGGCGCGGCCGGCGACGCGGGGACAATCGCCTTGCAGATTCGAGTCCTGTCCGCATCGGACGTACGGCGGGCGCTCTCGGCGAGGGCGGCCGTCGACGCCATGCGGACGGCGTTCGGCGAGCTGTCGGGCGGTACCGCCACGGTCCCGGTACGCAGTCACCTGGAGGCCGCCGGCGGACTGCTGCTCGTCATGCCCGCCGTTCTCGGCCAGAAGCCGGCCCTCGGCGCGAAGGTGGTGTCGGTCTTCCCCGACAACCCGGCGCGGGGAGCGCCAGCCGTGCAGGGCGCGGTCCTCCTGCTCGACGCGGACACCGGCGGGGCTCGCGCGCTGCTCGACGGGGCGTCGCTGACGGGCATCCGCACCGCGGCGGCGAGCGCCCTCGCGACCGAACTGCTGGCCGACGACGACGCCGACATCCTCGCCGTGTTCGGAGCCGGGGCCCAGGGACAGGCGCACATCGAGCTGCTGGCGCAGACACGGCGGCTGCGCGAGGTACGCATCGTGTCGCGGTCGAGAGCAAGCGCCGAGCGCCTCGCGGCCCGGCTGTCCGAGACCGTCGGCGCCTCGACCCCCGGAAACGGCTCCGGTGCGCCGCCGACGATTCGCGCGGTCCGCAGTCCCGCCGCCGCCCTCGACGGGGCCGGCCTCGTCGTGGCCGCCACCGACAGCACGACCCCGGTGTTCGCGGCGAGCGACCTGGAGCCGGGCGCGCACGTGAACGCCGTCGGCTCCTACCGCCCCGACATGCAGGAGGTCGACGTCGACCTTGTCCGGCGCGCCCGGGTGGTGGTGGACCAGCGCGAGGCGGCGTGGGCAGAGGCGGGCGATCTCGTCGCGCCGGCCGAGTCGGGGCAAATCGGCAGGGACGCCGTCGACGCCGAGATCGGGGAGATCGTGAACGGCGCCGCGCCCCCGGGTCGCAGAGGCCGAGACTTCAGCCTCTTCGAGTCGGTCGGAAACGCCGCCCAGGACATCGCCATCGCAGAGACCGCGGTCGCCTGCGCCGAGCGCGCGGACCTGGGCGTCGTGGTTCCCTTCTGACTCCGGTGCGGCAGGCCCGAGCCCGCCGGTCCGGTGGCGACGGCGGCCGAGAACCGCGAGAGCGCGACGATGACCCAGACCCACCGCAGCGCCTCCGACGACCGAGCGGGAGAGATGACCGCGCCTCGGCTGCCGCTCTCGGCCGCGTTCGGCCCCGGTCTGCTCTGGGCAGCCACCGCCATCGGGGTCTCCCACCTCGTGCAGTCGACGCGGGCGGGGGCGTCGGCCGGGTTCGGCCTCGCCGGCGTCATCCTGATCGTCCTCGTCCTGAAGTACCCGTTCTTCGAGTACGGGCCGCGCTACGCCGCCGCGACAGGCGAGAGCCTCATAGAAGGCTACGCCCGGGTCGGGCGCTGGGCGCTCCGGCTCTATCTCGTCATCACGGTGTCGACGACCGCCTCGGTGCCGCCGGCGGTGGTGATGTTCACCGCCTATCTCGTGGGCTTCGGCCTCGGCCTCGACTGGCCGCTGCCGGTGCTCGCGGCCATGGTGATGGCGCCGGTCGCGGCGCTGCTCTGGTGGGGTCGGTTCCAGGGCCTGGATCTCTCCATCAAGGTCATCATGCTGCTGCTGGGGCTGTCGACGTTGCTGGCGGCGGCGGTCAGCCTTCCCCGCGCCGACCTGTCGACGCTGGCGGTGTCGCCCGCCGGCCTCGTCGGCTCGACCGTCCCGTTCGTGTTCCTGCTGGCGCTGGCGGGGTGGATGCCGTCCGGGGTGGACAGCGCCGTCTGGAGCTCGCTGTGGACCCTGGCCAAGAACGACGCCACCGGCCGACCCTGTTCGGTGGAGGCGGCACGGAAGGACTTCGTCGTCGGCTACGCCGGTACGGCGATGCTCGCGTTTGCGTTCCTGACCTTGGGGGCGGGGGTGATGTTCGGGTCCGGACAGACGTTCGCGCCGGAAGGGCCGCGATTCTCGACCCAACTCGTCGACCTGTACGGCGCGACGCTCGGCGCCTGGACCCGACCGGTGATGCTGGCGGCGGTGGTGACCACCATGCTGTCGACGGCGTTGACGGTTCTCGACGGCGGACCGCGCTCGATCGAGCGCACCCTCGCGGTCCTGCGGGCCGGCCCCGAGGCCCCGCGCCCCGTGCCGTGCGGTCCCGTCTACTGGTGGAGTCTCGCGGGGGTGATGTTGCTGACCCTCGTGGTCCTGGCCCTGTTCATCGGCAACCTCACGACGATGATCGACTTCGCCACCACCCTCACGTTCCTCACCAGCCCCGTCCTCGGCTACCTCAACCTCCGCGCCGTCGGCTCGCGCGAGGTGCCGGCCGAGCACCGCCCGGGCCGGGCGATGCTCGCCCTGTCGTGGGTGGGCATCGTCCTCCTCGGCGGCACGGGGTTGTTCTACCTGCTCACGCTGGCGGTGTAGCCGCCGAACCCGGGCAGCGGGACCTCTACGACGCCCTCGGCGCCGACCGGCACCCCGGGGGCGTCCGCAAGACCGTCGTCTGAGCGCCACCTTCACCGGTTTGGGGCACGTTTGTAGTGCCATTCAGGGATTTTTGTCGCCGTAAGTCCCTTGTTTTCAATGGGTTGGTTTTTGAGTTGGTAAACATGGGCCAGTTGGCTGGCGGGCGCCGCCCGCGACGCCGGTCGGGGAGTCGTTCCTGTCGGCGTCGGGGCCCGCCTGCCGGTATGGCGGTCCATCGTGCGTCGGGGTGCAGGGGTTGGCGGCATCGGGATCGCGGTGGGGCTGCTGGCGGGCGCCGCCGCGGCGCCGGTCGGGGAGTCGTTCCTGTTCGGCGTCGAGGCTCGCGACCCGATGGTCTTTCTCGGCTCCGCGGGTGTGGTTCTCGTCACGACCCTGGCGGCAAGCTGGCTGCCGGCGCGACGCGCAAGTCGAGTGGATGGCGCCGCCCTGCTGCGAGAGGATTGACGGAGGGCGCCCGCTGCCGCGAGGGCAGATCGACATGCAGGTGCTCGGCCGCCGAGCTCGCCGCGAGCCCCACGCACCAGGCCCCGGCGAGGACCGGACCACCGACGACCGTGGGCACAAAAAAAACCCGCGCAGCGACGCTCGCTGCGCGGGTTTCTCCGGCGCCGCCGACGACGAGCCCTATTCTTCGGCGTAGTCTCCCTCCACCGTCATGGCGATGATGGCGGCGTGCTCGTAGGACTGATCGAACAGCGAGGTCGCGGTGATCCAGTCGCCCGCCTCGGCGCCCGAGAGAGCGCGCAGGGCGCGCGCAGGAATGGGCGTGCTGAACGTGATGCGGCGGCTGTCCTCGTCGGACGCCTCGAACTGCACCGGCA
Source organism: Vicinamibacterales bacterium (assembly GCA_965199675.1). Lineage (GTDB taxonomy): Bacteria > Acidobacteriota > Vicinamibacteria > Vicinamibacterales > UBA8438 > JAJEEA01. The sequence goes on along the minus strand of CBDATI010000019.1, from coordinate 200,679 downwards.
GCACGTAACCGTGCTCCAGCACCGACTGCTCCCGCAACTCCAGATAGCGGATGGCGCGAGACCCGTCGTCGGTGGGGGTCCAGATCAGCACGACCTGGTCGCCCTGACCGAAGCGCTCGACATAGCGGAACACGTGCTTCTCGACCGGCGCCGACACGGTGATGGAAGCGTTGGCCTTGTCGAACGACACCAGCTCGCCGTTCCACGCGTAGCGGCGGGCGCGGCGGGCGGGATCGTAGGCGTCGACCAGGGTCACCGCCTCGGCCGCGAAGTCGGGCCGGTGGGGCGACGTGCCGATGGCCCAGGCGCCGGGGGTGAGACCCTGCGTCAGCGGGGCGCTGTCGGCCGGCGGCTCGACCGTGAAGGTCACGTACTGACCCTCGGACGCGGCGAACTTCGCCTGCAGCAGGAAGCGGTTGCCGCCCCACAGCCCCGAGCCGTCGTCGCGCTTCACGGCGCGGATGCCGTCGGCCTGATCGTCGAACCCGGACCAGGTGATGACGATGGGGTCGCCGGCCGCCACATCGTCAGCAACCTTCCCCGACGGCGAGACGATGCGAGATCGGACGGTGAGAGCGCCCGAGGCGTCGTCGCGGGACACCAGCTCGCCCCGCCACTGATAGGTGTCGCCCTCGGCCGGACCCCTGCCCGCCAGCCGCGGCGCCATCGACGGGGCGTAGGCGTCGACGGTCAACACCGGGGTCTTCCCGGCGGCGGGGCGGTGGTGCGACGAGAGGGTCGCCCAGCTCCCGCGGGTCATGGCCCGGAGCTCGGACACGCGGTCTGCCGGCGGCTCGACCGAGAAGGTCAGGTACCGCCGCGCTGGATCGGTCTCCACGAAGGTCGCCTGCAGCAGGAAGCCTCCGTCGCCCCACAGCCCCGAGTCGCGCTCGACGGCGCGGATGCCGTCGGTCCGGTCCTCGAAGCCCGACCAGGTGATGACGATGGGGTCGCCCTTCGCCAGGTCCGCCGCCGACGCCGCGGCGGCGTTCGACACGAGGCGCGACTTGACGGTCAGGGTCTCGCCGGCGTCGTCGAGCGACACCAGCTCGCCGTGCCAGCGGTAGGCGGCGTCTGCGGTCCTGGGGGCGTCGACCGGCGACGCCGCATAGGCGGCGATCGCCGCGACCGTCTTGGCCTTGGCCGACGGCTGGTGCGGCGACGTGGCGGTGGCCCACGTGCCCGGTCTCAGCGCCCGCACGGCGTCGATGTCGCTGGCGGGCGGCTCGACCGTGAAGGTGACGTAGCGCGAGTCCATCGCGACGAGCTCGGCGTCGAGCAGGAACCTGTCGCTGCCCCACAGCCCCGAGTCGTCGGCCGGATCCACGGCCCGAACCCCGACCGCGCGGTCGCGGTAGCCCGACCACGTGATGCGGATGGCGTCGCCCGGCGCCAGCCCGTCGGCCGCCGCACCCGGCGACACGAGGCGCGAGCGGACCGTCAGCGACCGGCCGGCGTTGTCGAGCGAGACCAGCTCGGCGTTCCAGGCGTAGGTGTCGCCGGCGGCGGGCCCGTGGCCCTTCCCGGTCCCGTAGGCGTCGACCGCGGTCACCGCAGCCGGCCCGTGCGCGGGCCGATGCGGCGAGGTGACGGTCGCCCAGGTGCCCTGCATGGCCGCCCGCAGCGGGGCGAGCTCGCTCGACGGGCCGCTGACCGAGAACGTCAGCGACTGCCGCGTCGCGTCCGCGGCCACGAACCGCGCTCTGAGCCGGAAGCGATCGCCCGGCGCCAGACCGCGGCCGTCGTCGGGAGCGACGGCGGCGATGCTCTGGGCGCCATGCTCAGACCCCGACCACGTGATCAGGATGCGATCGCCCGGTTTCAGCCCCTCGACGTCCAGGCCGCCCGGCGTCGCCACCCGCGAGGTGACCGTCAGCGTGCGCGCACCCTCGTCGAGCGCGACCAGCTCGCCGAGCCACCGATACGTATCCACCCCGGCTCCGAACGTCGCCGCGGGTTGCGCCACGACAAGCGCCCCCGCCAGCACGACCCCGCGCCACACCAACGGCGACGCGGTCAGACCTGCCAGCATTCCGGTCCGGCTCGACATGTTCTCCTCCTCGATGGTTCCCATGGCCATTCCCCGAAGCCTCACCCGGACGAGTCCGACCTCGTGCCGCGCCACCACCAGTCGATGGGTCGGGCGACGCTGCGGTTCAGCGACGTCCCACCGCGCCGTCGTCACCGATGGCGACGACGGGCTCCGCCGACAGGCCCGGCGACCCGCCGTTGTCAGGCGGCCACCGCAAGACGCTCTCTTCGGACTGCCCCATGAGGCACTGTTCCGCCGCGGACGACGGACAACGCGAACGAATTGCTTCTATCGGCCCTGGGAATAGCCGATGCCTGGAGGGATTGGGCTTGACCGCATGCCCGGCACAAGTATGAAAGGTGCACACGGCGGTGTCAAGGTGAAATAACGATCGGCGGCCGGCCCGGGGACCGGCCGCGTCGGCTGACCGGAGCGCCGCGGGGAGGGAATAAAGCGGCTGCTCCGGGGGTCCATGTCGGTGCCCCGCGGCGGCATCGTACAGGCCGGCGACGGGGCGGGCGGCTGAAGCGCCCGCCGTCGCGTGCGGCGTACCCGGCCGGCGGGATGATTCGGATGCCGCTACTCGAACCCGCTGGCCGGCGCGACACCCAGGAGCGGCGCGCCCGAATGAGACGATCCACTTCTTCAGGGAGACCACGATGACGAGACTGCGCATGGCGTTCGTTCCCCTCGCCGTCCTCGCGATGGCGGCCCTCGCGGCGCCGGCCGCGGCCCAGGGCACCGATTTCTCAGGCGCCTGGCGCCTGGACGCCGACGCCAGCGAGCTTCCCGATTTCGGGGGCGGGGGCCGTAGGTTCGGCGGCGGGGGCCGGCGGCTGGGCGGGGGAGGCGGCGGGCGAGGGCTCGGGCCGGCCGGCGGCGCCCGGACGCTGGTCATCGTCCAGACCCCGGCGATGCTGATCGTCGAGCAGCAGTCCGACCGCGGCAGCCGGGCCGTGACCTACCGCCTCGACGGCGAGGAGAGCATCAACTCGGGGCCGAGAGGCGAGCAGACGACCCGATCGCGCTGGGACGGCGCCGCCCTCGTCACCGAAGGCACGCAGTCGGTGAGCACGCCGCGCGGCGACTTCTCGCTCGAGTTCACCGAGTGGCGGACGCTGAGCGCCGACGGGCGGACGATGACGGTCGAAACGAGCCGTTCGACGCCGCGGGGCGACGTCGAAACCACGCTGGTCTACCGGCGCGAGTGAGCCTCGTTCGCCATCGTCGCCTTCGGCTCCGCGGGGCGCCCAACGACCGGCCAGGAGTCCGGCGCCGTTTCTCGGCGCAGACTCCTGGCCGCCGGGGTCGGTGCTTCCGGGGGCGCCGATTCGGGGTCGTCGGGCCCGCCGGTGGGACAGCCCCGCGCCCGGGCCACGAGGCGGCGTGTCCGGACCGGCGGCGCGCAGTGCGGTCGGCGGGACGTGCCGGCGCCTGCCTCACAGGGCGGCGAGCGCGTCCCGCTGCCGGGCCAGACGCGTCCCGCGCTCTTCGGCGAACCGTACGACGCCCGCGATGACCGAGGTCTCGTCGAGATGCGCCTCGGCGATCACGTCGGGCTCCAGGCCGCCGGTCAGCCAGCGGTCGTGCCAGTCGGAGACGAGCGAGTACTCCCCCGTCAGCGGCCCCGCGTCGCGGATCGGCCACACGCGCCGCGTGCCCGTCGTCACCACCATCAGGTCGTAGCGCGCCTCGGGCGGCAGCACCGCATCGCGGTAGGCGGCCGGCTGGCGGTCGAACAGCTCCTCGCTGATGGCCGCGACGACCTTCACGTTGACCCCCCGCTCATCGAGGGCCGGCAGCGCCTTCACCAGATTGAAGGTCGAGCTGGCTCCTTGGGCAATCACGTACCCGTGCTTCGGGCGGCCCGGAGCGAAGTCGCGCAGCACGTAGAACCCCTTGGCGGCGGCTCGCAGGTCGGGGTCGGCGAAGGTCGAGCGGTCGGCCACCTGGAGGTCGGGGCGCGCCACCTCGAGCACGATCACCCCCACCTGCGGGTCGCGGGCGGCAATCTCCGCCGCCGCGAAGTAGCCCGGCGCCACGTCGTTGTAGTCCCAGAAGTTGAGGGTGATGACCTGGCCGCGGGGGAAGAGCTTCCACACCTGCGGCGCGAAGATGCCGAAGTGGGTGCGCGCATCGGCCGCCGTCTCCGGCCCCGAGTGCCCGGCCAGGATGTGGAGCACCCCGACCCGGAACGGGCTGTCCTGGTTCTGCTGGCTCCAGATGCGCGCCGGCAGGTACATGAGGGGCGTGAACGCGCCGTAGCTGCCGCTCAGGGCCCAGACGCCGCTGTGCACCGCGGGATCGAGGGACGCGCTCTGGCCCACGAGGCCCACCGCGGTCGAGGCGTTGCCCGCCTCCTGAATCGCCGCCTTGAGCCGCGTGCCGGCCTGGTTCGACGACGGGTCGTAGTGGCCGGTCAGCGACCCCTTCTCGACGTTGATCGAGCTCGAGAGGTCGGCCGACAGGGTGAGAAAGCGGTTGCCGGTCACGTGGTTCATCCACTTGATGACCTCGGAGATCGCCCGCCGCGTCCCCGCCATGGCCCCCGCCGGCTTGAACAGCTCGATGCCAATCTCCTGCGCGCCGCCGTTCAGGCGCGCGGTCACCTGCTGCGGCTCGACCGGCAGGCGGTCCACGCGCAGGCGGTCGTCGCAGAAGGGGTCTCTCGTCACGTCGAACCGAAGCCCGACATCGTCGCGCACGCGGTCGCCGATGTCGACCATCCGGTCGGTGAGCCAGTCCCCGAGGCCGTTCCGATCGAGCACCGACATCACCACGTCGACGTTGGTCTTGAACTGCCGCAACCGCTCCGCCTCGCTGGTCGCCGCCCCGTCGCGGATGCCTTCGAAGGTGACGCCGTAACGTCGCTCGAAGGTCTCGGCGAGGGCCACGAAGTACGGCGAGTTCATCTTCATCGAGTAGGGATGGCTGGGGTAGCCCACCACCTGGGGGCCGAAACCGGGAATGGCGCCGTCGCGCGCGCCCGGCCACCATCCCTTGGTGGTGCGCCCGACGACGATCATCGGACGCCGGTCGTCGGGGTCCCAGGTCTCCATGGTCCGCAGCGCCGCCAGCACGTGGTCGTAGTCGTTGCCGTCCTCCACCGCCAGCACGTTCCACCCGTAGGCGGACCACTGATCGGCGATCTCGTAGCCGTTCATCGACTCGGACACCACGCCGCCGACGAGTGCGTCGTCGATGCCCGCGTTGTTGTACGAGAGCAGGATGCGCAGCCGCTTGCCGACCTGCTGGGCGACGGCCTGGGTCTTCAACTCCTGCGAATGCCCCGAGGTCATCGCGAACTCGCCTTCGAGGGCCACGACCTTCGGGGACGGGCCCGCCCCCATGAAGTCCCAGAAGGCGGCCTTGCCGGCGGCGGTGGCGACGCCGATGCCCGACGGACCGCCGTTGACGTCGTTGATGAGGTCGGTGGTTTCGGAGTGCCCGGCGAGCGAGCGGATGCCGCGCAGGTCGGCCTGCGCGAACAGCGGATCGCCGTCGACGCCGGCGTCGGCGAGCAGCGTCCCGAGCGCTCCCGCCCCGCGGCGGAAGCCCAGGCAGTCGATGGACAGCATCGCGACGTTCGGATCGACGCGGAAGCGGTCGTCGCCGGTCGCGGCGTGGCGGCGGGCCATCGCCTCGCCCATGATGATCCACAGGGCGTAGAGCGTCGGGATGTTGTGGCCGCCGGCGAGCAGCAGCTTGTCGCCGAACGGGTGCTTCGGCCGCCGGTAGTCGTAGCACAGGCCGCCGTTCTCGGGCCCCGCCAGGTGCAGGGCGACGTTGTACGGCGTGTACGCCAGGGGCCCGCCGAAATGCCCCGTCTGCTGGTAGTTGCCGAGCAGCGTCAGGGTCATCGCGGTCATGAAGCCCACGTCCTCGAGCCGCCGGCGCTCGTAGGCGGGCACCTCCACGCGGACGTCGGTGGACGCGCCGCGGCCGGCGGCGCTGCGAATCACGATTGGCGTGCCGTTGGAACCCATGCGGTCTGCTCTCTCCATCGTTTGATGTCGATGCCGTGGGACTGTCGGTGGGGGAGGCGGAACCTCCCGCACCGTCCCTCGCGCTGAGCGTACCGCACGCGGCGTACGGCTGTCATCATCCGCTCCCGGGGCGCCGCGAGCCGGGGCAGCAGGGGCGGCGGTGTGGGGCGGGCGATCGTCGGGGTGGGCGATCGTCGGGGCGGGCGGATCTCTGCGGCGTCTGGAGCGTTCCCGGGAACGGCGCTCAGTCCCGGTCGCCCGGCGCCTGCGCGCCGTCGCCGGCCGGCGGGTCGTCCGACGCGGAGGCGGGCTCGGCCGACGCCACGGTGAACAGGACGTCGCCGGTGGCGGTCGCGCCGCCGGGACCCACCGCCGTCCAGGTGAGGGTGTACTCGCCCGGGTAGGTCGCCCCGCTGACGGCGGCCATCAGGTCGCCCTCGCCCATCGAATGAACCCCGACCAGCGAGATGCCGCCGTCGGGGCCCGCCAGCGCGAGCGAGCTCTGCCCCGGATCGGTCTCGTCGTTGAACCAGACGCGGACCGAGGTGAACGGTATGGTCGCGACGCCGCCGGGCCCGGGCAGGGTTCTCACCGCTGCCGGCGCCGGCTCGGTCGGCGCCTCCGCCGGCGGCTCGGCGGCGCAGGCGGCCAGCAAACCGGCGGCCATGAACGCCAGGGCAAATCTGGTCATGGGTTTCTGCAAGTGAAGGAGTGGCGGAGAGGGTGGGATTCGAACCCACGTGCCGGTTACCCGACAAGACGCTTTCGAGGCGCCCCCGTTACGACCACTTCGGTACCTCTCCGCACAGGACGGGCCGACTTCCGGTGGGTTGCGCCCCGGGCGAGGGCGCCTTTCACTCCGACGGTACGACGACTCGGGGGCCACGGCCCGAGCCGGGTTCCCGCCCGACCGCCACCCGCGCGGCTCTGCGATGGGGTTCATCCACCATCTCGACCGATTCGGCCTGCGCCCTTGCCGCGGCGGCCGGTGACCACCGGCGCGGTTGGCATTGACACCCTTCTAGTGTACGCTGCCCGCGAAGCCGTACGCAACCGGTCGGGGGTTCAATCCAAAGAATTGGAACCCTGGGCCAACATAGTGAATGACTGGGCGCGACCCGGCTGGGTGGTTGTGACGCCGTTTCTGGCGCCGTAGCGTTGAAACACGGTCGAAACACACCCGTCGCGGGGATGACGATGGCCGGAACGCGCCTTGCAGCAGTACCGTTTCCGAACGACCGCGCCGCAAACGCCGCCCCCCTCGGACTTCCGGGGTTGCGCCTGCGCACTTGCCGCTCGCCGTCGTCAAGTCGCGTCCATCAACGGGAGGTTGCACACATGAAGCGAACCACGGCCGTCGTCGTCGCGGTCGCCCTGCTGTTCGGCGCAGGCGCCACCACCACCCTCGCCCAACAGGGGCGCGCCGAGCTGCGCGGCTCGGTGACGGACGAGCAGGGCGGCGCCCTGCCCGGCGTCAGCATCCTGATCACGAATCAGGATACCGGGACATTCCGCGAGGTCGTCTCGAGCGCGGACGGCAGCTACTTCGCGGGGCAGATGCTGCCCGGCGTCTTCCGCGTCACCGCCCAGCTCGCGGGGTTCGCCTCGTTCGAGCGCCCCGACTTCGCCATCGGCGTGGGCCGGACGCTCGACCTCGACATCGTGATGACGATCGGGGCCATCGAGGAGACCATCACGGTGTCCGGGGCAGCGCCCCTCGTCGACCTCACCTCGTCCGAGGTCGGCGGAACCATCAACACCGGCGACCTCACCGAGCTGCCCACCGGCAACCGCAGCTACTTCGCGGCCATCGCGCTGCTGCCGGGCATCCAGTTCAACCCGTCGTCGAGCCTCGGCAACGACACCATGATCGCCAACGGCCAGACGCCGGGGACGAACAACGTGTCGGTGGACGGCGCCGCGAACAACGACGACAACAGCGGCACCTGGGCCGGCGGCCAGACCCGCGTCCCCCTCGAGTCGGTCCAGGAGTTCCAGGTCCTGACCAACCAGTTCGACGCGGAGTTCGGGCGGGCCCGCGGCGCCGTCATCAACTCGATCACCAAGCAGGGCACCAACAGTTTCACGGGCGCCGCGTTCAACTACTACACCAGCGAGCAGTTGACGAGCCCCAACTACTTCGAGGCGGCCAACGAGAATTTCGAAAAGGCGCCTAGCAGCAAGATGGAGTGGGGAGGAGTGATCGGCGGACCGATCGTGCCCGACCAGGCGCACTTCTTCTTCAGCCTCGAGCGGCAGGTCGTCGCCCCGAGCCGGCCCAAGGTGTTCCCGAGCCGGCCCGACCTGGACTTCACGACGGTCGAGAGCTGGGAGGCGTGGAACACGCTGATCCGCTTCGACCACCAGGTCAACGCCAGCAACTCGTGGGCGTTCCGCTGGCTGCGCGAGCTCGCGCCCCAGTTCGACCTCCTCGGCGGCCGCCAGGCGACCCTCGCCTCCCTGGAAGACGAGACCGACAACGACCAGACCTACGTCGGGAGCTGGACGAGCGTCCTCGGCAACTCGCAGGTCAACACCTTCCGCGTCTCGGCGACGCGCGAGCAGTGGTGGCGGGCCAACCCGTGCTGGCGCGACCTCGGCGGGTTCAGCGCCTCGGACGCCGACTTCCCGACCCTGCAGACGCAGTGCCTGCCCCGGTACAACTTCAGGACCTTCCAGGACAACGCGCACGACAGCGCGCGCGGCAACCGCGACCACCACTGGAGCTACTCGAACACGTTCTCATGGTTCGTGCCCGATCGGATGGGCGACCACGACCTGAAGTTCGGCGCGACCTACCACCGCACCAACATGCTGTGGCGCGACCAGGGCAACCAGAACGGCACGTTCATCTTCGACACCGACATGCCGTTCGACGCGAACGACTTCCACACGTGGCCCGAGCGGCTGCACATCCGGGTCGGCGGCCAGTTGACGTCGCCCTCGGAGTTCCACACGCTGGAGTCGTTCGCGCAGGACAAGTGGCAGGTGACGGACCGGCTGACGATCAGCGCCGGATTCCGCTACGATCTCGAGATCTTCCCGATCGCCAACGACTACAACCCGTTCTTCGGCCCCAACGCCGTCGGGGTCCCGACGGCGTTGGGCGGACCGGGCATCGGCTCGCCGGCCGGCCTCGGCGGGCGGACGTACCCCATCGACTACAACAACTGGGCGCCGCGCACGTCGTTCGCCTACGACCTCACCGGCGACGGCCGGTCGGTGCTGCGCGGCGGCTACGGCATCTTCTACGACAAGACCCTGGGATACGCGGTCAACAACTACCGGCAGGCCACGCCGTACATCGACTCGTTCACCGCCAGCTTCCCGCAGGACACCGCCGACCCCGGTCCGTCGAACGGCATGGCGCCCACCGGCGACCTCTTCCGCCTGATCGAGGTCACCCCCGGACCCTGCCCCGCGAACCCGAACGGCAGCGCCTGCCCCACCGTGAACCGGCAGGTGCTGAACGAGCTGTTCCCGGCAGGGTCGCGCCGCCTGAACACCGGCTCGATCGAGTACGACAACCCCTACCGCGAGCAGCCCTATTCGCACCAGCTCACGATCGGCTACGAGCGCGAGCTGAACCCCGTGCTCTCGGCGTCGGTCGACTACGTCCGGCAGCTCGACCGCGACACCCACATGCGGCAGAACCTCAACCCCCGGTTGCGGGCCGGCACTGGCCGCACCGACCCGATCAGCCGGTCGGACGCGTTCGGGGTGCTGGCGGGCACGCTGGACGGCGACGACTGGTACGCCGGCGACGTCCGCTTCACCACCAGCAACGGCAGCGGCACCTACAACGCGCTGAACTTCCAGTTGGAGAAGCGCTACGCCGACAACTGGGGCTTCCGCGCCGTCTACGCCCTGGCGAAGAAGGAGACCAACTCCCTCTGGTTCACCTACACCAACTTCTGCCAGGTCGGCGCCGCCCTGAACGTCGACTGCCTCTGGGGGCCGAGCCAGTACGACCGCCGGCACAACGTGACCATCAGCGGCCGGACCGAGATCCCGGTGATGGGCGGCATCACCTTCAGCAGCGTGCTGCGCTACATGAGCGGGGCGCCGTTCCACCTGCAGGACAGCAACTTCGACCTCGACCAGAACGGCATCGGCCCCGACTTCCTGCCCGCCGGCAACTACAGCGGCTCGGGACAGGACGCCATCAACGTCGACTACGCGGGCGGGCCCTACGGCGCGTACGGCCCCGACTTCCTGCAGCTCGACATCCGGTTCGGCCACCGGACGCGCTGGGCCGACCGCCAGACGCTCGACATCTTCTTCGACGTCTTCAACATCACCAACCGGGCGAACTTCAACAACCCGAGCGGTGACATGCGCGGGAACTTCCTCGTGCTGACCGGACTGCGGGCGGGCAGCGGCTTCCCGCGGCAGGCGCAGTTCGGCATGAGGTGGGGCTTCTAACTCTAACCTCAGCGAACCGTGGGCGGCGTCTCGTGAACCGAGGGCCGGGCGCCGGGCGCCCGGCCCTCTTCTTTCATGAACCGTCAGCGGGGATCCCTGAACCACCCGCACCCGGTTCCGTCTCGGCACGCTCCGGCGCTCCGGCCACCGGCCGACGACCGTCCCCCCGACCGACGCCTGTGCGCCCCGTCGACTGGACAACCAGGACGCTACATTTCCACACACCGTCCGGAGCAGCCCCCTGAACGGGGCAGCCAGGTCTGAGCAACACGGACGCGTACGTCAGCGGAAGCTGCGGAACCGGCGCGTCGGGTCGCGTATCGCCTCGTCCTGGCGCTCCAGGCACTGGGTGATGAGCGGGGAGCTCCCGAACACTTCGAAGTTTGCGCGTGCGCCGCCCGCGCGCACGTAGAGGTTGGCGGTGGTGCGGAGCATCCGGAGCAGCGCCTCGAGTCCCTGGCTGCTCGTGACGCGGACCACACGGTCACTGACGGGCGCCACCGCGATGTTCTGGCGCTCGCCGGGCACGGCGCGAATCGAGGCGCTCCCGGTGACTTCGAGGGACTCGGGGAACTCGAACCCCGCGCTGACGCCCCCGAGCTGGCATGCGAGGATGATCGCCGCTCCCTCGTCGTTGCCGAGTCGAAACTCCGCCCCGCCGCCGCCGAGATCCCGGGAGTCCCAGGCCGCCTGCGCGGCCGCAGGCGCGGCGGGGATGGCGAGGAGCACTGCCGCAGCGAGTGTCTTCAGCATGATCGTCTCCCTGGAGCGGCTCGTCGTCGTCGAAACCGGCTGGCGGCCCGTCGGGCGAGCCGATTGCGTCGGGGTAAACCGCGGACTCGCGAGCGATGCGCTGTCGACGCCTGCAGGCTGGTAAGAATGGCTTGATCTCACACTATAATCGAAGTCATCGCCGTGCGACACCCGCACCGATCGGGCGGACCGACAGGGCCGCCCTCGTTGAAGCGATGTCGAAGCAAGGGAGAACAGGCATGCTCGCAGCAAGCAGATTGTGCCGGTCGCTCGTCCTGATCATCGCGCTCGCGATGGCCACCGCGGCAACGGCCGCCGCGCAGAACAACGCCCGCGTGTTCGGGGTGATCACCGACGCCGCAGGCCAGGTCGTGGACGGCGTCACCGTCACGCTGGTGTACGAAGGCGGCCTCGCCCGGAGCTACGAGGTGACGACGAACGCCGAGGGCGAGTACCTGCAGATGGGGCTGGTTCGCGGTCCCTACACCCTCACCGCGCTCAAGGAGGGCGTCGGCATCAACCGCGTCGCGGTCGACCTCAGGGCCGGGCAGGAGCTCGAGCAGGACCTGACGCTGCGGACCCTGGAGGAGGTGTACCGGGAGAGCGTGTCGGAGGAGGAGCGCGCCGCGCTCGACGCCCGCGCCGCCACCACCGACGCCTTCGAGCAGGGGCTTTCCGCGTTCCGCGGGGGCGACCTCGCGGCGGCCGTCGCGTTCTTCCAGACGGCGCTCGAGACGACGCCGGAGTGCGCCGAGTGCCAGCGCAACCTCGGCATCGTGCAGGGCCGGCTGGGGGCCTACGACGAGGCGGAGGCGGCCTTCCGGGCGGCGCTGGCCCTGGAGCCGGACAACGCCGAGACCTACGACGGGCTGGCCGAGCTCTACAACGCGCAGCGGCGCTTCGACGACGCGGCCGAGGCGAGCGCCGCGTCGGCGCGGCTCTCCGGCGGAGGCGGGGCAGACGACCCCACCGCGGTGTTCGACCAGGGCCTCATCTTCTGGAACTCGGGACGCCTCGACGAGGCCCGGCAGCAGTTCGAGCGAACGCTCGAGCTCGACCCCAATCACGGCGAGGCCCACTACTGGCTCGGCATGGCGAACCTCAACGCCGGCCAGATGGCGGAGGCGGCGGCCGAGTTCCGGATCTACCTCGACCGCGAGCCGAACGGTCGCTTCGCGGCGCAGGCGACCGGCATCCTGTCGTCCATCCAGCCGTAGCCGCCGGCCGCGGTTCCGACGGCCTCCCGTGACTTCCGCCGGGCATCTGCCGCACCGCGCAGATTCCCGGCCGCGTCACCAGCTCGCCGCGCGCCGCGCGAGTCCGTCTACGCGGGAAGGGGGGACCGCCCCCAAACGGTTGGTTGGCGAAATCCGGTGTATTGGAGTCACTCGGCTCGCCGGAGCGTTTCCGTCGGCATTGGAGGGCGAGCCGTGACGGGAATCACCCCCCTCACGGCGGGTGGCACGGAAAGGAGGCGAGGCTCTGGAGCGGCGGGACCCGACTAAGTCGACGTTGGAACAATTACTGCAACGAGTTCGTCCGTTCGTCATTTGTACCTCTGAAGGAGGCAAACATGCGGAGACTCACAGCGTTGCTGGTCACCGTCGCACTGGTGCTCGGTACGACGGCTACGTTAGCCCTCGCTCAGGTCGGTCGAACGGAGCTTCGCGGTCGCGTAACCGATGAACAGGGTGGCGTCCTGCCGGGCGTAACCGTTCTCATCACGAACCAGGACGACGGCACGTTCCGCGAAGTCATCAGCTCGAGTGACGGCACGTACTTCGCAGCGCAACTGTTGCCCGGCACCTTCACGGTCACCGCGTCCCTGCCGGGCTTCTCGACGGCCGAGCGGACCGACTACGTGCTGACCGTTGGTCAGACGACCGACCTCGACATCGTCCTGACCGTTGGCGGCATCGAGGAGACCATCACGGTCTCGGGCGAGACGCCGCTGGTCGACCTGACCTCCGCCGAGGTGGGGGGCACGGTGCAGGCGGACGAGCTGGTGGAGCTGCCTCTGGTGAACCGGTCCGCGTTCGCCGCCATCGCGACCCTGCCGGGCCTTCAGTTCAATCCGTCGGCCTCGCAGGGAAACGACTCGATCATCGCCAACGGGCAGACCGGGGCGGCGAGCACGCTGAACACCGACGGCGCGAACAACGCCGACTCCACCAGCGCGGGCGCGGGCGGCAGTCAGGTGAAGGTGGCGATCGAGTCGGTCTCCGAGTTCCAGGTCATCACCAACCAGTTCGACGCCGAGTTCGGCCGGGCGAGCGGCGCCATCATCAACGCGGTGACCAAACGGGGCACCAACCAGATCAGCGGCGCCGCCTTCAGCTACAACACGTCGACGGCGATGACCGCGACAGACTACCTCACCCAGCAGGCGGGCAACGACAAGCCCGAGAACAGCAAGTACGAGTTCGGCGGCGTGGTGGGCGGCCCCGTCGTCCGCGACCGGGCCCACTTCTTCACCAGCCTGGAGCGGCGGCTCACCAAGCCGGGCCGGACGCGCATCTTCAACAGCCGCCCCGACCTGAACCGCACGTCGAACGAGGACTGGCAGGCCTGGAACTACCTGGTCCGCTATGACCAGCAGTTGAGCGCCAACCACTCGTTCGCGGTGCGGCACCTGCGCGAACTGAGTCCGGAGCTCGACGTATTCGCGTCGACCCTGCGGACGATCAACGCGACCTCGGAGAACGCCGACGACGAGTGGATGGTCGTCGGGAGCGCCACCAGCGTCCTCGGCAACAACGTCGTCAACACGTTCCGGGGCATGCGGAGCGAGGAGCGGTTCGCGGGCGGGGCCTCCCAGTGGGTCGCCGCGGGCGGGCCGACGCTCCGCACCGGCGTGATGCGCGACCTGCCGCCGGGTTACTACACCAGCAGCTACCAGGACAACATCGACACCACCTCGGGCGGCCGCGACGACTTCCAGTGGCAGTTCACCAACACGACGTCGTGGTTCATCCCCGACAAGATGGGCGACCACGACGTCAAGTTCGGGGGCAGTTGGAACGTGAACGCCATCAGGGACTTCAGCGAGAACCACCTCGGCGGGGAGTTCCGGATGGCGAGCGAGACCCTTCCCTTCGACGTCGACAACCTCTTCACCTACCCGGACCGGCTGCGGATTCGGGTCGGCGACCCGAACGGGCGGTTCTTCGAGTACCCCGGCGACAGCCTGGAGCTGTTCTTCCAGGACAAGTGGACGCTCAACGAGCGATGGACCCTCGGGCTCGGCATCAGATACGACGCCGAGCGGCTGCACGGGAGGCTGCAGTCCAATCCGCTGATGCCGCCGGGCGAGGATCCGCGCGACTGGGACAACTTCTCGCCCCGGCTGTCCATCGCCTACGACGTGGAGGGTGACGGCCGGTCGGTCATGCGGGTGGGCTACGGCCGCTTCTACGACCGGACGCTCCTGAGCGGGCTCGACAACGTCCTGCAGGACCCCGCCACCCAGACGTCGTTCGACGTCACCTTCCCGCGGAACTTCAACCGCGACCCCAACCCGCGCCTCGGGCTGCCGGCGACCGATCCGGAGCTCATCGCCGCGACCATCATCGTGAGGCCGGGCGACCCGCTGTTCTCACAGTGCCCTCCGGCCACCGGCAACCCCACCAACGGGTGCGTGCTCGTGAACCACGACTGGATCGCCGCCAACTTCTCGGGGGCCGAGCAGTTGAATCAGGCCCGTGTCTACCTCGACAACGAGCGGCGGAACCAGCCCTGGTTCCATCAGTTCACGGTGGGGTACGAGCGCGAGCTGTTGCCGACGCTGTCGGTCTCGGCCGACTACATCATGATGCGGGGCCGCGACCTGCTCAACCGGATCAACTACGTCGCGCCGCTTCGGGATGGGACGAGCCAGTCCGACCCGCTGACCTACTACGACGTGGGAGGCGCCTTCGGGGGGCAGCGGGTCGAGGACCGGATGGACACGGTGTTCTATCAGGGGGGCGCCATGGATCCCCTGACGGGGTACCCGTTCGCGGGGACGTTCATCAACCGGGTGCTGTCCATCGAAAGCGTCGGGCGGTCCTCGTACGACGCGCTGAATCTGGCCGTGGAGAAGCGCTACTCCGACCGATGGGGCGCCCGCCTGTCGTATGCGTGGGGGCACTCGCACGGAAACTCGTTCGAGCAGTACGGCACCAACGGGCCGAGTCTCAACGGCGTCCAGAGCCAGGTGCTCGGCGAGCTCAACATGGCCGAGAACTGGCAGGATGCGGAGACCGACCGGCGGCACATCCTGACCCTCAGCGGGAACACCGAGCTCCCGGGCGGCATCACGGCCGCCGCCATCCTCCGCTACATGACCGAGCTGCCGTTCACGATCTACAACAGCACCATCGACATCAACCGCAACGGCTCGCTCTGGGATCCGCTGCCGCCCGGGATGTACACCGGCACCGGGGCGAACCCCATCACGGTGGAGCAGACCCGGGGCAACTGCGAGCTGATCAACGCCGTGGGGTGCCAGGCCGCGGCGCGCTCGGCCGACTACCTCCAGCTCGACCTCCGGTTCGGCTATCGCGTGCGCCCGCGCGCGGACCAGACGATCGACATCTATCTGGACGTCATCAACCTGACCAACCGCACGAACTGGAACCCGGCCAACGGGAACCAGAACAGCGGTTCGTTCTTGAACTACACGTCGCTGCGGGGCGGCGGGTTCCCGCGTCAGGCGAACTTCGGCATGCGCTACGGCTTCTAGCCGGGGTCGACGTTCCGTGCAGGCCGGGCCGGAAGCGACGTGAGCTTCCGGCCCGGTCGATTACGGGGTTGCAGGCGGAACCGGCCGGCGGCGGACCGGCTGCCGGAATACGGCCGGCGGCTCCTGCCGCCACGAGCGAGGGCCGGGCGCCGAGCGCTCGGCCCTCTTGTTCGGTCCGTCTGTCTTCGTCGCACGCCGGCAACTCGGCCAACCCGGATCGGCGTGCTCACTCGGGCGGCGGCTCCTGCCGCTGCAGACACTCCGACACGATCGAGTCGCTGCCGAACACCTGGAAGGCCGCCCGCTCACCGCTCAGGGTCACTCGAAGATTCGCGGTGGTGCGCAGCAGCCGCAGGAACGTATCGACGCCCCGGCCGCCGGTCAGTTGGAACAGGCGATCGCTGATGGGCGTGACCGCCACGTTCTGGCGCTCGCCGGGAACGGCGCGCAGGGTGGCCCGTTCCGTCGGGTCCACGGGCGCGGGGAACTCGAACCCCCCATTGACGCCCCGGAGCTCGCAAACGAGGATGAGCGATGCCTCGTCGTCGTTCGTGAGCTGGAACTGGGCGCCGCCGCCGGCCAGCTCCGTCGTGGTCCACGCCGGCTGCCCCGCCGCCGTTGCGGCGCCGGTGGCAAAGAGCAGCAGGGCCGTTGCGACGTTCCTCATGATGGTCTCCCTTCCGGACAAACGACTCCACGTTCCTGTCGACGACGGGTCCTGACGCGGACTGTCCCAGCCTGCGCCGTTCGTGCATGCTCGACTGGTAGACAAGTCTCCCGCAAGCGGTTCCAGACCGTCGGCGGCCGGACAGACCGCCGGGGCGGTTCGGCATGGTGTGGCAGCGGGACTGTCGCCCCCGCTATGAGTCCAGTCCTGGAAGGTTGGTTGGGCGGCAGCGGAGCCGAAGGCGACGATCAGCCCTGGCTGCCGACCTGCAGCCGGTTGATCACCCGCTCGGTCTCGAACGCCTGGCGGGCGATCTGCTCGAGGACCCGCCTCTCGACGCCGCTGCGCACCGAGCCGACGAGAAGCACTTCTCCCTCGTGGACGAGAATGCGGAACGGCGAGTCGGCGAGCAGGAGGTACTGCGCGAACACCGGGTGCCGCTGCACCCGCTGCGCGATGAGCCGGCGCAGATCCCGATCGCGGCGGGACGCCGACTGCACGAAGAGGTCGAGGACGACGTCCTGGACGCCGGCGATGCGGGCGATGCGGGCGAACAGCTCGCCCGGCTTGTCCCGGTCCGGCGTCACGCTGCCGTTGAGCGTGACGACGCCGTCGACGACCGAGCCTCCGACATAGTCCCAGATTGTGTTGTACCGATAGTTTCGAATCGCCACGCCGACGTCCGCGGCGATCTCGTCGTCGTCCTCGCGGCCGGGAATCACCAACTCGCTCGCGACGGTGTCGACGCCCTCGATCTCCAGGACGCGGTCGATCGCCCGGGTCTTCACCCACAACGTCGGCACTTCGCCCGCCAGGGTGACCTCGGCGCCGTCGACGCGGTAGTCGATGCGCCGCAGGTCGAGCTCTTCACGCAGCACAGCCCCGACCTCCGCGAGCACGGCGGCGGGGCGCTGCGCGGCCAACGCCGTCGAGGGCGTCGCCGTCGTCATGCCGGACAGCGCCAGCAGGACGACGAGTTCGGCGCGCACGGTCATCGTCCCCCCGCCACGCCGGCGGTCGCGGGCCAGCTCAGCGTATAGGACGTGCGCGACTGCACCGACACGTCGTCACGCGCCACGGTCACGTTGAGGGCGCGGTGCCGATGGGTCGGATCGGGGTTGCTGGTGTAGTAGCCGACCATGTAGTAATCGCTGGTCTCGGCGTCGATCTGACGAAGCATCCCCTCGAAGTTGTTCGTGTTGACGATGGAGATGCCGCCGGTCATCTCGGCCAGCGTTCGCAGGCTGGACCGCGCCGCCAACTGGTACTCGCGCCAGGCTTCGAGCGGGACGTCGAAGTCGATGTCGGGGCTCGACACGAGACCGCGCGGGTCCAGCGTGTAGAACGTCGTGTTGGTGCGATTGGCGGCGGCGGCCAGCTCTTCCATCTCGCCGACCAGCTCCGCGTCCGAGAACACCGTGCCCTGGCGCTGAATCCGGTCGAAGGGAGCCAGTTGCGCCGCCCTCTCGGGGTCGTTGGCGGCGAGATCCGACCGGCGGTCGCGCAGGAATCGGTCCGCCCGGTTGGTCCGGTAGAGCCGCTGCAGCTCGAACGGATTCAGGTCGTAACCGGTGCTGACGTACATCAGGACCTTGCGTCGATCCTGGACTGATTCCAGGTTCTCGAGGAGGGTGTTCACGGTCAGGAAGGCGCGATGGGCACGCCAGCGCAGCTCCGCCGGCCCGTCCCGCCCGTCCTGCACGTCGAGGATCAGCTCGCGCGGGGTCAGGCCGGTGCCGATGATGCCGTCGACCGAGGCCTTCACCAGCTCCCGATCGTAGGTGATGTCGACCGCCGTTCCCCCCGAGTCGTTCGAGATTAGCCCGACGAGATCGCCCTCGTGCACGAGGATGTCGACCACGTCCTTGATGAAGTGCCGGACCCGCGGCGTGCTCTGCGGCTCGAGGTGCATCGCATCGACGAAAAAGATGAAGATGCGCCCCGCGATCTGGTTCACGGGCGCGGTGCCGGGCAGGATGATGCCCTCCTGCACCGCCGGCGCCGGCGAGAGCTGGTTGAAGACCCGGCCGCCGTGCACCAGCACGAGCGAGGCGATCTCCTGGGGAACGCCGTCTTCCGCGATGCGGAAATCGGCCGGGGTCAGGTCGGGCACGAAGACGCCGTCGGCGTCGCGCACGATGACGTCGGTGCGAATCAGGGTGACGCCGGTCCGGAAGGTCCCCGCATCGGGGAGCTGCCCGCCGACGGCCCGGGACGACTGCCGCGGCGCCGGCTGGGCCTGCGCGCCGGCGGCGAGCCCCACCGCGAGCACGGCCAGAACGGCGCCGAGGCCGACGCGCATCCACCTGGAACGAACGCGGCGAACGTGACGCATGCGGAACCCCCAGATCTCTCCATCGAAGCGGGTACCATGTTACCCCTTCGGCGACGCGGATCAAGCCTTCCTCCGCTCGGCCCGGCGCTCCGCAAAGAACGCCTGAATCAGCTCGGTGCACTCGGACTCGAGCACGCCGCCGGCGACCTCGACGCGGTGGTTCAGGGCGGGGTGGTCGAGGGCGCGCATCATGGAGCACACCGCGCCGGCCTTCGGCTCGGCGGCACCGAAGACGAGCCGGCCGATGCGGGCGTGCACCAGCGCGCCTGCGCACATCAGGCAGGGTTCGACCGTCACGTACAGCGTCGCGCCCGTCAGCCGGTAGTTGCCGACGGTGCGGGCGGCGGCGCGCAGGGCGGCGATCTCGGCGTGCGCGGTCGGATCCACCGCGCGAATCGGCTGGTTGCTCCCGCGGCCGACGACGGCGCCGTCGAGCACGACGACGGCGCCCACCGGCACCTCGCCCCGCTCGCGCGCGAGCCGCGCCTCGGCCAGGGCCTCGCGCATCCAGCGCTCGTCCGCGGCCGACGGACCCTCGTTCGGCGGCACGCGGTCGTGCGCGGTGTCAACGACCATGGAGTCTTGGCCCGTGAAGAGGCCGGCCCCCTCGCCCGTCGCCCCGCGGTTGCCGGCGGCGTCGACAAGACGCGCTGGCGGCGGGCGCACTTCACGAGACGGCGCCGAGGACCCACCGCGACCGTCGGCCTGACAGCGGGAGACGGCGCCGTTCTCTGGCGCGGAGGTCGTACAGGTGCGGGGACTAGCGCAGGCCGGGCGTGTTCGTGTGGGCCGTGATGGCGGTGGTGTTGCCGTCCACGCGGCCGGTGAGTCTGTCGAGCTTGCCGTCGATGACGAACACGCCAAGAGCGGCGATCACCGCGGCGACGGCGCCAATGAACGTAGCGGCGGCGGTGAGCGTGTCCCTGGACATGTCTCCCTCTCGAGTCCACGGCACGATAGCATGAACGGGGCGCCCGCCCGAGCGGGCCGCCCCGTCCTGCCTCCCCGGCTCCGGCCTTATGCGGCCGTCGCCGGATCGGGCTCTCGTCGTGCCGGATTGTTCGGCCGTCGTCGGGTCCGGATCTCGTCGAGACCGGAACCCTGCGCCGCAGAAGCCTCGTCGCCGCGAAACTCCATCGCGACGGCAAGGTCGCGCCGCCGCTACTGGGTCGGGCTCTCGTCGATCCACACCCTGATGCTGCCCTCGGGATGGTTCACCTGGACCATCTCGCCCCGTAGCGAGCTGAGCTCCTGGATGGCGGCGCGGAGGTCGAGCGT
Source organism: Vicinamibacterales bacterium (assembly GCA_965199675.1). Lineage (GTDB taxonomy): Bacteria > Acidobacteriota > Vicinamibacteria > Vicinamibacterales > UBA8438 > JAJEEA01. Next base: position 180,480 of record CBDATI010000019.1, on the reverse strand, counting down.
CTCCCCGGCGCCCGACAGCAGCGCGTCGACCACGCTCACCGGCACCCGGACCTGCACCTCGCCCACGAAGCCGCGGCCGCGACCGCGCCTGTCCCCGTCGTGCCCGGCGCCTTCCTCGTCCGCGTGGTGGTCGTCGTGCTCGGCCTCATCCGTGTCACCCTCGTGCTCGGCGTCCTCGTCGTCCGTTCCGGTGACGTCGACCACGATGGTGTCACCCTCCCGAGCGACGCGGACACTCTGATCGCCGTCCCGGATGTTCGCGATCTCGACATCACCCGCGTCGCGAAGCTGGCCCCACGCGGCGCGAATGGCCGCTACCGGGATCTCGCGGTCACCACCGAGCTGAAGCTGCCCGTCGCCGTCCACGATAGTCTCCGGAGCCATCGCCAACGCCGCCTCGATGGCGGCGAGCGGCAGGTTGAGACTCAGGGTGGTCTCCCCCGACATGTCGACGTGGATCCAGGGTTGCGGGTCCTGCCCCTGCTCGGCGTGGAGGCCGATGGCCGCGCCCGACGCCACGAACGCCATCATCGCCACGAGTGCCGCGCGCCGCGTTTTCGTCGCCTTGCTCACTGTTCCCCTCCCAGGTTCCGGGCCATGCCGTACGACCGGGCGGCCGATGGACCGCATGCGCCCGCGTGTTCACCCGAGGTTGCGCGGTCAGGCCAGGCCGCCGGCCGCCCCCCGGTCCTGTCCGATGTATACGGCAGGGCCGCGGTGAAGGTTCGTTCATCCGGCGGACACGTCGCGGCGGCCTCTGATGCCGGCGGTCACCGAGAGGAACGACCCATCTCGCGCGCCGTCACAACGTCAGGTTCAGCATGACGCGCGCGGTGCGGGGCAGCGACGGGTGGAAGTGGATGTCCTCGATCCCCCCGGCCGGCTCGCCGGGCAGCCGCGACAGATAGAAGTAGTCGATGTCGGACACGTCGCTGTTCAGCAGGTTGAAGCCCTCGACGGTGATGTTCATGCGCTCGTTCACGCGGAAGCCGACCTCGCCGTTCCAGATGGTGGTCGACGCCGAGCGTACCGAGCCGTCCTCGATCAGGGGGCGGGGACCGAAGTGGCGCAGCCGGACGCTGCCGAACACGCGGCGGGCGGGCTCGACGGTGAGGGCGCCGCCGACGACCCGGTCGAGGGCGCCGGGAATGAAGTTGCCGGCCGGGTCGACGTCCGCGAACCGCGCCCGGCTGAACGACAGGTCGATCTCGCCGGTCATCCACGGCGTGAGGCGCGCATAGTTGGTCCACTCGACGCCCCACCGGCGGCTGGGCCGGCTGGCCTCGGTGATGCCCGCGTCGCCGACGAACAGGAGCTCGGAATCGAACGAGAGGTACCAGATGGCGACCGTCGACTGGACCCCGGGCAGGGCCACGGTGCGGAACCCCACCTCGCCGCCGCGGGCGGGGACGAGGGGATCCTCGCGGTCGACGGGGTCGCCGCTGATCGGATCGACGCGGACCGTCGCGGCCCGGGGGTCGTTGCTGTGGAATCCGCGGCCGTAGTTGAGATAGATCTCGCTCCCCGCCCACGGCCCGAGCACCGCCGTGAGCTTGGGGCTCACGAGCGCCGTGTCGCCGCTGCCCGAATTCAGAGGATTCTGCGCGATCACCTCGTAGCGATAGAGATCGCCGCGCATCCCCAGGGTCGTCCGCAGCACGGGGTTCCACTCGATCTCGCTCTGGGCGAACAACCCGACCGTCGTCTGCCCGACCGCATCGTCGCGGATGGTGTTGGTGCGGCGCCTCGCGATGGTGTTGTAGAGGCCGACGGTGCTGACGGCGTCGTTGCGCACCGAAGCCCCCACCGACGACTCGGCGGGCCGGTTCAGGAGCCGGCCCAGGCGCCGGTGCACCACTCTGGCTCCCGAGCTCCACCGTTGCCCTTCCTGCTCGACCTGATCGCCGTCCACCGGGTTTTCCAGGAAGTACGTGAAGTTCTGGTACAGGTTCAACCCGCCGCGCAGCGTGTAGGCGGTCACCCGCGTCGACTGGTTCGCGCGGGACCGCAGACCGTCGAACGTCAGCGAGTGGCGGAAGGCGCTGCCCGCGTCGGTCGGATCGATGTTGCCGTAGCGCGTGATCAACCCCTGCTCGACCGCGCGCCGCGGGATCTGGTCGGTCGAGTTCCAGTGACCGTCGTAGCCCATCGCGGTCAGCGAGAAGGCGTTCTGGCGGTCGCCCCGGCTGTACCGGATCAGGCCGTTCGCCTTCCGCATGTCGTCCTTGAGCTCCCACGGCCCGTCGTTCCTGCCGAGCTCGAGGGCTATCAGCAGGTCGCCGCCGCCCGCCTCCGTCGACACCGCCCCGAGGGCCCGCCCCCAGCCCTGTCCCCCGGCGCTGAGGCTGAACAGCGGCCGGTCGAGCCGGTTGACGTAGCTGATGTTCGCGGAGCCGGCGGCCGAGAAGTCGCCGTGCTCGGCGAAGTACGGGCCCTTGGTGTACTGCACGCCGCTCACGAGCTCGGGAATGAGCTGGTTGACATCGGTGTAGCCGTGGGCGTGGGCGCCCGACGACTCGTTGAGGGGCACGCCGGCGAGAGTGGTGGCGAAGTCGGAGCCGTGGTCGAGGTTGAAGCCGCGCAGGTAGTACTGGTTGGCCTTGCCCTCTCCGCTGTGCTGGCTGACGATGAAGCCGGGCACCGACTCGAGGACCTCGCCCGGCCGCATGATGGGGCGCCCCTCGAGCTGGGCGGCGGTGATGGCCCCGACGCTCGCCGAACTCGCCACCCCCACGAGGTTCTCGCGCGGATTGTCGAGGTCGGCGATGTTCCGGAACGTGCGGCTGCCGGTGACGACGACGTCGGCGGTGAGGCCGAGGGCGAGCTGCACGTCGACGGTGACCGGCTCGCCGGCGGTCGCCGTGAAGTCGATGCGGCCGGTCGAGAAATTCACCATCCGCACCACGACCGTCGCCGGGCCCGGCGGCACTTCCGGCACGGTGTAGCGGCCGGCCGCGTCGGTCGCCGTGAACAGCTCCCCGGCCGTGGTCTCGACCGCCACCGCCGCCCCCGGCAGCACCCCGCCGGTGTCGTCGGTCACCACGCCGGTGACGATGCCCTGCGCCTGCGCGAGCACCGGAACCGACGCCGACAGCGACACGACGACGAAGACCGGCGCAACCGCGCACACACGCCGGCGACCTCTCGCACTCCACCACCCGCCCAGACTCGGAATCACGGCATCTCCCGCACCGACGCCGCTCGCATGCCCTATGCAGGCGAGGGGTCGACCCACCGACCCTGTAAGATGCCGGAAACAGGAGAAAACCGCTCCTGAAGAGTAGCTGAAGGATTCCTGAAGAGTTCCTGAACGGCCGTGCCCACCGAACCGGAAGCTCGTCGGGAACGCCACGTTGCGCCGAGGGCCATGAAGCGCCCCGCGGCGGCGCCGGGTCTCGTTGACACGGCGGAGTTGGGGAACCCGCTGCGCCAGGGCCAGGAGACCTTGGCGTCAGCAAGCGCGTCGAGGGCGCCCATCGGGCGCAGACGGGCGTGGTCGGGCGCAATCGGAACCGAGGCGGCCCTTGCCGGGCTCAGGCGGGATGCATCGCCGCTCGAGTACAGCGGGGTGGGCTTCCGGTCGCCCGGAGGGCGGACACCGTGTCGCCCAACGCCAAGCCCCGCCGCGAGAACCGCGCGGCGCGCCGCCGGGCCGTCCCTCCGAGAGGCCGCACGCGGCTCGAACTTCTACAGCGACGCCGTGAAGCGCTCTGCGAGCGACTCGGCGGTGGCGCGGTTCCATGTCTCGTTGACGCCGACGAGGATGCCGCCGTCCGGGCCGGGACGCCCGAGATCGACGCCGCGGTCGCGCAGCCTCGCGCGGAAGCCGGCCGTGTCGTCGCCGGACACCCGCAGCCGGAAGAGGTTCGTCGGGGCCGGCATCCGCTCGACCGCGAACGCGTCGTGCCGCGTGACCCGCTCGATGAACGTCTCCGACACGTCGACGGCGCGTCGGAATCGGCCCACGAAGCCCGGCACGTGGTGCAGGGCCACCGCCGCGAAGGGCCAGGCTCCGGGCAGCCCCGCCCCGAACATCCGGCGCGTGTGGTACATGTCGTCGAGGAGGGCCCGCGGGCCGGCCAGAATCGCGCCCGACGCCGCGTTGAAGTACTTGTAGAGCGAGACGTACACGGTGTCGAAGGGGCGCGCGTACTCCGCCACGTCGACACCGGTGCAGGCGCTCTGCAGGAAGAGCCGGGCGCCGTCCATGTGCAGCCCGATGCCGCGCTCTCGCGCGAACGCGGTGATTCGGTCGAGCTCGGCCTGGTCGAACCGCTCGCCGAAGCGCCGGCGCACGGGCGTCTCGATGGAGATGACCGACACCGGCCTCGACACCCGGCCGCCCGCCGTGCGGTCGATGACCTCCTGCACCTCATCGAGCGTGAACGTGGCCCGGCCCGGCGCCAGGGGCATCAGGGTGATGCCGCTCAGCGTCTGCACGCAGTCGCCCGAGTCGTTGTAGAGGTGGGCCTCGGCCTGCAGGAGGGCCCGCCCCCGCCCGCCGGCCAGGGCCCGGACCGCGAGGTGGTTGGCGAGGGTGCCGGTGGGCATGAACACCGCGCGCTCCTTGCCGAGCAGCGCCGCGAACCGCTCCTCGAGCGCGCCGACGACGCCGCCGTTCGAGTAGCTGTCGCGGGCGATGCGCCCTTCGTCGGCGAGCCGGCCGAGGAGCCGGCCGTGGTCGGCCGGTGTGAGCCCCAGGCCGTCGCCGCTCATCCGCACTCGGCCCGCGCCCGGCTCCGCCTCACGCCCGGACCCGATGCCGCCCTGGCTCGACGCCAGGCCGGGGCCGAGGGCGCCGGCCCCGAGGCCGAACGCGCCGGTCTGGAGAAACCGCCGCCGACCGATGGACGTCCTGCTGCGAGTCATTGGCGCCGCTCCTTCTTCGATGGTGGCCGGCCGGGAAACCGTCGGCCGGCGACTGCACCTGCGGATCGCACCCGGGGCGTCCGGCGCCGCCCGGACGCCGGCTCATGAATCGCGTCCTGTGGGCTCGGCCGCCCCTTGCGCTCCGCCGACCCCGCCACCGTGCGAGAGTGGCGCCCGCGCCGCCGCCGCGAGGGGCTCTCCGGCGGCAACCCGATACCCCGGCAGCCGGCCGGGCGGACCGGCGCCGCCCACCGCCCCGGCGACCCTTGCAGAGACTCGCGCCCCGCGCCGCCGGCGCGACCAGGCTACTCCGGTGGCAGCCGATACGCCAGCAGCCGGCCGGGCTGGCCGCCGCCGCTGGTGGCGACCACGATGTACTGCACGCCGTCGAGCACGTAGGTCATCGGCGAACCCGACTGGGGAGCCGGCATGTAGACCTCGCCGACCTCCTCGCCGGTCATCTTGTCGTAGGCGCGGAGCATCGCGCCCGGCTCGCCCGACGGCGTCGTGAACAGCCCCCCCTCGCCGGCGATGACGAGGGTCTTCGTGTTCAGCGTCCCGATGCGTCCGATCCGCCCCGTGCGGGGAATGTCGACCCCCTCGAGCCGCGGATGGTTGCGGATGTTGTCGGGCGTCTCGCCGTGCGGTACCTGCCACACGATCTCGCCCCGGTTCAGGTCGATGGCGGTGATGCGGCCCCACGGCGGCTTGATGATGGGAATGCCCTCGATGGTCAGCGACGCCTCGGCGGCCGAGATCCCCGGCGCCCGCCCCCGGATGAAGTTCATGTCCGACTGCTCGGGGTCGTTGACGAGCCCCAGTGACACCACCTGGGTGTAGCTGTAGAGATACATGACCCCCGTCTCGGGGTCGTACGAGGCCCCCGGCCAGTTGGTGCCTCCCGCCTGCGACGGCAGCATCAGCGTGCCCCACGGCCCCTCCGGCGTCGAGACCGTCGGCGGCGTGAAGATGGGGCCCATGCGGTAGTTCGACACGATGCGCTCGGCCTCGGCCCGCAGCTCGGGCGTGAAGTCGACGAGGTCGTCGATGCTCACCCCCTGCCGGTCGTAGGCGGGCGGCCTGGTGGGGAACGGCTGGGTGAGGGAGAGGAGCTCGCCGGGCACGTCCGACCCCTCGACCGGCCGCTCCTCGATGGGCCAGACCGGCTCGCCGGTGACCCGGTCGAAGACGTACAGCCACGTCTGCTTGCTGGGCTGCGCGATGGCCTTGATCTCCCGCCCGTCGACGGTGATGTCCACCAGGATCGGCGCGCACGGCAGGTCCCAGTCCCAGACGTCGTGGTGGATGAACTGGAAGTGCCAGAGGCGCTCGCCGGTCTCGAGGTCGACGGCCACGAGGCTGTCCGAAAACAAGTTGTCGCCGTGCCGGTGCCCGCCGTAGTAGTCGTTGGTGGGCATCTCGGTGGCGAAGTAGGCGATGCCCAGCTCGGCGTCGATCGTCATCTGTCCCCAGACGCCGGTGTTGCCGGTGTAGCGCCACGAGTCGTTGAACCAGGTGTCGTTGCCGAACTCGTCGGCGCCGGGCACCGTGTGGAAGATCCACTTCCGTTCGCCGGTGCGCGCGTCGAAGCCGCGGATGTGCCCCTTGACGTTCTCCATCGACCGCGGCCGGCCGCCCGGCAGGTGGGCGGCCCCGACCACGATGGTGTCGCCGGCGACGATGGGGGCGGCGTGCAGCCCCACCTCGCCCGTCACGGGGTCGATGTCCTGGTCCAGGGTCAGCTTCAGGTCGACGATGCCGGCGGACCCGAAGTGCGGCAGCCGTCGGCCGGTGGCGGCGTCGAGGCCGATGAGCTGGTACCCGGGGGTGACGTAGAAGATCTCCCCCGCCCCGCCGTTGTCGCGGTACGCCAGACCGCGCCCCGACAGCCGCCGCGGTGCCGCCGCCCCCCGCTCGCCCTCGTCGAGGCGGTGCGTCCACAGCAGCTCGCCGGTCGCGGCGTCGGCCGCGACGACGGCCCGGCGGGTCCCCGCCGTGGTGTACAGCACCCCGCCGACCATGAGCGGCGTCGACTGCAGGTTGTACTCGGGCTCGGGACCGAAGTTGTCGGTGGCGAGCGTCCACGCGAGTTCGAGGTCGCTGAAGTTGTCGGCCGTGATCTGGTCGGCCGGCGAGTAGCGGGTGCTCGCGAGGTCGCCGCCGTAGGTCGGCCACTCGAGGTCGCCGGCCGGCTGCGCGGCGGCGGCGCCCGCGAGCACGGGCAACGCGAGCACGAGCAGTGCGAACGTCCAACGCGTCTGTCTGAGTGACACGGTCATCCCTCCAAAACCGGCTCCAGCCGTCGTACCCCTGTCCCGCGCATGGTAGCGCCGAGCGGCGCCCCGTTCAACGGCGGCGACGGGCAGGGTGCGATGGGTACGCGGGTACGCAGCGGCGGAAAAGAACGGGATCGTGACGGCGGGAAGGGGGAGTGGCGCGCCCTGCAGGATTCGAACCTGCGGCCTCCTGGTTCGTAGCCAGACGCTCTATCCAGCTGAGCTAAGGGCGCGCGTTGGACTCGACGACTTGCGTGGGCGCCTGCGCCACAACCGACCCCGCGGGCAACCCGCCCGCCTCATCGTCCGGTCCGCGCACCGGCGCGGCGATGAACGGCGTCGGGCTCGTCCCGGCGGCAGCGGCCGCGAGCGCCCCACGGCGACGGCCGCCACTGCGTCCGGCGCATCGTCCGATAAGCGTACCACGGTCCCGGCCCCGGGCGTCAACCGCGCCACCCGGGGACCGACCCGGCGTGCACAGGAACCGCATCCAGCGCCCCGTGCTACGCTGAATTCGCACGGCGGTGGCGATGAGGCGCGCGGACGGCTGATCCCAGTCCGCCGAACAACGCGCCGCTCGCGCTCTGGTGGGACGTCTCCCCCGGTGGTACCCGGGTGCGACGCGGTCTACACGGAGGACCTGAGCGCCGGGCAGGACTACGACGGAGTCCGCGTCATCAATCCCTTTGCGGCCCGGCCATGACCTCGAACACCTCCGAACACGGGCCCGAACGGCTTTTTTGCACGGCGCTGACGAACCACCCGTGCGATCCGCCGCCGGGCGCCGCCCTGGCCGCGGGACGCGGACTCTGCACCGCCGTTTTCTGCATCGTCACCGCCCTGCTGCTGGCGGCGTCCGCCGCCGCCCAGACCGCCCCGGGCCCGCGGCCGTCGCAGATCTTCGGCCCGCCGCCCCCCGTCGCCCCCGCCGTCATCGCCCGCGACGGGGCCGGCGTGACCGTCCGCGCGGTCCGCATCGACACCCCGCTCAGCATCGACGGCCGGCTCGACGAAGCGGTCTACGACCGCGTCGAGTCGATGTCCGACTTCATCCAGAACGACCCCCAGGAAGGGGCGCCGGCCTCGGAGAAGACCGAGGTGTGGCTGCTGTTCGACCAGGACAACGTGTATGTCGTCGCCCGCTGCTGGGAGTCGCGGCCGGACCGCGTGATGGCGAGCGAGATGCGGCGCGACAACATCCGCATCGTGCGCGACGACAACTTCGCATGGTCGTTCGACCCGTTCTACTCGCGGCGCAACGGCGTGCTCTTCGAGGTGTCGGCGGTCGGCGGCCGGCTCGACGCCGAGGTCGTCAACGAGTCGCAGATCAACCTCGACTGGAACCCCGTCTACGACGTCGCCGTGAGCCGGTTCGAGGGGGGCTGGGCGATGGAGACGGCCCTGCCGTTCAAGTCGCTCCGCTATCCCGCCGCCGGCCCCCAGGTCTGGGGCTTCCAGGCGCGGCGTGTCAACCGCTGGCGGAACGAGTCGTCCTATCTCACGCCTCTCTCGGCCGCCCAGGGGCTGCGCGGGCACTTCCGGGCCTCGCTCGCCGCCACCCTCGTCGGCATCGACGCGCCCGAGGCGTCGCGGCTGGTCGAGGTGAAGCCGTACGTCATCGGAGACGTCACCTCCGCCGCGTCGTCGGGGGCGACGACCCACGATCCGGGCGGCGACCTGGGCATCGACATCAAGTACGGGGTCACCCAGGGGCTGACCGGCGACTTCACCGCCAACCCCGACTTCGCCCAGGTCGAGGCCGACGAGCAGCAGATCAACCTGACCCGCTTCAACCTCTTCTTCCCCGAGAAGCGCGAGTTCTTCCTCGAGAACCAGGGGACGTTCAGCTTCGGCGGGGGGGCGACGAGCGGCCGGCTCGCCGGCGTCAGCGATACGCCCATCCTCTTCTACAGCCGGCGCATCGGCCTCCACCAGACCCGCGAGGTACCGTTGCTGGCGGGGGGGCGGTTGACCGGCCGCGCCGGCGCCTGGACGCTGGGCGCGCTCAACATCCAGTCCGGCGCCCTCCCGTTCGAGGACGAGCCGCCGGCGGACCTGCTCGACCCTCGCGCGCCGGAGGACGAGCCGCTCGAAGTGCAGCGGACGAACTTCACGGTGCTGCGGGCCAAGCGCGACGTCCTGCGGCGCAGCAGCGTCGGCGCCATGTTCACGGGCCGGTCGCGCCACCAGCTCGGCGACGGGTCGAATGCCGCGTACGGCGTCGACGGCGCGTTCGGCTTCTACGACGACCTCAACATCAACACCCACTGGGCCCGCACGCGCACCGACGGCCTGTCCGGCAACGACACGAGCTATCGGGGTCACCTCGACTACGCCGGCGACCGCTACGGCGTGCAGCTCGAGCACCTGCTGATCGGCGAGGACTTCCGCCCCGAGGTGGGGTTCGTACGACGGCGCGACATGCGGCGCAGCTTCGCGGAGTTCCGCTTCAGCCCCCGACCCGCGTCGATCCGCGCGGTGCGGCGCTTCGTCGGCACCGGTTCGCTCGCCTACGTGGAGAACCTCGGCGGTCAGGTCGAGACGCGCGAGGCCACCGGCCTGTTCACCATCGAGTGGGAGAACAGCGATCAGCTCAGCGTCGGCGCCATCCAGTCGTACGAGTTCCTGCCCCTGCCGTTCCCCATCGCCCCCGACGTCACCATTCCCGTCGCCGGCTATGACTTCACCAACCTCCAGTTCGGCTACAACTTCGGCCAGCAGCGCCGCTTCTCGGCCAACGTCATGGCCGAACACGGCTCGTTCTACGGGGGAACGAAGACCAGCCTCGGCGTCGGCCGCGGCCGGGTCACCATCACCAATCAGGTCTCGGTCGAGCCGTCGTTGTCGATCAACTGGATCGATCTGCCGCAGGGGAAGTTCCGCACGGACCTCGTCGGCATGCGGGCCACCTACACGATGACCCCGCTCATGTTCGCGAGCGCCCTCGTGCAGTACAACTCGCGCCTCGACCAGGTGTCGGCGAACATCCGCTTCCGCTGGGAGTACCGCCCCGGCAGCGAGCTCTTCATCGTCTTCAACGAGGACCGGAACACCGACATGTCGCCATTCCCCGTCCCCCACAACCGCGCGTTCATCGTCAAGGTGAACCGCCTGCTGCGCTTCTGAAACGGCCCCCGCCCCGTTCCGTGCCGGAACCTCCTGGCTGGCGTCAGCGCACCCGACGAGGCCATGCACGACGAGAACTACAAGCGGCTGTTCGGCTTTCCCCGCGTGGTCGAAGACCTGCTCCGCGGCTTCGTCCCCGCCGCCGACCCCGACAGCATCGACTTCTCGACGCTCCGCAAGCTCCCCGCGGAGTACGTCACCGACACGCTCCGGGCCCGCCGGGGCGACACCGTCTGGCGGATGCGTCTGCGGAGCGATCCGACAGTCTCGACCGAGCTCCATCTGCTCCTGCTGTTGGAGTTCCAGTCGCGCGACGACCGCTGGATGGCGCTGCGCACCGCCGCGTACACCGCCCTCCTCTACCAGGAACTGCGCCGCAACCGGGCGACGGAGGCCCGGCGCACGCTCCCGCCGGTTCTACCCGTCGTCCTCTACAACGGCGACAAACCCTGGTCGTCCCCGACCGCGCTCGACGACCTGATCGCCCCCGTCGACGCCCTGCTGGCGCCGTACCAGTTGTCGCAGCGCTATGTCCTGCTTGACGAGCGGCATGCCCAGGGCGATGATCTTCCTGTAGACAACCTGATGTCGGCGGTGATCGGCATCGAACGCAGCCGCTCGCCCAGCGATCTCCTGCGTGTCACGTCGTCGTTGCGCCGACAGTTGCGCGACCCGTCCGACGGGGATCTGCGCGAGGCCTTCGCCACGTGGATCGGCCGGGTGGCTGCCGGTGGGATGCCAGGCGGCAGGATGCCACCGGCAGCGACCCTGGAGGGACTCGAGATGACCATCGAGGAACGCGCCGCCGAATGGCGCAAGCCATTGATCGAGCAGGGCATCCAACAGGGCATCCAGCAGGGCATCCAGCAAGGGCGCACCGAGGAGCGGCTCGCCCTGCTCACGCGCATGACCGCAGCCAGGTTCGGCGCCCCCGCTGCAGAGCGCGCCGCCCACCTGATGGCCCGCCTCACCGAACCCGACCAGATCGCCTGCGGCGGATGGCTCGTGGACGCCGACGACGCAGAGGACTTCCTTGCCCGTCTCTCCGCGCGGGGACCGGGTACCGACCCCGCCTGATCCCTCGTGGTCGCGGGAGATCGCCGACAGGCTGCCGACAGTCGAACCTTCCCGACGATGCGTCCACCGGCGGCCGGCTCCGCGGCGCTTCGTTGTACGGGACTCGTCAAGCGCTACGGCGACCTGACCGCGGTCGACGGGCTCGATCTCACGGTGCATCGCGGCGAGTGTTTCGGCCTGCTCGGGCCCAACGGGGCCGGCAAGACCACGACCATCGAGATCCTCGAGGGCCTGCTGCCGCCCGACGCGGGCGCGGCCGAGGTGCTGGGGTCGCGTTGGGGCGCGGACGACGACGCGCTGCGCCAGCGGCTTGGCATCCACCTGCAGGAGACGCAGTTCGACGAGAGGCTGTCGGTGGCCGAGACCCTCGCGTTGTTCCGGTCGTTCTACCGCGAGGGGCGCACGGTCGACGACGTGCTCGAGACCCTCGGTCTGAAAACCAAGGCAGACACGTGGGTCGGCAAGCTGTCGGGCGGACAGCGCCAGCGGCTGGCCGTCGGGTGCGCCCTCGTCGGCGACCCCGAGCTGCTCTTCCTCGACGAGCCGACGACGGGACTCGACCCGCAGTCGCGCCGGCGGCTCTGGGCGGTGCTGCAGGGGTTCCGGGCCGCGGGCGGCAGCATCCTGCTGACCACCCACTACATGGACGAGGCGCAGGTGCTGTGCGACCGCGTCGCCATCGTCGACGGGGGCCGCATCATCGCAGCGGGGACACCGCGCGAGCTGATCGCCTCGCTGGGGGCCGCCCACGTCATCGAGTTCGACCTGCCGTCGGGGCCGGACGCCGGGCCGGTCGGGCGCGAGCGCGAGGCGCGGCTGGCCGCGCTGCCCGGTGTGCGGAGCGTCGGCCGCGACGGCGACCGGTGGCAGCTCGGCGCCGACGAGCTGCAGGAGACTCTGCCGGCCCTCATGCGCTTCGCCGAGGGCGCCGGCATCGCGCTCGACTCGGTCACCACCCACGCCGCGACCCTGGAAGACGTGTTCGTCTCGCTGACGGGAAGGCGCCTGCGCGATGGCTGACGACCGCTCCATCCGGCATCCCCTGGCCGCGCTGACCCTGGCCCGGTTCAGGCTGACGATCCGGGAGCCGGAGATGGTGTTCTGGGTCTTCGTGTTCCCGATCCTGATGGCCCTGGCCCTGGGCATCGCGTTCCAGACCCGCGGCGAGGAGCCCATGTCGGTGGCGGTCAGGGATGCGCCGGGGGCGGCGCCGGTCCTGGCCGCGCTGGCGCGGGCCGACGCTCTCGAGGGGTTCGCCGCCGCCGAGGAGGACGAGCTGGTGCTGCTGCGTGACGGTCGCGCGCATCTCGTGGTGGTGCCCGGGTCGCCGCCCACCTACCGCTACGACCCGGTCCGCCCCGAGAGCCGGCTCACCCGACTGCTCGTCGACCGGGCGCTGGCCGCCCGCGCCGTTCACGATCCGGCGCGGACGGCGCGGACCGAGGAAATCGCGACACCCGGCAGCCGCTACATCGACTGGCTCGTGCCGGGCCTGCTGGGCATGAACATCATGGGCTCGGGCATGTGGGGGCTCGGCTTCGGCATCGTGATGGCGCGGTCGCGCAAGCTGCTGAAGCGGATGCTCGCCACCCCGATGCGCCGCTCGCACTTCCTGGCGTCGCTGATCATCTCGCGGCTCGCGTTCCTCGGCCTCGAGATGCTCGTCCTGCTCGGGTTCGCCTACTGGGTCTTCGGCGTCGGGAACGAGGGCGGCCTCGTGACCCTGGTGGCGGTGGCCCTGCTCGGCGCCTTCGCGTTCGGGGGCATCGGGCTCCTGACGGCGAGCCGGGCCCGCACCATCGAGGGAGTCTCCGGCATCATGAACGTGGTGATGGTGCCGATGTGGATCTGCAGCGGGGTCTTCTTCGCGGTCTCGAACTTCCCCGATGCGGCCCAGCCATTCATCCGCGTGTTGCCCCTCACGGCGATGATCGACGCGCTGCGCGGCGTGATGCTGAACGGCCACGCGCTCACCGGCGTCGGCGCCGAGCTGGGCATCCTGGCCGGTTGGGGCGCGGTCTCGTTCGTGGTCGCGCTCCGCGTGTTCCGGTGGCAGTGAGGGACCTGCGCCGGCGGCGGAGCGTACCGCCTCATGCGCCGGCGGCGGCCTGGCCCGTGCAGCGTCCGGTGACGTGGCGCCCCGAATGGTAGGATGGCCCGGTCATGGCCCGGTGAGTGAATCACAGAGAACCGACGAATCAGCCAGGCGCGGGCAGCGCATCTCCATCGACGCGGCCGGACGTGTGGCGAGCCGTGCCGGGGCCATCGATCGAGCGCAGGCCATTGCGCGCCGGCGGCGAAGGGCGCCGGCCAGCGTCGTCGACGCCTTCGTCGCCGAACGTCCGCGAAGAAGCAGCCTGAGAGCGACGCCGGCCGGGCTCTTCCGGGTTCCGGGCCCGTCGTGGACGGGCAGAGTCCTCGGGGCGTCGCTGTCCGAGCATCCGCCAGGAGTCAGAACCATGCACCCATCGCGCACCGCAGTCCGTTGGCTGTCGGCGGCGGCCGTCGTCGCGGCGGCCACCGTCTCGCACCCCGCCGGGCAGACCGTCGACGACTTCGTGCCCGTCACCGACGCCATGCTCGCGGACCCCGCGCCGGGCGACTGGCTCATGTGGCGCCGCACCCTCGACGGCTGGGCGTACAGCCCCCTCGACCAGATAGACCGCGGCAACGTGGGCGACCTGCGCATGGTGTGGACCCGCGCCCTCGCCCCCGGCAGCCAGCAGGGCACGCCCATCGCCTACGGCGGCGTCCTCTACATGCCGAATCCCAACGACGTCATCCAGGCCATCGACGCGGTCACCGGCGACCTCCGCTGGGAGTACCGCCGCGATCTCCCCGACGACATCGACGACTACATCCGCGGGCTCGTCAGCGTGAACCGCAACATCGCCATCCACGGCACGCGCATCATCGACACGAGCAACGACGACTACATCTATGCCGTCGACGCCCGCACCGGCGAACTCGTCTGGGAGACCGAGATCCTCGACTACACCGTGAACCCCGCCCGGCACTCGTCGGGTCCCATCGCCGCCGCCGGCAAGGCGTTCTCGGGACGAAGCTGCCGCCCGTGGGCGGGACCCGAGGCCTGCGTCATCGTGGCCCATGACGCCGAGACCGGCGAGGAGATCTGGCGCCGCCGGCTCGTGCCCGCCCCCGGCGAGCCCGGCGACGAGACGTGGGGCGACGTGCCCTACGAGGACCGCGTGCATGTCGGCTCGTGGATGGCCCCCAGCGTCGACCTCGACCTGAACCTCGTCTTCGTCGGCACCTCCGTCACGTCGCCGGCGCCCAAGTTCCTGCGGGGCGGCGTCGAGAACACCCACCTGTACCACAACTCCACGCTCGCCCTCGACGCCGACACCGGCGAGATCGTGTGGTACTACCAGCACCTGAACGACCACTGGGACCTCGACCACCCCTTCGAGCGGCTTCTCGTCGACACCGCGGTGGCCCCCGACCCCGCGGCCGTGAGCTGGATCAACCCCGGCCTCGCGGTCGGCGAGACGCGCAAGGTCGTGACCGGCATCCCCGGCAAGACCGGCGTCGTGTACACCCTCGACCGCGAGACCGGCGAGTTCCTCTGGGCCACGCCGACGGTGCCGCAGAACGTCATCAGCAACATCGACGGCGCCACCGGGACGGTCATCCCCAACGGCGAACTCGTCTTCACCGCCGAGGGCCAGGAGGTGCTGGCGTGCCCGAGCTGGTTCGGCGGCAAGGACTGGGAAGCGGGCGCCTACAGCCCCTTGACCAACACCATGTACATGCCCCTGCGCAACGTCTGCGCGCGGATGCTCGCCTCACGCGATGCCGGCAGCCACTATGCGCTCGCTGTCCGCAACCAGATCGCGCCGGGGATGGACCAGGTCGGCACCGTGCAGGCGATCTCGGCCGAGACGGGAGAGACCCGCTGGCTGCACAGCCAGCGCTCGGCCACCATGTCGCTGGTGGCGACCGGGGGCGGACTGGTGTTCGGGGGCGACGTCAACGGGCGCTTCCGGGCGTTCGACCAGGAGACCGGCGAAGTGCTGTGGGAGATCAACCTCGGCTCGGCGGTGACGAGCTTCCCCATCAGCTACGCGGTCGACGGGCGCCAGTACGTGGCCGTCGGCACCGGCTCGGCCGGCACCGCCTCGGGGTTCCTCGGCCTGACGCCGGAGTTGCGGCCCAGCGCGGGCAACAATCTGTTCGTGTTCGCGCTGCCTGAAGGGTAGGCGCCCCACTCGCAGGTGGTGTCGGCTTCCCGGAGCAGGAACATCGACTGGTTGCCGCGTGACGGTGCGCAGGGAGACGCTGGCGGCTGCCGTCACCGGTCGCTCGTCGGACTCTGGGCCCGCCGGACACGCGGGTTCTCGGCCACTCGCGCTCTACTCGCGGTTCTTCGAGACCTTCGCGCCGATCTTCGGCCTTGCGGCTGGTCAGAACAGAGCCGGTTGACTCGAGCCGTGCGCGGTCGCCGCCGATGCATCGAAAGCCTCAATCGACCGACACGCATCCGCGAAATAGCCCGCATCCAACTCGAACCCCACGAACGCGAGTCCCAGCGCCCTGCATGCCAGCGCGCTGTGTCCGAGCCCCAGAAACGGATCGAGGACCCGTTTCACGCGCTGGACGCCATGCAGCCGGATGCACATCATCGGTATCCGCACCGGAAATGTCGCCGGGTGGGGCCGCTCCCGGTCGCGGCTCTGAATGGTCCGGTAGGGCACGAACCACGTGTTGCCGCGACACCGCAGGTCGCCCTTCGCCGCTTCCCATCGGGTGACGTTCGACTTGTCCTGGTACTCGACGCCGACCGCCCGGCGATCGAGCTCCACGTCACCGGCCTTCGTCAGGTGGAAGATGTACTCGTGGCAGTCGTTCACGTACCGCCTGCTGTTGATCGGCTTGTAGTGCCCGATGGCCAGATTGCGGCCCACGCCGCTCGCCGCGCCCACGACGTCGGCGTCGATGGCTATCGACTTGATCCAGTGGATGGTGTTCTGCAGCACGAAGCGCTCCCGCAGGCGCTCCAGTACCTCGAACGGACCCCAGGGCTCGGAAGGCTTGCCCGCGACATTGAGGAAGAGCGAACCGCGGCGGCTCAGCACGCCGTCGACGACCTCGCCCCAGGCCGACATCCAGTTCAGGTACTCGTCGCGCGGCGCCGTGTCGTCATAAGACCCGTAGGTGATGCCCAGATTGTACGGGGGTGACGTCACCACGAGGTCGATCGACTCCGGGTCGAGCAGCTCCCGCATTCCCTCGATGCAGTCGCGGCCGTAGAGCACCGTCTCGGCTCCGTGCGACGTGCTGCGGAACGCTCTCTCCGTCGCCATGCCTCGTGGTCTGCCGGTCGGGGACGAACGGCCCGACCGGGTCGCCTCCGACACCACAAGCCGGTTCCGCAGGTCGAGTGCCGTGGGTTGCGTTTCGTTGGGCGGCCGGTGCCGCCGTCAAGGAGCGCGATTCAAGCCGGCGTTCTTCACAGACGACAGCGTCGTCAATCCCCGAGAGCCACCGCGGCCGACGGTCAGTTGGGCACGACGAGATTGGTGTGCTGGACCGTGCCCGGCGCGACCGTGACCGTCACCACGTTCGACAGCTTCCCGTTGCCGATTTCCGCCCGCAACGATATCGGCGTGTCGGGCACGATGCCGTCGAGAACGAAGACGCCCTGCGAATCGGTGATCGGGCTACCACCGACGAAGCCCTTCAGCAGGCCGTTCGCCGTGTGACTGTAACGCACGTTCAACGGCGCCCCAACGACCGGCGACCCGTCCTGTGTGGTCACTAGACCCATGATGACCGCTTCGAGGAGCAGATCGATGCTGACGTCCCGCATCGAGCCCGCCACCAGCGTGGTTGTGCCGACGAATGGCGCGAAGCCCTCGGCACGCGCCAGCATCACGACCGGACCCGGCGGCAGATCCTCGAACAGGACGACGCCCTGCTCGGCTCTCGCGGCATCCGACACAACGTTGTCCGGGTGCCGCACCCATACCGTGACCGACCCATCGAGAGGCACACGCGTCGCAGCATCGCGCAGCGTCCCACGCAGGAATGCCGGCGCCACGAGATCGATCTGCAGCGACCGGCCGAAGCGCGGCGGCCACGCGCGACGCGCCGTTCCGAAACCGCTGGCGGTCACCGTCACCACGCCACGCAGTCCGCTCGGAACTCGAAAGCTCCCTTCGCGTCCGTCAACGTCGTCTGATCGGGCTGTCCTCTCTCCTCGTACACTACGTTCGCGTTCGGTACTGGCCGTCGAGTTGACGCATCGATCACCACTCCGCTCACCTTCCGCCCTGCCGGCAGCCGTTGCGCGTACGCACCTACCGAGACCGCCAGCAGAGCAGCCGCGACGAAGATCGTCCTCCCGCGCGCACTGGTAATCATCATCTCTCTCTCGTCCACGGGCGCGCCGCTCGCACTCCGCATTTTCGCTTCGGTCCTGGGTGTCAGTACCTCGTTCCATTCGCTGAAACCACCGCGCGCACTGGTAATCATCATCTCTCTCTCGTCCACGGGCGCGCCGCTCGCACTCCGCATTTTCGCTTCGGTCCTGGGTGTCAGTACCTCGTTCCATTCGCTGAAACCACCGGGTCCGACGCGCGTTGGTCACCGTCTCCCGCCACCACCCCGGAACATCCGGGCCAGCACCACGACCTGGAGAGCCGCAGGCCCCCCGGCACGCAGGCCGATAGACCACGCCCCGTGCTCGAAACGGCGTCCGAACATCATCTCACCGTAGGGCGCCCAGTACAAGGGGCCCTCGCCGCTCCAGTGTCCGAAGAGGAGATGCAGATACCCGACCCCATAATGCCAGAAGCCGCTGTCGCCCAACGAGTACCTGCGTCGGAAGGCCGGGGTCACTGCCCCATCATCGCCGCCCGTAGCGGGGAGAGCCGTAGCCCAGGCCCCCACCCCCTGATGGCCGCGCCACGCGGTCACGCCACCGTCGAGAGAGACTGACGAAAAACTCGTCGGCGAAGACGAACCCTCCACCCATGAACACCTCGATCTCATTTCTCGGCGTTCCGTCATCCGCTTCCTGCGCATCCGCTGGCGCGCACAGCACCAGCATCATGCCGGTCGTGACGGCCCATGCCGCCCCTACGCTCCACCGGTTGGTCATCCCGCGTTGCATCTCGCCCCCGGCTGGCACCCGCCATCTTCATCTTATGGGGCCCAGGATGGTGGTTCCCACCCATCCACCACGGCATGACGCGTGACAATCTCAATCCGGATGTCGGCCAACACGTTCTCGGTTCTTCGGACAGGCGCGATCCAGGGCGAATCGGCAGTGCAGTTCCAGTCGTCGTCCGTCATCGACGGTCGCGAATCCTGGCAACGAACACTCGATGTACTCGATGTCACCCCGGTCCCTACGACCTGAACATGCGCAGCAGCTTCGTCAGGGGGTCGTACAGCTTGTCGACCACGCGCTCCTTGAGGGGGATGATCGCGTTGTCGGTGATGGTGATCTCTTCGGGGCAGACCTTGGTGCAGCACTTGGTGATGTTGCAGTAGCCGACGCCGTGGTCGTTGGCGAGCTCGGTGGTGCGGTCGGCGGTGTCGAGGGGGTGCATCTCGAGGGCCGCGGAGTGGACGAAGAAGCGGGGGCCGATGAACTCGCCGTGCAGGCGGTGGTCGCGCAGCACGTGGCAGACGTCCTGGCACAGGAAGCACTCGATGCACTTGCGGAACTCCTGCACCCGCTCGACGTCGTACTGCTCCATGCGCCACGTGCCGTCCGGGGCGTCCGGCTCGCGCGGCGCGAACGGCTTGATGGCCTTCTTGACCTGGTAGTTCCACGACACGTCGGTGACGAGGTCGCGCACGGTCGGGAACGCCTGCATCGGCTCGATGGTCACCGGCTGCTCCAGAGGCAGGGAGTTGAGCCGGGTCATGCACATGAGCTTGGGGCTGCCGTTGACCTCGGCCGAGCACGACCCGCACTTGCCCGCCTTGCAGTTCCAGCGCACGGCGAGGTCGTTGGCCTGCTCGGCCTGGATCTGGTGCACCGCGTCGAGGACGACCATGCCCTCGGACACCTCGGTGGTGTAGTCCTGAAACTCCCCACCCTCGGAGCTTCCCCGCCAGATCCGGAATGTCGCGCTGCTCATCGCCGTGTCTCCGCTCGACGCGCCGGGCAGACGCCCGCGCCGCGCGCCGTCACTTGTTGTCTTCGATGATCTGCTGCAGGTCGGGCCGCATCTCGGCAATCGGTTCCTGCGTCACCTGCATCTCGCCCCCGTCGCCGCGCCGGATGACGGTGTTCACCCGGCCCTGCCCGGGGTCCTTGTCCAGGTAGTCCTCGCGGAAGTGGGCGCCGCGGCTCTCCTTGCGGAGGATCGCCGACCGCGCGACCGCCTCCGACACCATCAGCAGGTTGTGCAGGTCGAGGGCGGTGTGCCAGCCCGCGTTGTACTCGCGGTTGCCCTGCACGCCGACCCGGTCGGCGCGCGCGCGCAACCCCTCGAAGGCGTCGATGGCCTGCTGCATGTCGCCCTCGGTGCGCACGATGCCGACCTGCGACTGCATCATGTCCTGCAGGTCGTACTGCACCTGGTACGGTCCCTCGGCGTCGCCGTCCGCGCGCTCGAACGGCGCGAGGGCGCCGCGCGCCACGGCGTCTATCTGTTGCCGGGCGGGATCGGCCAGGGTCTGCTCCTTCGCGAACTCGGCCGCGTACCGGCCGGCGCGCTGGCCGAAGACGAGGAGGTCGGAGAGCGAGTTGCCGCCGAGCCGGTTCGCGCCGTGCAGCCCCGCCGCGCACTCGCCGGCTGCGAACAACCCCGGCACCGTCGACATCTGGGTGTCGGGGTCGACGCGCACCCCGCCCATCACGTAGTGGGTGGTGGGACCGACCTCCATCGGCTCTTCGGTGATGTCGATGCCCGCGAGCTGCTTGAACTGGTGGTGCATGCTCGGCAGCTTCTTGCGAATGTGCTCGGCGCCGTTGGGCAGCCGGTTCTTGATCCAGGCGATGTCGAGGAACACGCCGCCGTGAGGGCTGCCGCGGCCCTCCTTGACCTCGCGCACGATGCACCGCGCCACGTGGTCGCGGGTCAGGAGCTCGGGGGGGCGGCGCGACTGCTTGTCGCCCTGGGTGTAGCGCCAGCCCTCCTCCTCGTCGGTGGCGGTGGAACTCTGATACAGCTCGGGGATGTCCTCGAACATGAACCGCTTGCCGTCGCTGTTCCGCAGCACCCCGCCCTCGCCGCGCACCCCCTCGGTGACGAGGATGCCGCGCACGCTCGGCGGCCACACCATGCCGGTGGGATGGAACTGCACGAACTCCATGTCCATCAGTTCGGCCCCGGCCCGGTAGGCCAGGGCGTGCCCGTCGCCGGTGTACTCCCAACTGTTGCTGGTCACCTTGTACGCCCGCCCGATGCCGCCGGTGGCCAGCACCACCGCGCGGGCCCTGAACACCTGGAAGCGGCCGCGCTCGCGTTCGTAGCCGAACGCCCCGACGACGCGGTCGCCGTCCTTCAGCAGCTCGACGACGGTGCACTCCATGTGCACGTCGATGCCCTGGTGGACGCCGTGATCCTGCAGGGTCCGGATCATCTCGAGCCCGGTCCGGTCGCCGACATGGGCGAGCCGGGGATATTTGTGCCCCCCGAAGTTGCGCTGCAGGATGCGCCCGTCCTTCGTGCGGTCGAACACCGCCCCCCAGGCCTCGAGATCCCGCGCCCGGGCCGGCGCCTCCCTGGCGTGCAGCTCGGCCATGCGCCAACTGTTCAGGTACTGGCCGCCGCGCATGGTGTCGGCGAAATGCACGGTCCAGTCGTCCCGGTCGTCGACGTTGGCGAGGGCGGCGGCCATGCCCCCCTCGGCCATGACCGTGTGCGCCTTGCCGAGGAGCGACTTGCAGACGAGCCCCACCGAGACGCCGGCCGCCGACGCCTCGATGGCAGCTCGCAGCCCCGCCCCGCCGGCCCCGATCACCAGCACGTCGTATTCGAAGGATTGGTAGTCGCTGTCCATTCGGCAATCTTCATCCGGGCCGACCCGGCAGCGCCGCGGTCGACCCTCGTCCATCACCCACCGTCCCACCGTCGGCCGCTCCGCCCCATCTCGAAGAGGGACGAGCCGCGGACGGCGGTGGGGCCGTCCCTCGCGCGAGCAGCCCGGCTTGCGGAGCCGCTGCCCGCCCAACCCAATCCGACAGGCCCCCGCCCCGTTCCACGGCGGAGGCTCCTACAAGAGTCGGAGATCCGTCACGATGCCCATCGCGCAGAGCCGGACGTAGATGTCGGAGAAGCCGACCCAGACGAGGCTCATCCAGGCGAAGAGCATGTGCCGGCTGTTCAGGCAGCTCACGCAGTCGTAGGCCGGACGGTGGAGCGGCAGCCCCGCAATTCGGTCGCGCCGCCCCCCGACGAGATGGCGCAGCGAGTGGCACCCCAGCGTGTAGCCCCCGAGCAGGACCACGTTGGTCGCGAGGACGAGCGTCCCGACTCCGATGCCGAACGAGACGGCGCCGGTCGCCGCGTCCTCGAACCACAGGGCGTTCCAGACATCGAGACTGAGGAAGACCAGGAGCGCCAGCGCGAAGATGAGGAAGTAGCGGTGCAGGTTCTGCACGATCAGGGGGAACGAGTTCTCGCCCCAGTAGCTCGCTCGCGGCTCGCCCACGCTGCACGAAGGCGGGTCGTGCCAGAACGCCTTGTAGTAGGCGCCGCGGTAGTAGTAGCAGGTTATCCGGAAGCCGACCGGCGCCCACAGGATCAGGAACGCCGGCGAGAAGGGTACGGGATTCGGCCACCAGCCGGGTCTCGGCCCCAGGAGGCTGTGCGGCGAGTCTCCGAAGATCTCGGGCGAATAGAACGGCGACAGATAGGGTCCGAAGTGGTAGTGGTCGCCCTGAAACGCCGCCCAGGTGGCATAGACGATGAACGCGGAAAAAGCGCAGAAGACGCCGAGCGGCTGCGTCAGCCAGGCGTCCGGCCGGCGGGTCTCCGCCCACCGACGGACCGGGGTGACAAAGTGAACCTGTTCCATCCTGTCTCGCTCCGCAACGTATCGAGCACCCGGCCCCGACGGACCGGGCCCAACCGGGAGGACGCGGCGAGCCCTCGGAACCGCGGCGAGCACCGCCGCATTCGCGGGGCGGGCGTCCCGCCGCACCGCGATCGGTGTCGACGCGGGTTCCTCGACGAGCGCCCGGCATCCTGTTCGCGCGCTGCCGAGAGATTATCATTTCTGCCGCGCGGTCCGAAACCACGGGTGCCCCCGGCGCCCGTCAGCTCGCGGCGAAACGGGCCGGGGCGACGGCGGCGAGCAGCGGGTCCTCCCGGCCGTCGAGCACCAGGTCCGCCACCAGACGCGCGGTCAGGGGCGCCAGCAACACCCCGTTCCGATAATGACCCGTCGCGTAGACGAGCCCGGGCGCCGCCGTCGAGCGCCCGACCACCGGCAGATCGTCCGGGGTGGCGGGGCGCAGGCCCACGCGCACCGTTTCGAACCCGGCGGTGCGGGCCTCGGGAAGAACGCCTGCGACCGCCTCGGCGAGGACCGCCACCCCCGCGACAGTGGCGCGCTCGTCGAACCCTACGTCCTCGACCGTCGCCCCCACGAGCATCGACCCGTCGGGCCAGGGCACGACGTAGCAGCCCGGGCACCAGAGGACTCGCGCCAACGGGTCCCCGAGCCAGGCCAACTGCAGCAATTGCCCGCGCACCGGACGTACCGGCGGCGCCGCCTCGCCGGCGACCGCCACCGCACCCGACCAGCACCCCGCCGCGAGCACGACGATGTCGCCGACCAGCGGCCCCGACGCGGTCTCGACCTCCATGCCGCCCGCGGGAAGCGCTCGCACGCGGCGCGCCGGCCGGCCTGTCACGAACGAGACCCCGTGCCGGACCGTGCCGGCCCGCCGGAGCGCACCCGTCAGCGCGCTCACCCCCGCGAACCCGTGCGACGGAATGAGCAGGGCCCCGGCCACCGTCGCTCCCAGGGACGGTTCCTCCGCCCGGGCCTCGCCCGCCGTCAGCAGGCGGCATTCGACGCCGGTCGCGTCGAGGACGGCACGGGTCTGTTCCAGCCGGCGCAGCGCTGCCTCGTCGGTGACCACTTCGAGAGTGCCGTTCCGCTCGTAGAGCACGTCCTGGCCGCTGTCGGCGACGGCGCGGCCCACGAAGTCGTCCCACAGCGCGAGGCTCTCCGTACACAGGGTGCGCAGGGAACCTGGGCGAGCCGCTTCGGTGTACGGGGCGAGGATGCCGGCCGACGCCTGCGTCGCCCCGCCCCCGACGGCCCGGCTCTCGAGAACCCGAACGGCCGCCCCGCGCCGCCCGAGTTCGCAGGCGACGGCGCAGCCGATGATGCCGGCTCCGATGACGATGACTTCCGGTCGCTCACGCGCGGGCACGCTTCCAGTCTCCCACACTGTCCCCCTTCCCGCCGCCGATTGTCACCTCCCGATGACGCCGCCCGGCAGGGAAAACAGATCCCCCGCCCGATTCGACCACCCGAGTTGCTGCGTCCGAAGCGGCGGGTGGCGATGTACGGGGCAGGGAAACAGCCCCCCCGCCCGATACAACGGGCAGGGACACCGCGGGCGTTCGCTTCGAGGCGGCGATTCCGTGCGACGGGTACGACAATTGCTCTATCATGCGCGTAGAACGAGAAAGGACGCACCCCGATGACGAAACCGATAGTCGCGGTAGCCGGCATCGCCGTCGCCGCCGTCGCCGCGGCGGGTGTCGGCTCCTACCTCGCCGTGCGGCATGCCATCGGGCTCGCGCCCTCGGCCACGGCCACCGAACCTGCGCTCGTCCTCGCCGAGCCGTCTCCCGCCGCGCCGCCGCCCGCGAACGGCGCGGCCGAGACCGTGATCGAGCCGGCGGCGGCGCCGCCCGCTGAACCGCGGCCAAGGGCCAGGCGCGCGTCGACCTCCGCCGCGCCCCGGCTCGAGCGTTCGGCCCCGGGGACCGCCGCCGCGGCCCCCTCGACGACCAGCCGCGCACCGCGCGCCGCGCGCCGGCCGTCCGTCTCCGAGCCACGCCCCCGGCCACGACCCGCGGAGGCGCCGTCGCAGCCCCAACCGGCCCCAGAACCCGAACCGGTCGCGAACGCGGCGCCGGAGCGGAATCGCCAAGCCGGCGACCGCCCCGGCGCGGCGGGTGAACCGGCGCCCGGTCCGACCGCCGACCTCCCGGTGGTCGACGGGTGGGTCCGGGTCGACGAGCCGGCCCCCGCCCCGCGCGCGGGGCGGGGCCTGGAGCCGGTCGCGGGGTCGGGGCTCGAGCCGCAGCGCCCACCCTTGGCCGGCTCCAGCCTCCTCGTCGCCGGGAACGGCGGTCCCGTCGCCGCCTCCGATCCCTGGCCGTCGTTCGACGAGGTGGCGGTTGCCGCCGACTCGGTGATCGGGATCCAGCTCGACTCCGCCGTCTCCACCCGCACCGCCAGGCTCGAGGACCCGGTCGAGGCCCGGGTCATCCGCGACGTGCAGGTCGGTGACCGGGTGGCGATTCCCTCGGGCGCGCGGCTGCGGGGCTCGGTGGTGCTCGTCGAGGCCGGCGGTCGGCTCCGCTCGGCATCCCGGCTCGGGGTGCGGTTCCACACCCTGCTGATGGACGACGGCGCCGAGGTCAGGCTGTCCACCGAGACCATCTACCGGGAAGGCAAGTCAGCGGGCGGCGACAGCGTCGCCAAAATCGGCGGCGCGGCGGTCGCCGGCTCCATTCTCGGCGCGATCTTCGGGGGTGAGCGCGGGGCCGCCATCGGGGGCTCGATCGGCGCCGCGGGAGGCACCGCCGCCGCCCTGAACGGAGAAGCGGAGCCGGCGGTGCTGCCGGCGGGATCGAGACTGACGGTGCGCCTGTCGCGCCGGGTTTTCGTCATGGCGCCGCGGTGAGGCGTCGGCGCCGCGGAAACGGCGCCGACGCCTGTCGGGTTGGCCGGCGTGAACGGAGCCGCGGGCGACGCTCTCCGGGCCGACCGGGCCTTCGATCCCACCCGTCCTGCCCGACCGGCCGGTGATATAGTTTCCCCAGTGGACGACGAGATTACCCAGGCCGTGCTGTCCCGGGAGGAGGTGGCGCGGTACCTCCGCGGCAGCACCAGACTGAGTTCCCATGAGGCGCAGGAACGCATCGCCGCCTACCTCAAGGAGCTCAGGACGACCCAGCGCTACCAAGTGTATCGCGCCCTGAAGCACCCCCTCTACCCGATCCTGCGGAAGATACAGCGGCACGCCGAGCACGTCGAGCGGGCGCAGGCCGCCGCGCGCGCGCACCGGATCGTCTACGCCTCGAACCACAAGAGCCACATGGACTACCTCGTCGAGCTCGTGGTGCTCGACGACCACGAGATCCGGCCTCCTGTCATCACCGCCGGCATCAACCTGTTCAACGGCGCCATGGGCCTGTTGAACCGCTACGTCACCGGCGCCATCCCGATTCGCCGGAACTCCCGCGACCCCGCCTACCTGGCGACCCTGCGGGCGTATGTGGCCGAGCTGGTGCACCGGCACGATCTGTTCCTCTACCCGGAGGGCGGGCGCAGCTACAACGGCGAGTTCAAGACGCTGAAGACCGGCTTGCTGCAGGCGGTCCTGCAGGCCCGGCGGTCCGACGCGGTGGTCGTGCCGGTGGCGATAGCCTACGACATCGTGCTCGAGGACCAGACCCTGGCCCGCCAGCGGGTCAAGCGTCGACAGCGGCTCTTCACCACGGAAGTGGCCGAGATGGTGAACTTCGCGGTGGGCTACCGGACGCGGGCGTTCGTCACCTTCGGACAGCCCATCCCGCTGGCCACGGTCGATCCCGACTCGCGCCGCGACCTCGTGGCCCTGACCCGCCGCACCCACGACGCCATCGGCCGGCTCTACAAGGTGCTGCCCACCGCGCTGGTGGCCGCCGCCCTCCGGCCGTCCACGCGGCGGCGCGACCTCGAAGATCGCATCGACCAGCTCCTCGACGCCCTCCGCCACGTGCCGGCCAACCTCGCCGTGGAATGCGGCCGCGACGCCGTCGACCAGGCCACCGAACCCCTCGCCACCCGGGGCGTCATCGCCGTCGACGGCGACCGCTACCGCGTCCGGAACCGACACATCCTCCGCTACTACGCGCGCACCCTCAACCACCTGCTGCACGACCGCGGCGGCTCCCGGCTCACGCACTGAGCGCGAGGGCACAGCTCGACGGCCGCCTGGGCGTGGTCAGCAGAAGTCGCGCGCGAGGTCGATCAGGACGTCGCGGCACATCAGCACGGAGTCGATCTCGACGTACTCCTCGCGGCTGTGCAGGCCGGCGCCGCGGGGACCGAAGAGCACGGCCGGAGTCCCCGCCGCCGTCAGGATCGCGGCATCGGTCCAGAACGACATGCCCGTCGGCTCGGCCGACTCGCCCCGCCGGCCCAGCACCCGAGCCAACGCCCGGCACAGCGGATGCCCGGCGGGAAGTTCGTGCGGGGGCCGCGTGAAGATCGGGCGGGCCGAGCCCTCGAACTCGGGATCGTCTCGCGCCAGTGCGTCGAGGATGCCCCGCGCCTCGGAGAGGCCGATGTCCGGCGGCTCGCCCACCAGGGTCCGGCGCTCGAACGACAGAAGACACCGCTCGGGATAGACGCTGAGCTCGCGCCCCCCGGCGATGGTCGAGGCGTGGAGCGACGCCGGTCCAAGCAGCGGGTGCGACGGCCCGGCGGCGAGGCCGGCGTCGACCGCTTCGAGCCGGTCGAGGACCCGGCCCATGCGGAGAATCGCGTCTCGCCCGTCGGCGGGGCGGCTCCCGTGGGCGGCCCGGCCGCGCGTCTCGACCTCGACCCACTCGAACCCCTTGTGGCATGTCGCCATGCGCAGGTCCGTCGGCTCCGTCACCACCGCGCCGTCGGCGGCGTGGTCGCGCACGAGGGCGTCGGCGCCCAGGCTGGCGTGCTCCTCGTCGGCGACGGCGGCCACCACCAGCCGGCCCGCCGGCAACCCGCCGTGGCGGGCGAGCCGGGCCGCCGCGTCGATCATCGCGGCGACGCCGCTCTTCATGTCCTGCGCGCCGCGGCCGTAGAGACGTCCGTCGCGCGCGATCGGGGTGAACGGATCGCGCATCCCCTCGACCCCGACGGTGTCGAGGTGCCCGCAGAGCATCAGCGTGCGGCCCGGCGATCGGCCCTCCACCACTCCGACCACGTTGGGCCGGCCGGGCGCGGCCGCGACCACGGCCACGTCGAGCCCGGCCCGCCGCATCACCGCGGCCACGTGCTCGGCGATGGCCGTCTCGCCGGCGCCGCCGGCCGCCAGCGCCGGGTTGACGGAGTCGATGGCCACCAGGTCACGCAGCAGCGGCAGAACCGGGTCGTTCATGCCGTCCCGCCGGAATCGGCGGCGGCCGCCGCCAGGAGTCCGCACTGCAGGATGGGGCGGTCTGCGGGTACGCGACCGCCTCCCCGGTGCGTTCGACCCACGCGACGTGCGTGTCCGCCGCGAGCTCCCGGCCCGCCAGTCGTCGCCTGCGTTTCCGTTTGGCGCCCGACCCGCCCGGCAGGAGCCCGCGCCGCTGCCACGGGGACGGGCGCCGGCCCGGCGACCGTCGCCTGACGACTCCGCCGGGCGCCCGACCCGCCCGGCGGGAACCCGAGCCGTTCCACGGCGCCGGCTCCCGGCGCAGCCATTCGACGAGCCCCAGGGTCAGCCACGGCACGCCGGTACGGCGCCGGCTCCTAGCGCAGCCATTCGACGAGCCCCAGGGTCAGCCACGGTATGTAGGTGATGATGAGCACCCCCACCCCCAGGATGGCCAGCAGCGGCAGCGAGGCGCGATAGACCTCGAGCAGGGGGCGGTCGAACCGGTACGAGGCGAGGAACAGGTTCAGGCCCACCGGCGGGGTCAGGAACCCGAGCTCGAGGTTCGCGATGAAGATGATGCCCAGGTGCAGCAGGTCGACGTCGAACTGCTCGGCCACCGGCACCACAAGCGGCACCACCACGAAGATGGCCGAGAAGATGTCCATCAGGCATCCCACGAGCAGCAGGAACACGTTCAGGCCGAGCAGGAACAGCAGCCGCGATCCGATGTGCTCGTCGGCCCACTCGACGATCAGGTACGGCACCTCGGCATCGTTCAGGTAGGCGGTGAAGCCGACCGCGACCCCCAGGATGATCAGCACCCCGCCCACGAGCACCACGCATTCGCTGAACGCCGTGTGGAGCCCGCGCCCGAGGGGGAAGTCGCGGTGGATCAGCCCCTGGACGACGGCCGCGTAGAGGGCGGTGAAGGCGGCGGTCTCGACCAGGGTGGCGAAGCCGCTGAAGAGCACCCCGAGGACCACGAACGGAATGGACAACTCCCACTTCGCGTTCCACAGCGCGGCCCGCAGCTCGGGCCAACCGAAGTCGTGCCGGCCGGCTCCGGTGGCCATGCCCTCGCGCATGCCCCAGGCCGCGGTCAGTCCGACCAGCAGCAACCCGGGCAGGATGCCGGCCACGAACAGGTCGTCCGGCGCGACCTGTGCGACGATCGCATACAGGATGAGAGGCATCGCCGGCGGGAAGAGCAGGCCCAGCGACCCCGACGCGGTGAGGAGCCCCAGCGAGAACCGGTCCCGGTAGCCGTCCTTGATGAGAGCCGGGAAGAGCAGGCCGCCGAGGGCGAGGATGGTGACCCCCGAGCCTCCCGTGAACACCGTGAAGAACGCGCACAGCAGGACGCAGACGATTGCGGTCCCGCCGGGAATCCACCCGACCCCGGCCCGGAACACCCGGAGCAGCCGTTCCGACGCCCTGCCCTGCGCGAGGATGAACCCGGCCAGGGTGAACAGGGGGATCGCCGGCAGGTGCGGCTGCACCGCGAGCGAGTAGGTCTCGATGGTGACGAGCACCGGGAGGTCGCCGTCGCCCAGGTAGAGCAGCACCGCGGCCCCGCCCAGCACCGTGAATATCGGCGCCCCGAGCACCGCCGCGGCGAGCACCAGCGAGATGAGCGGCCAGCGCGGGACGTCGGCGATGAGGCCCTCGGACAGCCCGAGCCAGAGCCCCACGACGATGCCGAAGCCCGCCGCCGCGCGACCCGCCCACGCGGGCGACGCGCGCCACGCGAGCCGGGCCGCGATGACCGCGAACGAGACGGGCAGGACGAGCTGGGCGACCCACACCGGCACCCCGGCCGCGATGATGGTGCCGTCCTCGCGGTCCAGCATCATCAGGTCCCACGCCCCGGCCGCGAGCATCATCGACACCGCGGCGCCCACCCCGGCCGCGAAGACCCGGGTGGCGTCGCGGACCTGCCCCTCGGGGATGAACGTCGCCGTCGCGAGGGCGATGAGCTTGCCGTCGCGCGCGGCGAGGGCGGCCCCGAGAAAGCCTACCCAGAGGGTGAAGTGCTGGACGAACTGAATCGAACCGGGGATGCCGCCGGCGACGAGCGGTCGGACGACGATTTCGGCCAGCGGCAGCACCACCATCGCGGCCAGCGCGAGGTTGGCGACGGCCTGTTCGGCCCCGCCGAGGGCCCGGACCACCGGCGCGGGGAGCGAGGCGGCGGGGGCGCTGTCACCATCCATGAAGAATCGCAGTCGCGGGACGCCGTCAGCGGCCGGCCCGGAAGCGGTCCCGCGCCTCGACCGCCAAGTCGTAGATGTCGGCGGGAATCAGGTTCCCCCGCCACGACGCGGTCATCTCGGCTGCGACGGCCCGGAACGCCGCCTTCCCGGCGTCGTCGATCTCGACCACGGTGAGGCCGCGCTGCTTCATCTCCTCGATGGAGTCGCGCTCCTGCGCGGCCACGTCGCGCAGCAACTCCGCCTCGAGCCGGCTGGCCGAGGCCAGCAGCGTCCGCTGGTCGTCGGGCTCGATGCGGTTCCAGGTGCGTTCAGCCATCACCGTGATGCCCAGCACCGGAGCGAGGGGAACGTCGAGCATGAACGGGGTCTGGTCGAACCACTGGAACAGCAGGGCCACGTAGGGCGGGCTCGGGTGGGCGTTGATGAGGCCGGTGTTCAGCCCGAGGAGCACGTCGGTGACGGCGAGCGGCTGGGGGTCGAACCCGTTCTCCTTGTACCACTGCAGCATCCGGTCGTCGCCGGCCGCCGTGAACACCTTCGTCCGCCGCAGGTCGTCGAGGTTCTCCACCCGGCTCTCGGTGAAGAAGTGCGCCCATCCCGCGTGGCCCCAGTTCAGCAGCACCATCCCCTCGTCGGCGAGGATGCGCTCGAAGGTCGGGGTCAGCGCCTCGACCACGTGGAACACCTCTTCGTCCGACTCGAAGAAGAACGGGATGTTCAGGACGCTGAACGCCTCGTGGATGTCCCCCGGCAGCCCGAAGACGGCGGCCTGGGGGCGGCCCCGCCGCAGGCGGCGGGCCAGCGCGGCCTCGTCGCGGAACGCCCCGCTCTGCACGCGCAGTTGCACTCGACCGTCGGTCTCGTCACGCCACTCGACCGCCATCTCCTTCAGGGACCGGTCCCAGATGGAGTTGGCGGGCAGGATCGACCCGAGCTGGATGCGGGTCGCGCGCTGGGCCAGAAGCATCGCCGGCGCCGCCAGCAACGCCGCCAGGACGACGGTGACGACCAGGGATCGCGGTTTCATCGAACGGTTCTCCTTCACACCTGGACAGCGCGGCCGGCGGCCGCCGCTTGCCCCAACCAATCCTACCAGCCCGCGGCGAAGCCGCCGCTGACTTCAAGAGCCGCGAGTCATCCCGCTCTCGCGGGCAACGCGGTGTCGGCCACGGGCAGGTCTGGAGAACCGCGCGGTTCCGGACTCGGTTTCTCACTCGAAAAACAGATCGTCGACCTGGTCGAGGAGCAGCCGCGCCCGCTTCTGGTTCACCACGTTCAGCAACCGCAGGCTGGTGTCCTCGTCCGGGTCGATGGCCAGGGCCTGGTTCAGCAGATCCTCGAACCCGGCCCGGTCCTCCTCCGGCACCGAGACGCCGAGCGCGAGGGTCACGTACGGCCCCGCGTCGAGCCCGTCCGACAGCTCGACCGCCCGCTCGAAGTGCTCGCGCGCCCGCTCCGGCGACCCGCCGAGCTGCGCCGGCAGCGACTCGATGGTGATGAGGGCGGCATGAATCGAGCCCTGTCCATAGTCCTCGTCGAGCTCAAGGGCCCGGTCGAGGAGCACCCGCACCACCGGCAGGTCGGCGACGAGGTCGGGCTGGTCGAGGGCGTTCGAGATGGCCAGCCCCCACGCCGCGCTCAGGTAGAACAGGACCTCGACGTCCTCGGGCTCGGCGACGTCCAGGGCCGCCGCGGGGTCCTCCCGCAGTCGGTCCCCGATGCCCGCGTACTTCAGCTCGAGGCTGCTCAGGCAGTAGTCGCGGGCGCGCACGTAGTACCGCCACGTGCGGTCGCGCAGCGCGATCTCCCGGTCGTAGTCGCCGTCCCAGCCCGCGATGTCGGCGTCGACCTGCAGGAACGCGTTGCCGTAGAGCGTGAACCCCGAGCAGGCGAAGACCAGCGCCTCGTCCTGCTCGGGCGCGGTCAGGATGATCGACTCGATGGTCTTGAGCAGGAACGGCAGCGCCTCGCGCACCAGCTCGGGGTCCTCCTCGGACAGGTACACGGCAGGGTCGGCGAGCACCGGCACCACCGCGTTGACCGCCATCGTCCGCAGTGAGCAACCCGACGCAGCCAGGATGGCGGCGGCCACGAGAACGGAAACGCCGGCAACCGGTACGAAGGGTCGTTTCTCGGCGTGACTCATGCGTGCAGGATGGGGCGCCATCGGCGGATACGGCTATGATAGCAGCGTTTCGGCGGCCGCACGGCGCTGCACCTGTCGGCGGCCGGCAGGCATCGACCGCGATGTCTGGTCCACGGCGCCAGGATCGCGCGCCCTGCGACGGCAGGGCGCCGCGACGCTCATCGAGTGCGCCGACGCCACGATCGCCGAGCGTCTCGCCACTCACGCAGAGACCGCCCGGCTCTGTCTGCGAGCGGGCGAGTGGTCCCTTGGTTGCTCGTGCGCAGGAGCGCCGAGCCGGCGTTCCGCCGCGCTGCCCGAGCGCGGGGCTACGGCATGGCGTCCACATGAACTCCGGCCGCGGCTCCAGTACGCCTGGGCCCCGAATCCCGGCGCGCAGACGCCGACCGGTATCATGGCCCGACCGGGGCGTCGCACCTCGCCCCCTTTCGCGGAGGCAGACGATGGAATCGGCGATGCGCAACCGACCTCGACCCGTCGGATCGACCTCATTGTCGGCGGCGCCGTTCGGTTTGGCCGTGCTGCTGCTCGGTCTCCCGTCGACGAGCGCCCACGCAGCCCCGCAAGCCCCCGACGAGCCCGGCATGGTGACGGTGACCGTCGAGGTCGAACTGTCGTGCCCCTCGTGCGCCTTGGGACTGGAACGGCGGTTGAACCGTCTGGATCACGTTGCCGGCGTCGAGGTCCTGCCGGCCGACGGACGGATCGTCCTCGCCGTCGAGCCCGGCCGCCGCCTGGACCTCGCCACGGTCTGGAACACGGTGCGCAACGCCGGTTTCATTCCCGACGGTGTCGGGGTCGTCGCGGTCGGGCGCCTCACCGACGTGAACGGTACGCCGGCCCTCGCCCTGTCGCCCGACTTCGTCCTCCCGCTCGCCGGGGAGCCGACGGCAGCCCTCGTGAGCGCGGGGGGCGACCGGCTGTTGACCGTGAGCGGACACTGGAATGGTGCGCGGGAAGGCGCCGGCCGGCTGCGGGTCGAGTCGTTCGAGGTCCGTTGACGCCGGCGTGCGATGCGCTCGACCGCCGGCGCTCGCACCGAGGGCGAGCCGAACCGAACCGGTTCCGTTGCACCCATGAGCGCGCGGGGCGCGTCGGAGATGCCGGCCCACTTCGAGCGGGCGGAGCCGTTCCGCTCCGCGGGCACGTGATTCGGACCGAGAGTCCTGGCCGCGGCCGGTCCGGCGGTCGTCGGCGCGCAGAGCAATCGGTGGAGGACGAGCCCATGAGTACGGACAGACTGGCGACCGCAGGACCTCGGGCGTGGGTGGTGTGGCTCCGGACGATTCTGGGCGCCGTCGCCGCCAATCTCGTCGTGCGGACGGGCGGACTCGCGGTCTTCGACGTTCCGCCCGAGTTCGAACCGCTGGCGATGGCGGGACCGACGGTGTTCCTGACCGTCGTGGGTGTCGGGGCCGGGCTGGGGGTCGCCGTCGCCGTCGGCCGGTTGTCCGCGCGCCCGGTCCCGCTGTTCCGGCGGATCGTCGTCGCTGCCCTGCTGCTCTCGCTGCTGCCGGATCTCTGGCTGCTCACCGAAGGCGCCGCCGAGGGGTTCCCCGGAGCCACGGTTCCGGCCGTAGCCATCCTGATGGTGCAACATGCCGCGGCGGCGGCGGTGGTGCTCTGGAGCGTGACGGGCCCGCCCGGTCGGGGCTCGTGGTGAGCCTATGCGCCCGCGCACCGGCCGGCCCGCGAGGACGTGGTCGGGGCTCGTGGTGAGCCTTGCGTCCGCGCACTGGCCGGTCCCCGAGGACGTGGCGGTGGCCGCCCGTGTCAGGTGGTCGATCTCCACGGCGCTCCGATGGCCCGGTCCACATCGGCGGTCGGCAGCCACGATCCGTCCTGCCCGCCTCCCGGCCGCGCGCCCCGATCGAGGAGGAGGGCGCCGAGAGGGTAGCGCCAAGCGTCCGCGGCGGCCTCCAGAATGACGCCGGGAAACGCTGATCTCCCGGTCGGAATTCGCCAGCGGGGTCGCGGCCGGTCGCGGCCCGGTTGAGGCCCCACAGCGGGTCGGCGAACGTCGATCGCTCGCCGAAACGGTCCTCCCACGGCAGCCCACCGGCCCGGACCAGCGCCCCTTCGGCAACCACGAGACGCACGCCGACCCGAGCGTCCTCGGTTGTACGCCGGCCGGCTCCGGCCGGCATCGACCGACCTGTATCATTGTTCGCGGCAGCGCGTGAATCGAGGAACCGTCACTCAGCCAGTCAGTTGAGCACGGCCGCTGGCGCGCCGCGTCATTGTTCGCAGCAGCGCGCAGATCGAGGAGCAGGGCGTGGGTTTCTATCTCCGGAAGTCGTTTCGCGCGGGGCCGATACGGTTCAATTTGTCGAAAAGCGGCATCGGCGCGTCGTTCGGCGTGACCGGCGCCCGTCTCGGGGTGTCGTCGGCCGGGCGCGCGTACGTGCACGGCGGGCGCGGCGGCCTGTACTTCCGGAAGTCGCTGGGGGGAAGCCGGAGCACAGGCGGCGAACGGTCAGGTGGCGAACGGTCAGACCGCGAGCCTGAGCGTCCGACGCGTACGGTCGCGCCCACCCCCGTCGAGCTGATCGAGGACACCGGGGTGACGTACGGCGCGCCTCGAGAGCCGGAGCCGGCGTCGGACGCCCTCGCCGCGCCCGTACGCAGGTCGCCGCCGACCTACGGGTGGCTCGCCCTGGGCGCCGTCGCGGCCGGCCTGCTCCTGCCGTCGCCCTTCCCCGCGGTGGTCGCCGCCGCAGTCTTCGCCGCCCTGGTCGTCCTGAGCGTGGCGCGCGGCAAACGAAGAGCGGCGGGCGACACGTACGGCCGCCTGCTCGATGCGCGGGTCGCCGCCGCCGACCCGATCACCGACGACGAGAGCGACGCCCTCGCCGCGGCGCGCCAGGACCCGGGGCTCACCCCCGACGACGCCCGCTACTTCGAGGAGCGGACATACCTCGCCGTGCTGGAGGACGCGGCTGCGAACGGCGCAAGCGACACGCGGGCCCTCGACAGGCTCGCCGAGGTGGACGGGCTCGTCGGCCTCGAGCCCGTGTTCCGGCGCCGCGCGCGGCTCGACGTGTACTCGCGGGCGCACGTCGAGGCGGTGAGCGACCACGACCTCACCGAGGTGGAGGAGCAGGCGCTCGACCGGGTGCGCGCCGCTTTCGAGCTGACCGACGAGGAGCTCGCCGACGAGCTGACGGTCGTCGATCGGCTCCGGGAGCTTCGGACCATTCGTGACGGAGCCCTCCCGGTGGTCGACGCGACCGTCAAGCTCACGAGCCGCGAGGTGTGCCACCTGGAGAGCGAGGGGCGGCTGCTGAAGAGCCGCGTGCTGCGGTCGTTCTCGCGGGACGGACAGCGCTACAAGGTGCGCGGCTTCGTGGTCGACAAGGAGGGCACGCTCGTCGTGACGAGCCGTCGGGTGGTGCTCGTCCACCGGGGCGTGACCTCGTTCCCGATCGGCAAGATCCTCGACGTCGAGGTGGACCACGACCGCCAACTGCTGATCCTCACCCGCGACAACGTGGCCACGCCGACGTGGCTGACGACGCCGGACGCGCTCCGCGCCGGCGCCATCGTCGCCGCGCTCACCGAGGGGCGTTGACCAGGGCCGGCGCCATCATCGGCGCCGCGAGGGGCGTTGACCAGGGCCGGCGCCACCGCCGCCACGCTGACCGAGGGGCGTTGACGCGCTCAGGGCCGGCGCCATCGTCAACCCGCTGACCGGGGACCGGGAACACGCCGTGCTGCTGCGGACCGCCGTGCTCGAGCGCATCGTGCGGGGAGAGATCTCCCTCGTGTTCCGCCGTTGGCGGAGGCCGACGGTCCGCACCGGCGGCAGCCTGCGCACCGCCCTCGGCGTGCTCCGCATCATCGAGGTCGCCGCGGTGGAGGAATCGGACCTCTCCGATGCCGACGCCGCGGCCGCCGGCTACGCCTCGCGAGCGGCGCTGTTGGACGACCTCGGCCCACGCGCGGGGCAGCTCTACCGCATCGAGGTGGAGTACGGGGGCGCCGACCCGCGCATCGCGCTCGGGCGGCAGGACGAACTCTCGGCCGCGGATGCCGACGATCTCCTGCGCCGGCTGGGGCGGCTCGACGCGAGGTCGCCGACCGGTCCGTGGACACGGCGCGTGCTGGCCGAGATAGAGGCCCGCCCCGGCGTCGCCGCGCGGGTGCTGGCGGAGCGGCTGGGCGGCGAGAAGGACTGGCTGAAGCCGCAGGTCCGCAAGCTCAAGAACCTCGGGCTCACGGTCAGCCTGCCCGTCGGCTACGAACTGTCGCCGCGGGGCCGCATCGCGCTGCAGTGGCTGCGTGCCGGCAAGAACACCGGCCAGGCGCCCCGTAGCCGGTGATCTCGTCGTCAGGTTTCCCTCCGGCGCCAGCCGCGCGTGACCCGGTGCAGAACCTCGGCGACCGTTTCGCGCGGCAGAGCCGCGACCACTGTCGCATGGCGTCTGCGCCAGTCGAGGCTCTTCACCTGGTCCGCGAGGATGACGCCGCGACGGGCAGCCCGTCCGGAATGCCGACCTCGAACGGGTATCCCTCGACCCGGCTGGTGACCGGACGGAGCAGCCTCCATGCGACCCCTGTTTCGACCGGCGAGCAACGCCGGAGGTACGCTCGTATATCCGCGAGCGGGGAACGCCCGTCAATCGTGCCGTCGGGGGAAGCAGCGCCAGCGGCGGAGCAGAGGTCCTTCCGATCCAACGACCGGGCGTCACCGGGCGTCGAGCGACTCGACAAGGGCGACGCCGCCGAGGGCGTCCATCTGCTCGCGGATCCACGATTCGCGGGCGCGGACGTAGGAGGATGGATGGTCGGCGCGCAGCCAGACGGGGTTGGGGAGGACGGCGGCGAGGCGCGCCGCCCCGTCGGGGCCAAGGTCGGCGGGGCGCTTGCCGAAGAAGCGTTCGCTCGCCGCGGTGATGCCGAAGAGGCCGTCGCCGAACTCGGCCACGTTCAGGTAGACCTCGAGGATGCGCTGCTTGCTCCAGCAGAGCTCCACGAGCACGGTGAGCCAGGCCTCCAGCCCCTTGCGGACGAAGCTGCGGCCCGGCCACAGGAAGAGGTTCTTGACCGTCTGCTGCGAGATGGTGCTGGCGCCGCGCAGGCGCTCGCCCTGTCGGGCCTCCTCGAGGGCGGCGCGGATGGCGTTGACGTCGAAGCCGCGGTGGTGGGGGAAGCGCTGGTCCTCGGACGCGATCACGGCGAGGGCGGCGTGGGGGGCGATGTCCTCCCAGGCGGTCCAGCGGTAGCCGGCCGCGGCCCATCCGGCCGCGTCCGCGCGCGCGTGGGCGCTCTGCACCATGAACGCGGTGGTCGGCGGCGGGATCCAGCGCAGGACCAGGATGGCGACGAGCGGGACGACGATGGTGACGAGGGCGAGAGCGAGGCAGGCCCTCCGCAGGCGTCCGCCCCACGACCGACGCCGTGACCGTCGGCGGGCCCGCGGCCGTCCGTCCACTTCCCCCGAGAGACCCGACGGTTTCACTCGAGCAGACCCTCCAGGTGGCTCTGCCGACCGCGGCGCATCTCGTTGAGCAGCCACAATTGGCCGCTCAGCGGTTCCAGCGGCGCCCGCGCCGGGCAACTTCCCGGAACCCCGGGGGGACCGGCGGGCGGTCGGCCGCGCCGCGAGGGGGCGAGGGACGGACGAGGACTCGGGTCGGCATCGGAGTCACCACCATCGCGGACGGCCCGCTGGGCCCCGCCGCGGACAGCCTCAGTCACGCGCTTCTCCGGTATCCTAACGCGCGTGTCGACCGATGACGTCACCATCCGTCCCCTGAGCAGCCGCGAGGACTGCGAGGCGTGCGTGGAGCTGCAGCGCGACACGTGGGGCCGTGACTTCGTGGACGTGGTGCCCGCCACCATCCTCCAGGTGAGCCAGCGCGTGGGGGCGGTGGCGGCCGGGGCCTTCGCGCCCGACGGTCGGCTCGTCGCGTTCGTGTTCGGCATCAGCGGGGTGCGCGGCG
The DNA here is from genome assembly GCA_965199675.1 of Vicinamibacterales bacterium. Lineage (GTDB taxonomy): Bacteria > Acidobacteriota > Vicinamibacteria > Vicinamibacterales > UBA8438 > JAJEEA01. The sequence continues at coordinate 142,546 of CBDATI010000019.1, read as the reverse complement.
GCGTTCCCGCCCACTGGTCGGACATGCTGGCGGTGCGGCCCGAGGCGCGGGGACGCGGCCTGGGGCGGCGGCTCAAACTGCACCAGCGCCGGCAACTGCTGGCCGACGGGGTGGAGCGCGCCTACTGGTCGTTCGATCCCCTGGTGGCGCGCAACGCCCGGCTCAACCTGGTGGAGCTCGGCGCGGTGCCCGTCGAATACGTGCCGGACATGTACGGCGACACCGGGAGCGTGCTGCACCGGGGGCTCGCCACCGACCGGCTCATCGTCGAGTGGCGGCTGCGCGACCCCGCGGTGGCGCGCATCGTCGCCGGCGAGCCCGCCGCGGCGCCGGACGCGGCGCGCAACGCCCCCGTCGTCACCGCGCCGCCGGCCGGGGTCGAGCCGGCGCCCTTGCCCGGCGCGCCCTGGCTGCGCGTGGAGCTGCCGGCCGACATCGAACGACTGAAGGCCGCCGACCCCGACGAGGCCCGGCGCTGGCAGCAGCACTTGCAGCACATCTTCAACGATCGCCTCGACAATCCCGGGATCGCGGGCCTCGATCGGGACTCGGCGGGGCGGTGGTTCTACCTGGTCGACACGGCGTCGCGCGCGTGAGCTTCCTCCACTGTGGATGCCGGCTGTCGCCATGAACGCCGCCTTCGGCTCCGGTTGGCGCCCAACCCATTTCTCCGGGAGTCTGCACCGTTCTGCGGCGCAGATTCCCGGCACGGTGACCCCGCGTGAGACTTCATTCCATCACCCTGCGTGAGATCCGGATGTCCCTCGTCGAGCCGTTCCGCATCTCGTCGGGCACCGCCGACCTCCGGCGCATCCTGCTCCTCGAGATCCGCGATGTGGACGGAACGGCGGCATGGTCGGAGTGCGTGGCCGGCGAGCGCCCCTATTTTTCGTCCGAGACCATCGACACCGCGTGGCTGGCCATCCGCGAGTGGGTCGCCCCGCTGGCCCTGGGCGAGCCGCTCGCCGGCCCCGAGGCCCTGCATCCGAGGCTGGAGGCGGCGGTGTGCGGCCACTACATGGCGAAGGCGGCGGTCGAGATGGGGGTGTGGGTGCTCGCGGCCGAGCGTGCGCGGGTCAGCCTGGCCGCCCTGCTCGGGGGCACGCGGCCGCAGATAGCGACGGGCATCTCCATCGGCATCCAGGACTCTCCCCGGCGGCTCGTCGACGCCGTGCGCCGCGCTCTCGCCCAGGGCTACCGCAAGGCGAAGATCAAGGTCCGGCCCGGCGCCGACGTCGCCTACCTCGCGGCGGTGCGCGAGGCGGTGGGCAGCGGGGCGCCGCTGATGGCCGACGCCAACAGCGCCTACACGACGGCCGACTTCGACCACCTCGCCCAATTCGACCGCTTCGGGCTGATGATGATCGAGCAGCCCCTGGGCCGCGACGACCTCGTGCGCCACGCCGCCCTGCAGCGCCGGCTGTCGACGCCGGTGTGCCTCGATGAGTCGATCACGAGCCTCGACCGCGTCGACGACATGCTCGAGCTCGGCAGCGGGCGCATCGTCAACATCAAGCCGGGCCGGGTCGGCGGCTTCTCCGCCGCCCGCGCCATCCATGACCGCTGCGCCGCCGCCGGCATCCCCGTGTGGTGCGGCGGCATGCTCGAGAGCGGCGTCGGCCGCGCCTCGAATGTGGCTCTCGCCTCACTGCCGAACTTCGTGCTGCCGGGCGACCTCAGCCCCAGCGCCCGCTACTGGCAGTCGGACATCGTGAGCCCCGAGTGGACCATGGACCCGACCGGCCTGGTGACGGTGCCGCGCGATCGCCCCGGCCTCGGCGTCGCCGTGGACCGCGACCGCGTGGACGACCTGACGGTGCGCTCGGAGACCGTAACGTCCTGACGGTCGCCAGCCACCGCAACTGCCCCGCCCGCCGAAATGGCGAACCTTAGAGCAGCCCGTGGACGAAGTCGGTTCGCTGAGCGGGCCTGTTCAAGCAGCTTGGGGACGAGCGGCTGAGCCCCAGGGGGCGACCGGAGCCCATTTGGCCCTCCAGAGGCCGTTCAGACGCCCCCAGAGGCCCATGAGGCGTTCGATCAGCCCGAGAATCGCCGAAAGAGCCCGCCCCTGCAGGCTCCGGGGCGTACCGACGCCCGTCAGGCGGCGCAGCAACAGACCCAGGTTGCAGCCCGCCGCCTGGACCAGCACCCGCTTGCGGACATTCTCATGGCCGCGCACCCACACCCGACGCAGACCCCCGGTCTCATACTGGTGAGCGAAAGGCCGCTCCACCAGTTCCCCCCGGCAGCGTTGGAGACGACGGCCCCGGTCCCCGCGAATACGCCGACGATTCCCATACAGCGCCGACTGCGCAGCACGCTTCTCCGGCGGCGTCTCACCCGTCTTCTTGTCCTGCCAGACGCGCCGACCACGCGCCGGCTCCGCGATGTAGCTGCGTACACCAAGGTCGTCGAGCGCCACCAGCGTCGCGTCGCTGTGATACCCCTTGTCGGCCACCACCTCTTCGACGCCCTCACCGTCAGGCTGAACCGCCTCCACCTGCTCCGCCGCCTTCGTCAGCGTCTCCGGCAGCGTCGCCGTATCACCCTCCGACGCGTCCTGAACCGTCACCGACAGGAGCGCTCCCGTCTCCAGGTCGACACCGTGCTCCGCCTTGTGGGCCAGATGCGTCCGACCGTCCTTCATCTTCGCGATCTTCGCGTCCGGGTCCTGCGGAGACGTCCACTCTTCATTCGACGTCTTCCGGCCCTTCCGCGAACGGTCGAAACGCGCCAACTCCGCCCGCGTCGGCGTCGCAATGCCAGATGCCTCCGCCAGCCCCCGCACGAACGCGTCGTACGAGTCCCCCGTATCCCGACGCTCGATGCTCCGCATCGCCGCGTTCGCTTCCAGCGTCGTCGCGTCCACCCCGATCGTCTTCCCCTTCACCAGACCCGCTTCCGACAACCGCTCCAGCACCCACGTGAACACCGCCGCGTGCGTCTCCACGTCGATCAGACGCCGAGTCCGTGACAGCGTCGAGTGGTTCGGCGTCGCCTCCGTCACGTCCAGATCCAGGAAAGCCCGCAGGCTCAGCGAATCCGCGACCCGCCACGCAATCGCGCGCTCCGATGACAGACCCTCGAAATACCCGATGAACAGAAGCCGGAAATACCGCCCGGGTCGCAGACTCGGACGACCCATTCGCTCCGCGTAGAAGACCGCACACAACCCCTCCACGAAAGCGTCGAACCTGGATTTCTCCAGAATCCGATTCAGCCGCTCGAAGAAGGGATGCCCCGCACTCTTGGGAAGGTCCTCTGCCGTCACCCACATCGGTGGCGCCGGTCGAGCCGCCGGCCTCTTGCCCATCGCCATGCTGTGAAGTCTACGACACTACAACCACTCAGATCGACCCGATCGGCCCGAATTTGCCGACTTTTTCCACGGGCTGTTAAGCCACTTCGCCAGAAACGGCGGATTGGAGGTAACCGTTCCCCGCCGATCCAGGAACAACGCAACGAGTTCCTCGGCCACCCCTTTCCCTTGATCATTCTGCCAGCGCAGCTTGAGCGCCACCAGGAGACCTGATTCCCCGACTGGCGACTTCACCGACGCGTACCGGCCGTCGAATCCGTGCGACTTCGCCTCCTCAACCAGGTAATCGAAGAAGGACGACCCGAAATCCAACACAGTTACGCCCCTCAACTGGCCTGCCAGCGCCCGATCCATCGTCACCCGCACCACTGTCCGCTGGCCGAATTCCGCGAACGCGCCACGAAGTTCCTCCGGAAGGCGAATCTCGAGCACACGACCCCTGTACATCTCTGTTTCGACGACCACTCCCACGTACGGCAGCATCGCGCGAATAAACAGATCGACATGCTCCATGGTAAACCCGAACGTACCCCGCAAGGCGCCAGAATCGTATCCAGACGCGTGAGACAGGATCTCCTCTTGCAGTTCCCTGGCCTGACGTGCGCGCGCGATCGCGCTCTCGATCTCCGCCTCCGTCCTCCCGATGTGCATCGCTGTCGCGCGCCCCAGGATATCGGCCATGTCCAAGTGTTCCAGCAATTCACCAAGCACGTTCGCTTGCAGCGCTCCGCCATACTCTGTACCCACGGGAGCCATATCCTTGGCGATGCGCATGACCCGGTCCATCATGAGGCCGATGGCCTGGTTGTCAAAGCTGTCTTGCGCGTGCAGATTGACCACGACCACACGTTCCGTCTGACCGTATCGATACAGTCGTCCGATGCGTTGCATGAGCCGCGCCGGATTCCACGGGAGGTCGTAGTTGACCATCACATGACAAGCCCGGTGCAGGTTCAGTCCCTCCCCCCCTGCCTCGGTGGACACGAGGAACGAGTTTGTCCCTTCGTTGAACGCTTCGATCTCCGAGAGCTTCTCCTTCAGACTCATCGACCCGTTAATCAGCAGCACTCTGCCGTGATCGGGAAACTGGCCTTGCAGCGCGTCCCTCAGGTATGCCTGGGTAGCCCGATACTCCGTAAATACCAGCAACTTTTCGCTCTCCGCAATGAGGGGGGCTACCACGCCGTCCATGAAGACGCGGAGCTTCTCGTCTTCTCGTCGGACCACCGCCGCCAAGTCCAGTAGGTCGATGATCTGATTCCGTTCGAACTCGAAGAACTCCCGGGATGGCGAGTCGCCGACGGCCTCCGCTAGCTGATCGTGGTCGTCCCCGCCCTCCACCAAGTCGTCGGGAGATGAGCCGGGGGATGGGTTGGTCGTTGCCGTCGGCTCTTCAGAACTCTCGAGGCGCTCCAGGCGACGACGCAGAGCGTGGTCGATCGCCGCGACACTGCTCGACGCCAACTTCCGGAACGTTGTCATCACGAAGCCGATAGCGCGGCCCGGCGCACCCGCGGTGTCGCCGGCCCGATACCCCTTGACCAGATAGTCCCGCAGGCGCACGTGAAACTCCCGCGTCGAATCGGTGAGCTCGACCCCAACGCGTTTCACGTCGTGGCCCTTGAACAGGAGTTCTCCGTGCGCGTCCGTGACCTCCTCCTTGCGATTCCGCAAAATCATCTCGGCGCCACTTCCGACCTGGCGCGCGACGGGTCGGACGAGTCCAGCAGCGCTACGAAGCGATCACGGTACCCCTGATGCGGCGTACCACTCAACAAGAGGAACGCATCGCATAACGGGCGCAGGGTCTCGGCCAGGACGTATCGCTGCGCACGCGCGCCGCTCGCCTGCCGCGTCAGCTTGTGCCCTTCGTCGAACACGAGGACGTCCCAGCTTCCCGCCTGCCGATCAGGTCCCGGTGGTCAGGCAACTTGGCGCGGTCTAGAGACGATGACGTGGTCGAAGGTTTTCCACTGCTGCGGCGCGCTGACCCGGACGTCGTCACCATAGATGAGGTATTCCTCCTCGGTGCGCAACTCATCCTGCCATTGGCGGGTCAGCAGCCGTGGACGAAGTCGGTTCGCTGAGCGGGCCTGTTCAAGCAGCTGGGGACGAGCGGCTGAGCCCCAGGGGGCGACCGGAGCCCATTTGGCCCTCCAGAGGCCGTTCAGACGCCCCCAGAGGCCCATGAGGCGTTCGATCAGCCCGAGAATCGCCGAAAGAGCCCGCCCCTGCAGGCTCCGGGGCGTACCGACGCCCGTCAGGCGGCGCAGCAACAGACCCAGGTTGCAGCCCGCCGCCTGGACCAGCACCCGCTTGCGGACATTCTCATGGCCGCGCACCCACACCCGACGCAGACCCCCGGTCTCATACTGGTGAGCGAAAGGCCGCTCCACCAGTTCCCCCCGGCAGCGTTGGAGACGACGGCCCCGGTCCCCGCGAATACGCCGACGATTCCCATACAGCGCCGACTGCGCAGCACGCTTCTCCCGGCGGCGTCTCACCCGTCTTCTTGTCCTGCCAGACGCGCCGACCACGCGCCGGCTCCGCGATGTAGCTGCGTACACCAAGGTCGTCGAGCGCCACCAGCGTCGCGTCGCTGTGATACCCCTTGTCGGCCACCACCTCTTCGACGCCCTCACCGTCAGCTGAACCGCCTCCACCTGCTCCGCCGCCTTCGTCAGCGTCTCCGGCAGCGTCGCCGTATCACCCTCCGACGCGTCCTGAACCGTCACCGACAGGAGCGCTCCCGTCTCCAGGTCGACACCGTGCTCCGCCTTGTGGGCCAGATGCGTCCGACCGTCCTTCATCTTCGCGATCTTCGCGTCCGGGTCCTGCGGAGACGTCCACTCTTCATTCGACGTCTTCCGGCCCTTCCGCGAACGGTCGAAACGCGCCAACTCCGCCCGCGTCGGCGTCGCAATGCCAGATGCCTCCGCCAGCCCCCGCACGAACGCGTCGTACGAGTCCCCCGTATCCCGACGCTCGATGCTCCGCATCGCCGCGTTCGCTTCCAGCGTCGTCGCGTCCACCCCGATCGTCTTCCCCTTCACCAGACCCGCTTCCGACAACCGCTCCAGCACCCACGTGAACACCGCCGCGTGCGTTCTCCACGTCGATCAGACGCCGAGTCCGTGACAGCGTCGAGTGGTTCGGCGTCGCCTCCGTCACGTCCAGATCCAGGAAAGCCCGCAGGCTCAGCGAATCCGCGACCCGCCACGCAATCGCGCGCTCCGATGACAGACCCTCGAAATACCCGATGAACAGAAGCCGGAAATACCGCCCGGGTCGCAGACTCGGACGACCCATTCGCTCCGCGTAGAAGACCGCACACAACCCCTCCACGAAAGCGTCGAACCTGGATTTCTCCAGAATCCGATTCAGCCGCTCGAAGAAGGGATGCCCCGCACTCTTGGGAAGGTCCTCTGCCGTCATTGGCGCCGGTCGAGCCGCCGGCCTCTTGCCCATCGCCATGCTGTGAAGTCTACGACAACAACCACTCAGATCGGATCGCCCGAATTTGCCGACTTTTTCCACGGGCTGTCAGGCCAGCGGGGCAGACAATGAGGACGCGCCGAGCGAATCCTCGTCGCTTCAGCGCGGCGAGCAGAAGACCTACTTCGATCGTCTTGCCCAGCCCCACCGCCGGCCTCTTGCCCATCGTCAGCGATGAGCCAGTTGTAGTTGCCCGAAGTCAGAATGCGGTGCACGAGCTGAATCTGATGGGGAAGCGGATCAACGTCCAGTCGGTCGAGCGATCCGGTGAGGTGATTCCAGTTCTCGAGCGCATGGGCGAGCACCTTCAGCCGGTAACGTGCGGCATGGTCGCGATGGCCCGATTCCGCCCGGACATAGCGCAGGCGGACGTCCTTGACACGTCGGAGGTTCTCATAAGGCAACCACACGGAATGCCCGGTGTCGTCGATCTGAACGAGGAGCTGCTCCCGACCTCCCAGGCTGCGCATCCCGACGACGCGCCCCTGCCCCAACGATCGTCGCGTCGCCGACAGCGGTACATCCTGCACCGTCCAGTTGTCACGGAACCCACAGCGCAGATCGAGCAATGGGACCCATTCGCGGGCGGATTCTCGCCAAGCCACCTGCATCTGGACCGCACCGTCGGAACCGACGCGATGATCGACCACCCGACCAAGCGGACCGTCGGAGCGTCGGACCCAACAACCCCGCACCGGGATCAGGACGTCGGCATTCATGGCAAGCGATTCTCATAGCCGGGGCAAGCGGCGACCCATCGGAACCTCGGGGTCGGGATTCTCGTGCCGTGCATGGGCGTACAGGGCGTCGTTCAGCCGACGAGCTTCCGGCGCCTCCAGCCTCAACTTGACGAAGTGGGAGAACCAGCGGTGGCGATGGAAGTCCAGCGATCTCCACTCGGAGACCCAGTCGTCGTCGATCATCGCCTCCGGCGGGTACTCGGAGCGGGCGCGACATACCTGGTGAGCGAGCGCCCAACTGAACCCACCTGTCCATGCGTCGCAATCGAGCCATGCGTCGCGCAACTGGGTCATGGCCTCGATCTCTTCGACATCGAGGTCGTCGGCAAGGCGGTGGAGTGCGCGGAAGGTGGCTGGATGCGGAAAGTGCTCGAACAAATCGACGAGTCGGCGTAGCGCCGCGTCACGGTCGGTTCGACGCGCCAACGGCATCAAGTTGACGATAGCTGCAGCCTTCCGCGCCGCAACATGGGTGTCATCGGGCGACGGCTCGGGCCAAGGAGGCTGATGCCCGTTGGGATCGTATTCATCGACGTCATCGTCATAGTCGTCTGCGTAATGGGGCTCAGCAGGACCGCGCGGGGGATCCGGAGAGCCATGGACGGGTTCCTCCATATCCTCGTCGGAGCCGTCATCGAAATCGGTGTCTTCCTCTGAGTCGTCATCGAAATCGGTGTCTTCCTCTGAGTCGTCATGGTCGCCGAGCTCCCGTCGAACCTGCCATGTCGGCGATCGAGCGGGCGGGGGCCCCGGAGGCGGGTCGATGCCGCTGCTGCCAACGATAGGGGACACGGCGCGCTCGAGGTCTTCCGAATGGCCGCGGAGTGCGGCTTGCCCGCCGGAGGGCTCGCCGAGCGGAAGCGGAAGTTGACCGGTCTCGGGAGTGTTGTCGTGCACTGGTAGCCGGGAGCTCTCAGGTCGATCAGGGCTAAGTCGTTGATTCTGTTCAGGATACGTCTGATCGAGGGTGAAATATGTAGCCACTAATTCTGTGGACATTTTGGCCACCTTTGTTCTATAATCGAAGAATGAAGCGGAGAGGGGGGGCAGTACACGTAGCCACAACCACAAGACGCTACGGCAACAAGACCTACCAGTCCCATCTGCTCCGACGCACCTTCCGGCAAGACGGAAAGGTCAAGCACGAGACCCTCGGCAATCTGTCGCATCTCCCCCTGCCCATCATCACCCTCGTGCGGCGAGCCCTGAAGGGAGAGAACTTCGTCACCCCTGAGGAAGCCTTCACCTGCGTCCGCAGCCTGCCACACGGTCACGTCGCCGCCGTACTCGGCCTCCTCAAGCGACTCGACCTGCACACCCTCATCGCCCGCACCGCCAGCCGCATCCGAGACCTGGTCGTCGCGATGGTCGTTGCCCGCGTCATCGACCCGCGCTCGAAGCTGGCCACCGCACGCGCCTTGAACCCGGACACCGCCGCTTCGACCCTCGGCCAGATGTTGGAACTCGGCGCCGTCAGCCAGCATGAGCTGTATGACGCGATGGACTGGCTGGTGGACCGGCAGGCAGGCATCGAGCAGCGTCTCGCCAAGCGGCATCTGCACGAGAACACCTTGGTGCTCTATGACCTGACGTCGAGCTACTTCGAGGGGCGCTGCTGCCCTTTGGCTCAGCGCGGGCACAGCCGTGACAACAAGTCGGGCACTCTGCAGATCGTCTTCGGCCTGCTGTGCACGGCCGAGGGCTGTCCGGTCGCCGTCGAGGTCTTCGAAGGGGCAACGAGTGACCCGAAGACCGTGGCCAGCCAAGTGGCCAAGCTGCGCCAGCGGTTCGGACTGCAGCGCGTGGTGCTGGTCGGCGACCGCGGCCTGTTGACCGCCGCCCGCATCCGAGAGGACCTGCAGGACATCGACGGGCTGCGCTGGATCACCGCGCTGCGCGGACCGACCATCCGCAGACTGCTCCAAGCTGGCGCTGTCAAGCCGTCCCTGTTCGACGAGCGGGACTTGGCGGAAATCCGAAGCGACGAGTTCCCCGGCGAGCGATTGGTCGTCTGCCGCAACCCCCTGCTGGCCGCCGAGCGACACCGCAAACGGCAGGAACTACTGGCCGCCACCGAGAAGGTGCTCGCGCCGATTGCAGCCGCCACCCGGCGCCGTCGCAACCCGCTGCGCGGCGCCGCCGCCATCGGCCTGCGCGTCGGGAAGGTGCTCGACCGCTACAAGGTCGCCAAGCACTTCATCACTGCGATCACTGACGACGCGTTCACCTTCCGCAGGAACGACGCGCAGATCGCCGACGAGGAGCAACTCGACGGCCTCTACATCGTCCGCACCAACGTCGACGCCAACCAGTTCGACGCGGTCGAGACCGTTCGCGCCTACAAGAACCTGTCGAAGGTCGAACGGGCGTTTCGCTGTTTCAAGTCAGTGGACCTGAAGGTGCGCCCCATCCACCATCGGCGAGAGGACCGCGTGCGGGCGCACGTCCTGCTGTGCATGCTCGCCTACTACGTCGAGTGGCACATGCGGCGCACCCTCGCCCCCCTGCTCTTCGACGACCACGACCCACAGGCAGCCGCCAGCCAGCGCCGCTCCATCGTCGAGCCTGCCAAACGCTCGCCCGACGCGCAGGCCAAGGCGGGCCGCAAGCGTACCGACGACGACTTGCCCGTACACAGCTTTCGCACCCTCCTCGCCGACCTCGGCACCCTGACTGCCAACACCATGCAGGTCACCGAAGGCGCCAACTCCTTCACGCTGCATACACAGCCCACACCGATCCAGCAGCGCTGCTTCGAGTTACTCGGGAGCACCCCCCGAACGTAGCCAGAAGCGACACCCCACAAATCTCGCAAATTCAGGAAATTCAGGAACTTACGCGCGATCACCACCGAAACTTCCGGCTAGCGGCGGCCTGCCGGAACGGATCTACGGACTGCTGCGCCGGGATTCCGACCTGCTGCGGGCGGCGGCGGACCTGCTGCTGTTCGACTACTTCCCCGAGTCAATGCACGACGCCATCCGCCAGCAGGTTGGCCTGCCCCACGACTCACCAACGGTGGTACGTGAAGGGCGGTCGCTCTCCCGACGACCGGGGCGGGATCCGGATTTCCGTGAAGCGGTACTGCGCGCCTACGAACGCCGGTGCGCTGTCTGCGACTTCGACCTGCGCATTGCCGACGTGTCGTTCGGTCTCGAGGCCGCGCACATCATGTGGCACTCCTACGGTGGCCCGGCAGAAATCCCGAACGGTCTCGCGCTCTGCACCTTCCACCACAAGGCGTTCGACCGAGGCGTGATAGGCCTTGAACAGGAGGCCGGCGAGTACCGTGTGCTGGTGTCCAACGAGCTGAGCGGGCAGAGCCCGTCCTTCCGAGAAGTAGTCGACCTGCGCGACAAGAATCTCCGTCCGCCGCAGGAGGAGGCACTCAAGCCGGACCTCGAGTATGTGGACTGGCATCGACACCAGGTGTTTCGCGGTGAGCCTCGGAGCCGGCCGCAACCCTGATCGCCTCACTCGACCCTGTCGGAACTTCGCGGGACCACCCCGCACGCAACAGGTGACGGTGGGGCCATGTCGGCATCCACACCGGCTACCCCATCTGCAGCATCGACCCCGGCGGCTGGCGATCGACGACGCCAGCCATCGGCTCCGTGCGGCGCCGTTGCCACGAGATGGACACATGAGGCACGAGCCGGCCGCCCAGACCTCGCTCGGTCTGGCAATGGCGGTCGACAAATGCTCAGCGGGCCGGTTCTCCGTCGAGTAGCAGCCGTCTGAAACGGTTGGCGCGAGGTTCGAGCTACACTTCTCGCCCTGGATGGCGATGCGTCCGGCGCCCCGCACGGACGTCGTCTCCACCCGCGGAGACCCATGGCGACCCCCGCGCTCCCGTATGCTGCGCTGGAGCGAGGGGCGCCACGAACGCACGCGGCCGCCTGTTCGCTGTCGGCGCGCCAGCGCCAAGACGGCGAGCGCGACGCTTGCCGCCACGAACCGACGGCGCGGTCCCAGGACACCGCCATGGCTCGCAGTGACCTCCTCGTGTCGCTCGTCAAGGCCGGCTCCAGCGGCGATCAGGAGCGCGTCCGGTCCATCGCGGAAGCGATCATCGCCGACGAAAGAGCGAAGCGCCACAACGTGCTGGCCGACCGGCTGACCGACGCCATGCGTGTCAATGGAGCACCCGCCGGCCGCGCGGGATTCATCGGCCAGGCCGCCAACCGGAGCCGGGAGTTCCTGATCGAGGCGACGCCCCGTCGGCGGCTGGCGGACCTCGTGCTCTCCGATATCAACCGGCGGTCGTGCGCCGAACTGATAGAGGAGCAGCACCGGGCGTCGGTGCTGCGGGCGCACTCGATCGAGCCGCGCCACCGCGTGCTGCTCGTGGGACCGCCCGGCAACGGCAAGACATCCCTGGCCGAGGCCATCGCGGAAGCGCTGGCCGTGCCCTTCTTCGTCGTCCGCTACGACGCCCTGATCGGGAGCTTCCTCGGCGAGACCGCATCCCGGCTCCGGCGCGTGTTCGACTACGCCCGCACCACCCCCTGCGTCCTCTTCTTCGACGAGTTCGACGCCGTGGGCAAGGAGCGCGGCGACCAACACGAGACCGGGGAGATCAAGCGCGTCGTCTCGTCGCTGCTGATGCAGGTCGACGACCTGCCGAGCTATACCGTGGTCGTCGCCGCGACGAACCACGCCGAACTGCTCGACCGCGCCGCGTGGCGCCGGTTCCAGGTGCGCCTCGCGCTCGACGCGCCGTCGCGCCGCGACCTGACCGCCTACATCGAGCGGTTCGCCGCGACGTTCGACGAGCCGCTTGGCCGTGCGCCCGCGACCATCGCGAAGCGGCTCGGGGCCGTCAGCTACGCCGAGGCGGAGGAATTCTGCCGCGACGTGCGGCGGCGCCACACACTGGCCCTGGGGGAAGCACCGCTGCGGGCGATCGTCGGCGAGCGCCTGACGTTCTGGGCGGCGCGAGCGGGCGTCGCCTACCAGAAGGAGACGCCGGATGGCGGAGTTCCCGCTGCTTCCGATCCCGCGTCCTGACGCCGATCGACGCCCGACCGGCACAGGTGGCGCACCCCAGCTTCGCCCCCCCTGACGACGGCACCAGGATGGAACTGCCGGGAATCGGTCATTCCCCTTCCTGCCCGCGCAGTTTTCGGAGCCGAACCTCGATCTCGCGACGTGGGAGAAAGACGGCTCGGTCGTCCCGCCAGCGTCGAAGCGCCTCAACCAGAACAAGGTCGCCACAGACGCCAGCCGTCCGCAGTTCATCCACGACCCACAATACGCCATGCACGCACACACCGTGCTGAACTGCTACACTCCGCAACACTTGGTCGCCGGTGAGCAGGATCCCGTGTACCTGGCGCAGTGCCGCTACCAGGCAGAAGCAATCGTTTGCAGAGAGCCTGGGATGCGCAGCCCTGATTCTCGCGGCTTCCTCGACCCGTTTCGGCGGCAGGTCGAAGGTCACCAATCCGCGGTCCTCCAAGAATCGCCAGTCCCGCTCGGTGAGATCGAGCGCCTCAGCGCGTCGAATCGGGACCGGGACCACGAACCTGTACGGCAGCGTCAACATGGCGCCAAGAAGCTGCCCCTTGTACAGATCAATCAGACACGATGCATCAGTGACGACGGTGGTCACCGGCCACGTGGCCCCCTGATTTCCCGTTCCACAGCGGTCAACGACCGCTCAAGAAGCTGCCCCGCACGGACAGGCGAGATCAACTCTTCTCCAAGGGCGCGCCAGACGAGACGCTCGAACCTCGACGGCTTCTCGAACGCGTCGCCGGCAATCGGCTCGGGTTCGCTGGTCCGCCAGGGTCGCGCATACGTTCGGAAGGCGTACTCGATTGCGGCGGCCGGCAGGATGCCCACGTCCCGCAGGCGGATGAGCATCGCCGCCGCCGAGGGTCGCGCATACGTTCGGAAGGCGTACTCGATTGCGGCGGCCGGCAGGATGCCCACGTCCCGCAGGCGGATGAGCATCGCCGCCGCCGACACGCCGCGTTCGCTTCCACCGTAGAAGCGCTTCAGCCGCATCAACTCTCGATAGGTGACGCCTTGTCGGGGCGTTCCGACGTGCGCGCGTAGATGTGCCGCGGGCGCGAGAAAGGCGCCCGCGAACCGCTGCATCGCCTTCTCGACCTTGACCGCGGGGTTCCCGGTGTCCCGTATCACGCGGTGCGCCAGTTCGTGCGCCAGCGTGAGCCTCCGGCGCTCCACGTTGGTGCGGCGCGAGATGACGACCACCTCCGTAGCCGGCCGGTTGCCGCTACGCTTCACACCGCAGGCGAGGCCATCGAAGCGCGCCGGGAGGTCGGCCTCGATCACCTTGATGCCATGGGCTTCGAGCAGACCAGTCACGCTCGGAATCGGGTCGACGCCGAGGTTCCAGTGCTCGCGCAGCTCGACGGCCTTCTCCTCGACTTCATCGAAGCTCGCGACCTGGTCGCACCGGACATCGGCGAAAGGGTCGCCGGGCGGCTCAAGCTCCAGGATATCCTCTATCGCGAGATAGTTTTCGAGCGCCTCGGTCACGACGGCCTCGGCCCGCGCGCGGTCCTTCGCCGAAGTCGCCGAGTGCCGACGGAACTCGATTGCCTCCAGGGCCTCGACCTGACCGCCCATCAGGAAGTCCAGAGAGACGTTGAGCGTCGTCGAGATGTCGACCAGCACGGCCGCGCTCGGCATCATCCTGCCCGCCTCGTACTTGCTGATCGCCTGGGCCGACACCGGCGACGACAGGCGGCCGGCCAGATTCCGCATCGACAACCCCGCCTTCTTCCGGGCCAGCCTGAGCCGTTGTCCGAACATGTCGCCTCCCCTCCCCGCGAGTTTACGGTAACTATTTTAATTAAATAATGTCAACTTATAGTTTCAAAAATACAGGCACTTTTCGCTGATGGGGGATTCACGAATGCCAAAGAACAACCGTCACTTCGTGGCGGTGCTCCCGCTGCTGCCCATGGACGACGCCGTCTGGTCTTCCGCCTACGACCCGGCTCGTCGCGCCGGCGCACGCGGCTTCACCGTGCCGTCGACCGATGTCGCCATTGCAGCGTGCGCCCGGCGCCACGGCGCCGAGATCGAAGCGGCGGACCGTGCGGTAGGATCGCCAGCGTCATGAAGATGCACCTGGCTCGCCTCGGGTTCGTGTTCGCCGCCCTCGCCGGCCTGAACGCCGCGGCCGTGGCGCAGTCGCTCCCCAACCCGTACCGCCTCGTCGACGAATGGCCCCACCTGCCCGACGAGATGAACGGCGGGCGGTGGGGCGAGACGATCGGCGTCGACCGCGACGCGGACGGCGACATCTGGGTCTTCCACCGCTGCTTCAACAACCAGCCGCCCGGCGCCGCCACCTGCGTCGGGCGGGACGACGACCCACCGATCGTCGAGTTCAGTCCCGACGGCCAACTGCTCGACAGTTGGGGCGAGGGGGTCTTCGCGGCTCCGCACGGCTTCCACATCGACCCCGAGGGCAACATCTGGGCCACCGACTACAACGGCAGCGAGACGGTGCTCGGCATGCCGGCCGGCGGGCGGGGGCATCAGGTCTTCAAGTTCAGCCCCGCCGGCGAGATCCTGATGACCCTGGGCCGGGCGGGCGTCGCCGGCAACGGCCCCGACACCTTCGACCGGCCGAGCGATGTGGCGGTCGACACCGACGGCGACATCTTCGTCACCGACGGCCACGGGCCGAACGACCGGGTGGTGAAGTTCGACCGCAACGGCCGCTTCCTGCTGACCTGGGGCGGCCCCGGCGACGGCCCGGGCGAGTTCGACCAGCCGCACACGCTCACCCTCGACAGCCGCGGGCGGGTGTTCGTCGGCGACCGCTCGAACAGCCGGATCCAGATCTTCGAACCCGACGGGACGTTCGTCGCCGCGTGGCGGCAGTTCGGGCGGCCGAGCGGGATGTTCATCGACGAGGACGACGTGCTGTACGTCACCGACTCGACGTCGAACTCCAGCAACAACCCGGGCTTCCAGCGGGGCATCTACATCGGCAGCGCAGTGGACGGGACAGTCCACGCCTACATCCCCGACCCGGACGTCGACCGGCAGGACGAACTACGCATCTCCGGCGCGTCGGGCATCACCGCCGACCGGCAGGGCAACGTCTACGCCGCCGACGTCGGGCCACAGCGGATCCGGAAATACGTCCGGCACCGCGAACATGCGCCGTAGCGCGCGGCGAAGAGAACTGTGCCGTCCTGCGGCGAGAGACGACTTCCCGTCGTCACGGTGTCGGTGCGGCTGGGAGAGTGTCCCGCCGGCAGAGGGGAGCTCACGCGGCGACGGGACTGACGCGTGATGTTATGCTGATTACATCATGGTGCGTACACAGATACTGCTCGCCGAAGAACAGCATCGACGGTTGACGCACTACGCCGGCCGCCTCGGCATCTCGCTCGCGGAAGCCGTACGACGCTGCGTGGACGCGCATCTCGCTCGCGAGACGTCGGCGCCATCACGCGACGCCCGTCTCCGGGCCGCCCTGGCCGTCTGCGGCAAGTACCGCGATTCCGAGGGTCAGACCCGCGTGGCCGGGGACCACGACCGATACCTCGACGAGGCGTACGGATCGTGAGCGTCTTCGCCGACACTTCCGGGTTGTACGCCCTCCTCGTCGGGACCGAGGAACATCACACCGAGGTGGTTCGCGCGTTCCAGGACGTCGTCGCACGGGAACGGCCACTCCGGACGACATCGTACGTCGTGGTGGAAACCGTGGCGCTGCTGCAGCATCGCATCGGGCTCGAGCCGGTGCGTGACTTCGACGAGCACGTGTGCCCGCTGCTGTCCGTGGAGTGGGTAACGGAAGACCTGCATCGGCGCGGCGTGCGGCGCCTTTCGCGAGAGGACCGCCGCCGGCTCAGTCTCGTCGACTGCGTGAGCCTCGAGTTCATGCGGCAGCAGCGCATCGACGACGTGCTGGGACTCGACCGGCACTTCGAACAGGCGGGTCACACCTTGATCGCGGTCCGGCCCCGAAAGTCGGACCTGCGACCCACGCACGCCCTCTGACTCACGGGACGGCGATCGACGGGACCGCGACACACGACATGACCGACACGACACGGGACCTGCCCGACCTCGACGGCGACGAGATACGCGACTGGCTCGACTCGCTCGATGCGGTCATCGAGCAGCACGGACTGAGCGCGACAGGCAGGCTGCTGCAGGAGCTGACCCGCCGGGCCGAGCACGCGGGCGTGCAGCTTCCGTTCACCGCGAACACGCCCTACGTGAACACCATCCCGGCCGAGGAGGACCCGACGTATCCGGGCGACCGCGACCTCGAGCAGCGGCTGAAGAGCCTCGTGCGGTGGAACGCGCTGGCCATGGTGGTGCGCGCCAACCGCGAGGCGGACGGCATCGGCGGGCACATCTCGACCTACGCCTCGGCCGCGACCCTCTACGAGGTGGGGTTCAACCACTTCTTCCGGGCCGCCACCGACACCCAGCCCGCCGACCTCGTCTACTACCAGGGCCACGCCGCGCCGGGCATCTACGCCCGCGCCTACCTGGAAGGCCGCATCACCGCCAGCCAGCTCGAGAACTTCAGGCGCGAGCTGCGGGGACCGGGCCTGTCGTCGTACCCGCACCCGTGGCTGATGCCCGATTTCTGGGAGTTCCCAACCGTGTCGATGGGGCTCGGCCCCATCATGGGCATCTACCAGGCGCGGTTCCAGCGCTACCTGGAAGACCGGGGCCTCTTGCCGCCGTCCGACGCCAAGGTGTGGGTGTTCGTGGGCGACGGCGAGACCGACGAGCCCGAGTCGCTGGGGGCGATCACCCTCGCCGCCCGCGAGCAGCTCGACAACCTGATCTTCGTCGTCAACTGCAACCTGCAGCGGCTCGACGGACCGGTCCGGGGGAACGGGCAGATCATCCAGGAACTGGAGGCGGCGTTCCGCGGGGCGGGGTGGAACGTCATCAAGGTGATCTGGGGACGCGACTGGGACCCGTTTCTCGCCGACGACCGGGACGGGCTGCTCGTCCGCCGCATGAGCGAGACGGTCGACGGGCAGTACCAGAAGTACGCCGTCGAGCCGGGCGCGTACATCCGGGACCACTTCTGGGCGGGCATGCAGGACCGCGTGAGCCATCTGACCGACGGCGAGTTGAAGAAGCTGCGCCTCGGAGGGCACGACCCCGCCAAGGTCCACTCGGCGTTCGCGGCGGCGGCGGCCCACCGCGGCCGCCCCACCGTCATCCTCGCCCGCACCATCAAGGGCTACGGACTCGGCGAGGGCGGCGAGGGCCGCAACATCACCCACCAGCAGAAGAAGCTGAACGAGGACGAACTGCGCGCGTTCCGGGACCGGTTCGGCATCCCCCTGTCAGACGACGAGATGGCGGCGCTGCCGTTCTATGCGCCGGGCCCCGACACGCCCGAGATGACGTACCTGCGGAGCCGCCGCGAGGCCCTCGGGGGACCCGTCCCCCGCCGTCGGAGCCTGGCCAAGCCGCTCGGCGAGGTGCCGGCCGAGCCGTTCACCGAGCTGCAAGCGGGCACCGGCGAGCGCGAGGCTTCGCTGACCATGGGGTTCGCGCGGCTGTTGAGCCGGCTGCTGCGCGACCCCGACATCGGCGAGCTCATCGTGCCCATCGTGCCCGACGAGGCGCGGACGTTCGGGATG
Source organism: Vicinamibacterales bacterium (assembly GCA_965199675.1). Classification (GTDB taxonomy): domain Bacteria; phylum Acidobacteriota; class Vicinamibacteria; order Vicinamibacterales; family UBA8438; genus JAJEEA01. The sequence goes on along the minus strand of CBDATI010000019.1, from coordinate 124,373 downwards.
GAGGCGCTGTTCCGTCAGGTGGGCATCTACGCGCACGCGGGGCAGCTCTACGAACCGGTTGACCACGCCACCCTGCTCTACTACCGCGAGGACGAGGACGGGCAGATCCTCGAGGAGGGCATCACCGAGGCGGGGTCGATGGCGTCGTTCATCGCAGCGGGGACGGCCCACGCAAACCGCGGCGTCAACACCATCCCGTTCTTCATCTTCTACTCGATGTTCGGACTGCAGCGCGTCGGCGACCTCATCTGGGCCGCCGCCGACTCGCGCTGCCGGGGGTTCCTCGTCGGGGGCACGGCGGGGCGGACGACGCTGGCCGGCGAGGGACTCCAGCACCAGGACGGCCAGAGCCATCTGCTCGCGAGCCCGGTGCCCAACCTGCTCGCCTACGATCCGGCGTACGCCTACGAGCTGGCCGTCATCGTCGAGGACGGCATCCGCCGCATGTACGTCGACGGCGAGAGCGTGTTCTACTACCTCACGATCGAGAACGAGGCCTACCCGATGCCGGCGATGCCGGAGGGCGCGCGCGAGGGCATCTTGCGGGGGCTGTACCGGCTGCGGCCGGCCCCCGAGCCGAGGACGCACCGGGCGCAATTGCTGGCCAGCGGGGCGATCCTGCGCGAGGCCCTGGCGGCCCAGGCCATTCTCGAGCGTTACGACGTGGCCGCCGACGTGTGGAGCGTGACGAGCTGGGGGCAGCTCCACCGCGACGGCCACGCCTGCGAGCGCTGGAACCGGCTGCACCCGCTGGAGTCGGCGCGCGCGCCCTGGCTCGCGCAGTGCCTCGGGCCGGCGCCGGGGGTGGTGGTGGCGGCGAGCGACTATGTCAAGGCGCTGCCCGATGCGCTCGGCCGGTGGGTGAACGCGCGGCTGGTGACGCTGGGCACGGACGGGTTCGGCCGCAGCGACACCCGCGAGGCATTGCGCGATTTCTTCGAGGTGGACGCCCGGTACATCGCGGTGGCGGCGCTCGAGGCCCTCGCCCGCGACGGCGCGGTGGAGCCGGCGGTGGTGGCGCGGGCAATCGCCGAGTTCGGCATCGACCCGGAGAAGCCGGACCCCGCCGTGAGCTGACGGGCGGCGCCGGAGTCGCCAGGCGGAGAGACGCCGTCCAGGCGACCGGCGCGGGCGGCGGAGGAGACGGGACCTTCGCCGCGACCCTGCCCCGGCGCGGGCGGCAGAGCGCGCGGCGAGACGAGAGACGGAGAGACGGTTGGCGACAGAGGTCCGACTGCCGGAACTGGGCGAGGGGGTGGAACGCGCCGACGTGGTGCGCGTGCTGGTGGCCCCGGGGGACACGGTGGCAGTGGACCAGCCGCTGCTCGAGATCGAGACCGACAAGGCGACGGTCGAAGTGCCGTCGCCAGTGGCGGGCACCGTCGCCGTCGTGGCGGTCGAGGCGGGCGCCACCCTCCCCGTCGGCGGGCTCATCGCCTCGGTGGACGCGGACGGCGCGGCGACGGATCCAGCCGGTGCGGCCGGGTCGCAGGCGGTGACCAGCGCAGCGGCGCCGAGCACGAATACCCGCCCCGACGCGCTGTTGAGCGCGCCCGCCCCCGCGACTGCCCCGACCGCGACAGAATCCGGTCCCCCGTCCTCGCCGGACCGCCCTCCATCGGCGGCCGCGCAGGCGGCGTCAACACCACCCGCAGACGCCGGCCCGCCCGCCCCCGACGGCGGGCCGTCCACGTCGCCCCGCCGCCGCGCCCTCGCCGCCCCGTCGGTGCGCAAGCTGGCCCGCGAGATCGGCGTCGACATCGACGCGGTGGCCGGCTCGGGCGCCAACGGCCGGGTGCGACTGGACGACGTCAAGACGCACGCCCGACGCGCCATGGAGCGGCTGCGCGCTCCCACGCCCCAGCCACCCGTCCCGGGGCCGCCCACCCCGGCCCTGCCCGACTTCTCCCGCTGGGGACCCGTGGAGCGCACCCCGATGCGCAACGTGCGCCGCACCGTCGCGCGCCGGATGAGCACGTCGTGGCAGACGGTGCCGCACGTCACCCAGCACGACCGCGCCGACGTCAGCGAGCTCGAAGCGCTGCGCCGCACCCTCAAGCGCACGTCGCCCGAGCTGCCGCTCACCGTCACCGCCTTCGCGGTGGCCGTCTGCGCCGCCGCGCTCCGGGAGTTCCCCCAGTTCAACGCGTCGCTCGACACCGCGCGCGACGAAATCGTCTACAAGGGCTACGTCAACATCGGCGTCGCCGTCGACACCGAGCGGGGCCTCATCGTGCCCGTCATCCCCGACGCCGACCGCAAGCGCCTCCCCGCCCTGTCCACCGAGATCGCCGAAGTGGCGGCGGCGGCGCGCGCCACCGGCCTCCCCCGCGAGCGGCTCGAAGGCGGCACGTTCACCATCACCAACCTCGGGGGCCTCGGCGGCACGGCGTTCACGCCCATCGTGAACCACCCCGAAGTGGCCATCCTCGGCCTGTCGCGGTCGGCGCCCGCCCCCGTCTGGACCGGAGACCGGTTCGAGCCCCGGTCGATGCTGCCACTGTCGCTGTCCTACGACCACCGGCTGATAGACGGCGCCGACGCGGTGCGCTTCCTGCGGTGGGTGGCCGAGCGCCTCGAGCATCCGCTGCTGCTGGAGGTCCAGCCCGGGCGCGGTCCCGACCGCGGATGAGGGAGCTCGAATAGCATGATCGAACTCGACCGGCTGACGAAGCGGTACGGCGATCAGGCCGTCGTCGACGACGTATCGCTGTCGGTGGCCGAGGGCGAGCTGCTGGCGGTGCTGGGGGGGTCGGGGAGCGGCAAGACGACGACCCTCAAGATGATCAACCGGCTGATCGAGCCGTCGAGCGGCCGGGTGCGGGTGAACGGCGCAGACGTGAGCGGGCTGCCGCCCCACGAGCTGCGCCGGCAGATCGGCTACGCCTTCCAGCAGGTGGGCCTGTTCCCCCACATGAGCGTCGCCGGGAACGTGGCCGTCACCCCGACCCTGCTCGGCTGGAGCGAGCCCGACATCCGGCGCCGGGTCGACGAGCTGCTCGAGCTGGTGGAGCTGGACCCTGCGGCGGTCGGCGACCGGCGTCCCGACCAGCTCTCGGGCGGTCAGCAGCAGCGGGTGGGGGTGGCCCGCGCCCTTGCGGCGAGGCCGCGGGTGATGCTGCTCGACGAGCCGTTCGGCGCCCTCGACCCGCTGACCCGGCAGCGGCTGCAGGAGTCGTTCGTGCGCATCCGGCGCCGGCTCGGGGTGACGGCGGTGTTCGTCACCCACGACATGGTCGAGGCGCTCGTGCTCGGCGACCGCATCGCGGTGATGCGCGACGGCCGCCTCGTGCAGGTCGGCGCGCCGGCCGCGCTGATGCGGTCGCCGGCCGACGACTACGTGCGGGACCTCGTCGACACGCCGTGCCGCGACGCGCGGCTCGTCGACTCGCTTCTCGCCGCCGGAGCCGGCGGGTCATGACGAAACCGCGTGTGCAGCCGGCGGGGACGCCGCGCGGCCGCGCCGGGCTCGTCGCCCCGGCGCCTGCCTCAGGAGGTGCCTGACGCATGAGCGAACAGCTCGCGCTGCTGCCGGACTATCTCACCGCCCACCTGCAGCTCACCCTGCTCGCCCTGCTCTGCAGCACCGCGCTGAGCCTGCCGGCGGGGGTGGCGGTGACCCGCGTGGCGTGGCTCGAACGGCCGGTCCTGGGGGCGGCGGCGGTCATCCAGACGGTGCCGAGCCTCGCCCTGCTCGCGTTGATGGTGCCGCTGCTGGCGGGGCTGCAACTGCCGGCCATCGGGTTCCTGCCCGCGTTCATCGGCCTGACCCTGTACGGTGTCCTGCCCATCCTGCGCAACACCGTCACCGGCATCGCGGGCGTCGAACCGGCGCTGACGGAGGCCGCGCGGGCCGTGGGCATGACCCCGTGGCAGCAGTTGCGGCGCGTCGAACTGCCCGTCGCCATGCCCGTCATCGTGGCCGGGCTGCGCACCGCGACGGCGTGGACGGTGGGGGTGGCGACCCTCTCGACCCCGGTGGGGGCGACCAGCCTCGGCAACTACATCTTCAGCGGCCTGCAGACGCGGAACTACGCGTCGGTCATGGTGGGGTGCGTCGCCGCCGCCGGGCTCGCCCTCGTCCTCGACGGGCTGGTGCGGGGACTCGCGGCGCATGGCCGGGGGCGGCAGGCGGCGGCGGGGGGGATGGTCGCCGCGCTGTATCTCTATGCCGGCCTGACCCTGGCGGCGGCCCTCGCACCGCGCGGCGACCGGCCGGTGACCATCGGGGCCAAGCCGTTCACCGAGCAGTACATCCTGGCCAGCCTCATCGGAGACCTGGTCGAGGCCGAGACCGGACGCGCGACGACGGAGTTGCAGTCGCTCGGGTCGATGGTGTTGTTCGACGCCCTCGCGACGGGGAACCTGGACATCTACGTGGACTACTCCGGTACGCTGTGGACCAATGCGCTGGGGCGCGACACCGCGGGCGCGGACCGGGCGGCCGTGCTCGCCGGCGTGAAGGCCGAGCTCCGCGACGACTACGGCATCGTGGTGGCGGCGACACTGGGCTTCGAGAACGCGTACGCGGTGGCGATGCGCGCCGACGACGCGGCTGCGCGGGGCATCGCCCGCCTGAGCGAGCTGGCCCCGATCGCGCCGCCACTGTCCATGGGCGGCGACTACGAGTTCTTCTCGCGTCCGGAGTGGACCGCGATCCGCGACGCCTACGGGCTGCAGCTTCGCGAGCGCCGCCCCATGGACCCGGCCCTGATGTACCAGGCGATAGCCGAGGGGGCGGTCGACCTGATCAGCGCCTTCACCACCGACGGGCGCATCACCGCCTACGACCTGTTTCTGCTGGAAGACGACCGGGGGGCGATTCCGCCCTACGACGCGATGGTTCTGGCGAGCCCGCGGCTCGCCCGCGAAGCGCCGGACGTGCTGGCCGCCCTCGGCCGGCTCGAAGGGACCATCGACGCCCGCACCATGCGCGGCATGAACCTGGCCGTCGACGAGCACGGCGCCAACCCCGCCGAGGTCGCCGCCGACTTCCTGCGGCGTCTCCGGCCGGCGCCTGCGCCGTAGCCCCTCGCGCGTGACGCTCAACGAAGCCGGGGCGTGAGCCCCGGCGACACCAGGAGCGGCAGGGCGGTGCTACCACTACGCGCGGACCTGCTCGGCCTGTTGGGCGACCTGACCCCGGCAGAGCCGAGCATCGCGCGCCGGCCGGAGCGGACCCACGAGGGTGCGCCGACACGGAACGCCGTGCGTATCCCCTGCCCCGCTCCGTTGCCGTCGACTGGCCGTAGAATGACGCCATGTGTACCCTGCGCCCTCGCGCGGCCCTCGCTGCCCTGACCGTTCTCCTGATTGCCGCGCCGCTCGCCGCCCAGGACGGGGCGGCGCCCCGCCCCCGGGTCGCCCCGAGCGGCCGGGTCACGACCAGCGTCACCTTCGACGGGCGCGTCCTGCGCAACGGCGGGTGGTTCACCTACACGCCGTCCCACTCGGGCCCCTCGCGCATCACCATCGACTACGGCCAGCCCCACGCGCGCGGCCGCGCCATCTTCGGAGAACTGGTGCCCTACGGCGAGGTCTGGCGCCTGGGGGCGAACTGGGCCACGCGCCTGACTCTCGACTTCGACGTCCGCTTCGGCGACCTCGATGTGCCGCGCGGCGAGTACACGCTGTTCATGCTCCCGCGCGAGGACGGCGGCGACCTGATCGTGAGCCTCCAGACCCGGCAGTGGGGGACCGACTACGACCCGTCGTTCGACTTCGGCCGGACGCCGATACGCCGGCGGGGGCTGACGGACACGGTCCGCAGCCTCGCCGTCACCCTCGAGCCGAACCTGCCGGCCGCGGAGGGCGCCGTCCCCTCCGGAACCCTCCGCGTCGCCTGGGGAGAGGCCGAGTACTTCACCGAGTGGCGGATGCTCTGGCCGTAGGGCGCCTGCGACGCGACCGGGTCGGCACTCCGGTCGGCAAAGAGCAGCACCGCGCTACCGACCGCGCGCCACCGCCAGCACCTCTTCCCGGGTCATCGGGCTCCGGGGATGGTGGCTCAGGCACATCGGGGTGCGCACCCGCTGGAACGCCACGCCGTCGCTGGCCGCGAAGAACTCCCCGGGCCGCAGCCGGGCGATGCCCCGTGCATCGCCGCCCTTCTGCGCCGCCATCTCCTGGGCCGCCCGGATCTGCACGGGGGCGTTGAGCAGGCCGAAGAACTGCGTCGTGGCGTTGCCGGGAATCTGGTTGTGCAGCCCCTTCGGCGCCTGGGTGGCGAAGACGAGGCCGAGACCGTACTTCCGCGCCTGGGCGGCGAGGGCGAGCGTACTGTCGGTGGTGGCGGTACCGCCTCCCGAGGGGGCGAAGTTCTGCGCCTCGTCCATCACGAAGAGACCGCCCAGCGGCCGGTCGCCCGCGGGGTGCGTCCTGACCCAGGCGAAGAGGGCCATCTGGAGCTGGTTGACGAAGTGCTGCCGCTGGTCGTCGTTCGGCAGGCCGACGAGGCTGACGACGGAGATGCGGGCGCGCCGGCCGGGCGGCGGCTGCAGCAGCACGGCGGGGTCGACGGCCTGGCTCGCGCCTCCGAGCATGGGGTCGTTCACGGTCTCGGCGAGGAGGGTCTGGCCGATGTCGGCGGCGAGCTTCACGCCGTTCGCGAGCTGGCTGACTCCGGCCGGCAACGCCGACAGAAAACCGAGGAAGCTCTGGAGATTGCCGCCGCCGCCCCGCACCCAGGCGCGCAGGGCCTCCTTGAGCACGGCGCGGCCGTGGACTCGGCCCCGGCCCGACGCGGGCAGACCCGAACGGGGCGCCAGCAACCCGACGGCGTTGTCGAGCGCGATCTCGAACTCGTCGGGATCGTCCGCGACATCGCCGAGACCGGCCAGCGGCGCGAACGAGAGGGGGCGCCCCGCCGTCAGGCGCGGCGTCCACACGACGACCTCGGTGTCGCGCAGGTAGGCCTCGGCCCGCGCCGCGTCGCCGTCGAGCCAGCCCGCGGGCGGCTCGGGCCACGGCAGGCCGAGGCGGGCGAGGTCGTTGTTGGGGTCGAGCACGATGGCCGAGACGCCCCGGAGGGCGCACTCCTCGACGAGTCGGCGGATGAGGACGGTCTTGCCGGAGCCGGAGCCCGCGAAGATCACGGCATGGCGCCGGAGGTGCTCGAGCGGCAGCGTCACGGGCCGACCGGTGTGTTCCGCGACGCCGATGAGAATGGCGTCGTCCCCGGAGGGCGGCGCACCCGCGCCGGGGCGCCCACCCGCACTCGGCCCCGACGTCTCCCCAGACGCTGAAGCCGGCGCCTCGGCCCCCGGCGTCCCGGCATCCGCGCCGGCGGCTGAATCGACCCCCGTGACCGCCCCGGACCCGACAGCCGCCCCGGACGCCCCAGGCGTCGCGGAACTCGCGCGCGCTCCGGAACCCGCGCCCGTGCCGGACCCGGCAGCCGCTCCAGAGCCCACGGCCTCCCCCGAACGCACGGCCGCCCCGGCAGCCGCCGCGCCGGAGGCCGGCAGAGGAGCCAGCAGCGTCGTCCCGCTCGCGGGACGGCGCGCCCTGAGCCACGCATCGAGCCCGTCCCGGCGCTCGTCGAGAAGCTGCTGCAGGGCCCGGAAGACCCTGAGGTCGGCCTCTTCGAGCTTCAGGACGACGCCGCCGTGCGCCTCGAACCCCGCCCGCACCTGCTGCGTCTTCGCGCCCCGCGACCATGGGGCGTTGCGCAGCACGAACAGCCGTCTCCGCTCAGCCGAGCCCTCGCACCCCGACTCGGTCACCGCAGTCCGCAACCGGCTCAGCGCCGCCGTCGCGTTGCCGTTCAGGACGGCGCGGAACGACCAGTGCACCTCGTCGTCCCGGTCCGCATCGACCACCTGCCGCAGCCGGGCGTGGAGCCCGGGGTTCCGACCCAGCGGCCACGGATCCAGCTTGAAGTCACCCGCCTCGCGGTTCTCCTCCACCCACGCACTCAGGCCCGCCCGGAGCAGGGCCGGCAGGCTGCCGTCCACCTTCTTCTCGTCGAGGGCATCGGCGACGTCCGCGTCCCGGACCAGTTGGTCGAACTGCGGGTCGAGATCCGTCGGAGGCGGTGGAGGCGACGGAGGAGGAGGCCCGGGTCCGGGGGAGTCCTTGACGGTTGGGAGCAGCCGCTTCAGCTCCGTGACGCGGCCCTTGGCCAGACAGCGCTCGCAGTGCTTCTGCAGCACCTCCTTGATCAGACTCCGCGGCGAGAACACGACCGCATCGGCGAACGCCGCCGGCCGCACCGGCCAAGTGGGATACGGGGGCGTGAACCCGGCGCGGGCGAAAGCCGACCCGAGGTAGGCGGCGACCAGCGCCTCCCCGACGTCCGCCGAGGGGACGTTGCGAAGCTGTACGCGCGAGGGATAGCGAGCGGGTGCGGAGGCGACGGCATGCTTGCCAATCTCCTCCCAACTGTCGATCAGGCACGACAGGACGACGAGCGAGTGCCGCGCGTCCTCCGCGAGGTCCATGAGGCCGACCGCCACATCGCTGGCCGACGCTTCCAGCGCGAGCAGTGCGTCGAGCTGGTCGATCGCCACGAGGGTCGTCGCCCCCGCGACGTCGACGAGCCGGTCGAGGGCGCGGACGACCTCGCGGCACGGGATCTGGTTCGCGTGAATGGCATGCGCGCGAGCCTCGCCGGCATCGACTTCGTGCCCCTGCAGGAGGGCGTTGCCGAGGTCCTGGCGCGCGCAGTCCTCGCTGTTCAACAGGGCGAGCGCAACGGCCACGTCCAGCGCGGTCCGCTCGTCGGGCCGCCGACCGAGATGCCTCCGAAGGCCGTTGCGGAACCTCTGCAGATGCCGGGTGTCGAGCGTGCCCGCCACCAGCGCGTCGATCTGTTCGTCGGCCAGGCCGACCGCATTGCCCAGGTCCAGCACCGACCCGGGCTGCGTTGTCTGCTCCGCGCGCGCCACCTCGCCGAGACCGCGGAGCACCCGGCGCAGTTGCATTTCGCCTCGTCCGACCTCCCGCTGCAGCGAATCCAGATAGGCGAGGGCCAGGCTGTTCCAGAACTTGCGCGCGCTGCTCGGCTGGAAGAGGACGAAGACCTGTCCCTGCTCGACCACCGCGTGACGCAGGCGCCCCAGGAAATGCGACTTGCCGATGCCCGGACGTCCCTCGATGAAAATGTTGCCGACTGCCACGCCCTCGCGCAGCCGGGCGAGGGCGTCGAGGACGCGGTCGAATGCGGCCGAGTGGATGCCGTCGACATGGATGACGTCGTCGCGCCAGATGTCGGCGAGGGTGTCCACCGTCGAGAGGTTCGCGACCTCCCGGAGCGCCTTCAACGCAGGATCATCCACGACCCACCCTCCCTGCTGACCAAGCCCCGGTCGCCCCCGCCGACGCCAAGCGCTGCGTCTCGGGCGAGCGCGCCGGGAAACCCGACGGGCCGCCCGTGAGCGGCGGTCCCAAGGGGCGACAACGTCGCCGCGCGAGACGTCGACGCTGCACACGGCCCGGAAGCGACCGGTCCGACTGACCGCAGTGCCCTGTTCATGACGCTCTACTCCATGCCGATCCGGGGCAGCGACCCGATGAGTCCGCTGGAACGACGCGCGGGCCCCGGACTGCCTCGCCGCTCTCATGCCCGATCAGGAGCAGCGACCCGATTGAGCCCCGCAGGAAGCCTGCCAGCGCTTTGTTCACTACGCGCTCTCCATGCTGATCAAGTGCATGTCGTCCACGCCGATGCGGAGGGCTGCGTCCCGATCCGCCGGAGTGACCCGCCGGGGGTCCTCGTGCAGCGTGAGATTGATCTCCTTCGCGCGGAACATCCGCGTGAGCTCGGCATCCACCTCGCGCCGCGGGCAATCGCCGAGTCGACTACGGAGGTCGCGCAGCTCCACCCAGTCCCACAGCCCCGACGCGAGCTCGCGATAGGCTTGGGCGATGCGCTCGGCGAGCGGAGGCGGAGGCGGAGGCGGCGTTACCGCCCCGAACAGATCCTGAAGCAGCATCTCCCGCGCATCGAGGGCGGTCTTGAGCCCGTTGAGGAGCGCGTACAGCGCCCGCCCCCCCGAGCCCGCCCGTGGCGGGGCCTTCGCGCCGAGTTCCTTGACCACGTGAGCCCAACCGCCGTCGGTCAGTTCGTGGAACCAGCGCCGGCTCTTCTCGCGGCTCCGGAGGAGCCCGTCCTGATTGAGCCGTTCCCGCATCGGCTTGTCCAGGTCGAGTCCGTACTCCCTCTTGAGCTCCGCGTTCGGCACCTCCCGGCCGATGGCCATCAACGCGATCAGCACCGCGCGCTCCCGAATCCCGTACGCCATCTCACTCCTCCCGCAGCGCAGGCCGCCGCCGGCCCAGGCCGATCATCACCGCCCGTTCCCGGCAATCTCGGACCCAACTCACCCTCCCCCGCCGCCGCCCGCAGCGGGTCACGGGCGAGGACCACCGACGCGACCCTCACCGAGCGTGCCGGAACGCCATCCCACGCTTCCCCTGCGCAAGCCGCCGCCGGTCGTGGTCGAACTCTCTCCGCGCGGTCAGGTGCTGCGCGTTCCGGAACCTCGGCATCATCTCATCCCTCCCCGGCCGCAGACCGCCGCCGGTCGTCGACGAACCGCCGGAGCTCGTCGGCGACCCGCGCGACATCGTCGCGCACCTCCTCGTTCGTGTAGCGCAACACGGCGAACCCTGCGCACTGCAGGGCGCGATCGCGCTTCCGGTCGGCTTCGTACTTGTCGGGGTTCAGGTGATCGGGCCCGTCGAGTTCGACGGCGCACTTCTCGCGCGCCCACAGCAGGTCGACACGGATCGGGTTGGCCAGGGCCCCCTGCGACCACGTCTGGTTCCAGGCCCGGCCGGCGGCCCAGGGGCATTTGGCCAGATGCTCCTCGAGATCCCGCTCCGCGCGGCTGAATGCGTTGGGGCGGCCCACGGGCGGGGTCAGGTACCGGCCGCGGGGCGCGACGGGCGGATCGGTCGGGGGTGGGCCGGCGGCCGCGCGAAAGCGGTGGAACAACTCCATGCCGGCGGTTGGCGCCCCGAAGAGCCAGACGGTGAGCCCGCCGGGTCCGGCGAGCCACCGTGCGCTCGCCTGCGCACGTTCGACCTGCGGAGTGCTCCAGGCGCCCGTGAGTTCGACGATGACGACGAGGCGCTGGGCTCCGCAGGCCCGGAGCACCAGTTTGCGGGCCTCCCGCATCGCCGTCTCGGGGGTGAACTCGCTGGCGTCGACGGCCCGCCTGCAGAGCGCCGCCTCCGCCGCCGCGACGAGGAACGGTCGGAACAGGTCGCTCTGGCCGGCGGCGCGCTTGCAGATCGCCCGCACGGCGTCGAGACCGGCGCCGCCGGGCCCCTCCGCCTCCGGCAGCCAGGCGGGATAGGTGTCTCGGACCGCCTCCCACAGGACCTCGCGGACCTGCCCGTCGAGAGCACCGCGCCCCGGGCTCGCGGCGTCGACGACGACGGCCAGGACGGCGGCCCCCAGCCGGGCACTCGATTCGACACGCTCCCTCACCGCGACGGCCGACGCGGCCGGCCAGCACACGACGGGTTGGCGCAACAGGTCGTCGAGCTGGGCGTCGCTCGGGAGGGCGCCGCGAGGGTCGCTGGACATGGGGCCCGATCCTACTCGAACGCGAGGGGCCTTGCGCGGCAGATGCCGAGCGGGCGACCGGTCAGACGTGAGCGGTTCGGGGACGCAACCATGGCGTTTGGTGGCGGCCCGACGGAGCTGCAGCCGACGATGGGCGGGCTACAATCCGCTGCGATGGTGAAGACTCGCGCGGCCCGCCTCCTCGTCGGTCTGTCGATTGGCCTGGCCGTCGCCGTCACCGGCTACATCGGCCTGTCGATGGTCGTCGCCGACCGGCTGACCAGGCCGTACCGCCGGCCGCTGGCCTCGTCGCCGGCCGCCCTCGGGTTGGCCTACGAAGACGTGACCTTCCCGAGCACGATGGACCACACGACGCTGCGGGGCTGGTTCCTTCCGGTGGAAGGCAGCCACCGCGCCGTCCTCGTCGTGCACGGCCGCAGCTCGTCGCGCACCGGCGACCACGGCGAGCTGGTGGCGCAGGCGGCCGCCCTCGTCGACGCGGGCTACAACGTGCTGCTGTTCGATTTCCGCGCGCACGGGTTGTCCGACGGCGCGCGCTACACGCTGGGGGCGGACGAGCAGGGGGACGTGCTGGGGGCCGTCAGGTATCTCGAGAGCCGGGGGTTCGCATCCGAGCGCATGGGGTTCTGGGCGCACTCGATGGGCGCGGCCACCGTGCTGCTCGCGGCCGGTGCCTCGTCGGATGTGCGCACCATCGTCGCCGACAGCAGCTTCGCCCGCCTCGAGGACCTGCTGGCGCGCGAGCTGCCGAGAGAGAGCGGCCTGCCCGGGTTCTTCAATCCCGCCATCCTCTATTTCGGCCGGGAGCTGTTCGGCCTCGACACCCGAGTCCTCAACCCGGTGGAGGCCGTCGCGGGCCTGCCGCCCCGCTCGCTGTTCATCATTCACGCCGAGGCCGACGGGCTCATTCCCGTCGACCACGCCCGTCGCATCGCCGCCGCGGCGGGACCGGCGGTCTGGGACCTGTGGATCTTCCCCGGGTCGCGTCACGACCGCGTCTGGTCGGCCGCCCCCGAGCTCTACCGCTCGCGCGTGCTGGCGTTCTTCGACGAGTGGCTCGACTGAACACGCGCCGTCGCGGCGACGGTGGGCGTACCAACCGCGCGGCGCCGGAAACGGTCGCCAGCAGCGTCAATGGCGTTGCATGGTCCGGCGACCTCACTCGCCCCCTTCTCGCTGAGCGGCGTAGTAGCGGTCGAAGAAGTCGAGGCGCTCCTTGCGGATGCCGCGCTCGACGGTGATGGTGTCGCCGATGTGGAGGGCGGCGTCGACCTCGGGGTCGTAGGCGGGCCACTCGGGCAGCCCCTCGCCGTTCGGGTCGCCGGTGGCGGCCATGTTGACCCAGTACGAGGCGAGGATGTCGGAGAGCCGGCGGTCAGTGTCGCTGTAGTCGCGGTTGGCATAGGGGTGGGGGCTGACACCGAAGTTGTCGAACACGTAGGGGATCTCGGCCGTGTGGTAGGCGCCGTAGCGGTCGGCGTCGGCGGCCGGGGGGACGCGACTGAAGAAGTACAGGTAGGCGGGCGACGAGACCGTCTCCATCATGCGGGCCCACGTCCGCATCTCCCAGCCGAAGGTGGCGTCGGCGCCGCTCGCGAGGCGGGCCTGCCGGGCCTCTTCGTCGGTCGCGGCGGGGAAGGTCTGGAAGAACGCTTCGGCGTGCTCGCCGTACTCGTCGTTTATCGTCTCGCGATACGCCTCGAGGGTCTCAGCCCCCGCCGCGCCGCCGAGCATGGTCATCTCGTCGGCGTTCGAGCCGACGATGACGGGCACGTCGTGCTGCCGCCCCGCCGCGAAGATGTCGTAGACGGTGTCGGGGAGGACCCAGCCGTCGACGTTCGCCGTCGACAGCACCAGCTCGGGGGCGACGCCCTGCACCGCGTCGGCGTCCTCGGCCCGCATGGCCTCGAGCGACGGCGCGGCGCCGTCGCCGAGCAGGGCCTCGACGAAGCGCTCGCCGGCCGACTCGATCTCGGCCCGGGGCGCGGCCCCGCCCCGCGAACCGAAGCCGCCGCCGCTCTCGCCGATGGCGGCGTGGAAGAGGCCGCGCGCGAGCGGGGTCGCCATCAGTTGGTTGACGCTCCACGAGCCGGCCGACTCACCGAAGATGGTCACGCGCGACGGGTCACCCCCGAACGCGGCGATGTTGCGCTGCACCCAGCCGAGGGCGGCGACCTGATCGAGGAGGCCGTAGTTGCCCGACGCCCCGTGCTCGGACTCGGCGGTCAGCAGCGGGTGGGCGAGATAGCCGAACGCCCCGAGGCGGTAGTTGATGGTGACGAGCACGACGCCGCGCTGCGCCAGCCGCGTCCCGTCATAGGTGATGTCGGCGCCGTTGCCGATGGCGAGCCCGCCGCCGTGGATCCAGACGAGCACGGGGACGCGGTCGTCCGGCCCCGCCGCCGTCCAGACGTTCAGGTAGAGGCAGTCCTCGTCCATGCGGTCGACGCCCGCGTCGTAGAACGTCCTCACCGCAGCGGGCAACGGGTTCTGCATGCACGCCGGCGCCGCCTCCGTCGCGTCGCGCACGCCCGCCCACGCCGCGGCCGGTTGCGGCGGACGCCACCGCAGGTCGCCCACCGGCGGGGCCGCGAACGGCACGCCCCGGTAGACCGCAACCTCGCCGCCGATCGGCGAGGGCGCGCCCGCGAGCTGACCGCCCTCGACGGTCACGACCGGGGCCGTCTGGCCCGCGGCGGGCGTCGCATCCGCTCCCGCAAGACAGACCAGCCCCCACGCCAGACCACCGGCCAGCCGGCCGCTCATCACGTTTCGCATCATGGAATCACCTCTGCATCGGCTTGCGCCGACGACTCGACCCTCGCGGATCGCTCAGGGGGTTGCGCCACCTGAGGCCCGGGAATCGCGCGAAGTCGGCGTCATTCGAATGCACTTCCGCCTGATACTCGATGGCCAGCGCGGCGATATGGGCGTCGGTCACGAGATCGCCGCCGACCCCGCCGGCGTCGAGACCCGCCTGCACATGCGTCAGGTGGTCGGCGCCGGGGTTGATCGGCGCGACATGGGCATGGCGGAACCAGTCCCGGACGTGGCCGACGGCGTCGGCAACCGGGATGGGCGACGTCAGAACGCGCGAATGCGTCATCAGCCGTACGAACCCGGTCGAGACGGCCCAAGGCACCCCGACTCTCTCCGAACCGTTGACCAACCCCTCCCACCAGCGTCGGGCCGCCTCGTGCAGCGGTGCGCCGTCGTTGTAGGCGTAGACGAGCAGATTGACGTCCGGCACGATCATCGACTGCTCTCGGCGGCGAAGTCCTCGACCTCCAGTTGATCGGCGAGCTGGTTGAGCCTCAACGGGTCCACGCCCGGCACCAGTCGGCTACGGTTGGGGACCACCCGGAACCGCGGCGGTCGGGGTTGGCGAGACGCAGGCGCCATGCCACGGCGCAGCACTTCGTTCACCACCTGTTTGAACGGCTTGTCGTGTAACCGGCTCTGTGCCTTGAGATAATCGGCCACATCGTCGTCCAGGGTCAGCGTCGTCCTCATGAACACATACTGATGACTGCTTCCATGGATGTCAAGATGCGTCCGACTCCGATCGGATCGCGGCCGAAGACCCTCGAGCACCATCGAGGAGTCACAGGCGGGTCAGATGGCCGGGAAGCCGGGGTTCACGCCACCGGAGTGCGCGTCGGCGCCCGCGGCCCACGCGGGGCATCGGCCGGTTCTGCCCTCGCGGCGGACGACTCGGGCGCGGTCGTTTCCAGCGTCGCCCGCACACGGGGCTTGGCGTCGAGCAGCACCGAGATCCAGCGCAGGTCGTCGGTGTTCTCGAACGCGATCTTGAAGGTCATGGTGATGGGCACGGCGAGCAGCAGGCCCATCGGCCCCCACACCCACCCCCAGAACACCAGCGACGCGAACACCACGAGGACGGACATCCCGAGCTTGCGGCCCAGCAGGGTCGGCTCGAGGATGTTGCCGAAGACGATGTTGAGCACGACGTAGCCGGCCGCAACGGCCAGCGCCGTGCCCAGGTCGACCTGCACGAGGGCGAGCACGGAGGGGCCGACGGCGGCGACGATGGACCCGATGTTGGGAATGTAATTGAAGAGGAACGCGACGAGCCCCCACATCAGGGGGAAGTCGATGCCGAGAATCCAGACCCACACGAACGCGAGAAACCCGGTGCCGATGCTGACCACGGTCTTGACGGCCAGGTACTTCTGGACCTGCTGGGCCATCTGCTCGAGCCGCTCAAGGTTGCCACCCCGCTCGCCGAACGCGGCGCGGAGCTTGTGGCGGAACCCGGCCGCCTCGACGAGGATGAAGATGACCCCGAGGAGGACGAGGAACGCATCCTGCAGCAGCCCCGCCAGCGCGCGCAGCGTGCCGCCAAACAGATTGACGACGGCCTCGGGGTTGACGAGACCGAACGGTCCCTCTTCGGCGAACGGAAGGTTGGCCTCCTCGGCCCACGCGCGGAGCTGACCGGCCAGCTCCGCGAACCGCTGCTGGTACTGCGAGTCGGCGACGACCTGGGCGAACTCGCCTGCCGACTGCCCCACCAACACCCCGAGCACGCTGACGACGCCGGCGGCGGCGAGGACGGTGAGCATGACGGCCAGCCACGTCGGCACGCGGTTGCTCTGGAGCCACGCCATGACCGGCAGGCTCACGACGGCGATGAACAGCGCGCTCAGGAAGGGCAGCAGTATCTCGCTCACCTCGCGCAGCCCCGCCACCACGACGATGGTGCTGGCCGCCACCACCAGGAAGCGCATGGCCCGACGCGGCAACAGCTCCTCGCGACTCATCGACGTCGCTCCCGCCCCGGGGCGGCCCGGAACCGTCGCCTGCCGGCCCCTCTCTCCGCCCCACCGACCCTCCGCCGTCCACCACACCGTTCTGCGACGCAGAAGCTCCGCTCAGGCACCGTCCGGCGACTCCGTCGCGCCCGCGGGCCCGCCGGAAACCCGCGATCAGGGGGGCGCAGCCGCCGTACCACGCGGGCTCCCGCCGCCTCGCAGGCGGTCAGCGCCGGCTGGCAGGCCGGGGTGTCGCCGTCGCCGGTGCCGCGCAGGCTCCCGCCACCTCGAACGCGGTCAGGGCGAACCGGTCGCGCTCGTCCACCCACTGTCCACGAACGGACAGCCCGACCTGCGCCCCGAGCTCGCGCACACCGTCGGTCTCGTACTTGTACGAGCTCTCGGTCCAGATCGACTCGCCTTCCGCGAAGCGGACGGAGCAGCCGGCGCCGGGGATGTCGACGGTCTGCGCCCGCAGGCTCTCGAGATGCATCTCCATGCGAGACGCCGCCCCGTTCCAGACGGCGCGGTGGGCGAACGCGTCGAGATCGAAGTCCGCCCCGAGCTCCCGGTTGAGGCGCGCGAGGACGTTCAGGTTGAACGCCGCTGTCACCCCCAGCGGGTCGTCGTAGGCGAGCACCAGCTCCGCCTCCGGCTTCACGAGGTCGGCGCCGAGGAGGAAGCGGTCGCCCCGCTGCAGCCCCGACCGCACCGCGCCGACGAAGGCCAGACTCTCGGCGGGGTCGAGGTTGCCGATGTTCGAGCCCAGGAACGCGGCGAGCACCGCGCCCTCGCCCCGCCGGCGCGCCGCCACCCGCGCGATCCCGTCCTCGTAGGTCGTCCGGTGGCACGTCGCCGGCAGGTCGGGCCACCGGGAGAGGGTCCGCACCGCCAGCTCCAGCGCCGTCGCCGACACGTCGACGAGCTCGACCCGCACCGGCACGCCGGACTCCATCAGGGGCTCGACGATCTGCGCGAGCTTCTCCCCGCTGCCCGCCCCGAGCTCGACGATCGTGACCGGCGCGGCGAGGCCGGCGCCAATCTCGCCGGCGTGAGCGGCCAGCAGCCGCTGCTCGGCCCGGGTGATCCGGTACTCCGGCAGGGCGCAGATCGCCTCGAAGAGCCGCGACCCCAGCGCGTCGTAGAGATAGCGGGGCTGAAGCCGCTTCCGGGGGCGGCCCAGGTCGCGCCGCACGTCGGCCGCGAAACTGTCGCGGACCGCCACCGTCATGAGATCGCCAGCATCCATCGCGAATCACGACCGGGAGCCCCCGGGGACGCCCCCGCCGGCACTGGAGCGGTCGGCGGCGCCGGAGGGGGGGGCGGCCCTCCCGCGCGCCAGGGCGCGCCGAGACAGGGCGTCGCGCGCCCGGTCCCGATCACCGCGGCAGGTCCTCCACGCAGCGGAAGCCCGCGTAGACGAACGGGTAGTGGGGCCGGAACCAGTTGCGCAGGCTGCGCCGGATCAGGCCGGTCGCGGTGACCGGGGACGCCCCCTTGATGACGTAGTGCAGCCCGTCGAAGAAATCGGCGGAGTACTCCGGGTACGAGGCCATGGGCGCAAAGCCGGGGAACCCGTCGAAGACGGTGGAGGTCCATTCCCAACCGTTGCCGACCAGGTCGTGCACGCCCCACGCGCTCGCGCCGGCGGGAAACGAGCCGACCGGCACCGGGTCCCATCCCCGGAAGCCGAAGTGGCCGCGGGTCGGGTCGGGCGGTCCGTCGCCCCACGGATGGGGGCGCTCGCCGCCGTCCGGCGTCCCGTAGGCGGCGCGGTGGAACTCGGCCTCGGTCGGCAGCCGCACCCCCCTCCAGCGCGCGTAGGCGGCCGCCTCGGCGTGGGTGACCCACACCGGCCAGGCCGGCGGCAGCGGCACCGTCTCGAACATCCCCCGCCACCGCCAGGCGTCGCCCTCGCGCCTCCAGAACGCGGGATGCCGAACCCCCTCCGCCTCGCGCCACGCCCAGTCCGCCTCGGTCCACCAGCGGCGGTCCGCGTAGCCGCCCGCCTCGACGAACTCGAGAAACGCGTGGTTGGTGACGTTGTGCCGGTCGATGGCGAATGCGGGCACGTCGACGGCCAGGGTCGGGAACTCGTTGTCCCAGCCGAACGGAATCCCGTCCCGCTCCGCCCCCAGTGTGGCCCGGCCGGCGGGAACCGGGATCCGGTCGACGGCCGGCGCCGCTCCCCCGGTGACCGCCTCGGCGTCGGCGGGGCGACACTTCAGGGCCGGCGGCAGCCGGTGCCACATGTACGCCAGGGTCTCCTGGTGCAGCTCCTCGTGCTCGATCAGGGTGAACACGGCCTGGCCGCGGTGGAGGACGGGATGCCCCTCGCGCTCGACGTCGGCGTGCTCGAGCGCATCGACGATCAGCCGGTCGGCCTCTTCGGCGTAGCCGCGCACCGTTTCCCGACTGGGCCAGGACGCCATCGCGGAGCCGTCCGCCGCCTCCTGATCCTCGGGATCGATGCCGCGGGCGAAGAGCGTCTCCAGCCCCGCGTCGACACCCGGGCGCCCGAGCCCGCGCTTGATCAGCGTGTTCACGCTGAACGCGGGGATGTGCCCCTCGTAGAACACCACGGGGTGCCGCAGCGGTATCGGCTGCTCGTAATAGGCGTGGGTGCTCAGCAGGTCGAAGAGGCCGGCCGTGCGTTCACGGGTGTTGCGGAACCAGGTGAGGCAAGCCTCCCTGTCGACCACTGGCTGACGCGCCCCATCCATAGCGAAGGTCCTCCCCGCGGCCCGCATCCGAGGAGCTGCGCTGACGGCCCCGCTGCCCTCGACCGGCGGTGCATTCCGCCCGACCGCCGTTGTCCCGCGGCAACTCTACCACAGCCGCCCGTCGGCCCCGGCCCGCCGGCGGCGGCGCCAAGCGGGCCGGACGCGCCGGTATGGTAGCCTGAACGCAAGGCCGGAACGCCCGGAATCGCTCTCTCGCGCGGCGCGTCAGGCGCGCCGCGCGAGAGCGGCGGTCCCCGCGAAAGTGGCGGAATTGGCAGACGCGCCGGATTTAGGATCCGGTGGCCGAGAGGCCGTGGGGGTTCGAGTCCCCCCTTTCGCACCAGCCCGGATGAAACCGCAGATGAAGTCGGGAATCACCGAGATCAGCGAGACCCGGCGGCGTCTCGATGTCGAGATCCCCGCGGCCGACGTCGACGCCGCGATCGACCGGCAGGCCCGGCGCCAGCGCGGGCGCGCCCGCCTGCCCGGCTTCCGGCCCGGCAAGGTCCCGCTGCACGTCGTGCGGCAACGCTTCAAGGAGGACATCCTGCACGACGCGGCCAGCGACCTGGTGCCGGCCGCGGTCGAGACGGCCCTCGAGGAGCACGGGGTGAGCGCCGTCGACACCCCCGACGTGCGGGAGATCTCCATCGACGCGGGCGAGCCGCTCACCTTCCACGCCTTCTTCGAGGTGATGCCCGCCATCTCGGTCCTCGACTACGACGCCCTGACCCTGCGGCGTCGCCCGGTGACCCTGGACGCGGACGCCGAGGAGCGTGCTGTCGAGCGGCTCCGGCTGCGGGCGAGCCGTGCCGTGCCGGTGACCGACCGTCCCCTCGAGACCGGCGACATCGCCACCCTCGACCTGACCCGCCGCGCGGTGGACGGCGACCCGGAAGGGGGCCGGTTGGACGCGCCTCCCGAGCGTGCGACGGTCGAGCTGGGGGCCGAGGGCAACCCGCCGGGGTTCGACGACGAGATCGTCGGCCTGAGCGTCGGCGGCTCGAAGACGTTCGAGCTGACCTACCCCGAGGGCTCGACCCCGGCCGATCTCGCGGGCCGGCGCGTCAGCCACGCGGTGACGGTGCGAGAGCACCACCGGCGCGAGCTCCCCGACCTCGACGACGCGTTCGCGAAGTCGGTGGGCGGCTTCGAGTCGCTCGACGAGATGAAGGCCCGGATTGCCGACGACCTCCGGCGCGAGGCCGAGATCGAGACGCGGCGCGGCGTCCGGCGCGACCTCCTGCGGCAGCTCGCAGGCAGGCTCACCGCGGAGGTACCCGACGCCCTCGTCGAGCGTGAGATCGCGCGACGGCTGGAGCAGGTCGCGACGGCGATGGCCCAGCAGGGCGTGGACCCGCGGGCGGCCAACGTCGACTGGAACGCCCTGCAGGAGGAGCAGCGCGGGCCGTCCATCGAGGCGGTGCGGGCCTCGCTGGTGCTCGACGAGGTGGCGCGGCGAGAGGACATCAGCGTCAGCGACGACGACGTCGAGCGGGAGGTGGCGCGGCACGCGGAGCGGCTGGGTCAGACCCCGGCCGCGGTGCGGGCCCGGCTCGAACGCGACGAGGGCGTCGCGCGCCTCTCGGAGACCCTGCGGCGCGAGAAGGCGATTGACTTGCTCATGTCGCGTGCTACCATCGTGACGGCGTGAGCAGGCGCTCCCGCCCCAACCGCCATTCCTCGACCGCGACGCGGCCATCGAACCGCGGGCGCCGCATCGCAGCGTCGTCGCGCCTCGATGGAAACCCCGAAACACACGCTCAACCGACATGTCCGAGGTCCACAACCAACTCATTCCCGTCGTCGTCGAGCAGACCAACCGGGGCGAGCGCGCCTACGACATCTACTCGCGCCTGCTGAAGGACAGCATCATCTTCATCGGCACCCCCATCGAGGACTCCATCGCGAACCTGGTCATCGCCCAGATGCTCTTCCTCGAGGCGGAAGACCCCGACCGCGACATCGTGCTGTACATCAACAGTCCGGGGGGGTCGATTTCGGCCGGCCTCGCCGTCTACGACACGATGCAGTTCATCAAGCCCGACGTCCAGACCTACTGCATCGGACAGGCGGCTTCGATGGCCGCGGTGCTGCTCGCGGCCGGCGCCCGCGGCAAACGCTACAGCCTGCCCAACTCCCGCATCATCATTCACCAGCCCCTCATGTCGGGGCTGGCCGGGCAGGCGAGCGACATCGACATCCACGCCAAGGAGATCATCCGCATGCGGACGCGGCTGAACGAGCTGCTGGTGGCGCACACCGGCCAGGACATGGCGCGGATCGAAGAGGACACCGAGCGCGACTACATCATGACCGCAGACCAGAGCCGCGAATACGGTATCATTGACGAAGTGGTCAGGCAGCGCGCGTAGGGAGTGTGCGCCCCCGGACGGCGCGGACTCCTGCCGGGTCGGCCGGGCGCCGGACGAGGCGATGGTGGGCCGGTCGCCCGAGGCGGAACCCGACAGGGCCAGGCGCGCCGAGACGCCCCGCCTGCCAGGGCGTGACGCGGGGCCGCACCGGCGGCAAGCGACCGTGGAACCACCGCGTCAGGGGAAGCACCGGGCCGGTCGCTCGCTGCGGCGGCGTCCCGCTCGAGTCGGTCGCCGCCCAGGGGCGGCCCGCCTCGCCCGGCCGGGCGTTGGGTGACAGATGGCCAAGAAAACCGGTGAGCCGGAGATTCTGCGCTGCTCGTTCTGCAACAAGGACCAGAACGACGTCCGCAAGCTGATCGCCGGACCGACCGTCTTCATCTGCGACGAGTGCGTCGAAGTCTG
Organism: Vicinamibacterales bacterium; assembly: GCA_965199675.1. GTDB lineage: Bacteria > Acidobacteriota > Vicinamibacteria > Vicinamibacterales > UBA8438 > JAJEEA01. Next base: position 102,559 of record CBDATI010000019.1, on the reverse strand, counting down.
CAACGACATCATCGCCGACGACAGCCGGTTCGAGACCCGCGGCGGCCGCTCGTCGCTCCCGGTGCCGCAGGAGATCAAGAAGTTCCTCGACGAGTACGTCGTCGGCCAGGAGCAGACCAAGAAGAAGCTCTCGGTCGCCGTCTACAACCACTACAAGCGGGTCGAGATTCAGAAGCAGTCGCGCAATCGGAGCGACACCGAGCTCTCCAAGTCGAACATCCTCCTCATCGGTCCCACCGGCACCGGCAAGACCCTGCTCGCCCAGACTCTCGCCAAGCTGCTGTCGGTGCCCTTCACCATCGTCGACGCGACGACCCTGACCGAGGCCGGCTATGTCGGCGAGGATGTCGAGAACATCGTCCTCAAGCTGCTGCAGGCGGCGGGCGGCGACATCGAGAAGTGCCAGCAGGGCATCATCTATATCGACGAGATCGACAAGATCTGCCGCAAGGACGAGAACCCCTCGATAACCCGCGACGTCTCCGGCGAGGGGGTGCAGCAGGCGCTGCTGAAGATCCTGGAGGGCACGGTGGCCAACGTGCCTCCTCAGGGCGGCCGCAAGCACCCGCACCAGGAGTTCTTCCAGATCGACACCGGCAACGTGCTCTTCATCTGCGGGGGCGCGTTCGTCGGACTCGACCAGACGATTCAGCGCCGCGTGGGCCGCAAGATGCTCGGCTTCGGGGCCGACATCAAGACCTCGCGCGAGCGGGACCTGGGCGCGACCCTCGAGCTCGTCGAGCCCGAGGACCTCATCCGCTACGGGCTGATCCCCGAGTTCGTGGGGCGGCTGCCGGTCATCGGGGCCCTGCACGAGCTCGACAAGCCGGCCCTGATGCAGATTCTCACCCAACCCCGCAACGCCATCACCCGCCAGTACGAGCGGCTGTTCGAGTACGAGAACGTCAAGCTCAAGTTCACCGAGGACGCCCTCGAGGCGATCGCCGAGTCGGCGCTCGATCGAAAGATCGGCGCGCGGGGACTGCGGATGATCATCGAGGACCTCATGCTCGACATCATGTACACCCTCCCGGGCCGGAAGAAGGTCCGCGAGTGCGTGATCACCCGTGAGGTCGTGCAGGCCAAGGACGACCCGATCACGGTCATCGAAAAGGCTGGCTGATGGAAGTCTACGAAACACTCCCGATCGTGCCGCTGCGCGACGTGGTCGTCTTCCCGCACATGATGATCCCGTTCGTCATCGGGCGCCCGTCGTCGACGCAGGCGCTCGAGCACGCTCTGATGAAGGACAAGCGGATCTTCCTGGCCGCGCAGCAGCTCGCGGTGGTCGACGACCCCAAGCCGACGGACATCTACACGATGGGCTGCATCGCCAACATCGTGCAGAGCCTCAAGCTGCCCGACGGCAACATCAAGGTCCTCGTCGAGGGCCTCGAGCGGGCCCGCGCCGTGGAGTGGAAGGAAGACAAGGGGTTCTACCGCGTCGTCGCCAAGCTCGTCCCCAAGCCCGACGAGACCAGCGAGGAGATCGAGGGCGCGATGAGCCGCGTCGTCTCGCTGTTCGAGCAGTACGTGAAGCTGTCGAACAACCTGCACTACGACGCCATGATCGCCGCCGTCCGCGTCGACGACGCCGGCAAGCTCGCTGACACCATTGCCGCCCATCTCGCGGTCGGGGTCGAGGAGAAGCAGAACCTGCTCGAGATCGTGCAGCCGCTGGGACGCCTCACGCGCATCGCCAGCCTGCTCGAAGCCGAGGTCGACAAGCTGCAGGTCGACCGCCGCATCCAGTCCCGCGTGAAGAAGCAGATGGAGAAGGCGCAGAAGGAGTACTACCTCAACGAGAAGATGAAGGCGATCCAGAAGGAGCTGGGCCGCAAGGAGGACAAGGGCAGCGAGCTCGACGATCTGAAGAAGAAGATCGAGGACTCGCGCATGCCCAAGGAGGTCGAAGAGAAGGCGGTCCAGGAGCTGAAGCGGCTCGAGGGCATGCCGCCGATGTCGGCCGAGGCGACGGTCTCGCGCAACTACCTCGACTGGCTCATCGCGGTGCCCTGGCACAAGAAGTCGCGCGAGAGCCGCGACCTCAAGAAGGCCGAGGCCATCCTCAACACCGATCACTACGGCCTCGAGAAGATCAAGGACCGCATCCTCGAGTTCCTCGCCGTCCGCACCCTCGTCCGCAAGCCGAAGAGCACCATCCTCACCTTCACCGGCCCCCCGGGGGTCGGCAAGACGTCGCTCGCGAAGTCAATCGCCCGCGCCACCAACCGGAAGTTCGTCCGGCTGTCGGTCGGCGGGGTGCGCGACGAGGCGGAGATCCGCGGGCACCGCCGCACCTACATCGGGGCGTTCCCGGGCCAGATCATCCAGATGCTCAAGAAGGCCGGCACCATGAACCCGGTGTTCCTGCTCGACGAGGTCGACAAGATGTCGATGGACTTCCGGGGCGATCCGTCGGCCGCCCTCCTCGAGGTCCTCGACCCCGAGCAGAACCACACGTTTCTCGACCACTACCTCGACGTCGAGTACGACCTCTCGAACGTCATGTTCGTCTGTACCGCCAACGTGCTGCACACCGTCCCGCAGGCCCTCCGGGATCGGATGGAGGTGCTGCAGCTCGCCGGCTACACCGAGCTCGAGAAGATCGAGATCGCGAGGACCTTCCTCGCCCCCAAGGCGGTGAAGGCGACGGGGCTGACGGACGAGAACATCCAGTTCAAGGACGAGGCGTTCGAGACCATCATCCGGCGCTACACCCGCGAGGCGGGGGTCCGCAGCCTCGAGCGCGAGGTCAACACCATCTGCCGCAAGGTGGCGCGCAAGGTGGTCACCGAGGGCAAGAAGTTCTCCGAGGAGATTGCGGGCGAGCAGATCACCGGGTATCTGGGGGTCCCCCGCTACCGGCCGACGTCGGCCGAGGAGAAGAACGAGGTCGGCATCGCGACGGGGCTCGCGTGGACCGAGGCGGGCGGCGAGCTGCTGCTCACCGAATCGACCCTGATGCCCGGCAAGGGGCGGCTGACCCTCACCGGCAAGCTCGGCGACGTCATGCAGGAATCGGCCCAGGCGGCGATGAGCTACGTGCGCTCGAAGGCCGAGGAGTTCGGCATCCAGAAGGACTTCCACCGGCAGACGGACGTCCACGTCCACGTCCCCGAGGGGTCGATCCCCAAGGACGGGCCTTCGGCCGGCATCACCCTCGCGACCGCCCTGGTGTCGAACCTCGCCAGCGTGCCCACGCGCCGCGACGTGGCGATGACCGGCGAAATCACCCTGCGGGGCAAGGTGCTGCCTATCGGCGGGGTCAAGGAGAAGGTGCTCGCCGCCCACCGGGCCGGCGTGAAGACCATCATCCTCCCCAAGGACAACGAGAAGGACCTGGCGGACATCCCCAAGCCGGTGCTCGACGTGCTCGAGATGCACCTCGTGGAGTCGATGGACGAGGTGCTGAAGATCGCCCTCGCCGAGCCGCTGGTTTCCGTGCTGGCCCAGGAAGAGGCCGACGCTGCGGGCGACGCCGCGGACGGCGGCTTGATGCATTAGCGCGCGTCTCGTGCAACAGCGTGCGCACGGGCCGGTAGCCGGCGGCGAGTCTGGGGAAGCCCCCGCGCGCAGCCGCGCTCTCAACCGACCTTCCACGGGGCCGTCTGACCGCGTTCGCGGCGTCGGCGGCACGGTGTGACCGTCCGATCCCGGGGTGCCGGCGCCGGCGGATGAAGATTCAGACCGCGGAGTTCGTCAGGAGTGTCGGCCCCCACAGCCCGCTTCCCGACCCGGGGCCTCCCCAGGTCAGCCTCATCGGCCGGTCCAACGTCGGCAAGTCGACCCTGATCAACGCCCTCGCGCGCCGCAAGATCGCGCGCGCCGGCGGCGCCCCCGGCACGACCAGGCTGCTCAACATCTATCGCCTCGTGCTCGCGCGGCGCCGCGGCGAGCTGCTGCTGATTGACCTGCCGGGCTACGGTTACGCCCGCGGCGGGGCCGAGAGCTCGCGGGGCTTCGACCGACTCACCGAGCGCTACTTCCGCCAGGAACCGGCGGTGGCCGGCGAAGGGCCTCGGTCCGAGGAAGGCGGGTCACCGCCGCGGGGGCCGATGGGCGCGATCCTGCTCGTCGACGCGCGGCATCCGGGACTCGAGAACGACACGAACGCCTTCGCCTGGCTGACCGGGCTCGAGCTGCCGCTCGTGGTCGCCGCAACCAAGATCGACCGGCTCGGCCGATCCGCGCGTCACACCAGGCTGCGGGCCCACGAGAAGGCCTTGGCCCATCCGGTTCTGCCGATCTCGGCAAAGCGGGGCGACGGCCTGCCCGAGCTGTGGACGGCGCTGCTGGGTCTCGCGGCCGGACGTCCGGCCACGGACGCGAAAGGCCGGAAATCGCGGCCTACGGCATGACGCCGGCTCGGCGGTCGGCGAGTGCCCGGGACCCACCGGGGCGTCAACCCGCGGGTTCGGGCGCAGGCAGGCCGACGGCGGCCAGCGCCTGTTCGACAGCCTGCTGAACGGCCGTGCCGGTCGCGAGGTCCGCCGCGGCCTGGCGGATGACGTCAGCGGCCAGCGGGAACGACGTCGCCTGAGGCATCAGCTCCGTCATCGCGCGGAAGAAAATTCGCTCGACGATCTCGCGGTTGGCCGCGCCGGCGCCCGCGACCGTCAGCCCCGTGGCCAGGTTCGTACCTCCTTCGACGGCGAGATAGAACGCGTGGCTCAGAATCGTGGAGTTCCAGTGCTGCGCGCCGTAGCAGCAAGAGTCCGGGTTCAAAGCGCGAAACTGTCCATTGAAGAAGAGGGCCCCGGAGTAGGTGTAGTACCGCTCGTCGACGATGACCACCGCGAATTCCCAGAGGAGGGGATAGGCCGGAGAGTCGAAGGTCGACCACGGATCCGACAGCGACCGCAGCACCCCCGCCTCGTACTCGCTGCCGTACTCGTAGGTGCCGGCGGCGCCCGCCTCGTGGTGGAAGAACCCCGTCGAGACGCCGAAGACATCGGAATAGGCCTCGTTGACGCCGCTCGCCTGCGCCGAAGCCAGCACGAACCGACCGTCCTCGCTGCACAGGGCCGGAATCGGCGCCCACACGTCGGGTTCCATCTCGATGGAGAAGCTGGTCTCCGAGCAGGCATGCGTCTCACCCTCCCACTCGAAGCTCGACGGGCCGAGGCGGCCGACGACGCTCAACCGATTGACGAGGCCCCCACCCGTCCGCCGGCTGACCGAGAACCAGGTCAGGCCGTGCATCAACTCGTGGGCGACGGTGTGCAAGGCGACGCGCGGCTGCGGCGCTTCCGAGCCTCGCGCCCGGCGCTGCCCGAAGACGTAGACGCCGGCGCCTTCGGGACCGAACGGGGGCCGGTAGGCGAAAGCGTTGAAGACGCGGTTGTTGACGACGCCCACGATGCGGCCGTTCCGGCCGTCGAGCCCCTCCCACCCGTGCCGCTGCGCGAAATAGTCGTAGGTCCAGCCCATGTGCACGTGGCCGTCGACCACCGCCGGATCGTCCCAGACGTTGTCGGCGTCGGCCCCGATGTCGCTCGACGTCCAGCGGGGGACGCGAAACGGCCCCCGCTCCAGCAACCGGTCGAGACGCTCGACGTCGAAGCCCGCATCGAGGGTGACGACCTCACCCGGACGCAGCCGGTCGCGAGTCTCGTAGCGCCGGCGCTCCTGCGTCGTGCTGATCTTCTTGGTGTCGCCCAGGAACCCGGCCCCCGTCCCGACAACCGCCGACTGCGTGTCGAACGCGGCGTCCCTCCGCACGACCGCGCCGTCAACCGCGGACACGAAGTAGGTGTGGGCGTCGGCCAGGGTCAGGGGATAAGTGAGTTCGTACAAGCCACCGACGAGCGGCAGGATGACCGGCTCCGGCGACAGACGGTCCACCGTCGTCGCGCCGATCCGCTGCCCGAGACGGCCCGCCGCCTCCCCGGCAGTCAGCGCCGGCGTGGTCTCGATGGCGATGTCGGTGTAGAGGGTGCCGAAGAGCGAGACCGTCACTCCCCGATCGAGCTGCCTCGACACGCCGCCGCCATGCACCCGCACGCCCTCGTGGAACTGCGCGAGGTACTCGTGGGTCCGCCCCGGCAGGCTGCGGTCGGCCTGGCGGGACACGACGACGAGCTCGTCGCTCCGCGTCCTCGCGTCGAGCGTCGCATCCCACCGCCGCAGTTCGTCGACATCGGTCGAGTACCCGGCCGCGACCGACAGCTCTCCCGGCGAAAACTGCGACGCCGCGGGCCGCCCGGTGGTCAGCAACGCGACCCCCGCGAGGGCCGTCACCGCGACGAGTCGTAGCGCGCTGTGCATTTGCTCGACGCCCCTCGATACCGGCGCAAGGCGCGCCTCGACCGTGTGCTCCCCCCGCCCGTTTTCGCGTCAGCGAACGGCCACGGGCGGTTCAAGCCGAGCACACCGACACCTACCCCGAGCAGGATGCGTGGGGCAAGTTGGCGCCCGCCCCGGAATGGGCCAGGGCGACGCCGTCACTGTCCCGATTTCCCTCACCACGTCGCTGTGGCGGTCTGGATCGCGGTATCGTCCGTATCTGCATCGATCGAGATGATCGGCAACCGGGCTTCCGAATCGCCCGGACCGTTCACTACCAGCGTGTACCGACCAGCGGACCACGTGCCGATAGGCGATTCGAAAACAGCGAAGCGCCGCCGGAACTACCAGGCGCAACGGTCACCGTCCAATCGATATCGCTGTTCCCCCACCGGCGCCACATTCGACAGCGTGACGAACTGTCATATACACGTACAAACCTCTCCGGATTGCCGACGAATGCTCGATCTCGACAGTAGGTAAGGGCCAGCCACGGCGACAACGGCATGGTGGCCGCACGCGCATATGGCCTGTATGCTCTGGAACCCGCGTCGGAAGGCGTAACTCGCGGAAACGGCCCATTCGCTGTCGCTTGCAGTCACAAGCGATTGACCAAAGGATGCCACCGGCGTCATGGCGACGGACATCAGCACAAGCGCCGTTGATTCATTCCCATAGTATGTCCCACCATGAGCTGAAGCTGTCAACAACCGCGCGAACAGATCGCTCGAGTGCCGCACCGCGTCTATCGCCCGGGCGCTCGGTGCGGCCGGCTCTCGGCCCCAGGCCGGCAGGACCGGGGGTGAACGCCCAGCGCTTGCGGCCCGCGATCGTCGCGCTGGGCCTGCCATCAGCACACGGACGCGGCCGGAAACTGCGGCAGGCCGACAGCGGCCACCACCTGCTCGCGGCCGGGTACTCGACCGAGGTCGAGGAGCTCGGCGGTGGGCCGCGACGCTCGACGTTCTCGCGACGGAATCACTCTTTCCGGCCTGCCAACCGTCGCCTGCGGCGCCGCCTGGCGCCCACAACAACCCTGCAGCCCGTGGCGGGGGACTTCGCCGCGGACCGTTCACCCCGGGATGCGCACGAATCGGTATACTTGGAGATCTGGACCTGCCTCCGGATCGCCCCCGGCGGTCCTCGAACAGGAGAACGTCACCATGCGCTGGACGTGTCAGAGCCTCGCCGCTTTCGCTCTCGTGCTCGTCGCCGCGACGGCGGCGGTGGGGCAGGCGGACCGCGAGGTCTTCCCGTTCCCCGTCACCACCTTCACGCTCGACAACGGGCTCACGGTGGTCGGCGTCGACTACGACAGCCCCGGCATCGTCGCCTACTACACGGTGGTGCGCACCGGCTCGCGCAACGAGGTCGAGCCGGGCTTTTCCGGCTACGCGCACTTCTTCGAGCACATGATGTTCCGGGGGACGGAGAAGTACCCCACCGAGGCCTACAACGCGGTGGTCAAGCGCATCGGCGCCGACTCGAACGCGTTCACCACCACCGACTGGACCACCTACTACATCGTGGCGAGCTCCGACGCGCTGGAGACCATCATCGATCTCGAGTCCGACCGCTTCCGAAACCTGCGCTACTCCGAAGAGGACTTCCGCACCGAGGCCGGCGCCATCCTCGGCGAGTACAACCTGAACTTCTCGAACCCGGTGGCGCTGCTGCGCGAGACGCTGCACGATCTCGCCTACACGACGCATCCCTACAAGCACACGACGATCGGGCTCCTCGAGGACATCCGGGAGATGCCGAACCACTACGACTACAGCCTGCAGTTCTACGACCGCTACTACCGCCCGGAGAACTGCATCGTGGTCGTGGTGGGCGACTTCGACCAGGCCGAGCTCGAGCGGCTCGCCCGCGACTACTACGGCGGCTGGGCGCGAGGCGGCTTCGAGCCGGCGATCCCGACCGAGCCGCCGCAGACCGAGGCGCGCTCCACCCGCATCACGTGGCCCAACCCGACCCTGCCGTTCCTGATGATGGGCTATCACGCGCCGGCGTTCTCGGACCGGCGCATCGACATGCCCGCCCTCGACGTCCTCTCGCAGCTCCTGTTCTCGGAGACGTCGCCTCTCTTCCGCCATCTGTACCTGGAAGAGCAGGTGGTCGACGCCCTGCAGGGGGGCGCCCTCGACAGCCGCGACGCGCCGCTGTTCTCGATCATCGCGCGCATCACCGACCCGGCGCGCATCGAGTACGTGCGGGACGCGGTGGTGGCCGAGATAGAGCGGCTGAAGACCGAGCCGGTCGACGGGGCGGTGCTCGCGGCCACCAAGTCGCACATGCGCTATGCGTTCGCGATGGGGCTCGACAATCCGGGGGCGATCGCCCAGACGCTGGGGCACTATCTGCAGCTCACCCGCGACCCGGAGACGGTGAACCGCGTCTACGCGCTGTACGACGCGGTCTCGCCGGAGGACATCCGGATGGTGGCCAACCGGTACTTCGGCGACACCAACCGGACGGAGGTCGTCCTGACCCAGGAGGAAGCCCGATGACGGCCGCTGCCCTGTCTCCTCGCCGCCGCCGTGCGATCACCGTCGGCATCCTCGTGCTCGCGATGGCCGGCGCTCTTCCCGGCCTGTCCATCGCGGGTCAGCCCGGCTCCGCCCTCGTCACCCTCCCCGCGCCCGACTCGCCGCTGGTGACGTTGCGCATCGGGTTCCGCACCGGGTCGGTCGACGACCCCGCGGGCAAGAACGGCCTCAACGCCCTGACGGCGCTGACGATGGGGCGCGGCGGCACCGAGGCGATGACCTACGAGGCAATCACCCGCGCGCTCTATCCGTGGTCGGCGTCGATCCGGGCGCAGTTCGACAAGGAGATGACGGTGATTGTCGGCGAGGTGCACCGCGACCACCTCGACCCGTTCTTCGATATCGTGCGCGACCTCGTGACCACGCCGCGGTTCGACCCCGCCGACTTCGAGCGCAACCGCGACTTCCTGACCAACACCGTCGTGTCGACGCTGCGCGGCAGCGACGACGAGGAGCTCGGCAAGCAGGCGCTGAACGCGCTGCTCTACGCGGGGCACCCCTACGACGCCCCCGCCGTCGGCACCGAGCAGGGATTGGCGACGCTGACCCTGGACGACGTGCGGGCGTTCCACCGCGCGCACTACACGCGCACGCGGGTCCTCGCCGGCGTCGCCGGCGGCTACCCCGCCGGCTTCGAGGAACGGGTGGAACGCGAGCTGATCGACCGCCTCCCGGCGGGCGGCGCCGAACCCGCCCCGCTGCCGGCGCCGCGGACGCTGGACGGCGTCGAGCTGCTACTGGTCGACAAGGACGCCATCGCCACCGCCGTGTCCATCGGCTTCCCCATCGACGTGACCCGCGCCGACGACGACTTCTACGCGCTGATGGTGGCCAACTCCTACTTCGGCGAGCACCGCACGTTCAACGGCCTGCTGATGAACAAGATGCGCGGGCAGCGGGGCCTCAACTACGGCGACTACTCGTACATCGAGCATTTCGTGCAGGACGGGGGGTCGCGCTTGCCGATTCCGAACATCCCGCGCCGCCAGCAGTTCTTCAGCATCTGGATCCGGCCGGTGCCGCACCACAACGCCCACTTCGCGCTGCGGCAGGCGCTGCGCGAGCTGCGCGTCCTCGTCGCCGGCGGCCTGAGCGCGGCCGACTTCGAGGCCACCCGCGAGTTCCTCGTCAACTACTCGAAGCTCTACGTGCAGACCACGAGCCGGCGGCTCGGCTACCACATGGACTCGGCCGCATACGGCGCCCCGTACTTCATCGACGAGATTCAGCGTCGGCTGCCCGAGCTGATCGTCGACGACGTGAACGCGGCCATCCGCCGGCATCTGCAGGCCGACGACCTCGCGGTCGCCGTCGTCACCCGCGACGCCGCCGCGTTCCGGGACCGCCTGCTCGCGAACGCACCGTCGCCTCCCACCTACAACGCGGCGGTGACCGAGGCAATCCGCGCCGAGGATGCGCTGATCGAGGCCTTCGAGATCGCCTTCAACCCGGACAGGGTGCGAGTCGTCCCGGTCGAGGAGATGTTCCGCGAGGTCTCCCCGACGGCCCGAACCGACCAGTGAGAGGAAGCGTGCCCCGCAGGCACCCGTAGTTTCCGCCCCGCCGAGGCCGAGACGATTCCGCACGAGGTCGCGCCGCGTCCACCGCCGCCCTCCGCGAACCCTCGGCGGGCGGACAGCGCGGCCGCCCTCCTCGTCGAGGTCGTGGCGCGTCCACTCCCTTCAGAACCGCGGACGGCCCTCCGGCCGAGCCGCGATCCGCTCTGTGCCAACATGCCCGATCCCGTCCAGACCACCACCGTGCTCGTCGGAACCGCCGCCTCGCTGGCGATCGTCCACACCCTGATCGGCATCGACCACTCGCTGCCCCTCGCCGCCCTGGGGCGGGCCCGCGGCTGGGCGCTGGGCCGGACGCTGCTGGTGACCGGCGTGTGCGGCGCCGGCCACGTCGCCTCGTCGGTGGTGATCGGCGCGGCCGGGATCGGCCTCGGCGTCGCGAGCGACTCGCTGCTCCGGATCGAGGCGTTCCGCGGGGAACTCGCCGCCGCCCTGCTGCTCGCCTTCGGCCTCGCCTACACCGGTTGGGCCCTGTCGTCGCTACGCCGCCGACACACAGACCGGCACTCCCCGGCGCCGCACGGCCGGAGCGGCCACGGGCTCGAAGCAGCGCCGGAACCGGCGCCGGGGGACGGCCGAGCCGGCGACATTCGCGGCGTGACCGCGTGGGCGCTCTTCGTCGTCTTCGTGCTCGGCCCCTGCGAGCCGCTGATTCCCCTGATGGTCGTGCCGGGCCTGGCCGGCGACTGGCTGGCGGTGGCCGCGGTGGCGGCGGTCTTCGGACTGCTGACGATCGGGGCGATGCTGGCGGCGGTGACCGCCGCCTGGCACGGCATCGGGTGGCTCGGGCGGTCCTCCCGGCGCCGCGAACCGCTCGCGCACATCGCCGCCGGCCTCGTCGTCACCGCCAGCGGCGCCGCCGTGCTCTGGCTGGGCCTGTGAGGGCGTCGAAGCCGCCAACCACGAACCCGCCACGCCCGCTTGGCGCACGCCGCCACGGCGTCGTCGCGTCAGCGCGAGCGGGACCGCAAGTACACTGACTGGCCTGTGGGGCGCAACAGGACTCGTGCGACGAACCTCGCCGCGCCCACAAATCCGGGAAGGGTGAGAGAACGCCGGCCTACGGCGTCACCGTCACGGTGACGTCCTGGTGGGTCTGCAGGCCGCCGTCGTGGGCGAGGGCGCGCAGGACGTACTCGCCGGGCCGGCTGAAGGTGACCGCGGTCTCCCAGCGGCCGTCCTCGGGCGCCTCGGGCGTCGACCAGCCCGGCGACCACGGCGAATCGCGGCCGACTCGGGTGTCCTCCCACGTCACGATCTGCGGCGGGTCGAACGCCACCCCGCCGGCGCCCCGGTAGACGAACCACGAGAACCGAAGCCCGGTCGCGGTGTCGGTGGTGAAGCGGCCGGGCTGCCGGGGATTGGTGGGGGCGAGGGGCCGCGCCCGCGGGACACCGTCGTCGGTGACCGAAGCGGCCAGGGCCAACGCCTCGCCTACCCGCGCGGTACGGGCGGGCTCGCCCTCGACGGTCAGCTCGGGAGGGGCGTTCTGCGCGAGCTCGGGGGTCGAGCCGGCGGCGCCGGCCGCCCCGAAGTTCGCCTGAATCACCAGGTTGTCGATGAAGTAGTCGCGCTTGAGGGTGGCGTAGGCGCGCTGGGTCTGGCCGTTCGCGGTGAGGGTCCACACCAGCTCGCGGTCGCCGAAGTCGGCGGGTACCCGGATGCTGAACACGAACCGGCTCCGCCGCGGCTGGAAGCGCGTCGGCTGACCCTGGTCGGGGCCGCCGGGCTCGATCGTGTTGTCCGGCCCGACCGGCACGTCCACGACCTGCTCCCAGTTCCGGTTCATGTAGCCGAACACGAGAGCGAACGACCCGTCTTCGTTCTGCATCCAGCCCTCGTAGGCGGGCGAGATGCTCTGTCCGCTCGCGAACGACTGCTGCGCGCGGCCCTCGCGCCCCGCCGCCAGAACCACAAGCACCGCGAGACACGCCACCCCGCGGGACGACGACAGGCAGCCGGCTGTTCTACGCAACATGCTCACGCTCCGGAACCGCGGCCTACTGCCCGCCGCCGTCGACGTTGACCGGCGTCTCGAGGTAGTCGCTGCCGCACACGATGCACCCGATGTCGGACCGGCCGTCGGCCGCCCGCCGGCGCTCGCGCTCGGCGACCTCGGCTGCGAACTCTTCGTCGTCCATGTAGATCGCCTGCATCAGGTTGATGAACATGTTGTCGACAGACCGGTGGCCAGACCCCGACCAGTTGCGCGGATCGACCACGTTGGGGTTGGTCGGCGTGTTGTTGAAGTAGCCGCTCAGGTGGAGGATGGTGCCCTTCGGCAGCAGCGGCGCCGCGTCGTCCTCGTACTTGTAGACCCGCACCCAGTTGTGGTCGTAGCCCGAGCAGTTGAGGGTCTCGACCGTGTCGCCCCAAACCGCCTCGAGGCACATCCTGACGCCGGGGGCGTGCATGTGCGGCTCGTAAACGCTGATCTTGGCGTTGTCCGGCAGGGTGAAGTAGGCGTCCATCCGCTGATTGTCCTGCATCGGCAGGATGTCGATGTCGGGACCGTTCCCGAAGAAGAGCAGCTCCATCTTCTTGGTGGGCTCGTAGCCGCGGGGATGGAACTTGAAGCCGACCTCGATCCGGGCGGTGGTGTCGATACCGTTCGAGTGGAGGTGCGTCGACGGGAAGATCAGCAGCGAGTTCGCCGGCAGGAGCGGTCCCGCGTCGTCGTCGAAGACGTCGGCGTTGCGGCCGACCTCGTGGACCGGCCACGTGTAGGCGTCGGCGGGGTCACCGTCCGGCAACATGGTGGTCAGGGCCGAGTGGTGCACGACGAAGAGACCGCCCACGGTGTCGGACCGCACGCCGCGCGGCAGGTCGTTGCGCTCTTTGTACTCGATGGCGGCGACGTAGCGATCCTCGGTCAGCCCCGACTCGGTCTGCCCCAGCATGCCCCACCAGTCCGGCGCTTCGCCCTTCACCTCGAAGGTCGGGGAAGAAACGATGAGGTCCGGCTGGCCGATCTCCCACTCGTCGATGTCGATGAACGGCGGCGGCTCGGGCATGTCGGCGGGCTCGCCCCGCGGCGCCCCGTTGTCGACCCACGCCGCGATGGTCTGGATCTCCGCGTCGCTCAGCGACCAGTCGTCCTTGAACCGCTGGATGCCGATGTCCTTCTCGATGTACCAGGGCGGCATGACCCCCAAGCGGTTGCGCAGCCCGGTCCGCTGCTTGATCGAGCGCGCCCAGGGGCGGGTGTCCTCGTAGGTGATGAGCGACATCGGGGCCAGCGAGTTGGGCCGATGGCACTTCTGGCAACTCCGCTGCAGGATCGGCGCGATGTCCCGCGTGAACGTGGGCGCCTCCGCCGACTGGGCGTCGGCGGCGGGCGCCGCCGCGAAACCGACCGCCGCCACCAGCACTCCGGCCAGCCAGCGGAAGGACACCTTCACCATCCGGTAACGTGACGTTGCGTTCATGACCGCTCCCTGTTTTGCGAATTCAGCCTATTATCTCCCGGAACGGCCCCGTGGCGTCAACGGCGCCATCGTCGGCCGGCGCGGCGCACGCCGCGTGGTGTCCGCCGCGGCGCTCGGCCGGGTCTCCCGGGACGCTGGATCCGCCGAGCCGCTCGGGACGGCCACGGCGCCTTCGGAGGCGTCGGACCGGCGGGCGCGGAACGAGGCTTCACCCTGAGACGAGGAGGTCTGCCATGCATCGGAAGCAGTTGGATCGGTGGCGCTGGGGGTTCGCGGCGTGCGTCGTCGCCGTCGCGTCGGCCGTCTGGATCGGCCACGCCCGACAGGAACCGACGACCTTCACCGGCGTCTCGTTCCGGGTCGCGTCGGACGGCGTCAACGTGTCGTCGCGCGGCTTCGAGGCCGGCGCCCGGACCCACTGGCACACCCACAGCGCCCAGCTCCTGTTCGTCAAGAAGGGCCGGCTGCGCTACCAGGTGGAGGGCCAGCCGGTGGGCGAGATCGGCCTGCACGAGACGACGTACCTGCCCCGGGGCGTCCGCCACTGGCACGGCGCGACCCCGGACGAGCCGCTGACGCACGTCTCGGTGACGTTCCCGAACGACGCCGGCGAGCCGCTGCCCATCGAGTGGATGGAACCGGTCACCGATGAGGTGTACTCGGCCGGCGGGGACCGGTGACCCCGACCCGTTCGGCGGGGCGCACCAGAGGCGGAAGACCCGGCCGCGCCCGGTTTGCCCGGCTTTCCGCCCAGCATTCGACGTGCTATAACGGCTCCTGACGCGGCGGAGGGGGGTGCGGCCGACGGTCGACCGCACCGGCCGCCCCCGGACCATGGACAAGCGATGCCCCTGCGCACCCGAGGGGCGGCCCCGCCCACGCCTGATGACGATGGACGCCAGCCGGTACGCCCGCCCCTCGCGAAACGCCGCCCTGGCCCTCGCGCGCGACACGGATCTGCCGGCGCTGACGGCGCGGGCCTCCGCCCTGCGCGACGCCGGCTTCGGCGCGGCCGTCAGCTTCTCGCGGAAGGTGTTCATCCCCCTCACGAAGCTGTGTCGCGACGTCTGCCACTACTGCACGTTCGCCCGCCCCCCGCAGCCGGGCGAGCGGGCGTACATGACCCTCGACGAGGTCGTGGACGTGGCGCGGCAGGGCGCCCGCGCCGGCTGCCGCGAGGCGTTGTTCACGCTGGGCGACAAGCCCGAGCGCCGCTACCCGCAGGTCCGCGCCGAGCTCGCGGGGCTCGGCTATCCGACCACCATCGCGTACCTGACGGCGGCGGCCCGCGCCGTCCTCGACGAGACCGGCCTGCTGCCGCACGCCAACCCCGGCGTCGTCACCCGTGACGAGCTGATCGCCCTGCGCGAGGTCTGTCCGTCGCAGGGCCTGATGCTCGAGAGCGCGTCACCGCGTCTGCTCGAGCCGGGCGGGGTCCACCACGGCTCGCCCGACAAGGCCCCCGCGGCGCGCCTGGAGACGATGCGTACGGCGGGCGAGCTCGCCATTCCCTTCACGTCGGGCATCCTCATCGGGATCGGCGAGACCCGCGCGGAGCGCATCGAGGCGCTGCTCGCGCTGCGCGACCTCCACGACGAGCACGGGCACATCCAGGAGATCATCGTCCAGAACTTCCGCGCCAAGCCCGACACGCGCATGGCGGGGGCCCCGGAGCCGACGCTCGAGGACCTGCAGTGGACCATCGCCTGCGCCCGGCTCGTCTTCGGCCCCGACATGGCCATTCAGGCGCCGCCCAACCTGACGCCGGGCCACTTCGGCGCCCTCGTCCGGGCCGGCATCAACGACTGGGGCGGGGTGTCGCCGGTGACGCCGGACCACGTCAACCCCGAGGCGCCGTGGCCGCACCTCGAGCAGCTCGAGCGCGAGACGGCGCGCGAGGGCAAGGCGCTGACCGAGCGGCTCACCGTCTATCCGGCCTACGTGCGGCGCCTCGATGCGTGGGTGGCGGAACCGCTGCGCCCGGCCGTCCTCCACGCCTCCGACGCGGAAGGGTTCGCGCGCGAGAGCGCGTGGTCGCCCGGCGACGCCGACGCCGTGCTGCCCGCCGCGCTGCTGGACCGCCTCGCGGGACCGGCCGCGCCGCCCCTCGCCTCGACGATGCGAACCCTGTGCGAGAAGGCGTCACGCGGCGACGGGCTCGACGAGGCGGAGGTCGCTGCGCTCTTCACGGCGCGGGGCGACGACCTCGCGGCGGTGGTGCGCGCGGCCGACGCGCTGCGCCGCGAGGTCAACGGCGACGACGTCACCTATGTCGTCAACCGCAACATCAACTACACCAACGTCTGCTACTTCAAGTGCCAGTTCTGCGCGTTCTCCAAGGGCAAGCTCAGCGAGAACCTGCGGGGGGCGCCCTACGACCTCGACCTCGACGAGATCGCCCGCCGCAGCGCCGAGGCGTGGGAGCGCGGCGCCACCGAGGTGTGCATGCAGGGAGGCATCCACCCCGAGTACACCGGCGCCACTTACCTGGACATCTGCCGCACCGTCAAGGCCGCCGTCCCCGAGATGCACGTGCACGCGTTCTCGCCGCTCGAGGTGTGGCAGGGCGCGGCGACGCTCGGCGTGTCACTCGCGGAGTTTCTCGGACAACTGCGGGCGGCGGGGCTCGGCACGCTGCCGGGGACCGCAGCCGAGGTGCTCGACGACGAGGTGCGCCGCGACCTGTGTCCCGACAAGCTCACGGCCGGCCAGTGGCTCGAGGCGATGGAGACCGCGCACGGGGTCGGGTTCAGGACCACCGCGACCATCATGTACGGCCACATCGACCGCCCCCGGCACTGGGCGCGGCACCTCGCGCGCATCCGCGCGCTGCAGGCGCGCACCGGCGGGTTCACCGAGTTCGTTCCCCTGCCCTTCGTGCACATGGAGGCGCCGATCTATCTCAAGGGCCGGGCGCGGCGGGGCCCGACGTTCCGCGAGACCCTGCTCATGCACGCGGTCGCCCGCCTGGCGCTGCATCCGCTGGTGACCAACATCCAGGCCTCGTGGGTGAAGCTGGGGCCGCGCGGCGTGCGCGCGTGCCTCGGGGCGGGGGTGAACGATCTCGGCGGCACCCTGATGAACGAGAGCATCACCCGGGCGGCCGGCGCCGGCTTCGGCCAGGAGCTGTCGCCGGACGAAATGGAGGCGGTGATTGCCAGGTCAGGCCGCACCCCGAGGCAGCGGTCCACGACCTACGGCGATCCGCCGGCCGGGCAGGTGGCGCGGTCGTTCCGGGCCGCGGCTCTGCATCCGGTGGTGCAGACGCCGAGCCCGGCGTGGGCGCGTTCCGGCCCGCGCGAGGCGCTGGTCCGGCCCGGGCTCGAGGCGGCCGCCGGCGACGCCGGGTCACCGGACCGGTGACGGGAGGAGTCTGCGTCGCAGAAGGGCGCTGACTCCGTCAGGAATGGTCGGGCGCCAGGCAGAGCCGGGGGCGACGACTTGGCGGCTTCGGGGACCCAGTCGATGCACCGCCGGGCCGCGCCCGGCCGGGGCCGCGAGGATGGAACGAGCTTAAGGAGACGAAACGATGACTGACGACCGCGCAATCAGCGAACGGCTCATGACGGCGTTGAAGCGACCAGCGATCGGCGGATCGGCGGCCCTGGTGGTGCTGCTGGTGATCGCGTTCTACGGATGGTCTGCCACCTGCCCCTGCGAACGCACGCCGGGCGCCGTCCTGTTCGGCTACGAGCAGCCGTTCCCGGTCGACGACTGGACGTTCGCCAACGACGTGACGTTGTGCCAGATCCAGATCAACGCCGGCTTCCGGCCGCACGCCATCAACCTGAACTGTTTCGCGAACGACGAGGGCAACCTCTACCTGAGCTGCTCGAGCTGCGACGGCAAGCTCTGGTCCGGCTTCGCGATCCGCGACAGCCGGGCGTGGCTGCGGCTCGACCGCAACGTCTACCCCGTGCACCTCACCCGGATCGTCGACCCCGCCGAGCTCGACATGGCGTGGGTCGCGCGGCTCGACAAGCTCCATGCCTTGGAGGAGCCCGCCAACCCGCCCGCGCCGCTCGGCTCCCCGCGGCCCGAGGGCTGGTGGACGTTCCGCGTGAGATGGCGTTCGTAGGAGGCCATGGGCGCCGAGACTCAGCCGGTGCCCGCGCCGCCGTCGCGCCAGACTCGGCTGGCCATCGATCCGCCGGGCCGCCGGGTCTTCGTGTACCGCCCCGATTCGCCGCCGCAGCGGCTGCCGGGCGCCGACGGACGTACCGGCCGATCCCGTGCTGCCGGGATTCAGCCTCGAGACCGACGAGATACTGTAGCCGGCCGGAAATCCCGCCCTCGGGGGCGGCAACGCCGAACCGCGCCCGAATCGTCGCACGCGACGGCCTCCCCTACGGCGCGGAGTCGTCCCGGTAGTCCGCGCCGGTCAGGCTGGTGAGCGCGGCGCGCTGCCATTCGTGCAGCCGGTTCCCCAGGTCGGCCGCGACCCCGGGCTCGCTCGCGGCGAGGTTGCGGCTCTCCGCCCGGTCCTCACGCAGGTCGAACAGCTCGACGCCGGAGCCGCGCGAGCCGTCGACGACGAGCTTGTAGTCGCCGTCCATGATCACGCGCGCGCCCGCGAAGTCGCGCTCGTCGACGGCCGGATAGCGAATGTTCCGGAAGTTCCGGGTCGGAATGCCGTCCATCAGCTTCACGAGGGGTGTCGTCCCCGCCTGCTGGACGGGATCGATGTAGGGGTCGTGGTCGCGGCCCGCGAGGCCGCCGACGTCGAAGCTCCAGAAGAAGACGGGCTCCGGCCGCGAGGTCATGCGGCCGTCGATGAGCGGCCCGAGGTCGATGCCGTCGAGGGGGCGGTCGGGCAGAGGCTGCCCCGCGAGGCCGGCCAGGGTGGGCAGGATGTCGCTGGTCACCGCGGCCACGTCGGTCGCGCGCGGCGCAGAAATGCGCGCCGGCCACTCGATGATGCCGGGGACGCGGATGCCGCCCTCGTACATCGTGCCCTTCAGGCCCCGCAGAGGCGTCTCCGCGAGCCCGCTGCGGGGCGTCCCGTTGTCGCCGTTGTACCACAGCAGCGTGTTCTCGCGCAGCCCCGCCGCCTCCAGGTGGTCGCGCAGGGCGCCGATGGCGCGGTCCATGGCGGTGATCTCGGCGTAGCGCTCGCGGAGGACATCGCCCAGCCGGCGCTCGATCTGCAGGCCCGTCTCGTTGGAGGTCAACGGGACCATGCGGTCCGCGTACCGGGCGGGCAACTCGTCGTAGAGGGCGAGGTCCTCCTCCAATCCGCTGTAGGGCTCGTGGGGCGAGCCGAACCAGACCACGACGAGGAACGGCTTGCCGTCGGCGGCGGCGCGGTCGATGAACCGGATGGCCTCGTCGACGACGATCGCCGAACTCTCACCCTCGAACCGTTCGGGCGCCCCCCCGTTGCGCGACAGCGTCGGGTGCAGCTCGAAGAAGTTGTCGTGCGACAGCCACTCGTCGAAACCCATCGCGCCTGGGTTGAGGGGCGAGCCTGCCTTCACGGTGCCGACGTGCCACTTGCCGAAGTGGCCGGTCGCGTAGCCGGCGCCGCGCAGCACGTGGGCGATGGTGATCTCCTCCGGGCGCATCGACCAGTTGGGCGCGAACGTGCCGTAGCGCACGGGATGGCGCCCCGTCAGCACGCTCCCGCGAGTGGGCGAGCACGACGGATGCCCGGCATAGAACCGGTCCAGGCGCAGACCGGAAGCGGCCATGGTGTCGAGGACCGGCGTGTGGAGATGGGCGTGCCGGTTGTAGCCGGTCTCTTCCCAGCCGTGGTCGTCGCCCATGAGGAGGACGATGTTGGGGCGATCGGCGGCGCGGGCCGGGGCCAGCACCGCCGACAGCAATGCAAGGCAGGCGCAGGCGAGGCCCAGCGGCGCTACCCACCGGAGTCGGTTTCGTTTCATGACCGTGCATCCCCTCGTCTGTTGCCGGTCCAACGGCGGCGAGAACCGCCACGCCGCCGGACGATGCTCAACGCGGCATCATCCTGCCACCAACCGCATGCCGACCGCAACCGCTGACCTCTGCCCGGCGCCCGCGACGGCGGCGCATCGGCCGGCGGTCCCGACCCAAGAAAACCGTCGGGGCCGCGGCGTGGCCGGGGACCGCGTTGCCAACGCGGCCGCCAGGTGGTCGGGGCAGTCATGTCGATCTGCGGCCGGCCGAACCACGCGCGCAGCACAAACACAGCCGGAACCCACCCTGGTCGGGAGGAATCGGGAGGCGGGTGCACGACAGGTCGCTCCCCGCCCCGTCAGGATGTTCGATTGGCGGGCGTTCCGGCGGCGATCGCGCCGCAACGCCTGCAAATGCGGGGACTTCGGCGCCACACGAGCCGCGGTGGCGCCCACGTCGCGCCCCCAGCCGTCGTTGCGTCACTTTCTGGTCGTGCACCCCCGGGAAGCAGCGCCCTTGGTCCGCAGCGGCGGCGGGTGTAGGCTGTTGCTCTCGCCGAGACGTTGAAGAACCTGCTGGCGGCAGGACCCGGCTCCGAGGAATGCCATGCACCGATCCGCCCCTCTGCTCCTCGCCCTGACGACCGTCGTGCTGGCCGCGCCTCCCGCGCCGAACGCGCAGGAACGCCGGGCCGAACCCTTCGCGGCGGACGGCATCCCCGCCGTGCCGCTCCCCGAGGTTCCCGTCGTCTACGACACCGCGGCGGGACAGCGCATCCGGGTCTCGGTGGTCGCGGACGGGCTGACCTACCCGTGGGGGCTCGCGTTCCTTCCCGACGGCCGCGTACTCGTCACCGAGCGGCTGGGAACGCTGCGGCAGATCCGCGATGGCGTCCTCCATCCGACCCCGGTCGCCGGCGTCCCCGAGGTCTACACCGGGGGGCCGCTCGCGGGGCTGATGGACGTGGCGGCGCATCCGGGGTTCGCCGAGAACCGCTTCGTCTACCTCACCTACTCCAAGCCGACCGAGCGCGGCTCGACCGTCGCCCTGGCCCGGGGCCGCTTCGAGGGCAGCGCCCTGGCCGAGGTCCGCGACGTGTTCGTGGCCGACGCGGAGCTGAACGGCGGCGCGGCGCGGCTGGCGTTCGCACCGGACGGGTCGCTCTACATGTCGGTGGGCGGGGCGTTCGGGGGTGTCCGGCCCCTCGCGCAGGACCCCGCCAGCCACGTCGGCAAGGTGCTGCGGCTGCGTGACGACGGGACGGCCCCCGACGACAACCCGTTCGCAGGCCGGGAGGATTACGCGCCCGAGGTGTTCTCGCTCGGCCACCGCAACCCGATGGGCCTCGCCATCCACCCCGAGACCGGCGAGGTATGGGCGAGCGAGCATGCGCCGATGGGCGGCGACGAGGTCAACCGCATCCTCGCCGGCCGGAACTACGGCTGGCCCGCAGTCTCCTACTCGCGCGAGTACACCGGGCTGCGCGTGTCCGAGCGGCCGTGGCAGGAGGAGATGGAGCAGCCGGAGATCGTCTGGATCCCCTCCATCGCCCCCTCGGGGCTCGTGTTCTACAGCGGCGACCGCTTCCCCGCGTGGCGCGGAGACCTCTTCGCGGGCTCGCTCATGACCGGGCGCGTCGCCCGCACCGGCCACCTCGAGCGCATCGAGTTCAACCGGCGGGGCCTGGAACAGCGGCGCGAATGGCTGCTCGCCGATCTCAGACAGCGCATCCGCGACGTCGAGCAGGGCCCCGACGGCCTGCTGTACGTCCTGACCGGCGGCAGCTTCCTCGGCCGCGACCCCGCCCTGGGAGCCGCCGCGCTGCTTCGCATCGAGCCGGCCGAGTGACCGGGACCGGCATGCCGCAGTCCTACGGGGAAACGAGCCCCTCGAACTGGATGCGGATCTGCGGCCGCACCCTGAGAAGGCCGAGCAGGACGACGGGAGGCTCTACGCCGTATTGCGTCATGTCGAGCCGCAGTTCTCCTGCGATCTCGACGCCCGAGGCGGCAGGCGTCAGCGAGATGGGAAAGCTCACCGGGCGGGTGACGCCCTGGATGGTGAGGGCGCCGCTGGCTTCGGCGCCCTGGGACGACGCCTCGTAGCTGTCGAGCCGGAAGGTGATCTCGGCGAACTCGTCGGGCCTCATCGCGTCTTGCAGATGTTCGGTCATCTCCTCGTCGGGGCACTCGAAGTCAGCCACCGGCACCGTGAGCACCGCCGACTCGACGCCGTCGGCGAAGCCGGGCGCCGGCGTGGACGAGCCCGGCGTCACCTCGGCCGTACCCGTCACCGCGCAGGTCCATCCCCGGATGGTCGACGTGCCCGACACGGTGAAGTCGACCGCGGACGCTTGCGCGGCGACCCGCGCGGGGGCCAGCAGGGCGGCGCCGAGGGCGACGGCGGTCAGGGACCGCCGTGAAGAACGCGTGAAACGTGCGACCAGCATCCTGAATCCTCCGCGTCGCTCAGAGCCCGAAGCCGAAGCGGTTGTCGCGCATCATGATGGGGTTCTTCCCCTCCATGACGAAGCGCGAGGTGATCTGCTCGACCGAGGTGGTCCGGGTCTGCCGCATGGCGATCCGGAACTCCGCCAGCATCAGGTCGATGACCTTGGCGACGCCGTCCTCGCCGAACGCGCCGAGGCCCCACACGTAGGGGCGCCCAATGCCGACGGCGTCGGCGCCGAGGGCCAGCGCCTTGAAGATGTCGGTGCCGCGGCGGACGCCGCTGTCGATGAACACCGGCACCCGCCCCCGGACCGCGTTGACGACCTCGGGCAGCGAATCGATCGACGACCACATGCTGTTGACGGCCCGGCCGCCGTGGTTGGACACGAAGATGCCGTCGGCGCCGTGCTCGATGGCCTGTTCGGCGCCCTCGGCGGTCATGATGCCCTTCAGGATCACCTTCATGTCGCTGGCATCCTTGAGGCGCTTGACGTAGTCCCAGGTGTAGGGGTAGCGGGGGCCTTCGGGGCCCCCGAGCCCCGCCCGCATCGGCCGCAGGTAGTCCGGGTGATGCTGGTGACAGGTCTGGCAGAGCACCGACGCGTAGCCCTCGCCGGCCAGCGTGCGCCGCTGCAGCTCGCGGTTGCTGCCGCCGAGGAGGTCGATGGTCCACACCAGGGCGGGACAGCCCGCGCTGGCGACGCGGTCGATGACCCGCTTGTTCACGTTCCAGTCGGGCACGGTGTAGATCTGGAACCAGTGCGGCTCGCCGCGGGCCTCGGCGATGTCGGCGTACGACTGCGAGCTCTGGTGCGACTGCATCTGCAGGATGCCCCGCGTTCGCGCGGCCCGGGCGGCGCCGCTCTCGCCCTGGGTGTGATAGGCCTCGAGGCTCGCGACCGGACACAGGAAGAGGGGCGAGTCCCACCGGCGCCCGTAGAGATCGACCGAGGTGTCGAGCTCGCCCAGCGGCTCGCCGCCGAGGCGGCGTGGACGCAGCATCAGGCGCTGGAAGCCCTCGCGGTTCGCCCGGCGCGTCTCGTAGTCGTCGGTCCCCATGTGCAGGTAGTCCCAGTGCTGGGGGAGGTTCGTGGCGTGCGCCGCGCGCTCGAGGTCCCAGACGTTGAAAGCCTCGTCGACCGACTCGATGGCCTGTCCCGTCAACTGATCCTCGAGGGCGTTCTGAGGCGGCAGCTCGGGCTCCTGGAGAGCGTTGAAGCGAGGCTGCACCAGCGACTGAGGCATCCGCGACCCGCACTCGGGGCAGTTCGGCGCCGCCGGCCCGGTCGTCGTGCGGTGTTCCGCCTCGTGGGCGAGCGCGCGCCGCCAGCTCGCGGGAAGGCCCGACGCGGCCACGCCCAGCAACGGGCTCGCCGCCAGCAGCCTGAAGAACTCGCGCCGGCTCGCGGCGCGGTCAGGGGAAGGGGCGTCCAATCGTCGTACAGTCATCGTCCAATCTCCTCGGCAGGCCCGCGCTGCGGCTTCGAATCGGTCGCCGGCGGCGGTCGGTCCGCAAAGTGTAGCCGAACCGCAACCGAATGCAACCCGCCCCGCTCCCATGGAAGCCGGTTTCAGCCACAGTCAGGGCAGCCTGAACACGAACAGCACGTTCCCGCCCCCGGGCTGACGGATCTCGGGGGTGAGCCCCCGGAAGTTGATGCCGCCGCCGGCCGCGATGGCGATGTACTGCACGCCCTCGTGCCGGTACGACACCGGGAACCCGCCCGCGCTCGAATTGAGGATCTGCTCCCACAGGACGTCGCCCGTCGCAGCGTCGAAGGCGCGGAAACGCCGCGCGTCGTCGGTGACGAACACGAGGCCGCCGCCGGTAGTGAGCACCGAGCCGCCGATGCCGGCGCGCTGCCGGTACACCCACCGCGGCTCGCCGGTGGTGAGGTCGATGGCGCTGAACTGTCCGATCTGCCCGCCCATGTCCGGGGCCGGCTCCTGCGCGATGCGCGCCGAGCCGTGGTGGAGGCCCGGCCGGTCGCGGAACTCGTTCAGGGTCAGGTTCATGCAGACGTTGTTGGTCGGCGCGTAGAGCACGTTCGTCCCCGGGTGGTAGCCGGTGCCCTGCCAGTTGATGCCGCCGAGCGCGCTCGGGCAGACGAAGACCGGCTCGCCGACCTGGGGGAACTTGAGCGACTGGTTCACGATGACGCGGCGGCTCTCGGCGTCGATGTCCGCGATGACGTTCTGCGCGTTGGTGGGCTGGGCCCAGAGGAAAGCCCCGGTGGCGGCGTCGAGGGCCCAGACGATGCCGGTCTTGCCGGGGATGCCGGTCACGATCTTGCGCCGCCGACCCGGCGTGATCGAACCGCTCCGCCACGCCACGTCGCCGGGCGAGACCTCGGTCTCGACGACGAGCCGAGCGAACGGGTGGTCGAGGTCCCACTCGTCGTTGGGGATGTGCTGGAAGTACCAGACGATCTCGCCGGTGTCGGCGTCGAGGGCGAGGGTCGAGTTGGTGTAGAGGACGTCGCCGTCGCCGGTGCCCCGCTGCACCGAGCCCCACGGGATCGGCACCCCGACGCCGGTGTAGATCAGATTCAGCTCGGGGTCGAAGCTCGGCGAGTTCCAGGCCGAGCCGCCCCGCCGGTCCTCGTCGGGAACGTCCCCCCAGCTCTCGTAACCGAACTCGCCGGGGCCGGGAATCGTGTACGTCCGCCATATCTCGGCGCCCGTGGCGGCGTCGTGGGCCGACACCCAGCAGCGGGTGTTGAGGTGGTAGCAGCCGGACATGCCGGCGACCACGCGCCCCCTGATGATCATCGGGCCGCCGGAGTAGTGCTGGCCGATGGTCCAGTCGCCGACCGCGACGTCCCACTCGACCTCGCCGGTGCGGGCGTTCAGGGCGACGAGGTGGGCGTCGTGGGTGGCGATGAACAGCTTGTCGTCGTACAGGGCGCCGTTGCGGTTGACGCAGGCGAGGTTGGCCGCGTGGTCGACCCGCTCCCGGCGATAGGCCCAGACTCGCGAGCCGTCGCGCACGTCGAGAGCCTCGACGAAGTCGCACGGTTGTACGAGGAACATCATGCCGCCGTGCACGAGCGGAGTGGTCTCCTGCCGGCCCTCCGCCATCGTCCACGCCCACGCCAGCCGCAGACTGCCGACGTTGGACGCGTCGATCTGGTCGAGCGGGCTGTGCCCCCAGTGGCCGTAGGTCCGCCGCCACATCGGCCAGTCGTCGGCCGGCGGGTCGAGCAGCATCGCCTCGGTCACCGGCGTGTAGCCGTCGGCGACGGATTGCGCCGGGGCGGACGCTCCGGCGAGCAGAAGACCGATGAGGACCGCGCCAAACCCCGGCCGCGTCACGATGTGCATGTGTTCTCCTCCCACGGCAATCCCCACTGCGACCGCGTCTTCCTGCCGGCCCAATCCGGAACCGGGGCGTACCCCGTCACTGGCAGCACTCCGGGTGTTGGATCTGGCAAATCTATTGTTTTCAGTTGGTTGACATCTTCGTCGCCCGCTTGCTGGAGGACGGCTGGGACCACAACGGCAACCCGGGCACCGTGGCGCTGCTAACCGGGGACGGCGCCGGCTACGGCGAAAGTCACGGTTTCCACCGGACGCTGGAACGCATGCACGGTCGGGGCTGGCGGGTGGAGGTCCTCTCATGGGCGCACGCCTGCAACCGGCGCATGCGCGAATGGGCGGAAGCCAACGGCGTTTTCGTCCCGCTGGACGACCACTACGACTCGGTCACTTTCCGGGAGCCATCGCGCCCGGGACACGAGTTGGCGCCGGCCCGCGACGCCGCGCCGCTCGACCTGTCACGCCGGCCGGTGGCGTAACCGCGCCATCGTCGCCTGACGACTTCCCCAGGGTCGAGGCCCGCGCCGGCGGTTTGACGTTGAAGGTGTGAACGGAAGCAGGGGGCGCCCCTGTGCCGGGCGCTCCCCTGTTTCCCGTCAGCGGCTCAGTGCCCGTACTCGGCGTCGTCGCCCTCGACCGGCAACGCCATCGCGGCGAGGCCGTCGCGAAGCTGGATGATGACGTACTGCCGGCCCTCGTGCGACCAGCTCGACATGCCGTAGCGCGTCAGACCGGGGATCTCCACCGCCCCGACCCGCTCGCCGGTCCGCTTGTCGATGGCGAAGAGGTGCGGGGTGTTGTCGGCGGTCTGGCCCCCGGCGAGGAGCATGGTCGGGGTGACCACCATCGCGCTGTTTCCGCCGCGGCCACGGTTGATCTCGACGCCGTCGAGCCCCTGCACGAGGGGGTGGTTGCGGATGCGGTCCTGCGTCGCCTGCGGCGTGTCCCCGTTCGGGGCCACCCACAGGTGTTCGCCGGTGTTCATGTCGATGGCGGTGATCCGCCCGATGGGCCCCTTCCAGATCGGGAGCCCGTCGAGGGTGAACGCCTCGATGCTGCCGCGCACCGTCGTCGCGACCGCGGCCCAGTCGGTGTGGGTCGTGCCCGACTGCAAGAGCTCCTCGAGGGGCGAGTCCACGCCCGGCATGACCTGGAGCCGGAAGCAGCCGCTCTGCGAGCTGACGAACAGCACGCCGGTCACCGGGTCGCCGACGGCGGGGCCGGTGATGTTGGTGCCGCCCCCGCCGCCCGGGCAGTTCCACGCCGGGCCGGCCGGGTCGCCGGTATGCGTCGGCGGGTCGAACAGCCCGTTGAAGAGGTCGTTTTCGAGCGCCACCTGACGCGCCATCTCCTTGATCTCGGGCGTGTAGTCGATCAGGTGGTCCTCGGTCCGCCCCTGCAGGTCGTAGGGCGCGGGCCGGGTCGGGAACGGCTGGGTCGGGGAAAGCTGCTCGCCGGGGATCCGGGAGGGCGGCACGGGGCGCTCTTCGATGGGCCAGATGGGCTCGCCGGTCTCGCGGTCGAGCGCGTAGAGAAAGGCCTGTTTCGTGGCCTGGAAGAGCCCCTTGACCTCGCGCCCGTCGACGGTCACGTCCATCAGGACCGGCGCCGTCGGGGTGTCGTAGTTCCAGATGTCGTGGTGGACCAGTTGGTAATGCCAGCGCCGTTCTCCCGTTTCGGCGTCGAGCGCGATGACGCTCGTGCTGAACAGGTTGTCGCCGGGGTGGTGACCGCCGTAGTAGTCGATGGTGGCCCCGTTGGTCACGATGTAGACGAGCCCGAGCTCGGGGTCGGCGGACATCGGGGCCCACGATGACACGTCGCCGATCCACTGCCAGGCGTCGTTCTCCCAGGTCTCGTGCCCGAACTCGCCGGGCCGGGGAACCACGTGGAACTTCCACTTGAAGTCGCCGGTGCGCACGTCGTAGGCGAGGATGTCGCCCGGCACATTCTCCACTCGGGTCTGCAGGTAGCCCTGCTCAGCCGAGTTGCCGATGACCACCGTGTCGTTGACCACGATGGGCGGCGACGACGCGGTGATGTAGCCGATCTCCCGCGGGATGCCGATGTAGGGGTCGTAGGGCCGGTCCATGCTCGTCCAGGGCCCCCAGTCGGCAATCAGATCCTCCACGAGGTCGACGGCACCGGTGTCGCCGAAGCCGTCGAGGGGCACGGGGCGTCCCCAGCCCTCGAGGGGCTGGCCGGTGTCGGCGTCGAGGGCGTGCAGGAAGAAGCCCGGCGACGTGATGAACACGACCCCGCGGCCGTCGATCTCGGTGTAGGCGACGCCCTTCCCGTAGCCCTTGCGCATCGAGTACTCGTAGCGGTAGGTGTTGGGCTCGCGGAAGCTCCAGAGCAGTTCGCCGGTGGCGGGGTCGAGAGCGACCACGTGGCGCCGGTTGCCGGCCACCGTGATGAGCTTGCCGCCGACCAGCGAGGGCGTGGCCCGCGCCGTGGCGGGGCCGAAACTGGTCGCGTTCCACTGCCAGGCGACCTCGATCTGCTCGAAGTTCGACGGATCGAGCTGGTCGGCCGTGGTGTAACGGGTGTGCCAGGCGTCGCCGCCGAGATAGGTCCACCCACCGTCTTCAGTCCCCGGCCCCTGGGCCGCCGCGCCCGCCGGGACGAGCAGGCCGCACACCGCCGCCAACGCCAGTCCGAACGCCACGAACGATGTCCGGCCGGCCCCGCGTCGTTCTTCGACTCTCATTCCTGTCACTCCCGTGATGGTCCGCACAATCCGAGCACGCCGCCGATTCGCGCGCAGAAACGGCAATGGTAGCAGCCGCCAGCCGGTTATGCGACCGTGCCCTGACCGTGCTGCTCGATTTCGGGACGTGCGGTGGGGCGCGGTTGACACGCCGTCAGAAGGCGCACACCATGTCGGCACAGCCACCCGGAGACCAGACATGCTGATGAATCGACGCCAGTTCGTCCGGGCCGCGGCCGGGGCCGCCGTCGGCGCCCGCGCCAGCGGCCTGCTCGCGCAGTCGTACGACCTGGTCGTCAAGGGCGGACGCGTCCTCGACCCGTCGCTGCACCTCGACGCGACCCTCGACGTGGCCATCGCCGGCGGGCGCATCGCGGCCGTCGAAGCGGACATCCCGGCTGACTCGGCCGTGGTCGTCGACGCGCGCGGCCGCTTCGTGGTCCCCGGCCTGATCGACGTCCACACCCACTATGCGCGGGACGCCGAGGGACCGGCGATCTGCCTCGAGGACGGGGTGACGGCGTGGGTCGACGCGGGCTCGGCGGGCGCCGACGCCATCGACGGCCAGGTCGCGGTCGCGCGGGCGGCGCCCCAACAGGGCCGCATCCTCGTGAACATCGGGCGCGCCGGCATCCTGCCCGGCGGCGACACCATGGACCTCGACCTCGCCGACGTCGAAGCGGCCATGGACGCCATCGCACGGCACCGCGACATCGTCGTCGGCGTCAAGGCCCGGCTGACGAGGAACGTCGCGGCCGACGACGTCGAGGTCCTGCGCCGCGCCCAGGCCGCGGCCTCGGCCTTCGACCTGCCGGTGATGATCCACATGGGCCAGACCGCGTCGCCGCTCTCCACCCTCTTCGATCTGCTGAAGCCCGGCGACGTCGTGACCCACATGCTGGCCCCGCCCCCCAACGCCATCGTCGACGACGCCGGCCGCATCGACCCGGCGGTGCTGGAGGCGCGGCGCCGTGGCGTGTGGTTCGACGTCGCCAACGGGCGGGTCGGGCACGTACGGTGGGACATCGTCGATCAGGTCATCGAGGCGGGCTTCTGGCCCGACACCATCTCGACCGACGGCAACACCACGAGCCGGTCGGTGGCGGGGGTCGTGGACCTGCCCAACGTCATGTCGAAGTTCCTGAACGCGGGGATGCCCCTCGACGAGGTGGTGGCGTGCGCGACCGTCAACGCCTCGCGAGTCTTCCCGCACCTGAACGACCGCGGCACTCTCCACGTGGGGGCGCGAGCCGACCTGACCCTGCTCGACCTGCGGGTGGGCGTCTTCGACTTCGTGGACAACTACGAGAACGTGCGCACCGATCGCCAGCGCCTGTTCCCGGCCGGGACGGTGCTCGGCGGGCGGTGGATTCCGCGCGCGTAGTGTGCCCCGAGCGCAGGTCCCGGCGCGAGTCGTGCCGACTGCATCCCACCGACGGGTGTCACCCATGGCGACTGGCGAGCAGGAACCCGCACGGCGCACCGGGACGAACCCGCGTCGCCGTCGAGAGCGGCGAGGACCGGCGCGCGGGTCCGCGAAAAGTGCGGTCGGGCAGAATCGTCGTCGAACGCAGCCGAGCCTCCGCCGAGCCGGCGCTCGCTGCGCGACGCTGCAGGCTCGCCGGTACGAGAACCGCCCGATGGGATCGAGCGGCCGTGCGAACGCACGGGGGAGATGAGAGGATGACGCAACGCCCTCGAGTCGAAGCGGTGGCGTGGACGGGCATCGCGCTGCTGGTCTCGTCCCTGGCGGCGGGCACGGCGGCCCGCGCGCAGGAAGGCGCAGGGGGCGGGCCGCGGTTCGAGACCCACACCATCGCCGACGAGCTCGCGAGCGGCTACCAGCCGGTGGTGGTCGACCTGAACCGCGACGGCCGGCTCGACGTCATCGCGCTGTCGACCCGCCTCGACGAGCTCGCCTGGTACGAGAACCCGGAGTGGGAACGGCACGTCCTGACCACGGGGTTGAACCGGGCCATCAACGCGGCCGCCCGCGACCTCGACGGCGACGGGATCCCCGAGCTCGTGGTGGCCCACGAGTTCGGCACCACCCACGACAGCAGCCTGGGCGTGCTGTCCCTGCTGACTCATCAGGGCGACCCGACCGGGCCCTGGCGCATCCGCGAGATCGACCGCACGCCGACGGTGCACCGCGTCCGCTGGGCGGACATCGACGGCTCGGGGCGTGACGTGCTGATCAACGCCCCCCTCTCGGGTCCCGCGGCCGAGGCGCCCGAGTACCGCGACGCCGTTCCCCTGTTCTGGTACCGCCCCGACGACTGGGAGCGCCGCACCGTCCCCGACGCCGGCCAGGGCGTGGTGCACGGCCTGCTGGTCGAGCCGTGGGACGACCCCGCCCGCGACGCCGTCCTCAGCACGAGCTTCGCGGGTGTGCACCTGCACCGGTTCATCGACGGTGAGTGGATCGGCAGCACCATCACCGGCGGAGACCCCGCCCCGTGGCCCCGCAGCGGCGCGAGCGAGGTCGCGACCGGGCGCCTCGGCGACTCGACCTTCGTCACCACCATCGAACCCTGGCACGGCGAGCAGGTCGTCGTCTACCGCGAGGAGGACGAGGCGTGGACGCGGCAGGTCATCGACCGCATCGGCAGCAGCCACACCATCGTCACCGCCGACTTCGACGGCGACGGCCGCGACGAGATCGCGACCGGCGACCGCGGCGCACCGCGCCGGCTCTATCTCTACACGGCGACGGATGCGGACGGCAACGCCTGGACGCGCCGGATTCTCGACGACGGCGGCATGTCGCCCTCTGCCTGCGTGGCCCGGGACCTCGACGGCGACGGACGGATCGACCTCATCTGCATCGGCGGGGGCACCGCGAACCTCAAGTGGTACCGGAACGTCTCGCATCAGGAGTCTGCGCCGTAGAGACCGCACCGACTCCACCGTCCCGGGAGCGAATCCGCGAGTTGCGCGAGCGCGAGCAGCCCCATCGACACCCGCGCGAGCGACGTGGCGCTGGCCGAACCGACGGCCGGGCTGGTGGTCCTCTGGGACGCCGGGCCGGCGCGCAACAACCTCGAGGGATACGACCGACTGATCGGCGAGTGCGCACGAGTGAGGCCGGATCGAGAAGCTCGCGGGAGGCGGCGGCATCGCGAGCCTCTCCAGTTCGGCGAGCACGACTCGGACCAACTACTGCCCACGCGCCCCGCGAGCCGCCGTCCCGCGGTCGATGATGGAGACGACGGTCGAGGCGATCAGCGCGTACGCGGCGAGGCGGGCAAGCAGGAGCAGGGTCCCCGTCAGGGCGGGCACGACGTCCAGCCGCGCCGTCGCCAGCACGACCAGCGGCACGAAGTAGCCGATGCCGTTCCAGCGGCCGATGGCGCTCATGCGCAACCGCTTCTGGCCGTGCACGAGGTAGGAGTCGGCGACGTACTGACCGAATGCGACCACGACGAGGACCGGCAGCGCCGGCGGAACGGCGCCGGCCAGTGCCGCCCCGGTGAGCCCGGCGGTCACGAAGAGGCAGTCCGTGCCGTGGTCGAACAACTGGCCGGCCGGCGACGCCGTTCCCCTTCGCCGCGCGACGATGCCGTCCGCGTAGTCGGTGGCGAGGGCCACCGCCAACAGCAGCGCCACCGTACCCGCGGGCAGGAAGTCGGGGCGCGCGAAGGCGGCGGCCAGCGGCAGGGCCAGTCCCAGCCGAACACCGGTCAGCAGGTGCGCCATGACGGATCGGCGGGCGACGGCGGCTCCCCTCCCGTCGAGAAGAGTCGAAACGTCACGACGTGGCCCTGTGACCGCGCGAGCCTGGCGTCGCAGGTGACGATGGAGCCGTCGAGGAGCTCGGCCAGCGCCACGTAGGCGGCGTCGTACGCGGTCAGGGCGTTCCGCAACCGCCACATCGCAGGACGCAGCGGCTCGTGTCCGTAGCGGGCAATCGCCAGCGCCCCGAGATCTTCCAGCGTCTGCTCGGCCCGGGCGGCGCTCAGTTGGTTGGTCCGGACGAATCGGCGAATCACGTGGAGTACTTCGACATCGAGCAGATGCGGAGCGGCGACGGGATGCCCGGCGCCGAACAGGATGTCCGCAATGGCCAGCCCCCTCGGGGTCGCCATGAGCACTTCCACGACGGCAGAGGCGTCGGCGACCACGGGGGCCATCGATGATGTGTCCTATTCGCGATCGCGCAGTTCTCGGATGGCGTCAGCCGGGGACGGATCGACGTGGACCGGCTCCCTCGTTCGCAGGCGCTGGAGAAGCTCGCGCGGCGTGGGTCGCATCGAGAGCTTCTCGAGCTCGGCGAGCACGAAGTCGGACAACGACGATCCCTCCAGAGCGGCCTTCGCCTTGAGGGCGCGGTGGATCTCGGGCGGCACGTTCCTGACCTGCAGAGTCGGCATGCACATCATGATAGTTGCATGCAACTTGCATGTCCATCGCGCTGGCGCTACCCGAACAGGTCGCGCTGCGCCCGCGGCCAGAAGGCGGCCCCGATGAGGGCGTTGAACAGGATGAAGAAGTTGTGCTGCACGAAGCCGAACGCGGCCATCTGCCCCTCGTTCTCGGGGAACAGCACCACCCAGAAGGTGATGGCGGCGGCCCGCATCGGGGTCGGCACGGCGGCGGCGAAGAAGACGACGGGGAGGTAGCCGAGCAGGGCGAGGAACGAGGCGTCGACCCCGAACAGGTTCAGCGCCGTCGTGTACACCACGACCGCAGCCAGGAGCGCCGGCGAGCGCAGGACCAGGAACAGCGCATAATGCCGGAGGGCGGCGGTCCTGAAGGCGTGGAAGATCCGCTTGTCGCGCAGGCGGTTGCCGGGCAGGATCGATCCGCGGAAGTACAGCACCCACACCGCGAAGACGGGCACGGCGGCGAGGGCCAGCCACGGGACGAGTCCGAACGCCGGCGGCAGCTCCGGCCCCGCGAGGTAGCCGACCGTCGCCCAGAACAGCAGGTAGAACACCTCGCAGAACATCACGAACAACATCACCGAGCCCACCTCCCAGCCCGGCACGCGGTCGCGCCGGTTCAGGTAGTAGGCCATCGCCCCCTTGCCGATCTGCTCGTTGAACACCGAGATGATGTAGGCGCTGGCCCGGATGGGCAGGATGTCGCGGTAGCGGATGGGGGTGATGAACCAGTTCAGGGCGCGGGCCACGACCAGCGTGTCGATGCAGAAATAGAACCCCGAGTAGGCGACCATCAGCGCCGCCCAGGCCCCCCACCGGACGTTCTCGAAGACCTGCGCCATGTAGGCGGCGAGCGAGAGCCCCTCCCGCGCCGCCGCCCCGTTCAGCCGCGTGTAGAGGTAGGCGAAGCAGGCAACGCCGAGGAGAAGGAAGACGGCGCGGCCGGCCCGGCTGCCGGTCGGGACCCCGGACGGAGACCCGCCGGGCGCGGAGGCCGCTGGCGCGGGCGCACCGGGCGCCGACGTCATCGCGGGCTGGTCTGGCATAGCTCGTCCAGGGTATCGGACAACGGGGTGAGAGTGATGCCCAGCTCGTCGTCGGCGTTGCGGGCGACCGCCTCGTCCGAGGTGATGACGTCGATGACGGCCGGGGTCATCCCACCGGTGCGGACGAGGCCGGCCACGCGTGCGCCCAGCCGGGCCAGCCAGACCGGGGTGGAACGGATCGCGACGCGGCGGCCCAGGCAGCCGGCCGCGCGCTCGATCAGCTCGCGATGAGTGAGGGTCGTCGGTCCGACCAGATCGCAGGTCCGTACGCCGGCCTTCGGCGTCTCGCAACACACCAGGACGGCGCGGCACAGGTCGTCGACATCGAGCGGGCGCAGCCGGTGCGCCCCGCCGCCGAGGACGCGCGCCGACGGTCCCGACGCGGCGGCGACGAGAGCCCGGCCGCCCGCGGTGCCGGACCCCAGCAGCAGCGGGGTCCGGATGATCGTGGCGCCGAGGCCCGACTCGACCACGATGCGCTCGGCTTCGCCCTTCGACCGGAAGTAGCCGTTTCGCGACCGCGGGTCGGCGCCCAGCGAGCTGACGAAGACCACCTGGCCCACCCCCGCCGCCCGCGCCGCCTCGACCACCGCGCCGGTGACCTCGACGTTGCCCGACCGGTAGTCGGACGTCCGGCTCTCAAAAAGGATGCCAGCCAGGTGTACCACGGCGTCGGCGGCCGCGAACGCGTCGGCCAGACTCTCGGGCCGGCCGTAGTCGACGACCCGGGCAGCGATGCGCGGCGACCGCGGCAGCCCCTCCAGCGCCGCCGGACGCCGCACCGCGGCGACGACGTCGAACCCGTCCCGGCCTGCGACCTGGCCCAGCAGCGCCCTTCCGACGGCGCTGTTGGCGCCGACGACCGCGATGCGCCCGTTACCCACGTGTTCCTGCCGAGGCGTCCCGAAAGACAGGCTTCATGTGATGCTCCCGCTCGTGCGTCCCGGTCTCTCCCCGATCGCGTCGATCGCCCCTCTTCCAAACGCCCGGCACGATAGCGGGCAGAACCCACTTCAACAGCACAGAAGCGTCCCGGAACAACAGCATGATGTTCACACGTCGAAACGCGTGTTCCTCCTCGCCGTTCCTCGTCGGCCACCGTCCATGTGTAAATCCTTACACATCCCAACGCGTTCGCAGGCTGACCACACCACGCCCACGGCGGGAAGCACCCCGACGTGTTCGGCCTCAGCCGCCCTCGCCCGCCGGCGCCGCCTGCTCGGCCGCCCCCGCAATGGCGTTGAGCTTCTCGCGAATCTCGGGATCGACGTCGCGGTCCGGTACGCAAGCGGCCAGCTCGTGGAAGTTCTTCTTCGCCATCAGGTTGGGAAGACCGAGCTTCCCGAAGTACGACCGGAAGAGCGGATCGAGGAAGTCGTCGCTGGCCTTGACGTCGGCGTCCCACGGCGACCCCTTGCCCAACGTATTCAGCGCCAACTCGATCTCGTCGATGGCGGCGCGCATCGCCTGCAGGCGCCGGTCGGCGTCGCCCGCGATGAACAGCGGCGCCGGTCCGGCCGCGGACGCCGGCCCGACGGCGTAGGCCTCCAGCGCGCCTCGTGTGCAGACGTAGTTCTCGATCTCCCGGCGCTTCCACATCAGGAAGTCGACCGGTTCGATGTCGGGCGCCTCCGGTCCGATCCGATCGAAGAGGGCGACGCCGCGAAGCTCCGGGAGCGCCTCGCGCAGCCCGTGGAAGTGGTTCCGTACGGCTTGGGGCCGATTCCCCACGTAGCGCACGAACGGCCGCTCCAACGCTCGAGCCGCGCCCTCGTGCCCCAACCGCCGGGCCAAGGCCTGCAGCATCGACAGGTCCGTCGAGCCCTCCACGTAGAGCACCCAGCCGGTCTGCTCGGCCTGGTAGTACTGCTCGAACCCGATCTCCCGCAGCGCCTTCAGCACCTGGCTGCCGCGGTCGTCGATGCGGTGCGGCCGGCCGACGAACGCCACCACCACGTCCTGGCCCGCCGCCTCGTTCAGCAGCACCTCGGAGTGGCTGGCGGCGATGATCTGACTGCCGGTCTCGCGCGCCACGTCGGCGAGCAGGCGGTAGATCTGACGCTGACGGAGAATCTCGAGGTGCGCGTCGGGCTCGTCCAGCAGCAACACCGCCCCCGGATTCCCGGTCATGTACGCCAGCAGGAGCAGCGTCTGCTGCAGGCCCCGGCCGGACGACGACAGATCGAGCCGGGCGCCGCGTTCCTGGTAGGTCATCGCGATCTCGCCGCGCTCGGCGACATAGCGCGGCGGGTCGAGGGCCACCCCGAACAGGCGCCTGGTGTATTCGACCAGGGCGTTCCAGGCCGGCACGTTCTCTTCGTGAATCCGGAAGCAGAGGTTGCGCAGCACCTCGGCGGTGCGGCCCTCGCCGATGCGCACGTTGACGGCGCCTTGGTCCAGACGCGTCTCGGTGGCGGCCAACCCCGACATCGGCGGCAGGAAGGCGATGCGGGTGCGCCCCGCCTCGTCCGGCACCGGCATGCGGCCCGTCGCCGCATCCTCCGACCGCCGCAACGGGCGGCAGTAGAACGACTCCTCGTTCGCGTAGTCGAACTCCAGCCCGCAGGTCCAGGGCCCGTCGCGCGTCACGCCCTCGACGACGAGATCGATGCGAACGTTGCTGGTCCGTTGCCGGCCGTCGACTCGCCGCACGTCCCGCACATGCAGATCGCGCCACAGCAGGTTGGCGTCGGGGACGGGAATCGCCGCGAGGTCGCGCCGGTTGACCGTCACCCCCGGCCGCTTCTTCGGGGTGCTCTTACCGGCCCGCTTCTCGTTCCAGCGCTTGAGGCCGATGTCCCAGAGCGCCAGCGCCTGCATGGCCGAGGTCTTCCCCGAGTTGTTGGGACCGATGAAGACCACCGGACTGCCGAGATCGATCTCGACCTCGCGAAAGCGTTTGAAGTTGCGGATGACGAGCCTGGTCAGCATCCGATTCCCGGACTCGGCCCACTGCGCGCGACCAGCAGGACGCGATCCGTCACGCGGTTGCCGATGATACCCGATGCCGGCGGGTCCACTTCGTCTCGACGCCCGTGTTCACGGGCGGGTAGACTGCGAAGGGATGCAGTCAGATTCCGCGCCGGGCCGCCCGCCGACGCCGCGAGCCGGCGAGCCAAGCCCCGATCCCATGGTCGAAGCCTACAAGCGCCACGTCGACCGCACGCTCCTCCGGCAGAACCTCCGGCGGTCGGTAACCGAGCGCGTGGAGAACCTGATGGCCCTGCAGGCGCTGGCGGCGGAGGCGCGGCGGGCAGGGAAGCGTGACGGATGACCGACTTCAAGGCCGTCATCCAGCTCTTCAGCAGCGCCGGCATCGAGTGCGTGATCGTCGGCGGCCTCGCGGCCACGATTCACGGGTCGGCGCGCCTCACGCAGGACATCGGCTTCGTCTACGCACGAACGCCCGCGAACATCGGTCGCCTCGTCGACGCCCTTCGGCCCCATGCCCCGTACCCTCGGGGCGCTCCGCCGGGCCTGCCCTTCGACTGGAGCCGGGCGACGATCGAGCGGGGCCTCAACTTCACGCTGACCACCGCCATCGGCGACATCGACCTCCTCGGCGAGATCGCGGGCGGCGGTGACTACGAGGCGTTGCTGCCCCGCAGCGAGGACATCGACCTGTTCGGCTGGCCGTGCCGCTGCCTGGACCTGCCGGGACTGATCCGCGCCAAGCGCGCGGCGGGACGTCCGAAGGACCTCGACGCCCTCGCCGAGCTGGAAGCGCTCCTGGAGGAGCGCGGCCACGCCAACGGGTAGACCCGCCAGCTTCCTCCAACCCGATCGCCGCCCCGTGCGGACGGCCGGCTCACGGCCGTGCGAACACGACCAGGGTGTCGGTGGCCGCCACCGCCACGTACTGCCGGCCGTCCGACCCGAGGTAGGTCATGGGGTTGGCGTTCCCCGGCCCCGGCAACCGGGCCTCCCACAGGCCGCGGCCCGACGCCGCCTCGAAGGCGCGCAGGCGGCCGTCGTCGGTGCCGGCCACGAACGCGAGACCGCCCGCGGTGGTGATGGCGCCGGCGCGGATGAGGCGGCCGGTGGCCTGCCGGCCGTCGGGCAGTCCGTCGGTGACCCCAAGCACCTCCTGCCACGCGACGTCTCCGGTCGCCGCGTCGACCGCGGTCAGCCGGCCCCACGGCGGGCGGTGGCAGGGCAGGGTCGCGCCGCCGAGCTGCACCGCGAAGCTGGCGGGGCGCTGCGCGCCCTTGCGGTAGGGCACGGGATGGTCGGGAGGCGCCGCCTCGACGTAGCCGAGGGCGCCGAGGTCCTGGGTGGCGACGAGGAGATAGCCGGTGGCCGGGTCCACCGCCACCCCGCCCCAGTTGGCGCCGCCAACCCCGCCAGGGAACGAGAGCGTGGTCCGCAGCGGAGCGCCGGGGGCGCGGTAGACCCAAGGGGTGAACGGGCCGGCGTTGACGACCTCGCCGAGGCTGTCGACGAGGTCGCGGCACGCGGCGGCGTGCTCGGGCGAGGTGTCCTCGCCGGTGACGAGGTCGTCCGGGTCCCAGGTGAGCCTGGACAACCCGACCGGTTTGAGCGGAATCGGCTGGGTGGGCGAGGTCGCCTCGCCGGGGACGTCGCTCGCCGCCACCGGCCGCTCCTCGACCCCGTAGACGGGCTCGCCGGTCTCGCGGTGGAGGATGTAGAGATAACCCGACTTGGTGGTCACCCCGAGGGCGGGAATGGCCCCGTCGTCGCGCGGGATGTCGAAGAGGGCGGGCGGCGCGGGGGGATCGGCGTCCCACAGGTCGTGGTGGATGGTCTGGAAGTGCCACTGGTACTCGCCGGTGGCGATGTCGACGGCGACGACGGAGTTGCCGTACAGGTTGTCGCCGGGCCGGTCGCCGCCGTAGTCGCCGGGAATGGGCGAGGCCAGCGGCAGGTACACGTGGCCGCGCTCGACGTCCATCGAGAAGTAGAACGGCCAGGCGTTGGCCCCGAGCCGACCGCGCCAACTGTCGCCGCCCCAGGTGTCGTGCCCGGGCTGGCCGGGCTGAGCGACCGAGCTGAACTCCCACACCGGGGCGCCGGTGCGGGCGTCGAAGGCGCGCGCGTTCCCCACGCCGCCGATCGTGCCGGCCGGCGTGTTGGCGCCGACCACGACCACGTCGCCGTGCACGAGGGGAACCGAGTTGTAGGGCACGACCATGTCGACGGCGCCGCCCTCGCCGAAGCTCTCGACGGGGGCCCCGGTCGCCGCGTCGAGCGCGCGCAGGTGTTGCCCGGTGGTGAAGACGATGCGCGGGTCGGTGCCGTCCCCGCCCGCCCACCAGGCCACGCCGCGGCGCGACGGCCGCGCGCCGTCGAGGGCGTGACGCCAGATCTCGCGCCCGGTCGCCGCGTCGAGGGCGACGACGCGGTCGGCGGCGGGCAGGTACATCACCCCGCCGACGACGATGGGAGTGGCCTGCGAGTTGGGCCCGCGCGCGCCCGGGTCCGCGGCCGCGAGCGAGTAGGTCCAAGCGGGGGCGAGGTCGGCGACGTTGGCGGCGGTGATCCGATCCAGGGGGGAGAACCCCGTCCCGGCAGGGTCGCCCCGGTACAGGGGCCAGTCGCCGGCGTCGAACGCACCGGCCTCCTGCTCTCCGCCGCCCTGGGCGGACACGCCGACCCCGCCGGCGCCCACGAGCAGCCCGATGGCGCCCGCGACACCGAGAACGACCGCCGACCGCATGGTGCGCTTCACGATGGCAACCTCCTCGTAGCGGTTCGCGGCCCGCCAGGCGCAACTCGCGCCGGCGGGACGCCGCCCCGCAACCTCACCGCGACTGGAGCCGCATTGTATATCCTGCCGGTAGAGGGCGCCCCGCGGCACGGGATGCGTAGTACGCTGTGCGACGCAACCCGCGCGGCGCCCGCAGACCAGCGCTGGATCGCTGACACGCGGAGCACCTTCGCGCCGCTTCCGCCCGGTCGGCGGCGGATGGCCGATGCCGAGACGCGCCGTGGGTCGCGGTCCGGCTCGACTCCGTGCAGCGGCGCCGGTCCATCCTACCGGCTCCCGCGGCAGCGGCGGAACGGACCCGAACGCCTCTGGCGAAGACGAGGAGAACGCCATGACCGAACCGATGCAACCGAACCGAGGCGACTACTCGCGGCGCGAGGCCCTGCGCCTGCTCGGCGCCGCCGCCGGGGCGGGCCTTGCCGCCGCCGGCGGAATCCCCGCCCGCGCCCAGCAGACCTTCTCCAGCGTCGCCCCGCCCGATTTCCCCGCCGGCGCAATCATCCGGACCCTGCAGGGCGACGT
Organism: Vicinamibacterales bacterium; assembly: GCA_965199675.1. GTDB lineage: Bacteria > Acidobacteriota > Vicinamibacteria > Vicinamibacterales > UBA8438 > JAJEEA01. Next base: position 62,678 of record CBDATI010000019.1, on the reverse strand, counting down.
CGCCCCCGAGGCGCTGGCCGACGGCGCCACCCTCTTCCACGAACACGTCGGCCGCGCCGATGTCGAGCTCGCGGTCGAGGAGCTGCGCGCCTGCGCCTTCGACGGCCTCGGCTGCATCGTCGACGCCGCCACCGGCCGGCGGACCCCCGAGCAGGTGGACCACCTGAACGCCATCGCCGCGCAGAGCGAGGTCCGTATCGTGATGGCCGGCGGCTACTTCGAGGACATCGGCTTCGCCATCTACCCGGTGCGCGTCGCCGAGATGTCGGAAGACGAACTGGTGGAGGAGCTGGTGGAGGACGCCGCCGCCCAGCGCTGGGGCGCCTTCGGCGAGATCGCGTCCTCACTCGAGATGCGCCCCGACGAGCGCAAGGTGCACCGCGCCGTCGCCCGCGCCCACCTGCGGACCGGCATCCCCATCTTCACCCACACGCCGCACGAGAGCTGTCCGAGCTGCGCTATGGAGCAGCTCGACGTCATCGAGGGAGTCGGCGTCGACCTCTCCCGCGTCGTCATCGGGCACATGGCCACCATCCGGCCCGAGCACGACCCCCTCGCGACGCACCGCGAGGTGGCCCGCCGCGGCGCGTTCATCGGTCTCGACACCCTCGGGCACGAGATGAGCCGGTCGGACATCCCCGCCGCCGACAAGGTGCGGATGGTGCAGGACCTGCTCGAAGCGGGGCTGATCGACCACATCCTGCTCTCGTCCGACCAGGGCAACGTCCGCCAGTTCAAGCGGTACTACGGCCACGGCTGGTCGTCGGTGCTGATGCAGTTCGTGCCCAAGCTGCGCTACGCCGGGGTGCCCGAAGAGGCCATCCACCAGATGCTCGTCGACAACCCGCGGCGCTTCCTCGCGTTCGTGCCTGCCGAGGCTTGATCGATTTCACATCCTGTTTCCCGTGGCGCCCTGAAGGCGTGAACCATGTCGACTTCCGCAGGACACGCCCTCCTGCCGTGCCGTCAGAACGGGGAGGAAATCACTACGCACACTTCACCGAGAAAACCAACCTCGACCTGAGCAACTCGAACCCGCCAAGACACACTTCCGGCCGGGAAGTCGGCCAGGAGCACGCCGCTGGTTCAGAACATCGCGATGGGGTTGGCGGGGCTGCCCGTGCCGCGCGCGACCTTGAGGGGCAGGGCCATGAACATGAAGGCGTAGCGCCCCTCCTCGGCGCACGCCTCGGCCAGGGGCTCGAGCAGCGCATTGTCGAGCAGGGCCACGCCGTAGTTGAACAGCACTCCGTGGACCGGGAACGTGAGACCGTAAGGGTCGGGCCGCGCGTCCATCATGTCCCAACCGAGGAGCGCGACGTCGTGGTCGCGGATGAACTTCGCGCAGGTCACGCCGAGCCCCGGCCGGTCGCCGCCTCCGTACTCGCCGCCCGCCCGCACGAACGAGTCCTTACCGCTGTAGACGAGCAGGGCGTCGCCCGGCTCGACCTCCACCCCCTGAGCGCGGGCGATCTCCTCGAGCTCCCAGCCCTGCACGGGGTTGCCGGGGGTCACATGGGGCTCGCCTCGGTGGCGCGGCACGTCGAGCAGCACCCCCTTCGTGATGATGCCGTCCGACCAGGCGTCGATGGCGCCGAAGAAGGCGCCCTGGGTGGTCACCTCCACGTCAGGGTCGCGGCCCTGCCACATGCCGTCGCTCTCCCACATGTGGCACAGGGCGTCGATGTGGGTCACTGTCTGGCCGTGGTAGATGAAGCCGTAGTAGTCCGACACCGCGCCCCCGCCGCCTTCCCGCGGGCTCTTGCGGATGAACTGCTGCGAGGGCTCGAAGACGCGGCTGGCCGAAACCTTCCGCCCCGACTGCACGAGCCGGGCCGCCGCCGCGCTCTTCTCGTCGGTGATCAGGTTGATGGCGCCCTTCTCGTCGTCGTCGCCCCAACGGCCCCAGTTGCGGCGGTCGGTGTACCACGACTGCACCTCCTCGGGCGTCGGCATCCGGGGGTCGGTCTGGGCGGCGGCTGTCCCGCCGGGGGCGCCGGCGGCGGGCCGGGCCATGTGGCGTTCCAGCAGTTCGGCGGGCGAGAAGCTGTCGGGTGCGGCCGGCGGCACCGCGGGTCCGCTCCACCCGGCGCTACGCCCACCGAGGGCGGCGCTGCCGGCCGCCGCCGTCGTCAACGTCGTCAGGAACCGTCGTCTCGAAGAGGCCATGCGTCTGTCCTTTCTGCTGCTGCGACAGGTCTTCACCAGCTCGGATGGCGGAACGGGTCCATCATAGCAGTCTGCCAACGGCGCTCCGCGCGGCGCCGACCAAGCCCCGAACGGACCGGACGAGGCGAACGAAGCCGGTCGGCCGGAAGCGACCGCGCGGCGCATGCGGTTCGCGCCAGTCGCACGCCCCCGGCGCGCCGCCGGGGGCTGCGACCCGTGACGCATCGGACCGGGAGCCTGCGCCGCAGAACGGCGCGGTCAGGGCGCGCCCAGGTCGAGCGAGATCCCCAGCGAGACGAAGCGGTGCTTCTTCGACGCGCCGGTGCGGTGGTAGAAGAGCGGCTCGATGGCCGCCTCGGGCGGGAGGGCTTCGGCGACCACCGGCGGCCCCATGTTCTTGTAGTAATCGAACTTCACGAACAGCTTGATGCGGCCGGCGACGGTGTCGTCGCGGCGCGGGCGCCAGTCGATGCGCGCGAACCAGTCCATGCGGTAGGCGAGCACGCCGTCCGAGAAACGGCGCGGGGCGCTGATCGGCAGCTTGAACGACGGGATGAACTCGATCGAGAGGGACGACAGCGGCCGCATGGCGATGGTCGGCCAGAGGAGGAACCGGTAGCGGTGCCGACCCGGCACCCTCAGGTAACGGGGCGGCAGGAGGGCGGTGGAAGCCGCGGGGCCGCCGGTCGCGGGGTCGACGGGAGAGACCCGGGTCTCGATGAGGGCGTTCTCGAACTCGGAGAAGACCCCGACCCCCAGCCGCAACGACACCATGGCCTGACGATCGCCAAGCCCCCGCTCGAGCGGGTCCACCACGTCGAGGATGCCTTCGAAGACGTCGAGAGCGGGCCGGGGGTCGCCGGGCGCCAACGGGTACGCCGGGGCGCCGGCCGGCGCGGCGGGCACGCAGGCGGGCGGCGGCGCGGCCCCGTCCGCGGGATGGAACCCCGCACGCAGCCGCTCGACACCGCAGCGGAAGCCCTCGGGGGCGGCCGACGCGAGGTGGACCAGGGCCCGCGCGCCGCCCTCGTCGTCCGGCCGCGGCCACAGGTCGACGCGCATGCTCACCCCGCCCCCGATCTCGTAGCGCGAGGCGATGCTCATGGCGTCGTCCGAGTAGCGCTCGATGAACGCGAAGGCCCCGAGGTGGTCGGTGCGCTGGTGGTCGTAGCCGAGCCGCACCCGGCTGAAGTCCTGCTCGAAGACGTTGTCGTGGATGAGGGCCCGCATGTCGCCGAGCAGCCCAACCCGCGACCGGTACCCGCCCCCGCCGAGCCGGGCGCCGGCGCGCAACCCGAACAGCGTCTCGTTGCCGGGACCCGCGCCGCTGAAATCGCCCGTCTCGTCGGCGCTGAAGCTGAAGTCGACGTCGCCGACGAGACCGCGCTGCCGCGCCTCCTGCGCCACGAGCACGTCGAGGGTGGCGCGGAACCGCCCCCAGTCCTCGCCGAGAATGCGCCGTGCCGACCCCGCGAGGGGCGCCAGTTGCTCCCGGAACACCAGGGCCCGCGCGCCGGCCCGCCCCGGCGCGGGGTCCGGCTCCTGGGCCTGGACCACACCCACCGCCGATGCCAGCACACCGACCAGCAGTCCTCCAGCGCCGACCGCCACTCTCATGCCACCCCTCATATCGGACCGACACCTGCGACCCGGCCCGCAAATCGCCGTCTTCGGCTCCGCCTGGCGCCGCTCCGGGCCGCCAGCGACGGAAGTGAGGCGATCTTGCCACGGGTTGGCTGCAAACGAGCGATACGGCGGGGACGGCCGGTCATATAATCCTCGAACCGATTCAGCCTCGATCCCGGGACCCGTCAGATCGGAAGGTGGACCATGGTGACTCCCCAGCGCAAACTCCTCCCCGGCGCCGGCCTGCTCGCGAGCGTCGGCCTGTTGGCGGTCGCCGCGGGAGCCGCGGCCCAGCCCGATCGGGCGCCCGTTCCAGCGCTGCTCGAGGACTTCGTCCCCGTCACCGACGCCATGCTGCGCGAGCCCCCGCCCGAGAACTGGATCGGCTTTCGCAACGGCTATGCACTGTGGGGCTACAGCCCCCTCGACCAGATCGACGCCGGCAACGTCACCGAGCTGCGCCTCGTGTGGTCGCGGGCCATGCAGGAGGGCTACCAGGAGGTCGAGCCCATCGTCCACAACGGGGTGATGTTCCTCGCCAACGTCGAGGACATCGTGCAGGCCCTCGACGCGACGACCGGCGACCTCCTGTGGCAGTATCGGCGCAACCTCCCCGAGAACATCGCCAACGTCACCGGCACCCGCTACCGCTACCGCAACGTCTCCATCTACGGCGACAAGATCTTCCTCGCCACCAACGACGCGTACATCGTCGCCCTCGACGCCCGCACCGGCGAGCTGGTGTGGGAGACCGAGCGGGCCGACTACCGCGAGCGGGTGGCGCAGACGGCGGGGCCGACCATCGTCAACGGCAAGGTCATCAACGGCTCGCGCTGCAATCCGTCGAGTCCGCGCCCCGGCGGCTGCTTCATCACCGCCCACGACGTCGACACCGGCGACGAGCTGTGGCGCGTCAACACCGCGGCCACCCCGGACCAGTTCGGCGGCGACACGTGGGGAGGCCTGCCCCGCGCCGCCCGGCGGCACGCCTCGGCGTGGATGGTCGGAAGCTACGACCCCCAGCTCAACCTCGTCTACTGGGGCACGGGGCCGCCGGCGCCGCTCCCCGAGTCGCTGCGAGGGGCGGGCAAGGCCGACCTGCTCTTCACCAACTCGACCCTCGCCCTCGACCCCGACACCGGCGAGATGGCGTGGTACTTCCAGCACCTGCCCCGCGACAACTGGGACCTCGACCACGTCTTCGAGCGGATGATCGTCGAGACCGAGGTGTCGCCCAACCCCGCCTCGGTGCCGTGGATCAACCCCGCGGTGACCCCGGGCGAACGGCGCAAGGTCATCACCGGCATCCCCGGCAAGACCGGCCTCATCTGGACCCTCGACGCCGCCACCGGCGAGTTCCTGTGGGCGCGGCCGACCGTGTACCAGAACATCATGACCGGCCTCGACCTCACGACGGGACGCCCGTCGTTCGACGAGTCGACGGCGCCGGTGTCGGTCCGGACGCCCGCCTTCGCCTGCCCCCACCTGCTCGGCGGCAAGAACCAGCCGTCCGGCGCCTACAGCCCCGACACCGGCGCCCTCTACATGCCCATGAACAACGCCTGCATGGACATCGCGATGTCGGTGGAGGAGGCGGGGCCGAGCGACGGCTACGACGTCCGGGTCCGGGTGCGCCACCGCCCCGGCGTCGACCCCAACACGGCGCCGGTCGGCCGCCTCGAGGCGGTGTCGGCGTCGACCGGCGACACCCTCTGGCTCTACGAGCAGCGCGCCCCCATCTACGGGTCGGTGCTCGCCACGGGCGGCAACCTGCTCTTCTCGGGCGATGTCGTCCGACGCTTCCGCGCGTTCGACGCCGAGACCGGCGAGGTGCGGTGGCAGACGATCCTGAACGGACCGGTCAGCGGTCGGCCCATGACCTTCAGCGTCGGCGGGCGCCAGTACCTCGCCGTTGGCTCCGGCGGCCTGACCCAGGGCACCGGTTTCCTGCAGCTCACCCCCGAGCTCACCACCCCCAGCGGGAGCAACACCCTGTTCGTGTTCGCGCTGCCTGAGCGGTAGGCTGTGTTCCGAGCGTTGTTTGTCGTCCAGGCCACGTCCCGCGCATCGAGTTCCGCTGCGAGGACATCGACGCGGGAACGGATCGCCCGCCCTGCCGGAACAGGGTCGGGACACGGTTGACGGACGACCTGGGTCGCTCCGGCGGTCCGGCAGGATCGACGTGAAGGAAACGAAGACGTGCTCACGCGCCTCGAAGTGAACGGGTTCAAGAACCTGGACCGTGTGGATGTCCGGCTGGGGCCCTTCACGTGCATCGCCGGACCGAACGGCGTCGGAAAATCGAACCTGTTCGATGCGATCGCGTTCCTGGCCGCGCTGGCGGACCGGCCCATGACCGAGGCGGCGTCCATGGTGCGGGGCGGCGACTCCCGCCGGGGCGACCTGCGCAGCCTCTTCCGTCGCACCGGCGCCAGCATCGCCGAGACGATGACGTTCGCCGCCGAGTTCCTGATACCGGAAGAGGGAGAAGACGAACTCGGCCAGGCCGCCCAGGCGTCGATGACGTTCCTGCGCTACGAGCTGGAGCTGCGCCGCCGGAAGGACTCGACGGTCAGGACCCTGGGATCGCTGGAGATAGCCCGTGAGCGCCTGGTCCACATCAACCGCTCCACCGCCAGGAGCCGGCTCAGGTTTCCGCACGAGACGTCGTGGCGCGAATCCGTCGTGAAGGGCCGCCGAACCAGCGCGTACATCTCGACCGAAACCGAAGGAGATGAAGGGCCGATTGTCTCGCTTCACGCCGACAGCATCGCCGGCAAGGGCGGCGGACGGCCGCGCCGCGTGCCGGCCGCGAGCTTGCCGCGCACCATGCTGTCGTCGGCCAACAACGCGGCGGAGCACCGCACGCTGGTCCTCGCGCGCCAGGAGATGGCGGCCTGGACGCAACTGCAGTTGGAACCGTCTGCGCTCCGCGCGCCCGATGGCTTCACCGCGCCGCACAGCATCGGGGCGAACGGGGCCCACCTGCCGGCGACGCTGTACGAACTCGCGCAGGCCGCACAACGCGACCACCGGGGTGGCGAGCGGGACATCTATGCGCAGGTCGCGAACAAGCTCTCCGAACTCGTGGAGAACGTGCGGGAGGTGTCCGTCGATGTCGACGACAAGCGGCAGATTCTCAGCATCGTGATGACGGATCTCCAGAACACCGAGCACGTCGCCGGCGCCCTGTCCGACGGCACGCTGCGGTTTCTCGCACTGACGGTCATGCAGGCCGATCCCCGCAGCCGGCGTCTGCTCTGCCTGGAGGAGCCGGAGAACGGCATGCATCCGCTGCGCGTCCCGGCCGTCGTGTCCCTGCTGCGCGAACTGACCGTCGACGTCGACGAACCGGTGGATGCCGACAACCCGCTGCGACAGGTGATCGTCAACACGCATTCGCCTTCCGTCGTGGGCTGCATTCACGACGATGAACTGCTGGTGGCGCACGCAGAGCGTAGCGGCGCATCCGGATCGTCACGGCTCTCGATCCGTTGCCTGCCAGACACGTGGCGCCATGAGGAAGGAACCGACGACCCCACCGTGACCCGCGGCGACCTGCTGGCCTATCTGCATCCGCTGCGGGTGATCGACGACGCTGAAGATGAGCCGCGAGCCGATGCCCGGAATCGTCGCACCGCTCGCCGAAGAGCAACGAGGGTGATGCACCGCGAGGACATGCAACTGGATCTGCCCTTCGCGGCGCCGTCGAGAACCGAGCGGCGGACATGACGCTTCAGGCGACGCTGGTGGCTGACGGCGCGTCTGACGCGGTGCTCGTGCCGATTCTCCGGTGGCTGATGCAGCAACTGACGGCACAGGAAGTCGAGATCCGATGGGCGGACCTCAGAGTACTCGCCAGGCAGCCGCGCGATCTGACCGAACGGTTGGCCGCGGCCGTTCGGTTGCATCCGTGTCGGCTGCTCTTCGTACACCGCGACGCAGAGAACCAGGATCCGGACCGCCGCTATGTGGAGATTGGCGCCGCGAACCGCACGGACTGCCGCCACGTCTGCATCGTGCCCGTGAGAATGCAGGAGGCATGGCTGCTGCACGACGAGGCCGCTCTACGCCAAGCGGCGGATCAACGGGTCGACGGCGCCGGTGTCGGGCGGGGAAGAGGCCGGCCGGCGAGCGCGCCGGTCGCCTCGCCGTCGCGGATCGCAAAGCGGCCGCCTACCAGCACGTGCACCGTCCCCTCGGCGGGCTGACGCGGGTCTTCGTAGGTGGCGCGGTCGCGGATGCGGTCGGGATCGAGCACGGCGATGTCGGCGACGGCGCCGGCCCGCAGGTAGCCGCGGTTGTCCAGCCGCAGGAAGTCGGCGGCGAGGCCGGTCATGCTGCGGATGGCGAACGGCATGGTGATCACGGGCTCGTCGAGCACGAACTGGCGGAGCTTGCGCGTGAAGGCCCCGAACACGCGGGGGTGGGTGACGCGCTGGGCGGGGGACGGGGTGCGGCCGTCGGTGCAGGTCATCATCCACGGCTGCCGGGCCAGGTAGCGCGTGTTCTCGATGTCGTAGAGGTCGAGGTTCATCACCGCCGCGTTGCCGGCGGTGAGGATGCGGCGCACCGCCGCGGGCACGGGCAGGCCCCACTCGTCGGCCACCGCGGCGAGCGTCCGGCCGTTCAGCACGGGCCGGGGGTCGGCGAACAGGAGCTTGTCGGCGCCGCCGCGGATGGCCAGCATCTCCATGGTCTCGACGTCGAGCCGGCGGACGGTCTCGGGGTCGCGGAACCGTTCGAGCATGTCGGCGCGGCCCCCGTTCGAGGCCCAACGCGGTATGGCATAGGCGGCCAGGCTCGACTGGGTCGCGGTGTAGACATGTTGCGCGGCCGCCACCTCGACTCCCTTGGCACGCGCTTCCTCGATGAGCCGCGCCCCCTCGGGCGCGCGGCCGTAGTTGTGCGCGCCCTGCGCGTTGAAATGACTGAAGATGACACGCGTCCCTGCTTCTTCGCCGATCCGAATCGCCTCGCGTATCGAATTGAGATACCCCACGCCCCGGTAGCTGGCGCCGAGGTCGCGGTCGTGGGTGTCGTAGATGCCGTCGAAGGCCGCCGCGACCCGCGCCAGCTCGATGACCTCCTCGGTCGTCGCGTAGTAGCCCGGCACGTAGAAGAGCCCGGTCGAGAGGCCGAACGCGCCTTCGTGCATGGCCTGCTGGACGAGCGAGCGCATCTCGTCGAGCTCGGCCGGCGTGGGCGCGCGGTCGTCGCCGCCGATGGCCCGTTGGCGGATCTCGCCGTGGCCCACGTAGGCGAACGCGTTCACCCCGATGCGGCCGTCGAGCCGGGCGAAGAGCTCGGTGACCTCGGGCGCGCCCCCGCCGTCGAGCCCGATCGCCACCGTGGTGATGCCCTGGTGGAGAAAGGGCAGCGCGTCGCGGCCGTAGTCCTCCGTCAACTCGGCGTGCGAGTGCATGTCGATGAAGCCCGGGGTGACCATCAGCCCCTCGACATCCAAGACCACGGCGGCCTCGACGCCGGTCGCGGCCGCGTCGCCGACGAAGCTGATGCGGTCGCCGGCCACGCCGACGTCCCGGCGGACCGGCGCCTGCCCGGAGCCGTCGTAGACGAAGCCGCCCACCAGCAGGAGGTCGGCCGCAGGTTGGGCGCGCAGGTCCGCGGCGCCGGCCATCGACAGCGCGGCCGACGCCGCGGCGACCAGGAGCGCCCGCTTCCCCCGGCGCATCGCGCATCCGGTCGCGGCCAACCCCCCGCGGCACCGACGCCCCTCAATCTGCCCCATGATTGGCTCCTCGGCTCCTCCTTCGAGGGTAGCACGGCGCCGGCTCGACGGCGGGCGCCGCACGCACCGCGTTACGGCGCAGACTTCTCGCTCGATCTGGCCTCGAGGAGCTCCTGCCGAGTCTCCAGCTCGTTGCTGACCCGGACCACGCCGTAGGTCCGACGGGCGATGCTCTCCGCGAGAATCCGGTCCGCCTGGTCGAAGACCACGCCCTTCAGCGTGACGTAGCCGTTGCGGACGATGATCGACATCCGGGGGGCCAGCCCGAGGTAGCGGTCGAACTGCGGGTGGCCGAACAGCGCCCGGGCGATGCGTTGGCGCAGCCGCTCGTCGTGGATGCCCGGCGACAGGACCTCCAACTCGTCGACGATCGCCTGCACCCCGCGCACCTTCGCGATGCGCTCGTAGAGGTCGGCGGGCTTGTCGGGACGCGCGGTCACGTCGCCGCGCAAGGTCACCACCCCGTCGTCGACGGTGACGTCCACGTAGTCGAACACCGTGTAGTAGGGATAGCGCACGATGGCCTGCCCCACCGCGTTGCCGAGCTCCTTGTCGTTCTCGGGCCGGCCGATGATCAGATGGCTCGTGACGTCGTGAACGCCGTCCGTCCCCCGCGCCCGCTCGATCGCCCACTCCTTGTCCCACAGGGTCGCGACGACGCCGGCCAGGGTGACCTCGCCGTTGTCCACGGTGACCTCGACACGAGCCGCCACCCCCGCCTCGTCCCCGAGCCGGCGCTCCACCGCCTGCCGCAGCGCGTTGTCCGTCCCGTCCAGCGCGGCCCCGGACGCCGACGACGCCAGCGCGAGCGCCAGCATCGCCGCCACGACCGCCACCCTCTCCACCCGACCTGCCTGCCTGCCGACCGTCGCTCTCATGTTTCCTCCTCCAGTTCCGCCAGGGCATCACGACCGCCGCAAGCGACCGCCGGCCAAAGCCGGGCAGCGGCGGCGTTCCTGACTGAACAGCAGACAAGCACAAAGCGTGCCAGCGGCAGGACAGCGACGCGCGAGCTCTCGCATCCCACTGGAACCAGGGGAACGTCATCGCCTGAGTAGGGCCCCCGAAGCGCCCAGTGTCATCGCCAGTGGACACTGGTACCGCCGGGGGCGCCGCACTCGACCCGCAGCACTCACCCCGGCTGCCCCGACGCAGAGCCCGGTCAGTCGCCGTCTTCGAGGAGCCAGCGGGCGGCCGGCCTCCAGACGACGCGATCGGGAAGCGGCCGCGTCGGCGGGGACGAGTCGAGGGTCACGAGCAGGAGGCGCGCATCACGGTACGCCCGGCCCGCCGACCGGAGCGAGCGGACCTCCCGATCCCAGGTCGCGTCGTCCGCGGTGTCGAGGCAGACCTGCACGAGCAACGGCGCTTCTCCTGCCCGATGGGCGAAGAAATCGACCTCCCACCCCTCTGCCGTGCGCGCGTAGGCGACCTCCCACCCGCGGCGCTCCAGCTCCAGCAGGACGGCGGTCTCGAGGGCGTGGCCCCGGTGGCTGCGGCCGCTCTGCCCGAACAGGGCGATCAGTCCCGGGTCGACCGGATACGCCTTCCGGGGATTGACCATCCTCTGCCGTTCGGAGGCGGCATGCAGGGAGACGGTGCGGACGAGGAAGGCATCCTCCAGGTAGCCGAGGTACGCGTGCAGGGTGTCCTTGCCCACCCGTACCCCCTGCGAGCGCAGGGTGTCGTAGTGCTTCTTGACCGAGAAGGCGCCGCCGGGGTTCGCCAGCAACTGCCGCTGCAGCCAGCGCAGCGCGAGCGGGTTGGTGACCGCGTGCCGGTCGATCACGTCGCGGAGGACGACGACGTCGACGTAGCCGCCGAGCAGGGCCTGTCGGTCGCGCGGGCGCGCGCCCTGCGCCTCGGGAAAGCCTCCCTCGGCGAGATAGCGGCGCAGACGCTCGTCGAGCGCGGCCGACGGGCGGGGCTCTGCGTCGGTCGCCTCCCGCGGCTCGTCCCCGGTGTGGCGCAGCGCTTCGCGGAAGCTGAAGGGATGGACGAGCACCTCCATCGCCCGGCCGCGCAGGCTGGTCGCGACCTCGCGGCTCAGGAGACGGGCCGACGAACCGGTGACGAAGAACTCGACGCCGCCGGTGTCCATCAGGCGACGGACCAGCCCCTCCCATCGCGGCACCACCTGGACCTCGTCCAGGTACACGGTGACGCCGCCCGCGTCTTGCAGGCGGGGAAAACGGCGGCGGTGCTCGTCGAGCAGCCAGCCCAGGTCGGCGACGGTGAGGCCGGCGAGGCGCTCGTCCTCGAGCAGCAACAGCAGTTGCGACTCGGGGCGTGCGCCCGCGCGCAGGCGCGCGGCCCGGCACTGGAGCAGGAAAGAGGTCTTGCCGCTGCGCCGCACGCCGATGACCGCGAACGCCTTGCCGGGGACGGCGGGCAGGCGCACGTCCCGACGCGTCAGACGACGCGACGGGACGGCCAGCGACTCGTCGAGCTTGGCGCGCAGAACCTCGCGAGAAATTGTCACTTTGAGAGTGACATTACCGCACGAATCGTCACTCCGTAAAGGACAACCTGGCGCCCGCCGCCCGCATCACCCGTCCGAGGTCAGCGACAGAGGTTCGAGGTCGACGCGGCCGGTGCTGTCGCCGAAGCGGTCGGCCGGCACCCCCGCCTTGTCGAGCAGGCCCAGGAGCAGGTTGGCCATCGGGGTCAGCTCGGGGAACTTGATGTGGCGGCCGCCGCGCAGCCGGCCCGCCCCGCCGCCGACGAGGACCAGGGGCAGGTTCTTGTGGTCGTGGAGGTTGCCGTTGCTCATGCCGCTGCCGTGCAGCACCATCGAGTGGTCGAGCAGCGACCCCTCGCCGTCCGGCGTCGCGGCCAGCTTCTCGACGAAGTAGGAGAGAAGCTGGACGTGATAGGCGTTGATCTTGCCGATGGCCGCGATCTTCTCGGGGTTGTCCTGGTGGTGGGACACCGCGTGGTGCCCCTCGTTGACGCCGATCCAGGGAAACGTCCGTGCGCTCTGCTCGCGCCCGAGTTGGAGGCTGAAGACGCGGGTGATGTCGGCCTGCCAGGTCAGGAGCAGGAGGTCGAAGAGCAGCCGGGCGTGCTCGTCGTAGGTCTCGGGAATGCCGACGGGGCGATCGGGCAGGGCGAGGGTCGAATCGCCGGCGAGGGCCTCGGCGCGCTGAATGCGGCGCTCGACCTCGCGCACGGCGTCGACGTACTGGTCGACCCGCGCGCGGTCGCCGGGGCCGAGACTGCGCACGAGGCGCGCCATGTCGTCGGTGACCGAGTCGAGGATGCTGCGGTCGCGCCGCATCTCGGCCCGCCGCTCGTCCACGGTGCCGCCGTCGCCGAACAACCGCTCGAACACCATGCGGGGGTTGTTCTCCATCGGCAGCGGCGTGGTCGGCGACGACCACGACAGGGTGTTGACGTAGACGCAGTTGTAGCCGTTGTCGCAGTTGCCGACGAGGAAGCTGTTCTCCAGGGTCAGCTCGAGCGACGGCAGGCGGGTGTCGCGGCTGAGCTCGCGGGCCGCGATCTGGTCGACGGTGGTGGCGAGCCGGACGTCGGCGCCTTCCGTCATCTTGGGCCGCGCCGCGCTCAGCCAGCTCGCGTTCGAGCGGGTGTGCTCGGCGTTGCCGTCGGTGCCGTTGCCCTGCGCGTTCTTGTGCTCCATGTTGGTAAGCACGAGCATATGGTGCTTCACCGGCGCGAGGGCCTGCAGGATCGGCGACAGCTCGAGCGCGCCGGCCTCGCCGGGCGGGGTCCACTGGTTCTGGCCCCCGGGCGCCCACGTCACCGAGCCGTGGGGGAAGTAGATGAAGCCGAGCCGGCGGACGGGGTTGGCCGAGGTCTTGGCGGCGGCGGTGAGGGCCGGCGCCATCGCGTCCAGCAACGGGAGGGCCAGGCTGGCCCCCATCCCCCGGATGAACGTCCGTCGAGGCAGATGCGTCTTGGTGATGATCATGGGATCGGTCTCGGTTGGTGGACGGCGGCGGTCGCCGGTCGTACCGCCTCCGCGGGCGGGGCGGATTCGACGGCGGCCAGGGTCGGGGCGGACGGCCCGCCGGCGGCGAGCGACCCGCCGGGATCGGGGCGCCGCATCTGGAACGGGGTGCTCTCGACGATGCCGAGGACGAGGTCGGAGAACCGGTAGCCGGCCGCCTTCGCCTCACGCTCGACGGCCCGCACCGCCGGCGCGTCGTAGTGCTCGGTCGCCCGGCCGAGCGCATAGGTCATGAGCTTGTCGACGAGGGTGCGCACGAACTGGTCGGAACGGTCGAGGATGGCCTGCCGCAGCCCCGCGACCCCGTCGAAGGTCGTCCCGTCCGGCAGCCCCCCCGATGCATCGATGAGGGCGAGCCCCGCCGTCAGCGTCCGCCAGCGGCCGATGGCGTCGAAGTTCTCGAGCGACAGCCCCACCGGGTCCATCAGGGCGTGGCAGGCGGCACAGGCGGCGTTGCGGCGGTGTTCCTCCATGCGCTCGCGCATCGAGAGGGCCGCGGCGGACTTCTCCTCGTTCAGCGGCGGCACGTTCGGGGGCGGGGGCGGGGGCGGCGTGCCGAGGAGGTTCTCGAGCACCCACTTGCCCCTCACCACCGGCGAGGTCCGCGTGGCGTAGCCGGTCACCGCGAGGATGCTGCCGTGCCCGAGGAGGCCGCCGCGAGGGCTGCCCGGGGGCAGCGCGACGCGCCGGAACTGGCTCCCCGCGACCCCGGGCATGCCGTAGTGGCGCGCGAGGCGCTCGTTCAGGAACGTGTAGTCGGCGGTGATGAGGTCGAGGACGCTGCGGTCTTCGCGCACGACGCTCTCGAAGAAGAGCTCGGTCTCGCGGCGGAGGGCGCGGCGCAGGGTCTCGTCGAAGTCGGGGAAGACGATGAAGTCGGGCGAGACGGCGGGCAGATTGCGCAGATACAGCCACTGGGCGGCGAAGTTCGTCACCAGCGACGCCGCCCGTTCGTCGCCGAGCATGCGCCGGACCTGCGCCTCGAGGACCTCGGGATCCCGCAACTCGCCGCGGGACGCCAGCTCGATGAGCTCGTCGTCAGGCAGGCTGCTCCAGAGAAAGAACGACAGCCGCGACGCCAGCTCGAGGTCGCTCACCCGGTACGGCCCGTCGGCCCCGGCGGGGTCGCGCTCGACCCGCAGCAGGAACTCGGGGCTCACGAGGAGGCGCCGCAGGGCCATCTCGACGCCCTGGTCGAAGCCGCCGTCCGCCCGGCCCTCGTCGAAGAACCCCAGCAGCAGATCGACGTCGGCGGCGGTGGCGGGGCGGCGGTAGGCGCGGCGGGCCAGGGTCGAGAGGATCTCGGCCGCGCACGCCCGCTCGTCCGCCGGCGAGACGTCCACCGGGCGGCACGTGAAGATGCGGCGGCGGCTCGGGGTGTCGCCGGAGCCGGTGGCCTCGAACGGGCCGGTCACCGTGATGGAGTACACGTTCGGCTGCGTGCGCTGGTCGCCGCCGACGGTGATGTGCACCTTCAGGAACGGCTGCCGGTGGCGCTCCACGAGTTCGGCGCCCCGGCTGACGAACGCCGCGCCCACGGTGTGAGGGCCCGCCGCGACCGGCACGCGCACGACCAGGTCGGCGTCGGCGGGCCGATCGTCCGGCTGATAGAGGAGGCTCTGGGTGGCGGCCGGCCGCCGCACCGGCGGCGTCACCGTCAACACCTCGACCGGCGCGCCGTCGAGGAGAATCGCGACGTCGTGCGGCTCGCGCAGACCGCCGATACGGTTGGTGTTCCAGCTCTTGCCCAGCTCGACCCGCAGCTCGTACTCGGCGTCGACCGGGAAGTTGTAGTCGAAACGGGCGCCGCCGCGGGTGCCGAACGGCATCCCGTCGACATGGCCGGTCTGGTTCAGGTCGGACGGCACGACGAAGGTGTCGGCGACCGGCGACCGCACCGGCGCACCGACCGCGAGCCGGCTGATCCGGCGCGCCGCCGCGAGATAGCGCTCGAAGCGTCCGGGGTCGAGGCCCCCCAGGCTGACGTTGTCGAAGCCGGCGCTGGAGTCGTCGGCGGGCAGCAGAGCCGCCACGTCGATGTCGAGGTCGAGCAGATCGCGGATGGCGTTGCGGTACTCCGTGGCGTTGAGGCGCCGCAGCGCGGCGCTGCGGCCGGGGTCGGGGCGGGCGGCGGCGGCGCGGTCGAGCCGGGTCTCGAGATGGGCGACGAGCCGGCCCGACGCGGCGCGGTCGGGGCGCGGCCGCCCGGCCGGGGGCATCATGCCGGCGCGCAGCTTGACGACCACCTTCTCCCAGACGTCCGCGTGGTCTCCCACGCGTGCGAGATCGAGGTCGTCGAGGGCCAGTCCCGCGGTGCGCAGGGCACCGTTGTGGCAGGTCACGCAGTAGCGGTCGAGCAGTGCGCGCTCCGGCGTGACTGACGGCTGGCCGGCGGCGGCTCCGGCCGTCAACATCACGACCGCCGCCGTCGACACGGTCGACATCTTCAAGTGCGGCACCCTCCCGATATGGACGACCCGAGAATACACGACATGATCGCCGTGCGAAGTCGAATCGTGGACCAGTTCGACGTGAGCGACACCTCCCCGAGGTCACTCGGCGGAGCGAAGTGTCCGGTCAGACGAGCGTCAAGAACCCCGGAAGACCTCCGATGACACCGGCCGCGGCCCACAGCTCAAGCTTCTGGATGTCCGCCTTCGCCGCCGCGTACTGCAGATGTTCCTCCAGCTTCGCGACGCGCTCGTTGAGCCGTTCATCACCCGCGACACCACGCCCAGGCCCTTGCGGTTCAGGCCCGTCATCCTGACTGGCGCGACGAAGCCGGGTCATTCCGCGTCCTCGGCCCGTTGCCGCCAGTCGCAGACCGTCCCGCGATTGTAGCCGATACACGTGGTCGAGGCGAAAGACGGTCTCACCCATCACGCGGTCTGGGAGCTCGCATTCCGCGGTAGGATCCCGACCAGGGCGCGGGTGGCGGACCCGCGCTCGTCGATTCCGCGTCGAACCGAATCCGACGCGGGCCCGCCGGGAGGGTGCGCCATGCGGTTCACGTCACGGTCCGAATGCTGTCGGTCGGCAGCGAGCCGGGCCCTCGCCTGTCTCGTTGTGTCCCTCGCAGCCTCGCCGGCGACAGTCGCCGGGACGACTGCGGATCAGACGCTACTGGACGCGGTCAGGAACGGCGACGCTGCGGCGGTACGGACGATACTCGCGGGCGGCGCAGACGTGAACGAGTCGGCGCCGGACGGCGCGACGGCGCTGCACTGGGCGGCCCGTCTCGACCTTCCGGGCGTGGCACGCCTTCTGCTCGAAGCCGGGGCCGATGCCGCCGCCGCCAACGCCTTCGGGGTCACTCCCCTCGCGCTGGCCGCCGTCAACGGCTCGGCCCCGCTGCTCGATACGCTGCTGCGGGCGGGCGCCGACCCCAACGCCGCGGGGGCGGGAGGCGAGACCGCCCTCCTCACGGCGGCGCGGTCAGGGCGGGCCGACGCCGTGCGCACCCTCGTCGCCCACGGCGCCGACGTGAACGCGGCCCAGCGGGCCGGCCAGACCCCCCTGATGTGGGCCGCGGCCGAGGGCCACGTCGAAACCGTGCAGGCCCTCATCGACGCGGGGGCGGACGTCCACGCGCGCACCGTGGTGCCGGAGGTTCCCCTCCGCACCGGGCTCGAGGGCCCTGCCCCCCACGGGTTCACGGCCCTGCTCTTCGCGGTGCGGGCGGGCCGCATCGAGGCCGTCCGGCGGCTCATCGCGGCCGGCGCCGACCCCGACGACCGGCTGCCCGACGGCATGAACACCGTGGTCCTCGCCGCGACCAACGCCCATTGGGAACTCGGGGTGTTCCTCGTCGACCAGGGCGCCGACCCCAACGGGGCGCGGCAGGGGTGGACCGCCCTGCACGCCATGACGTGGGTGCGGATGCCGAACTTCGGCTTCAACCCGCCGGGGCCGGTCACCACCGGCACGATGGACAGCCTGACCTTCGCCCGCGCCCTCGTCGAGCGCGGGGCGGACATCAACGCCCGCATGACGGCCGAGCCCCGCAACGGCTACCGCAACGCCCTCAACCGCATCGGAGCCACCCCCCTGCTGATGGCGGCGCGGCTCGCCGACGCTCCCCTCATGCGGGTGCTCGTGGACCTCGGCGCCGACCCCACCCTGACCAACGAGGACGGCACCACCGTGCTCATGGTCGCGTCGGGCGTCGGCATCCACTCGCCGGGCGAGGACCCCGGCACCGAAGCCGAAGCGCTGGCCTGCGTCGAGTTCGCCCTCGAGCTCGGCGGCGATCCCAACGCCATCGACGAGCGCGGCGAAACCCCGCTCCACGGCGCCGCGTACCGGGGCGCCAACGCCATCGTCGACCTGCTCGTCGCCCACGGCGCCGACACCTTCGCCCAGGAGAACGTCGAAGGCTGGACGCCCCTCCGCATCGCCCGCGGCGTCTTCCGCACCGCCACGTTCAAGGAGGCCCCGCACACGGCAGCCCTGCTCGCGGATCTGATGGCGTCGCGGCGGCCCTGATCCGGACTCGGCGGAGGACTCGGGAACCGCCGTCAGGAACCGGATGCAGGCCCGACCCGGCGCCAGAAGTCGTCCTCGTCTTCGCAGGCGACAGCCGCCGACAGCAGGGCGTCGGGTGAGATGCCCACGAGGGCGGGCGACCCGCTCAGCGATGCCGAGAGGAGGATGCCGCGCGCCCGCAGCACACTCTCGGCTGCTTCGGCATGACCCTCGGCCCGACCCGCAGCATGGCTCGCCCGCCGCTGCGCCCGCAGCAGCAGGTCGTCGTCCGGACCCGTGCCCTCGCGGGCCCCCAGCACCCCGCCCACCCGCTCCAACGCCGCCACCGTCGCCGGCGACAGCGTCGGCTCGTTCAGCGCCGTGTGGATCTCCGCCGCCGTCCAACCCGGCAGCGCCCGGCTCGCCGACGACGGCCGGTACGACCCGTCCTCCAGAACGTGGATGGTCAGCCCCGACGCCCGACTCCGCGGCCGGCTCGCCGAACGACGCTCCGGCACCTCCACCCACAACTCCGGGAAGCCCCACGCCTCGTACAGCCCGAGCTTCCCCCGCCGAACGTCCGTCGAGTGGTCCACCTCCAGCACCACGTCGGGGAACGCATGCTCGCCCACCACCAGCGACCGCGGGCCCGGAAGACGGTCCGGCGTCGGGTGCAGATAGACCACCTGGTCCGCCTGCAGAATCCGCTGCGGACGGCCCGAGGCGTCGCTCACCTCCAGGTCCATGTTGCCGAAACACCGGATCGCCGCCCCCCGGACCGCCGCGATCAGGCGGACCAGTCCCGCGAGTTCTGCGCACGGCGCCTCGTGCCACGGCGAGGTCGGCTCGCATACCCAGGCCGTCTCCAACGCCGCGTCCCAGTACTCCAGCCGGCCGTCATGGTCCTCGATGGCGTCCCGGGTCAGGCGGATGCGGCGGCAGCCGGGGAACTCGGGCGCAGACGTTACCGCAGTGGCCGACCACTCGCCGGCCAACCCCGGCGCCTCGTCCCGATTCGCGGGTCCCGCGTCGACAGACGGGTTCTCGCCCGGATTCGCTGCTCTGGTGATGGACGCCATGAGGCCAGTATAGCCGCGGCGGCGGCGGTCGCGGCTGGCTCGGAGACCGCTCAGCCACGCACCCATGACGCATGTCGCTACGCGACCGACCACGGTTCGACCCCGCCGGGGTGCTGAGCGTCCGCCTGCCGCTGCGCCAGGCGGGCTACACGGAAACGACGACCCCGGTGTTCCGCGACACCCTGCTGCGCGAGGTCGCGACCCTGCCGGGCGTGCAGGTCGCGGCGTGGTCCCTCGTCGTGCCGTTCGAGGGTTCTCTATTCGTGCACGACGTGGCTCCCGACGACGATTCGCAGGAACCGAGAATCGTGCTCTCCAACTACGTGGGCCGCCGGTTCTTCGAGGCGTTGGGGTATCCCCATTGTGCGGGGGCGGGGGTTCTCGGCCGACGAGCGCCGGCGACGCGAGGTCGTCGTCAGCGAGCGGCTGGCCGCGACCCTGTGGCCGGGCCGCGACCCCGTCGGCCAGCGTCTCAAGGTCGGTGTCCTACAACCGCAGCTTTGACGTCGTCGGGGTCGTGGGGACACCCGCTACCGCGACGTGAGCGAGGCCGAGCGCACGCACTGGGGTCCGGAACGGGGCATCGAGCCGACCGTCTATTTCGCCCCGGACGACACGCTGTCCTTCGGTCGTCTGCTCGTGCGGACCGACCTGCCGGCGACGTCGATGACGGAGGCGGTGCGCGCGGATCCGGGAGATCGCCCCCCGGATGATGACGCACGACGCCCGGACGCTGGACGACTTCGTCGGCGCGGTGGTGGCCCGGGACCGCCGCGCCGCGGCGGGAGTGGGGGCGTTCGGGGTGATCGGCCTCGTGCCGGTCGGACGGCGCGGGACATCCGGTAGAGGCTACCGCGCCACCACGAACGCACCATTGCCCGCGTCGGCCGCCCCGAGTGCGCCGAGCAGCGCCGCGGTGTCGCCCGCGGCCAGGCCCAGCGGCGTCTCGCCGTGGTCGTTTCGGGCGTCGAGGACCGCACCGCGCGCGACAAGCAACCTCACCACGTCGTCGAGGCGCCGCGCCGCGGCGAGATGCAGTGCGGTGTCGCCGTTCTCGTTCCCCGCGTCGACGGCGGCGCCGGCGTCGAGGGCCCTCGTCACGGCGTCGAGGGTGCGCCGCGCCTCGGCCGCGGCGTCAGGAAGCGGGATGCCGAACCGGCCCCGGGTCGAGCCCCCCAGAATCGCGGCCATCACGGTGGTCTCGCCGCCGACGGCGACCGACGCGTCGGCGCCGTAATCGGCGAGCACCCGCATGATCGCCGGCTCGCGGAACCGCGCCGCGACCCAGAGCGGCGTCGCCCCGATCATGCGGTGGGGCAGGCGCCAGTCGGCGCTCACGCGGCGAGCCGGCGTGCCGCGCCTCAGCCTGACGTCGGGGTCGGCGCCGTGGGCCAGCAGGGTCCGGACCAGCGGCAGGTCGCCGCGCAGCACGGCTGCGTGCAAGGCCGCATAGCCGGCCTTCGCCGCGCCGGGGTCGGCGCCGGCGTCGAGGAGGAACGCCGCGAAGGCGCCGTGACCGCTGTGGGCGGCGACCACGAGCGGGCTCGTGCCGCTCGCGGCGGGGGCGTCCACGGCCGCGCCGGCCGCGACGAGCCGGCGGGCCGACTCGACATCGCCGCGCCGGGCCGCGAACAGCAGCGGCGTGTAGCCGCCCTGCAGGACTTCGAAGACGCCGCTGCGATCCGCGTTGCCCGACGAGCTCACGATCTGCGGGTAGACCCGCGACCGGTCCTCGAGCCCCGCCCCCGCCGCCAGCAGCAGCCCCACGACCTCGGCGTGCCCCTGGGCCGACGCCCACATCAGTGCGGTCTGCCGGTGCGCGTGCTCTCTGGCGTGAGGGTCGGCCCCGGCCGCGAGCAGCGCCCGCGCCGCCGCCGCGCTGCCGGTGCGCGACGCGGTCATCAGCGGCGTCTCGCCGGACGGCAGCGCCGCGCCGGGGTCGGCCCCGGCCGCAAGCAGCGTCTCGACCATCGCGGCACTGCCGTTGTCGGCGGCCAGCCACAGGGGCGTGACCCCGAGCACGTTCGCGGCGTCGACGGCGGCGCCCGACGCCAGCAGCCACCGCACCGTGTCGATGTCGTCCCAGTACGACGCCCAGTGCAGCGCCGTCGCCCCGTCGCCCCGGGGACGGTCCACGTCTGCGCCGGCGGCGACAAGCGCCCGCAGCGCGGCGACATCCCGTCGTTTGGCGGCGTCGGCGACGGGAGACTGGCCCCGGGCGGGGGCGGTCCCGGCGAGGAGCAGTCCCGCCGCCACGACCGCGAGGCTCATGCACCGGACCGGCCCAGGGTGACCGATCGACGAACGGGTCGCTGGCATGCCGCCCATGCTATCGCGCACCCTGTCCGGTGACAACGCCGGGTGATACAATCGACCTGTCGCTGGCGAGGGCTCCCTCGATGAACTGGAACGAACACGCACGTTCGCAGCTCGCCGGTCTCGCCATCGCGCTGCTCTTCGTCCTCAACATCAGCAACCAGATTGACACCCTCGGAGCAGAATTTCGCACCGAGATCGGCAGGACCAGCGACCGCATCGACACCCTCGGCACGGAACTCCGAGCCGAGATCGGCAGGACCAGCGACCGCATCGACCGGGTGCTCGAACTGCTCCAGCCCAGCGCCCGACGACTGACGGCGCAGCCACCCGAGCCGGGACATCCGGTCGATCGAGCGCGTTGACACGGAGGCGCCGGGGACGGTGAGCTCACACGGTCGCTCGGAACGGATTCCAGCCGGCGACCAGGGCGTGCAGAACCGCCGTCGGTCCTGCACGCGGTGAGCCTGTCGCCGTCTCCGAGGATGCGGGGGAGAAGCCGCATGAGAGCCACTCGTTACGCCTGGCGGGCATCGGCCGCGGCGGCCCTCGTCGGCGTGGTCGCGGGGGGAGCAGTCCGCCCCGCCACGGTGAACGCCGAGCCCTTGGCGGACGCCTCGCAGCACCGGGCGACACTCGACCGCTACTGCGTCGTCTGCCACAACGCCGGACTCCGCACCGCCGGGCTGGCCCTCGACACCGCAGACCTGTCAGACGTCGCGAACGATGCGGCCGTCTGGGAACACGTGATCCGCAAGCTGCGGGTCGGCGCGATGCCGCCCCCGGGCCGCCCCCGGCCCGACCGCGCAGACGCGCGGGCCCTGGTGGCGTATCTCGAGACGGCGCTCGACCGGGCCGCCGCCGCCCGACCGGAGGTCGGCCGCACCGAGACGTTTCACCGCCTGAACCGGGTCGAGTACCGCAACGCGGTGCGCGACCTGCTCCAGGTCGAGGTCGACGTCTCGACCCTGCTGCCCGCCGACGACGCCGACGAGCACGGCTTCGACAACATGGCGGCGGTGCTGTCGGTCTCGCCGGCCCTCCTCGAGCGCTATCTGTCGGCGGCGCGCAGGATCAGCCGGCTCGCGACGGGGCGGGCGCCGCCTGCGCCGAGGGTCGAGACCCACCGCGTCCCCCTCCTGCTGTACCAGGACGACCGGCTGAGCGAGGATCTCCCGTTCGGCTCACGCGGGGGCATCGCGGTGCGCCACCGCTTCCCCGTGGACGGCGAGTACACCGTCCGGCTGCGCCTGCAGCGCACCTACACCGACTACATCCGCGGCCTCGGCACCCCGCAGCACCTCGACGTGCGGGTCGACGGCCGCCTCGTGACCCGGTTCACGGTCGGCGGCGGGGCACCGCCCCACGCCACCACCGCTCCGGCCAGCTTCGCCGGCAACACCCCGCTCTTCGGACATCCCGACTGGGAGACCTACGTGCTCGGGGCCGACGAGGACCTCGAAGTGCGCTTTCATGCCGAGGCCGGCGAGCGGGTGGTCGGCGTCTCGTTCGAGCGCAAGCACTGGGAGACCGAAGGGGTCCTGCAGCCCCGCCAGACCGGCTTTCCCCTCGCCATCAACGAGCGCTGGCAGGGGAACGCGGCGGTAGACAGCGTGGAGATCGGCGGACCGTACACGGTGGACGGCCCCGGCGACACCGCGAGCCGCCGCGCCATCTTCACGTGTCATCCCGACCGGGGGGATGCGGCCGAGGCGTGCGCGCGCAAGATCCTGGGACGGCTGGCCCGGCGGGCCTACCGACGGCCCGTCACCGACCACGATGTCGACCTGCTGCTCGGCTTCTACGAGCGGCGACAGCGGACGGACGGCTTCGAGGCGGGCATCCAGCTCGCCCTGCAGCGCCTCCTCACCGACCCCGAGTTCCTGTTCCGTGTCGAGCGCGACCCCGTCGAGGCGGCGCCGGGGACCGTCCATCCCGTGAACGACCTCACCCTGGCGTCGCGCCTGTCGTTCTTCCTGTGGAGCAGCATTCCCGACGAGGCATTGCTCGACGCCGCGGTCCGGGGCGAGCTGCGCGAGCCCGGGGTGCTCGCGGGGCACGTCCGGCGCATGCTCGCCGACCCGCGGTCGTCGTCCCTCGTCGAGAACTTCGCCGGGCAGTGGCTGCTCCTGCGCAACATCCCGACCGTCACTCCCGACCCCAACCTCTTCCCGACCTTCGACGAGAACTTGCGCGACGCGTTCCGGCGCGAGTCGGAGTTGTTCGTCGAGCACGTCATGCGGAACGACCGCAGCCTCGTCGATCTGATCGACGCCGACTACACGTTCGTCAACGAGCGGCTCGCCGCCCACTACGGCATTCCCGGCGTCTATGGCAACCGCTTCCGCCAGGTGACCCTCGACCGGCGGCGGGGCGGCCTGCTGGGGCACGGCGGACTGCTCACCGTCACGTCGTACCCGAACCGCACGTCGCCCGTGCTGCGGGGCAAATGGGTGCTCGAGAACCTGCTCGGGACGCCACCGCCGCCGCCACCGCCGGACGTGCCCTCGTTCCCCGAACGCGGACCGGGGGCGGCGCCGGCGACGGTCCGCGAGCGGCTCGAGATGCACCGCGAGAGCCCCGCGTGCGCCGGCTGCCACGCGCCGATGGACCCCCTGGGGTTCGCTCTCGAGAACTTCGACGCCATCGGCCGGTGGCGGACGACCGACGGGCGCGAACCCGTCGACGCGAGGGGGACCATGCCCACCGGCGACGCGTTCGAGGGCCTGACCGGGCTGCGCGAGCTGCTCGTGAACGACCCCGAACCGCTGGTGCGCACCGTCACCGAGAAGCTGCTCGCCTATGCCCTCGGGCGCGGCATCGAACACTACGACTACCCCGCGATCCGGCGGATCGTCCGGGATGCGGCCGGCGACGGCTACCGCTGGTCGGCCATCGTCCTCGGCATCGTCGACAGCCCCCCGTTCCAGATGCGGAGCACAGGCTCATGATCATCACCAGGAAAGCGATTCCCCGGCGCACGGTCCTTCGCGGCATCGGCGCCACACTGGCCCTGCCGCTGCTCGACGGCATGGTGCCCGCCCTCTCCGCCGTGCGCAACACCCCGGCGCGGGGAATGCGCCGGTTCGGCGTGGTGTACGTGCCCAACGGCATGGCGATGGAGCACTGGACGCCGTCCGCCACCGGCAGGGACTTCGCATTCTCGCCGATCCTGCAGCCGATGGCCCCGCACCGCGACCGCACGCTGGTGCTGACCGGCCTCAACCCCGGCCCCGGCGGGGGCGCCCACGCCGGGGCGTCGACCAAGTTCCTCACCGGCGTGCCCGGCCGCAAGACCGACGGGGCCGAGATCCAGTCCGGCACGTCCATAGACCAGCTCCTCGGACAGGCGCTGGGCCGCCAGACGCAGCTCTCGTCGCTCGAGCTGGGCCTCGACAGCCGCGACTTCGCGGGCTCGTGCGACGCGGGGTTCAGTTGCGCCTACACGAACACCATCTCGTGGCGCACGCCGACCACCCCGCTGCCCATGGAGAACGACCCCCGGGCCGTCTTCGAGCGCCTCTTCGGCGACAGCGGCAGCACCGACCCCGCGGTGCGGCGCACACGGCTCGACGAGGACCGCAGCATCCTCGACTCGGTGACCGAGAAGGCCGCCGACCTCGAACGTGGGCTCGGCCCCGACGACCGCCACAAGCTCGCCCAGTACCTGGACGCGGTCCGCGACGTCGAGCGGCGCATCCAGATGGCGGAGGAACAGAGCGACCGCGACCTGCCCGTCGTGCAGCAGCCGGCCGGGGTGCCGGCGACCTTCCAGGAGCACATGCGGCTGATGTTCGACCTGCAGCTCCTCGCCTGGCAGACCGACCTCACGCGGGTGGCCAGCTTCATGGTGGGCCGCGAGATCAGCGGGCGGACGTACCCCGAGATCGGCATTCCCGACGCCCACCACCCGCTGTCGCACCACCTCGACGACCCCGCGAAGATCGCGACCATGTCGAAGATCAACACCTACCACGTGTCGCTCTTCGCCGAGTTCGTGGACCGGCTGCGCTCGACCCCCGACGGCGACGGCTCGCTCCTCGACCACTCGCTGCTGCTCTACGGCGCGGGCATGTCGAACTCGAACGCGCACGCGCCGGTGAACCTGCCGATCATGCTGGTGGGCGGGGCGGGCGGCGGCCTGCGCGGCGGGCGGCACATGCAGTACGCCAACGACACGCCGATGGCGAACCTGCTCGTCGCCATCATGGACGCCCTCGGGGTCCCGGCGGACCAGGTCGGCATCAGCACCGGCCGGCTCGACGTGCTGTCGCTGGCGTAGGCGGTGATGACGGGAGACTCGGGTGATCGTCAGGAGGCTCGCGGAACAGACGCCGCCCGGGCCATCCTCACCGGGTTCCTTCGTGACCGATACGTCCCACGACGGACGCGCGGCCAGCTGGCGCGATCTGGGGAGGCGTCGATAGCCCTCGTGGCGGTTCGCGCTTCGTCTCGCAGTCCGCAGACAACGTCAACGCCGGCCGCCGAGACAACGCGGCCGCGATGTCCGCGATGGTCCTGAGCGTCAGATTCCTCCCGCCCCCGAACACCTGGGACACGAATCCGGGGCTCCGACCCAGTCGCCTCGCCAGCTCCGCCCTCGTCATGCCGCCGGCTTCGAGAGCCTGGGTCAACGTCTCGGTCACGTCGAGGATCAGCTCTTCCTGCCGCAACAGACGGTCATAATCCTCAGTGCGCTCGACCGTCAGTTCTTCTGCCGCCATCTCGTTTCCCCTATTCGACGCTGCAAAATGCTCGTCCAGGACTCGCGCCGCCCGATCGAGATCGCGAGGCCGGTGACGATTCTGCCTTGCCGGAGGCCTCGACTGCCGACGACACCCCACTCATCCGAAGCTGCCGGCGGAAGCGTCGCTCCCAAGCCCCGATCTTTTACTTATATGTAAACGGCCGTCAAGCCGGCTGGGACGACCGCCGACCTGAGCGCCCTCCCGCTTCCATCCGACCGCGCACCGAAGTATGCTGGGCTCCTTCGAGGCGCCGGCGGCGACAAGCGTTTCCGCCCGGGGCTTCCCGAAAGGTGCGCCATGGACACCAGCCGCAGAAGGTTCGTGAAGACCGTGGGCGCGGCCGCGGGCACCCTGCCGATGGCCGGTGCGGCGCTCGCAGCGGCGGCGCCCCGCGGGGTCGGCGGCGCGGCGACACGGCCGTTCGCGTTCGACGCCCGCGAACTGCAAAGCCACCGGGCGGCTCCCACCGGCCGGGGGCAGGCAAGCGCAGCAGGGATCGAGGCGTTCGCGTTCGACGCCTACGGCACGTTGTTCGATGTCTTCTCGGTGACGGCCCTGTGCGAGGAGCTGTTCCCGAGCCACGGCGACGCGCTGGCGCAGCGCTGGCGGGCCAAACAGCTCCAGTACAGCCTGCTGCGCAGCCTCATGGGTCGGCACCGCGACTTCTGGCTGGTCACCGGGGACGCCCTCGTCCACGCCGCCCGGAGCCTCGGGCTCGATCTGACCCCGGCGCGGCGCGACCAGCTGATGGAGGCGTATCTCACGCTGGCCGCGTTCCCGGACGTCAGGCCGGGGCTCGAGGCGCTGCGGGACCACG
Organism: Vicinamibacterales bacterium; assembly: GCA_965199675.1. Classification (GTDB taxonomy): domain Bacteria; phylum Acidobacteriota; class Vicinamibacteria; order Vicinamibacterales; family UBA8438; genus JAJEEA01. The sequence continues at coordinate 35,734 of CBDATI010000019.1, read as the reverse complement.
GCGTGAAGCTGGCGATTCTCTCGAACGGCGAGCCGCGGATGCTCGAGGCGGCGGCGCGAAGCGCGGGCATCGACACTCTCCTCGACACCATCATCAGCGTCGAGGAGGTCAAGATCTTCAAGGTCAGCCCGCGCGTCTACAACCTGGGTCCGGAGCGGCTCGGGGTCGACCGGTCGGCCCTGGGTTTCGTGTCGTCCAACGCGTGGGACATCGCCGGCGCCGGCTCGGCCGGGCTGACCACGTTCTGGATTCAGCGCGCCGCGGGCGAGCCCCCGGAGGAGCTCGGTTTCGAGGCGCATCATGTGGTGTCGGCGCTCACCGATCTGGCGGCACTCGTGGGCGCCGGGGAGTGACCAATCGACGCGGGAAACGGTCGAGGCCGGCGTGACCGCTGACCGCTCCGGCAGGGGCGGAGCATGGGAGTGCAACCCGGGATGAAGCAGGAATGGATACGGTTGATGGTGGCGGTCTCTTGCGTGGCGGTGCTCGCGGCGGCAGACGGACGGCCGGCGGCGGCGCAGGGTGAAGCGGCCGCCGAGGCCGGCGGCGCGGCTCAGCCTGACGACGGCATCACGATGACGCAGATCGCGGTGGGCAACTTCACCTTCGACGTGCGGACGGCCGGTCCCGAAGACGGCGAAGTCGTCATCCTGCTCCACGGGTTCCCGCAGACGTCCCACGAGTGGCGGCATCAGCTCCGCGCCCTCGGCGAGGCGGGGTTCCGCGCGGTGGCGCCCGACCAGCGCGGCTACTCGGCCGGGGCGCGGCCTTCCCGGGTCGAGGACTACGCGCTGCCGCTGCTCGTCGGGGACGTCATCGGCCTCGCCGACGCCATCGGGGCCGACCGGTTCCACATCGTCGGCCACGACTGGGGGGCGGCGGTCGCGTGGGCGGTGGCGATCGCCGCGCGGGACCGCGTGATCACCGCGAACCCGGTGTCGGTTCCCCACCCGGACGCGTTCGCGCGGGTCCTCAGCGACCCGGACTCGTGTCAGGTCGCCGCGTCGGCCTACTTCGACGTGTTCGTGCAGCCCGATTCCGAGGACGCCTTTCTCGCCAACGACCACGCACTGCTGCGCGGCATCTTCGCCGGCATCGAAGCCGAGGCCGTCGAGGAGTACGTGCGGGTGCTCGGGTCGAAGCCGGCCCTCGGCGCCGCCCTGAACTGGTACCGAGCGAACGTCGCCGACCGCAACCTGCAGGGCCCGCCCGTCGGCCCCGTCGCCGTGCCGACGATGTTCACCTGGAGCGACGGCGACACCGCCCTGTGCATCGACGGCGCGCTCCTCACCGAGGAGTACGTCGAGGGCCCGTAACCGCTTCGAGATCCTGGAAGGCGTAAGCCACTGGATCCCCGATCTCGCGCCCGACGCGATGACCGCGCTGCTCGTCGACCACCTGACCCGGTACTCGGAGCGCTGACCCGGGGTCTGGGCGCATCGGGGGGGAGGCGAGGCGCCCTCCGCGCACCCCCTGCCCCCCGACCGCCGCTCCGCGCCCCAGTCTCCGACAGCGCCCCGCGGATGCCAGGGACCCGCCCCGCGGATGCCCGCGCCGCGAGACTCGGACGCGGCCGCAACGCCGCCTATCGGCGCGGCTCGGTGGGGTCGCGGCCGTCGAGCGGAGCGCCGGTGCCGGACGACCCCGCGAACAGTCGGCGGCCGTCGGGGAACGTCACGTCACGGCCGTTGGCTCGGAAGGCGCCGTCGATGGCCTGATACCCCTCCACCAATACTTCGATGCCGGGCGTCACCGAGTTCTTCGACCACCCGCGGCGCACGAGGGCTCCCGGGGGGCCCGCCTCGATCATCCAGTTCTCGACCGTGCCGTCCTCGTTGGTCACCTCGAGGTGCATCCACGAGTGCGGGTTGATCCACTCCATCCGGGTTATCTTGCCCTGCAGCCGGACCGGCCGGTTGGCGTCGAACTCGGCCGCGAACGCGTGATGCGCCACGACCTGCGCGGTCGCCGCGAGCAGGCCGACGCCGACCACCGCCAGCACGAACATGTTCTTTCGCATTTGCCCTACCTCGCTCCTGAAGATGCGCCGCCGCCGTGGCGGCCGCCGTTCCCTCTGTCGTCCGATCCAGCCATCGCGTCCAGCACATTCTCGCGAAGACCCGGCCGCCGAGCGCGCCGAGCGATTGATCACGCCCGAGCCGCTCGCGTGAGCACGCCCGAGCCGCTCGCGCCCGTCCATTTGGGGTTGCCGTCCAACCCCGGCCGATTCGCGTCCGATTCCGGCGGGTCCGCCCCGAGGCAGCGACCGCGACCGGGTTGGCCTACCGCCCGTCGTCGTCCGACGCCTCCGCGTCGCGCGCGCGGGCGCCGCTCAGGATGTTGGTCATCCCGTAGTTGCCCTCGTGGCATGCGTACTCGACGAGCTCGTACTGCGTCTCGTCGCGGACGAAGGTGAACATCCCGGTCCACGGCCGGGTCCACACCTTGGGGTCGTCGACGGTGAACTGGTACTCCAGCGTGTCGGGACCCGTCCGCGTGTACCGCTCGGTCATCGTCAGGGCGTCGCTCGACCCCTGATACGGCGCCTTGCCGTTGAAGTTGCGGATGTCGACGACCAGCGTGTCGCCCTCCCAGCGGCCCCGGGCGTCGCCCAGCCACGAGGTGATGTCGTCTCCGACGTGCGGGCTGTCGTCGGTGGGGATGACGCGGGTCTCGTGGATCATCTCGCGCTGGATGGCGACGTGGTTCGGCCCCTGCACAATCTGGAGGCCGTTGTTGTAGACCCCCGGGGTCGGGACGAGGCTGCGGGTGATGCAGCGCACCCACGAGCTGAGGTCCTCGGGACCGGCAGCGATGGGCCGGCGGGCCGCCCGCGCGTCGGCCAACAGCCGCTCGCCCTCGGGGGTGCGAGCGGGCAGCCGTCCGTCGGGCGGGTCGATGACCATCGCCACCTGCCGCGACGGCGCCGACCGCACGTAGCCGAGGGTGGTGTCGCGCCACTCGGATTCGTAGCCCCAGATGCTGCCGAGGGTCCCGCGCTCGCGCCGCGCCGCCGCCTGCTCGGCCGTCAGCACCTCGGTCTCGGCGAGGTCCTGGGGCCGTTCCAGGGGAATGCCGTGGGCGGCGTCGCCAGTCCATACGCCCTGGAAGTCGGGCACGCCCCAGGGCGTGCGGGGCACGGTGTACTCCCGCCGCTCGGTGGTGATGTCGACCGGCGCGTCGAACTCGACGTCGACCCCTGCGAAGCCCTCCTCGACCACGGCGACGCGGACGTTGTCGGGACCGCTGACGAACGCCCTCCGGGCGGCGGTGCGGCCGCCCTCGGGCACCGCCGGCTCGCTAAGGAACTCGACCCCGTCCGCCCGCAGCTCGGCCGCGGCCGCGTCCATCTCGGGCACCGCGAACGCGATGTGGTCGATGGATCGGCCCGCCGTCGCCGCCGGCGGCGCCTCGGCCTGCATCGCGAAGAGCCAGATACCGCCCATGCGGACGCCGTCCATGCTGTCGCGCAGCCGCGCGCTCTCGCCCCCGAACCGCTCCTGGTACCACGCGAGGGTGGCGGCCGGATCGGTGGCGCTGAGGTGGATGTGGTGGAACCCGAGGGTGTCGGCGTCCTCGACGAGTTCGATGCGGGTGCCCCACGGGTCGAAGATGTAGCCGTGCTTGTACAGTCCGGGCACGTCGCGCAGGGTCGCCCCGTCGTCGAAGCGCTGCAGCCGCACGCCGGAGCCGCGCACGCCGACCGCCTCGAGCCCGGCCATCTTCGCGGTCAGGTCGCGGTAGGAGAACGAGATGTGGTCGATGCCCGTCCGCTGGCTGCTGCCGAGGGTCGGGCGCGAGTCGAACACCAGCTCAGCGCCGCCGCACAGGACCGCGTCGTCGCGGTCGGCGACGGGCTCGCAGTCGAGGTAGCGCGAGTACCAGCCCACGGCCTCGGTGGCGTTCGACGTCGTCAGTTGCACGTGGTGGTAGTCGGCGGCGAGGGCCGGGACCGGCGCGAGGAGCGCCGCGGCGGCCGCGAGGAGCAGGACGTTGCTGGTCCGGTTCATCGTGCGATGCCTCTCTGGTCTCTCTGCGTCATTCAAGTGGGGTGCGCGACAGACTCGCGACGGGCTGCTCAGCCGCGGCTTCAAAGCCGTTCTGCGCAGGTCACGCGGCTCCTGTGCGTAGCCGCGTCCTCCACGTGGCTGGCGTGCATCCCATTCAGTGGCGACGGTTCAGCGGGTGGGCACCCGGCGGAGATGCCCGTAGATCAGGTCCTCCGAGTACTCCACGCACTTGTACTCCAGCACCTGCGCGTTCGCCTCGAGACGCCGATAGAGGGGCATCTCGATGGTCCACGGGCGGGTGAAGACGTTGGGGTCCTCGATGGTCGCCTCGTACCAGATGGCGTTCGCCCCCCTCGGGGTGTACCGCTCGGTGACCCGCAGGCCGTTGCTGGCGTAGTTGCCGGCGCGGTCGAACCACGACTCGCCGTTGAACCCCTGGGCGTCGACGACCAGCGTATCGCCGTCCCAGTGCCCGTGCGACCGGCCCATCCACGTGTCGAGGGGCGGCGGCTCGGGGTTCTCCTGGTCCATGTGCACGGTGCGGTTCGCCTCGGCGAAACCGTACACGAACATGATCTTCCGGTCGCCCTGGATGATGCGGAACGGGTAGGGCAGATAGGTGGCCCGCGGCACTCCCGGCATGAAGCACTTCAGCTCGGGGTCGTCGGTCCACCGGTTGTCGAAGTTGCGCTCCTTCTGCGCGAGGGCGTCCGGGCGGTACGGGATCTCGTTGCCCACGACCACGCCCTGGCCGGGAGGAATCGCCCCGATGGCCCCCATGTCGGGCGGCCCCGCGCTCGCCGGGTGGTCCTGGATGTCCCAGTGCGCGGTGCCGATGGCCTGCCACACCCCGTTCAGATCGGGGTTTCCGTCGAAGGCGCGCGGCGCCTCCTGCGCCGCTGCGGCGCCGGCGCCCAGCGCCAACACCGTCAGCCACGCACCGGTCCGCGCGCTCTGCCACTTCGTCATCGTCGTCAGTCTCCTTGCCTTCCGCCGCCTGCGCCGCCCCCGCGCCGAACCGCGACGGGATGACGCCCTGGGGAGTTGTTTGTCCGCCCTGGTTGCCGTGCCGCCGTCGCCGCGTCCGCCCGCGACGGGATGCGCCCGGTCTCGCTGGCAAGCGCTCTGCGCCGCGCGATGCGGCCTGGCGACAGCCACCGGCGTCCCCGCCGCCCGAACCCGCCGGCCCGGCCCGAAATCCGCGCCGGCAGGGGGCCCGGACCCGGTCGACACACCATCCCTCCGCTCATGGGATGACGGTGATCGTCACGTTCTCGCTCGTCGTCAGCGCACTGTCCCCGGCCATCGCCCGCAGCACGTAGGTGCCGGGCTCGTCGAACGTCGCCTGCACCTCCCACCGCCCGTCCTCGGGCACGTCGGGCAGGATGTAGGGCGGCGACCATGGCGAGTACGAGTAGACCCGCGTGTCCTGCCACGTCTTCAGTTGGCGCGGGCTGAAGCTCACCTTCGACGCGTCGCCCCGGTAGACGATCCACGAGAACCGCAACCCCGGCGGGTTGCCCGGCACGATCTGCTGCGGGGGGCGGTAGGCGGGATGCGGCTCCCCCGGCTCGGCCGCCGGCGGGGTGTAGCTGCCCGACGGTATCCCGTCGTCGTTCGTGAACGCCACCAGGGTCAACGGCCGCCCCACCCGCACCGTTCGCGGCTGGTCCACCCCGAGGGCGAGCTCGGGCGGCCGGTTGTCTCGCCACTCGTCGCGGATGCGGCCGAAGTTGGCGCCCATCTCCGTCGCGATGGTCTGCGCGTCGAGCAGGTAGTCGGTGCGCAGCGATCCGTACGCGCGCTCGGTCCGGCCGTTCGTCGTCAGGGTCCACACCACCTCGCGGTCGCCGAAGTCGGCCGGCACATCGATGGTGAAGAGGAACATGTTGCGGCGGGGATAGAAGTGGGTGGGCTGCCCCCGGTCCGGTCCCCCGGGCTCGATGTGGTTGTCGGGCCCGATCGGCACGTCCAGCTCTTCCTGCCAGTTCGAGTTCATGTAGCCGAAGTACAGGCGGAAGGTGCCGTCCTCGTTCGGCCACCACCCCTCGTAGGCGGGGTACACGCTCTGCCCCCGCGAGTAGGTGAAACGGGTCTGGGCGCCCGCTGCCGCGGCCAGGGCCGCGAGCGCGGCGACCGCGACGCACGAGCGGACGATTCGCTTCCCCGTTGCCCTCATGACTAATCGTTGTCCTCGTCCACGTGCGCCTGGGACGGGAACTCGGCCATGCACAGCGGACAGCCGATGAGGTGGTCGCCGGGCTGGAGATCGAGGCGCTCGCGGCGCTCGGCCATCTCGCGCTCGAACTGCTCGTCGGTCAGTTCGAGGGCCTCGCCGAGGTCGATGAACATGTTGGCCACCGAGCGGCGTCCCCCGCCCGACCAGTTCCGCGGGTCGGCGACGTTGCGGTTGGACACGGTGGTGTCCAGCCAGCCGATGATGTGGACGATGGCGCCCTTCGGCAGCAGGGGCGCGTAGTCGTCGTCGAAGATGTACTGCTTGACCCAGTTGTGGTCGTAGCCGACGCAGGCCAGGGTCTCGATGTTGTGCCCCCAGATGGCCTCCAGACACATGCGGGTGCCCGGCGCGTGCTGGTGAGGCTCGAACGAGACGATGCGCGTGTGCCGGTCGAGCACCCGGTAGGCGTGCAGCTCCTGCGACGTCTCGTTGGGCCTGATGTCGATATCGACGCCGTTGCCCACGAGGGTCCGCGCGTGCCGGATCTCGGGCTCGTAGCCCTTCGGGTGCAGCTTGAACGCAAACTTCAGGTGCGCCTTCGTCTCCCGGCCGTTCGAGTGCAGGTGCGCCGTCTCGAGTTCGAGCGACGAGCCCGCCTTGAGCAGCCGCCCCGCGTTGACGGGGAAGATGTCGGCGTTCCGCCCCACCTCGTGGACCGGGAACCGGGTGGCGTCCGCCGGGTCGGCCCCCTCGGGGACCACCGCCCCGTAGGTCATGTGGTGGAAGACGTAGCGCCCCCCCACGGTGTCGCCGGTCCCATCGGGCGGGATGTCGTTGAACTCCTTCACCTCGACCGCGGCGACGTAGCGGTCCTCGGTGAGCCCGATGGGGATGGTGCCGAGGTTGGTCCACTTGTCGGGAGCGGCGGCGGGCACGGTGACGACCGGCGACTCCACGATCAGGTCCGGCTCGCCGATCTCCCACTCGCTCTCGTCACCGAAGTCGAGCGGGGGCGGCATGTGCGCGGGGTCGCCGAGAGGCGCGCCGGCGTCGACCCAGCGGCCGATCAGCGCGATCTCGGCCTCGCTCAGCGAGATGTCGTTCTTGTAGTGCTGGATGCCGATGTCGCGCTCGACGAACCACGGCGGCATCGCGCCGCGGTCGCTGCGCAGGGCGGTCCGGGCCTTGATGGCCCGCGCGTAGGGGCGGACCTCGGCGTAGGTGAGCAGCGACATCGGGGCCACCGACGCGGGCCGGTGGCACTGCTGGCAGCTCCGCTGCAGAATCGGCGCGATGTCGCGCGCGAAGGTGACCTCGGCGTCCGACGCCGCCCCCGGCGCCGACTGTGCGCTCGCGGCGGCCGGGGCCATGAGGCCGAGACCGACGACACCGGCGAGCAGAAGTCCCGAAACACGCATGGCGCTCATCGCAGACTCTCCTTACCTCTTACCTCAACCGCGTTCCACCCGAAGAACCCGGCCGAGATCACTGGACTCGACCCAATAGTATCCCTCTACCACGGCGCCGCCCGCAACCCCGCCCGCAACCCCGCCCTGCTTCCCACGACCCTGGTAACGGGCCAGAACACCTCGACGCGAAGGGACCGAGCGTCTGCTCTGGCACTTCCTGCGCAACCGTCAGGCGCCACGGGGAGCATCGGTCCTCCTACGGTGCTTCCGCGACCGCAGCCACGCCAACGCCACGCCCACCGGAAGCATGAGGGCGAACCATGCTGACCTCTCCACGGCCAGCACGATCCAAATCAACGAGAACGGCAAAATTCGCCGCAGAAACACGCTCCCAAACGACTCGTTCAGATGAAAGGGCTGGCGCATTGATTCCCCTACCCCTACTTGCGTTCGGTCGTCAGAAGCAATCCGGCTCTGTCGTGTAGATCGTACAATCCGGATTCTGCGGCCGTACATACCGACTGGCGATCTCCACCGCACGGCCTGCACCGTAGATCGCCACCCCAGCCACGAGCGCGCCACCGCAACCCCAGAATCCCGCCCAACAGCCGAAGCCGTAGAAACCCGCGAAGATGTCGCCGGCATCCTCGTACCGACCCCGTTGCTCCTCTTGGTCTACCACGGCTGCTACGCCCGGTGCGCGGCCACCGCGGCCTCGTCCCACTCCAGCCCGACCCCGGGCGTGTCGGGGATGTGCAGCTCGCCGCCCTCCACGGTGTAGGGCTGCTGCAGGATCGGGTCGGCCCAGCTCTGCCACTCCAACCAGTGTGCGGTCTCGGTCACCCGCATCACGTGCGCCGCGACCTCGGGATACAGGTGGGTCGACACCGGCACGCCCGCCGCCGCCGCGATGGCCGCCGCCTGCAGCCAGCCGGTCACGCCGCCGATGCGCATGAAGTCGGGCATCACGTAGTCGCACGCCTTCGCCTGCAGGGCGCGGTAGAGCGAGCGCGGGCCGTAGAAGTTCTCGCCGATCTGCAACGGAGTGCCGAGATCGGACGCCAAGCGGCGGTAGCCGTCGAGGTCGTCGTACACCACCGGCTCCTCGATCCACGTCAGCCCGCAGCCGTCGAGGGCGTGGCAGCGTTCGAGGGCCTCGGCGAGGTCGAGCCCCTGGTTGAAGTCGACCATCAGGTGCATGTCGGGGCCGACCGCCCGTCTCACCGCCTCGAGGGCGGCGAGGTCGTCGCGGAGACACGCGCGCCCCATGCGCAGCTTGAGCCCCTCGAAGCCCCCTTCGTCGCGCAGGGCGACGGCCTCCTCGGCCAGCGCGGCGGGCTCGTGCAGCCACAGCCCGTTGCTGTTGTAGGCCCGGACGGGGGCGACCGAGCCGCCCAGCAGCACGCACAGGGGCTGGCCGGCGGCCTTCGCCAACGCGTCCCACGCCGCCATGTCCACCGCGGACACGGCGATCGCCGACAGCCCCTCGTAGCCGACGAAGTGCAGCGACTTGCGGCTGACCTCGTAGAGGTCGACGGGCGCCACCGCGCGTCCCCGCAGCAGCTCGCCGAGGTCGTCGAGGGCAGGCACGAGATAGCGCATCGCCTTCGGGATGTACGGCTCCAGGTAACTGCGGCCGACGATGCCCTCCTCGGTCTCCAGATCGATGAGCACCATCGGCCACTCGCGGATGGTCGCGATGCGCGCGACCACCGGGCGCTCGAGGGGCAGGAGGACGGGACGGGCGGTGAGGCCGCGGATGGTGAGGCGGGGCCTCGGTGCGGTGTCGGTCATGGCTCCTCAGGAAAGAAATGGGAGAAATCGGCGGCCTGTCACGCCGCGCGACCGGTTGGACGCTCACCGGGGCCCGCGCCGCCCAACGTCGGGGGGCTCCGGCCGGTGTGTGCCCCGGCAGAATCCATGCCGCCCGCGTCGCCCTCGCCGGGCAACCCGCGGCGACGGGAACGGGCTGTATTCCAGGCGTTCCCGGTGGGCAGTGGGGCCGTGTCGCACGGCGCTGTCAGTAGCGGAACAGATAGGACACCTTGCCGAAGAACGCCCGGTTGGTCCGCTGCAACGCCATCATCGGAAACAGCACGCTGTCGATCTTCATCCCGTCCCGAAAGCGGTCGTCGTAGCCGAGGAACAGCACCGTGCCCGCGTTGATGCGGTACGTCATCAGCACGTTGTTGCCGAGGGTCAGGTCCCAGGTGTTGTGCTCGAGGATGTGGCGCAGCATCAGCCGGTCGGTGAACTGGTACGTCGTCCGCCCCCGGAGGATCTTCACGTCGTAGATCTCCGCGCCGCCGAGGGGGTCGACGAAGCTGCTAAACACCGTGCGGAGCTCCGTGCGGAGCCGCGGCGTGGGCTGCACGCGGAAGTTGACGTTCCCCGAGACCGACTGCCCGCGGTACGGATTGACCTCGTCGTAGAGGATGCCGTGGCCCCAGTTGTAGCCGCCGAACAGCGAGAACAGCCGCGAGCTGATGCCGCTGAAGAACCCGTAGCCGGTCTTCTTGAAGTCGACCTCCTGGAACCGCTCGAGGTCGTGGTTCACCATCCCCGTGAACGAGATGTTGTTCGTGAACGAGAAGCTCGCCATGCCCTGGATCTGCTCGTCCTGCAGCACTCCGGCGTGGTCGTAGAGCCGCAGGTAGGTCAGCGACGGCCCCCACGTGAGGATCGACGACTCGGGCCACCAGCGATAACCGATGTTGCCGCTCGCCTGGCGCAGGTCGACGCGGGGCAGGAACCCGGTCAGGGTGCGGAACTCGGGGTCGATGCTGCTGTAGGCGGCGCTGTAGCTGAGGTTGCGGCCCTCGCGCGAGAAGTCGGCCTCGACGGCGGGCCCCGACAGGTCCCCCATCTCCCCGTCCACGGTGTCCGAGCCCATGGCCAGGAAGTTGACGCGGTGGTTGCGGCCGAGCCGGAATCGGGCGTCAACGCCCCCCACCCGGTTGTAGTCCTCCCCGAACTCCCGGGCGGTCATGATGCCGCCGACGTACGACTCCGAGTAGAGGTCGTAACGGGCGCGGCCGATCACGGTCTGGGCGGAGACGCCGGCCCGCGGATCGCCCGCGTCGAGCACGGCTCCCGGCGTCTCGTCGTCGGCCACGAGCACCCCGACCGTGGACTGGCCGACCTTCCCGGTGAGCTTGCCGCCGAAGAGGGGATCGATGATGGTGCGGGTGTGGACGAGGGTCAGCGGCGTCGCGGTCTGGAAGATCTCCTGCCCCTCGAGGAAGAACGGGCGCTGTTCGGGGTAGAACAGCGCGAACCGCTGGTTGGTCTCGACCTGCGGGCGGTCCGACTCGATCTGCGAGAAGTCGGGGTTGTAGGTGAAGTCCGCGGTCAGGTTGGGGGTGATGCCGTACTTGACGCCGAGTCCGAACGCGCCGTCAGGATCGGCGTCGGTGAACACGCCGTTCGCGGTGTCGAGCGACCCCGTCCGGAATCCCGTGACCTCGGGCAGGAACTCGAGGTTCCGGCTCGCCGACAGGTCCGACAGCCCCTCGATCTGGCCGAACTGGGTGATCTGCCCCGCCACCCCGCGGGAGATCGGCGACCACGACTGCGCCTCGGACTTGCCCCGGATGATGCGGGTGATCTGGAACCCCCACCGGTGGCCCACCCCCGCCGCGCGCGACGGATAGCGGAGGCTCTTGAACGGAATGCGCATCTCGGCCACCCAGCCGTCGTCGACGAGGCGGCCGGCGGTGTCGAAGAGGGCGTTCCACGACTCGTCGCCGCGGATGCCGAACTGCCCCGAGACGCTGCTGCTGCTGCGCCCCCGCCGCCCCCCGCTCGACCCGCGCCGCGCCGACGAGCTCGAACCGGAGCGCGAGAACCCGGTGCTGCCGTCGGCGTTGACGATCGAGTCGGCCTGCACGCCGTAGCCGTTCACCTCGAACTGGTAGGCGCGTTGCTGGTCGAGGAACGGATCGAACAGCACCGCCATGCGGTCGTCGCCGCGAATCTCCTCGCGGTCGGCGCGATTGACCCGCATGATGCCGGGGTTCGAATAGTGCGCGTAGAACGCGAAGTACAGATGGTCGCTGTCGTAGGCCATCCACACTTCGGTGTCCTCCGAGCCGGGCGCCCCCTCCACGGGCGCGATCTGCACGAAGTCGGTGATGTGAGTCGCGGTCTCCCATACCGAGTCGTCGAGCCGGCCGTCGATTTCCGGAGGATTGGCGGCCCGCGACACCGCCACCGTCGGCCGCTCGAGGAGGCCGGGCGCGAACCCGCCGCCGACGGACCGCCGAGACGGCGGCGCATCGCCGGTCCTCGGCGGACCCGCGCGGTCCGTGCCGGGCAGGGCGAGGGCGCCCGTCACCCCGTTGCCCGAACCGGACGTCCCACCGCCGGCGAGAGGATCGGCGCCCACCCCGGCCAAGACGCGACCGGCGGCGGGAAGCGAACGCGTGTCGATCCCGGTCGGAACGGCGCGGGTCCCGGCCGACGCCCCGGCGTTCGGGCGCCGGGGGGCGAACACCTCGGGCGCGGTGACGCCCCGGGGTGACCGCGGCGCCGCGCGGTACGCCGTCTCGGACTGCAGTGCCAGCCAGTCCGAGATGGCGGCGGCGACCCGGTCCTGCGTCTCGAACAGGTCTTGCCACGTGCCGTCGACCCGCGTGCTGAACGCGACGGCGCCCGACGCCACGTCGACGACCCGGGTGGTCACACGGAGGCGGTCGCCGATCCGCTGCAACGTGCCGTCGACGAGCCAGTTCACGCCCCGGTCGTGCCACCCGGTCATCACGCCCGCCCCGCGGGCTCCGGCCGCTCCCGGCGCGGCCCCCGACCGGGCTCCCCCGCCCCAGTCCACGACGGACATCCCGACCCGCTGCACGTCGGCCGCGACGGTGTCGGCAATCCCCACCCCGATCCAGTCGTCGGCGGGCTGCCGGCTGACGTTGGTGAAAGGTACGACGGCGGTGACGGGCGGCTGAGCCGCGCCCGGGACCGCCGCCGCGACGGAGAGCAGCACGAGGCCCGCGACCATCGTGACCGCGGGGGCGCGCCGGCCGTCAGCACGTAATCTCATGCGATGGCAAGGACTTGGAAGCAGCAGACGGACCCTCGGCCCTGCTCTGCGCGTAGCGTTCTATTCTAGCAAAGTCGGGAGGGCCGGCCGGCCGTGGTAAAACGTGCCCGGGCCCTGCCGCCGGCGGCCGTGTTCTCGACGCCAGGCGCGGTGTCGGACCGGCCGGGCGCCGGGCCGGCGGTCGGTCCGACGCCGCGGTACCGCGGCCCCACGAAACGGCATCGCCGTGCCTGTCCACCCGCCACCCTCCGGACCCCCGCTGGTCGCCCTGCTCGGCCCGACCAACACCGGCAAGACCCACCGCGCGGTCGAGCGCCTGCTCGAGCACCGCACCGGCATGATCGGCCTGCCCCTGCGGCTGCTCGCCAGGGAGGTCTACGACACCCTGACGGTGCGGGCCGGCGAACAGGCGGTGGCCCTGGTCACCGGTGAAGAGAAGCGGGTGCCCGCCTCTCCGCGCTACTGGGTCTGCACTGTCGAGGCGATGCCCCTCGACCGACGCGTCGACTTCCTCGCCGTCGACGAGATCCAGCTCGCCGTCCACCCCGAGCGCGGCCACGTCTTCACCGACCGGCTGCTGCACGCCCGCGGCCGGCGCGAGACCTGGTTCCTGGGCTCGAACACGGTGCGGGGAATGGTGACCGCGCTGGTCCCCGACGTCGCCGTACGCAGTCATACACGGCTCTCGACCCTGCGCCACCGGGACCGCCTGAAGGTGGGCGGGCTGCCGCCGCGCACCGCCGTCATCGCCTTCTCGATGGCCCGGGTCTACGACCTCGCGGAGCGGCTGCGGGCGCGACGCGGCGGCGCCGCCGTGGTGCTGGGCGCCCTGTCCCCCCGCGCGCGCAACGCCCAGGTCGCCCTGTACCAGAGCGGCGAGGTCGACTACCTGGTGGCCACCGACGCCATCGGCATGGGGCTGAACCTCGACGTCGACCACGTGGCGTTCGCCGAACTCACCAAGTTCGACGGCCGCACGAGCCGCAACCTCGACCTCGTCGAGCTGGGCCAAATCGCGGGCCGCGCCGGCCGGCACCTCAACGATGGCACGTTCGGCGTCCTCGCGCCGATGGATGACCTCGCCCCGCGCGTGGTCCGGGCCATCGAGAACCACCGCTTTCCCGCCGCCCGGAGCGTGATGTGGCGCAACCGCGAGCTCGACTTCTCGGGCCTCGACGCCCTCATCGCCTCGCTCCACCGGCGGCAGCCCCGGCGGGAGCTGCGCCTGCCGACGCGCGGCGCCGACCGCGACGCCCTGTGCGGCCTCGCCACCGACCCCCTTGTCCGCGACCGCGCCCGGGACGAACCGGGGGTCCGGCTCCTCTGGGACGTATGCCAGATTCCCGACTACCGGCAGCTCGTGCTGGAGGACCACGCGCAACTGCTCGGCGACATCTTCCGCCAGTTGACGGGCCAGTCGGGCCGGCTCTCCGCCGACTGGCTCGCGGAGCGCATCGGCCGTCTCGATCAGCCCGGCGGGGACGCCGACGACCTGCTGACGCGGCTCGCGTTCATCCGCACGTGGACATACATCGCCCACCGCCCCGCCTGGGTCGCCGACCCCGGCCACTGGCAGGCGCGGACGCGGGCCATCGAGGACCGGCTGAGCGACGCACTGCACGAACGCCTCGTGGAGCGATTCGTCGACCCGCGCCGCAACGCCCCCCGGGCGGCCCGACCCCGTGACGACGCGGAACTGCGCGACGCCGGCCCGTTCGCGGTCCTCGCCCGGCTTGCGCCCGATGCTTCCGCCACACCCGCGCGGCCCGCGGGGTGGCTCGAGCGGCTCATCGACGCGCCGCACGAGCGCATCGAGATCGACGCGGGCGCTCGCATCCGTTTCGCGGAGCAACTCGTCGGGCGCCTGGTGCGGGGGGCCGACCTGCTCCGGCCGAACGTGGTGCTGGCCGACGGCGTGACCACGTCGCGCGGCCTCCGCCACCGCGTCGAACGGCGCCTCGTGGCGGCGGCCCGCGACCTCGCCGGCGAGGTCCTCGCGCCGCTGCGAACCGACCGCCTCGGGGACCTGGGGCCGGCCGGGCGCGGCGTCGTCTACCAGATCGAGCAGGGCCTGGGCACCGTCCTCGCCCGCGACGCGCGCGCGCAGCTTCAGGCCCTGACTCCGGTCGAACGGCGGCTCCTGGAGGAGGCAGGCATCTGCCTGGGACGGCACGTGGTCTATCTGCGGGAGGCGTTGAAGGCGCGCCCGGTCGCGCGCCGGACGGCGCTGGCGGCCGCGTTCTGGGGCGCGGAGGCCAAGGCCGTCGCCCCTCCGCCGTCGGCGGTGTCGTTGCCGGCGGACCCGGACCGGCCGGCCGCCCTCTACGCGGCCGTCGGCTTCCCGCTGGCCGGCGTCCGCGCCGTCCGCGCCGACATCCTCGAGCGCCTCGTCCGCGAGCTGTGGCGGCTCGCCCGCCACGGCCGGTTCGACCCCGCCGAGCCGGTGCGCCGGCGGCTTTCCTGTCCCCGCGCCGACGTCCGGCCGGTGGTCGAGGCCCTCGGCTACCGGGACGCCGGCGACGGCCGCGTGGTGCGCCCGCGTCGCCCCCGTCGACGCCCCCCGGCGGCGTGAGCGTCAGTCCCGGAAGCCCGCGCCGGCTCTACCGCGCCGACTCCTGGTGCATCCGCACGCGAACGGCGCCGCGGTCGGCCTGAATGCGCAGCACCGGGCCGCCGCCGTTGACGTCCCCCCGGAAGCCGCCGCCGCGCGGCTCGAAGGTCGCCGGCAGATCGCTCGAGAAGCCGGACCGGCGCGTCGTGGAAACGTCGACCGTCACCGCGCCGTCGGCCGCGAGCTCGACGTCGAGGTCGCCCCGGTCCATCTCCACCACGGAGTCGCCTTCGACGTCGAGGTCGCGCAGGACCACGTCGGTGCGATCTGCGTCCAGCCGCAGATCGCCCCGCGCCCCGTCCAGCACGACCTCGCCGGCGCGGTCGAGACGGATGGCGATCGACCCCGCCAGGCCGCTCGCCTGGAGCCTGCCGCGGTCGAACTGAAGCGTCAGGGCCCCGCCGACGTCCCGGAGGTCGAGGTCGCTTCGGTCGAGATCCAGCAACAGGCGCCCCTCGAACCCCTCGAGGGTCGTCGCCGCCCGGTCGACCTCGAGGTCGAGGTCCAGCTCCCTCGGGACCCGGATCTCGTAGTGCACGCGCGGGAGCCGCCGGTTCCCGAACAGCCCTCCCCGCGGCACGCCACGATAGTCGGTGCGGATGCGCACCGAGCGGCGGTTGCCCCGGACCTCGATGGCGGCGCCGTCCACCGCCCGCCGCGCGTAGTCGGCATCGACGCCCGAAGGCGGCTCGATGCGCGCGACGATCTCGGCCGACGGGCGGTCCCACGACGTCAGCCGCACGCTCCCCCGGTCGGCCTCCAGCGCGAGCCGGCTGCCGGACTGGAACTCCATCGTCTGGCGGAACGTCCGTTCCTGGGCTGCCGCGGCCGCGGCGGCGGCCACGCCCAACCCCACTGTCAGAAGCGCTCGACAAACATGCGGCATGGTCTCCTCCCAACCACCTCCGGGAACGTCGCGTGCGCCTTCGAGCGCCGCCCCGGCCACCCTCCAGGGTCGGCGGCGTTCCCTCGTTCGCAGCGTCGCGGCTGCGATCATTCCGTCTCCGGGAGATTATATGAAGCGAGCATGTCCAAGACCCCGCACCCCGCCCTGTTCCCGCTTCGCCGCCCGGCCCGGTCGCCGCAGCCGCGGCCCGGGCCCGCCGCGCGCCTGTTGCTGGCCGCGCTCCTGCTGCCCGGCGCGTGGCCGGCCGCAGCCGGTGAGGGCCAGCCGGGCGCCCAGGACCAGGAGACCGCGAGCGCGCGGACCGCACCGCGCGAGCGCGGCGACGATCTGCGCGTCTGGCTGGTGACGGCCGGTCCCGGCGATGCCGTCTGGGAACACTACGGCCACAACGCCCTCCGGGTGCTCGATACCCGCACCGGACGCGACGTCTCCTACAACTGGGGCTTCTTCGACTTCCGGCAGGCGGACTTCGTCGCGCGCTTCCTGCAGGGCCGCATGCTCTACATGGTGGCAGCCCTGCCGACCGACGTCATGATCGACCAGTACCGCGAGACCGACCGCGAGGTGGTCCTCCAGGAGCTGGACCTCACACCGGCCGAGAAGCTGATGCTGCGCGACGCTGCGCACGAGAACGCCCTGCCCCACAACCGCGACTTCATCTACCAGTACTTCCTCGACAACTGCTCGACGCGGGTCCGGGACCTGCTCGATCACGTGCTCGGAGGCGCCCTGCGGCAGGCGTTCGACGGTCGCGGGACGGGCCTCAGCTACCGGGACCACACGCGGCGCCTCACGCAGGTCGATCCGCTCGTCCACACCAGCGCCGACCTGACCCTCGGGACCCCCGCCGACCGGGAGTTGTCGGTGTGGGAAGAGCTGTTCCTTCCCCTGGCGTTGCGCGACCGCATGCGGTCCGTCCGCATCACGCGCGACGACGAGACGCGGCCCCTCGTGCGGGCGGAAGAGGTCCTGCACCGGTCCCGCCGCCCCCCCGAGCCCGCCGCCGCGCCGGCGTGGCTGGGCCGGTACCTGGCCCTGGGACTGTTGCTCGGCGCCCTGTTCGCGGCGGCGGGGACCCCCCGGTTCCGGGCCTCGCGGGTGCTGCGCCGCGGCGGCTTCGCGGTCGCCACCGCCTGGTGTCTCCTGACCGGCGGGGCCGGGACCATCCTCGTCCTGCTGCTCGCGACCGACCACGTCTTCTCGTGGTGGAACGAGAACCTCTTCCTCTTCAATCCCGTGCCGCTGGGCCTCGCCGTCCTGCTGCCGCTGTCCACCCGGAGCGAGGCCTGGCGGCGCCGCGCCCGCATCCTCGCCGCGACGGTCTCCGGGGCAGGTCTGGCCGGCTTGCTCTGGCAGTTCTCGCCGGCCTCGATTCAGCCCAGCGCGATGTTCTTCGCGCTGGCCCTCCCGCCGTACCTGGGCATCGCCTGGAGCCTGCGCCCGAGCCGGGTTGACGGCGCCCGAACCTGACCGGGACGACCCGCAAGGCCATCCAGAACCCTCGCGGGGCATCGGCAAGCCGTACTTCCTGATGGTCGAGTCGGGCCGCATCGACCACGCCCACCGCGCCGGCAACGCGTCTGCAAACGCTCGACCACCGGGCAGCGTCGTCGACGCCCTGGGCAGGAAGACCTGGACGACCGGGGGAGGAACACTGGGGCCGGCGGATCACGACCCCCCCGGGCTCGGCTGCAGGACCCCTTCCCTGACCAGGCGGGTCACCAGGGTCAGCTTTCCCTTCGCATCCAGGCAGTCGGGCAGGTCCTCGACCGCGAACTCGTCGGCCATGGTCGCGAAGCGCAGCGCCGGCCATACGTCGATGGGCAGCCTGAGCTGGCGCCCACAGAACCGGAGGAGACACGCCCCCGCCTTCCTCCGCCGCCTCGATGAGCAGCCCCGCCCGTCGCCTCACCCGCGAGCGGGCGGTCAGCCCATCCCGGCGGAGCCGCTGGCCGAGCAGGTCGGTGAACAGCGGCACGTCAGTGGCCAGCACCTCGTCCGAGAAACGGCGCCAGACGACCGTCGGGTCGAACCGCGACTGCACCAGCGCCAGCTTCTCGTCGAACAGGCGCGCCCGCTCGGCGTCCGGAAGTCCGTCGCCGGCGAAGCCGCGAGGGAGGTTCCGCCGCAGCGACTCGTCCTCGAGCGCCGCGGCGGTAACGCTCTCGACGAGGAACTCGGCCCAGGTGAACGCGGTCAGCCCGAGCGTGACGTGCAGCGACGCCTCACCCGTCGAGCGGGCGGCGTGCATCAGCCCGCGCGGCAGGTAGACGGCGCTGCCCGGGCCGATCTCGAATTCGTGGCTGACATCGCCGGGCGGCGTGCCGGGCTCGAAGCGCTGGCCTCGGAGCGGCAGCCTCACCTTGGTGTCGTAGATTGACCAGCGCTTCGTGCCGCTGATCTGCAGCACGAAAACGTCGTGGGTGTCCCAGTGGGGGGCAAAGCCCTGCGCGTCGGGCGGCGTCAGGTACACGTTGGTCTGGACCCGCGACGAGAAGCGCCGCCCGAGGGCGACGCAGAGCCGCGCCAGGGCCGGCACCCGCTTGTGGAGCTGGTTGAAGACGACGGTCGCGCCGTCGTCGAAGAACCTCGCGACCTCGAGCGGATGCACCCGACCGGCGTCGTTCGTGTACTCGCCGCGGGGGACGTTCCCGTCGCCCCGGACCAGGGCGATGTCGCCGTGACCGGCCGAGTGAGTGCCCAGCACGACGTCGAGGTCGGCCACCGAGAGCAGCTCGGTGTAGTAGGACGGCGCCGGGCGCGGGATGTGCAGGAGCCGCTGCTCGTAGTAGTCGCGCTCGAACTCCGCCGTCGGCAGCGGATCGATGAGCCAGGCGTACCAGTCGCGGTCTGCCGTCGGTTCGGGCCCGATGCTCTGGTCTGTCGTCATTGTGAGCGGCTCCGTGCGATGCGGCCGTTGGCGCGTCCGTGCTCGATGGACACAGGGCCCGTCACGAATTGACAACCCTGCCGCGCCCTACTACGATACTGAGACTCGTTTTCATTTTACAGACCCAGGAGAGACATGATGCGGAAACCGGACGATCGGAAGCTCGGCGCGGACACCCCGGAATCGCCGATGTCGCTGTCGGACGAGGACATCACCACCGTCCGGGTCGACCGCCGCTCGTTTCTCTCGCGCGCGGTCGCGGCCGGCTCGGTCGCGGCGGCGGCGGCCCTGACCGCGGCCTGCCCGGGCGGGACCGATTCCGACGGCGGCGGCGACGCGGGCTCGCCCGCGACCGACTCCGACCAGGCGACCGACTCCGACCAGGCGACCGACTCCGACCAGGCGACCGACTCCGACGGCGGCCAGTAGAAAGCGTTGCGACGGCGGCCCGAGCCCGGATTCGGGGCCGTTGTACGGCGGCCGACGCCTGCGAGGCTCAACAGCGCGCCAACCCCGCTCGAAGCGATGGTCGGGCCATCCGCGGGCTACCCGTGAGTCGCGGCGACCCGGGCGGGAACCGCGACTCCGCCAACGGCCCCGCGCCGGGCACGGACGCGTCGGGCCCGCCGCGGTTCGGAAACCGGCGCCGCGCCGCGACTCCACCGCCGTCCCCGCCCCCGAGCACGAACGAGCCAGCCCACCGCGGTTCGGCGCTGGTGCCGGGCGGCGACTCCGGCGTCTGCCCCGCCCCGAGGCTCACCGGACATGTCCCTGCGCAGGGCGATCTTCTGGATCCACCTCGCCGTCGGCGTCGCCGCCGCCATCGCCATCTTCCTGATGGCGGTCACCGGCGTGGTCCTGACCTATGAGGCGCAGCTCGACCGGTGGGCGCTTCGCGGCTATCGCGCCGACCCGGCGCCGGACGCCGCACCGCTCGCGCTCGACGAGCTGATCGCGCGGAACGGAGGCGAGGCCCCGGGTGGCGTCGTCGCCTCCGTGACCCTGAGCCGGGACCCGCAGGAACCCGCGGTCTTCGGGCTCGCCGACGGCGCCGCCATCCACGTCGACCGCTTCACCGGCGAGCCGCGGGGCGACGGCGACACGCGCACGCGCCGCGTCCTTCGCGGCATCCTGACCTTCCACCGGTGGCTCGCCCTCGAGGGGGAGTACCGCCTCGTCGGCCGGACGATCATGGCGACCGCCAACCTGGGGTTCCTCTTCCTGCTCGTCAGCGGGGTCTACCTCTGGTGGCCTTCACGGGGAGGCCGCGCCGCGTGGCGGCACGCGTTGTGGTTCCGGCGCGGCCTCGGGGGACGGGCCCGCGACTTCAACTGGCACAACGTGATCGGCTTCTGGTCGGCGGTTCCCCTCGCCGTCATCGTCGCGAGCGGGGCCACCATCTCGTACCAGTGGGCCGCCGACCTCGTTCATCTCGCGGCCGGCGACGCCCGGCCGTTCCAGCAGTCGCCGCGGCCGGAGGCCGGCGACCACCCAACCGTTGAGCCGGCCCCGTCAACCCCGCCGGTCGCCCTGCAGGCGCTGGCCGCGAAGGCTGTCGCCGGAACCCCGGGATGGCGAACGATCACCATCAGCCTGCCCGAATCGCCTCGCGACCCCGTCGTGGTCGCCGTCGACCGCGGCAACGGCCGTCAGCCGTCGAAGAGCGAGGACCTGCTGTTCGACCGGGCCACCGGTGAACTCGTCGGCCGCGCCGGCTATCCCACCTTCAGCCGCGGCTTCAAGGTCCGCCGGTGGCTGCGGTTCGCGCACACCGGAGAGGTGTACGGCGCGATCGGCCAGTCGATCGCCGGCGCCGTGTCGTTGGGCGCCGCCGTCATGGTGTGGACCGGCGTCGCGATGAGCTGGCGCCGCTTCTTCGGCGCCGCCGGTCGCGGGTGACGCCCGCGCAATCGCGCCTCGCCGACTGTCCCACCGCTGCATCAGCGCCATGCGCCCGCGCGCGGGTGCATACGCCCCCGTGCAGGTGAGCAGGCTGCGGCCGTCGCCGCGGGCCTGCGAGGGGTGCGTGCCCGCGCGTGGCGGACGCCCTCGCAGGCCCCGTCGAGACCTGCTCGCAACGGCGTGATCACCGCGCCGCGATCACGCCAGATCGAAACGATCGAGGTTCATCACCTTGTGCCACGCGGCCACGAAGTCGCGCACGAACGCCGGCTGCGCGTCGTCGCAGGCATAGACCTCGGCGATGGCGCGGAGCTGGGAGTTGGAGCCGAAGACGAGATCGACGGCGGTGCCGGTCCACTTGACTTCGCCGGTCGCGCGGTCGCGCCCCTCGAACCCGTCGCCGGACGCCTCCCAGGCCGTGCCCATGTCGAGCAGGTTGACGAAGAAATCGTTGGTCAGCGTGCCCGGCCGGCGGGTGAAGACGCCGTTGTCGGACTGGCCCACGTTGGCGTTCAGGACGCGCAGGCCGCCCACGAGCACCGTCATCTCGGGCGCGGTCAGGGTCAGCAGTTGCGCACGGTCGACCAGCAGCGCCTCGGCGGCCTGGCGGTGTCCGTTCCCGAGATGGTTGCGGAAGCCGTCTGCGGTCGGCTCCAGCACCGCGAACGACTCCACGTCGGTCTGCTCCTGCTCCGCGTCGGTGCGCCCCGGCGAGAAGGCAACCTCGACGTCGTGCCCGGCGTCGCTCGCGGCCCGCTCGACGGCCGCGCACCCACCCAGCACGATGAGGTCCGCGAGCGAGACCCGCTTCCCGCCGGTCTGGGCGCGGTTGAAGTCGTTCTGGATGCCCTCCAGGACACCCAGCACCGACGCCAACTGGGCCGGCTGGTTCACTGCCCAGTCCTTCTGCGGCGCGAGGCGGATGCGCGCCCCGTTGGCGCCGCCGCGCTTGTCGGTGCCGCGGAACGTCGAGGCGGACGCCCACGCCGTCGAGACGAGATCGGAGACCGTCAGCCCCGAATCGAGGATGCGCCCCTTGAGGGCGGCGGCGTCCTGCGCATCGATCAGCTCGTGATCGACGGCGGGCACCGGGTCCTGCCACAGCAGCGCCTCGCTGGGCACCTCGGAGCCGAGGTAGCGCGAGACCGGCCCCATGTCGCGGTGCGTCAGCTTGAACCACGCACGGGCGAAGGCGTCCGCGAAAGCGTCGGGGTTCTCGTGGAAGCGCTTCGAGATCGGCGCGTAGATCGGGTCCATCCGCAGGGCGAGGTCCGTCGTCAGCATGACCGGGGTGTGCCGCTTCGACGCATCGTGGGCGTCCGGCACGGTGTCGGCGCCCGCGCCGTCCTTCGGAACCCACTGATGGGCCCCCGCGGGGCTCTTCGTCAGCGCCCATTCGTAGCCGAACAGCGTCTCGAAGAAGCTGTTGTCCCACTTCACCGGGGTGGGCGTCCAGGCCCCTTCCAGGCCGCTGGTGATCGCGTCGCCGGCCTTGCCGCTGCCGAAGCCGCTCGTCCAGCCGAGGCCCTGCTCGGCGAGGGCCGCGCCCTCGGGCTCGGGCCCGACGTGCTGGTCCGGAGCGGCGCCGTGGGTCTTGCCGAACGTATGGCCCCCGGCGATGAGAGCCACCGTCTCCTCATCGTTCATCGCCATCCGGCCGAACGTCTCCCGGATGTCCCGCCCCGCCGCCACCGGATCCGGATTGCCGTTCGGCCCCTCGGGATTCACGTAGATCAGGCCCATCTGCACCGCGCCGAACGGCTTGGCGAGCTCCCGGTCGCCGCTGTAGCGCTCGTCGCCGAGCCACTCGGTCTCGGACCCCCAGTCGATGTCCTCCTCGGGCTCCCACACGTCCTCGCGCCCGCCCGCGAAGCCGAACGTCCGCAGCCCCATCGACTCCAGGGCGCAGTTGCCCGCGAGGATCATCAGGTCGGCCCAGGAGAGCTTCCGGCCGTACTTCTGCTTGACCGGCCAGAGCAGCCGCCGCGCCTTGTCGAGGTTCGCGTTGTCGGGCCAACTGTTGAGCGGCGCGAAACGCTGCGTGCCCGAGGCGCCGCCGCCGCGGCCGTCGTGGATGCGGTAGGTGCCGGCGCTGTGCCACGCCATGCGGATGAACAGCGGTCCGTAGTGGCCGTAGTCGGCCGGCCACCAGTCCTGCGACGTCGTCATCACCGCCTCGATGTCCTTCTTCACGGCGGCCAGGTCGAGCGACTCGAACTCCTCTGCGTAGTCGAACGCCTCGCCCATCGGATCGGACGCCGGCGAGTTCTGGTGGAGCACCTTCAGGTTCAGTTGATTCGGCCACCAGCGCAGGTTCGCGGCGGCGCCGGCCGCCGTGTGCGCCACCGGGCACCCGCCCTGGTTCGCGGTCTTGTCCTCAGCCGTGTCGTGCATGTCCTTCAACCCTTTCTGTTCTCGATGGTTCCGTTCGCGGCGGCGCGCCGACGGCGGCAGCCGGGGCAGTACCCCCAATAGACGATCTCGGCCTCGTCGATCGCGAAGCCGTGATCGTCCTCGGCGGTGAGGCAGGGCGCCGCACCCACGGCGCAGTCGACGTCGACCATGACGCCGCAGCCGCGGCAGACGAGGTGATGGTGATTGTCGCCGACGCGGTCCTCGTAGCGTGCGGGCGACCCCGCGGGCTGAATCCGGCGGGCCAGGCCCCTCTCGACCAGCGTTGCCAGGGTGTCGTACACCGCCTGCCGAGAGATCGACCCGATGCTCGCCCGCACATCGTCCGCGAGCTCATCAGCGGTGGCGTGCGGGCGGGTCGACACGGCCCGCAGCACCGCCAGCCGCTGGGCGGTGACCTGCAACCCATGCCGCCTCAGGAGCCGCTTGGCGTTTTCGTTCACCACGACACAGTTCACCATGCATTCTGGATTTAGTCAACTATCAGCTTCTATCAAAATATGGGCCGAGCCGGCTCGACCACCCCGAGCGGAGAGAAACCCCCGCCGCCTCTGCCGCGACACAGCGTGGTCTCTTCCGGCGGCGCTGATGGCCGGCGACCACGGTCACAGTGAAGCGGTTGTGCTGGACGCGGCCCCGCGCCAGCGGATTGTCGACCGACGGGGCCCGAAGAACAGGTCCACCTTCGTACGGGCCGTGCCTGATGCGGTGGCGCACGGCGGGCGCGGCCGTCTCCCGGGCGTCCATCGGACGCCGTGCTAGAATCTGAACAGGCGCTGGCAGGAACCGAACGGTTGTTCGCGTGTCGCGGCCGTACCGTGCTGTCGTCGCCGTTGCGTCGCCGCCTCGGACGAGCCCGGTGCGCCTCGGCCGGTCGCGGTGGGCTGGTGTCGGGACTGGCTGGCAGAGGCGGCCGCCGGGTCCGCCCCTCCCCATCGATCCTCTGATTTCACGAGTGGGCCGCTAGCTCAACTGGTAGAGCAGCAGACTCTTAATCTGCGGGTTCGGGGTTCGAGTCCCTGGCGGCTCACCACTCAATCCGGGGAATTGCACGCGGGTCCCAATCACCGATCCTCAGCCGCGGAGAATCCGGTCCGTTTCGACGCCGCGCCGCCCTGCCGAACGGGAGCGGCAGGCGCCGCAGCAGGCGCCAACTCGGGGGTAATCCGCGATGAGACCTCCCTGGCGCGTCGAGGCCGGACGGCCACACCCCGAACAGTTCCGGGCCGTGCTCGGCCAGATCGTCGACGCCGCCGAACCCGACATGGTCGTGCTCTTCGGCTCCGCCGTACGGGGCTCGATGCGACCGCACAGCGACCGCACAGCGACGTCGACCTCTTCGTGCTGAAGGACCTCCCCGACGAGCGGAGCGTGCGGCGCGTACTCTCCGAACACCTGCCCTGGGAAGTCCTCCGCACCCTGCCCCCGGTCGATCTCGTCCCCGGCGCCGTCTGCCGGACCCCGGTCTACCGTGACGCCCTCGCGATGGTCCACCACGACGCCCCGAAGCACGGCGTGGTCGTGTACAACCGGCGAATGGAGATCAGGACGGTCGAGTGGCTCCCGAAAGTGAAGGCGGGCGAGAAGACGGGGGATGCGGCTGAGCGCTGAAGCCCGCGGTGCTTCGTTGGAGAGATGCCGCCGGTCTGGCTGTACTGTCTGCCGGCGGCTCTCTCTCTGTTCTGGCGGGAGGGTGGCGTTACTCCAGTGTCAGTGAGCCTGTATATTCTCGTTCCCTCGGCCGACCGTCCCACGAAACGGCTTCCCTGTCTAGCAGATGAAACAGTAGTACGTCTTCAGTTAGACGGTGCAACGTCACCGTCGGAGGTTCGCCCTCGCCGCATGGTCTGTCGCGGCTGTCCGGTCTCGTCACAAAGTCGTACGTGGGCAAGTCGTCTGACTCCGACTTGGCGACGATGTCGCCTACGCACCTCAGTCTGGGGACTGCTACTTCTGTCGTGTCGGATCTGAAGTTTATGGTAAATGGGTAGGGTCGCCCCTGGCAGCCCGTGGACGAAGTCGGTTCGCTGAGCGGGCCTGTTCAAGCAGCTTGGGGACGAGCGGCTGAGCCCCAGGGGGCGACCGGAGCCCATTTGGCCCTCCAGAGGCCGTTCAGACGCCCCCAGAGGCCCATGAGGCGTTCGATCAGCCCGAGAATCGCCGAAAGAGCCCGCCCCTGCAGGCTCCGGGGCGTACCGACGCCCGTCAGGCGGCGCAGCAACAGACCCAGGTTGCAGCCCGCCGCCTGGACCAGCACCCGCTTGCGGACATTCTCATGGCCGCGCACCCACACCCGACGCAGACCCCCGGTCTCATACTGGTGAGCGAAAGGCCGCTCCACCAGTTCCCCCCGGCAGCGCCCGGTCCCCGCGAATACGCCGACGATTCCCATACAGCGCCGACTGCGCAGCACGCTTCTCCGGCGGCGTCTCACCCGTCTTCTTGTCCTGCCAGACGCGCCGACCACGCGCCGGCTCCGCGATGTAGCTGCGTACACCAAGGTCGTCGAGCGCCACCAGCGTCGCGTCGCTGTGATACCCCTTGTCGGCCACCACCTCTTCGACGCCCTCACCGTCAGGCTGAACCGCCTCCACCTGCTCCGCCGCCTTCGTCAGCGTCTCCGGCAGCGTCGCCGTATCACCCTCCGACGCGTCCTGAACCGTCACCGACAGGAGCGCTCCCGTCTCCAGGTCGACACCGTGCTCCGCCTTGTGGGCCAGATGCGTCCGACCGTCCTTCATCTTCGCGATCTTCGCGTCCGGGTCCTGCGGAGACGTCCACTCTTCATTCGACGTCTTCCGGCCCTTCCGCGAACGGTCGAAACGCGCCAACTCCGCCCGCGTCGGCGTCGCAATGCCAGATGCCTCCGCCAGCCCCCGCACGAACGCGTCGTACGAGTCCCCCGTATCCCGACGCTCGATGCTCCGCATCGCCGCGTTCGCTTCCAGCGTCGTCGCGTCCACCCCGATCGTCTTCCCCTTCACCAGACCCGCTTCCGACAACCGCTCCAGCACCCACGTGAACACCGCCGCGTGCGTCTCCACGTCGATCAGACGCCGAGTCCGTGACAGCGTCGAGTGGTTCGGCGTCGCCTCCGTCACGTCCAGATCCAGGAAAGCCCGCAGGCTCAGCGAATCCGCGACCCGCCACGCAATCGCGCGCTCCGATGACAGACCCTCGAAATACCCGATGAACAGAAGCCGGAAATACCGCCCGGGTCGCAGACTCGGACGACCCATTCGCTCCGCGTAGAAGACCGCACACAACCCCTCCACGAAAGCGTCGAACCTGGATTTCTCCAGAATCCGATTCAGCCGCTCGAAGAAGGGATGCCCCGCACTCTTGGGAAGGTCCTCTGCCGTCACCCACATCGGTGGCGCCGGTCGAGCCGCCGGCCTCTTGCCCATCGCCATGCTGTGAAGTCTACGACACTACAACCACTCAGATCGACCCGATCGGCCCGAATTTGCCGACTTTTTCCACGGGCTGCTGGGGGTGTAGTAAGCGACCACTCCAGGTCCCCCGGAGTGGCCTCCAGTTGGAGCGCGGCGTTGGTGTGTAGTCTGGTCCTTCCCAACTCTGCTGCCGCCACTCGGCGATCTCAGCGGCCCATTCTCGCGTGGCTTCCACGTTCGCACGCAGCCTCTCCATTTCGCCGATGAAGAAGGACACAGTGTTACTGATCGCGTCCTCGGAACTCGGGGGCCTGTTGTCGTCGAACCACCGACGAAACATGCCGCGGGCCTCCTGCGGCAAGTCAGACGGGTTTATCTCAGACTCGGCGTACGCAAAGAATTCGTCGCGGGCCTCTGGGCCCTCTTGGTCTGTGATAGCCGTGCTGATTGTGCGGACCAGTAGGTCATAGTGGTCGGCGAATATCGGACCGTAAAACGCGTTTACGTCATCGTCCATTTCTGTTGCGTCGTCGTCCATCTCTGTGAAGAACGTTCGCATTGCTTCCAACTTGCGTTGATCCTCTTCAAAAGTGTTTACGAGTTCCTCGTGAAGACCGCCGTTATTGTCTGTGAGGAACGTCCGCATGTTGTCGGTTATGCGTCGGTAGTCTTCAAGTCGCTCGAGCGTAGCATGGAAGCCCGCGCGTACTCCGTCGGCTCTGAGCTCATTCTCCCGGCAACTGCCTGTGAACATCGGTTGCCGTTCGCGTGCTGGGGGATCGACGTCATTGGAGTACGGTGCGTATATGCTGCGGCGCAACACACTTCTGAAGAGTTCGGGCATACCTTCGTATGCCGGGCAGGGGTCGATCTCGCGGAACTCGTCTTCGACTTCGAGGAGTGCGTCTCGTGCGGTCTCGGTGAGCACGTCGGCTCGGTCGAGAACTGTCTCGATCGGTTCGGGGAGTCCTCCGCATCCGATGGTGAAGATGACGGCGGAGACCGCAAGTAACCGGGTGAGCGGGGCGAGGGGGAGCGGTGATGAACTGTGCATCTGTGGTCCTTTCGGGTGAAGGCGGGTGTCGAGACGTGTGTCGTGGTGCGGGTTGTGCATCGGTCTGTGTCGTGCACGGCTGGCGTGTGCGTGAGCGCGCCGCATGCTCGAACCCCCGCCCGGCGCAGATCGCGTAGACCGTGGTGTCCGGGGTCGCGAACACCGCCGCACCAAGGCCTGAACCGCCGGCAGCTCTTCCCGATACTGCGACGACACACCGTCCACGGTGGCCGCGCCGCCACAGTCGGGACAACTCGTCGGGACCGGCGCCGCGTGGACCTCGCCGACGCGTGGGGGCGGCTGGCGCCGCCCCTGCTTCCCGTAGTCCGCACCACGCCTTCGCCCGGCCGCTCGCCGCTTCCCTGCCGCCGGTCCTTGGCGAAGGGGGCCGCCTGCCGCTTGCCGGCGCGCCGGGCGGCCTCGAGCTCCTTCTCCAGCTGCTCGCTGCGGCGCTTCCAGTGGTCGCGTTCCTCGATCAGCTTCGCCTTGTCCCGCTTCAGGCGCTCGATGCGCAGGTCGCGAGGGTCTCGCCGACGCCCCGTCCGGTCCGACTCGTCCTGGTCGCCCTTCTTGCGCGCCATGTCTCACGTATCTGCACAAGGTCTCCACGCCTGCACATTTCGGGGGATCTTCTCGCCCCGACCCGGTAACCGAATACTCACGGAGATTTGTCTCGCAGCCCATTCCGTATGTCAATGACAAGGGCCAGCAAACCGCACAGCACGAACGCGGTCATGACTCCTATCACTAGTCCCCCAATGAACCCCAAGAACCCACCGGCCTGTGAACCCACTAACGCAAACACCAAGGGAAGCAACACCGCCGTCACTGCATTCGCCGTCGACACAGCTCCGGCAACGAACCGATTGACAGCCGTCACAAATTCCATCATATCCACTCCAGTTGTTGATGAACGTGGAGAATCATCTCCATCCGTTCCATTGACACGCTCTTCTCTGTCGCGACCCCAACTAATTAAATTCGGTGAAGAAACGCTGCTATTTGACATCAGACGCTCATGGGATGTGCTCAGTCTCATGAGACCAGAGTATCACGCCGGACGAGACGGGGTGGCGTGTGTGGACGCTCAACCACTGGCTGTGGGTGTTCGCGACCCCGGAGACCACGGTCTACGCGATCTGCGCCGGGCGGGGGTTCGAGCATGCGGCGGCGGTTCTCAGCCCCGATTTCTCCGGCGTGCTGGTGCGGGACGGTTGGGTGGCCTATCGCGGCTTCAAGCATGCGCCGCACCAGACGTGCGTGGGTCATCTCTTGCGCCGCTGCAAGGATCTGCAGGCCGCTCACCCCGACAGCCCCTGGGCCGGCGAGGTGCAGGCGGTCCTTCAGGACGGTCTCGCGCTGCGCGACCGCTGCAAGGCGGGCGACATCAGCGAGCACGGTCTGGCAACGGCTCGCGGCCGACTGGTCGCCCGGCTCGGGCGCCTGATCGACACCGCGCCGCCGTTGGCCGCCGCCGAGCGCTTCGCCAAGCACTTGGCCAACGAGTTCCCGGCGGTGTTCCTCTTCCTGTGCGACCCGTCGATAGACGCGACCAACTGGCGGGCGGAGCAGGCCATCCGTCCCGCGGTGGTCACCCGCAAGGTGTGCGGCGGCAACCGTACCCGCAAGGGTGCCAACACCCAGCAGGTGCTGGCGAGCGTGGTGCGTACCGCCCGCCAACGCCGACTCGACCCCCGCGTGCTGTTCACGACGATGCTGTGCGCCCGCGTACCCGTCGTGCCCGAAGCGCTTGCGCTGCCGCCACCCGCCTGACCGCCGGCCGGCCCTCCCGACGGGTTCCGGGTCCGCCGCCATCACACCGAGCCGGCCGCCGCACGCCTCGCACGCGACCTCCTGGGGCGCCGCCCACGATGAAAGACCGATGGCCCTTCGCGGCATTGGCCAGTCTATCCGACAATCTTGCGTCAGGCATGCCTCACCGCCGCCGCAACTTTCCGGAGCACTGGTCCATTGTCAGTTACATTTTCACGGGCGAAACCGCTCCCGGACGCGCTAACCGAATACCGCCGTCAGAAGCGCCACCACGGCCCCCAGAATCACCACCAGAACATAGCCGCCCACTACGAGCGCCAACCAACTGGCGGCCCGCGCCCATTCGCCCGCGTACGGCTCAAGCCGTGCCGCCACAAATGGTATCACGAACTTCGAGCATAACTTAAACGGCCCAACGATATGCATGGTCGCGAATAAAAAAAACGCCTTTATTAAATAAAAAAGCGGCTCTACCTCTCCATCCGCCTTGAAAATACGCTCGTTGACCTTCCAGGTGGGTTCAAAGGACGACGCAATGTACGTCGACACGCCTACCAATAGCATCGTCGAAAATCCGCCCGCAAGTGCGCCCAGCCCGCTACCTATAGCGGCCAAAGCGGCCACAACGCCCATCAGCAGAGCTGCGGCTGTCGCCAGAGTATTTCCGGCCCACTTGTTCTGGGTCGCCACCTCCAAATGTCCTCGCAGGCTGGCCAGCGCGAGGTCGAGCTTATGATCGTCTTTGCCGTAGCGTCCTGCGTGTGCTTGCGCCATCTCCAGACAGGCTTCCGCCTCCACTATATGTTCGTGAGCGTGGGCGAAGCTCTGCTTCGTCTTCGGATCGGTAGACCAAGTGGCTATTCCCTCCTGGGCGAAAAAGATGCCAAGCATCAATTCATACTCATCGGCATCTGCCTCCCTCTTCCGACACCACTCGATGAAGTCAAACGCTTCCGCGTGGTCGCCGGTATCCAGTAGACGCTGCGCGACGTTGAGCCGGAATGTCGAGACTTGAGGATCGTCGATTCCCGTCAACAGCTTGGCGATGCGGACAGCCTCCTTGGGGTATCCCTGATTCAGGCTATCCATGCCACTTTTCAGCAGAGCGCTCCGTTCAATATTGGATTCCTGGCTCCGCGTCGTACCTTCGCCTGCGCCGGCCTGCGCAGCTTGCTCGTCCAGATACCGGTCGTACTCCGCCTTGGTCTCGGCATTTTTGAATATCGTCTTGCACTTCGAGGCCAGCTCCTTCTTGGCGTCCCAGTCCGCCCCCCTCCGCCCTTTGCTCTGGATGCTCCGGACACGCTTTTCCGCCTCTTCGCACAACACGGCCGGCGCGGTACCTCGGTCCAGTTTCAGAAAGTGGTAGAGGTCCTTGCAGTCGACAACGACAAGTAACTTACTGATCTCCTTCACGCTCGCACCTCACTTCCGCGCTCAGCAGCCCGTGGACGAAGTCGGTTCGCTGAGCGGGCCTGTTCAAGCAGCTTGGGGACGAGCGGCTGAGCCCCAGGGGGCGACCGGAGCCCATTTGGCCCTCCAGAGGCCGTTCAGACGCCCCCAGAGGCCCATGAGGCGTTCGATCAGCCCGAGAATCGCCGAAAGAGCCCGCCCCTGCAGGCTCCGGGGCGTACCGACGCCCGTCAGGCGGCGCAGCAACAGACCCAGGTTGCAGCCCGCCGCCTGGACCAGCACCCGCTTGCGGACATTCTCATGGCCGCGCACCCACACCCGACGCAGACCCCCGGTCTCATACTGGTGAGCGAAAGGCCGCTCCACCAGTTCCCCCCGGCAGCGTTGGAGACGACGGCCCCGGTCCCCGCGAATACGCCGACGATTCCCATACAGCGCCGACTGCGCAGCACGCTTCTCCGGCGGCGTCTCACCCGTCTTCTTGTCCTGCCAGACGCGCCGACCACGCGCCGGCTCCGCGATGTAGCTGCGTACACCAAGGTCGTCGAGCGCCACCAGCGTCGCGTCGCTGTGATACCCCTTGTCGGCCACCACCTCTTCGACGCCCTCACCGTCAGGCTGAACCGCCTCCACCTGCTCCGCCGCCTTCGTCAGCGTCTCCGGCAGCGTCGCCGTATCACCCTCCGACGCGTCCTGAACCGTCACCGACAGGAGCGCTCCCGTCTCCAGGTCGACACCGTGCTCCGCCTTGTGGGCCAGATGCGTCCGACCGTCCTTCATCTTCGCGATCTTCGCGTCCGGGTCCTGCGGAGACGTCCACTCTTCATTCGACGTCTTCCGGCCCTTCCGCGAACGGTCGAAACGCGCCAACTCCGCCCGCGTCGGCGTCGCAATGCCAGATGCCTCCGCCAGCCCCCGCACGAACGCGTCGTACGAGTCCCCCGTATCCCGACGCTCGATGCTCCGCATCGCCGCGTTCGCTTCCAGCGTCGTCGCGTCCACCCCGATCGTCTTCCCCTTCACCAGACCCGCTTCCGACAACCGCTCCAGCACCCACGTGAACACCGCCGCGTGCGTCTCCACGTCGATCAGACGCCGAGTCCGTGACAGCGTCGAGTGGTTCGGCGTCGCCTCCGTCACGTCCAGATCCAGGAAAGCCCGCAGGCTCAGCGAATCCGCGACCCGCCACGCAATCGCGCGCTCCGATGACAGACCCTCGAAATACCCGATGAACAGAAGCCGGAAATACCGCCCGGGTCGCAGACTCGGACGACCCATTCGCTCCGCGTAGAAGACCGCACACAACCCCTCCACGAAAGCGTCGAACCTGGATTTCTCCAGAATCCGATTCAGCCGCTCGAAGAAGGGATGCCCCGCACTCTTGGGAAGGTCCTCTGCCGTCACCCACATCGGTGGCGCCGGTCGAGCCGCCGGCCTCTTGCCCATCGCCATGCTGTGAAGTCTACGACACTACAACCACTCAGATCGACCCGATCGGCCCGAATTTGCCGACTTTTTCCACGGGCTGCCAGACCCGCCCCGTTCGCGCCCTTCCACGCAGATCGCTTCAGGTGACGGCGATGGACGTGCTCCGGGCCTTCTTTTCCCGGAGTTCGTCGGACGACAGGATCGCAGCGGTTTCGATGGTTATGTCGATCTCACCGCCCGTAGTCAAATCGCTCGCCCGTACGGACAGCAGTCCGTCCGCCGAAAGCGAAAAGCTCACCTTTATAGGTGAATTCCTAGGTAACGCTCGTGCGAACTTGAGGGTCGCAGTTCCGATTTCAGTGCACACATCGAGATCGACCTCCTGGCCGTCCAGCTTGTTTTCCATGCAACGCAGGTTGACACTCGTCTGGTTTTCTGCTACTGTGTTGAACTCTTTGGATGTTTCCCTTGGCACCTTTTCATTTACCACAACGAGATTCTCGACATACTCGCGTCTGTTGTTGGCGGAGTCAACCGCAACAACCCCAAAGCTCTTCGATGTGACGTTCTCGATCGCTTTCCGCGTCAAATTCTGCATCTGCGACAGCTGCAAGCCGTGGTCCGCCGCGACCGTGGCTTCCGCACGCTCACGCAAGACATCTGGCACATTCGCGGTCGTCACGTCGGCCACCTGGTTGCCGGCCTCCTCGGCGATCTTCTTCATGATCTCGTCGTCGAGGTAACACTTGTAGCCGAACAGGGCAGCCCCCTTGGCTACCGCCTGATTCGGGTCCAGCAAACGGATGTCGTTCACCAAGGGAAATTCCTTTGTCAGCCGCTCCTTGATCTGAGGCATGTAGGTCGAGCCGCCCACAAGAAGAATGCCGTCGATGGTGGCCTGTCCCTTATCTTTTGCCGTGTCGAGAACGTTCTTCGTGAGGGTAATGGTGTTTTCGAGCCGATGACCGGTAATCGTGTCGAATTCTCCACGCGTCATCTCTATCCGGGAGCGGTTGGTTCCGTAGGTCACTCTGGTGACGTGTTTTGCCTTGGATGTCAGCGACTTCTTGGCGTCTTCGGCCAGAGCCAGAAGCTCCTGCCATGTCTCGTCGGAGTCCTTCAGGTCGCCGGCTCTCGTGCCGTGTTCCTTAGAGAACCGTTCCGCGAAGGCGGTCGCCAAGTCCTCGTCCCAGTTGGCGCCGCCGAGATTGTGGTCGCCGTCGGTACAGATCACACTGATGTTGCCGGCTGCGTCGACGACGATGACGGTAACGTCGAAGGTGCCACCACCCAGGTCGTATAAGAGAATGGTCTGATCCCGAGAGACATTCTCGGTGATGCCGTAGAAGATGGCGGCGGCGGTAGGCTCGTTTATGATATACCGCACGTTTAGCCCGGCGAGTTCCCCCGCCTGACGGGTCGCCTCCCTTTGCGAAAAACCGAAGTAGGCCGGGCAGGTGATAACAACGTCGGTGATGGGCTCCGTCAGACGCGTATAGTCCTGGGCATCCTGCACGAGTTTCCGGAGGATGTGGGCGGAGACCTCTTGGGGAGACAGGTCACCTTCGATAATTCCAGAGAACTTTGCGTCGGGGCTCGCCCATGTGTCGCTTTACCAGCGTGATGACTGGGTCTGGATTGACCGCCAACTCGTCCTTGGCGGTCTTGCCGACGACCACGCTCTGAGAGCTCTCAAAGTAGACCACGGAGGGCGTAGTGAGGTCGCCGTCGCTATTGGGGACCACCTCGGCCTTCCCGACGTCGTTGACGTAGGCTATGCAAGAGTAGGTGGTACCGAGGTCGATGCCGAATATGCGATTTTTGCTTGCTGTAGCCATCGATCACACAGACTTTCCTGCTCGCTGTGGCGCTAGGCCAAGAGCAAATACGGGTTTCGTTTGTCGTTTACCGAGACCAGGGAGCGGCGTAACGACCCGGTAACCACAAGGTGCGCGTGCTGGTCATCGGCCGACCGAAGGCTGGTCGTGTCTGTACGCGGACACACGCGCCTTGACGAGAATCTTGCCCTGGTGCTCGAATCCGGGGTGGAGGCACTCCGCGATCGTGCCGACCTGATGCTCGTCTGCCGTGGGTCTCGCTTTTCCGACGACAGTTTGGCGCGCGGCATCGAAGGGGATGTCCCGGAGGCTGTTGAACTGAGTTGAAGCGGGTGGCGACTCCTCGTCCCTGTCTGTGGTAGGACAGGGGTGCAATCAACAGGAGGAGAGCCACCCATGGCGAAGCATGACAGGCGGAGGCGTTCGAGCCAACCCCCGAGTTCACGGGCTGCGACGATTCAGGTACCGCTGCCGGTGCTCGGCGTGCTGGAGGGAGTCCGGGAAGCCTTCCACGGCTTGTGCATCACGACCGGGATGCAGGTTCTGCAGGCGATGATGGAGGGGGACCGAGAAGACCTGTGCGGCCCGAAGGGGCGCCATCAGGAGGAGCGGTCCGCGTGGCGCGGCGGCAGCGCGGCGAGCCAGGTAACGCTTGGCGGCCGGCAGGTGGGGGTGCCGCGGCTGCGGGTGCGCAGCGCCGACGGCGAGGTGGAGCTGCCGAGCTTCCGCTGGGCGTCGGCGACCGACCCGCTGGACGAGCACACGCTGTCTGCGGTCGCGGCCGGGGTATCGACGCGGCGGTATGCGGACACGTTGGACCCGGCGCCGGCCGAGGTGATGGAGCGGGGCACGTCGAGCAGTGCGGTGTCTCGGCGTTTCGTGGCGCTGTCGGCGAAGCGGCTGGGGGCGTTTCTGAGCCGTCCGTTGGGTGAGTTGGACCTGCGTGTGGTCTGCATCGACGGCAAGGTCTTCCGAGACCACAGCTTGGTGGTAGCGTTGGGCATCGATACGGAGGGTCGCAAACACGTGCTCGGTCTGCGCGAAGGCGCGACGGAGACGGCGGCGGTGGCCACGGGGCTGTTGAGCGACCTGGTGACGCGGGGCGTGCCGACGGACCGGACGTTGCTGTTCGTCGTCGACGGGGCGGCTGGGCTGCGGCGAGCCATCAGCGACGTGGTTCGGTTCCCGCGGGGTGGTGCAGCGCTGCCAGGTGCACAAGCTCCGCAACGTGCTGGGCCATCTGCCCGAGCGGCTGCACGCTTCGGTGGGCAAGGCGTTGCGGGATGCCTGGGACATGGATTCCGCGGACCGGGCGGGGCGGGTGCTGAAGCGTTTGGCGAGGTCGCTGGAACGCGACCACCCTGGCGCGGCGGCGTCCATCCGGGAGGGCCTCGAGGAAACGCTGACGGTGCAGCGGCTCGGTCTGACGGGGGCCCTCGAACGTACTCTGCGGACGACGAACATCA